>NZ_PUIV01000009.1 GCF_003113265.1 Methylosinus sporium
CGAACGAATCGCCAACCGATGGCCCAACAAGAACATCGAGGCGCTCATGCCCTGGAATTTCAAGCCCACCGAGTGAACGGCGCCGGGTGTGCGCTTACTTTCAGGATTTGATGAGCGGGCGGCGATCGAGTTTGCAGCAACCCAGGCGCAACGTGTCGCCTCGGGTCAGAAGAATGAGGGCGCTACCCGCGCGAAGGCGAAATTCGACGATCAGATCGTTGCGATAGCCGCAGTCGAAGGCGCGACAGTCATCTACTCCGATGACCCTCATATTAAAAAAATGGCGGGGGGCCGCTTCGAAGTCGTCGGCATTGCCGACCTTCCACTCCCGCCGAGCGATGCTCAAAGCCGCTTCGAGTTTGATCGGCAGGATGAGCCGACGATCCCGAACAACGATACAAGCGACTCGTAATCACCTAAACGAAAATCATCAATGCCATGAAAAAAGGCGGGGTCGCCCCCGCCTCTCCTCGTTCATCCCTCTCGCTTCACCGCGCCAAAATCGCCAGCAGCAGCAGCGCCACAATATTGGTGATCTTGATCGCCGGATTCACGGCCGGGCCGGCGGTGTCCTTATAGGGGTCGCCGACCGTGTCGCCGGTCACCGAGGCTTTGTGCGCGTCGCCGCCCTTGTAATGGGTGACGCCGTCCTTATCGACGAAGCCGTCTTCGAAGCTCTTCTTGGCGTTGTCCCAGGCGCCGCCGCCGGAGGTCATCGACACGGCGACGAAGAGGCCGTTGACGATGACGCCGAGCAGCGCCGCGCCCAGCGCCGCAAAGCCATTGGCCTTGGAGCCGGAGATGATGGTCACGCCGAAATAGACGACGATCGGCGCCAGCACCGGCAGCAGCGAGGGGATGATCATCTCCTTGATCGCCGCTTGCGTCAGCATATCGACGGCGCGGCCGTAATCCGGGCGCTCCGTGCCGTCCATAATGCCGGGCTTCTCCTTGAACTGACGGCGAACCTCTTCCACCACGGAGCCGGCCGCACGGCCGACCGCCGTCATGGCGATGCCGCCGAAGAGATAGGGAATGAGGCCGCCGAGGATGAGGCCGGCGACGACATAGGGATTGGCGAGATCGAAATCGACCTTGCCGATATCCTTGAAGTAGGGAACGCCGCTCTCGGTGAAGTGCCGCAGATCGTTGGAATAGGCGGCGAACAGCACCAAAGCGCCGAGACCGGCGGAGCCGATGGCGTAGCCCTTGGTGACGGCCTTGGTGGTGTTGCCGACGGCGTCCAGCGCGTCGGTGTTATGGCGCACTTCCTTGGGCAGGCCCGCCATTTCCGCAATGCCGCCGGCATTGTCGGTGACAGGGCCGAAAGCGTCGAGCGCGACGATGATGCCGGCGAGGCCGAGCATGGTCGTCACCGCAATGGCTACGCCATAGAGGCCGCCCGCCTGATAGGCGAAGATGATGCCGAGCGCGATGACGATCGCCGGCGCCGCCGTCGCTTCCAGCGAGACGGCGAGACCCTGGATCACATTGGTGCCATGGCCCGTCACCGAGGCTTGGGCGATCGACACCACCGGGCGCTTGCCTGTGCCGGTGTAATATTCAGTGATGTAGACGATGAGGCCCGTCACTGCGAGGCCGATGAGGCCGGCGAAGAACAGGCCATAGCCGTGGATCGCCTCGCCATTGGCCTTGCCGATCTCGCCCCAGCCGACCGTGAAAGTGGTGGCGAGGAAGAGGCCGCCGATCGACAGCACGCCGGCGGCGATGAGGCCCTTATAGAGCGCGCCCATAATCGTGTCCGGCACGCCGATCTTCTCGAACAGCGGACTGGCGATCTTGCCGATCTCGGAATCATCGGCGCCGAGCTTCACGAAATAGGTGCCGGCGATGGAGGTGACGATGGAAAGGCCGCCGATCGCCAGAGGATAGACGATCGCAGAGGCGAGGCCCGCCTGCCCGGCGAAGAAGATCGACGCCAGAACCATGGTCGCGACGATGGTCACGACATAGGTCTCGAAGAGATCGGCCGCCATGCCGGCGCAATCGCCGACATTGTCGCCGACATTATCGGCGATGGTGGCGGGATTGCGCGGATCATCCTCCGGAATGCCGACCTCGACCTTGCCGACGAGATCGGCGCCGACATCGGCGCCCTTGGTGAAGATGCCGCCGCCCAGACGCGCGAAGATCGAGATCAGCGAGCCGCCGAAGCCGAGCGCCACCAACGCATCGACCACGACGCGGTCGGAAGGCGCATAGCCCGCGAAAACGGTGAGGATGAAGTAATAGATCGCGACGCCGAGCAGAGCGAGGCCGGCGACCAGAAGGCCGGTGATCGCGCCCGCCTTGAAGGCGATGTCGAGCCCGCCGGCGAGCGAGATGGTCGCCGCCTGCGCGGTGCGGACATTGGCGCGCACGGAGACATTCATGCCGATGAAGCCGGCCGCGCCCGAGAGCACCGCGCCGATGAGGAAGCCGAAAGCCACCGCCCAGCCGAGCAGAATGACGAGCAGCACGAAGATGACGCCGCCGACATAGGCGATCGTCGTATATTGGCGTTTCAGATAGGCCTGCGCGCCCTCCGCGACGGCGCCGGATATTTCCTGCATACGCGCAGAGCCGGCGTCCGCCTTCTCGAGTTCTTGCCAAGTCTTGACGCCATAGGCGACAGACAATAGTCCGAAGACGATGCTGAGAAACAATACCATGACGATTGCGCCCTCTCCGTTCCTCGGCCGCGCGCGCTGATTTGTTTTCGTGGCCCGCGCCTGCGGCAATTTCGTCCCGGCGACAACGACATTCCGACCGCAGGCGAATCGTTCGGCTGCGGCGCCGGGGAATAGCGCGTCAGTCATGCCAGAAACGCCGGTTTTCGGCAATGGCGGCAAAGGTCGCGCGCCGCCCCGGAGCCTAGAAGTGGCTGAAGGATAGACGACTGAAATTTATAATACTTCCAGAAGAATCTAAGAATTGTGGCGGCTCGGCGCCAACTGTGACGACGCCGATCTCGGCGAGAGCGACCCCCGCCTTCCCCGCCGCGAGCGCCAGCGCAGGGGCGGCGTCGACGGAGGCGCAGCAGAGGATTTCGTAATCGTCCCCGCCCGTGACCGCGCGAGAGAGCAGCTCCGGCTCGAGCGCGATCGCCTCCCGCGCCGCCGCCGAGAGCGGAACCCTGCCGAGTTCCACAAGCCCGCTCACGCCGCTCGCCCGCAGCAGCTTGGCGAGATCGCCGGCGAGGCCGTCGGAAACGTCCATGGCGGCGCTCGCGTGCTCGCGCAGCGTCGCGATCAAGGGCAGACGCGGCTGCGGCAAACGATAGCGATCGAGCAGATGCGCCCGCGTCCCCTCGCCGAGCCTTTCCGCGAAAGCCTCGCCGCGGGCGACACCGAGGCCGAGCGCGGCGTCGCCTATGGTCCCGGAGACGAAAATGCGATCCCCCGGCCGTGCGCCCGAACGCGAGACGAAACGCGTCGCGCGGCCGAAGGCGGCGATGGAGATGGTCAAAGGTCCGGGCGTCGCCGTGGTGTCGCCGCCGAGCAACGGACACGCGAATTCGCGCGCACCCTCGGCGAGGCCGGCGGCGAAGCTGCGCGCCCAGTCATTGGTCCAATCGGGCGGCAGCGCCAGAGTGAGCAGAAAGCCGAGAGGCGCCGCCGCCTTGGCCGCGAGATCGGAGAGGTTTACGCGCAAAGCTTTCTTGGCGACGAGGCCGGGCGGATCATCGGGGAAGAAATGCACGCCGGAAACCAGCGCATCGGTGGTGACGACGATCTCCCGCGCTCCTCCCAGCGGCAACAGAGCAGCGTCATCACGTAAGCCGAAGGCGCCATCCCCGGCCAAGGGCGCGAAGATTTCGGCGATGAGCTCGTCCTCGCTGAAGCGGCGCTCGCTCATCGCCTCACCTCACTTCTCGGCGAAATGCTCCGGCCGCGCCTGTCGCGCCAGGCGATCCAGCACGGCGTTGATCATGCCGGACTCGGTCGCGCCGAAAAATGCGCCGGCGACGTCCACATATTCCTTGATGACCACTTTGACAGGTATGTCGCGGCGAAACCCCAGCTCGAAGCCGCCGGCGCGCAATATGGCGCGCATCACCGACTCGATGCGCTGCAGCGGCCAGCCGCCCTGCAGCGCCTGGTCGAGCGCGCGGTCGATGGTCGCCTGATTGTCGAGCACGCCCTTCACAATGTCGCGGAAGAACTGCAGCTCGGCCGGCTTATATTGGACGCCCTCGATCTCGCGGCCGATCCAATGGACCTCGAATTCGGCATAGATCTCGTTCAGCCCCTTGCCGGCGACCTCCATCTGATAGAGCGCCTGCACGATGGCGAGCCGCGCCGCCGATCTCTCCTCGACGCTCACGAGCGGCCCCCGAGCTTGCGCTTCAAGCGCACCAGGGCGAGCGCCGCCAACGCCGCGTCGCCGCCCTTGTCGGCCCCGCCCTGCTTGGGATCGGCGCGCAGCACGGCCTGCTCCTCATTGTCCACGGTCAGGACGCCATTGCCGAGCGGCAGGCGCCGCGAGACGGAGAGATCGGTGAGAGCGCGCGCGCTCTCATTGGCGACGATCTCGAAATGATACGTGTCGCCGCGAATGACGCAGCCGAGCGCCACCACGCCCTCATATGGCGCGCCGGCGGCCTCCGCCGCGTCCAGCGCGATGGCAGCGCCGGCCGCAAGCTCGAGCGCGCCGGGGACGGTGATGGTGGTGACGTCGCAGCCGAGCTCTTCCAGCGCATGGACCGCGCCCTCGTGCAGAAGCTCGACGATATCTTCGTTGAAATGCGATTCGACGACGAGAATGCGCGCGCCTTCGACAGGCGCGAGATCATCGTCATCGGCGCGGTAGGACCCTGCCATTCACGACTCCATGGGCGGAGGGGCGCACCCCTCCATCACCCTCGCCCGCTGCGGGAGAGGGATGCGGCGAGCGTCCCGCGAACTCTCTATGAAGCGCGCAACCTGCTCCCTCTCCCGCGAAGCGGGGAGGGCTAGGGTGGCGACGCGCGACGCTCTCTAGAAACGAAGCGGCGATGGATACACATTTTTTCGGGCAAAGCCTACAGCTCGTGAGAGGCGCTCGTCTGACGGCGCCCTACTTCCCCGCTTCCGTCAGCCGGGCGGCGTATCTCGCCATCAGATCGACCTCGAGGTTGAGGCGGTCCCCTGCCCTATAGCCGCCCCAGGTCGTCACCGCGAGCGTGTGCGGGATGATGAGAACGGAGAATCGGTCGCCCTCCACCGCATTCACGGTGAGCGAAGTTCCGTCCAGCGCCACAGAGCCCTTCTCGGCGATGAAGCGGGCATATTCATGCGGCGCCTCGATAGAGAAGCGCGACATGCCGTCGAAATCATCGCGGGAGACAATCGTCGCCACCCCGTCGACATGGCCGGTGACGATATGGCCGCCCAATTCATCGCCGATCTTCAGCGAGCGCTCGAGATTTATGCGGCGGCCGACGGCCCATTCGCCGGCCGTGGTGCGCGCCAAAGTCTCGGCGGCGGCGTCCACCTCGAAGACAGTGCGGGCGCCCTCGTGGCGCAGTCCGACCGCCGTCAGGCAAGGGCCGGAGCAGGCGATGGAGGCGCCGAGGGCGATGCTCTCCAGCGGATAGGCGCAGGCGATGGCGATGCGGCGCAATTCGCCGCGCGTCTCCACGGAGAGAATTTCGCCGACGTCGGTGACGAGGCCCGTGAACATTTCAGCCGATCCTCTCGTAGCGGGTCATGCGATCGACGCCGAGCATGGACGTATCGGCGAGGCGATAGCGGCTCTCATCCTCGAGAATGGCGCGCGCCGTCGCGGTGAGAGCGAGCCGGCCCTGACGGCCCAGCGGCCTCAGCCCGGTATGAAGGACGACATCATCGGCGAGCGAGGCGACGAGCAGGCTCTCGGCGACGCGCGGACCGCCCTCGCTGAAGACGCGCGTGATTCCGCGCCGCGCCAGCTCGCCCAGCGCCTCGCTCAGAGCGAGACGTCCGGCGGCGTCCACGCCGGCGCGCGCGACCTCCATTCCGGTGGCGGCGGCGAAATCCTGCGCCTCGGCCTCGGCGACGCCCTCCCCGACGATGACCAGGGTCGGCGTCTCGCGCGCCGTGGCGGCGAGGCGGGAGCTGCGCGACAGGCGCAGACGCGCGTCCAGCACCACGCGCAGCGGCTTGAAGGCCTCGAGGCCGGGAAGGCGCACGGTGAGCAGCGGATCATCGACCGAGGCGGTGCCATAGCCGATCATGATCGCGCTGTGCAGCGAGCGCTCGATATGGGTGACGCTATCGGCGAGTGCGCCGGTGATGAAGAGGCGCGGGTCGTGCTCGGCCCCGGCGGCGTAGCCATCCGCCGTCTGAGCGAGCTTGAGAGTGACCATGGGCCGGCCCTGCGTCACCCGCAATATATGGCCGAGATGGTCGGCCCGGGCCTGCGCAGCGCGTACGCCGGTCGTCACTTCCACGCCGGCCTCGCGCAGCCGGGCGTGGCCGCGGCCGGCGACGCGATCGTCCGGGTCCTCGAGCGCGGAGACGACGCGGGCGATTCCAGCGGCGATGATCGTGTCCACGCAAGGCGGCGTCGCACCGTGATGGGAGCATGGCTCCAGAGTGGCGTAGAGCGTCGCGCCGCGCGCGGCCTCGCCGGCGGCGGCCACGGCGACCGCCTCGGCGTGCGGGCGCCCGCCGAGCGCCGTATAGCCGCGGGCGATGACGACGCCGTCCTTGACGATGATCGCGCCAACGGCGGGATTAGGCCCGGTGCGGCCGAGATTGCGCCGGCCGATCGCCAGCGCCGCCGCCATGAAGGCGTCGTCTACGACGGTCTGAGACTCGGATTGCGGCTTCGTCGCGGTCATCTCCCGCCCGGCGCGGTTTCGGGGTCCATCACCGTATCCGCGCGCTGCTCCCCCTCGCTATGCGATAATTCGTCGATCAGCGCGTGGAAATCGCCGACCTCGCGAAAATCGCGATAGACGGAGGCGAAACGCACATAGGCCACATCGTCGAGCGTTTTGAGGCCCTGAATCACCAATTCGCCGATCTGCGTGCTCTCGATCTCCGTGTCGCCGGAGCTCTCGAGCTGGCGCACGACGCCATTGACCATGCGCTCGACGCGCTCGGGATCGATGGGCCGCTTGCGCAGCGCGATTTCCAGCGAGCGCATCAGCTTGTCACGATCGAAAGGTACGCGGCGGCCCGATTTCTTCACCACGATCAGCTCGCGCAGCTGCACGCGCTCGAAAGTGGTGAAACGGCCGCCACAGCCAGGACAGACGCGCCGACGCCGGATCGAGGAGGAATCCTCGGCCGGCCGGGAGTCTTTCACCTGCGTGTCGGGCGAGCCGCAATAGGGACAGCGCATTGGCCGCTCTTTGTAAGACGAGCCGCCTGCTTAGCCCGTTCCTCGGGACTGTCGCAAGCGTCGGGGATCGATTTTTGGGGAGCGCCGTTGCCGGCTCCCTTCTGCCCCGATATTATCGGTTGATACAACCGATAATATCGGTCGACGCCGGAAGACCTATAAGAGGAACTAGCGATGAAGGCGCAGTTTATCACCACGCCGAACGGCGAAGAACTGGCGATCCTTCCACGCGCGGATTACGAGGCGCTCGTCGCGGCGGCCGCCGATGCGGAGGAGGACGCCGCCGACGCGGCCATATACGACGCCTGCAAGGCGGCGTCGGCGAATGATCCGAATAGCGTTCTGCCGGCGGAAGTATCGGCTTTCATGCTGCGCGGCGAACGCCTCGCGACCGCGATCCGCAAATGGCGTGGGCTGACGCAACAGGATGTGGCGGCGAAGCTCGGCATGGCGCAGGGCACGCTCAGCGACATAGAGAACGGCCGTCACCGCACGGCGGTCAACACCGTGCGCGCGCTCGCGAAGATTTACGACGTGCCGGAGGACTGGCTCATGGCGGTGATCGGTCCGCTCGAAGCGCAACCGGGAGCGCTCACCTAAAAGCGAAGCGACCCAGAGCCGGGAACGGCTCTGGGTCGCTCGGATTCGTTCGCTATGACGGGCGGAAAGCCCCGATCAATAGATCGGGAACTTCGCCGTCAGCGCGTGGACCTTCTCCTTCACCGCGGCTTCGGTCGCGGCGTTGTCCGCCTCGCCCTTGGCGGCGAGGCCGTCCAGCACCTCGACAATATAGCCGCCGACGAGCTTGAACTCCGCCGTGCCGAAGCCGCGCGAGGTGGCGGCCGGCGAGCCGAGGCGGATGCCGGAGGTAACGAAAGGCTTCTCCGGATCGAAGGGGATGCCGTTCTTGTTGCAGGTGATGTGCGAGCGGCCGAGCGCGGCTTCCGCGGCCTTGCCGGTCAGCTTCTTCGGACGCAGATCGACCAGCATCAGATGATTGTCGGTGCCGCCGGAGACGATGGCGAGGCCGGCGTCGACCAGCGTCTGGGCCAGCGTCTGGGCGTTGTCTTTCACCTGTTGCTGATAGGCCTTGAACTCGGGCTTCAGCGCCTCGCCGAAGGCGGCCGCCTTGCCGGCGATGACATGCATCAGCGGGCCGCCCTGCAGGCCCGGGAAGACCGCCGAATTGATCTTCTTGGCGATCTCTTCGTCATTGGTCAGCACCATGCCGCCGCGCGGGCCGCGCAGCGTCTTATGCGTGGTGGTGGTGACGACATGGGCGTGCGGGAAGGGCGACGGATGCAGGCCCGCAGCCACCAGACCGGCAAAATGCGCCATATCGACCATGAAATAGGCGCCGACGCTATCCGCGATCTTGCGGAAGGCCTCGAAGTCCCAAATGCGCGAATAGCCGGAGCCGCCCGCGATGATGATCTTCGGCTTGTGCTCGGCGGCGAGCGCGGCGACCTGCTCCATATCGATGCGCTGATCGTCCTTGCGCACCGTATAGGGAACCGGCTTGAACCATTTGCCGGAGAGATTGACCGGCGAGCCATGGGTCAGATGGCCGCCCGCGGCGAGATCGAGGCCCATGAAGGTGTCGCCCGGCGTCGCCAGGGCGAGGAAGACCGACTGATTGGCCTGGCTGCCGGAATTGGGCTGCACATTGGCGAATCCGCAGCCGAACAGCTGCTTGGCGCGCTCGATCGCCAGATTCTCGGCGATGTCGACGAACTGGCAGCCGCCGTAATAGCGCTTGCCCGGATAGCCTTCGGCATATTTGTTGGTGAGGACGGAGCCCTGCGCTTCCAGAACCGCCTTGGACACGATGTTCTCGGAGGCGATGAGCTCGATCTCGTCGCGCTGCCGGCCGAGCTCGAGGCCGATGGCCTTGGCGAGATCAGGATCCGAATCGGCGAGCGAGGCAGTGAAGAAAGCGGATTGGCTCATTTAGCATCCTCTATCGAGACAAGGCGCGGCAAGTGACGGCGGCTCCCGGCTCGCCCGCGCCTTCGGGCGGAGCCGTTCGCGGGAAGCGAGGTTTCGCTCGGGGACGCCGGAAACGGCGATCCCGAAACGGCCTCGAGCTCCCGTTTTCAGCGCAAGATTCTCTCGGCCGATCGAAATCCGCCCGCAGAATGCGCGCTCGCGCATCGGTGTGAGGGTTCGCTTATCACGCTCTCGCAGGGACGAAAAGAGGCGCAACCGACGCGGGGACGGAGTTTGTCGCGGCGCCGGCCAATTCGCTCCCGTTTCCGGCGTGTCGCAGGCGATCGAAGCGTCGCCGCGACTGTCATCGACCGGATATGTTGCTTCGCTAGCGTCCGCCCCGCCAATATTAGGGGGCTACAAAATGTTCCTGAAGCATTCGATAGGCGGCCTCGCGGCCCTCGCCTGCGCGGCCGCCGCGACTCCCGCCAGCTCAGAATCTCTGCGCGAATTCAATCATATCGTCGTCATCTACCAGGAAAACCACAGCTTCGACAATCTGTTCGGCCTGTGGGGCGCGGTGAATGGCGAGCCGGTGCAGGGACTGCCCTTCGCCGACGCCGCGCACACCGAGCAGGTCCGCGCCGACGGGACCACCGCCTATTCCTGCCTGCTGCAGAACGATGTGAATCTCGCCTCGCCGTCGCCGCTGGCGACGAGCTGCACGGACGCGACCGGAGCGACCTCCTTCGTCAGCGCCTTCCAGAACAAGCCCTTCCAGATCGACGACTATATCGCCGCGACCGACAAGACCTGTCCGGCGCCGGGCGTCTCGGCCGTGAACGGCTTGCTGAAGAATGCCGCCGGCGCCCTCACGGGCGGCTGCACGCGCGATCTCGTGCATCGCTATTACAGCGAACAGTTCCAGATCAATGGCGGCAAGCAGAATCGCTATGTGACGGGCAGCGACGCCGCCGGCCTCTCCATGGGCTATTACGACACGACCAAGCTGCCGATCTATGTCGCGCTCCACAGGCGTGGCGCGCCGCATTACGTCATCGCCGATCATTTCTTCCAATCGGCCTTCGGCGGCTCCTTCCTCAATCACCAATGGCTCGTCGCCTCGGCGACGCCGGTGTTCGCCAATGCGCTCAATGACGCGAGCGGAAACGACCTCCATTCCGTGGTCGACGCCAATGGCATGGCGGCGAGCACCGCGCTCTATACGAATCTGCTCGGCTCTTCCGCCAAGGACGCGCAGCTGACCGCCTCCTGCAATCCTCCCTCGGGACGTCCGGCGACACCGGAGAATGTCGCCTGCGGCGATTTCGCGATCAACACGATCCAGCCTTATTATCAGCCCTACGCGCCCGGAACGGTGGATGCGAAGCGCCTGCCGCCGCTGGAAAATGCGACGATCGGCGACCGTCTCTCCGCGCGCGGGATCGACTGGGCCTGGTATTCGGGCGGCTGGTCCAACGCCAATGGCGACATCGGCGCGCCCGGCTGGACCAATGGAAACGGGATCGGCTGCGCCGATCCGAACGCACTGGCGACGGCAACGTTTCCGAACTGCCCGGACAAGCTGTTCCAGTTCCACCATCAGCCCTTCAACTATTTCAAGGCCTATGCGCCCGGTACGACGGCGCGCCACGATCATCTGCGCGACGAGGCGGAGTTCGTCCAGCTCGCCAAGACCGGCCGGCTCAAGCCCGTCAGCTTCGTGAAGCCGATCGGCGCGGAGAACGAGCATCCCGGCTACGCCAGCGAGGCGGACGGCAGCTCGCATCTCGTCGATCTGATCGCCTCCATCGTCAACGGCCCGGATGGGCGCGAGACGCTCATCATCGTCACCTATGACGAGTTCGGCGGCTCCTGGGACCATGTGCCGCCGCCGCCCTATCAGAGCGAGCATGTGGCCGAAAGAGAGCATCATCACGGCCACGACCATCACGCCGGCGGCGGCGCGCATGATCGCTGGGGTCCCGGCACGCGCATTCCGGCGCTGCTGATCTCCAAGCGCTTCGATCGCTCCGGGGTGGATCATGCGAATTACGACACGACCTCGATCCTGAAGCTGATCGAGGAGCGCTACCATCTCGCCCCGCTCGGCTCGCGCGACGCCGAAGTTCGCAGCCTAACGCGGGCGTTGGACGCCGCCGAGCGCTGAGCGCCGCGACCGACAAAGAAGCGGCCCCGCGCGAGCGGGGCCGTTTTCGTTGCGGGCCTCGCATTCTGTTCCGAAACTCGCGTCGAACTTTTCACAGCGGCGCGATCATGCGATGAAGCCGGCGGCGCCGGCCCGTTCGCCCGCGCAGCAGAGGGGGCTCGCCAAGATGAATTCCTCCAGCTCCGGTCGGCGCGCGACGCTCGCCTGCGCCGGCTCGCTCTTCGTTCTCCTGTCGGGAGCGGCGGTCGCGCAGGACGCCGATTTCTCGCAATTGCCGATCTATCGGGAGTTTCGCGACCAGCTCGCCGCCCAAGGCTGGAGGCCGGACGCCGGTTTCGGCCTCAAGCTTCCCTCCGGCAAGCCGCTCTATCGCTTCCCCGAGGTGCTGTGCGGCCCGAAGATCTGCCATGCGCGCTGGATCCGCTCGGGAACGGAGAAGATCGTCACGCTGATCCGAGGCGATCTCGATGAGGAGTATCGCGTCTCGCCCTGACGGCGAGAGGCTCACTGCCGCGCCGGCGCGGCGGTCTGCGTCGCGAGGACGGCCGAGAGCCGCTCCACGAGATCGCCGGCGACCGCCGAGGGAAGCGCGAAGGCGAGCCGATTGCCGTCCGGCGAGACCAGCGTCAGCAGAAGATTGTCGCCGAGCATCTCGCGATGCAGCGCGATCGACTCCACCGGCGTCGCCAGCACGGCCTCGACCTCGCCGCTGGCCGGCTGCCGCTCGGCCAGGCCCTTCTCGCGCAGCGCCAAGGCGGAGCGGGTCAATTCGAGAATATCGGCGGCGGTGAGGACGATTCTGGCCGTCACGCCATCGTCGCCTTTCCGGCTGAGAATGAAATCCTCGCCGATCGGATCGAGATTGAGGCCGGACGACGCCTCGGACATGGGTCGGTGCTCCTTTGCTCTTGCGATCGGGCAGCATAGGCGAAGGCGAAAGAATTGTCTCGCTTCGCCGCGGCGCGTCGTCAGGCCGGGCGCAACGAGCGCATTCGCACGCGGCCGGTCTCGATGACCGAGAAATGGCCCGCCCAGTCGCTGCGTTCTTCGATGCGAGCGAGCAGCGCCTCCTCGATCGAGGCGGCGGGCGGCGTCGGCATTCGAAAGAGCATTATCCCGCAGGACGCCGGAAGCCCCGCGTTCCAGGCGAGCTCGCCGAAGTCCTTGTCGAAGGTCAGAAGAATGCGCAGCTCCGTCTCCGCCATGACGAGCACGTCCACGTCCCGCGCGCCCGGCGATCTCTCGCTCACCGAGGAAACATCGTGACCTGCGGCTCGCAAGGCCGACACTGCGTCGCCCGGAAAATTCTCGTCGGCGAGAAATCGCATCTACGCGGCGCTGGGGAAAATTTTTTCCGACCGCAGCGCATCACGCGCATATCCGAGGCAGGCCACGATATCCTCCCGCTCGAGAACGGGATAGTTGCGTCGAATATCGGCTTCGTTCCAGCCGTCGGCCATCAGCCCGATGATGAATTCGACTGAAAGCCGCGTGCCGCGCACGACGGGCTTTCCTGCGAGCACCGCGGGGTCGAGAACAATGCGCGCTTCGTCGGTCATGATGGCGCTCCTCGCTATAGAGAAATTATAGACCTTCCCGGAAAAATCGCCACAACGCTCGTCACCCCTTTCCCGCCCCGCTCTTCTGATAATCCTTCACATCCGAGAACACGATCGCCGAATGCCGCTCCGCGTCATAGCGCAGCTGGAACTCGCTCGACGACATGAACACGGGCGCGCCGTCTATATCCTCCGCCATGGAGGAGCCGTGCGATTCGATGAAGCTCTTCAGCGCGATCGGGTCCTGCGAGGTTATCCAGCGGCATATGCCGAAGCGCGAGGTCTCGTATTTCGTCTCCAGCCCATATTCGGCCTCGAGCCGCGTCGCCAGCACATCGAGCTGCAGCGCGCCGACGACGCCGACCAGAGCGCCGGAGCCGTCATTGGGGAGGAAGAGCTGCACCACGCCCTCCTCCGCCAGCTGGCGCAGCGCCTCGCGAAGCTTCTTGGCCTTCATGGCGTCGGAGATCACGATGCGGCGCAGAATTTCCGGCGCGAAGCTCGGCACGCCGCGGAAGGAAATCTCCTCGCCCTCGGTGAGCGTGTCGCCGATACGCAATATGCCGTGATTGGGAATGCCCACCACATCGCCCGCATAGGCTTCATCGGCGATGGAGCGGTCGCGCGCGAAGAAGAACTGCGGCGCATTGAGCGAGATGGTCTTGCCGGTGCGCACGATCTTCGCCTTCATGCCGCGCGCGAGCTTGCCCGAGCAGACGCGCATGAAGGCGATGCGGTCGCGATGGTTCGGGTCCATATTCGCCTGAATCTTGAAGACGAAGCCGGCCATCTTCGGCTCCTTGGCCTCGACATGGCGCTTGTCGGCGTCCTGCCCGCGCGGCGAGGGCGCATATTCCGCCATGGCGTCGATGAGATCGCGCACGCCGAAATTGCGCAGCGCGCTGCCGAAGAAGACGGGCGTCAAATGCCCCTCGCGAAACGCCGCGAGCTCGAACTTCTTGCAGCCTTCCTCGGCGAGCATCGCCTCTTCCAGCCAGGCGTCCGCCTCATGCGCCGGCAGCAATGCGAGCAGCGCCGGATCGTCGAGGCCGGAGACGGTCATCGGCTCCGTGTCGGCGTCGATCTTGCGCACGGACTTGGTCTCAAAGCAGTAGGTGCCGGCGAAGCTGCGGCCGGAGCCGATCGGCCAAGTGACGGGCGCGGTGTCGAGCGCCAGCGTCTTCTCGATCTCGTCGAGGAGCGAGAAGGGATCGCGGCCATCACGGTCCAGCTTGTTGATGAAAGTGACGATCGGAATATCGCGCAGCCGGCACACTTCGAACAGTTTTCGCGTGCGCGCTTCGATGCCCTTGGCGGCGTCGATCACCATCACCGCCGCGTCCACGGCGGAGAGCGTGCGATAGGTGTCTTCCGAAAAGTCCTCATGGCCCGGCGTGTCGAGCAGGTTGAAGACGCAATCGCCATATTCGAAGGTCATCACCGAGGTGACGACGGAAATGCCGCGCTCGCGCTCTATGCTCATCCAGTCCGAGCGCGTCTGCTGGGCGTTGCGCTTGGCCTTCACCGCGCCGGCGAGCTGGATTGCGCCGCCGAACAGCAGAAGCTTCTCGGTGAGCGTGGTCTTGCCCGCGTCCGGGTGGGAGATGATGGCGAAGGTGCGCCGCCGCGAGACGGGGTCGCTCGGCTGTGGGCTGGTCAAGGCTGAGGCTCGCTGGAAAGTGGCGGGTTCGCCACGCCCTTTAAGGGCAATCGGCGGATAAGGCCAGCTTTCCGTGCCGGCTCACGCCGCCAGCTCTCGCAAGACCTCCGGCCGCCGCTCGGCGATCTTATAGAGCGTCACCGCAGCCGCGGAAGGCTTACGCCGGCCCCTGCTCCCAATCCTGCAAGGTCCGCACGGACACGCCCAGCAGAGCGGCGAACGCCGCCTGCGACAGGCCGGACGCGAGCCTCGCGCTCGCGAATTGTGGGATTTCTGGATTGTGGACCCGCGCCATAGCGCCAGACTTCATTTCCCGCACCGATGCGAGCAACTCCGCGCCGATGTCGATCGCCTTCGCGCGCTTGGCGGATTTCGGGGAGCCGGAAGCGCTCACGCAAAATCCCCCGCGAGTTCCGCCCGCACCGCCTCTGGCATGACGGCGATATGGCCGTAATTCTGGTGCGTGAAGCCGATCAGCGCGCGTGCGCCGGGCTCCCGGAAGGCCGCGACCTGCGCGTCGGTGAAGGGAAAATGCACGAATTGCACGGCCGAGGCCTTGCCGTCGGCCCGGGTGCGGTCCTGATCGGCCTCGGCGACGCCGACGATGCGCTCGCCGTCCAATTCGATGAAGGCGGTCTCTTCTATCGTGCCGAGCGTATCCAGCACGCGCTTTCGGCGCAGCGGATCGTCGATCTCGATCATGAAAGTGGCGACCAATTCGCGGCCTTTGGGGATCAGCGGCGCATAGGCGGCGATCTCGCTCGGCGCCTGCTCGAGCGTCCCCTTCTCAATGTGGATCATCTCCTGGATCTGCAGCCAGATCGTCTCGAAATCCTCGAAATAAAAGGTCACGAAAGGCCCGACCTCGACGCGGCGATTGCGCTTGCGCGCGGCGATGCGGCGGCGGCTCTCGACGCGGACCTTGGCGTATTCGCCCGGCGGAAGAAGATCGGCGACGGTGATGTGGTGCTTTTGCGCCATTGATCGCTCCAGTTCTTCGGGCTGCGCGAGTCGAACTCCTCCCCGGTCACTTCACCCCATAGGCCCGCGCGAGAATCTCGATCGGATGGGCGAGAAGCTCGGGCTTTTTCGCCTCCGCGTCCAGCCGCTCCATTCCCTGCACGATATGCGGGCCGGAGAGCGGACATTCGGAGACGATATAGGCTTTGCCAGAGGATTGCGCCTGCCGCGCCACCGGCTTGCCGACCTTTAGCGCCGTCTCGAAATTCGCCGTCTTATAGCCCCAGGCGCCGCCATGGCCCGAGCAGCGCTCGATGACCGCGACATCCGCCTGCGGGATGAGGCTCAAGAGCTCGGCGCCCTTCCGCCCGATATTCTGCGCGCGCGAATGGCAGGAGACATGAAAGGCGACGCCGCCCTCGATCGGCGCCAGCCCTTCGGCCAGCCCCTCCTTGCGCGAGATGCCGACGACATATTCGCTGAGATCATAGGTCGAGGCGGCGAGGCGCTTCACTTTTGGGTCATCGGTGACGATCAGCGGCCATTCGAATTTCAGCATCAGCGCGCAGGAAGGAACCAGCGCGACAATGTCATAGCCCTTGTCGATCCAGGGCTCGAAAGCGGCCGCCACTTGCTTCGCCGAGGCCGCGACGTCGCCGATGAGCCCTTGCTCGAGCAGCGGCATTCCGCAGCAATGCGGATGCAGAATCTCCGTCTCGACGCCATTTTTGGCGAGCACGGCGCGCGCAGCGAGTCCGACGCCGGGATCATTATATTCGCCGAAGCAGGTGGCGTAGATCACCGCCCTGCGGCCGAAGCCCGGCGCCTCTCTGTTCACCGCGACGGGCGTCTCCTTCGCGAGCGCCTCTAGGATCTGCTTCGAATATTTCGGCAGCGCGGCCTCATGATGCAGGCCGGCGACCTTCTCCAACGCATTGCGCGCGGCATGATGCGAGCAGTCGGTCGCCCAATTGGCGAGCGGCGCGATCTTCGTCGCCACTGAGCCATTGCGGTCGGTCTCGGCGAGCTGGCGATCCGCGAATCCAACGCCATTCTTCTTCGCCTCGACGGCGCGATAGCGCAGCATCAGATGCGGAAAGTCGAGATCGAACTCATGCGGCGGCACATAGGGGCATTTGGTCAGAAAGCACATGTCGCAGAGCGTGCAGGCGTCCACGACCTTTTTGAAATCTGCGCTGGCGACGGTCTCGATTTCGCCTTTCGCCGACCCGTCGACGAGATCGAACAGGCGCGGAAAGGAATCGCAGAGATTGAAGCAGCGCCGGCAGCCATGACAAATATCCAGCACGCGGCGCATTTCGGCGTCGAGATTCGCCTCGTCGTAGAAATCTGGATTTTCCCAATCCAATGGACGCCGGAAGGGCGCCTCGAGCCCGCCTTCTCTCATCGCTTCCATGCCCTGGTCGAATTATTCCGATGTGATTGTAGGTTCCGGGCGCATCGCTCCCTCTCCCCGCGCGCGGCTATCGAATGCACAGATTCCACTCGCCTCCGCGACGTCATGGCCGGGCTTGTCCCGGCCATGACGGCCGCGGCGTCTCGCGATGCGAGCTTACTTCAGCTCGTCGAGCGCCTTCTGGAAACGGCCGGCGTGCGAGCGCTCGGCCTTGGCCAGCGTCTCGAACCAATCGGCGATCTCCTCGAAGCCCTCCTCACGGGCGGAGCGCGCGAAGCCCGGATACATATCCGTATATTCATGCGTCTCGCCGGCGACGGCGGCCTTCAGATTGTCCTCGGTCTTGCCGATCGGCAGACCGGTCGCGGGGTCGCCCACCACCTCGAGAAATTCGAGATGGCCATGCGCATGGCCCGTCTCGCCTTCGGCGGTGGAACGAAACACGGTCGCGATGTCATTATGGCCTTCGATATCGGCCTTTTGAGCGAAATAGAGATAGCGGCGGTTCGCCTGAGACTCGCCGGCAAACGCATCCTTCAGATTTTGTTCGGTCTTGGTGCCCTTGAGCGTAGCCATGACTAAAGCTCCTCGGATGAACACTTATCGGGGCGCCGCCACTGTCCCGATGGCCAGTCGGAACGCCCTTGTTTAGAATAATTTGAAATTAACGATTGCCAAGCGCCAAAACCGTCTTTGACAGGGGACGAGGCGCCAAATCCATGCTGCAGCGCAAAATTGGCTTCGAAACTGCATAGAACGCGAGATTGTACGAACGCGGCGGGCACTTTCGCACAAAAGCGACGGGGCGCGTGCGACGCATGAGAGCGCGCGGAATGGCGGAGGAATTGGACTGGGTCGTCTGGAACGGCTCGCTCGGCGTTTCCGACGCGGTGGCGATCGGCCGCGTCGAGATCGTCGACGGCGTCCGCACCGCCTGTCTCGCGCCGCCCTATGACGTTGTGGGGCCGTTCAGCCTGGACGAATTGGAGACGCAGGGCCGCATCGCCTTCGGCGCCTGCCTCGTGATGTCGCTCCAGCGCTGGAAGGAGGATCAGGTCGAGCTGCGCTTAGAAGGCCGCAAGCAGCGCGCCGCCTTCCAGAAGATGTTCGATTTCGACGAGGACGACAATCAGGAGCATCGCGAGACGCTGGAATTGCCTCTGGAAGGCGCGCTGGAGCCGGCCGAGATCAAATCCGCCTTCCGCCGTCTCGCCAAGACCGCCCATCCCGACGCCGGCGGCAGCGCGGAGGACTACCGCCGCATCGCCGAGGCGCGCGACGCATTGCTGGCGCAGTTCGAAGGGGCGAGTTGAGAGCGCTTTCGCGAAATCAGAAAATCATTGTAGACCGCGGAAATTGACAAGGCTTCGACGCAGCGAGCCGAATATGCAGTTCTTCCGACGACACGCCCGCATCATTTCCGCCATTCTGCTGGACGAATTCGGCTTGCTGAAGCCCCTTTTTTCGATTGTCAGGCGTCCGATGAGCTCGATGGCCAAAACGCCGGCTCTGCCGATCGGATAGAGACCAGCGCCTACGACATGCGGCTGGGCGTCATGGCCCCGATCCCAAAAGCCGAGCAATTCATGAGAGATCAGGCGACAGAATTGATCGTGGAGATGCCGGCGAAGCTGTCGCTCACGCCGAAGAAATCCGACCTGACGCGAGAATGATCTATCTCTTCCCCTTGTCGAATGGATTCTCGCCCGAGCGCGTGGAGATGCGGATCGGCGTGCCCGGGAGATCGAAGGCGCGGCGCAATCCATTCACGAGAAAGCGCTGATAGCTCGCCGGCAGCTCATCGAGCTGATTGCCGAACAGGATGAAATGCGGCGGCCGCGCCTTGGCCTGCGTCATATAGCGGATCTTGATGCGCCGGCCGGAGACCGCCGGCGGCGGAGTCTCGTCTATGGCGCTCTCGAGCCAGCGATTGAGCCGCGCCGTCGAGATGCGACGGTTCCAGACTTCATGCGCCTCGAGAATGGCGTGCATGAGCTTGTCGAGCCCATAGCCGGTCACGCCCGAGACGGCGACCACCGGCGCGCCCTTGATCTGCGGCAGCAGGCGCTCGGCCTCCTCGCGCAGCTTGGCGAGCCGCGTCCCCGGATCATCGACCGCATCCCATTTGCCGAGCGCGATCACCACCGCCCTGCCCTCGCGCGCGGCGAGATCGGCGATGGTCAAATCCTGCTTCTCGAACGGAATGGCGGAGTCGAGCAGCAGCACGACGACCTCCGAGAAGCGCACGGCGCGCAGCGCATCGGCGCCGGCGAGCTTCTCCAGCTTGTCGACGACCTTGGCGCGCTTGCGCAGGCCGGCGGTGTCGAAGAGCTTCATATCGCGGTCGCGCCAGCGGAATGGCACGGAAATGCTGTCGCGGGTGATGCCCGCCTCCGGCCCGGTGAGCAGCCGGTCCTCGCCGAGCAGGCGATTGATCAGCGTCGATTTGCCGGCATTGGGCCGCCCGACGACGGCGATGCGCAGCGGCTTGGTGGGATCGACCTCGCTGCCGTCCTCATCGGCCGAGACGGCGATGTCGGTCGCCGCCTCTTCATCCTCCTCCCAATCCGCGGTCGCCTCCGGCAGCGCCTCGCGAAGCGCGTCATAGAACTCGCCGAGGCCCTCGCCATGCTCGGCGGAGAGCGGCACGGGATCGCCGAAGCCGAGCTCATAGGCCTCGACCAAGCCGGCCTCGCCCTTGCGCCCTTCCGACTTATTGGCGGCGAGGATGACCGGCTTGCCGGCCCGGCGCACCAGATCGGCGAAATATTTGTCGTCCGGCGTCACCCCGACGCGCGCGTCGATCATGAAGAGAATGGCGTCGGCGGTCTCGATCGCCGCCTCCGTCTGCGCGCGCATCCGCCCTTCCAGCGTGGCGGAGGCGCCTTCCTCGAGGCCGGCCGTGTCGATGATGGTGAAGCGCAGATCGGCAAGGCGCGCCTCGCCTTCTCGGCGATCACGCGTCACGCCGGGCCGGTCGTCGACGAGCGCGAGCTTCTTGCCGACGAGCCGGTTGAATAAGGTCGACTTGCCGACATTCGGCCGGCCGATGATGGCGAGCGTGAAGGACATTGTGGCCCTTTGGTCCAACGTCGCGGCGACGCCGCCTCGAGAATGCGCGCCTATTTCCCGGCCGGCGCGGCGGGCGCAGGCGCGGCGTCTTGTCCGGCCGCGGGCGCGGCGGCCGGCGGCGGGGCGGCGCCGCGCGCAGCCTCCAGCAGCGCCTTATAGGCCCCGGCGCGCTGGCGCATGGCGTGAGGCGCCTCCTGATCATTGAGGATGAGCTTGAAGACGCGCTCGGCCTCGTTGAAATCGCTGTCCTGCAGCGCGTCGAGCCCCAAGAGCTCCTGCGCCGTAAAGCGGAACGGCCCATTGGCGGTGACGAGCTCGCCGAGGCGATCCGCCATTTTCTGCCGCTCGCCCTGCTCGAGCAGAATGAGGCCGGCGCGCAGCTTGGCCACCTGCTGCGTGAGCTTGTCGACGCCCTTGTCCTCGGAGATGGCGTCGAAGGCGGCGACCGCCTTGGCCTTGTCGCTCTGCGCCAGCTCCTGCGCCGCGCGCAGCCGCGCCAGAGTGGCGTAGCCCCTGGGCGAATCCTTGGCGAGCGCCTCGAAGGCGGCGACGGCCTCGGCGCCCTTGCCTTGCGTCGCGAGCGCGGCCGCCGCGCTGAAGCGGACATTGGCGCCCTCGGCGGCCTTTATGCGATTGCTCTCGTAGAAACTATAGGCGCCCGTCGCCACCACGACCAGAAAAGCGCCGACGATCACCGGCGTCTGATAACGCTTCCAGAGGTTGGCCGCCTTGTCCCGGCGGATGTCTTCGTCGACCTCGTGGAAAATGTCGGACATGACCGCTCCTGTCGAGATTGGCGCCGGGGCGTTCCGGCGCGGAGGCCGCTGTTAGCATGGGCAGGCGCACAAGGCCAGTTCCCCCCGCGACGGCCGTTTCGGCGACGGGCTCGGCCGCGGCCGTGCGGCGGGCCGCCCCGGCCGCTCCGACCAATATGACGCGCCTTCGCCAGAGCGACGAGGACAGGGGCGAGAGGCCAGGGACGAAATAGGCGCGCCATCCGGTCCGATCGGATCGGATGGCGCGCTCATGAGATGCGCGTCACGCGCCGCCGGGCTCTCCGGTGAATTTCACGAGAATATCCTGGTCTCGCACCACATATTGGCAGGCGAGCCGATATTTGGGCGGAATATCGTCGACCACCGCGCGCGCGATCTCCTCGGCCGTGATCTTGCCCATGGATTTCAGTTGCGCTTTCTCCTTCTCGGTGAGCGTCGCGCCCATGGTCTTGTCGTCGAGCGGCGTCACCTCGATGAGGCAGGAGCCGCATTCGCCGTCTTTGCAATCATGTGGAATGGGAATCTTATTCGCCTCGGCGACGGCGAGTATCGTGTGCGTGTCGCCGGCGACCGCATAGACCGTCACATTTTTATGGAGAAGAGGAGTGGAGAAGGTGACGTCGGGCATGGCCGTCCTCCCTTTGTTTTTATTATGCGGGAAGAAGCGTAGGCCGCGACTCGGCGAGCGTCAATCGATGATCACATGCGGCAAAAAGCGCGAGCGATCCGTCGTCACCAGCGAAACATCCTCGCGCACGCCCATGCCCGCCGGCGCGCCGCCGACGAGCCAGCAGCCGAGCACGGGATAACGGCCACCGAAATTCGGCAACAGACATAATTGCTGCAGCACGAAGCCTTCGGCGCCATAGCCGCCGTCCGTATGCGCGAGACGCGTCTCGCCGTCGAAGAGCGCCACATTGGCGCCCTCGCGCGAATAGAGCGGCTTGCGCGCATATCGCGTCAATGACGATGCGCGCGCGTCGTCCTTGAAAAAGCAGGGCAGAAGATTGGGATGGCCGGGCGCCGCCTCCCACAGATAAGCGAGAAATCCCTTGCTCGAGGGAATGGCCTTCCACGGCGGCTCGACGAAACGCGTCGCCCCCATCGCCGCCGATTTGCCGAAAGCGTCGGCGAAAATCCATTCCCAAGGATAGAGCTTGAACAGTCGCTCGACGCGCCGCCCCGAGCGATCGACGAAAATCTCGCCGGAAAGGCCGATGTCGCGCATGTCGATGCGCGCCGTCCAGGAGCCCGCCTGCGCCGCGCAATCGGCGAGATAGGCGACATTGCCGCGATCCTCGACGCTCTGCGTCATGCAGGCGAAATGCACGGGAGCGCCGCCCGCGATCTCGCGCCAGCGCGCGATCAGACGGTCATGCAGCGAATTGAACTGATCCGCTCCTTTCGGCAAATGGCCGCGCGCGATCATCTGCTCGAGCCAGAACCATTGCACGACCGCGGATTCGAACAGGCTCGTCGGCGTGTCGGCGTTATATTCGAGCAGCTTCGGCGGCCCCTCTCCGTCATAGGAGAAATCGAAACGCCCATAGAGCGAGGCGTCGCGGCGCGCATGGCTCTCGGCGATGAGGCTCCATGCGTGACGCGGAACGCGCAAGCGCTCCAGCGCCTGCTCGTCTCTCACCAAGCGCGCGACGACATCCTCGCAGAGCGCGGAAAGATCGGCGGTCGCGGTTTCGATATCCTCCTCGATTTCGCGCATCGAAAAGACATAGCGCGCGCTCTCGTCCCAATAGGGCTCGCCATCCGCCTGCGCATATTGAAAGCCGATCTTTCTCGCCTCCTCGGCGAAGTCCGGCCGCGGCGGCGATGGCTCGCGTCTCACGATCCGCCGCCGCCATGGCCGGCGGCGCCGAAGCCGCCGAAGGAAACGGCATGGCCGGAAGACGCCGCGCCCGCATGTCCCGCCGAGCTCTCGCCCGAAGAGGAATGGCCGCCGGAGCCGCCATGGCTATGCGACTGGCGGCATTCCTCCTGCCGCTCCCAGTCGGCATCCTCGGCGCAGTCGCGTCCATGCGCATATTCGATCGCCGCATAAGTTCCAATCGACAGCGAGCCGGCGGCGATCAGCGCGACGGTGTGCGCATATTCGATCGCCGCATAGGTCCCGATCGACAACGAGCCGACGGCGATCGCCGCAATGGCGATCGTGCGCTTGCGGCTCCCGAAAGGCCCGTTCGCGCCGCCGGGGAGCCCCTCGGGCGCATGAGTGACGACGGGCGGGGCCAGCCCGCGGCGTCCGAATTCCTTGCGGGGCGGCTCGGCCATGGGCGCCTCTCAAGGGCTCATGCAGGCGGCGCTGAGCACGCCCGCCGAAATGGAGACGGCGCCGAGCCAGACCGCCGCGGCGATGGCGTTCTGCTCGATCGCCTGCGAGAGCCCCGGATGCGCGAGCCGCGCGAGAAGATAGGCGACGATCTGCGTGGCGAAGGCGACGAAGCCCCAGATGATGAATTCGAGCCCCGATTGCGTATTATGCACGGCGCCGGCGAGCGCGATGGCGAAGCCGATGAGGCTGCCGCCGAAGGCGATGGCGGCGGAGGCGTTGTGCGCATTGACGATGAGGTCGAATTCGCAATGCGGCGTGAGCCGCGTGTAGACAACGCAGAAAGCCGCGCAATAAGCGATCGTCCCGAGAAAATAGGCGGCGAAGGACAGGAGGCCGGAGGCGAGGTCTGCTGGCAATGTAATCCTCTCGGAAATGTCTCGCCGCGAGGTTAGCAAAGCGAATGACCGAAAGATAGCCGCGCCGCGATGCGACGCTGCCTCACGAGCCGCCCGAATAGAAGCCGCCGCTCCCCCCGAATCCGCCGTAATGAGCGTGGAAGCCCGACCCGCCTGCACCGCTCCCGCCTCCGCCGCCACCTCCGCCGGCATCGCTGCCGCGCTCGCAATCGCGCCGCGGATCGGCAGAGCAGATTTGGCGATCGATGGTCTGCGCCAGCGTGAAAATTCCGATCGAGATCGCGCCGAGCGCGATCAGCGCGACGGCGAGTGGCCACGCCTGCTCCGACGCGAGATGCAGAGAATCGCCGACAGGCGTCTCCGGCCGCGGCGGCGGCGCCGGGCGCGGTCCGAGGCCGTGGCCATATTTCGCTATGCCTTCGCGTTCGATATGCAGCGATCGCTTGCGCGGGCTCTCCACGCGTCTCGGCCCCAGGCCGTGGCCGAAAGATTCGATGCTCGGCTCTTCCTCCGCCATGGCTCATCGACCGTGGGGGAAAGCGCCGCAAGGAAACGGCGCCGACGCAGCGACGCCGCCGATGACAACTCCCGAACGCAAAGTCGCGCCTTTCGAAAATAGATGCGCGAATATATCGGGAACCCGCGACGAAAGATAGCCGCGCGCCAGAATTGGCGACCACGGGCTCCTTCAAAACACCCCCGCCTCCAGCCCCGCGGCCATCGCCATTGCGAGCTCGCGGGCGGCATCGACGAATTCCTCCCGCCATTCCCCGCGCAAGATGAGCGGCTCCTGCACGCTGCGCCAGCGCAAGCCGGTCGCGACGCTCTCGACGCTGCGGCGCGCGCCGGCGCCGTCATTGCCGGCGCGGATATAGAGCGCGTAAGGTCGGCCCTGCGTGCGCTCGAGGCAGGGATAATAGCTGCGGTCGAAAAAATCCTTCAGCGCCCCGCTCATATAGCCGAGGTTTTCGGTCGTCCCCAGAATGATGGCGTCCGCCGCCAGCGCATCCTCGGGCGTCGCTTCGAGCGGCGCCCGGACGATCGTCTCCACGCCATCGATCTCGCGCGTCCCGGCCAGCGCGGCGTCGCGCAGAAGCCGCGTATTGCGCGAGGGCGCATGGGCGAGAATCAGAAGGCGCTTGCGGGACATTGGGCGGCGACGCTCTCCCGCGGCCGATGCGGCATGTGCGCCGGCGCACGATGCGGCCGCGCGGGAAATGATAGCGCTTCCAGCCGAAGTCGACGCCGGTTCGGCATTGGAAACGCGTCAAAACAAAAGAGTCTAGCGCATCCTGCGGACGCTGACGCGAGAAAAGCGAGCCGAGGCTCGCTCTTTTGAAACCACGCCCGAGCAGCTGTCCAGCTCTCGCCGGCGCGGCACGCGCAGGTTGCGCGGGAGGGCGCCGCCCTCCCCGCTTCGATCAGTTCAGCGTACGACCGCCGGCGGCCTTGCAGGCGTCCTCGGATTCGACGAAGGTCCAGCCCTTGCCTTTGCAGGCGTTCATGCCCTTGCAGGCGTTCTTGGGGCTGTGGCAGTCGCTCTTGCCCTTGCAGGCGTTGGCGCCGATGCATTGCACCTTGCCGGGCGTCGCCGCCATGGCCGTCGTCACGGCGCCGGCGAGCGCGAGAGAGACCGCCGCTATGGCGAGAGCCGTTCCGTTGCGAATATTGTCTTTCATGTTTCCTCCCCGAGGGGCTGTCGGCCCCATTGGGCTTCGACCGCGCCTATCTGTCGTGAATCCGCCGCAGGGGCAAGGGCGCAGGCGCCCCGCCCGCGTGACTTTCGCGCCGCAAAATGGCAAAACTCGCCCCGCCTGCGGCGACGGGCCGCATTCGGAGCCTCTCATCCATGTCGATCCTCGAATCGGTCCGCAAATCGCTCGTCCCGATCCATCCGGAAGGCTATATTTTCATCGCCGCCTTCGCCATCGCCGCTCTGCTGCTGCACTGGGTATCCTCGACGCTCGGCTGGGTGGGCTTCATCGCCACCGCCTGGTGCGTCTATTTCTTCCGCGATCCGCAGCGCCTCACGCCCTTGCGCGAGGGGCTCGTGGTGTCTCCGGCCGACGGCGTCGTCTGCTCCATCGGCTTCTTCCTGCCGCCGGCCGAGCTCGGCCTCGGCGCGGAGCCGATGCAGCGCGTCTCCATCTTCATGAGCGTCTTCGACGTGCATGTGAATCGCGCCCCCATCACCGGCCGCATCAGCAAAGTCGCCTATAAGCCCGGCATCTTCCTCAACGCCGATCTCGACAAGGCGAGCGAGGACAATGAGCGCAACGGCGTCGTCATCGACGCGCCCTCCGGCCGCTATGGCGTGGTGCAGATCGCGGGCCTCGTGGCGCGGCGCATCGTCTGCTTCGTGCAGGACGGCCAGCCGATCGGCGTCGGCGACCGTTTCGGCCTCATCCGTTTCGGCTCGCGCGTCGACGTCTATATGCCGACCGCCGCCAAGCCCCGCGTCGCCGTGGGCTCGCGCGCCATCGCCGGCGAGACGATCCTCGCCGATGTGAACTCCACCGCCGCCCCTCTGAGCTTCAAGGCCGGCTGAGCCGTCGCCGCGACAAAGGCCACCCCAATGACCGAACCTTCGTCCTTCGACGCCGGCCCCGAGGGCCGGGACGCGCAATTGTCGCCCTCCGAACGGCGCCGCCTGCGCTTCCGCAACATTCCGATCCGCGTGGTGCTGCCCAATCTGGTGACGCTTCTGGCGCTCTCCATGGGCCTCACCGCGATACGCTACGCCTCGGAAGGCAAGTTCGACACCGCCGTCACCGCCGTCATCGCCGCCGCCGTGCTGGACGGCCTCGACGGCCGCATCGCGCGCGCGCTGAAGGGCACGTCGCGCTTCGGTGCGGAGCTCGACTCGCTCGCCGATTTCGTCGATTTCGGCGTCGCGCCGGCGCTTCTGCTCTATTTCTGGTCGCTGCACGAGATCAAAGGGCTCGGCTGGTTCGCGGCGCTGGTCTTCGCCATCGCCTGCGCGCTGCGCCTCGCCCGCTTCAACGTCACCGTGGACGACCCCGGCCGGCCGGCCTGGCATTCGGACTTCTTCGTCGGAATGCCGGCGCCGGCCGGCGCCGTGGCGGTTCTGCTGCCGCTCTATCTCCATCTCTCGGTCGCCGAGCTGCCCGGCTCAAAGGCGCTGGTTCCGCTCTTCATCGTCTATGTGCTGACCATCGCCTTTCTGATGGCGAGCCGCATTCCGCATTTCTCCGGCAAACGCATCGGCCGCATCCCGCGCGAATATGTCATTCTCGTGCTGTTCTGCGTCGGCGTCACGGCGCTGCTGCTCGCCATCTATCCGATGGAGACGCTGGTGCTGGCGAGCCTCGCCTATCTCGCCGCCATTCCCTTCGGCGTGAAGCGCTACAAGGAGCTGGAGCGGCAGGAGGCGGAGAAGGCGCAAGGCGCCTGACGCGGCTATTTTGCGAGGGCCTTCGCCCCCGCCACAGCGGCGACGACGCCGACAGTGACGAAAACGAGAGAGAGCTCCACGGTCTCGCCGAGGAACAGAGCGGCGAGACCGAGTCCGAGCAGCGGCTGGAGCAGCTGCAGCTGCCCGACGGCGGCGATGCCGCCCAGCGCCAGCCCGCGATACCAGAAGACGAAGCCGATCAACATGCTGAACAGCGCCACATAGGCGAGCGCGACCCAGGAGCGCGGCGGCGCGGCGAGCAGCCCCTCCGGCGCGCTGACAGCGGTCCAGACGAGCATCGCCGGCAGCGAGAGCGCCAGCGCCCAGCAGATCACCCGCCAGCCGCCGAGCCGGCGCGACAGCAGCCCTCCTTCGGCATAGCCGAAGCCCGCGACGAAGATCGCGCCTAGCATCAGAAGGTCGCCCGAGGAGATCGCGCCGTCGCCCCGCCTCCAGGCGAAGCCGGCGACGAGCGCGCCGCCGGCGAGCGCGCAGAGCCAAAAGCCCGGCCGCGGCCGCTCGCCGCCGCGCAGCACGCCGAAAGCCGCCGTCGCCAAGGGCAGCAACCCGACGAAGACGAGCGAATGGGCCGAGGTCATGCGCGTCAGCGCCAGCGCGCTGAGCAGCGGAAAGCCGACCACCACGCCCAAAGCCACGCCGACGAGCGAGAGAAGCTCGCTACGGCTCGGCCTGCTCTCGCGGAAGAGGGCCAGCAGGCAGAGCGCGATCAGCCCGGCGATCGACGCCCGCGCGCCCGTCAGAAACAAAGGATCGAAGCCCGCGACGGCGACGCGCGTCGCCGGCAGCGATCCGCTGAAAATCAACACCCCGAGCGCGCCGTTCAGCCAGCCCTCCGTCGTCCTATCCATATCGAAACATCCTTTCCTCATCGGCGAAGGATCGGACAGAACCCCTTGCTCGGCCAGAGACAGATGGATACAATTTTCGTAAACTGTTTCGACAGTATCCGTGAACTGTGCTGGGATGAAAGGCGATACGCTTGACCAAAACATCCTCGCCTCCCCGACGGATCGAGCTGGTGATGACGACGATCCGCGAGCGGATCGCGGCGCGCCAGCTGACGCCCGGCGCGCGCCTCCCCTCGGTGCGGCAAGCGGCGCGGTCGATGGGCGTCTCCGTCTCCACAGTGGTCGAGGCCTATGAGCGGCTCGCCGCCGAGGGCGTCATAAAATCCCGCCCCGGCTCCGGCTTCTATGTCTCAGCGCCGCTCGCGCCGCTGGCGCTGGGCAAGATCGGCCCGCGCCTCGATCGCGAGGTCGATCCGCTCTGGATGTCGCGCCAATCGCTGGAGGCCGGCGAAGAAATGCTCCGCCCCGGCTGCGGCTGGCTGCCGGCCGAATGGATGCCCGAGGCGGCGCTGCGCCGGGCGCTGAAAGCCGTCGCGCGGGGAAGCGCCGCCTCCCTCACCGATTATTCCGAACCGCTCGGCCTCGCTCCGCTGCGCGGCTTCATCGCCCGCCGCCTCGGCGAGCGGGACATACCCGCCGCGCCCGATCAGATTCTGCTGACCGGCTCGGGAACGCAGGCGATCGACCTCGTCTGCCGCTTTCTGATCGAGCCCGGCGACACTGTGCTGATCGACGATCCCTGCTATTTCAACTTCCGCGCTCTGCTGCAGGCGCATCGCGCCGACATCGTCGGCGTGCCGATGACGCCGAACGGCCCCGATCTCGAGATTTTCGCGCAAAGCCTCGCGCAAAAGCGGCCACGCCTCTATCTCACCAATGCCGCCGTCCATAATCCGACCGGCGCCGCCATCTCCTCGACGACGGCGCATCGGCTGATGGCGCTCGCCGAGCCCGCCGGCCTCATCATCGTCGAGGACGATATTTTCGCCGATTTCGAAACCGCGCCGACCCCTCGCCTCGCCGCTTTCGACGGACTTCGCAACGTCATTCAGATCGGCAGCTTCTCCAAGACTCTCTCCGCCGCGGCGCGTTGCGGCTACATCGCCGCCCGCCCCGATTGGATCGAGCAGATCGCCGATATCGGCCTCGCCACGCAATTCGGCAGCCCGCGCCTCTCGGCCGAGATCGCGCTGACGCTGCTGAAGGACGGCGGCTATCGGCGCCATCTCGAGGCGCTGCGCGCGCGTCTCGCCGGGGCGAGGACGGCGACGATCCGCCGCCTCGAAGCGCTCGGGATCACGCCCTTCGTCGAGCCCAAGGCCGGCATGTTCGTCTGGGCGCGCCTGCCGGACGAGGCCGACGCCTCGCAGATCGCGCGGCTCTGCCTCGCGGAGGGAATCGTGCTCGCACCCGGCAACGCCTTCAGCCTCGGCCAGACGGCGCGCGATTATCTGCGCTTCAACGTCTCGCAATCGGACGATCCGCGCATCTACGACTCCCTCTCGCGCGCGCTGCAGGCGAGCGCGCCGCCGATGCGGGCCGCCGGCTAGAGCAGGGCGTGCGACCATCTGGCGCTTGCCGTTCCGCCGCCGCCTGGACATAGTGGCGCGCGGCCGAAAAAGCCGCCTTCCGACGCGCGAGCGTCGGGAAAAATAAACAAAGATCGGGAGGGGAGCGAAACAGCGCTTCGAACAGAGGCCGTTTCGCTCTAGAACGTCGGCTCGAGAGGAGAGACAGCGCCTTAAAAAAGCGGCGCCGTCGCGGTTCGCGTCATGTTCATCAAAATACTCGGATCGGGCGCCGGCGGCGGCTTCCCGCAATGGAACTGCAATTGCGCCAATTGCCGCGCCGTGCGCGAGGGCAAGCCCGGCTTTTCGGCGCGCACGCAATCCTCGCTCGCGGTCAGCGCCAATGGCGTCGATTTCGTGCTGCTCAACGCCTCGCCGGATTTGCGCCAGCAGATTGCGCAGGCGCCGCAGCTCTCGCCCGGCCCGCAGGACGGATTGCGCGCGAGCCCGATCAAATCCGTCGTGCTGACCAATGGCGACGTGGACCATGTCGCCGGCCTCTTGAATCTTCGCGAGGCGCAGGCTTTCTCTATCTATTCCTCCGGGCGCATATTGAATGTGCTCGCCGGCAATCGCATCTTCGATATTCTCGTCCCCGAGCTGGTGACGCGCGTCGAATTTCCCTTCGACGAGGCGATCCCGCTGCGTGGAGCCGGCGTCGATCTTGGCCTTGCGGTGAAGGCCTTTCCCGTGCATGGCAAGATCGCGCTCTGGCTCGAGGACAAGAGCGTCGCGGGTTTCGGCACGCAAGTGGGCGACACGCTCGGCGTCGAGATCATCGAGACGGCGACGGGCAAGAGCTGCTTCTATATTCCCGGCTGCGCGAAGATCGACGAGCCGCTGAAGGAACGTCTGCGCGGCGCGAGCCTCGTCTTCTTCGATGGAACTTTATTCCACGAGAACGAGATGATCGAGCAAGGATTGCTCGGCAAGACCGGCTCGCGCATGGGCCATGTGAATATGAGCGGCGAGGACGGCTCGATGAAAGCCTTCGAGGAGCTGTCCGTCGCGCGCAAAATCTATGTGCACATCAACAACTCCAATCCGACTCTCGACGCATCGTCGAAGGAACGCGCGATCGTGAATGCGGCCGGATGGGAGATCGGCGCGGATGGCATGGAGGTGACGCTATGAACGACTTCTCGACGGCCGAGTGGCACGACGCTCCTCCCTTGTCGAAGGAGGCCTTCGAGGCCGCGATCCGCGCCGTGGGCGAGGAGCGCTATCACGACAAGCATCCGTTCCACAAAATGCTGCATGGCGGAAAGCTGAACAAAGGCCAGGTGCAGGCCTGGGCGCTCAACCGCTATTGCTATCAGGAGGCGGTGCCGCGCAAGGACGCCGCCTTCATGAGCCGCGTCCACGACCGCGAATTGCGGCGCGAATGGATTCACCGCATCCACGATCACGACGGATTGGGCGAGGAAGGCGGCGGCATAGAGCGCTGGCTCGTGCTCACCGATGGACTCGGCCTCTCGCGCGACTACGTCACCTCGCGCAAGGGCGCGTTGCCGGCGACCAAATTCGCCGTCGAGGCCTATGTGCGCTTCGTCGTTGAGCAGCCGCTCGTCATAGCGGTCGCGTCCTCGCTGACGGAGCTGTTCGCGCCGGCGATCCATCGCGAGCGCATCGCCGGAATGCTCGAGAATTACGATTTCGTCGACGATTCCGTGATGGCCTATTTCAAGCGCCGCCTCGCCCAGGCGCCGCGCGACAGCGATTTCGCTCTGTCGTATATTCTCCAGCACGCCTATACGCGGGCGGAGCAGGAAGCCTGCGTCGGCGCCGTGCGCTTCAAATGCGACGTGCTATGGGCGCAGCTCGACGCGCTGCATCAGGCCTATGTGACCGGCCTCATCCCGCCGGGCGCCTTTACGCCGGGAGAGAAGTGAAGGACGAGAGAATGAGCGAAGCGCGTTTCGTGGTGACGCCGGAGTCGAAGCCGGCCTTCACGCGCTATTCGCGCCTGCACGAGGATGTCGTGCGGCGGCGCAAGGTGATCCTCGCGCCCGAGCGCGCTTATGAGCTCGACCCGATCGGCCTCGCCGTGCTCGGCCATGTCGACGGCGTCGCCAGCGTCTCCGAGATTTCGCAGCGTCTCGCGCAGACCTATTCGGCGCCCGTCGATGTGATCCAGACGGATGTGGTCAAGCTCCTGCAGGGCCTCGCCGACAAGCGCCTGCTGCGCGACGGGCCGGACGCATTTTCGCCCCCTCCTCTCTCGCAGACGGCGAAATCCTATGCGCCCTTCGAGCGCGGCCCGGCTGGACTGCTGGCCGAGCTGACGCATCGCTGCCCGCTACAGTGCCCCTATTGCTCCAATCCGCTCGATCTCGAGCGCGCCAATACAGAACTCACTTCCGGCGAATGGGGCGACGTGTTCCGTCAGGCCGCCTCCATCGGCGCGCTGCAATTGCATCTCTCCGGCGGCGAGCCGACCATTCGCCGCGATCTCGAGGAGATTCTCGCCCACGCCGTCGACGCCGGCCTCTACACCAATCTCGTTACCTCCGCCGTGTTGCTGACGCGCGAGCGTTTGGCGCATCTCGCCGAGATCGGCCTCGATCATGTGCAGGTCTCGGTGCAGGATGTGGTCCCCGAAAGCTCGGACCATATTTCCGGCTATGAGGGCGGCGTCGCCAAGAAGCGTGACGTCGCGCGCTGGGCGCGGGAGTTCGGCCTTGGCCTCACCATCAATGCGCCGATCCATCGCCAGAACATCGACCATCTGCCGCAGATCATCGATTTCGCGGTGGAGGTTGGCGCGCAGCGGCTCGAGGTGGCGCATATTCAATATTACGCCTGGGCGGAAGTGAACCGCGCCGCGCTGATCCCGACGCGCGAGAAATTCCTCGCCACCGTCGGCATTGTGGAAGAGGCGAAGAAGCGCCTGCAGGGCGTGCTCAATTTCGACTTCGTGATCCACGACCATTACGCCTCACGCCCCAAGGCCTGCACGGGCGGCTGGGGCCGCAGCATCATGGTGGTGACGCCCTCCGGCAAGGCCCTGCCCTGCCATGCCGCGCAGACGCTGCCGGGCCTTTCCTTCGACAATGTGCGCGAGCGTCCGCTCGCCGAGATTTGGCGCAATGGCGCGGCCTTCGAGGCCTTTCGCGGCGAGGAGTGGATGCAGGAGCCCTGCCGTAGCTGCGACAAGCGCGGAGTCGATTATGGCGGCTGTCGTTGCCAGGCGCTGGCCGTCACCGGCAACGCGGCGGCGACCGATCCGGCCTGCCATCGCTCGGCCCATCACGAGGAATTCGCCACGCTCGGGCAGAACGAGTCGCTGCTGCCGGCGCCGGCTTTCGTCTATCGCCGGCTCGGCGGGGCGGACCGCAAGGAGAAGGCGCTGGACGAGCAGCCGGCGTGAGCTTCGTCAGTCCTCTCGCGACGATCATAAGCTTTCGGCCAAGGGAGACAACCGCCTCACCTCTGCGCCGGCGCGATCTGATTGCGCGGATCGTCCTTCGGATTGACGTAGTCGATCGCCCAAGGCCCCATGCCGTCGATCTGAATCACCGTCTCTTGGTCGAAGAAGGCGTAATGCGCCACGCCCGGCGGCATGATCGAAAAGGCGCCCGGCGGAAGCTCCTCGACGCTGGCGCGATCGGCGGCGGCGCCGAGGCCGAGCCGCATCCGCCCGGAGACGACCGACACTACCTCCGCCTTCGGATGCATATGCGGCGGAATACGATAGCCCTGCGGCGCCTTCAGCCGCATGACGAACAGCCCCTCTTTCGTCGGATCGCCGAAGAGCACGGCGGCCTCCGCCCCAGCCGGCAGAGACGCCGGCGCCGCCGTAAAGCGCAGATCGTCCGGCATGAGGACCTTGTGCGTTCCGACCTGATCCGCCGCCGTCGGCGACGCTGAAAAAAGCGCGGCGACAGTGGCCGCCGCAATGATTGCAAGGGCGCGTCTCATCTTCGCCTCCTCCATTCGCGAACTGGCTGATCGCACACGCGGGCATATAGGGCGCAGTCGCCCGACAGCCGAGCGGAATGATTGAAATTACGGCGCTTTTTTGGTGAGCGACGAGAATTCGCGGCGCAGTAACACTCGAGCAACCTCCTTGCGCCATATTTCCGCTCGTCTCGCGGATAAAGCGACCGAGTTCGCATGTATCGTCTAGTAACTTGTGCTGGAGAGTAATGTCATGAAGTCGCGAGATGCCTTGGTTCGGCTGAAACGTTTTCACGCCGAAGAGTGCCGGCGCCGCGTGGCGCAGCTTCAGACAATGATCGCCGAATTCACCCGTATGACCGGCGATCTCGATCGCGAGATCGCTCACGAGGAGCAGCGGGCCAATATCAGCGACCCCAATCATTTCGCCTATCCGACCTATGCGCGCGCCGCGCGCACGCGCCGCGACAATCTTCTGCGCTCCGTCGCCGACCTCCAGGACCAGCTGGTCGAGGCGGAGACTCATATGAAAGATGCGGCCGAGGAGCTGACCAAGGCGCAGGGCCAGGAGGCCCGCGACCGCGGCGGCGACCGGATCATCGACATGGTCGTCGAACGGCGGGTGTGACGGTTTTGCGCCTCGGCCGGGAGAGCGGCGACGCTCGATCGCCCGCAGGGCGTCGAGCCTGCCTCCGGCACGGCGGCTTCCTCCATCCTCGGAGCGCGGCGGACAAGTCTCAGCCGGCTTTCAGGCTTGCGGTCGCAGCGCGGCCATGCCAGTGAGTGCGCGCGCTCCGCACCGGGAGCGCCGAACTCGCAGCGCCCCATGAAAAAAATTTTGGAATATGTCTGGCCCCTCGTCGGGTTGGCGGCGGTCATCGCCTCTTTCTATCTTCTCTATGGCGAATTTCGTGGCGAATCTGTCGGCGAGGAGGTCTGGGCCGATCTTCGGGCCATTTCGGTCTCACATTGGATCGCGGCCGGCTTCTGCTCTCTGCTCGCCTATGCGGCGCTCGCCTGGTACGACCGCATCGCTCTGCTCCACCTCGGCGTGAAGCACATCTCGATGACCTTCATCTCTCTGTGCTCCTTCACCACTTACGCGCTGTCGCACAATATCGGCGCATCGGTGTTTTCTGGGGCGGTGGTGCGCTACCGGGCCTATTCCACCAAGGGCCTGACCGCTGGCCAGGTGGCTGTGCTGGTGGTGCTGTGCTCCTACACTTTCGGCCTGGGCACAGTGCTGCTCACCGGCCTATTGCTGACCTATCAGCCGAGCCTGCTCGGCCGTCTCTCCGGCATGTTGCCGGATATGCTCACCAATGAGCATACGGCGCTGATCATCGGGCTCTCCTGCCTCGGCGCCGTGGCGCTCTATGTCATCGGCTCGCTGATGCATTTCAAGCCGATCGATCTCGGCAAGATCCATGTGATGTATCCGCGGCCCGAGGTCATGATACGGCAAATGTTCGCCGCGCCTCTGGAACTGATCGGCGCCGCCGGCATTATTTATTTCGCTCTGCCGGAGGGCAGCAGCACGCCCTATATCGTCGTGCTCGGCACTTTCCTCCTGTCCTTCTCGGCCGCGCTCGTCTCCCATGCGCCCGGCGGACTCGGCGTATTCGAGCTCATCTTCATCAAGGCCATGCCGGATGTGCCGCGGCTCAAAGTGCTCACGGCGCTCCTGGTGTTCCGCCTGCTCTATCTCATCATCCCGCTGCTGTTCGCGCTCGTCGTCGTGCTGCTGTTCGAGCGCGGACGTCTCGCCGAGACTTTGCGCGGCCGCGCCGACAGCGAGAGCTGACGTCGGATCGGACGGCGAGAAAAGGCCCTGAAACGACGAAGAGCCGGCCGCCTTCCGAGGCGCGCCGGCTCTTCGTTTTTAATAGAAGCGCCGTTCCGGGCGCCGAAATCACATGCGGTACTGCTGCAGACGGGTGGTCCGCAGACCGGCGAGGCCATGCTGGTCGATCGACATCTGCCAGCTCAGAAACTCGTCCACCGTCAGCGTGTAGCGGGTGCAGGCCTCCTCGAGGGAGAGCAGTCCGCCGCGCACCGCCGCGACCACTTCGGCCTTGCGGCGTATCACCCAGCGCTTGGTCGTGGGCGGCGGCAGATCCGCGACGGTCAAGGGGCTGCCATCGGGGCCGATGACATATTTGACACGCGGACGATGCGTCTCGGTCATTTTGTTACTCGCATACTCTCACGATCACTCGACCCCTCCTCTATAGGCGAGGCGATTTAACATTTGCCTAAGCCAAACTCCTGTGTTTGCGGCCAATTGAGAAGTCCGCGTTTACCATAGCTCGCGGCGGATGCGCCCGAGGGGACGAAAACTCGCTCCCGAGAGACGCGTCATCGCGCCGCTCGCGCGGCGAGCGATCGGGAATCCAAGGCAATAGCGCGTGTCTTCGCTTCGGCTCCGATCACGCGCCCTACTCGCCCGCGACGCGCTCGACCTTCACTCGGGCGAGGCCCGCTGATCGAAAGCCGAGACATTGCGCGGCATGGACCGAGACGTCGATCACTCTTCCGCGCACGAAAGGACCGCGATCATTGATCGTGACGACCACCGAACGGCCATTGCCGAGATTGGTCACGCGCGCCTGCGAGCCGAAGGGAAGGCTGCGATGGGCCGCCGTCAGCGCCCCCACACGGCCTCCGCTCGCCGTCCGGCCATGATAACCGTAGTAAGAGGCCTTACCCACCCAGGATTGCCCTGTCCCGGATTGCCCGGCCCAGGATTCGCACGCCGCCGTCGTCGAACCTGCAACAATCGCCGCTCCGATGATCCATTGTTTCAATGCGCTATCCCCCCATGCCGTTTCTCTCCCGACGGCCGGCCGAGCTCGGACGGCGCTATCGAGTAGACCTGCGCTAAGGGTGAGTTGTGATCAAATAGTGGCGAGAGCGCCAGCGCCGGATTTTGCCTAGTTCCACGCAAGAAGCCTGAGTAGTCCACCCGAACTATTTCGAGATAATCTATACTAAATCCTCAAATATAGACTAATGTATTTTGTAATATATTTGTCATCGATCTACTTTTCTGTGACATAAATGGCACAGGCTTCGAGAATCTGCAGCGAGGCTGTCAAGCTTTTTCGTGAAGAGGAGGATCGAGCGCAAAGCGACCGGGCCGGGCGAGCGCGAAAATGAGACGATGGCGCTATAGAGGAGCGCGAGCGCGCCGCCATTTTGGATCGGCAGCGTCGCGGCCGGCATGGCCGACGATCTTTCCGCCGCTTCCCTCAGGAAGCGGTTTTGCACGGCAAAGACATGGCGGAAACGCCCCTGCCCGGGCGCGCGTTCCACCTCCCTCGAGGGGAGGTGGAACGCGCGCCCGCGCCGAGGGTTCGAAAGTCAGATCGACTCGAACTTACTTGGCGACCTGCTTGAGCTCGGCGTCAGCCGCCTTCACATGATCGCCGGCGGGCGCCAGATGATTTTGGCGAGCCTCCTCGATCGCCGCTTTCAAATGGTCGATCGCAGCCGCGAGATGCGCGTCGGGCTGGAATTTCTGCAGGGACTCGGCCTTTTCGAGCGCGAGATCGGCGTGATAGGCGACCAGCCCGGTGTCCTTCAGCTTGACCTGAGTGATCGCTTCCTCGACGTGATGGGAGGCCCGATCGAGCCGATCGTCGGCGCGAGCCAGCGTCGAGGCGAAAAGAGCGCCGCCGAAAGCGAGCGTGAGAGCGGCGGTTCTGAGCTTCATGGTCGTTTCCTCGTGATCCGGCAGCCTGCACATCGTCACTGAGCGTTTCGATTATTCGCGGTCGCCGAGGATCATGTCGCGCATTTAAATGCAAGTCGGGGCGGCTTACTAGCCCATGAGAGGGATTTTCGGCCGCGCCCGCCGCGACTCACCAGAATTTCAACGCGGCGAGCAGACCTTTCTGCGCGGCCCGACGATCCTGTTCCTTGAGCTCGAGGAGAAGTTGCCGCGCGCTGGCGCGCAGATCGAGCAGCTGCTCGTCCGAAACCTCGAAATCGACGGCCGCCGAGCGCAATTCCCGGCGCGCCGCGTCGAGCTTTTCTTGCAATAGGGCGATCAGAGAATTCTTTGCCATTTTTGTTCTCTCTCACTCGCTTGGGCGAGCCTGAGAGCGGGAGCGGCAAGAGCGCTCGAATTCCCTTTGAGGGGCCTCAATCAGATTCGCCGGTCGGGCCGAGGCCCTCGGTTGGTCGGAACGCCCACGCTCGAGCGTCTCGGCGATTATCTTTGAAGTCGCGCCGATCCGCAATCGCGCCGATGTTCCTTCGAAAGCTACGCGATTTCCGCTCGGCAAGGCCACGTCGATAGCGTTCGACTTTTGTACATCGCGCTGATTCTAATCCTGATCTACACGTCTCGCGGCGCATATCCCCCAATAGCGGAGCCTTGCGCCGTCGATAAATTCGCCTTCGACGATTCACTGCGTCGCGTCGCGCCGATCGCGTTTTCGTCGAGCCCTTCAGGAACTCCAATGACATCACGCGCGGACATCCACGCGCGCGAGGCGCAGCCGCTCATCACGGGCATGGCCATGGCGCGCATCGAAAACGCGGCGGCGGGTGGGCCGGAAAGCGAGCCTGCTCGCCGGCGCCATGATCATGCGCATTGACGCCCCTACCGCCGGGAGCCTCTCTCTCCCAGATTAGGCGGGGAAACCATGCGCATAGCGGAGGACCGAATGGGCGATCAGATCGAGCTCTCGCTCACGCTCGAGCGCGTCGACGCAGCGACGCTGCTCGAATGCCTCGAGCGTCAGCTCGAGTCGCTGCAGCGGATCGAGCAGGAGGCCGGCGACGAACTCTACGCCGCCGCGCAACGTGAGAAGGCCGCCATCATACCGGTGATCATGGCGCTGGAGAGCGCCTTGCGAACCAGCCGGCCGCATTGAGATTTCACATCATTGAATGACGAGATCCGCCTGTAGGGCGCCCGCGGTCTTGATCGCCTGCAGGATCGAGATGATGCCGGTCGGCTTGAGGCCGATTTGATTGAGCCCGCGCACCAGCGTGCGCAAGGTCGGCCCCTCCAGCGTCGCGACGCCGCCGACCTCCTCGGTCGCGGTGATGCGCGTCTGGGTCGTGACCGTCGTCCTGCCATTGGAGAAAGGCGCCGGCTGCGAGACCTCCGGCGTCTCATTGATGCGCACGGTGAGGCCGCCATGCGTCAACGCCACCGGCGAAATCTTCACGTCCTGGCCGATCACCACCGTGCCCGTGCGCTCGTCGATGACGACGCGCGCGGGCGTGCTCGGCTCGACGCGCAATTCGCCGATTTCCGCCAGCAGCCGCGTCGCGCCGCCGCGCGTCGCCGTCAGCGCGACGCTGCGCTCGTCGCGCTCGCGCGCCAGCCGCTGACGATATTTTCCTTGCGTGTAACGATTGATGGCGTCGGCGATGCGCACCGCGGTCTCGAAATCGGGATTGCGCAGCTCCAGCACCAGCGCGCCATTGTCGCCGGAGGGGCGCGGGGCGTCGCGCTCGATCGTCGCGCCATTGGGCACGCGTCCCACCGTCGCGACGCCGTGAGTCAGCGTCTCGTTCTGGCCGCCGACGGCGAAGCCCGAGACCGCGATCGGCCCTTGCGCGATCGCATAGACATTGCCGTCGATGCCGGTGAGCGACGTCAGCAGCAGCGTGCCGCCCATCAGCGAGGTGGAGTCGCCCATCGCCGACACGGTCACATCGATCGTCGAGCCGAAGCCGACGAAGGGCGGCAGCGCCGCCGTCACCATCACCGCGGCGAGATTGCGCGTGCGCAGCGCGCTGTTGCGCACATTGACGCCGAGGCGATCCAGCATGGAGGACACGGATTGCTCGGTGAAAGGCGCATTGCGCAGCGTGTCGCCCGTGCCCTGCAGACCGACCACGAGACCATAGCCGAGCAGCTGATAGTCCCGCACGCCCCGCGGAAAGGTAATGTCCTTGATGCGCACCGAAGCGAGCGCCGGCGCGCTCATCAGCACGAGCAGAACCGCCGCGATCAATCTGCGCATCATCCCTCGCTCACGCGTATGGAGCCGTCCGGCTGCACGCGGCCATTGACGACGAGCCCGCTGTCCTGATTGCGCACGCGGATGAGATCGCCGACCGAGCCGGCCTGCAGCGCAGAGCCATAAGCGATGATGACCATGCCGCCTTCGTCGAAGACGATCTTCACCGAGGCGTTGATCGTCACGACCTTGGGGGCGTCGACCGCGATCGTCGGAATCGGCCGGTCCGGCAGCAGCGTGCGCCGCGCCACTTTGCCGATGAGCGCGCCTTTCGTCTCCGCGACCGAGCCGTCCGCGCCTGCGCCGAAGCCGAAAGCCCGTTCGCCGAGCATGGAGTCGCGAATGACGTCGCCGGGATAGATGACGGCGAGCGGCACGGGGAGCATACGCTCCTGCGCGCCGACCGGCGCGTGGCCGCAAAGGGCCGCGGCCAGCGCGAAAGCGACGAGACGCGGAAGGCGCATCATCTGATTCCCTTCGAGACCGTGCCCTCCATCTCGTCCACCGCCTGGATCACCTTGGAGCTGAGCTCGAAGGCGCGCTGCGCGGAGATGAGATTGACGAGTTCCTTGACCGGATCGACATTCGAGCTCTCGAGATAATATTGGCTGAGCGTGCCGAAGCCAGGATCTCCCGGCACGCCGACGACCGGCGCGCCGGAGGCGACCGTCTGCCGGAAAAGATTGCCGCCCAGCGCCTCGAGACCGGATTCATTGGCGAAATTCGCAATCGTCAGCTGACCGAGCTGCTGCGGCGTCGTCTGGCCGCCGATCGTCGCCGAGACGATGCCCGATTGATTGATGGTGATCGCCGTGGCGTTGTTGGGAACCACGATGGTCGGCGTCACCAGATAGCCGTCGCCCGTCACCAATTGCCCATTGGCGTTGGTGCTGAAAGAGCCGGCGCGCGTATAGACCGTCTCGCTGTCCGGGCCGACGATCTGAAACCAGCCGCGGCCTTGCAATGCGAGATCGAGCTGATTGCCCGTCTGCGTGAGCGACCCTTGCGTCTGCAGGCTGCGAATGGCCGCGAGACGCACGCCGAGGCCGGTCTGCGAGCCTTCCGGGATCGTCGCGTCGCGGCCGCGGTTGGACACGCCCTGCAAGCGGTCCGCCTGATAGAGCAGATCGGTGAACTCCGCGCGCGAGCGCTTGAACGCCGTCGTATTGATATTGGCGATATTGTTGGAAAGAACTTCGATATTCTGCTGCTGGGCGTTCATGCCCGTTGCCGCGATGGCGAGCGCTCGCATGACTTACCGTTCCTTTTTCAAATCGCCATACGGCTGATTTCCTGATAGGCGCCTACCGCCTTGTCGCGCACGGCGATCGCCGTCTGCAGAGCGCGCTCGGCCGACATGATCTCGTCCACCACCTGTTGCACCGAAGCCTTGCCCTGCACGCCGGCGATGGAGGCCGCTTCGCTCGACTTCACTTTGTCGACGACATCCGTCGTGACCTGCTCGAGCACTTGGGCGAAAGACGCGCCGTCGACCGACGACGCAGCCGCGCCCTTTGTTGCTCCGCTCAAGGCGGACACGCCCACATTGGAGGCGACCGAGGCGACGATTCCGGGAACGAGTCCGATCATTGGCTTCCCTTCAGCAGATCGATCGTCATGGTGAGCAGATCGCGCGCCTGCTTCATGACCTGGAGATTGGCCTCATAAGCGCGATTGGCTTCGCGCATATCGGCGACTTCCGTGAGAATATTCACATTCGGAAATTTGACGTTGCCGTTTTTGTCGGCGGCCGGATTGCCGGGATCGTGCTCCACGCGAAACGGCGTGCGATCGACGCCGACAGCGCCGATGTGGACGAGCTCGGCGCCGGTCGCGCGATCGAGCTCATTGGCGAAAGTGACCGTCTTGCGCACATAAGGATTGGAGCCGGCGGTCGCGCCCGTGGACCGCGCATTGGCCATGTTCTCCGCGACGACGCGCAGACGGGAGGATTGCGCCTCGAGGCCCGCCCCGGAAATTTTCATGGAGGCTTTGAGCGCATCCATCTCTTACCCCTTCAACGTCGACATCCACATTCCGTGGAAAGATTTCGATATGCTGGTGCTGAGCGAAAAGGCGCCTCGAATTTCGCCCGCCTTCATCATCTCCTGCTCGAGGCTGACCGAATTGCCCGAGAGGCTCGTCTCCCAATTCCCGCTCTCCTTGGGCGAGGAGGCGTGCGGATCGAAAGCCGCAGTCTGAATATGCAGACCATTGGTGCCCGCGAGCTCCAATGCGCTACGATCCAGAACCTTGGAGAAGGGCGCGACATCGACGGCCTTGTAGCCGGGCGTGTTGGCGTTGGCGATATTTTGAGCGACGGCCGACTGACGCGCGGAGAGCCAGCTCCGCTGCTTTTCGACGAGATCGAAGAGATAGACCGGCTCGACCATGATGCCCCGCGCAGATTTGGTAACGGAAAATTATCCGTTCGGTCTTGCGTCAGGCTGGACTTGCGACGACGATCAGCGAGACGCAGCACGCGAGGCCTGGCCGGTGTTGTGCAGAAAGTGAATGAGCTCCGCGATCGGACGATAGAATTCCGTCGGAATCATCTTGTCGACCTCGACATGATCGTACATCGCACGCGTCAGCGGCGGGCGCTCGAGCACCGGAACGCCATTCGCCTCGGCGAGCTCCCTGATCTTGAGCGCGATGAGATCGGTTCCCTTGGCGACGACGAGCGGCGCGCCGCCCTCCTCGCGCACATAGCGCAGCGCAATGGCGTAATGTGTCGGATTGGCGATGACGAAAGTCGCCTGCGGAACCGCCGCCATCATGCGCCTGCGCGAACGATCGAGCGCGATGGAGCGCAGGCGCGCCTTCATCATCGGATCGCCTTCCGACTGCTTGAACTCTTCCTTGATCTCCTGGCGGCTCATGCGCATGTCGCGGCGCCATTTCGTGCGGCTCCAGGCGAAATCGGCCATCGCCAGCAGGACCACCGGAATGCAGACGACGCTCGTCAGCCGAATAACCAGCTTCAGCAGCAGTCCGGGCGTCTGGCCCGGCTCGACGCGCATCGAATCGATGATGAGGCCGCGGTCGACATTGAGCGAAAATATCACGGCGCCGGCGATGATGACGATCTTGGCGACGGATTTCGCGAGTTCGACGAGGCCGGTGACGCTGAAGATTCGCTTCATGCCCTCCTGTGGCGAGATGCGCGACACATCCGGCTCGATGCGCTTGAAGACGAGCCGCGGCGAGCCCTGGACAAAGGCGGCGACGAGCGCCGAGACGATGAACATTCCGAGAATCGGCGCGAGAAATCCCGCAGTCTCCAGCACGACCGTCTGCGACTGCACGTAAGCGTCGGCGGCGTTGGCGAGCGAGAATTGTCCGACATTGCCGAGCATCAGCCCCAGTGAGCCGACCAGACGCGAGCCGATCGTCTGCACGACGAAAGCGGCGCAAAGCAGAAAAGTGAGAAAGAGCGTGGCGATCGACAAGTCGCGGGAGACGGGCGTCTTGCCCTCTTCCAAAGCGTCGAGAATTTTCTTCTCTGTCGCCTCTTCTGTTCGTGATTCCTTGTCTTCCGTATCGCTCATCGCTCAGAGGCCGTCATTCGGCGGCCTCCTCGGACGATGCGCTCGAAAGATCGATCTTGCCTTGCTCGGCCAGCCGCAGAACCGTGTCGGCGATGATTCGGCGGGCTTCCATTATGTCACGACGCGGCGGCGTCGCCCCGCTCCCCAGCTCGGCCTCCACCATGCGCCGCGTGCGCGCCGACAGCGCTGCGAGCACGAAGTCACGAACATCCACCTCGGCGCCGCGTAGCGCCATGATGACGCGATCGGCGGGAATGGCGTCGAACAAGATCATGCGCGCGCGGACATTGAGCTTGGTGATGTCCTCGAAATTGAACAACATGCCCTTCAGCGCTTCGGCGTCGCGCGGGCGCCGCTCGGACAGGCTGCGCAACAAGCCTTCGGCGTGCTCGCGCTCCATTTTATTGATGATGGCCGCGAGCTTGGCGTTCTTCGCCGCAGAAGCTGTGAGCTCGGAATTTTGTAGAAGATCCTCCTGCAAGGTCGTCTCGACCAGACGCAGCGCCTCGTCGGTCACCGCCTTGGAGGAGAGCATCCGACGCATGACGTCGTCACGGAAATCGGCGGGAAGAACCGAGAGCGCCTTGGCTGCGCGCGTCGGATCGATCCGCGACAAGGCCAAGGCCGCCGTCTGCGGATGCTCCTTGGAGAGATAATCGATAAAGGCCGCTTCCGGCGCGGCGCCGACTCGATCCCAGACCGCGCCGTTGGAGCTGCCGAGCACATCCGACATGATTTCGGCGATCTGCTCGGGCGGGATCACGCCCGCGAGCAGCTTCTCCGCCTCGCCCGCCGTGCCGCGAAGCTCAGAGCCGCCGCTCTCCAACTGCGCCATGAAATCGTCGATGAGCGGCTCTATGGCGCTCGCCGGGACCGCGCCGAGGCCGGCGGCGAATTTCGTGATCTGACGCAGTTCGTTCTGGTCGAAATGCTTCAGAACGCGCTGCGCCACATCCTTGTCCACCGACAGCAACAGCGCCGCGACTTTCTCCGGGCCATTGAGCGTGCGGCCCGCATCGGCCGCAATCAGACTGGTCATCGCGGGCTCCCGCCTCCGTCACATGCGCCGCGCGCCGCTCCCTGGCTCGATGAGCTCGGTGAGCGAGACCCCGAAGCGCGTATTGTCGTCCTCGACGACCACCACCTCGCCGCGCGCGATGAGACGTCCGTTGACGACGACATCGACCGGCTCGCCGATCTTCTGATCGAGCGGCACGACGGCGCCGCGCCCGAGCTTGAGAAGATTCGAGACCGGCATGGTCACAGAGCCGATCACCACCTGCATGACGACGGGAATGCGGAGGATAGACTCGAATCTGCGCGGGTCGATCTCCGACTCGCGCACCCGCTCCTCCATCATCAAATCCTCGCCGATCGCGCGCGAGCCGCCGATCAGCCGCTCGAGCTCCTCGCTCTTCGAGCTCTCCAAATCGAACTCACCCATGTCGATCTCTCCATTGTCGAGGCGGCCGTCGCATCGAAGCTCAGCCGCGCAGGACGTCGTCGATGAATTCCTGCTGCTGATCGACGAAATCGTCGATGCGGATCGTATAAGAGCCGTCCTTCTGGCCGATCTCGCACCAGAACAGCGACTGCCCTTCGCACATCAGCGCGACGAGGCCCGTCGGCGACACGGGCAGCTCGATGACCTGCCCGACATCGAAACGCGCCACATCGGCGAGCGTGATATCGGTCTTTTCCATCACCGCGCTCAGCGTCACCTCGGTCTGGGTGACGCGCTCCTTCATCTGCTTCGCCCAAAGCGGATCGGCGCTCGAGGGCGCAGAGGTCGACGCCTCCTGCGACAATGCGCGCCGCAAGGGATCGAGCGCGGCCTGCGGCAGGGCGACGAACAGCGCGCCTTCCGTTCCAAAGGCGCGCAAGCGGCAACGGCAGACGACGCAAAAGCCGCTTTTGTGCGCGCCCCCTGCGGGCTCGGGACGATTCTCCGCAGATTCGAGCGCGAAATTCACCCCGACCAATGAAGCGAAAGCCGCCTGAAGCGAATTCGTCACCCGCGCAAAGGCCAGTCCGCCGACGCGCGTCTCGATCGCAGTGAGCTCGCGCTCCGCCTCGTAAGCCGGCTCGGAGCCATCCGAGCCGAACAATCCTTCGAGCAGCGTGAAGACGAAGCGACGGTCCGCGCCGATCGTCGCCTTGGCGTCCGAGTCGGCGGCAACGACATAGGCCGCGGCGAGCGCCACGCGCTCGCATTCGATCGCGATGTCGCTCGCCCGCACGACCGTCACGGTCTCGACGGCGAATTGCATCGCGCCTTCGGCGAGGCCGCGCATCGACTCCTGCACTTGCGTCGCCATCGCGTCGAACACCGCGCGCAGAAGCGGCATACGATCGAGCGATGGTCCGCCGCCCGAGAGCAGACGCTCCTTCACTCCTTGCGAGGCGAAATCGACGGCGCCATTCATGCTCATGCCTATCACGCCGCCTCGGCGGCGCCGCCCGAAAGCGTCTCGTTCTCGACCTCGTCGATCGAAGGACGCTCGTGAGAGGGAATGGATTTACGTCCGTGCTCGACAGCGACTTGCGGCATGGCGCCGTTCATGAAGGCGAGCAGCGTCTGCTTGACGATGACATAGAGGTGGCATTCCTTGCTGCGCGCCACCTTCACCTTGAAGGCGAGCGGCGTGACAATGCCGTAGGACACGAAAATTCCGGCGAATGTGCCGACCATGGCGGCGCCGATGAGGCCGCCGAGCAGCTCCGGCGATTGATCCAGCGCGCCCATCGCCTTGATGACGCCGAGCACCGCCGCGACGATGCCGAGCGCCGGCAGGCCGTCGCCGACCGAGGTGAGCGCATGATAGGGCTTCAGCCGATCATAGCGGATGGCGGCGATCTCCTCGTCCATCAGCGCCTCGATCTCGAAGGTGCGGACATTGCCGATGATGAAGAGCCGGCAGTAGTCGCAGATGAAGGTGGTCATCTCCTTATTGGCGAGCACCTTCGGAAAAGCGGTGAAAATCTTCGATTCGGCCGGATTGTCGACATGCGCCTCGACCTCGTTGCGCGGCTTGCTGCGCAATTCGCGCATCAGCGCGTGCAGAAGACCGAGGATGTCGAGGAAGTCGCGATGCTTGGGGCCCTTGTCGAGGATGGCCTGGCCGAGCGCCTTGCCGGTGTCCATGATGACTTTGGTCGGATTGGCGACGACGAAAGTGCCGAGCGAGGAGCCCATGATGATCACGAACTCCCAAGGCTGCCACAGCACGATCAAATGGCCGCCGAGCGCGGCGAAGCCTCCGAACATGCATCCCATCGTGATGATCAGCCCGACGAAGAATCCCATGACGCCGTCTCTCCCGATGGAAATTCGATTAACGAATTAGTCATCCTCGCTTGCGCGAAGCTGACATTTTCTTTCAGCCTCACGCAAGCAAAACCGGTCAGCTTGCGTGACGAGCGGCGGGAATCGCGCCGCGACGCTGCGCACGGATATCGGCAACATGCAATCGGCTTTTTACGTCTCGCTTTCGGCGCAGGTTTCGGTCGACAAGCGGCTGGAGACGCTCGCCAACAACATCGCCAATGCGGCGACTCCCGGCTACCGCGCCGAGGGCGTGAGCTTTCAGCAGGTCGTTTCCCAAACGGATACGAGCAAGATCGCTTACGTGTCGTCCGGCAAGGATTTCATCTCGCGCGCGGCGGGCGAGCTCACCAAGACGGGCGACCCTTACGACATGGGCATAGTAGGCAAGGGCTTCTTCGGCATTCGCACGCCGGACGGAACCGCCTACACGCGCGACGGTCGTATGCGCATGAACGAGACCGGCGATCTGCAGACGGTCTCTGGCTTTCCGATTCTCGACGCCGGCAATTCGCCCATCGTGCTCGACCCGACCGCCGGACCGCCGATGATCTCGCGCGACGGCATGATCACGCAGAGCGGCCGCCAAATCGGCGCCGTCGGCCTCTTCGCCATAGACGAGACCGCAGAGCTCACGCGCGGGCCCAACGCGAGCATCATTCCTTCCAAGCCGGCGACCGCTGTGCTGGATTTCGTGCGCAATGGCGTTCAGCAAGGCTTCATCGAGGGCTCCAATGTCAATCCGATTCACGAAATGGCCAAGCTGATCGCCACGTCGCGCGCCTTCGACAGCGTGAGCTCGATGAACGATATGCTCGACAGCTCGCAACGTGAAGCCATTCGCACGCTCGGCGGCTCATGACGTCGCTGCAGCGTCTCCGTGAGGCGGTCGAGCGCCATCAGCGCCGCGCCGAGCCTATACGCGTCTTCGGGCTCGTGACCGAGGTGACGCCGTCGTATTGCCGCGTCAGCGGCCTGTCCGAATTCGTCGAGCTCGGCGAATGCGTGCGCATAGGAGCGCCGAAGGATGGCGCGCTGGGACAGGTCGTGCGCGTCGGCAAAGAGGGGGCGATCGTCAAATCTTTCGACAATCGCGTGCGCATCGGCCTCAATTCGCCCGCCTATCGCGCCGGCCCCATCGCGGTCGCGCCCAATCTCGACTGGTCGGGACGCGTGCTCGACGCATTCGCCCGACCGATCGATGAGCACGGCCCCCTGTCCGAGGGCGACTCGGCCTTCGACGTCGACGCCGCCGCGCCCAAGGCGATGCGCCGCGCCCGGGTGAACGTCGGCGTGCGCACCGGCGTCAAGGCGGTCGATTGCTTCACGCCGATCTGCGCCGGACAGCGCATCGGCATTTTCGCCGGCTCGGGCGTCGGCAAATCGACCCTGCTCGCCATGCTGGCGCGCGCGCCGGGCTTCGATAATGTGGTCATTTGCCTCGTCGGCGAACGCGGCCGCGAGGTACGCGAATTTCTCGACGAAGTGCTCGGCGGACAGGCGAGCGAGGCCATCGTCGTCGTCGCCACCGGCGACGAAAGCCCGATGATGCGCCGTCTCGCGCCGCTCACCGCGACGACGATCGCGGAATATTTTCGCGACATGGGACGCAATGTGCTGCTCATCGTCGATTCGGTGACGCGCTTCGCGCACGCCTCGCGCGAGGTGGCGCTGGCGGCTGGCGAGCCGCCGGTGGCGCATGGCTACACGCCGAGCATATTCGCCGATATTCCACGACTGCTCGAGCGCGCCGGCCCCGGCGAGGAAGGGAGCGGATCGATCACCGGCGTCTATTCCGTCCTCGTCGACGGCGACAATCACAATGATCCGATCGCCGACTGCGTGCGCGGCACGCTCGACGGCCATATCGTGCTCGACCGCGCCATCGCCGAACAGGGCCGCTACCCGGCGATCGATCTCAAAGCCTCGATATCACGCCTCGCGCATCACGCGTGGAAGCCGGAGCAGCGGCATCTCGTTCAAAAGCTGCGCGCGCTGGTGTCTCGCTACGAGGATACGCGCGATCTGCGAATGCTCGGCGGCTATCAGCGCGGAGCCGACGCCGAGCTCGACCAGGCGGTCCAGCTCGTTCCAAAACTCTATGACGCGCTGACGCAGTCGCCGCAATCGCCGCCCAGCGTCGACCCCTTCCGCGAGGTCGCCGACAGGCTGCAGGGCGCGGCGCACGGCTGAGTGGGAAAAGCCCACGGCGCTCGGTCAACCAAACTTTCACTCCTTCACAGTCATGATCCCGGCCCTGCCTGCGGCTCGGAACCATGACGGATTTCACAACCATTCTCGACTGCCTGGAAAAAGCGTCCCGGTCGAAGGAGCGCGACGCCGGGCCTCTACGTCCGCCGCCCATCGGGGCGATTCTCCGCGAGGAGGCGCGGCCCTCGCCGCCGTCCGCTGCGGATCGCGCGGCCCGCGTCTGCCGCGCCTATGGCGTCGATCGCGCAGAACTGCGGGAAGCGCCGTCACAGCCCAAACCCGCTCGGCTACCCGAGCGCGAGGACGTTCTCGCCGAACTCTTGCGCGCCGAAGGCTCGCCCGCAAAGCTCGGCGCGCTGCGGCGACGGCTCGCCTGGGCTTGTCATCCCGATCGGCAGGAGAAGTCTCGCGCCCGGCAGGCCGAACGAATGCTCGCGGAGTTCAATGCGCAAATCGATCAGGCGATCGCGCGCGCCACCGCGAGACGTTGATCAATCGCCGACGATGACGCCACCGGCGGTGACGAGCGCCCATTTTTCTCCGTGGCGCTCGAGCGCGGCGACGCGGCCGAGCCCTTCGACGACATCGCCCGGCGAAACTTTGACGATCGCGGTCGGAGTCTGCAGCAAAGCGACGCCGGAACGCACGCTGAGCAGAGAGAAGCCGGGAACGCCGGTCTCCGATTGCGGCTCGCCGATCGAGCCGACCGGCGTGTAGTCGACCGGCCCCCGCTGATCGGCGAGCTGGGTCTGGATTCGCTTTGCGGCGATGACCGTCGGGCGGCTGTAGATCGCGAGATGCTCGAGGCCCGCGAATTGTGGCCGACGCTCCACATCCGAGATCATATAAGCGGCGAAGGCCGTCGAAACGACGGCGAGACCGACGCCCGTCGTGCGCAGCGCGAGCTCCCCGAACTCGCGCGCGGGGCGCGGCGGCGACGCGCGGCGCTCGGCGACGAAAGGCGCCGACGCGACCTTCGGCTTCCTGCTCGGCGGCTTGCGGCGGGTCGAATCAAAGCGAGATATCGGAGCGTCAACCATGCGATCCTCCCTCGAATCGATGAACTGGATATGGATAGCTCAAAAACGCGCGAAGTTGAATCGCCTCGCTAAAATTCGACAAGCTTCGGGAAATGTTGGGCCGCTAGCTATCGCATCCGACGCGAGACACGCGTCGACGGCGTAAATTCGGCGCCGCAGAGCGAGACGGCGAATGATGCGGCCGAGTTCCGTTCGACAGTCCGGAGCGGGCAGACGGTGAATTGATGCGTATCGACCAATCGTCGGATCCCATGGACGCGCTGCCGATCGGCTTGGCGAAGCTCACGAGGCTCGCTTTCGCCGGCGTCGATTTGAGCCGCGTCGCCGGCCGCCTGCTCGGCATGTGCGAGCAATATCCCGACCACGCCGGCGCGCTGATGGATCTCGCCGTCATCGATCAGCTCGAAGGAAATCTCGCGATCGGACTGAAGCGGCAGGCGATGGCGCTCACCAAGCAGCGCGTGTTCCGCAGCACCTGCTGCGGCGCCAATCCGCGGCTGCGCGTTCTCGCCTTCGTCGCCGCCTCCGACATCGGCGCCAACACACCGCTGGAGTTTCTGCTGGAAGGCTCCGACATCTCTCTGACGATGGTCTATGTGATGCCCGGTCGCGAGCTGCCGAGCGCGCTGCCCGATCACGATCTCGCTTTCGTCGCGATCGCCGCCACGAGCCCGAACCGTCGCCTGCTCGCCGAACTCGAAGATTTGCTCGCCCATTGGCCGACGCCGGTCGTCAATCTGCCCGGCCGCGTTTCAATGCTCGAGCCCGTCGAGCTCGCCGCCAATCTCACGGAAGCCGGCCTGCGCACGCCGATTTTGCGCCGCGTCCCACGCGACGAGCTGTGCGCAGTCGCGGAGTCGTGCGCCGCCGAGTTGCGCTATCCGATCGTCATCCGCGCCGTCGAACAGCGCAATGAGCGTGGCGCGGAAAAGGTCGACACGCCGATCGGGCTCGGCCTCTATCTCGGCAAGCGATCGGATCGCTTCTATCTCGTTTCGCCTTTCGTCGACTGTCGCGGACAGGACGGCCTCTTTCGGAAGATCCGGCTGCTGTTCATCGATCGTCGTCCCTACGCTTGTCACCTCGCGGTGTCGGAGGGCTGGAACGGCTCTTATGTCGACGCCCGAATGGAAGCGGACATGCGGCGGCGACGGGAAGAAGAACATTTCTTCGCGACCTTCGACACGGATTTCGTGACGCGCCATTCGGCCACGCTCGAAGCGCTGGTCGAATGCGTCGGCCTCACCTATTTCGGAGTGGATTGCGCGGAGACGAAGAGCGGCGAGTTGGTCGTCTTCAAGGTCGACCATACGTTACTGGTCCACGATATGGACCCGGTCGACGTCTTTCCCTACAAGCCGCCGCAGATGCGCAAGATATTCGACGCCTTCGCCTCCTATCTGCATCGCGCCGCAGGCTAGCGGCCACGGCCGAAACGCGCGGCGAAACGAGAGATTGGAGACTCTCCGCGCTTAAATGTGAGCCGGAAAGATCGAAAGCCGACGGACGCCGAGCGCGAATGCGCTCAGCGTGACGCCTACTCGCGGCGTGGACGACAAAAATCGCGCGAGGCGTCGGTCCAAGCGCCGAAACCGCTGGCGACCATATTCGCGATCACTGCGCATACGTAGCTCTTTTGCGCCGGCGCATTTTTGGGGCCGGCGTGATAGCGGGCGACGGCCGCGGTCCAGCTCCCTTCGCTCTTGTGGAGATTTCGAAGGAAGCGCGCCGCGTAATCGACATTGGTGCGCGGATCGAACATCGCCTCCACGCTCGCAAATCGAGCGCCATGGTAGTGATGGTTCACCTGCATACAGCCGATGTCGATGAGCACGGCGCCCGACCGCCGCGCCGCGAGAAAGAGCATCATCGCCTCGCGGAAATCCGCGCTGAACACCGCTCGCCCTTCGACATTCATCGCGAAAGCGTTGAGCCCGTCTTTCTGGCCGGTTTCGGTGAGCGCCACCGCATAGAGCACGGCGAGAGGAACCGCATTCTCATTGGAGGCGCGGATCATCTCCCTTTCGCAAATATTGGAGGCCGGTCGGCTGTCGGCGCGCGCGTCACAGATAGACGTCGTCGCCGCGACGAGCAGCGACGCGCCGAGGCTCCCCATTCGGCGTCGAATCGTTCGCCTCGCCGCTGGCGCTCTGCCTGCGATCTCCGCCCTGTCCGCCATGGCCCACTCCCTGTCGATCGACGCTCTGCTCGTCGCGTCCGGCGCCTGTTCCGCTCGATTGCGCAAAGGCGGCCCCGCTATCCGGCGCCGCTTGCGCAGCTCCGCCGACCGCGACGTTCTGACCGATCTGAATCGTGCAGGAATCGACCGTGCAGCCAGACGACTGCATCGCCTCGACGAGTCGATCGCGCGTCGCATCGAGCCGATGCAGCGCCTCTGGCGATTCGACGCTGATGCGCATATCGATTCCCGAATGCGCGAGCTTCATTTTGACCGTAACCGCGCCCAGAGAAGCGGGCTCGAGCTCGATCGTCAGAATTTTCGGCGCGCCGACATGACGCTGCGCTTCGACAATGGGAGCCGCGCTTGCGGCCGCTGTCGCGGGCGCAGACGCAGGCGAAGCGGAAGCGAGAAGGCTGCGCGCCTGCGGGACGAGCAATTCTGCGAAAGCGGTCGGGAGCTGCGTCGACGGGGCGAAGATTGCGAGCGTTCCGATCGGTTCCGGCGCCGAGACATTCGATGTGTCGGGCTGCGCGGGCGAGGCGCTCGTCGGCGCCTGGACGTAATTCCCCACATCGTGAGCCGCGGATCTCACATCGACGTTCGACCCGCGCCGGTCGCTCGTCTCAGCGAAAAAGCGCCGCTCGGACTGGCGGCCACGGTCCGACGACGGGTCCGCTCCGGGAGCGCCGATGGGCGGCGCAATACCGGCTAGGGACGGTGAGACCGGCTGCGCGGCGTCCGACGACTTCGACATCGAATCATTGCCCGAAGCGCGGTCGGTCGACGATGACGTAGCCACACGATCATTGCTCGGCGCGACGCTCATCGCACCAACAGATGCATCGGTCGCGAGAGACCCGCCATGGATTTCGACAGATGACGCCGGCCGCGATTCCAAAGCCGAACGAATCGACGGAGTTTGCATGAGCCGCGATGCGGCGGAACCGAGCGCCCGACCGTCATCGACCTGCGCCGACGATCGCCATTCCGGCCGCGCCGGCGAATCGGACAAAGGCGCCTCGGAAAGGCCCAGCTCGTCGATCTCTGTCACAGCGGATGCAGATCGCGCGATCCGCGAAGAACGATCGCCGATCACGCTCGCAGAGGTCGCGCGCGGCGAAGGCGATATCCCGATTTGCGTCGAACGTTGATTCACGGCGACGGAGCCGAGCGAAGCAAGAATGGCGCGGTCCGCCACGCCAATCGAATCGATAGGCGTCGAGAAGGCGCGATCGTCGCCCGTCGGAACGGCGAATGCCGATGCCGCAGCGTAGAATCGTGGAGACGCCGCTTCGGATTGCGAGGCGAGGCCCTCGAATCTCGTTTGCCGGGTGGCGGGCGACGTCATGGCTTCACCATCCGTCGCCGTCTGCGCCGATCGAGGCGCGGCGGTTGTGCTCGCGGCGACCATCGGCTCGCTCGACCAGAAAGCGGCCGCTGGCGGCGGCTGCGCGGCCGGATCGGCCTGCGCCGTATCGAGCGGCGTCTCGACCGAAGGTCGATTGTTTTGCGACGTCGCGATGCGGCGCGAATCACGTACAGAGGCAGCGCTCGCGCTATCGTCTTTGGCGGCCTGCGACGGCAGAGGCGTGCTCTCGAACGGCAATGCTGGGAGGTCTTGCCTCCGCGCCGGCTCCAAAGGAGTCATCCGCGACGCGACTCGCGAATCTTGCGACGAGATCGAAGCTCGATCGGACAAGGCGTCGACGTCGCGAGCCGCAGCGATCGCGCCGTTCGACGCTCGCGGCGTCAGGCTGTCCGTTGTTCGCGCCGGCGCGGACGCGCCATTGAACGACTCCGACGGCGCGGACGCGTCATCGAAGGGCTGCAAGGCCGCGACGCTTTGCAAATGGCGCGACGACGCGCGCGTATCGGCGCCCCACGCGACGACGTCGGGCGCATGAGCGAAGGTCTCGTCCGTCGACGTTTCCATCGCAGCGGACAGCGAGGCCGCGATCCTTCCCGGCGACGCGCTGGCGATCGCTTCTCGATCCGCTGCTCCAACGTCGATGGCGTACGGATACTCTGTGGCTCGCACGGATCGCTCGTAGGAATGCGGAGTCGGGCCAATCGCCATCTTCACATTTGGGCCGACAGCGGCATCAATGGACGCCGTCGCCATGAACGATTTGCGCTCGAGCGTCGCGGCGCTCCGATGTGTCGGTGTCGGCGTCGCCGCCTCGGCCGATGCGCCGCGCAGATCCGTCCTCGTGATGAGATCGGCTCGATCATCGCCGGCGGAAAGAGCATCCCCTCCTCTCGCGGTCGCGACATTCGTCGTCGCCGACGCCGTCCTGACAGGCGCATCATTTCCCGTGCGCCTGTCGGCCGTGTCAGCAATGCGATTGGGCGCTATCGCTCCGACAGACGTAAATGCGGTAGATGCGCCGCTCTCTGCGCCGCTGGCCATGAGAGTGGATTCGCTCGCGTCGGCGCGGGTCGGCGCAACCTCGTCGGTCGAGGATTCGGCGTCGGATCGCGCCGGAGCCGATCGCGAGCTCGAAGGCGACCAATCGATATCGAAAGGCGGAACCGCCGCGAAAGCTTGCATTTGCAGTGGCGCATTGCTCGCCGTGTCAGTGGCGACGGCTTCCGACGCGGGCCGACGATCGGGACGATCGTCGGCGCTCTCGGTCGTCGCGCCATTGGAATCGGCTTTCGCCATACGAGCGGCGGGAGCATTTCGCTCGTCGAGATCGGATAGAAGCGACGCGAATTGACTCGCATCGCCGCCATCGGCGTCGCGTGGGGCCGGCGAAGCGGCGTCGGCATGGCGGCCGAGCAGACGTCCCGTCGGCAAATTGGGGAATAGAGCGTCGAAGCTCATCGGCGCGTCGCCCGCTGGAGCAACGCATCGGCGTCGCTCAATGCCTGTTGCGCGCCGCGTTCGATCGTCGATTCGGGACGCGCCGCCTCGAGGGCCGGCGCTGTCGGCGCGGCGGAGGAAACGCCCTCCGACTCGCCTCGAAGCCGGCTGATCGCGGCGGTCACGATATCGCGGACCTCGACGTCGGCCGCCGGCAGCATTTTCGGATCTATTTTTTCGAACTCCACTTCCGCTGTCTCGAAATCGCCAGCGAGACCGGCGAGCGCAGCGCGGTAGAGCTCGACGCGCGCACGCCCGACCGGAGAATCGGCGAGCGGTCCTGCATATTGCGTCTCGGTCGTCGCCAGCGCGACGCGGCCGCTCAGAATAGCCTGACGCGCGACTCCCATATGGGTCTCGAAGCGCAAAGCAGGCGAGGCTCCTTTCAGCAACGCTCGAAACTCTCCCAAGCGGGAATTGTCGCCGATCGCGGCTGCGCGCAAGGTCGCGGCGCGCATCTCGTCCCAATAATTGCGGGCGAACGGCGACTTCGCATATTGCGCGCCATAGCGGCGTCCGAGCACCAGAAATTTCACCGGGTCCTTGGCCGCGTCGACAATCGACATCTCGCGACGCAACGCCGCTTCTTCAACGAGCGAGCTCGGCATCAGCAGACGCGAAAGATCGAACAGATCGCGCGCCTTTGCTCTGTCCGTCGCAATCAACAATCCGCCCTGGATCAAAGCGAGATGCGCGGCGAGCGTGTCGCCGAGCGAGCGTGCGTCGATCGGCGTCAGTAGCTTGGCGGCCTCCGCGTTACGTCCTTCCGCATAGGCGACCGCGCCGGCGACCAGCGGCGTGTCGGCGGCAGGAACGAGCTGCGCATCGAGAACCTTACGAATCGTCCGGGATGGCCCTCCGCAAAAGAGAAAAATGGCCGCGGCGGCGGAATTGCTTCTTTCCTTCCAAGATTCGGCGTCGAGAGAGGAGACGAGCTGCTCGATCCGCTCGATCTGCGCGGGAATCGCGCCGCGGGCGCCGGCGGCGCCCTGCACCATCGCCCCTTGCAGCGTGTTGAGCGCACGCACCTGCTCGGTGAGCTCGCCTGCATCGGCGCAGAATGAGAGACCAAGTATCAAGCCGGCGGCGAGAATTGCGCGCGCAGAGGTCCTCAACGATCGCTCCTGCGGAGCAAAATTTCGATACGGCGATTGACCGCCGCGAGCGGCTCTTTGGGGGTCTTCGGCCGACGGTCGGCGTAGCCCGCGATCTTCACCACGCGCTTTTCCGGGAGCCCGCCCCGCACGAGCATGTAATAAGCCATATTGGCGCGATCGGAGGAGAGTCGCCAATTGTCATAGGCGGCCGATTTATACGATCGCCCGTCCGTATGTCCGCGCAGCTCGATTTCGCCGCTCTGCTTGGCCAAGAGCTGGCCGATCTTTCCGATGATGCGCACTGCCTGCGGCCGGGGCTCGACCGAGCCCACCGCGAACATGGAAAAATTAGCGTCGTCGGTGAGGCTGATGAGCACCCCCTCCTGAGTCTCGGTCACTTCGACATGCGGCATGTCGCGCAGAGCGGCGGCCTCGGCCTTGACGACCTTTTCGACCGCGGCCCTCATGCCCGCCGCAGCGGCTTCGCCCTTCTTGTCATCGACGGACGGCGGCGCTGCGAGCGCCGCGCGTTGCGAAAGCGCCGAGGATTTGGAGCCGCCGCGCGGAGTCGAAGCAGCGGGCTTCGGGCGCGGCGCCTCCACAGGCTCGGCGGATATCGATTTATCGGGCGATCCATTGTCCTCGATGCGCTCTTCTACATAGCCGACGCCATGCGCGCTGCGATCGAAAGGATCGCCGAAGGACGAAGCCAGTGGTGATTTGCGGTCGATCTCATCGAGCGTCGACATCGGGTCATAGAGGAGCGCAGCCTCTCGCTGCGGACTGCCCTTCTCTGCGGGACCGGGGGGCGCGGAAGCGATCGCGCCCTGGTCCGGCGCAGTGCTGGACTGCTGGCTCTTGCCCTGGCCGGCCTCGGCCGGATCCCGCAATCCCTTATGCGCCGGATTAGAGTCGATGAGCTGCACGGGATTGAAATATTGAACGATCGCCGCCTTGGTTTCCTTCGAGGTCGAATTGATGAGCCACATAACCAGAAAGAAGGCCATCATTGCGGTCATGAAATCGGCGAAGGCGAGCTTCCAGACGCCGCCGTGATGACCCTCCTCCTCCTCCCCGTGCTTCTTGCGGATGAAGATGATCTCGCTTTCCTCGTGATCGCTCATGCGGCGTCGTCCTCTTCGCGCAGCTGCGCCATCCAGTCGCCGAGGCGGGTTTCGATCGTCGTCGCATCGAGGCGCGCGCGCACGTCGACGCCTGTGACGTCGTCGATCTTGGTGGCGATATCCTCGCTATGCAATTTCGTGCAGATTGCTTCGAGCAAATCCACGGGCCCGCTCAGATGGACCACTGGATTTTCGCGATCCGCGATCAAGACTCGTAATGTCTCTATGAGGCCGGCCAGCATCCGCTCTCGGATTTCGCGCACCACGAAAGGCTCGAGTATGTGCTCGACATCATCGCCGATGCGCGCGGAGAAACGGCTCAACGCGTCTCGAAAATCGCGAGCGAGCTTTTCGCCTTCCTCACGCGACCAGCGGCGACGCTCCTCCTCCAAGCGCTGGGCGAAGGTTGCGCGCTCGCGCTCGATTTCTTCATCGAATTGGAGCTCGGCGGCCGCTCGCCCCTCCTCGAGCAATTGCTCCCGCAGCTCATCGGTCAGCCGCGGCCACAAATCTTCCGGCTCGGCCTCTGGGATTTCGAGCTCCGGCTCCGGCTCTACGACCTCTAGCGCGAGCGCGAGCGGAGGCGGTTCGGGCGCGATGATCGTCGGCGGCTCGTCGAAGCGCGGGAGATAAAAGGCGACCGAGCGCGCCATCAGACGCGTCCCTCCGCATACATCCATTGCTTCAATATCGCTACAGCCTGCATCTCATCGGCTTCGATCAGCTGCTCGAGCCGTTTCTGCTGAGTGAATTTTCCGTGATCGGCGATGTCTTCGATGAGACCTGTGTCGACGGCCGCGGCCATTGTGAATTCCGGCGCTTCGAGCGGCGTGAAGGGCAGCTCCACCGCATTATCCATATCGAGCATTGGCGCGGCATCTTGGGCGAGAGCCGTCGCCGGCGTCTCGGCGAGCAAAGCGCGCGACGCCGGACGCAGACCGAAAACGACGAGCATCACAGTGACGGCGATCAGCGCAAAGGCGTTGATGACCGAGCCGAGCTGGTGGGTGAGCGCGTCGGCCCAGCCCGGCGCCTCGACCGGGCCCATGTCGTTCTCATTCGGCATGAAGTCGACGGCCGAGACCTTGACAGTGTCGCCACGCTCCTTGCGCAGGCCGGCCGCGGTGGAGACCAATTGCTCGATCTCCTTGATCTGTCGCTCGATGGCTTCAGGCTTGGGTCCGTCTTTGCCCGGCCCGCCGAGGCTCGCGCGATTGACCAGCACCGCGATCGAAATGCCTTCCACCGTATAGCCGCCGCTCACCGTGGTGATCGTCTTGGACGAGAGCTCGAAATTGGTGAGCTCTTCGTTTTTCTTGTTCTCGTCGTTGGACTGCTTTCCCTCGGAGGCGGATGGCTTGTTGTCCTGCGGAATGTTGCGGTCCGCGCCGGCGGCGCCGGTGGTGCTGTTGTTCTGCGACGTCGAGTTCTCCTTGACGACGCGCACCGATCGCTCGACCCGCGATTCGGGATCGAAGATCGTCTCATTTGTCTGCTTGCGATCGGTGTTGATGCGCGTTCGCACGCTGACCTGGAAATTAGACATGCGCAGATAGGGCGTCAGCGTGCGACGGATATTGTCCTGAATGTCCTTGGCGACCGTGCGCTCCAGCGTCAGCGTCTTGCTCGGCACGGCGTCGTTCTCGTCGCCGGCGGAAGTGGTGAGTAGCATTCCGTCGGTGTTGAGCACCGTCACCTGATCGACCGACATGCCGGGAATGGAGGCGGCGACAAGATGGCGTATAGCGTGCGCCGCCTTCGAATCGTCCGGACTCTCGGTACGAATCACGACGGAGGCGGAGGGCGGCTGCTTGGCGCGGCGGAAGGAGCCCTCGTCGGCGAGGACGATATGGACGCGCGCCGCCTTCACTCCGCGAATCAGCTGAATGGTGCGGGCGAGTTCGCCCTCGAGCGCGCGAATGCGCGTGACCTCTTGCATGAAAGAAGTGAGGCCGAGCGATCCGACCTTGTCGAAGAGCTCGTAGCCCGCATTTGCGCTCTGCGGAAGGCCGCGTTCGGCGAGCATCATGCGCGCCGGCGCAGTCTGACCATAATGGACGGAGACGGCATTGCCCTCGGGATTGATATCGAAAGGAATGCCGCTCGACTTCAATGCGGCCCCGATACGGCTCACATCCTCGCGATCGAGGCCCGCATAGAGCACTTCGAAATTCGGACGCGAAAGATAGTAGGCCCCGACCCCGGTCACCGCCAGGACGAGGACGAAGATCATGGCGAGGGCCGCGAGCTTGCGGGGACCAAGTCCGAGCAGATTGTCTCGCAGCTGATTTAGGCGGTCCATTGGGGCGTTTCATCGGGTTGACGCGATGTGATGGCCCAATGTGCCGCCTGTGGCTTGTGCGAACTTTGCCGAGCGTCTCACCTGAAAGGAGCGAGGGCCTCGCCGGCCGCGGCAAGGCCCTCGCTCGAATGCTCGCCAGCGGTCACTGGAAGAGCTTGAGGATGATCTGGCTGTTCTGGTTTGCGATCGACAGGGACTGAACACCGAGCTGCTGCTGCGTCTGTAGCGCCTGCAGGCGCGTCGACGCCTCGTTCATATCGGCGTCGACCAGCGAGCTCACGCCATTGGTGAGCGCTTCGTTCAGCGTCTTCACGAAGGCCGCTTGGCCGGTGATCGTCGTCTGCGTCGCGCCGATCTGGGCGCCGTATTTGGTGAGATCGGAGATCACCTTGTCGGCGTTGGTCAACGTATCTCCGAGAACCGAGCTCGAGGCGACGTCCGTTATCGACAAATTGGTGAAATCCGTCGCAGCCGACGCTCCCGTGCCCTGAGCGGCTTCGAGAATGCCGGCGCCGGCCGCGACAGCGGGCGAAGCGCCGCCGCCGCCGATCAGCGCAGTCGCGGTGAGATCGATCGTGTTGAGAGCCGAGGCCGTCGCGCCGCCGCCATCTGTGTAGGAGGCGATGAAGGCGAAGGAGGATTGCGAGCCGTCGAGGATATTGAGCCCGTTGAAGCTCGCCGAGGTGACGATGCTTCGGAGCTGATTGCTGAGGCCGGTGAGGCTCGTGCCGATCTTGGCCGTATCGGCGCCGGGCTGCGCCGCCTGCGCCACCGCCGATTTGATGTTGTTGAGCACGGAGATCGCATTGGTGACGGCGGTCTGAGCGATGTTGAGAAGGGACGAACTCACCGACATCGAATCGCCGATCGTCGACAGCACGCCCTGATCGGACTTCATCGTCTCGGCGATCGACCAGGTGGAGGCGTTATCGGTGGCGCTCGAAATCTTGAGACCGGTCGAGACTTCCTTCTGCGTGCTCGCGAGCGCTTGCTGCGTCGAGCGAAGCGATTGAAGGGCCGTGATAGCCGAGGCGTTAGTGAGAATGCTGGACATGACTCATCGATCCCTTTTGGGGTGGAACTAGTGACGAAAGGCATCCCGGAATTTCACCGGCTCGACGGAAACGGCATCATGCCTTTGGGCTCACGAGCCCTATCCGAAGCAGTCAACGGCGGAGCGCCGGCGCATCGCGGGAGCCGATCCGCTCGACGACGCATCGAAACCAGCGCGGTCTCGACGGCTACAGCACAGCCTGCACGATCGTTAACCTAACTAGATAACCTTAACAAAGGTCTAAGCGAGCGGAGCCTTCACCCTGCGCAAACGACAAAAAGCCGCGCCCCGAAGGGCGCGGCTTCCAATGAATTGAGGAGATGTAGGAAGGCGACGGATTACTGGAACAGGCGCAGGATGATCTGGCTGTTCTGATTGGCGATCGACAGCGACTGGACGCCGAGCTGCTGCTGCGTCTGCAGAGCCTGCAGGCGGGTCGAGGCCTCGTTCATGTCGGCGTCGACCAGCGAGCTGACGCCCGCCGTGAGGCTTTCGTTCAGCGTCTTGACGAAGGCGGCCTGACCATTGACGCTGCTCTGCGTGGCGCCGATCTGCGAGGCGTATTTCGTGAGATCGGCAATCGCCTTGTCGGCGTTGGACAGAGTGTCCGTAATCGTCGCGCTGGAAGAGACATCCGACGAGGAAAGGCTCGTGAAGTCCGTCGCCGCCGTGGCGCCGGTGGCCTGAGCGACCTCCAATATGCCGGCGCCGGCCGCGACCACGGGCGAGGCCCCGCCGCCGCCGATCAGAGCGGTGGCGTTGAGGTCGATCGTGTTCAGGGACGAAGCCGCAGTGCCGGATCCGTCGCTATAGGACGCGATGGAGTTGAAAGTGCTGCGCGAGCCATCGAGCAGGTTCAAGCCGTTGAAGTTCGCCGAGGTGACGATGCTCTTGAGCTGGTCGCTGAGGCCGGTGAGGCTGGTGCCGATCTTGGCCGTGTCGGCGCCGGGCTGAGCGGCCTGCGCGACCGCGGATTTGATGTTGTTGATCACCGAAATGGCGTTGGTCACCGCCGCGGTGGCGACATTCAGCACCGAGGAGCTGACCGACAGCGAGTCGGTGATAGTGGAGAGAACGCCCTGGTCCGATTTCATCGTCTGGGCGATCGACCAGGTGGAGGCGTTGTCCGTGGCCGAGGAAATCTTCAGGCCGGTCGAAATCTCCTTCTGCGTCGAAGCGAGAGACGACTGGACCGAGCGCAGCGACTGGAGAGCGGTAATGGCGGAGGCGTTGGTCAGAATGCTGGACATGACTCGTCGATCCTTGGATGAGGTGAACGCGACATCCCGGAAATTCACCGGCTCGACGGAAGCGGCATCATGCCTTGGGCGCCCTCGCCCTATCCGAAGAACTCTGTCGACGGCGCGTCTGCGGTCTCGCAAGGCCGCGCCGGACAATCGGATATTACACGCGAGGCGAAGGACCGCCACAATTCGCAGAAAATGCGATTAATGAAGGCCTAACAGAGAGTTGTGCTGGCGGAGCCGGGCGCAGCGCGCGCGCCTATGAATAGGATCGAATAAGGCTGCCGACGAGTAGATTCCACCCGTCGATCAAAATGAAGAACAGCACTTTTATGGGAAGCGAAATGGCTGTCGGCGGCAGCATCATCATGCCCATCGACATTGTAATGACGGCGACGATCATATCGATGACGAGAAATGGCAGGACGATGAGAAACCCGATCTCGAAGCCGCGGCGCAGCTCCGAAATCATGAAGGCCGGGGCGAGCACTTGAAGTCCGAGCTTGTCATAGTCGGCGGTGGGCGCTTTGTCCTTGGTGAGATTCTCGAACAGCTTGATGTCCTTGTCGCGGACATTGGCGATCATGAAGCGTCGGAACGGCTGCGAAATCTTCTCGAACGCCTCGACCTCGGTGATTTTATTGTCCATCAATGGCTTAAGTCCGTCCTTCCAGGCCGCGTCGAAGGTCGGCGCCATGACGTAGAAGGTCATGAACAAGGCGAGGCTGATGAGAACGAGATTGGCCGGCGTGCTCTGCAGCCCCAGTCCGCTACGCAGAAACGACAGCGCAATGGCGAAGCGAGTGAAGCTCGTCACCATTATGAGCAGACCGGGAGCAATGGAGAGGACCGTCAATATCACGAGGAGCTGCACGATCCTCCCGCTCGCCGAGCCCCCTCCGGAAGGCAGCAGAGCGTTGAGATCGAGCCCCTGCGCAAAGACGGCCGTCGGCGCGAGCAGAAGAATGAGAATCGCAGCCGCGCGCTTCATTGAACGACCAGCGCTTGAATAATGACCTCCTGAATATGTCCCTCGGAACGGATCGCCGCCCGATCTGTCAGATCTTCATGCAGCCGTCGCAGGCCGTCGGAGCCCTCGAGCGAGGTGAGCGTCATCGTCCGCAAAAAAGCGACAATGTCCGCGGTCACCTGCGAGATCAATATGTCGGGCTGCGGCACGGCTTGGGAATCATAGACGATGGACGCCTGCAGCCGCACCCAGCCGGTTTCCGGCGAAGCCAGATTGGTTACGATCGGCGCCAGCTCCTTGAGCTTCATCTTCGCCTGCCCCGCCCCATCTTTCCCGCCATCGCTCTGCGCCACGGCGCCATGTCCGCCGCCATGTCCCTTATCCGCCGGCTCGGCGCTCTTTTTCGGCGCCGAGGACTCATGCTGCGGCTCCACCGCCGGCGATTTGGCGGTCGCCGCCGGATCGCCCGTCAGCGTAAAGCCGAGAAAGCCGCCTCCGCCGGCGCCCAGCGCCGTCGCCACGATGAGCGCGAGCGCCAGCTGCCCAGAGGAGGACGATTGTGAATCGGCGGCGGTGGTGGAGGCAGGCGGCGCGGCCAAATTCCCCTCCCTGTCTCAGAACGGCGCGAATATGTCATAGGCCTGCTGGCCCCATGCGGGCTGCTGGACCTCCGACAATCTGCCGCGTCCGCCATAGGAGACGCGCGCCTCGGCGATTTTGTCGTAAGAGATCGTATTGTCCTTGCCGATGTCGCGCGGTCGCGCAATGCCGGCGATCGTCAGCACGCGCAGCTCGTAGTTGACGCGAATCTCCTGCGATCCGCGCAGCATGAGATTGCCATTGGGCAGAACCGCAGTGACGACCGCGGCGACCGACAGGCGAATCTGCTCCGACCGATTGATCGACCCCTGCCCTTGAGTCGAGCTGCTCGACTGCAGATCATTATTGACCGAACCCGTCCATTTTCGTTCGGGCGGCGTCGAAGACGCGCCGGCGAGGAAATCGAACAGAAACGACCACGTCGTCTTGACCTTGGCATCGCGCGAGCGATCCGTCGAATTGCCGAGCACGGCCTTGTCGTCCATCGAAATATTGACAGTCACGACATCGCCGACCGCCATCGCCCGAACATCGCGATAGAGATTGACTCGGTTGTCGTCGAGGCGCATTTGCGGCCCGAGCGCCGGCGGCCGCGTTGCGCCCGTCGGCAGCTGATCGTCATAGGACGACAGACCGCTGCCGACGGGACTCATATGCGGCTCACGCCCTATGTCGCGCGGGTCGGTGGCGCATCCGGCGAGCGCAAGAACCGAACCGATCGCCATACCCAGTCTCTTCATTGCTTCTTTCCGCCGCCGACGAGACTCGACAATGAGGCCACCTTTTTGGTCAGCAGGACCGCGCGGGACGCCTCCATCTCGTTGAGAATCGCGCTGGACTGCTTGGGTTGCAGCCGCATCAGCATGGCCGCCGCCATGTCTTCTTCCATATTGGCGAATTGCGCCGCGGCGGCTTCCGGCCGCATACGTCCATATATAGACACCAGCCGCTCATCGGTCTGCTTGAGCAGCGTGTCATAGCGATCCAGAACCTCCTGCAGCTCGGCGCGTTTGGCTTCGAGATCGGCGGTCCGCCTGGCGATTCGCTGCTCTATGTCGAGTAGCTCCTTCTCCTGCCGCGCATTGCGAGCCGCGCCCGCAGCGGCTGCGACGTCGGCGCAATATTGACGCGCATCGGACGGCGGCGGCGCGACGCGCGCTTCGCGCACGCGCGGCGCCTCCTCTTTGGCGCTCGGCTCCGCCTTTTTCTGCTCCGCCCCGATGGCGAAGGCGCAGGAAACGAACGCTGTCGCCACGACGAGCGGAAGCGCCTTTCGCAAATTTGACATTGGCTTGGCTCGACGTCGATCTTTGACGGAGCACAGGCTGCCCGATCCACCTTGCGTGTGGCTTGCACCGCGCCAGATCGACGAGCGCGGCGCGGACTCGCGCTCGTAAAAGAAGCATCGCTTTATTTGGTTACTATTTCGTTGACGCCGCGGAATCGATGCGGCTAAGTAGTCGCTATAGTGATTCGCGCAGATTGCCAGGGCGAGACGCATGTCAAGGGGACGGCAATGTTCATAATCGTCGATGAGCGTGAACTGGTGACGAGTGGGTATGCGCGCCACTTCGGCCAGGAGGGAATCTCCTCGGCGGGGTTCTGTTCCGGGCAATTCATCGATTGGGTCGACTCCGCCGTCGAGACGGACATGCTCGCCGTCGAAGCCTTTTTGATCGGAGAATGCCCGGAGCGCGAAGAGCTGCCGAAGCTCATTCGCAAACGCTCCCAAGCTCCCGTGATCGCGATGAACGAGGCGCCGTCGCTCGAGCAGACGCTGGGACTGTTCACGGCCGGCGTCGACGATGTCGTGCGCAAGCCGATTCATGTGAAAGAGATTCTCGCGCGCGTCTACGCCATTCGGCGCCGCGCAGAAACGCGTCGCGATCATGCGGTCGTGGGACCGATGCAGGTGTTCTTCGACGGCCGAGATCCGCTGGTGCGCGGCGAAGCTTTCAACCTGCCGCGCCGTGAACGCAGAATTCTCGAGTATTTCGTGATGAATCGCGGACGCCGTCTGACCAAGTCGCAGATCTTCAACGCCGTCTACGGGCTCTTCGACGATGTCGTCGAAGAGAATGTCGTCGAAAGCCATGTGAGCAAGCTGCGTAAGAAGCTGCGCGCCCGCCTCGGCTATGATCCGATCGATTCTCAACGCTTCCTCGGCTATATGCTCGTCGGTTGAAGCGTCTTTTCGAAAGTCGTCACCCTGAAGGCTCGGCCGGCGTTTCGCCGGCCGAGCCTGCTTTCGTTTGGTTCTAGTGTGGGATATCGTCCTTCGGGACAAAGGCGAAGCTTTTGACCAGTGTCTCGCGAACGAGTTCCGCGCCGAGGCGCTGATTGATGCTCTTGGTGAGTTCCCTGGTCAACGAATTGAGATCGTATTTTTCGATTCGTCGAAAATCGAGGCTATTATCGGCATAGAGGCGGCGAAACGCTTCATCCATCACATAGCTGTCCGCATCGACCGCGCCGCCTCCACTGCCGTGCGACGTGTTCGAGGCTTCCACGACATAAGCGAATTCGGCGGAAATATAGCCTTTCAGCATTCCGTCCGAAATAATCGGAACCGTGATCGGCTTGACCTTTTTGACTTCGAGCTTTTCGACATGCGCCGCGGGCTCCGCCGGCGCGCTGTGATGGGATTTCCAGTAGGACGCGCCGAAGGTCGAAGCCAGCGTAACCACACAGGCCCAAATTCCGATCAACACCATACGCATCATCGACGGGGCTCCAATTTCAACGTTCCGCCGACGACCTTGTGGAATAGGTTCCGTCGGACTCCGACATTTCGATCGTGCAGATCATTATGCCCGCGATCTCTCTCATAGCGCGCAGGCGGTGTTCCAGCAGCTTCCCATTCTCGACGAGCGTGGAGCGCAGGCTTTCGATCTTCGCTTCGATCGCCGAGGAACGCGGCGCCGAATAGGCGCGCGACGCACGCGAGAATTCCAAAAGCGCGTGAGTCTTGCGCGCATTGAAGTCCTCGAAGTCCACGTTGGCGCGCGATCGCAGCGCGTCGCTCTCGCGCTCGATGACGCGCGTCAACCGATCCACGCAGCCGATGAAGGCCGCGCGCCTCGCCTCCTGAGCGTGGTCGTTCCGAAAACCCGCTCCGCTAACTTTTTCTTCGCTATGCCGATGCCCAGCCATTTCCTTGATCCATTCGAATCGCGTCCCGACCCTAGTCGTCAACGCACTCACGAAGTTTTCGTTCTTTCCGCCCGCAACGCTAAATCGTGATCGAGCAGCTTGCGTAGACCGAGTCCGCCCGCCTTCGCGATCTGATCGCCGATTTGTTCCGCGATCATGGACCGCCAGACGTCGCCCGCCGTTCCGCGACCAAAAAATCCTCCTTCCGACTTCGGAAGAATCGCCTCGAGCGAGGATTGAATTATGAAGGCCTCGAATTTCTGTGTCGCGTCGGCTGAACGAATGTCGCGCGAGGTCGTCGCGGCGGCATCGATCATGACCGGCCTTGCAGTGATTGTCGCCGTCGAAGGCGCATCACGACGATCGGCGACGAGCGTCGCGAAACCGTCGACCGAATTCGGCGTCGCGTTGGAAATCTCGCTGAGGCGCGCCACGGCCGCATTGCGACGCGCGGGCTCCGCAGCCTTGGCGACTTCGGTCACGAGGTCGGTAGCGGGAAAGATCGACATGGATCTCCAATCCTTCGACGTCGGATCTCATATATGAGAAGACTTACGGCGCGCTGAAGTCGCGCTGCGTCGCGTAATGTTCGATGACCTCATGAAGCTCCTCGAGTTCCATGATACGGTCTCGCTCCATCTGTGCATCCGCGACGAGCCGCTCCGCCTGCTTCACGCGCTTGGCCTGCTCCAACGTGACCTCAGTCTGCCGATCGACCTCATTGCGCAGATCCTGTTGCTGACGGATGTTGGCCTTCAGGCGTTGCAGAACGACTTCCGGAAAAAGCGCGATCAAGTTTCGATTGCCGTCGAGACATTCGACAATACGCGCCTCCTCATCCTTCAATTCCCGCGCCTTGCGTTCAAGCCGCGACAATCTCCCGACCTCTATGCGATGCAGCTGCTCATGCACCGCGAGAATTCGTCGTTGATTTTTCCAATTCATCGCCCTTATCCCGACAAGAGCCAAGCGCCGAACGCCGAAGTGAATGCCGTGAAGAAATCGTCCGCCATCACATAAAACCAATAAATGCCGAGCGCGATCAGCAGAGGCGTCGAAACGAAATACACCGGCACGGATGGAGACATTCGATTGAGGAAGCCGAAAGCGAGATTCACGATAAATCCAAACAGCAGAAACGGGCTGCTGATCCGCAGCGCGAGAAGGAACGCCTGCGACAGAGCCTTCATATACTCCCGCAACATTCCATCCGTCGCTATTCCATCCCTGACTGGTATCGCTGTATAAGATGCGAATAGCCCGCGGATCATTTCCCAATGCTGGTCGAGCACGAAGACGAGAGTCGTGGCTCCGAGCATAATGAACGAGCTCATCGCCGGAAGCTGCTCCGCCTCCTCCACCGAAGCTCCCAATATGTTGCCGAGGCCCGTCGTCATCGCCGCCGCTGTGGTCATTGTCTCCAGCGCAAAGAAGAAAAGGCGCGCCATCGAGCCGATCAGCGCGCCGATGAAGAGCTCACCGAGCAGCACGAACAGCACGCCTGCCGGCGTCGCTTCGACCACGACGGGCGCCACGGCCTCCGAAAGCGCCGGAGCCAGCGCGAGCGTAACGGCGATCGCAGTATAGAGCCGCGCACGCACGGGAACCCGCTGGCTGGAAAATCCAGGTATGGTCATGATGCAGGCGCCTATCCTGCAAAACAGCACGAACAGCGTCGTGACGACGTCCGTGAGGCTCATCGTCACGCAATTGTCCCGAGCGATTTGATCTCCACGCCGCGAGCGATTTCGAGATGCGAAAGAACCGGAAGCGCAGCGAACAGGCGACCGATGATCATCTTCACATAAGGACGCGCCTCCGGCGTCGTCACCACGGCAAAAATGTCCCCGCGCTCGATCCGTTCACGAATTGCTGTGGCAGCCTCCTGACCAAATTGCTCGATGAGCGATGGCTCGGCGTTGAATTCGACGATTTCTCCCTTTGCGTCACGACGGAGACTCTCGTGGAAAAATAAATCCCAACGAGCGCCGAGTCGCAGAACGCTCAACGAACCGTTCACCGCTATCTCTCCGCAAATCTGCGGCGCGAGGCGCGTCCGGACATGCTCGACGATCGGCTCTGCACGACGCGCATAGGGCGCGACTTCGCCGACCGCCTCGAGAATGAGATCGAGATTGCGAATTGACACGCGCTCGGCGAGCAGCAGCTTGAGCACCGAATGGAGGCCAGAATTGGAGATGAGATTTGGAACCATCTCATCGATCAGCTTGCGGTACTCCGGCTCGAGGCGATCGAGCAACATGCGTGCGTCGCGATACGACAGCAGCTGCGAGAGATTATTGCGCAGCACTTCGGAGAGATGCGTGAGCAGCACCGAGATCGGATCGACGGGCTCGAAACCTTCACGCCTCGCCTCCGCCACCAGCGCGTCCGGAATCCAAAAGGATTTGAGACCGAAGGCGGGATCCACCGTCTCGTCGCCCGGCAGATCGGGCTGACGTCCCTGCCCTACGATAATGAGATGTTGACCGAGTTGCAGTTCCTGCGTCGTGACGACCGTGCCGTGAATCTTGATCTGATAGCTCTTCTGCTTCAATGCGAGATCGTCGGTAAGCTTGATCTCGGGTATCACGAAGCCATATTGGCGAGCGAAATTTCGACGCATCTTGCCGACACGATGCGCGAGCTCGTCCTGCGACATCAAGAGACGGGCGGAGAGCTGCTTGCCGAGGCACAGCTCGACGCCTGGCGTCTTCAAGTATTCACGGATCGAGTCCTTGGCTTCCGCCTGAGTCCGCTTGTCGTCTTCGGCCTTTTTCGCTTCTTCGGTGGCGCGCAGCTTGGCCGCCTGCTTCGGCATCGAATAGGCGACGAAGGCCATAGCGCCTCCGAGCATCATGAAAGGCGTGAGCGGCAACCCCGGCATCAAGGCCAGCACGAACAGCAAGGACGACGCGACATATAGCGCTTTGGGATAATTGCCGAGCTGCCGAACGATATTCTGCTCGGTCGATCCGCGCGTGCCGCCCTTCGACACGAGAAGACCCGCCGCCAAGGAAACGATGAGCGCTGGGATCTGTGACACCAGCCCCTCGCCGACCGACAGCTTGGTGAACACGTCAGCGGCGCTCGACAGCGGCATTCCATGGCGCGTGACGCCAATGACAATGCCGCCGAAAATATTGACGGCGAGAATGACGAGACCAGCAATGGCGTCGCCGCGAACGAATTTCGATGCGCCGTCCATCGAGCCGAAGAAGGAGCTCTCCTCTTCGAGCTCCCGTCGCCGCAGCTGCGCTTGCTTCTCGTCGATCAAACCAGCGTTGAGGTCCGCGTCGATCGCCATCTGCTTGCCGGGAATCGAGTCGAGGGTGAAGCGCGCGCCGACTTCGGCGATTCGCGTCGCGCCCTTGGTGATGACGAGAAAATTGACTGTGACGATGATCGCGAACACCGTCAAACCGATGACGAAGTCTCCGCTCATCACGAGCTTGGAGAATCCGGCGATGATATAGCCGGCCGCCGCCGTTCCCTCGGCGCCATGCCCGAGGATGAGGCGCGTCGTCGCGATGTTGAGCGACAGCCGCAATATCGTCGCGACGAGAAGAATTGTCGGGAACGCGGAGAATTCGAGAGGTTTCTGGATCCAGAGAGAGACCATCAAAATCAGTACTGCGAGCGCAATGGAGAATGCGAGACCCATATCGATGAGAAACGGCGGAATCGGCAAAAAGAAAATGCATAGGATGAAGATGATCGCCAGAGCGAATCCGACGTCCTTCACGCGTCCCTCCGGTGCGGCTCCAACCAATGCGACGTCGGTCATAGAATTGTCCCCTGCAGCGCCTCGCGTCCCGCGACTTGCTCAGAATCCCTTCTCGATGCGAGAATACGCGTACTCGGTGAACGCCTGAATCTGAGCGCCGACAAATGGCGCCGATAGCCCCAGAGCGACGAAGATCGCAATGATCTTCGGCACGAAGGTCAAGGTCATTTCCTGGACCTGAGTGAGGGCCTGGAGCAGGGCGATAACGATGCCGACCGCCATGGCCGCGCCCACGATCGGACTCGAAACGACGAGCACGGTGAAGATCGCGCGCTGCATGATTTCGAGGGCGTCGGCCTCGTTCATTCGCGCACCGTGACGCCGGCGTCGAGGGAAATGGTCGACCCATCAGTGAGCGTCGCGGTTGCTCCGGAACTCGATGTCGAGACCGAAGCGACGACGCCGGACGTCGATCCGTCGGTGGACGAGACTGTCTTACCGATCAACGAGCTCGCCTGGGTGAGCAGATTGGAGTTCAGGATCGAAGTGAGCGTCGTATTTGTTTTGACTGCCTGCTCCACCGACGAAAACGATGCGAGCTGGGAAACCGTTTCAGTCGCATCCATCGGCTTGGTCGGATCCTGATACTTCATCTCGGTGATGAGAAGCGTCAGAAACTGATCATAGCCCAACGTCTGCGTCGAGCTGCTGGTGGAGGATGTCGTTGTCGAGCTGGACGTCACGGTCGCATTGGTGATGGCTGTCGTCGAAGACACAGTCACGGTATCGCCTCCTCAGGCTGCTTTGCCGCTGTCCTGCGTCGAGCTCGGATTCAAAATCTCCGATTCGAGTGGGAACAGCGTGCGGATTGTCTTCAACGCGTCGAACATGCGCTTGTCGTCGACATATTTGGCGACGAGCGCCAGACCGTTGAGGATTCGCGGATCGGGAAAGGCGGTGTTGAGCGAAGCGAGCATACCGCGGCACATGTCGATCGCCGCCGCGGCGTCATTCGGCGACATGAGCATCAGCTGCACCACGAAATAGAGCTGTCGTAGCGGCGATGTAGCATCCTTTGCCTGCATCACGTGATTTTCGAGCAGAAATGTCACGTCATTGAGAAGCTCGATGCAGACTTTCCGATCGGCGCGAATGACCGCGCCATTTAGATAGAGCTTTTCGCCCCGCCGTAACGAAATGTTCATGCCGCCCTCAGCTCAGCCCATCGGCGATCATCTGATTGATTTCGATGACCCCGTCGAAATTGTCCGACCTGCCGCAGTCGATCGCTTCGAGCTCGCGCAAAATCCAGAGGCCGATCGAAATGAGCGAGGCGCGAAGCGCTTCCGGAAGCGCATTCCCATCGCTTCCGAGGTCTTCGATGAACACCGTCCAAATTCGCCGCATGTTCGCCGTCGCCTCGAATGACTCGCTGCTTCTCACGCCTTTGACCTTGGCGACGGCGAGTAGCCGGATCGCGCGTTCGAGCAACGCGCGTTCGCGATGCCGCGCAGCGGCGGGAGATTCTTCTACCGTCTGAGCGTAGACATTACGATACATGCGATTCTCTTCGGGTCATTCGTGCGCTCAGATATATTTCGACAGAGTCAGCTGTTGTATCTTTCCCGTCAGCGTATACGAGGTCTCGAGCTGAGTGGTGAGATTGTTCACCCGCGTCGAAGCCTCGAACGGATCGACGTTTTCGAGCGAGCCGATCTGCGTCGCGATCATATCGCGTTGCGCCGCCAGCGATTCATTCGCGTCTGATACGCCTTTTTGCATCACGCCGACTTTTGCGCGCAATGTCGTCAGTTCCGAAATAGCGTCGGACATTGCCACCGACGCCGTCTCGAGAATCTGCCGATAGGCCGAACTGCTCATCGTTTCGACGCCGAGATCGGCGACCATCGTATAGGCCTGCGCGATCTTTCGCAGCGCTGCTTCATTCGCCGACACGGATGTTTCGGAAGTCTGCGATAGAGATATCCTATTCTTCGTGGTCTCATCCGTCGCGCTGGACCAATCGCTGCTCCAAGACGTCGACGAGAATAGATCCGCGAATGACCCGGACAGGAATGTCTGGATCTGCTGATCAGTGATAGAGGCGGCGCCAGCGTCTCCCTGGGCAACTCCGAAGGCGCCGAAAAACGCCTGATCGACAGCCTGTTTCGCCGTCGATGGCGGATCGGTGAAGTAATCTGAAAGCGGCGCCACATCAGTGTTGACGCCTCCGAAAATCTGCACCCCGTCGACGCTGGTGTCGAGCGTCGAGATCAGCGACTTCAAGCCTGTCTCGGCATAGCCGCGTATGGCGCCGGGATCGCTTCCGGCGGCGGATTGCGCGCTGATCAACGTCTCGAGAAAATTCTGCGCGGCGCTCGCGATGGAACTCAACGCCGTATCAGTCGCGCTGAGGCGCGTCGAGACGACATTATTGCTGGCTGTGAGCGCCGCGAGATCATCGGAGCGAAAGCCATAGGCATAGTCCCGTTGAATCGCAGCGCCGAGACCAAGACCAAGGTCTGCGATGCGTCCGGTCGAGACTTCGGCCTGAGCTTTCGACAATTGCGTCTGAACGTCGAGAACGGACCGCCTCAGCGCATTGGTGAGCGTTTGGGTCGATGTGATCGAGACCATTTGTCCGTCCGTTCGTCAGAGCGCTTGGAAGAGCGCGGTATACATGGCGTCGATCGCAGAGATGAGCTTCGCCGACGCCTGATAGGAATTTTCGAGATCGAGCATTTTCGACATTTGGTCGTCGAGATTGACGCCGGTCGCGTTGGAAAGGGCGTCGGTCGTCTGCGACAACAGCGTCGACTGATAGGATTCGGTCTCGCTGGCCTGCTGGCGTTGCGCCTCGAACCAGCCGAGCGATGACGTCGCATAATCCATCAGTGATAGACTGGAGCCGAGGCCCGCGGCGGGATCGAAGCCCTGAGCCGTCGAAAAGGATGCGACGAGCTCGTTGATTCGATCGGTATATCCTGCCGCGCCGGTCGTCGTGTAGATATAGGCGGAATTTGTCGGATCCGAAATGCCACCGTCGCGTAGTCGGTCGAGATCGCCGCCCTGGCTCGGATCCGCATTCGGATTGACGATGATCTGACCGGCGAGACCGGGAACGACGCTCGCGCCGGGCACGGACGTGGCCCCGGAATAAGTGAACAAGCCGGGCGCCGGCGAGCCCAGTCCGGATTGGTCGGTTTCAGCAAAGGCGGCGATCAGCCCGCGCGCGGTCTCGTCGAGCTGATTCTGATATTGAGGAGCGACCACATCACGAAGCTGAGTGAGCCCCTGCAATTTTCCCGATTGGATCGCCATCGCAGCGGAGGCGCCTGTTACAGGGACGCCGTCGACATAGACTGCGTTTCCTGTCGTCGACGCCGTATAGGAGCCGTTCGCCTGGAATGTGACGGAGCGCGGGCTCGTTTCGAAGAGCGTAGCGCCGCCATCGGCGTAGATCACCATATCATTATTGGCTCGCGTGACCGTCGTTACACCGATTTCGGTCGACAGCGATTTGAGCAGAGCGTCTCGCTGGTCGAGCGCCGACGTCACATCGCGCCCGGCGTTCGTTCCGGCGACGACCTCCGAATTCACCTGCTGGAACTGCGAGAGAATCGAATTGATATTCGCGACCGACGCCGCAATGTCGCTGTCGGATTGCGCGCGCAATTGCTGCACGGTCATATCGGCGGTGTTGAGCGCCTGCGCTACCGCCTTGGCGCTCGAAAGCACATTTTGCGCGACAGTCGTATCGGATGGCGACGCACTGTAGCTCTGCAGCGCGCCTTTCAGCGCGGACAGCAGCGCTGCGGGCGAGCGATTTGTGGAGGTATCTGTCGCGGTCCCGGAAGAGAGTCCCAGAGCCTGATCGATCTGGTCGAGCCCGGATGACAGCACCGCCGCGGCCGCTTCGGTAGCGGAGGCTTGAAGAGAGTTCTGGAACAGCGCGGCATTGGTGGCGCGCGCTACGCCGCCGACCTGAGCCGCGCCATTGGAGGTGGTCGAAACGAGAGCCGTCTTGGTCGCATAGCCGGAGACATTCACTCCGGCTATGTTGCGCGAGACGACATTTATCTGAGCTGCGATCGTTCCGAGCGACTGGTTGGCGATCGCTCCGGCATTAGTGAGTGACATGGAGACCGCCCGTCATTGCGTCGCTTACTTCAGATTGTTGAGCACTTGCATCACTTCCGACGCGACCTGAAACACTTGACTGTTCGCCGTGAAGGAGCGTTGCGCGACGATCATGTTCGACAATTGGGTCGCGAGATCGACAGTCGAGCCCTCGAGCGTGGACGATGCGATCGATCCCATGCTTCCGGAATTCGCATCGCCGAGATAGGCCGCCCCCGAGTCCTTGGTGACGGCGAATATATTGCCGGATTGCGCTTGCAAATTGGTGGGGCTGGCGACCCTGGCGAGAGGGATTTTGCTCGCAGCCACCGACTGGTCATTGCCGAGCACATAGCTCAGCGTGCCGTCCTTCGAGATGTTGACGCTGGTGACCTGCGAAGCGGCGTTGCCATTGATCGTCGGATTGACGACAGAGAAGGAACTGCCGCGCTGCGTCATTGCGCTGAGATCGAGTGTGAGCGTGGAGCCATTGGGAACGGCGATCGAGGCGCTGGAGCCGCCGGTGAGGCTTCCGTCCGTCGAGGAGAAGGTGAGAGACTGCGTGGTGAGCGGACCAGACGAATAGGGGAAGCCGCCATCGGTCGCTGTCGACGCGTCGAACACCGACATTTCCCATTCATTGTCGGATGTCTTGGAGAAGTAGACATCGAGCGTGACGGCATTGCCGAGATTGTCATAGGCGGTAGCGGATGTCTTCTTGGAATAGGTAGAGGTCGAGGCGTTCGCCGAAGGGAGATCGGCGGCGCCGACTACATCGGCGGTCTGCGGAAGATTAGCGCTGAGCGTTCCTTCGGTGGACGGCGTGCTGATCGTCGTCCCATAGGGGATCGTGATCACCTGCAAGCCCGCGGGATCGGATGGCGCGGATGCCGCCGAGGCGCTGTAGCCCATGAGATAGTAGCCGGCCGTATTGTAGAGCCGGCCTTGCGTATCGGGAAGGAAGGAGCCTGCGCGCGTCAAATAGGTGTTGCCGCTCGCATCGCTCACGACGAAAAAGCCGTCGCCTGAGATAGCGAGATCGGTCGCCGATGTCGTGTTGAGCGTGCTGCCGGCTTTGGTGATTTCGATGACATTGCTCGCAGAGACGCCGCCGTCGATGTCGGCGCCGCCCTGCACGCTCGACAGAAGCGTCTGAAACTGCGTCGTCGCTTCCTTATAGCCGACGGTTCCCGAATTCGCGATGTTTTCCGCGACCGCGCTGAGCGCCGTGGTCTGCGCCGACATGCCCATAACCGACGTGTTGAAAAGCGCGCTCGCCGTCATCTGCCGTTCCTTCATATCCGTGAGACGTCGGGATTAGAAGTCTCAAAGCTTGCGTGAAGCTGTCGACTGCGCACGAATGGACCATGCGAGGAAAACGGTTAACCTTGAAATAATCTCGTTCTCATATCTTGCGACTGCCGGCGCGGGTTCTGCATTTCCAGGTTCGTTCGGCGCAACCGACAGAGGGACATTCGAGGTGAAGAGACGAGATGCGATCAAGCCACTGCTGCATGGAGCGAAGGCGAACGAGATAAGCGCCGGCGCATGGCTTCGGCGGGTCACGTCTCGAATGCTTCCACGCGAAGGCGTCGTCACCTACTCGGTCGTCGTGGAAGAGCGGCCCTCCTTCGTCGAAAGGCGACGAGAAGCGCGGCGCCCGGTGCATTTGCAATCGGGCAAAATTCTCGATGGCGGCGAGCGCTTCCTCACAGAGTTTCTCTATAAGAACCGCACCGGCGGAGGAATCAGGCTGCGCCTCGCGCAGCGCGTCCCGCTCCCCCGCTCCATTCTTCTCTACGATGATCAGCAGGGAGCGCTGCTCGCTGCGAATGTGGTTTGGCAGAGCGGCGTCGACGCCGGCTGCCGGATGAGAGGGCGGTGGCCGCACAATGAGAAACTGCTCCTGCGAATGAGCGGTCCATACTATGCCGTTCAATGATCAGCGGGGCGGAGGCGTAAGCCTCACACCAGATTTGATTACTAATTTCTTAACGACCCGCCGTTCCTGGGAGACCTCCATATGCATCCGATCAATGAACTGAAGCAGCTCCGTGAGCAGATGATCGAACAGCTCACTCAGATACCCGAGTATCAGGCGTTGAAGGCCATGGAGCGGTTCATCGGCGAGCTGTCGAACATCTATGAGGGCGCCAACGCTCCCGCGCAGAACGAGGCCTCCCTTCACAAGGCGACAGTGGCCGCGCTCGACAGCCGCCACAAGAACGACGTTTCGAGCGGGTCTCCGCGCGTCACTCCTTATATCCCAGCGCATCGCGTGGCCTGATCCTTTTGGGCGATGCGCCGAGCGATCGGCGCATCGGCGTGTCCCATATCTCGGAGCGCTTGCTTACGGCGGGCGTTCCTCGCTCGCTAATGAAGATTTAACCGCCCATCGCTAGGCTGAAAGCATATCGGGTTGGCCAAACGCGTTCGAGCGTCGGTCAAAAGCATGACGCTGCCTCGATATGCCGGCGATCCGGCATGTCCCCGTCGGGGCGCCTCCCTCCACACGATCAGTCGAACCCGCGCGACGCCGCTCTTTGCGAAAGAGCCGTGTGTGCACGACGAGACATCTCGTCCTTTCGCCTGTCCGAGGAATCGCGAGGTCGCACGCTGCGACGGAGCCCGGTCGTCTTTATATCAGCAGCGAGGGCAGAGCGGTGAAATTCTACGCGACTCTTTTTCCGCCCGTCATCGGGATGGCGATCGGACCGCTCGTGTCGCTCGGTCCTCACACGCTGCTGAGCGGCGCCGCCTTCGATCCTCTTTGGGGAGCAGCCGGAGCGGGCGTCACGCTTCTCGGCGCCGTCGGCGCCTACCGCGCGATTGCGAGCCGCGTGGCCAGTCCCGCGGCGCAAATCGTCGCCTCGCTCGATCGAATTCGCAGCGGCGATATAGAAACGCCAATCGCGCCGGGCGGCAAAGGCGGCGAGCTCGACGCCGCTTTCGACGCGTTGGAAAAGCTTCGCGCCGCATTGCAGGACGACACGCGTCGACGCGCCGAGGCGGAGAGCGCCGAGCGGCGTGCGGCCGACGAAAGGCGCATGGCGCGCGACGCCGAGTCGCGCGGCTATATCGATGCGCATGAATTCTTCATGAAATCCTTCACTGAAGGCTTGGAGCGCCTCGCCGCGGGCGGTCTCGCGCATCGGCTCGACGCTCCATTTTCCGCGGATTACGAGAAAATCCGACACTGCTACAATTTGGCGGTCGATAGGCTCCGCGGCGCCTTTGTGGATATAATGGACCATATCGACGGTCTGACGTCGCGAACGCGGGAAATCGCCGGCGCGGCCGATGCGCTGGCGCAGCGCACAGAGCAACAGGCGGCGAGCCTCGAGCAGACATCCGCGGCGCTCGAAGAAATCACCTCCACGGTTCACAAGACCTCCGATGGAGCGCAGCGCGCCGCCGGCGTCGTGTCCGAAGCTCAGGCCGATGCGACGCGCAGCAGCGAAATCGTGCGCAATGCGATCGAGGCGATGGGGCGGATCGAGACGTCCTCGCGCCAGATCGGCCAGATCATCGGCGTGATCGACGAGATTGCGTTTCAGACCAATCTTCTCGCCTTGAACGCCGGCGTCGAGGCGGCGCGGGCGGGGGAAGCCGGACGCGGATTCGCCGTCGTCGCCTCCGAAGTGCGCGCGCTCGCGCAGCGTTCCGCGGAAGCGGCGCGCGAGATCAAGAGCCTCATTTCGACATCATCCTCTCAAGTCGAAGACGGCGTCGCTCTGGTCGCGCAGACCGGCAAGTCGCTCGGTCGCATCGTCGATCAGGTAGTGGAGGCGAACAAGGTCGTCGTCGAAATCGCCAATGGCGCGCGCGAGCAGGCGACGGGCCTCGCCGAGGTCAATACGGCTGTCGCGCAAATGGATCAATTCACGCAGCAGAACGCCGCAATGGTCGAGGAGACCACGGCTGCGAGCCATGGCCTGAAAAGCGACATAGAGCGGCTGTCGATATCGGTCGCCGCGTTCGATCTCGGCGAGCGCCCAGAATCTGGCGCCGGCGCCGTGAAGCGGATGAAACCGCAATCGGCAAGCAAAACGTCGCCGCAGCGACGTGTCGCGGCGCGTGGCGCAGCGCTTCCGAAGGAGCAGGCGACACCGATCGAAGAGGGCTGGGAGGAGTTTTGATCATGGCCGAGGCATTTTCCCGCGTGGCGACGAGCGAGGCGAAGGAATTCATCGCCTTTCATATCGGCGCGCAGACATTCTGCATCGACATTATGGCGGTTCGCGAAATCCGCGGCTGGACGCCGGCGACGCCTTTGCCACATGCGCCGAACTTCGTGCGCGGCGTCATCAATCTGCGCGGCGCCGTGCTGCCGGTCGTCGATCTCGCCACGCGCCTCGGCCTGACGCAGAGCGAGCCGACCGCGCGCCATGCGGTCATCGTGGTGCAATCGGCCGGTCAGATCGTCGGCCTTCTCGTCGACGCAGTGTCGAATATTTTGACGTTGACACCCGACGCGATCCAGCCGACCCCGGAAGTCGCCTCGGAAATCGCGCGGACTTTCGTGAAGGGCGTCGTCGCCGCGGGTGACGAGATGATCAGCGTGCTGACCATCCAGAATCTCCTGCCGGAGCCGGTTCTCGACGCGGCGTGAGCTCGAGCCGGCGCCCCTCCCGCAACGACATCGAGACGAGCCCATGATCACTGTCCGTCTACCCGAAATCCTCGACATACGCGCGGCCTCTCCGCTCGCCGCGGAGCTTCTTCATGCGCGCGGCAATCCGCTGACCATCGACGCATCCGACGTCGCCAAGGTCGGCACGCAGTGCATTCAAGTGCTGCTGTCCGCACATGCCACCTGGACTGCGGACGGCTTGCCGCTGAACGTCGCGCATCCATCCGAGACTCTGCTCGACGCCCTGGAGACGCTCGGCATTCCCTTCACCAAAATTTCCGAACAGGAAAGCGCGAAATGAGCAAGACCATTCTGACCGTCGACGATTCTCGAACCATGCGCGAAATGCTGATGCTCGCGCTCTCCGAGGCGGGCTTCAGCGTCGTGCAGGCAGAGGACGGCGTGCATGGGCTCGAAGTGCTCGAGAAGGCGACGCCCGATGTGATCGTCACCGATATAAACATGCCGCGCATGGATGGTTTCGGATTCATCGAAGGCGTGCGCCGGCACGAGAAGCATCGCGGCGTTCCGATTCTCGTGCTGACGACCGAGAGCGACGGCGAGAAGAAGGACCGCGCGCGCAGAGCCGGCGCGACCGGCTGGATCGTCAAGCCGTTCAATCCCGTGAAGCTCGTCGACGCGATTCGTCGCGTGGCCGTTTGAGAACGTAGCCTTGTAAGGGAGTGCGCCCGTGGATCCGATGGCCGCCATCAAGCAGACATTCTTTCAAGAATGCGAGGAGCAACTCGTCGAATTGGAGAGCGGACTGCTGCGAATGGAGGACGGTGACGACGATCTCGAGACCGTCAACGCCGTGTTTCGCGCCGTCCACTCGATCAAAGGCGGCGCGGGCGCCTTCGGCTTCGACGAACTCGTCGAATTCGTCCATGTCTTCGAGACCACGCTCGATCTCATACGCTCCGCCAAGCTCGCCGCGACGCCGGCGGTGACAAAGACGCTGCTTCGCGCGTCCGATGTGCTCGCCGATCTCGTTCGCGCTGCGCGTGAAGGCGGCAGCGCCGACGCCGGCGCTGTGAAAATCATCGCCGACGAGCTCAGCGCGCTGCTCGGCGGCGCGCCGCGGCAGGACGACGACGGCAAGGTCAGCGTCGACTCTCTCGACTTCGAGCCTGTCTGCATCTCGCTCGACTCGATTTTCGACATCGGCGAGCCCGAAGCCCCCGCGACGCAGGATTTCATCCTGCGCTTCAAACCGGCCGTCGGACTCTACGCCAAGGCCAATGAAACGCTGCGCTTGCTGCGCGAACTCGGCCGGCTCGGCGAGACGAGCGTCGAATGCGACACGACCGAGATTCCGCTGCTGACCGAGCTCGATCCCGAAGGCGCTTATCTCTGCTGGACAATCCATCTGACGACGAGCGCGCCCGAACAGCAAGTGCGCGAGATATTCGAATTCGTCGAGTGGGATTGCGAGCTTTCGGTGGAAACGGCCGATGTCGGCAAGCTGCTCGAGGCTTTGCAGGAGTCGCTCGAGCCGCATGAGGCGCCGCCAGCGCCGATCGCCGTCGCGGAGCTGCGGGATACCAGCGTCGCCACAGATCCCGCGCCGACCTCCTTCGCCGCGCCGAGCGACGATCATCCCGCCGCCGCCAGGGCGGAAGCGGCCAAAGGCGAGGGCTCCGGCGCGGTTCAGGCGACGATCCGCGTCGATCTCGATCGCGTCGATCGCCTCATCAACCTCGTCGGCGAACTGGTCATCAATCAAGCGATGCTGTCGCAGCGCGTGTCCGAGGCCGGCCTCTCGCGCGCCTCTTCCGTCGCGATCGGACTCGACGAGCTCGAGCAGCTGACGCGCGATATTCAGGACAGCGTGATGGCGATCCGCGCGCAACCGGTGAAGCCCGTGTTTCAGCGCATGTCGCGCACTGTGCGCGAGGTCGCGTCCATGACCGGAAAGTCGGTGCGGCTCGTCATGGACGGCGAGACGACCGAGGTCGACAAGACCGTCGTCGAGCGTCTGACCGATCCGCTCACACATATGATTCGCAACGCCGTCGATCACGGAATCGAAAAGGCGGAAGACAGAATCGCCGCCGGCAAGCCCGAGGAAGGCTCGCTGCGCCTCTCGGCGACGCATCGCTCCGGCCGCATCGTGATCGAGGTCGCCGACGACGGCGCCGGCATCAATCGCGCGCGCGTGCGCCAGATCGCCGTCGACAAGGGCCTCATTCCGGCGGAAGCCAATCTCACCGACGACGAGATCGACAATCTCATCTTTCTTCCCGGCTTCTCCACCGCCTCCTCCGTCTCCAACATCTCCGGCCGCGGCGTCGGCATGGATGTGGTCAAGCGCGCGATCCAGGCGCTCGGCGGCCGCATCTCCATCTCTTCGGTTCCCGGACGCGGCTCGACCTTCTCGATGAGCCTTCCGCTCACGCTCGCCGTTCTCGACGGAATGGTCGTCACTGTCGGCGGCCAGACCCTGGTCGTTCCACTGACTGCGATCATCGAGACTCTGCAGCCCAAGAAGGAGAGCGTGCACGAGCTCGGCAGCGGCGCGCGCGTCATCGCCACGCGCAATACATTCACCCCGCTGATCGATGTCGGCGCCGTGCTGCTCTACCGCGACGAGCCGATCGAGCCGACGTCGCAGGTCGCGCTTCTCGTCGAGTCGGAGAGCGGCGCCAAATGCGCGTTGCTCGTCGACGCCATCCAGGGCCAGCGGCAGGTGGTGATCAAGAGCCTCGAGACCAATTACGGCCATGTTCACGGCATTGCGGCGGCGACGATATTGGGCGACGGCCGCGTCGCTCTCATCCTCGATGTCGATGCGATCGTCGCGCGCCCGCGCGCTGATATGATCGTCGCCGACATGCCCGCAGCGGCCGAATAGAGTGTTTTTTGGACGCCGGCGCGTGGAATGCGCGACATGACAAAAGCCGAAATCTTTCCTCGTTTCGAGAGAGCGCGGAAAGACTGGAGGCCGCCCCGCCATCGACATCGCGCCCCGCCTCGAGAGGGGCCCACGACAAAAAGAACGTAAGCAGCCGCATGAAAAACCGCCACTTCGCCACGGCTCCGCTCGTCCCTGGGGAATTTCTGCTGACGCAGGAGGATTTCCGCCGGATCGCCTCGATTCTGCACGAGGACGCCGGCATCTATCTGCCGGACTCCAAAGCCACGCTGGTCTATTCGCGCCTGGCCAAGCGGCTGCGCAGCCTCGGGCTCGAGAATTTTCGCGACTATTGCGCGCTCATCGTCAGCGATGACGGCGTCGACGAACGCCAGAAAATGATGGCCGCGCTCACCACCAATGTCACGCGCTTCTTCCGCGAGCCGCATCACTTCAAGCATCTCGAGGAAAATGTCCTCGCCAAGCGCGCGGCCGCGGTGCGCAAAGGCGCGCGTCTGCGCATCTGGTCGGCGGCCTGCTCCAATGGCCAGGAGCCCTACTCCATCGCCATGTCGATCCTCTCCGTCATACCAGAGGCGGCGGAGCTCGATGTCAAGGTTCTGGCGACGGACATAGATCCGAACATGGTCGCCGCCGGCGCCAATGGCGTCTACGGCCGCGATGTCATCGAGGCGGTGCCCACGCAACTGCGCAGCCGCTGGTTCACGCCGCTCGGCGGCGGTCGCGATGAATGGGGCGTGACGGAGGAGCTCGCTTCGCTCGTCTCCTTCCGCGAGCTCAATCTCATCGGCCATTGGCCGATGACGGGACGTTTCGACGCCATCTTCTGCCGCAACGTCGTGATCTATTTCGAAGAGAAAACGCAAGAAAACATTTGGAGCCGCTTCGTTCCGCTCTTCAATCCGGACGGGCGGCTCTACATCGGCCATTCCGAACGCGTTTCGGGCGCGGCCGCATCCGCCTTCGAATATGACGGCGTCACCACTTATCGGCTTCGGTCCAGAGGAAATTCGTAAGATGGCTGTTCGTGTGCTGATCGTCGACGATTCCCCAACCATGCGCGGCCTCATCGCAGCGACGCTCTGTCGGGATCCTGCAATCTCCGTCGTCGGCGAGGCGGCCGATCCGCTCGAGGCGCGCCAGGCCATCAAGACCCTCGATCCGGATGTGGTGACGCTCGACGTCGAAATGCCGAATATGAACGGACTCGATTTTCTCGAGAAGATCATGCGACTGCGTCCGACGCGCGTGATCATGGTCTCGACGATGACGGAGCGCGGCGCCGCGACGACGATCAAGGCGCTCGAGATCGGCGCCTTCGACTGCGTCGCCAAGCCTTCATCCAAGGATCCGCGCTCTTTCGACGAGCTGCCCGCGAAGATCAAGGCGATCGCTGCCACGCCTATCGGCCGCTACGAGCCGCATCGCGCCGAGCCGATCCGCGTCGAGCCGGCGGCGCTGCGTCGCGAGCCGCAGTCCGCGGCGTCCCGCTATTCGCCTGATGGACGATTGGTCGCGATCGGCTCCTCCACCGGAGGCGTCGAGGCGTTGCTCACGATTCTCTCGCAGTTCCCGGAAAATTGTCCGCCCACGGTCGTCACGCAGCACATGCCGCCCGTGTTCACGGCGAGCTTCGCCGCGCGTCTCGATCGCATGTGCAAGCCGCAGGTCGCGGAAGCCGTGGACGGCGCGCAGATCCTGCCCGGCCGAGTCTATCTCGCGCCCGGCGGCGCCGCTCATCTCGAAGTGGTGAAGCATGTCGGCGGCTATCGCTGCCGCCTCACCAATACGGAAGCGGTCAATGGCCATCGTCCCTCCGTCGACGTTCTGTTCAACTCCGTCGCGCAATGCGCCGGCCGCAACGCGCTCGGCGTGATCCTCACCGGCATGGGCCGCGACGGCGCGCAAGGCTTGCTCGCATTGCGCGATGCGGGCGCCGAGACAATCGGCCAGGACGAGGCGAGCTCGCTCGTCTATGGAATGCCGAAGGCGGCCTTCGAGATCGGCGGCGTCGCCAAGCAGCTCACGCTGCAGCGCATCGCCGCGCACATACTCACTTCGACGAACCAGTAAAAGCAAGGGGGGAATCCATGTCCATCGCCGCCCAATTGAGAGTCTTGATCGTGGACGACACGAGCACGAGCCGTATGCTCATTCGCGACGGCCTCGAGGAGCTCGGCGTGCGCAATATCTTCTTCGCCGGCGACGGCGAGCAGGCCCTGCAATTCATGATGGCCACTCCCGCGCATCTCGTCATCTCCGACTTCAACATGCCCAAGCTCGACGGCCTCGGCCTCCTGAAGGCGATCCGCAATTACAATCCCACCAAGAAAGTGCCGTTCATCATGCTCACCGGGCGCGCCGACAAGGCGCTGCTCGAGAATGCGGTGAAGCTCGGCGTCAACAACTTCCTCACCAAGCCCTTCACCGTTCCGGCTCTGAAAAAAGCGCTCGAAGCGATCATCGGCAAACTCGCGTGATTCGAATGAACGCCGGCACGAAACGAATACACATCATCCAGGGCGAGTATCGGGTGATCGACGATCCGAGCGTCGTCATCGCGACAGTTCTCGGCTCTTGCGTCGCCGCCTGTATCAGGGACGCGGATGCCGGCGTCGGAGGAATGAATCATTTTCTGCTGCCCGGCGATTTCACCTCGTCGCGCAATGGCGAGGCCGAACGCTACGGCGTTCATCTCATGGAGCTGCTCGTCAACGGCCTCTTGAAGAAGGGCGCGCGGCGCGACCGGCTCGAAGGCAAGCTGTTCGGCGGCGCGCGCATGATGGAAGGGCTCTCCGACATCGGCGCGAGAAACGCCGAATTCGCGAAGCGATTTTTGCAGAACGAAGGCATTCGCCTCGTGGCCGAGCATCTCGGCGGCGACCGCGGCCGACGCGTCGAATATGAGCCGGTGTCCGGCCGCGCCAGGCAGAGCCTTCTCTCCGGCCCGACGCCGCAGACCGTGTCGGCGCCGGCAGTCATGCCGAAACTGCCGGCGGCGGGCTCACTGGAGCTGTTCTGATGACGGAGCCGAAGACGACCTCGCCCTGCGGCGCGAATGAGCGAGCCCAACCGCTCGTCGAGGTCCTCTCGCGGCTGGCGGCGGAGCTGCGCAACACGGCCAAGGAGACGGATCGTCTCCATTGTCTCGTCGACGGCGTACAATGGAGCAATGTGGAGGAGAAGCACGAGCTCATCCACTCGGCGCAGGCGATCGACGCGATCGAGCAGACGCTCTCGGCCCTCTCCGATTTCGTCTCGGCGCTCGCAGAGCTCGCGCCGGCCGATTGGGAAATCGCCGGCGGAATTGCGTCGCGCAGCGTCAAGCTCGCAGAGCTCGCCGCGCGTCTCGGCGATCACGCGGACGATGGGCGAACGGATCACCCGGCCGGCGAAATGGAATTTTTCTGAACGCCGCCGGAGCGTTCACTCTTCCGCGGCCAGCAGCTCACGCAGCTTGCGGCTTCGCGCCCATTGGGCGACATCCTCGGCGACATCCTTGAACGCGGCGACATCGGCGGGCTCATGCGCGCGCTCGGCGGCCGTCTCCATCAGCCCGGCGGCGACCGAGAGCAGCACCGTCGCAGAGGCGCGCAGAAATGTCGGGGCATCCCCCTTTGCGTCGTCCACCTCTGCCAGCAGGCGATTGACGATCCCGCGCAGCTCGTAATCGAGCGTCTCCAATTCGCGACGCAGCTGCGCGTCGAGATCGCGGCATTCGGCGATGGAATAGGGACGCAGGCCGCCAGCAGCGCCAGGCTCTCCGTCACCGTCTGGGGAAGACGGTCGATCGACACGCGTCACGGCGACCTCCAATCGCAGACCGGCGATAGCCGCTCTTTTCGAGCCCTATCGTAACGCCTCGCTGGAATCAATCCAGGGGACAACTCATCGTTGTGGCGGCGTCGCCGCTTCGCTTCGCTGCGCCTCCTCATCGGAAATCGGGTCCGCAGCGCTGCGCGTCCATTTGCGCGTTGACCGCGTGGAGTTCGCCTTTGAGCCGCGCGATCTGAGGCTCCCGGTCGGCGTCGAAGGGCGTTCCCATCGGCGTCGGAACGCCGAATGTGCGCGTGCGATCATCGGCGGCCAGCTGATCCTGCGCGGAGCCGGCGAAGATCAGCGCCTGCGCGATGCGCGCGCGCCGCGCGACGAGCTGCGGGCAATCGGCCCCGATGAAGAGTCCCGGATCGACCGGCGCCGGCTCTATTTCCCGCGTCGGCTTGGCGCAGGCCGCGAGGCCGAAGGCGGCGGCGACCGCGAGAGCCGGCGAAAGCGCCCGACAGCGAATCTGAAATTGTCTCTTATGGCTCATTTCTCTCGATATCCCGCGGCGGTCGCTCAGAAGTCTGTCCAGGCTCTGCTGCGACGATCGCTCGCGCCGACGCGCCGGTCCAGCGGTTCTATGCGCCGTGTCGGGAGCTCTTCGCCCTCGGAGGCGACGAGGCGAGGCCCGCTCGCGCGGGGCGCCGCGACCACGCCCTCCCGGGCGATGCGGAAGCGCGAGATCAATTCGATGAGCTGTCGCGTCTTCTCGCTGAGGCCATGGCTGACGGCGGTGGTCTGCTCCGCCATCGCCGCATTTTGCTGCGTGATCAAATCCATCTGGCGGACGGTTCCATTCACCTCGTTGAGCGCCGCCGCCTGCTGGCGCGCGCGATCGGCGATGTCCGCCACCACGCCATTGACGCGCGCGACCTCCTCGACGATATGCGACAGCGCTTCGCCGGCGCCGCCGACGAGCGAGACGCCGCGGCCGATCTGCGCGTTGGACACGGAGATCAACGTGTCGATCTCCTTGGCGGCCTTGGCGCTGCGGCGCGCGAGATCACGGATTTCGGCGGCCACCACGGCGAAGCCGCGTCCCGCTTCGCCGGCGCGCGCGGCTTCCACGCCCGCATTCAGGGCCAGAAGATTGGTCTGCGTCGCGATCGAGTCGATGACGCCGATGATCTGCGCGATCTTCTTGGACGATTGCTCGATATCTCCCATGGCGCCGATCGCCTGGCGCACGATGCCGCCGCTCGCCTGCGCCTCCGTGCTCATATCGGAGACGATCTGGCGCGCATTCCCGGCGTCCTCCGCCGTCCGCGTGACTGTCTCCGTGATTTGCGCGAGCGCGGCGGCCGTCTCCTCGAGATTGGCGGCCTGGCTCTCCGTGCGCCGCGACAGATCGTCGGCCGCGGCCACGGTCTCCTGCATTCCGGCGCCGAGCAGCTTGGTGCTCTCCGCCATTTCGCCGATCGCCTCGGACAATTGGCCGACGGCGGTGTTGAAGTCGATCTGCAGCCGCCGATAGGCGCCGGGGACCTCGTCGGTCAGCCGCGATGTCAAATCCTTCTCGGCGATTCTGGCGAGCCCGTCGCCCAGCAACTGGACGATGCGCGCCTGTGCGGCGTTCGCTTCGGCGATCAGGCTCTCATCGGCCCGATGGTCGAGAATGACCTGACGAAGATTGACGAAAGCGTCGGCGAGGCGCCGCACACTATCGGCGCATTCGTCGATCTCGAGACGGTAGGATGTGTCGCCATCGGCGAGCCGGCGGATCGCCTCGGTCACGACGGCGAGCGGCCGCACCACCCGCGTGCGAATTGCGACGCCGCCCAGAATGCACAGAAGCGCGATGAGGACCGGACCGACAAAGAGCGCCGCCAATCTCGGGTCGCGCGCCGTCGCCCAGTCGCTGCCGCCGGCGAAGAGGCGCCAGCTCACGACGGCCTGCGCGAATGCGATCGCCGCGATGACGGACAGCAGCACGGCCGACCGTAGGCGCAATCCCCTCGGAACAAAATCGCGCAAGCTGTTCACCCTCTAATTCCCGAGCCCACCCGCAACGAATGGTCGACCGCGACGCGTCGCGACGGGCCGGATCGCAGGGGCGAGCGACGCCGCTCCGGGGGCGCCGCCCGGCCGAACGGAATGCTGAACCGCCGCCAGACAGTAATGGCAGAGGCGACGTTAAGTTAAGGTTAATAGAAACCTATTGCGCGCCGGCGAGCGCGGCGGCGCGCGTCTGCGCGAGCGCTTTCTCGATCTCGGGAAGCAGCGTCTCTTCCAGAGCCTGCCGGGTCAAAGGCCCGACATATTTATAGGCGATGGCGCCGTCGCCGCGGATGACGAAAGTCTCCGGCACGCCATAGACGCCGAAATCGATCGCCACGCGGCCGGCGAGATCGACGCCGATGGAGGCGTAAGGATTGCCGACGTCCTCGAGGAAGCGCAACGCATTGGCGGGCTCGTCCTTATAGGCGAGGCCGGCGAGCGTCACGCCTTTGCCGGCGAGAGCGGGATCCTTGGCGAGCGCCAGCAATTGTGCATGTTCCGCCCGGCAGGGCGCGCACCAGGAGGCGAACACATTCACCACGCTCACATGGCCTTTGCGCAGATCATCGCCGACGAGGCCGCCGACGCCGGCGAGACCCGGCAAAGCGGGAAGCGCGAATTGCGGCGCCTGCTTGCCGATGAGCGCCGAGGGCAGACGCGACGCGTCGCCCGCGAACAGCCGCGCCAGGAAGAGAAGGGCGAGAGCCGCGAAAACGGCGAGCGGCAGGAACAGCGCCAGCCGGCCGCGCGGCGCGTCTGGCGCGCTCATAGCGTCTCCTCGCGAGCGCCGGCGGTCTTCTCCAGCCGCGCCAACTCGGCGGAAAGACGTCTGTTCTCGAGCAGAATGCGCGCCAGCAGGACGAGCACCGTCGCCGCCGTCACCCCATAGGCCAGCAGAATATAGCCCCAATGTTCGTCGGTCACTGCGCCGGCTCCAGCAATTCCGCGGCCCCGCCCTCTTCTCCGGCGGCGGCCGCCTGCAGCGTCAGCCGCGCGACGCGGCGACGCAAAATCTCATTGCGGATCGCCATCAGATGCAGGGCGAGAAACAGCGCCGTGGCGCCGAGCGCCATTATCAGCAGCGGCCACAGCATGGCGGCGGCGATGGTCGGTCCGCCGGCGCGCAGCACAGAGGCCGGCTGATGCAGCGTGTTCCACCAATCGACCGAGAATTTGATGATCGGAATATCGACGAAGCCGACCAGAGTCATGATCGCCGCTATGCGCGCGCCGCGCGGGGAGTCTTCCATCGTCTGACGCAGCGCGATCAGGCCGAGATAGAGCAGGAAGAGGATCAGCATGGAGGTGAGACGCGCGTCCCACACCCAATAGGTCCCCCACATGGGCTTGCCCCACAGCGAGCCCGTCACCAGGCAGATGAAGGTGAAGGCCGCGCCGAGCGTGGCGGCGGTTTTTTGCGCGGCGTCGGCGAGCGGATGACGCCAGACCAGCACGCCGAGCGAGGCCGATGTCATGACCATATAGGCGAACATTGCGAGCCAGGCGGCCGGCACGTGGATATACATGATCTTGACCGTCTCGCCCTGCTGATAATCGGCGGGCGAGACGAAGAAGACGAGATAGAGGCCGAGGCCCGAGAGCAGAGCGCTCGCGGCGCCGAGCCAGGGCAGGACGCGCTGCGTCAGCCGCAGAAAGACGGCGGGATTGGCGAGAGACGAAAACGCGATCATGACGGCCTGCGCAAACGAGACGCGACGGGCGGAGAGGGAAACGCCCTCTCCGCCCGCGTGATCAGTTGGAGATTTTAGACTTGGGCTGCTCGGCCGGCTTCGCCTGCTCGGCCGTCTGCGGCTTGAACTTGCCGTGCAGAATCTCGACCGCGGCGATCAGCTGCTTGTCCTTCTTGGGGTCCGGCGGCACATAGGCCTGCGAGCCGCTCTTTTCGTCCTCGCCATTCTTCAGATGGCCCTTGAGCGAGGCTTCGCCCTTTGTGTCGTCCTTGCCCTTCAGCTCGTCCGGCACATCCTGCAGCAGATTGATGTCCGGGTCGATGCCCTTGGCCTGAATGGAGCGGCCCGACGGCGTGTAATAGCGCGCCGTGGTCAGGCGCAGCGCGCCATTGGCGCCGCCGAGCGGGATGATGGTCTGCACCGAGCCCTTGCCGAAGGAGCGCGTGCCGAGAATGGTGGCGCGCTTGTGATCCTGCAGCGCGCCGGCGACGATCTCCGAGGCCGAGGCGGACCCGCCATTGATCAGCACCACCACCGGCTTGCCGCGGGAAATATCGCCCGCCGCCCGCGCATTGTAGCGCTGCGTCTCGTCGGCCGTGCGGCCGCGCGTGGAGACGATCTCGCCATGATCGATGAAGCTGTTCACCACCTGAATCGACTGATCGAGCAAGCCGCCGGGATTGTTGCGCAGATCGACGATATAGCCCTTGAGCTTGTCGCCGGGCATCTCCTGCTGGAACTTCTGGATCGCCGTACGCAGCCCGTCCGAGGTCTCCTCATTGAACTGGGAGATGCGGATATAGCCGATGTCGTCGTCTTCCTTGTGCGAGCGCACGGATTTGATATGGATCTCGGCGCGCGTGAGCTTGACCTCGATCTTCTCCCGGTCCTTGCCGCGCAGAATGGTGAGCTTCACCGAGGTGTTGATCTGGCCGCGCATCTTGTCGACGGCCTGATTGAGCGTGAGGCCCTGCACATTGTCGTCGTCGATCGCGAAGATGAGGTCGCCGGACATGACGCCGGCCTTGGACGCGGGCGTGTCGTCGATCGGCGTCACCACCTTGACGAGGCCGTCCTCCTGCGTGACCTCTATGCCGAGGCCGCCGAACTTGCCCTCGGTCTGCGTCCGCATATCCTTGAAGCCCTTGGCGTCGAGGTAGCTCGAATGCGGATCGAGCGAGGTGAGCATCCCGTTGATCGCCGATTCGACCAGCTTCTGCTCGTCCGGCTTCTCCACATAATCGGCGCGGACCTTGTCGAAGACGTCGCCGAACAGGCTCAAATTCTTATAGGTGTCGGCAGCGGCGGCGAAGGCCGGGGAGCCGATCAATAGGCGCGCATTCTGTCCGAGCGTGGCGCATCCCGCCCCGATGACGATTCCCGTTATGATCAATGAGGCCTTGCGCATCATCCGCCAACCTTCTGAAGTTCCGGCTTCGCCCACCATGGGCCCGGATCGATGGACGTTCTGTCCTTGCGAAACTCTACATAGAGAATGGGCTGTTTCGCGCCGATAGCAATGGCCGCCGCAGTCCTGACGGCGCCGCCGCCCATGTTCGCCACCGGCTCGCCGGCGAGGACGAATTGTCCCACGGCGACGGATATCCGCTCCATTCCGGCCAGAGTGACATAATAGCCGCCGCCGGCGTTGATGATCAAGAGTTGACCATAGGATCGGTAGCGCCCTGCGAAAACCACCCAGCCGTCGCTGGGCGCGGTCACGATCGCGTTTTCGCGCGCCGCTATCGACAGGCCCTTCTCGGCTCCGCCTTGACCGTCCGAGGCGCCGAAGCGCTTGACGACAGGCCCGGCGGTCGGCGGCGCCAATCGACCTTTCAGATCGGCGAAGGCGACGGCTGGAGCGAGACGGGCGGGATCCTTGAACGGAGTCGCCAGCGCTTTGGCGCGGCTTTCCTGCGACATTGCGGCGTCCGCCGCGGCGCGCTCGGAATCGGCGCGTCGCGCCGCTTCGGCCGCGCGCCGGCCCTCCTCCACCTCGCTCTCCATGCGAGAGATCAGCTCCTTGAGGTTGGTCGCCTTGGACGCCAGCGCGCGCGCCCGCTCCGCCTCGAAATCCAGCGCGCTCTGCGCCAGCATCAGCGCCTTCTGCCGCGTCTCGACGAGCGCCTCGAGCCGCACGCGCTCCTCCTTCAAATGCTCGAGCTCGGCGATGAGGCTCGTCTTCTCCGCCTCTACGCGGCCGCGCAGCGTGACGAGGTCGGCGAGATCGGTCTTGAGCGTCTCCACCTCGGCGCGCATTTGCGGCAGCATCGAGCCGAGCAGCATGGCGGCGCGAATGCTCTCCAGAATATCCTCGGGCCGCGCCAGCAGCGCCGGCGGCGGCTTGCGCCCCATGCGCTGCAGCACGAGCAGCACCTCGCCGATCAGCGCGCGACGGCCGGCCAGCGATTTGACCAGCGCCCGCTCGCTCTGCACCGACGTCTCGAGCTTGGCGCTCACATCCTCCGCGCGCTTTTCCAGCACGCCGACCCGCTGCACGGCGTCGACCAGCGCGGCGTTGAACTTGGCGCGATCGGCGCGCAGCGTCTCGATCTCAGTCTCGATTTTGCGGCGGCTCTCGGCGGAGACCGTGATCGTGTCCTCGAGGCTGCGCAGCTCCGAACGTTTTCCGGAAATATCGGGGGAATCCGGATTGTCGGCGGCGTCTCGCGTCTCGACGACAGGAACCGGCTTCAACGTCGTCGTCGTCAGAGCGCCGCGCAGATTTTCCGCTCGCGCGGGATTTGCGATGGCCGTCAGCGCGAGGCCGAGGACGGGAAGACAGACTTTGGGAAAGCAGCCGCTTGGCTCCCGACGCTCCACTCCCCGTCGCATGATCCCGCCGCTCGACCTATGCCTCATGAACGGCGTCCGCTTCGCCCGCGACTCTTTGCGCCCGCCGGAAGCCGGCGTGCGAATCTCGCGGCAGTTTGGCTATTCAATAGCGTCCACATTGCGGCGAAGGCGGCGCCTATCGGCGCGGCGACAGCAGGAAATCGACGCCGCTCCCGCTTTCGCCCTCCGGCGCGCCTTTGGCGACCGGCTTGCCGCTTTCGCCGGCGACGGAAAGACGCCCACGCTCGACGCCCATGCGGCCGAGATAATCGACGACGCGGGCGGCCCGGTCGCGCGCCTGCTCCCGCGCGGCCCGATCGCCGCCCTCGGCGCGCACGCGCACGTCCACATCGGTCTGTGGACAGCGTTGCAGCAGGCCCACCGCTTTGTCCAACGCGCCGGTCGCGCCGCGCTGGACGCCGCCGCGCCGGCTGAAGCGCACCGGCTCGCCGGCCAGCGCCGCGGTCACGGCCTTCTGACAGGCCGGAAGATCGAGCTCTCCGCTCGCCGGAGTGGCGGGCCGCGCTTGTTCGGACGGCTTGCCCGACGCGGAAGACTCGCCGGGTGCGGAGGGCGCGCCGGGCGCGGAAGGCCTGCCGGGCCCCGCCGATTTGGGAGTTTCGGGAGATCGGGAAGGTTCGGAGGTCCGCTCGTCCGCGAAGGGCCGCACGAGCTCCGGGGCGGCCGCCGAAGGAGTCGAAGGCGCGGGCTTCACCCCTCCCCGCGCCGGCTCCTTGGACTTGGCGACGCCGCCATTCCGCGTTGACGGAGCGTTCGGCGGCGGGCCGTTTTGCGGGGCCTCCGCCGGGCCGGCGGCGCCATTCGGCCCGCGCTCGGGCGCCTCGCTTTCGCGGGCTGCGCGTCGCGCAATGGCGGCGTTCTCGTAATTCTTGGCGGCCGCGCCCGTCAGAGCGTCCACATCGGCGATTCCCCGCACGCCGGGAATATGCGCGATCTCCTCCGCCGCAGCGGCGCGGTTCGGCGCATCGCGGGGCAAGAGGACATCGCGGCCGGCGACGTCGACATAGGCGGGATCGCCGCCGATTTTCTCGATCGCGCTCGCCGCCTTGCGCCGCAAATCCTGCTCCGTCGAGCGGCCGGCCAGAAAGCCGGCGGCGAGCCAGATCAGCGCCAGCGGGACGAGGCCGAGCGCCCAGCCCTCATTGTCGCGCAGAGAATGCCGGCCGAGCAGCGCGCCGGCCGCCGCGCCGGCGAGAAAGGCGGGAAACAGCAGCAGCGCCGTCTCGAGCCAGAAGCCCGAGCGCCCGGGCAGGAGGCCGAGCGCAGCGACGGGAACGCCCGCCGCGAAAGCGAGAACGAACCACACCAGCCAGCCGGCGACCGGCCCGCGCTCGGAGCGCCGCGCGATGGAGAGCGCCGTCGCGACTCCGACCGCGAAGGCCGAGGCGCCCCAGGCCCAAAAATGCATGAGGAGATAGGTCATGGCGTTCGCATGGTCCGGCCGACGCGGCGAGATTGCGTCACGGCCCTATCTTTGGCAAGGCTCGGGCTTTCATCGGGAGACGCGCGTGACGCGGACATTTTCGCTTCCCCTTCTGATCGCCCTTCTGCTCGTCGCGCGCCTGGCCGGCGCGCCGGCCGCTGCGCTCGAGGCGGGCGGCGCGACACAGGGGCCCGTCCTTCCCGTGGAGCGGACGCCCTTCCATGTCCCGGCCTTCCGCAATGACGCGGTCTCCATGTTGAATGTGTGGCTGCCGCCGCATCGCGTCGCGCCCTATCACGAGCATTCGCGCGACTTCGCTTATGTGGTGGTGCGCGAGAGCCCGACCCTCGTTCAAAATTGGGGCGACGCCGCGCCGACGTCGATCATTTGGCCGCGCGGCGCGGTGGGCTTCGGCGCTTTTTCCAAACAGAGCCTCACTCACCGAGCCGAAAATGTCGGCGATATGCCTCTGAGCATCGTCGGCTTCGAGCTTTTGGAGCCGGCGCCGAAAGGCCGCGCGCCCTCGGAACGTCCCGCCGGCTTTACGCAGATCATCGACAATGAGCGCCTGCGCGGATGGCGCCTCGCGCTGAAGCCCGGAGAGATCACGCCCGCCTTCACGCAACGCGCGCCCGGCGTGCGGATCGTGGTGGAGGGAGGCGAGCTGATCGAGACGGATGCGGATGGCGCCGGGCAGAACATGGCCTTGCAGCCGGGCGATTTCCAATGGCGCGACGCCGGCCCCGCCCGCGCGCTGCGCAACGCCGGCGCGACGACGATAGAGTTGGTGGAATTCGAGGTGAAGTGACGAGGCCCCTAGAAAGGCGGCGCACATGACATATGACGATTACAACGCGTTCTGCAGCGCATTGCCGGCGGCCAGCCATGTGGTGCAATGGGGCGGCTCGCATGTCTGGAAGGTCGGCGGGAAGGTTTTCGCTATCGGCGGCTGGGACGAAGGCCAGCCGCGTTTCACCTTCAAGGTCGGCGACGTCGCCTATGAGATGCTCAAGGAGCAACCCGGCCTGCGTCCCGCGCCCTATCTCGCCTCCCGCGGCTTGAAATGGATACAGCATTTCGCGGAGCCTGGCCTCTCGGACGCCGAGCTGCGCGACTACATCCGCGAATCGTATTCGATCGTCTCGCGAGGGCTCCCACGGAAGAAGCGCGTTGAGCTCGGACTGAACAACGCCTGAAATCTCGCAACCGTCGAGAGCCGGTTCCCCTCCGCCCGTGCGGCCTCACACCCGCATCGGCATCAGCACATAGAGCGCGCTCGCGCCGTCGCGGTCCTGGATCAGCGTCGGCGAGCCGGGATCGGCGAGGCGGAACAGAGCCGTGTCGCTGTCGAGCTGATCGGCTATGTCCAGCAGATAGCGGGAGTTGAAGCCGATATCGATCGGCGGCCCGTCATAATCGGCCTCGATCTCCTCCACCGCCGAGCCCTGATCGGGATTGGTGACGGAGAGAACCAGCCTGCCCTCCGAAAGCGCCAGCTTCACGGCGCGGCCGCGCTCCGAAGAAATGGTCGAGACGCGGTCCACCGCCTCGCGGAACACGCCGCGCTCGACGGTGAGGCGCTTGTCGTTATTGGCCGGAATGACGCGGCCATAATCGGGGAAAGTGCCGTCGATGAGCTTGGTCGTCAGCACCGTCTCGCCGAAGGAGAAACGCATCTTATTGGTGGAGAGCTCGATCGCCACCGCGCCCTCGGCGTCCTCCACGAGGCGCAGAATTTCGTTCACCGCCTTGCGCGGCAGAATCACGCCCGGCATTCCGGCGGAGCCGGCCGGCGCCGGCAGCTCGACGCGGGCGAGGCGATGGCCGTCGGTGGCCACGGCGCGCAGCAGCTGATGGCCCTCGACCTCGGCCACATGCAGGAAGATGCCGTTGAGATAATAGCGCGTCTCCTCGCTGGAGATGGCGAATTGCGTCTTCAATATCAGCTTCTTGAGGTCCGCCGGCGGCAGCGAGAAGCTGTGCGAGAACTCCCCCGAAGTGACGTCAGGAAAATCGCTCTCCGGCAGGCTCTGCAGATTGAAGCGCGAGCGGCCCGAGCGCAGCGTGAGCTGACCCTGCTCGCCGCTTCCCTCGATCGAGACCTGCGCGCCCTCCGGCAGCTTGCGGACGATGTCATAAAGAGTATGGGCGGGCAGCGTCGTCGCGCTCGGCTGGCCGATGTCCGCGGAGACTTTCTCGGTGATCTCGAGATCGAGATCGGTCGCCTTGAGCATCAGCGTCCCGGCGGAGGCGTCGATGAGCACATTGGCGAGGATCGGAATGGTCGTGCGCCGCTCCACCACTCTGTGAACATGGCCGAGGGCGCGCAGCAGCGCCGCTCTCTCGATGGTGACTTTCATTGCGCTCGATCCGTGACGCTGTTTTTCGCTCCAAGGGCGAGACTTTCGCAAGCCGCAACGAATAGCGCAAGAGCCGCAAGGGGATCGGCCGGAGCCTGTGCATAAGTTCCTATCGCGACGAAGAGTAGCGGCCTCCTTGCTTAACCGGCCCTTAAATCGACAGCATTAATGCTAGTGTCGGCGTCGGCCGTGCGCTTCCATGCCGCGGCGCGACGGAACCCGAGGCGGCGGACCAAAATGGCGCGCGAGAAGCAACGTCGCGAACCACGTTTCGACGGCGACGGGGGCGGCGATCTACGCGCCGACCCGCGAGAGGATCGCATGGCGAAACCCAAACGCAAAGGCAAGAGCGCACCGGGCAAGAGCGCGCCGCCGCCAGAGGAGGACGACGCGCCGCCGCAACGCTCCATGCCCAAAAAAGCCAAAAAGGGCGGCCGCTTCGGCCTCGGCGGGCTCGTCTATTGGGGCGCCGTGCTCTCCATCTGGGGCGCGATCGGCGTCGGCGGCCTGTTCATCTATCATGCGGCGCAGCTTCCGCCGATCGACACTCTGGCGGTGCCCAAAAGGCCGCCCAATATCGCCATTCTGGCTGCCGATGGGGAATTGCTGGCCAATCGCGGCGACACGGGCGGAGCCGCGGTGCGCCTGCGCGATCTGCCGCCCTATCTGCCCAAGGCCTTCGTCGCCATAGAAGATCGCCGCTTCTATTCCCATTGGGGCGTCGATCCGATCGGCATCGCCCGCGCGCTGACGCGCAACCTCACCGGACGCGGCGGAATGCAGGGCGGCTCGACGCTCACCCAGCAGCTCGCCAAGAATTTGTTCCTCACGCAGGAGAGGACGCTGTCGCGCAAGATGCAAGAGGCGATCCTCGCCCTCTGGCTCGAGCACAAATACTCCAAAGACCAGATTCTCGAGCTCTACCTAAACCGCGTCTATTTCGGCTCCGGCGCCTATGGCGTGGAGGCGGCGGCGCAGCGCTATTTCGGCCATGGCGCCGCCCAGGTGACGCTCGCGGAGGCGGCCGTGCTCGCCGGGCTGATGAAGGCGCCGAGCAAGCTCGCGCCCGACCGCAACCCGGAAGGGGCGACCGAACGCGCGGCGCAGGTCGTCACCGCAATGGCGCAGGAAGGCCATATCACCGAGGCCATGGCGAAGCTCGCGCTCGGCCGGCCGGCCTTGGCGCGACGGGAGCGCGGCGCCGGCTCCATCAATTACGCCGCCGATTATGTGATGGACATGCTCGACGACACGATCGGCGCCATCGACCAGGACATTGTGGTCACGACGACGCTCGATCGAAGGCTCCAGGAAGTGGGCGAGAAGTCAATCGCCGAGGAGCTCGACAAGAAGGGCGAGAAATTCGGAGTCAGCCAGGGCGCGCTGGTGGCGCTCGATCCCAACGGCGCCATTCGCGCTCTCGTCGGCGGCCGCAATTACGCCGAGAGCCAATTCGACCGCGCTGTTTCCGCCAAAAGGCAGCCGGGCTCGGCCTTCAAGCCTTTCGTCTATCTCGCGGGGCTCGAGCATGGCTTGACGCCGGACACGGTGCGCGAGGACGGGCCGATCAATGTCAAAGGCTGGCAGCCGGAGAATTACAGCCGTGAATATTTCGGCCCGGTCACGCTCACCAAGGCGCTGGCGCTGTCGCTCAACACAGTGGCGGTGCGCGTCGGCCTCGAGGCCGGGCCGAAGGCCGTGGTCAAGATCGCGCATCGGCTCGGCGTCGCCTCCGAGTTGCAGCCCAACGCCTCCATCGCGCTCGGCACTTCGGAGGTGACGCCGCTGGAGCTGGTGACGGCCTATGCGCCCTTCGCCAATGGCGGCGTCGGCGTGCAGCCGCATATCATCGTCAAGGTGCGCACCGCCGGCGGCAAGCAGATCTACGCGCGCAGAGGCTCGAGCAATGGCCGCGTGATCGAGCCGCAATATGTGGCGATGATGAACACGATGATGGAGGAGACTCTCTCCACAGGCACGGCGCGCAAGGCGGAGCTGCCCGGCTGGCGCGCCGCCGGCAAGACCGGCACCAGCCAGGATTTCCGCGACGCCTGGTTCGTCGGCTACACGCCGCATCTCGTCGCCGGCGTCTGGCTCGGCAATGACGACAATTCGCCCACCAAGAAAGTCTCGGGCGGCAATCTGCCGGTCGAGGTCTGGAGCCGCTTCATGAAAGCGGCGCATCAGGGCGTGCCGGTCGCGGCCCTGCCCTCCGGCTCCTGGCGCTCGGCCGCGGCGCCGGCGGACAGCCTCTCGCCCATCGCGCCGCTGCTCGATTTTTTCTCCTCCGATCCAGAGCCGGACGCCCCGCCGCCGCGGCCCTCGCGCCGCCGTCAGGTCCGCGACGAGGACGAGGATGTCGCGCCCGGCTCGGTTCATGGGCTCGAGGCGCTGATGCCGCCCGCCGACATTCCGAGCCAGACGCCCCGCCCGCGGCGCGGCCCGTCGCGGGAGGAAAAGAATATTTTCGAGAAATTATTCGGCGGTTGAGACCGCCGAACGACCGTTTCGTTTTCCTTCAAATTGTGAGACGCGCGGCATGACAATTGCGAAGCTCGGGGCGAGAACCTGTCCCGCATGTCGCTTTTGTCGCAAAAGCGGCGTGCATTTCGCAAAGTGGAGAAAGCGATATGAGACTGGCGGAGGCTTTTGCTTCGGCGACGCTCGATGATGTCAAGGCGGCGCTCGACGGCGGCAAACTGGTTCTGTATTCGACCGGACGTCCGATCGGACCGGACCATAAGATCACCCGCAGCGAGGTGATGGCGACCTTCACCTTCCAGTCTCCCGCTTTCGGCCCGGATGGGGCCGACGGCGCCGCCGCCCCGCTGTTCGCCGAGCCGTCGGTCATCGCCACCGGCATCGGCACGCCCGGCTGGGCGCGCCTCTCCAAGGCCGACGGCACGCCGGTCGTCGATCTCTCGGTCGGCCCGGGCAATACGGAAATCAAGCTGGCGAGCGTTTCCGCCACCAAGGATTTCCCCATCGCCATCACGGCGCTGAAGTTCCTGGCGGCCGAGTCCGTCGAGTGGAACAAGACCGAGTTCGGCCATGCGTTCATGACGAACCACGAGAACCCCTTCCGCAAGGTCTCCGTTCGCGGCTGACTTTTTTTAAGAGTCAAGCGACGTCGCCACGCCCAGCGGCGTCGTTCTCGCGCGGTCCAGCGACGCATTCCCGGCGTCCGCGGACCGCGCGTTTCATTTGGCGATTTCGGCGAGCCAGCGCGCGATGAAGCGCCGGCTGCGTTCCTGCAGGCCGGGCGCTTTGGTGGCAGCGGCGGCGCGCAGCCCCGCGATGGAGACGCCGGCGGACGAGAGCTCCGCCGTATGGCCGATGAACCAGCGCTCGAGGCTGTCCTTCTCCGCTTCCGGATGGAATTGCAGCGCGAGGCCGCGCCGCCCCATCGCAAAGGCCTGATGCGGATAGAGCGCCGAAGAGGCGAGCAGCGCCGCCTGCTCTGGAAGGTCGAAAGTGTCGCCGTGCCAGTGCAGCACATCCGCCTCGGGCTCGACGAGCGCGGCGAGCGCGCTGTCGCGCCCCGCCTCCGTCAGCGTGATCGGCGCAAAGCCGATTTCCTTGCCGGCGCCGCCCGGATAGACCCGGGCCCCGAGCGCCGCGGCCATGAGTTGGCAGCCGAGACAAACGCCCAAAGTCGGCGCGTCGCGCCCGAGCCGCGCGCGAAGCAGCGCCGCCTCCTGCGCCAAAAAAGGATAGTCCTCGGTCTGATAGACGCCGATCGGCCCGCCGAGCACGATGAGAAGATCGGCCTCGGCCGCCTCGGCGGGGATATTCTGCATCCCCGCCTCGACATAATGGATCCGATAACCCGCCTCGGCGAGCGGCTCGGCGAAACTGCCGAGATCCTCGAAGGCGATATGACGTATGACGAGCGCGGTCTTCATCGTTCCCCCGCTGGGCGATTCCGGACGGCGCAGTCTATGCCGACGTCCATCACGCAAAAAGGCCCAGCGATGAGAATCGAGGGGAGCCAGCGCGGCTCAGTCGGCGGTGATGACGACCTCCGGATAGACGTCGTTCTCCTCGCGGTCGAGACCGTCTTCCTCGGCAATGGTCACGCCCGTGACGCAGACTTCATTGTCGTCTATGACCACCTCGACCTTCTCGAGCTGAGCGCCGACGCAGGGACCGTCGTTGCAGACGCCGGTCGGAATGTCGAATTGCGCGCCATGCTTGCCGCACAGCAGGAAACGCTGCGTCGGGTCCAGGAAGGATTTCGGCTCGAAGTCGAGACGGCTGCCCTGGTGCGGGCAGCGGTTGACATAGCCGTAATATTTGCCGACGTGACGCACGATGACGACCGGGAAGGGCACGGTCTTGCCCTCGTCATTGACGCGGGCCAGCACATAGCCGACGGCCCGGCGTTTTGCGACATCGTTCACATGGCAAACGGCGAAGATTTCGCGTGTCGGCTCTTCCATACCGTTCCTCCTCGGAATCGCTATAAAGTCCGGAAGGGTGAAGCAATCTCGGCGCCGGTCAGCTCCCGTCGGTGAGCCGTTTGACGGCTTCTCCGTCGCCGCCGCGCTTCACATAGCCCGCGGCTATGTCCGCCACGGCGATATGGAGCGCCTTTTCGCTCAATACATCCAACCGCCCCTCCAGAAATTTGATTCTCGCCGTCAGCTCGGCCTCGGCCGTGATCCGCTCACGTTCTATGCGGTCGATCTTGTCGCTTTGCCGCTCGAGCAGGCGCTTGAATTCGTCGAGCGATTCCTTGGTGTATCGACGCAACTCGTCGAACTGCACCGTCGTCGTCACGATTTCCTTGTAGAGCTCCGCCAGCCGCGCCGCGAGCTGCGCCAAAGTATCCTTCGTGCCTCCGAACAAAGCGGGCAGCTCCGTAAAATAAAACCGACTGAAAAAACTTTAGAATTTTTTCGCCCAGGCTCCGTAACCGCGCAATTCCGAGCCATAATCCCGCATCGATTTCGACAGTCTTTGCGCCTCGGCCGACATCGTCCGAATATCGTCCTCGAGCGGTCTTATCGACTCGACTCCATCGGCCATCGAGCGGATGAAATCCACGATCGGACGAAAAAGGCGCTCCAGCCCGTAGCCGGCCGTTCCCGCTTTCGCGCTTTGGTCTGTCTGTGGCTCGACCATGATCTTGCTTCGATCCAACAGCGAGTCGCTCATGAAAATCTCCGACCATAGGAGCCGCGCCACGGCGCGTCACGGGCAGAGCTTAGCCGATTTTCGTCCGCCCGTCAGCCTCAGTGGAGGCTGACGGTCTGCAGCTGCTGCTGCCAGGCGTTGGCGAGGGCCCCCTCTTCCGTATCGGCGAGGACGATCGGCGTGCCGTCCGCGCCGAGCAGCGCGAAAAGCGTCAGGCCGGGTTCTATGGCCGGGGCCTGAGGGTAGAGCCGCTTGACATCCTCCGAGCGCATCGTCCGCACATAGGCGATCGCTCCATCGCCCAAATGCGCGAACTGCTCGGGGGTCAGCAGGGGGATTCTTCTCTCGGTCGCGGTCTTGCCTTCCATCTCACACTCCTCGGCGGTCGTATCGACCCGCCCGGCGGACGCCTACACGCGTAGCACGGGAGATATCTGTGCATTGCGGCGCCCGATTTTCAGGGGCGCCGCCGGAATTTTCGTGGAACCGTCACAAATCGAGCACGAGCCGCGCCGGGTCCTCGAGCTGCTCCTTGACCCGCACCAGGAAGGTGACCGCCTCTTTGCCGTCCACGATGCGATGATCATAGGAAAGGGCGAGATACATCATGGGACGAATCTCGATCTTGCCGGCGACGACGACCGGCCGCTCCTCTATCTTGTGCATCCCCAATATGCCCGATTGCGGGGCGTTGAGAATAGGCGTCGACATCAGCGAGCCGTAGATGCCGCCATTGGAGATGGTGAAGGTGCCGCCGGTCAGATCTTCGAGATCGAGCTTTCCTTCGCGCGCCTTGCGCCCGAAATCGCCGATCGCCTTCTCGATCTCGGCGACGCTCATGCGATCGGCGTCGCGCACCACCGGCACGACGAGGCCTTTGTCCGTGCCCACGGCGACGCCTATGTGGCAATAGTGCTTGTAGATGACGTCGGAACCGTCGATCTCGGCGTTGACGGCCGGCACTTCCTCCAGCGCCTTGCAGCAGGCTTTCACGAAGAAGCCCATGAAGCCGAGCTTCACCTGATGCTTCTTCTCGAACAGCTCCTTGTAGCGATTGCGCAGCGCCATCACCGACGACATGTCGACCTCGTTGAAGGTCGTCAGCATCGCGGCGTTGGATTGCGCCTCTTTCAACCGCTTGGCGATGGTCTGACGCAGGCGCGACATGCGCACGCGCTCCTCGCGCTCGGCGTCGGCCGGCGGGGCGGTGGGGCGCGGCGCCGGCCGACGCCGAGCGCGAGGAGCGCGTGCGCATGTC
>NZ_PUIV01000010.1 GCF_003113265.1 Methylosinus sporium
GGGGAAGGGGAATTTTGGCCTCCCGAATATCCTTCAAGTGCAAGTTAGGAACACCAATGCCTTTCAGGGCGCCATCGAATTGCTTCTTACAGGATGGCGAGTTCAATGCCGCAAGCAAAAATTGCGGCAAGAGGGAAGAGCCGGCCCGCAGCAGCGCGAGACTAACATAGATGTCGAAAACCAAATCTCTGTCTACAAGAGCGGCAACGCCAGTCGTGCCGTTCTTGGCCAGCAGAACGTCATTGAGCCTAGGCGATATGCGTTTCTGTAACTCCATGTGTAGGGAATCTGGGATAAATTTTATATTGTCCCAATCAACTACACCGGACACTACATTACGAGCCGAGAGAAAAATCGTTCCTTTAGCGGCGTAGGTGGGAGTGTAGTGGGTTCCGTCCGTAATGAGTTCGCAGGCGCTGGAGAGCTTTACATGCGGATGCGAATTATCCTCGCCGACTGCTGCGAGGAAGAGCATCTGAGAAAGCTTCTCTAGCCGCCCCAACGCCTCCCGCCGCTTGCGCCGCAGGTCGTCGGCCTGATCGAGGATCGCCGCGATCCGCCGCTGCTCGTCGAGGGGCGGCAGCGGGACGGCAAGCTCGCCGAGAAACTGTTTCGGAACACGCCGTTGACCGGCGCTCCCGGTCATTCGCCTTTCGCCGGCTGTTCTGATTTGGTCCTGGCGCAAAAAGTGAACGAGAAAGCGTGCCTCTAACTTCTCTTTGCGCGGGCGAATGACATGGAACTCCGTCGAGCCATATCCATGCGGACGATCCAATGACGCCACGGCGATCTTATTGTTCTCGAAACAAGGTGTGATCTTCGCCACCAATACGTCGCCGGTTCGCATATAACTGTAGCCAGACTTGAGGTCGGCGACTCTCGCGTGTTCAGTCACGTGCATCACGCCGAGTTCGGAAACAGCGGCCATGGGCACGAATGAGACTTCCTCGTCGGCTGCCAGAGCAGGCGCGGGCGGATTGAATTCCGCCACCTCGCTGAGCGCGATCGATTTGACGTTCACCCCACCATCTCCTCGAGCCGCGTCATCCCCTCCGCAATCTCCGCCTCGAGCCGCCGCAGATCGGCGATTATCGCCGCCGGGCTCTCGTGCTCCACCTCCTCATGCTCCACCTCGCGATAGCGATTGAGCGAGAGGTCATAGCCCGCCGCCGCAATATCCGCCTTGGGCACGCAAAAGCTCTGCGCCGTGCGCGGGCGCTCGCGCTCGGCGGCGCCCCGCTCCTCGAAGCGCATCAGCACGTCGGGAAGATTGTTCTTCTGCTCCTCGCTCTCCTCGAGCGCCGCCTCCGGCGTCGGCCCGAGCTTCTCGGAGGAAAGCAGCGGCTGGCGCTTGTCGTCGAGCGACCAGCCGTCCGCCTGCACGTCATAGAACCACACATGATCCGTGCCGCCGACGCCGGTGCGGGTGAAGACGAGGATCGCCGTTGAGACGCCCGCATAAGGCCGGAAAACGCCAGACGGCAGCTTCACCACCGCCTCGAGCTTGTTCTCCTCGACCAGCAGGCGGCGCAAATCCTTATGCGCCTTGGAGGAGCCGAACAGCACGCCGTCCGGCACGATGACCGCCGCGCGCCCGCCGGTCTTCAAGAGCCGCAGGAACAGCGCCAGGAACAAGAGCTCGGTCTTCTTGGTCTTGACGATGCGCTGCAAATCCTTGGCCGTCGTCTCATAATCGAGCGAGCCGGCGAAGGGCGGATTGGCGAGCACCAGCGAATAGCGCCCGGCGTCCTCGGAATGATCCTCGGCGAGCGAATCGCGATAGGCGACATTGGCGTTCTCGACGCCATGCAGCGCCATGTTCATCGCGCCGATGCGCAGCATGGTGGGATCGAAATCGAAGCCGTTGAACAGCTTTTCGTGAAAATGCGCGCGCAGCTTCTCGTCGCGGAAGAGATCCTTGTGTTTGTCGCGCAAATATTCGCCGGCGGCGACGAGAAAGCCGCAGGTGCCGGCGGCGGGATCGCAGATCGTATCCTCGGGTTTGGGCTGCGTCAGCTCCACCATCAGCGCGATGATGTGGCGCGGCGTGCGGAACTGGCCGTTCTGTCCGGCGGAGGCGATTTTCGCCAGCATATATTCATAGACGTCGCCCTTGGTGTCGCGATCGCCCATGTCGATCTGCGAGAGCTTGTCGACGACCTTGGCGAGAAGCTGCGGGCTGGGGATTTGAAAGCGCGCGTCGCGCATGTGCCGCGCATAGGCGCCGCCGTCGCCGTTGAGCGAGCGGATGAAGGGAAACACATGCTCGTCGACGATGCGGAACATTTCCGGCCCGGCGAAATGCTTGAAGCGGGACCAGCGCAGATTTTCGTAGGGCTCGTCGCGGGCGTCCGCGCCCTCCGGGAAGATGCGCCGCTCGAGCGGGCGTTTCAGCGTCGTCGCCTTGCGCTCCTCGAGCTCCTGCATCTCGTCGAGGCGCTTGATGAAGATGAGAAAAGTGATCTGTTCGATGACCTGAAGCGGATTGGCGAGGCCGCCGGACCAGAAATCATTCCAGACGCCATCGATCTTGCCGCGTAATTCGCCTGTCAGCATATCTCCCCCCGAAAGCGGCGGCAGAGTAGCCGGCCGTCCCGCGCCGAGCAATCGGCTCTCCTCGCGCGCGCGATTGCCCATGTATCCCGGGCAAAAGCATCTCGGGCAAAACCCGTCGCCGGTCTGCGCTCCTCGCGCCCGAGCGTCACATCGGGGAGATTTCTTTGGCGGCGACGGCGTAAAGGACATTCGTCTCGATCGAAGTCGCGCCGCTCGCGCGCAGAAGAGACAGATTTGTCTCTCGGACCCGCGAAAAAGTTTGGGGATCGAGCTGTGCGAGCGTCCCGCGATAGCCGCTGCCCATAGCGATCGCCCACCAATCGTCCGGCGACTGGAGGGGGTGACGTCCTGCTTCCGCCACTATGTCGGCGCCGCTCACGCCAGCCTCGGCCAGCATTTCGCGCAGGCCCGTCGGTTGGGAAATGCGGTCCCAGGGGTTGAAGCCCCGGTAGAGATCGGGTCGCTCCTGCCGTATCGCGCTCCAGAAGGCGCCGTTCGCAGGCTCGAACAGGTTTGGGCCCCAGGTGGTGATGGCGAGCCGGCCGCCCGGACGCACCATGCGCCACAGCTCCCGAACCGCCGCGGTCATATCGGGCACGAAAAAGACGCCGAACACGCAAATCACCGCATCGAATGCGTCGTCCGGATAGCCGAGGGCGAGCATGTCGGCGACGCGGAACTCGATCGTGTCGAGGCCTTTGCTCTGCGCTTTCGACGCGGCCAATGCGATCAAGCGTTCAGCGAGATCGACGGCGATCACTCTGCCCTTCGGCCCGACGCGCTCGGCGGCCGGCAAAGCCGAGCCGCCGCTGCCGCAGCAGACGTCGAGCACGCATTCGCCGGGACGAAGATCTACGCGATCGACGGTCTCTCGTCCGAAGCGATGCCAGAACGAGCTGACGGGGTGGTCGAAATAGTCGGCGGCGGCATTGTAGGCGGCGGCGGCTTTCGCCTTTGCTACTTCTAATTCGTTCATCCGATTTCCCCGATCTCGCTATGCGCCGCTCACGCGCGCGAGGACGCGCCGGCGTTCTCGTACCATGTCCGCGACCGGCGGACGATATGGACGACGGAGAGCATGACCGGCACCTCGACCAGCACGCCGACGACGGTCGCGAGCGCCGCGCCCGATTGGAAACCGAACAAAGCGATCGCCGTCGCGACGGCGAGCTCGAAGAAATTGCTGGCCCCGATCAGCGCCGAAGGCCCGGCGACGCACCATTCGACGCCGAGGCGGCGATTGAGGAGATAGGCGAGGCCGGCGTTGAAATAGACCTGGATCAGGATCGGCGTCGCCAGGAGCGCGATGACCAGCGGCTGTCGCATGATCTCTTCGCCCTGCAGGCCGAACAGAATGACGAGCGTGAGCAGCAGCGCGACGAGCGAAAGCGGGCCGAGCACGCGCAGCGTCGCGGCCAGCGCCGCCGCGCCGCCCTTCGCCAACAGCGCGCGTCGCCAAAGCTGCGATGCGATGACCGGCGCGACGATATAGAGGCCGACCGACAGAAGCAGCGTGCCCCATGGCACGGTGATGGACGACAGGCCGAGCAGCAGAGCGACGAGCGGCGCAAAAGCGACGATCATGATCGTGTCGTTGAGCGCGACTTGCGACAAAGTGAAATGCGGCTCGCCATCGACGAGATTGGACCACACGAACACCATGGCCGTGCAGGGCGCCGCCGCCAGCAGAATGAGGCCGGCGATATAGGCGTCGATCTGATCGGCCGGAAGAAAGGGCCGGAACAGATGCGCGATGAACAGCCAGCCGAGCAGAGCCATGGAGAAGGGTTTCACCAGCCAATTGATGCCGACGGTCACAGCGATGCCGCGCCAATGCTCGCGCACCTGCGCCAGCGCGGCGAGGTCGATCTTCAGCAGCATGGGGATGATCATCAGCCACACCAGCGCCGCGACCGGGAGATTCACTTGCGCGACCGTCGCCTCTCCAATGGCGTGAAAAACGACGGGCGCCGCCTGGCCGAGCGCGATGCCGACGATGATGCAGAGCGCGACCCACAGGGTCAGATAGCGCTCGAAAACGCCCATGGCGGGCGCGGCGGATGCTTTGCTTCGATCCGGCTCCATGGCGGCCGGAGTTGCGCGCAGTTCCATCGGTTTTCCTTTCGGTGAAATATCAGGCGGCTTCGACGGCGCGGCCCGCCAATTCCAGAAGGCGAGAAACGCCGACCGGCTCTTCCTTCAGCAGCGGGACGATCGCATAGCGCCGCGCATGAGTGGCGGCGACGGCGTCGATCTCGCGTATCTCATTGCGCGCGCGCTGACGGAGCAGCGGCGAATGCGGGCGCGCGGCGGCCACGCTATTGTTGATGATCCACGCCCAAGGCTCGATTCCGGCGCGCCGCAAATCGGCCTGAAGGCCGGCCGCCTCCAGAACGGGCGTCGTCTCGGCGAGCGTCGCCAGCAGAACTTTGGTCTGCTTGGGATTCTGCAATTGCATCATCGGCGTCGTGTAATGCGCGCCTTTGGCGTCCAATTGGCGCGCGACCTCGCGATGATAGGCGCCGGTCGCGTCCAGCAGCAGAAGGGTATGGCCGGTCGGCGCCGTGTCCATCACGACGAAACTCTCGCCCGCCTCGCGGATAATGCGCGAGAAGGCCTGAAACACGGCGATCTCCTCGGTGCAGGGCGAGCGCAAATCTTCTTCCAGCAGCGCGCGGCCGGCGGCGTCCAGCTCGGCGCCCTTGGCGGCCAATATCTCGCGACGATAGCGCTCCGTTTCGGCGTGCGGATCGATGCGGCTCACTTTCAGATGCTCCAATGATCCATGCAGCGTTTCCGAAAGATGCGCGGCCGGATCGGAGGTGGTGAGATGCACGGGCAGTCCGCGGCGCGCGAGCTCCACGGCGACGGCGGCCGCCAGAGTCGTCTTGCCGACGCCGCCCTTGCCCATCAGCATCACGAGGCCATGACCGTCCGCCGCTATTGCGTCGACCAGCTCCGATAGGCTCGGCGCGTCGAGCGCGATCGGCTCGTCCTCGCTCGCGTTCGCCGGCGACGGCGTCGCGCCGAGCAATTGCCGCAAGGCGTCCAGGCCGACGAGATTGAACGGCCTGAGCGCGACGCGATCACAGGGCAAAGCGGCGAGCTCGGCGGGAAGCGCGCGCAACGCCGCCTGCTCGCGCTCATAGATGGCGGCGGCGAGCGAATCCTGCTTCGCCTCCTCTTCCGGCAGCAAGCCATTGATGACGAGATATTGCTGCGCGATGCCGATCGCCGCCAGCTCCTTATGCGTGCGGGCGATTTCGTTCAGCGCCGATCGCTGCGCGCGGGCGACCAGCACGAGGCGCGTGCGCTCGGCGTCGGCCAGCGCCTCGACGGCGCGGCCATATTGCGCGCGTTGCTTGTCCAGCCCCGCCAGCGGCCCGAGGCAAGAGGCGTCGCCCTTGCCGGATTCGAGAAAGCCGCTCCAGGCGCCCGGCAATTGCAGCAGGCGGATCGTATGCCCCGTCGGCGCTGTGTCGAAGACGATGTGATCGTAATTCGCGGTGAGCGCGGAATCGACCAGCAGCGCGGTGAATTCATCGAAGGCGGCGATCTCCGTCGTGCAGGCGCCCGATAGCTGCTCCTCGATCCCCTTCACCACAGCGTCCGGAAGCAGGCCGCGCACCGGGCCGACAATGCGGTCGCGATAGGCCTGCGCAGCGGCCTGCGGGTCGATCTCCAGCGCCGACAGGCCCGGCGCGCCAGGAATGTCGGTGATCCGATTGCCGATGATCGTTCCGAACACTTGCGCCACATTGGACGCCGGATCGGTGCTGACCAGCAGCACGCGCCGCCCGGCCTCGGCGAGCGCGATCGCCGTCGCGCAGGCGATCGATGTTTTGCCGACCCCGCCCTTGCCGGTGAAGAACAGGAAGCGCGGCGGCTGCTCGAGGAATTTCATCACGGGCCTTCAGCAACTGCCGCCGCCGCAGCATCCGCTGTGCTTCGGCTCCGTCGCGGTCTCGACGAGGCCGGCCCAGCGGGCAAGCTCGCTGCGGCTCGGATAGCGCCCGGCGAGAGCGACCTCGCCCGCGACGAGCACCAGAGGCAGCGCCTCCTGCCCAGAACGCTCCAGAAAGGCTTTGACGATCGCATTCTCGGCGAAGGCGAGCGGCTGCTGCGCCAAATTGAATCGCTCGATGCGAGCGCCGTTCTGCTTGGCCCAATCGACATCGGCGGCAAAGCTCACCAGCGCCTGATCGACCTCGGTTCCGCACACGCCGGTGCTGCAACAGAGCGCCGGGTCATAGATTTCGATCGCCGTCATATCCGTCTCCCTCGATTGTTATGCCGTCGCCACGCGCCGGCCGGCGGAATCGACGATGAGCTCGCCGTCCTCCTTGTAAAAGGCGCCGCGCTGCGGCAGCGGCAGAATGTCCAGAACCGCCTCCGACGGACGGCACAGCTTCACGCCCATGGAGGTGACGACGATCGGCCGATTGATGAGGATCGGATGCGCCATCATCGCGTCGAGCAATTGCTCGTCGGTCAGCGTCGGATCGCCGAGGCCGAGTTCGTGATAGGGCGTCCCTTTTTCCCGCAGCAGCGCCCGCGTCGATATTCCCATTCGCGCGATGAGCTGCTCGAGCAGCGCGCGCGTCGGCGGCGTCTTCAAATATTCGATCACATGCGGCTCTATCCCGGCGTTGCGGATGAGGCCGAGCGTGTTGCGCGAGGTTCCGCAATCGGGATTGTGATAGATGATCACATCGGGCGCGCTCATGCGGGCTCCTTCGCGCCGCAGCACGGCGCCTTTGCGGGAAGGTCCGGCTTCGGCGGACAGCATTCGCCTTGCGGCGTCGTCGGCGTGCAACAGGCGCCAGCCTCGCCCTTCAGCGCGTCCAGCGCCGGATCGCCGCCATAAACCGGGCTTTCTCCGGTCGTGAGAAACGTCTCCCACATCAGCCCTTGCGGATCGGCGATCCAGGATTTTTCCGACTTCGCATAGCAGCAGGTGGTCGCGCCCTCTTCATAGACGCGCCCGCCGGCCTGCTTCAGGCGGCCATAAACGTCGTGCAGCTCGTCCGTGGTTTCGACCTGAATGCCGAGATGCTCCAATCCGAGGCTCGACCCGCCTCGCGCCGAAATAGCGAAATTCACGCGCGGATCGTCGAGCATCCATTTGGCGTAATCGGGCTTCTCGACTGTCGGCGCGGCGCCGAACAGCGCGCTGTAGAAATGGATGGATCGGGGCAGGTCATCGACGGACACATGCAGATGCAGGCGCTTCATGGAACCCTCTCGGTCTGGCAGGTCGTATCGGCTTCCGTGACGCAGCAAGCGGCGGCGTCGCCCTTGCAGCAATTCTCCGTCAGATAGGCGAGCAGCGCATTCATGACGGGATAGGCGGCCGAATAGATCAGCGAGCGGCCGTCCCGACGGAACGTCACGAGATCGGCGTGCTTGAGCTGATTGAGGTGGAAAGACAGCGTCGTCGCAGGAAGCCCGAGCCGCTCGCTGATTTTTCCGGCGGGAAGCCCCTTGGGGCCCGCTTGCATCAGCAGCCGGAAAATATCGAGGCGGGACTCGTGAGCGAGCGCGACGAGGGCCGCGATGGCGTTGTTCTTTTCCATAGTTCCAGTATATTTGAAATATCCGTTTAGTCAAGGGACTGGCTTGTCGTGCTTCCGGGTTGCGGAAGTGGAATCTCGGACCTATGCACATCGCAGTGAACGTCGCGTGGCATATACCGCGCAACGCCGCGAGAAAAAGTGAGGAGCACGCGTGCGGGACAACAAAGCGGCGACGTTCGGCGGCGGAGCGATCATCGGAACGCTCGGCGGACTGATCGGGTTGGGCGGCGCTGAATTCCGTCTGCCATTACTGATTGGCGCATTCGAGTTCGGCGCGCTCGAAGCGGTCATCGTCAATAAAGCGACGAGTCTTGTCGTTGTCGCCTCGGCCTTGCCGTTTCGGGCGTCGGCCGTGTCGCTGGGCGACGTCGCCGCTCAATGGCCGGTTATTCTCAATCTGCTGGCAGGAAGTCTCCTCGGCGCATGGATCGGGGCGGGATGGGCGACGCGCCTCAAATCGGCGACGCTCTACCGCGTGATTGCTCTGCTGCTGGTGGGCATAGCCGCCCTGCTGGTGTTCGGCCATGACCAGCATGCGAGCGGACTCGCGAGCGGCAGTCTCCAATTCGTTGCGGGAGTTGCGGCGGGCTTCATCATCGGGCTCGTCGCCTCGCTTCTCGGCGTTGCGGGAGGAGAACTGCTTATCCCGACCCTAGTTTTGCTGTTTGGCGTGGATATCAAGCTCGCGGGCAGCCTCTCGCTCGCGATCAGTCTGCCGACGATGATCGTTGGCTTCGCCCGTTACAGCCGCGATCGTAGTTTCGCGGTGTTACGACAAAATCAATCCTTTGTCGTCGTCATGGCGCTCGGCTCGATCGTCGGTACATTCATTGGCGGACGTCTGCTCGGCATGGCGCCGAGCGCAATTTTGCTGCCGCTTCTGGCTGCGATCCTCATCGTTTCCGCCATCAAGATCTGGCGACATGAATGAGGAGGCAGAGCCTAATCAGGCTTCGCTCCGACATCCAACATATCGAGCACTGGGCATGGCGGGGCAGGATCGCCGGAACAACGGCCGATCGTCTCGCCGAGAATGTGCTCGAGCTTCGTGAGGTCGGCGAGCTTCGTCCGCACGTCGTCGAGATGGACCCTCGCAATTTCTCGAACTTCGGCGCAGGAAGCACGAGTCGGCTCGGCGAGAGCGAGAAGGGCGCGAATTTCCTCGATGCTGAAACCGAGCTCGCGGGCGCGGCGGATAAAGGCGAGCCTTCGAATATGCGCCGCGTCATAGGCGCGATGTCCGCTCGCTGTCCGTGCCGGCGGGAGCATGAGATCGATACGCTCATAATAGCGCACGGTCTCGAGGTTGACGCCCGCCGCCGCCGCGAGCCGACCGATCGTCAATGGCCGCATGGAATTTCTCTTGCACCCGTAGCCGCTACGGGTTGCAGGATAGCCCAACCATGAAGGAAGGGCGAGCCATGACCGTGGACGATGCTGCTGACGAGATGACTTCACCGTCAACCTCTCCTCCCGCCATGCCGGCCACTTCGAAGTGGCTCGCCTCATTGGGGCTCGTCGCGGGTCTCGGCGCTGTCGTCGCCTCCTCGTGCTGTGTCATTCCGCTCGGACTCGCCGCGGCAGGCGCGGGCGCGAGCGTTCTCGCCGGCATCGAGATGGTCGCCGAGTCGCGCGTCCCGTTTCTGGTCGTCAGCGCCTTGGCCATTGCCGGGGGATTGGGCGCTTGGTGGTGGAAGCGTCCGGCTCCTTGCGTTTCGCGTGTGGGCTGCGCCTCGCCGGAGCGATCCCGCGCGACGCTGGCGCTGCTGCTGCTCGCCTCTCTCATCGTGGCGCTGGCTGCGAGCTGGCGCCACATAGATCCTTTGCTGCTGAAGTTCTTCTGGGGGCGGTGAATGCAACTCGACTCGACGATAACCTGCCCGATTTGCGGCGGTCAGGCGACTGAGACGATGCCGACCGACGCCTGCCAGTTCCTCTATGCGTGCAAGGGATGCGGGGCCGTGCTCAAGCCGAAGGCCGGGGATTGTTGTGTCTTCTGCTCTTACGGCGACGCGCCATGCCCGCCGATTCAGGAGGCGAACGCGCATGGTCGAGCCGCCGGATGTTGTTCCGGCGCATAGCGCCGCCGCCGTTCACATAATCGCGCACATTCGGAAGCGCGCAAGATTTTCACCGCTGGCGTGTCACGGAATCTCGAACCCACCCAACACCGACGTTCATTCCGCCATCCACCCCACCTATCCCTCACGCAGCATTATTCACCGCCAGTTCCGTCGCCCCCTCCATCGTCGCAATATCGGCGAGACGGCTCTTCAGCGCCGCCCGGTCCAGCGACTCGAAGGGCAGATTGACGAAGGCCGTCAGCCTCGCGCCGAGGCGCCGATAGGCTTCCATGAAGGCGGCGCGTTTCTGCGCGTCGTCGCCCTTCGCCATCGCCGGATCGGCGACGCCCCAATGCGCCAGCAGCGCGTTGCGCGGCCAGGGGCCGCAGGGCTGCTCGCAAATGTCGTCACAGAGGGTGATGACAAAGTCCATTCGTGGCGCGTCGGGCTTCGTAAACTCCTTCCAGCTCTTGGAGCGAAACTCTCGCGTGTCGTAGCCGAGCGACGACAGCAGTTCCACGCCGACCGGATCGGGCCGCTCGGCGGGCCTGCTGCCGGCCGAAAAAGCGCGGAAGCGGTCGCCGCCCTCGCGGTTCAGAATCGCCTCCGCCAGAATGGAGCGCGCGGCGTTGCCGGAGCAGAGAAACAAAACATTGCGGACCCGCTTGCTCGCCGATTTCGGACGCTTCTGCGGAAAGGCGGGCGCCGCGAGAGTGAGATCATCGAGCGATGCTCCGAGATCGGTCAGCATCGTCGTGAGCACATGGCCCAATTTGCTGGAATTGGCGGCGTAGATCACCGAACGCCCCTCGCGTCGTCCGAGGACGAGTCCGGCGCGTTCGAGATGGGCGATATGGGTCGAGAGCGTATTGTGCGGCACGGCCAGAAGGCGGGCGATGTCGCCCGCAGGCAGTCCATAGGGAAGATAGCGCAGCAGCAGACGATAGGCCTCGAGGCGCGTCGTCTGCGCCAAGGCCTCGAAAATACCGACGATCTCGGCTGCGGCGATCCGATCTTCCGTCATTTGTCCCTCGCCTCCTTGGACCGTCAGCGGCCCTTTGGCGAGAATAGTCGAATTCTCGACGCGTCACTACCTGTCGACAAGCGGTCCTGGAGCGGATCGCATCGAGCGCCTGCCGGAGGCGGATCCGCGGCGGCCGTCGCGGCTGCGGCTTCCTCGGCCAGCTCGCGCGCCGCCTCACGGCAGGCGCGCCAGAGCCGCGAGGCTTCGCGGAAGGCTTCCTCATGCTCGAATCTCATCCCGCGCCACTGCTGCAGCTCGACGAGATGGGCGCGGGTCGCTTCGCCCGAATGCATGCGGACGACCCATGAAAGAGCCTCGCACAGCAACGGGTCCAAATCGGGAGTCGGATCGTCCGGTTCCATCAGATCGCAAGTCCGGCGTTTCGAGCATGACCCGAGCCATCCGCCTCCGAGCGCGACGCGCTCAGGGGGCGTCGACAGGCTTCGCCTTGCCGATCTCCTCGAGCCGCCTCTGCAAGGAGAGCTTGTCGAGGCCCTTCATCGGAAGGGAGGCGAAGATCGAGATGCGGTTGTTGAGCATACGGAACGCATCGGCGAAGGCCAGATGCTTCTCGATCTCGGTCCCTTCGACAGCGGCAGGGTCGGGCAAACCCCAATGCGCCGTCATCGGCTGGCCCGGCCAATAGGGGCACTCTTCCTTCGCGGCGTCGTCGCAGACGGTGAAGACGAAATCGAGCGGCGGAGCGCCGGGCTCGGCAAATTCGCTCCAGCTTTTGGAGCGATAACCATCCGCTTTGAAGCCGGACTTCTCCAACACCGCCACCGTGTACGGATTGACCTCGCCTTTTGGCCTAGAGCCCGCGCTATAGGCTTTGAAGCGACCGGCGCCCACGCGATCGAGGATCGCCTCGGCGATGATCGAGCGCGCGGAATTGCCGGTGCAGAGAAAAAGCACATTATAGACCCTGTCTTCCATCATTGGCGTCCCTCTGGGTGATGTTCCGTTATGTCTGGACCTATCGACATATCAATATAGCGCTCGTCGCTTCTTCTGCAAAGCAGAGATCGGGCTTCGACGCCGATTTTTGACGCCGCGCCGCCGCCCTCGCGTCGAGCGCGCCTCCTTACCGCTCAGCGAAGGGGTAACTGCACAAAGGAATTGCGGCTCGCCCTCGCCGCCGCCGCAGCTGCGGCGCTGGCCGATTACCCCGGCATGGCGTTCACGCGCGACCAGATTTCGGATGTGGCCCATGCGGCGCGATATCGACAGCCACAGCCGCGACATTCGCGCGAAATTCGGCGCTCTCGCCTGCGACAATGCGATCGATACGGCGCGTGGCGTCGACTTCCGCATCGGTCGAGGGGGGCGCGTGATCGATCGAGCGCCGAATATGGAAGTCCCGCGCAGATTGCCGTAGTTGCGCGGACTGCCCGGCAGCTCGGCGCTGGCGATGGCGAGCTGCGTCGCGATGAGCGTCAGCGGATCGTAGGAGCTCGCGCCCTCCACGGTTCGCACGTCGTCATGCGTGTAATCGGCGATGACGCTCCAATTATCGTCTATGCGGCCTCTGAGATCGAATTCGAATCCCAGGCTGCGCGCCGTCATGCGAGAAAAGATCACAGTCGGCGAAACGTCGTTCCGCAGGGCCTATTTGCGGGCGGTCGTCGAGGTCGACGACCACGTCATCCGCATTCACGGCTCGAAAACCAGCCTCGAACAGGCCGTCGTCTCCGGCGGAGAACAAATCGGCAATGGCGTTCGCGGTTTTATACGCAAATGGCGCTCCCTAGGGGACTCGAACCCCTGTTTTCGCCGTGAGAGGGCGACGTCCTGGGCCACTAGACGAAGGGAGCGGACGAGGGCGTCTATAGACTGCTCCGGTCGGTCGAGCAAGAGGTTATCCGAACGCGATTATCCGAATGCCGTCGTATCGACGCCGCCCCGCCGATGGCCGGCGGGGCGGCGGGCCGCTTCAGCCTTCGTAATAATCCTTCACCAGACGGTCCAGCAGCCGCACGCCCCAGCCGGACGCCCAGCTCTGGTTGATGTCCGAAGCCGGCGAGCCCATGCCCGTGCCGGCGATGTCGAGATGCGCCCAGGGCGTCTTGTCGACGAATCGCTCCAGAAATTGCGCCGCCGTGATCGAGCCGGCGTGACGGCCGCCCGTGTTCTTCATATCGGCGAATTTCGAATCGACCAGCTTGTCATAGGCCGGGCCCATCGGCAGACGCCAGAGCTTCTCGCCGGTCGCCTTGCCGGCCTCGAGGATGCGGCCCGCCAGCTCGTCATTGTTGGAGAAGAGCCCGGCGTGCTCCTGCCCCAGCGCCACCAGAATGGCGCCGGTCAGCGTCGCCAGATCGATGATGAAGGCCGGCTTGTATGTCTCCTTCACATGCCAGAGCGCGTCGGCGAGCACGAGCCGGCCTTCCGCGTCGGTGTTGATGATCTCGATCGTCTGGCCGGAGAGCGAGGTGACGATGTCGCCCGGCCGCTGCGCCTCGCCCGAAGGCATGTTCTCGACGAGGCCGAGCACGCCGATCACATTGGCCTTGGCCTTGCGCATCGCCAGCGCATGGAGAAGCCCGGTCACGGCGGCGGCGCCGGCCATGTCGCCCTTCATATCCTCCATGCTGGCCGCCGGCTTTATGGAGATGCCGCCGGTGTCGAAGCAGACGCCCTTGCCCACGAAGGCGATGGGCTGCGCGCCGGGGGCGCCGCCGTTCCAGCGCAGAATCACGACGCGGCTCGGATGGACCGAGCCCTGGCCGACGCCGAGAAGCGCGCGGAAGCCGAGCGATTCCAGCGCCGGAACGTCGAGAATCTCCACCTCCACGCCGAGCGCCGCGAGCTTGGCGGCGCGGCGGGCGAACTCCTCGGGATAGAGGACATTGGCGGGTTCGTTGACGAGATCGCGGGCGATGACGACGCCCTCCGCGAGGCCGAGCGACTGCCCGACCGCGCCGCGCGCGGCGTCGGGGTCGGCGACCGCCAGAGCGATGTCGCTCGCGCCCTCGCGCTCGGAATCGTCTTTCTTCTTCTTGGTGCGGTAGAGGTCGAATTTATAGGCGCGCAGCTCGGCGCCGAGCGCGAATTGGCCGGCCGCGGCGGCGGGATCGGCCGGCGCCTCGGGCGGATCGAAGACGACGAGCGCAGTCTGGCCCTGGCCGAGCTTGGCCGCCGTCTGGCCGCCGAGGCCGAGGAAATCGTCGAAAATCTCCGCCCTGTCGGAGCCTTCGCCCTCCGCGGCGGAGCCGACGCCGATGACGAGCAGACGGCCGACCGACGGTAGCCCCTGAGGCGCATAGAGATCGAGCGAAGTTCCGCGTTTGCCGGTGAATTTCGCGGCGGCGGCGGCGCGGGTCACTTGCGGGAGCGCCTCTTTGAGAATCGTCTCCGATTCGGAGCCGAAACGGAGCTTGGCGCCGGCGAAGGCGATGAGGACGAGAGGTCTGCCGCCGGCCTCTGGAGACGCCGCGAGACGCCGCTCCGCCTCGCCGAAAGACACGGTCTCGATTTTCACATAGGCGGACATTTTTGAACCTCTCATAGGGAAAACAGGCGTTTGCCGCGGCCACGCGGCAGTGTTGACGCACTATCGTCCCGACGCCGCCAAGGGTCAACGCTCGTCGCGCCGGACAGGAGCGGGAACGGCGCTCCGCCGGCGCGGCAATGTCGTTCTCTTGTGGACGGCGCGGGCTTTGCTTCTTATGTGTCGCAGCCTCGGGCGGCGCGCGCCGCCCGAGGAAGAAAGGTCGCATCCTTGAGCCGATCCATCGCCGCCCGGCCGGAGGCCGGCGCGCCCGCATTTTCCGTGCTGGGCGCGATCAGCTTCTGCCATTTCCTGAACGATATGATGCAGTCGCTGCTGCCCGCGGTCTATCCGCTGCTGAAAGGCGGGTTCGATCTCGATTTCGGGCAGATCGGCCTGCTGAGCTTCACCTATCAGGTCACCGCATCTCTGCTGCAGCCGCTGGTCGGCCTCTACACCGACCGCCGCCCGCAAGCCTATTCGCTGGTCGTCGGCATGGGCTCGACCTTGTGCGGGCTGCTGGCGCTCGCCTTCGCGCCCAGCTATCCGGCGCTGCTGGCGGCGGCGATGCTGCTCGGAATCGGCTCCTCCATCTTCCATCCCGAATCCTCGCGCATCGCCCGCATCGCCTCGGGAGGCGCGCATGGCCTCGCCCAATCGCTGTTCCAGGTCGGCGGCAATTTCGGCTCGTCGCTCGGGCCGCTGCTCGCCGCCTTCTTCATTTTGCCGCGCGGGCAGGCCAGCCTCGCCTGGTTCGCGCTCGTCGCGCTCGGCGGCATGGGCGTGGTGACGGCGCTCGGCCATTGGTTCCGCAGCAATGGCCATGCGCGGGCGCCGTCCCGCATCGCTCCGCCTGTGGACACGGGCCTTTCCCTCGGCCAGCGGCGCCGCGCGCTCGCGGTGCTCGTCGCGCTGATGTTCTCGAAATTCGTCTATCTGGCCGCGCTCGGCAATTATTATGTCTTCTATCTGATGAGCCGCTTCGGCTCGACGCAGGAGGATGCGCAAATCTATTTGTTCGTTTTCCTCGCCACTTCCGCCGGCGGCACGGTCATCGGCGGCGCGCTCGGCGATCGGCTCGGCCGCAAGCGCGTGATCTGGGCGTCGATCCTCGGCGTGCTGCCCTTCACGCTCGCTCTGCCCTATGTCGGCCTTCCAGCGACGATCGGCCTCAGTGCGATCATCGGCTTCATGCTGTCCTCGGCCTTTCCGGCGATCCTCGTCTATGCGCAGGAGTTGACCCCCAATCGCATCGGCGCGGTCTCCGGCCTGTTCTTCGGCTTCGCCTTCGGCATGAGCGGCGTCGGCGCGGCGGCGCTGGGCGAATTGGCCGATCGGACGAGCATAGAATTCGTCTACCTTCTCTGCTCCTTCCTGCCGCTGATCGGATTGCTCGCCGTCTTCCTGCCCTCGGGCGACGCGGCGTCTCGCCGATCCTAGCGAAACGATTCTAGAGTGGTTTTCGAGTGGGAATCGGTTCGCGTGAAGAAAACCGACCGAACAAGGATATTCAGAGTCATTCCGGTCGCGGCGGCGATCGTCGACCGACCGTTTCGAACGGCGCGCGACGAATCTCGTCGGCGAGGTCGGCGAGATCGATGAATTCATCGGCCTGACGCCGCAAATCTTCCGCGATGATCGGCGGCCGCGTTCGGATCGTCGAAGCGACGGATACGCGCACGCCTTTGCGCTGGACCGCCTCAATGAGCGGTCGGAAAGCGCCATTGCCGGAAACCAATGTCATCGCCTCGACATGCTCCGCCATCGCCAGAGCGGCGACCGCGAGATCGACGTCTATGCTGCCTATGTTTCTGCGGCGACCGAAGACGTCGACCGATTGCGCGACCGGCTTGGCGACGACGACATATCCATTATAGGCGAGCCAATCGGTCAGCCGGCTCGCGCTCCCGTCGGATTGCGCCTCTGTCGACGCCGCATAATAGAAGACCTTCGCCGCAGGCGAACCGCCGCGCAACAGGCGCAGCAGACGCGCATAGTCGAGATCGATGCCGAGACATCCGACGGCGAAATGCAGATTGGCGCCGTCGATGAATATCGCGCTTCGATCGCAAGATCGCATTTTCTCTCTCATATTCGCAAAGCGCGTCGGGCGCCGCCGGCCACTCGAACGGCGGCGTCAAAACAGCTCGAAGATCAGAATTCCGAGCATCGCCACGAAACCCACGAGATCGACGATGACGAGTCCATTGCCCAAGAATCGGAGAATTTCGGCGGCCGTTTCGATATGCGGCTGGATCATCATGATCACGGACAGATTCATGGAGGCTCCTCTCGTGGCGCAGTCTCATACGGCGCGAAGCTGGTCGGTCATGGCGGCGGAGCCCGGCTCGGAAATTGCGCCGGGCATTCGCGCTGGATAGGCGTCGGTCCATATGAGATCGAAGAGCGCCTGCGCGGAATCGTCCCAAGTGATGTGAGACGCTCGGACGCTCGTCGACGCCTCGCGCGACAGACGCAGAATCTCGCCGGCGAGAGCGACCGGGTCGAGAAGATCGAAATAACGGACATCGGCGCCGCCGATCTCGTGAAACACGGGAATGTCGGAGGCGATGACCGGAAGGCCGCGGCGGCCGGCTTCGACGAGCGGAAGGCCGAATCCTTCGACCGTCGACGGAAAGATCAATCCGCGCGCGCGCTCGTAGCGGAGGCGCAGATCCGCGTCGCTCGCATCCTTCAGCCAGAAGAGACGGCGGCCGAATTCGGGATGATTTGTGATCTCTCGCTGCAGAGCCTCGCTCTGCCAGCCCGCGTGGCCGACGATCACATAGCGCGCGTCGACGACATTGGCGCGCCAGAGAATATCGAAAGCCTCCAGCGCGATCGGATAGGCTTTGCGCGGCTCGAGCGTGCCGACGCTCAAAAAGATCGGCGTCGCGCCCGCCATTATGTCGCTCGCCTCGGCCGAGACGCGCGCGTCGGTCTGCTCGTCGAAATCGGCGCCGAGCCGCCACCAGCCGATGCGCAAATCGGGCTTTGTCCGGCTGCCTTCGCGCGTGACATAGGAAACGAGATCGTCGGCGGCGCTTCGCGAGACGCATAGGATTCGATCGCTCTTCAAGACGACGGCTTCGAACCAATGCTCGAATTTTTCGGTCATCGGCGCCGAGACGCTGAGCGGCTGCGTCAGAGGAATGAGATCATGGACCAAGGTGACGAGCTGTCCGCCGGCGGCCGTCAATCTCTCGATGATTGGAACATATTCGTCGGTCGCCAGCCAGCTCGCGTCGAAAATCAGCAATTTGTCGCCCTTGCGAAACGCGATCGGCGGATGCGGCTTCTGCGCTGCGAAATAAGGCGCGAGCCTGCCGTTTTCGATCACCACCGGCAATGAGCCGTCGCTGCGGAGCGATCGTTTGGCGATCTCGCGAACGACGCGCTGAATTCCCTGGTTGCCGCCATATCGATAGGTCGGCGTCACATCGATGAAGAGACGCGGCGTCGCGGCGCCGAGAATGGCGCTGGTGGGATCCTCGCCGCGCAGCGACGGCGGCAGCGGCGGACGCGGCGGATGCGGGATGCGCGCGCGCGTGCCGTCGTGCAGATGCGCGAAACCCAAGAGACGCGCCGTGGTCCAATAGAATTCCTTGATCTTCAGATAGCAATGCGCCGTCACCGGATCGATGGCGCCGGCGACGCGCTGTCGGTGCAGCTCGAGATGCTCTTTTTGAATTTGCGTCGCCAGATAGAGCGCTATTCTCGTCGCGTCGTCCTGCGGCGGCTCGACGCCGACGGCGGGCGCAAAAGATCGTCCATCGTTCAGAAGATCCGGCGTCGTATGCATGTTCATGGCTCGAGAAGTCCCGAATGCTCTGGAGCGCGACGCTCAATCGCGCATCCTCTTTGCGATCGCGGCGAGCCGTTCGGCGGTCGACAGCGCGCGATCCCCGCCCCATCGCTAGGCGTGGGAAATTATCCCACGTAGTGTGCGAACAAAAACTCCTGCTGTCAAGTCCACGTGGGATTGTGTCCCACGCAGGGGCGGGCTAGAGTGCTTTCGAGCGAAGTGGGAACCGGTTCGCGTGAAGAAAACACGACAGAACAAGGAGACCGAGAGTCGTTCCGGTTCGATCTGAACCGGAACGACTCTCGGTTCGATCATGGCCGACAGCGAGGACAATGGGCTCACCGACGCCGCGCGTCTTCAGCAGCCGATCGCCCGGCTGCTGCGTCCGCTCGTGCGCCTGCTCATTCGCTACGGGACGACGTTTCCAGCGCTGTGCGATCTCTTGCGCGAGCTCTACGTAAATGTCGCGGTTCATGATTTCGTTCTGCCCGACAAGGAGCAGACCGACAGCCGCATCAGCCTGCTCACCGGCATTCATCGCAAGGAGTTCCGGCGCCTGCGCGAGGCCGGCGCTCCGGTGCGGACCGTTCCCGCCAGCGTGTCGCGCGCGTCGCAGATCGTCGCGCTATGGCTGGGCGATCGGCGCTTCGCCGATAAGAAAGGCGCTCCCGCGCCGCTGCGGCGCGCCGGATCGAGCGGGCGCGGCCCGACCTTCGAAGCCCTCGTCGAGGAAGTGACGCGCGACGTGCGGCCGCGCGCCATTCTCGACGAATGGCTCGACCGCAAGATCGTGTCGATCGACGAGGATGGACGCGTCGCGCTCGGCGAGGCGGCGATCGCGCCCAATAGGAACGACGAGCGCCAGCTCTATTATTTCGGCCGCAATCTCCATGATCATATTGCGGCGGCGGCCGCCAATATCGCTCACGAGCCGACACATCTCGATGAGACGGCGCCCTTCATGGAGCGCGCCGTTCATTACGAGGGGCTTTCGGAAGCGAGCGCGCGGCGGCTCGAGGCGCTGTCCCGCGAGCTGGCGATGCAAGGGCTGATCGCAGCCAATCGCGAGGCGCAGACGCTGCAAAAGAGCGGCGAAGACGGACATTGGCGCTGGACCTTCGGCGTCTATGTGTATCGAGAGGAAGAGCGGCCGCCGCGAGAGCCGGCGAAGGGACAAAAGGGCTCCCGCTCGTGAGCGCCTTCCGACATCCGACGCGGCGGCGCTTCGCGGCGCTTCTCGCCTCGCTGCTGTCCTCCGCCATGACGCGCGCGCACGCCGCCGGCGACAAGCCGAGAGACAATGGCATCGGCGGAACCGGCTATCTCTCCGCCATTCCCGATCGCGACAATGGCATAGGCGGAACGGGAATCGTCGGAACCATTCGCGCATTCGGCAGCATCATCGTCAACGGGCTGCGCGTGTCCTATCCCGCAGACGCCGAGGTGCGCATCGACGGCCGCCGGGCGCGCGTCGGCGATTTGCGGATCGGCCATGTCGTGTCGCTGGTCGCAATGCGCGACGGCGATAAATTCACGACGACGAAAATTCAGATTCTGCGCGAAGTGGTCGGGCCGATCGAGCAAGTCTTCGACCATGGCCTGCGCGTTCTCGGGCAGAGAGTCGAATTCGCCCGCGGCGCGAAAATCGAGGCGGGCGCGTTTTCGGTCGGGCGGCGGGTCGCGGTGAGCGGCCTGCGCCTGCCGAATCAGACCATTGTCGCGAGCCTCGTCGAAAGCGCCGAGCCCGGCGCCGCTCAGCTCGTCGGCGTCGTCACGCGGTCGTTCGATGGACGTCTCGCGATCGGCGCGCAGCCGCTGTCGGGCATCGCGGAGGCCATGCTCGGCCAGCGAGTTCTGGTGCGCGGCGCCGAGACCCATGGCGCGCTCGACGTGACGTCGACGGCCGCCGACGTTTGGCTGCCGCGCGGGCCCAGCGATTTTCTCGTCGAGACCTATCTGGAGCGTCATGGCGCCACGGTCAAAACCGCGAGCGGCGCAACGCTCGACGGCGGGCGCGCTCTCCCCTTCCAGGGCGTCGCGCGGGCCGTCGTCCGCATCGATGCGACATTGGCGGGCGCATGGTCCATCCGCTCGCTGCGGACGAGCGAGACGCTCGGCAAGCGCGGCGCCGCCGAGGAGCCGCGCGCGGGCTCGCCGTTTCCGAACGCTCCGAGCCGCCCTGCGGAGCCGCAGACGGCCCCCGGCGTCGAATTTCCGTCCGGCTTCGGCGGTCCAGACGCGCCGCGCGGCTATGGGACGCCCGCAATTCCGAGCGATCCCGTCGGTCCGAGCTTTCCGGGCGGTTTCGGCGGCGGCGGCAGGCCGGGTCCCGGCGGCCTCGGACGACCCGGGCGATGAATGCCGCGAGGCGCGCCGCCTTCGACATCTGCACGGCCGAACGCTCGCACGAAGGAATTGGAAAAATCGCGCCGGGAGTCGGACTCCGGGCTCGAGTGAAAGCGGCGGCGCAGACAGGCGCGTAATGTCGACAACCAGCGCGACAGCGCCGGAAATGCCGAGGAGCTTTCCTCGCGCCGTCCCCGCCCGCCGCCGGACGCGCGGCCCTCGGCGGCGGGCCCGAAAGACGCGCAGATCAATCGCGCTTCTGATAGACGAGGAAATATTGCCGCGGCAGGAAGTCGTGCTTCTCGACCGTCCGGCGCCGAGCCGATTTGCCACAGAATTGCCCCAGCGGCCGCCGCGACGCCCCAGGCATGTCACAAGTCTTTGATTTTATGGTACCGCCACCCCGACTTGAACGGGGGACCCCCAGATCCACAATCTGGTGCTCTAACCAACTGAGCTATGGCGGCACGTCGGCGGGGCGGAAACTAGAAGCATCGCCGCGCCAATGCAATGCGGAAATGCAGGAAGGGAAGCGAAAATTTCCGCGTTTCGTCGCCGCCGCGCCGGTCTAGAATGCCGCTCCCATGGCGGCGGCGCCGCCCCTTCCAGCCCGTGAGACGTGAAGCGATGAAAGTCACCCTGGTCCAGATGAATTCGGTCAGCGACAAAGCCGCCAATCTCGCCGCCGCCCGGGCGCTCATCGACCAGGCCGTTCGCGAGGAGCGCCCGGACTGGATCTGTCTGCCGGAGGTTTTCGACTTCATCGGCGGCAATCGCGCCGACAAGGCCGCCGCCGCCGAGGAGCTGCCCGGCGGACCCGCCTATTCGCTCTGCAGCGCCCTCGCCCGCGAATATGGAGTCTTCATCCACGCCGGCTCCATTCTCGAGAAGGTCCCCGGCGAGGAGCGCCTCCACAACACCACGGTGGCCTTCGATCGCAGCGGCGCGGAAGTGGCGCGCTACCGCAAGATTCACATGTTCGACATCACTGCCCCGGATGGCGCACAATATCGCGAGAGCGCCGCCTTCAAGCCCGGCGACGCAGTCGTCACCTATGATTGCGAGGGCGTCACCATAGGCTGCGCCATTTGCTACGATTTGCGCTTTCCCTATCTGTTCCAGGCGCTCGCCGACAAGGGCGCGGATATCGTCGCCCTGCCCTCCGCCTTCACCCTCGTCACCGGCAAGGATCATTGGGAAGTGCTGGCCCGCGCCCGGGCGATCGAGATCCAGGCCTATTTCTGCGCCCCGAATCAGACCGGCGCGCATAAGGCCGGGCATGAGACCCGCGCCAGCTATGGCAATTCGCTGATCGCCGACCCTTGGGGCCATGTGGTCGCCCGCGCTTCGGAGGGCGTCGGCCTCGTCTCGACGCGAATCGACCGCGAGCGCATCCGTAAGGTCCGCGCGATGATTCCGGTCGCGAGCCATCGGGTGAGCCTGCCCGGCTGAGCTGGCCGCGGCGCTGCGTTTACGATCTAACCAGCGGAGCCGTCAGGGGAAATCCCAGGCGCTCTTGCGCCGCTCGGCAAAGTGTGGCTACATTATTGTTTAGACTGCCGACAATCCGCAAAACAGGATAGCGCCGCCAAAAGGCGCCGGCAGAAGGGGGGAGCAAAAAATAATGGCCTCGCGAACCAAAAGCCGCGAAGCGGGCAGGCTTGCGCCCGCATCCGTAGCATGACGAAGAAAATCGAGCCAGGGCGCACTTTGACGCGGGCGTCCCTGCGCGAGGCCGTGTACAGCTGTTGTCCAACGCTGTCGCGCGCCGAAGCCCGCCAAATCCTCGACGCCACATTCGAGGAGATCAGCGAAGCCCTGGTGCGGGGGGAATCGGTCAAGCTGCGCTCATTCGGCAGCTTCAACGTCCGCGCCAAGCGCGAACGCGTCGGCCGCAATCCCAAGACCGGCGTCGAGGCGCCGATCTGCTCGCGCAAGGTGCTGACCTTCAAGGCCTCGCCCGTGCTCATCGCGCAGGTGAACGGGCTGCCGACCGAGCATTTGGAAGAGGCGGACTGACAGCCGCCGCTTCCGGGAGAAGCGCAAATGCGAGCGGGGCCGTCGGCCCGCTCGCCTCTCAGCCCGAGAGCTTGGCGACCAGAGCGTCCGACACCTCGAAATTGGCGTAGACGTTCTGCACGTCGTCATTGTCCTCGAGCGCGCCGATCAGCTTGAGGATTTTCTCGCCCGCCTCATCATCGACAGCGACGGAATTCTGCGGCCGCCAGACCAGCGCGGCCTTTTTCGGCTCGCCGAATTTGGCTTCCAGCGCCTTGGCGACGTCGCGCAGCCCCTCGACCGAGGTGATGATCTCATGCGTCTCCTCGCCGGAGGAGACGTCTTCGGCCCCGGCCTCGATCGCCGCCTCCATCATCGCGTCCTCGGAGGCCGCCTTGCGCGCAAACTCGACGAGGCCGACGCGGTCGAACATGAAGGAGACGGCGCCGGTCTCCGCCAGCGCGCCGCCCGCTTTGGTGAAATAGGAGCGAATCTCGCCGGCGGTGCGATTGCGATTGTCGGTCAGCGCCTCGATGATGACGGCGACGCCGCCCGGCGCATAGCCCTCATAGCGCACCTCGTCGTAATTCTCGGCGTCGGCGCCCGAGGCCTTTTTGATGGCGCGCTCGATATTGTCCTTGGGCATGTTCTCGGCGCGCGCCGCCAGCACGGCGGCGCGCAGCCGGGCGTTCATATTGGGGTCGGGCAGGCCCATTTTGGCGGCGACGGTGATTTCGCGGGCGAGCTTGGAGAAGAGCTTGGAGCGAATCGCGTCCTGCTTGCCCTTCTTATGCATGATGTTCTTGAACTGACTATGTCCCGCCATCGTCCCGGCCCTTGAAAATTCCGCTTTCCTGCCCCGCAGGGCGTCGCCGCGTCATATACGCCGGCGCCGCGCGGAAATAAAGGAAGGCGGAGGCGGCCGCGCCGCGCCCATTGTTCGCCGCTCGAGCTTCGGCGATCCCGCTCGACGCGCGTCACCAGATCGGCAGCATTCCGTCGATGAAGGTGGTGGCGCCGATCTGATAGAGCCAGAAGCCTTTCGATTCGCCTTCGGCGATGATCGCATGAGCCTCGGCGATGTCGACCAGATCCGGAATGTCGACGCTCAGCAGCAGCTTGCGCCCGACCGTCAGATCGACATGCATGCTCTCGTAAGAGCAGCCCATCGCCTTCAGGAGCCGCCAGTCGGAGCCGGCAAGGACCTCTTCGCCGTCGACCAGCAGCATATAAGTCGAATGACCGCTCGTTTCCGCCACGCGCGTGAAATCGAAAATGCCGCTCTCCGCTCGGGGCGTCGCGACGACAATGTCCCGGAACGCCACTCCCATCACGAAATAGGGCGAGTTCAAGAGCCGAAACCGCGTCCAATCGCTTCCTTCGACAGGCTCGGCCCAGAGCGTTTCCGTGCCATGGCCATGCCAATCCTGCGGGTCGAGAGAGAACAAGACTTGCGGCTTGCCATCCACCATGGCCCCTTTCTCGAAACGAAAACTCTGCGAAGATGACGTGAAACGAGAGCATTTCCGGCCGAAGCGGCTCCGGCTCGGCGTCGGCGACGCCTCGAGACGAGAGCCTGGGCCCCATCCGTGCTTCGAGGAAACACGGATAAATTCTAGCCGAGCGCGCCACTCCCCGTCAATTCGCCGGCTGCCCGCGCTCGGCCCGCGCTCGGCCCGCGCTCGGCCGCCGCCTCCTCCTCGCGCGGCGCCTCGCCGCATGGAAGAGCCGCCGCCGCGCCCTAAGTGATCACCGTCGTCGCGCCCGCTCGATGTCGCGGCGCTCCGGCTCGTGCCAAGGAGGACGAAAATGGGTCTGCTGGACGGAATCATCGGCGGCGCGATCGGCGTCGAACTCGCCACGCTGATCAACGGCTATATCGAGAAGCGCGGCGGCTTGCAGAACGTGCTCCAGGATTTCGAGAAGAGCGGCTATGGCGAAAAGGTCAAATCCTGGGTCGGAACCGGCCCGAATTTGCCGATCTCCGCGGAGCAGGTGCAACAGACGCTCGGCTCCGACCGCGTGAAGGAGCTCGGCAATAAATTCGGCATTCCGATGGACAAGGTTTCGGCGGCGCTGGCCGAATATCTGCCCAAGGTCGTCGACAAGGCGACGCCCGAGGGCAAGCTGCCGCCGCAGCAGCCGCACTGAGACCGACCGCCGGGCGGAGCTTGGAAAAGCTCCGCTCAGCTCCGTTTCGTCAGGCGCGTTTCGATTGCGCGGCCTCGCCGGGCTCGACGGCGGTCGCCGCCGCCATCTCCGCCATTCGCGCGCCGAGATCGACGATCGCCTGCCGCAGAACCAGCACCTCGCGCTCGACGGGCGCGGCCTCGACGGGCGCGGCCGCCGGGGGGACGGCCATGGTCTCGCGCAAATGCGCATGGTCCTTGCGCAGCGCCTCGATCGCCCCTTGCAGAATCGCATTGTCGGAGCGCGCGGCCTCCAGCCGATCGGCGTGGTCGCGCTCCTCGGCGCGGGCGACGCGCAGCGCGGCTTCGAGATGCTCGATCTCGGCCGCGGAGCTGCGCTCCAGCGCCGCCAGCCGCGCGCGCGCCTCGTCGCGATCCTTTTTCAGATCGGCCTTTTCCAAAACCGCCGCGTCGAGTTCGCGCGTCGTGCGCGCCAGCACGCCATCGACGGCGGAGAGCCGCGCCGCCACGGCGGAGGCCGCGGCGAAATCGCCCTGCAGCGCGTCGAGCCGCTGGCGCAGCTCGGCGTTCTGCACATGCAGGCTGGCGATACTGGATTCGTGCGTCTCCACCTGCGCGCGGCTCTCGCTGCCGAGACGGGCGAGCTGCTCCTTGTCCATTTCGATATTGCGCAGATTGTAGATCAGCGTCTCGACGCGATCGGTCATGTCGTGGAGCGCCGTCTCGGTCGATTGCAGCAAAGCCGTGCGCTCTTCGAGAAAACCGCTCGTCTCGTTGAATTTGCGCTCGAATTCATCGCCGCGGGCGAGCGCTTGCGTGAGCTCGCCGTCGAGCTGCGCGACGCGGGCGGCGTTGCGGCCGATCTCGACCATATCCTGCGTCTTGCTGGAGCGGACCGCCGCCATCTGCTGCTCGAGCCGACGATAGCGCACGGCGAATTCGCCGCGTAGCAGATCGCGCTCGGCCGCCATTTTCTCGATGGAGAGCGGCGTCAGCATATTGAGCCGGCGCAGCGACAGACGCATGGCCCGCCGCCAGAAGGCGGGCAGGAACATCAGCGTGAACAGCCCGGCCGCGAGGAACCCGAGCGCGAAAAACATCGCTTGTTCGATCAAGGCGCGGCGTTCCTTCGCTCTGGCTCGGGCGCTGTCATTTCCCTTCGCGGGCCGAATGTCGCAAAACGACAATGCCACGTCGCCGCCCTGAAATCAAAGCGCTCCGCCGCGCCCGGACTTAGGGGTTTTTCCGCGGCTTTCCGCTCCCTCGGGGCTCAGCTCCGGCCGAACAGCTTTTCTATGTCGGCGAGCTTCAACTCCACATAGGTCGGCCGGCCGTGATTGCACTGGCCGGCGCCCGGCGTCCGCTCCATTTCGCGCAACAGCGCGTTCATCTCCTCGCCCGTCAGCCGCCGGCCGGCGCGCACCGAATGGTGACAGGCGACGCGCGCCAGAAGCGCATCGAGCCGCCGCGTCAACCCACGCGCGTCCCCCTCCTCGGCGAGGAGGTCGGCGATATCCTCGATCAGCCGTCCGACATCTATGTCGCCGAGCGCGGCCGGCGTCTCCCGCACCAGCGCGGCGCCCGGGCCGAAGGGCTCCAGCGCCAAGCCGAGGGCGGCGAGCTCCTCTTGCGCGGAGAGCAGCGCGTCGAGCCGCGTTTCGTCCAGCTCGACGACGCGCGGAACCAGCAGCAGCTGGCGGGCGACGCCCTCCGCCTCCCGCTGCGCCTTCAATTTCTCATAGACGAGCCGCTCATGGGCGGCGTGCTGATCGACGATGACGAGCCCATCCTTCGTCTGCGCGACGATATAGGTCTCGTGCAGCTGCGCCCGCGCCGCGCCGAGCGGGGTCTCCACGGCGGCGGCCGCGGGCGGCGCGGCGGCGGGCCGCGAATCGGCCGATGGCGGCCCGACGTCAAAAGCCGCCTGCGGCGCCGCGGCGAAGCCCGCCGGAGCGCTGGGCGAGCCGCGCAAATCCCAGTCGAACGGCCGGTTGCGCGGCGCCCCGCCGAAGGAAGAGAAGCCGCCGCCGGAAGCCGGCGACCATTCCCGCCCGGACGCCGTTCTGGCCCGCTCGGCCAGAACCTCCAGCGCGGCGCGGGCGGGCGTGTCGGCGCTGCGATGGAGCGCCGAGGCCAGCGCCTCCTTCAGCGCCCCCACCACCAGGCCGCGCGCGCGGCCGGGATCGGAAAAGCGCACCTCCGCCTTGGCCGGATGCACATTCACATCGACGATATGGGGATCGCATTCGAGGAACAGCGCCAGCGCCGGATGGCGGTCATGCGAGAGAAAATCGAGATAGGCGGCGCGGATCGCCCCGGAGAACAGTCTGTCGCGCACCGGACGGCCGTTCACATAGACAAATTGCATCAGCGCATTGGCGCGATGAAAAGTCGGCAGGCCGGCGAGCCCCTCGAGCCGGAACCCTTCCCGCTCGGCCCGCAGCGCGATCGCATTATCGGCGAAATCCGTCCCCAGCGCCTGGCCGATGCGCCGCGCCCGCCCCTCCTCCGAGGCCCCGCAGGCCGGATAATCGAAGGAGGCGCCCATATCGGCGGCGAAGGAGAAGCGCACGGCCGGATTGGCCATGGCCAGCCGTTTGACCACATCGACCACGGCGGCCGTCTCGGCCCGCTCGGATTTCAGAAATTTGAGCCGCGCCGGCGTCGCCGCGAAGAGATCGCGCGCCTCCACCCGCGCGCCGCGCGGCCAATTGCTGGCTTTGAGCCCGCGCTTTTCGCCCGCCTCCACCCTGATCTGCGCGCCCATTTCGGCGCCGGCGGCGCGCGCGTCGATCGTCAGATCGGCGACGGCGGCGATGGAGGGCAGCGCCTCGCCGCGAAAGCCGAGCGTCGCTATCGCGGAGAGATCGCCATCGGGAATTTTCGAGGTGGCGTGACGCTCGACGGCGAGCGCAAGATCCTCGGCGCTCATCCCGCACCCATCGTCGATGACGCGAATGAGCCGCCGCCCGCCCGCCTCGATGGCGACATCGATGCGCGAGGCGCCGGCGTCGAGCGCATTTTCGACCAGCTCCTTGACGGCGGAGGCCGGCCGCTCGATCACCTCGCCGGCGGCGATGCGATCGACGAGAATGGGATCGAGACGGCGAACGCGCATGAAGGGAGCCGGCGGTCGTGGATGGAGCGCGGCAATCTATAGGAGGGGAGCGATTCGGTGAAATGAATGCCGGCATATCGCCATTCACCGCGTGATGAAGCGATAGCTCACCTTCAATTTGAGAGAGCTGTTCCCGCCGCGATGGCGCGTGGACAGCAGCGGCAGCAACGGATTGGAGGCTTCACTCGGCGTATAGGTCCCAGAAGCGATGTATTCGAGCCCGACGCTCCAATGATCGTCGATGGCGTATTCCAGTCCGGCGCCCAAAGTGGGCTGGACGGCGACATGATCATATTTCTGATAGGTCGCGAGCGCGTGATAGGCGCGCTCGACATGCGCGAAATTCACGCCGCCCGTGACATAGAGCAACATGCGATCGAAGGCGTAGCCGACCCGCCCTCGCAGCGCGCCTTGCACGTCGGTCCTGCTGGCGACGGCGTAGCCGGCGAAGAGGTCGGCGTTGTTGGTGACGCCGTCCGCGCCGTTGATGTCGCCGACGACGCCCAGTACGACTGGACCGATGCGCCAATCGTAACCCGCATGAACGCCGCCGATCAGACTGGATCCATGGCTTTTCGTCTGGGTCAGCAAAATGTCGGCGGGCGAGAACAGCGATTGCGTGCGATCTCCGAACCCCGCCCATCCGATTTGGCCGCCCGCGTAGAAGCCGTCGAACAAGAGGAAGCTCGGCGGCGGGGCGACCGCAAGTCGGACGTCCCGCGTCGGCAGATCGGCCGCGCTGGCCGCCCCGGCGAACAAAGTGGCGATGGAAACGAAAATCCCGGTTTTCATCATCGATCCTTTCCAGGCGAGGTCGGCGCAGCCGCGGCGGTCCAGCCGACTCTATACACATCAATAATTTTACGTTTTACATAAAATTTTTTGTGTGTCAATATAGAAACATGTTGTGAAAGCCCGAGCGGCTGACGCTGGGCCCCAGGTCTCGCCGCCGGAGAGGCGGGTTCGAAAGCGATCGGCGGCGACGTGATGAAGCGCCGTGAGGCGCGATCGCCTCGACCGACGAGAAACAGCGGCCGCGCGACATTCTCAGCGCGTTGCGCGGCCTCGGTTCCGGCCCGATAGGATAGATTTCGATGGCGAAGCGAACGACGAGTCGAAACCCGCTGAATGGGGCAAAGCTACGGAGATCGATATGAGTGACGCGAATTTCGAGGCGAATCTGTCCAACGCGACCGAGCGGTCGGCGGCATTGAGCACGAAGCTACGATCGGCGTGCCGCACGATCCGAATTGCGACCACGCTCTGGGCCATGTGGAATTTCGGCGTTTATGCATGGGTCTGGAGCGATCGGGACGCTCTGCTCGCCCGGCAAGCGAAACTCTATGGCCTCGATCCGACGACCGTGACCGATATTCGCTACTGGTCGGCCTCCGCTCTCGAATTCGTCTCTTGGCTGGTTTCGCTGATCGTCGTCTTCCGGGTCTGGCGGCTGACCCGCGCCTATCTCGATGGTCGCGTGTTCACGATGGAAGCCGCCTCCCGGCTGCGCGACGTGGCTCTCGCGGGTCTCATGGCGACGGCGGTCGATGCGGTCCTCGGCCCGCTGAGCGGAGCTCTGGTGCTGAATGATCTCCTGGGGAGGGTGCCCGTCTACTACTGGTTCAACCCCACCTATCTGCTCTACGCTTTGATGAGCGGCTTCCTGCTGGCTCTCAGCGTCGTCTTCGAATCCGCGGCCGAGGTCGCAAACGAAAACGCTCAGTTCGTGTGAGAAAGAATGGCAATAATCGTCAATCTCGACGTGATGTTGGCGAAGCGAAAAATGCGCTCACGCGATCTCGCGCAACATATCGGCGTCGCCGAAACGAACGTCAGCCTTCTCAAATCGGGAAAGGTGAAAGGCGTGCGCTTCGAGACATTGGACAAAATCTGCCGAGCGCTCGACTGTCAGCCGGGAGACATTCTGGAATACCGTCCAGATAGACCCGAGACGACTTCGGATCGATTGGAATAGCGATAGCTCGCCCGGCGTTGTTTCGCCGAAGCCGGGCGCGCCGCGCGCGTTCAGAGCGAGGATCGATAACCTCGCGAACGACCGCATCGGGTCAGAGATCCTCGCCGTCCCGAATGGGGAGATTGCGCCACTAACAGACATTGAGCCCGCGCTGGATAGCAGACACATAGTCTCAAATTTAACCGATTAGCTTTCGAATACCCCCAGCACGGTTTTGTAGTCCTTTAGGTAGACGTGATTCTCTAGCGCATCTCCGAAGGCGCGCATCATTGCCACGGTCTCGTTCGTGAGTTCGTCGAGATCCTCGATCGCGCCGAACGTTTCCTCGCCATGGGCGATCTCGTTTCGCCGTTTCAGAAGGATCAGGTCAAGGAATGTGGCCTTTTCGGCGAAGGATTCGGTCGGCACACAGCAGACTAGGCAGATGTCGGTGAAGACGTCGAAATTCAGATTGGCCTTGGTGTTGATAAGGTCATCATTCACCCGGGAGAAGCGGCGGTCTGACGAACTCAGAATCTCGTCGACCAAGGCACAACGCTCTGTAATGCTCTTCTTCGAGGTTGAGAGCGCCGCCAGTCGGGGCAGGAAGTAGTTCCGGAGAAACTGGCGATCAAGATCGCCATACTGCAACTTCCGGAGCGCCACGTGCTCGAGGTACTTCCGCGCGGCGAAGCGGACGTATCCTTCCCAATGGGCGTAGCAGATGGTGATCATAGCGCGAAGTAGCACGCGACGCAGGTTGTCGTCGGCTCTGATGATCGCAGTCTTCAAGTCGGAGAGCTCCCTGAGGCGCCAGGATCGGTCTTCGGTGATTTGCGTGGAGAAGTCAGCCTCTGAGTACGGCTTGCTCATGGATGGAACCAAGCCTCGCCGAACCGAACTGTTCGCTGGATACGTGTCGTGCCGCGAAGCCCAGGGGAGGTGAAGTTCGCGGCTTGTGGCTGGTTCCAGAACGTCTGCATCTTGGCCTTGACAAAGTCCTGTGGCCCCGCGAGCGCGAGGATCGCGTCGAGGTTCTTGGCCACGCCGACAGCGATCCCTTCAAGGCCTACTAGGCCGACCTTCCCGATGTGATGTCCGTTCTCGAATCGCCGCAACGCATCCTTGCCGGCGACAGCATTCAGCAGTGCGAACGTGCGGTTGATCAGATCTGCGGCCGCGGCACCGTTGCTCGTGCCGGCCAACTCGACGATGCCATCGTCAATATACTCCTCAACGTCCAACGCGCCATCGTACGGCACGCAGGCATGCACAAGGAACCGGACCGCCAATTCCATGTGTCTCTGCCGCTCGATCTGGTCCTCGGTGACTGAAATGACAGTTTGAAATGGTTGCTGCTCTGCCGCCGCCTTGACCGCCCGGTAGTAATCGCCGTTGACCATCAGCATTATGCAGTTGCGCAACTCCTGTGGATTAGCCTGCGTGCCGCCTGCATTGAGCCGCTGGAACAAATCAAACTTGGTTTGGTCGTCGCTCGGCCGTTTCAGTATCTCGACGCCGATTCTCGCCCTTCGAATCGACAGCTGATGGCTCTTGTCAATCTCACGCTGCTCGTCGGGCGGAACATCCGGAATCAAATCGGATCGCTCCCATACTGCGTTGTGGAGGGACGGGAGGTATTTCGTGGCCTCAAGAATCGATGGTGGCTCCAGGCCGCCCTCGGGACTGCGAAGCTTCCCCATGAACTCCAGGATCGTCGAAATCCGCTGCAGGCCGTCGATGAGTTCCCAACTGACATTCTGCCCCTCGAAGACGAAGATGGAGGGGATTGGGATACCTAGGAGTAATGATTCGATCAGTTTAGACTTCTGGCTGATGTTCCAGCGGAAAAGCCGCTGGAATTCCGGATCAATGGTAATTTCGCGACTGTCGTACATACTGACGACCTCGCCGATTGACATCTGGTATGCATCGGTTCTGACGAGCCGTTGCGCCTTAACGATTTCTTCTGTGAGCATTGCCAATGTTCCAAGCGGTTCTCATCCGTGACGCTAGCACACTTCCCATCGTCGCCGCGAATGCCGTTTCGGCCTCCTCTGGGGTTGGGCCGCGACCAATGCCCCGGTCCCGCTCGTGAGGCCCAGGTAGTGTCTAAGATCGAATTCAGGACCGAATTCTTGACCGATTAGAGCACCCACTTCTGTTGGGCGGACGCCGACGCGGCGAGTCCAATTTCGGGGAACAGGTCCATCGCGAGGGGTCCCCTTCGGGTCAGAGATCTCCCTTCGCCGTCCCGAAGGGGGCCTTCTCCCGCAAGCGGGCTATCCGGATTCACCTATCGCGAAACTCTGCGGCCGTCCTGGCCGGGACGAGCCCGGTCAGGACGCCGTGGGGCGAGGAGAATGTGCCCATGCGATCGCCCTCGAGCGGGAGAAGGAGATGCGCTGGCGTCCTCCACCACGGGTCTTCCATTCTCGGCCCTTGACATAACCTGAAAACATTCCTATCTCTCCCTCGCTCCCGCTGACGCAAGGGCGCGTTTCTCGGGTCAGGGAACGCGGGCGGGGGCCGGCTCCATCCGGGACGGCGACCCCCGTCCCTGGACAGGCGGCGCGTCGCCGGATCGGTGTTTCTCTCCCGTCCACAGGGAAGAGCGAGAGCCGTTCCGTGAGCCCAAGCCTTCGGAAGCGATCGGATCTTGAATGCGAAAGCCCAGGATTCGCGGGTCCGAATGCGCCTCGGGACGTCGACGAGAAGGCGAAGCCGCGTTTCGGGACGCTCCGGAACCGACAGATTTTTATAGCGCTGCGGCCAAAGGGGCCGGAGCGTCCCGAACCGCCCCTCCTCTCCCGCCGCCGCGAGGCGCCGGGCGCTTCGGCGCGGGCGGACGATAATCCTATCCCGAAGCCGCGAGGGAACGAGATTCGACTGCGCGCATCGCGAGACGCCGCGCCGTCACGGCGTCGGCATAGGGACCAGCGTATGGACGATGAAGCCGTGCAGAAAGGCCGCCGCTACGCCCAGCACGAGGCCCGCCGCCGTATAGACGTCGGAATATTCCTCCTTGCTGCGCATCATCCGCGAGACGCCGACATAGAAGAGATAGACGGCGTAGACGCCGAGCACGTCGAGCCAGCGCAGGCCCGGAACGAGGCCGAAGATTTCGGCGAGCCAGATCGGCGTGTAGGAATAGGCGATGAGCTTCAGCGCCCGCAGATCGTCGCGCTTGCCCTCGAAGCTCGGCGCGAGATGCGAGATCGCCAGAGCGACGCCATAGAGCAGCGGCAGACCGAGCCCATATTGCAGAGCCGAGCGCATGAGGCCGCCGACGAAAGGATAATGAACCACGCTGGAGCCGCGCGAGACGCCGAACAACCAATTGCCCAGGAAATTGGCCACGGCCGGGATCGCCGCCATATAGAGAATGTAATTGCGATAGAGATCGACCGCGGTCGTCGGCTCGGCCTCGATCGCCTGCCATTCCGTCTTCGGCGACACGATGATGCGCTTGGCGCGCTCGCCGATATCCTTCAGCCGCTCCTTGATATCCATCTTTCGCTCCCCTGCCTTCGGTCGTTGCGCCGCGCGGGGAGACTGGCCCAAGGCGCGCGCAGAAACAAGCGCGCCGGCTCGATCGGGCTCCGCTCAGTCGGGCTCCGCTCGATCGGGCTCTGTTCGATCGGGCTCGTCTCGATCCGCCCCGGTCCATTCCCGCGCCAGCTCCTCCGCGCCCATCAGCCGGGCGAAGCAGGAGAGAAGCGGCAGCGTCGCGGCGCGCTTCGACAGCGCCTCCGCCTCGCAGTCGAGCGGAAAGGGCGAGGCGTCCTTGACCACTATGATCGGATGGCCGGCGAGAAAGCCGTCGATCGCCGTCTCCATGCAGAGATCGCCGAGCGTGTCGCCGAGCAGAATCAGCAGCGGGCCGCCGAGACTCTCGAACAGACGCACGAAGCCGGCGTCGCGCAGCAGCGACGGGCCCTCCGCCCGCAGCACCGTCGCCCGCGGCCCGGCCGCCCGCAGCGCCTCGCCGGCCGCGGCGGAAGCGTCCGCGCGCTGCAATGCGAGATCATGCTCGACGAAGACGGTGGGCAGGCCCGCCGCGTCCCATCGTCCCAGAAGAGCCGCGCCCGATCGCTCGAGCGCATTCTGCGATCGCGCCGGCCGCGGCTCGCGCGGCGGGCGCCTTTCGGCGATGCAGACCAATATGGCCCTGGGTCGCTTGTGGACGATAGGCGATCGAAACACGGCCGTGTCCGTTCTAATTGCGCCCTCGGCCGTCCGACGCCATCGCCGGATTTTCGAGGACCCGCGTGAAATCTCACATTTTTCTACTTATGCGCGAATGGTAACAGAACGGATGCGTCGCCGCATCACCCGTCTCGGGGAGCCTCGCTCTGGCTCTCGGTCTCGCGCTCGGCGCGGGGCGGCTGCGCGAGCGACATGCGCACGAGCTCCGGCAGGCTGCCGGCCTGCATTTTGGCCATCACATTGGCGCGATGGACCTCCACCGTGCGCACGCTGATGCCGAGCTCATGGGCGATGATCTTATTGGGCTGGCCCTTGAGCAGCGCGGCGAGCACCTCGTTCTCGCGGCTCGTCAGCGTGGTGAGGCGGCGCTGTATCTCCTGCGCCTGGAGATCGCGCGCCCGCTTGCCGCTGTCATAGGCGAGCGCCTGGCGCACGGCGTTGAGGAGAGATTCGTCGGTGAAGGGCTTTTCGAGGAGATCGAGCGCGCCCTCCTTCATCGCCTGAACGGCGAGCGGCACATCGGCGTGAGCGGAAATCACCACGACCGGCAGCGACAGCCCCATGTTCTTCACCTTCAGCAGCAGCTCCATGCCGGTCATCTCCGGCATACGCACATCGGTGACGATGCATCCGGTGCCGGCGCGATCGACGCCGGCGAGGAAGTCGACGGCCGAGCCATGCGTCACGACTTCATGTCCCTCTGTCGTCAATAGCAAGCGCAGCGCGTCGCGAACGGCGGCGTCGTCGTCGATGACATGCACGATCGGCTCGCTCACTCTTCCTCCTCCATCGCGGCGAGCGGCAGCGTGAAGCTGAATGTCGCGCCGCCGTCGCTATTGGGACCGGCCCAGATTTTTCCGTAATGCGCGTCGACGATCGAACGCGCGATGGTGAGGCCGACGCCGAGACCGTTCGGCTTCGTCGTGGCGAAAGGCTCGAACAGGCTCGCGCGCGCATCCTCCGAGAGGCCCGCGCCCGTATCGGCGACGTCGAGCCGGATCATCGACCGGCCCGCGAGCGAAGTCGAGATGGTCATCTTGCGCGTCTGCGCGGCGCCCATCGCATCGCGGGCATTGCGCATCAGATTGACCAGCACCTGCTTGATCTGCACGCGATCGGCGAGAATGCGGTCGTCGGCGGCGTCGAGCCGGAAGACGACATTTATGTTCGACTGCTTGGCTTCCACGATGACGAGCTCATGCGCCTCGTCGACGATGTCGTGCAGATTTTGCAGCGTCTTGTCCGGCTCGCCGCGCGAGATGAACTCGCGCAGATGCGCGATGATCTGACCGGCGCGCACGATCTGCGTCGCGGCGTTGTCGAGCGCGTCCTCGACATTGGCGGGACGCTGATCGACCGGCATTTGCAAGAGGCGGCGCGCCGCCTTCAGATAGATGGCGGTCGCCGACAGCGGCTGATTGAGCTCATGCGCGAGGCCGGCCGCGAGCTCGCCCACGGCGTCGAGACGCTCGGCGTGCAGCTTCTGCATACGCGCCTCGATCTTGCGCCGCTCGGTCAAATCGCGAACGAAGGCGATGTAGAGGCGACGGCCGTGATAGGAGGCCTCGCTCACCGCGAGATCGACCGGAAAGAGCCCGCCGTCCTTGCGGCGCCCTTGCGTCTCTATGACATTGCCGAGCGTCTCCGGTCCCTCGAAGAAGCCGGCGCCGACGCAGGCCTTGCGGCCGCCGAACAAATGCACGGGAACCAAGGTCTCGACATGCGCGCCGATCGCCTCCGCCTTGGCGTAGCCGAACATGCGAACGGCGGCGGAGTTCAGCGATTGGATCGCGCCTTTCTCGTCGACGGTGAGAATGGCGTCATGCGCGCCTTCCACAGTGGCGTAGAGACGCGCCTCCTTGTCGACGAGCGCCTGCTCTATGCGCTTGCGCTCGGTGACGTCCTGCAGATAGCCGTGCCACAATGTCCCGCCGTCGGCCTCGCGCGTCGGGCGCGATTGCGCCTCCACCCAGATGAAGCCCTTGCGCGGATGATCATAGCGATAGCTCTCGCGCCACACGGTCAAGGCGCGCGCCGATTCGGCGATGCTGGCGAGAACGCGCGGCAGATCCTCGGGATGCACGCGCGCGAATTTGCCCTCGACTCCGCACCGCAGCGACTCGGCGTCGATGCCGTAGATATCCTCGACATTGGGCGAGGCGTAGGGCATGGAGGCCGTGCCGTCCGGCGCGAGTCGATAGGAGGCGATGAGTCCGGGCACGGAGGCGGCGATGCCGGCGAGTTGATCGGCGAGCCGCGCCTTCTCGCGCAATTCGCCTTCGGTCGTCTTTTTCTCGGTAATGTCGGTCACGACGCCGATGAGACGCACGACGCGGCCGTTCTCGAGCAAGCCGCGGGCGTGCGAGGCGATCCAACGCTCGGCGCCGTCGTTCATGCGGCGGATGCGATATTCCGCCTGATAGCGGCCCTCGTCGCGGCCCGCGAGCGCGCGATGCGCCGACGCTCTCATCTCGGCGACATCGTCTGGATGCACCAGCGCGCAGACGACCTCGAAAGTGACCGAAAGCTCGGCCGAAAGGCCGAATATCTCCCGATATTTCGGATCGGCGTCGGTGACGCCGGCGGCGACGTCGTATTCCCAGCAGCCGATGGCGCCGGCGGCGAGGGCGAGGCGCAGACGCTCATTGCTGCGGCGCAGAGAATCCTCGATCTCGCGGCGGTCGGTCACGTCGATGGCGGCGCCGATCGCGCGGGTCGCGACGACGCCGCGCGCGCTGCGGCGAAACTCGATCTGTCCGGCGAGCGCGATCCAGCGCAAGGCGCCGTCCATGCGCCGAATCCGCATCTCATGGCTCCACTCGCCATTCTTGGCGCCCGCGCAGGCCTCCAGAAACTTGCGCTCGAAATCCTTCTTGTCGGCGTCGAGCAGCATGGCGCCCGCCTCGGCGAAGCCGAGCGTCTGATCCGGCGCCAAGCCGAGAATTTCATGCATGGTGACGGAAAAACGGTTCGCCCCGGTGACGAAATCGACGTCGAAAGTGCCGACGCGGCCGGCCGCCACCGCGAGGCGCGACCATTTCTCGCGCTCGCGCAGCGCCTCGGTCGCGGCGAAAGAACGCTCCATCCATTTCGTCTGGGCGAGATCGGTGACGATGGCGAGGCGCGGCCGCGCAGTCTCGGCCGGCGCGCCGAGCTCTATGCTCACCGGCAACAGCGAGCCGTCGGCGCGGCGAAGCTCGAACTCGCGGCTCGCCGCCTCCGGCGCCGCGAAAAAAGCGGCGAAGCGCTCCGCCTGATCGGGCGCGACATGATCGAGGACGCTGTCGCCGATGAGCTGCGCCGCCGGACGCCCGATCATCTCGCGAAACTGGCGATTGCAATGGAGAATTGCGCCATCGGCGGCGAGCTCGACGGAGCCTTCGCGCATTTGCTCGAGCAGCCGGCGGCAGAAATGCTCGGGCTCGCGCGGCGATCGCGAAGCGGCCGGCGCCGTCGCGCGCGCTCCGAGACGGTCGCGGCTCTGCCCGGCCTCGAAGAGAAGCCGCCGCAGATCCTCGATGTCCTGAAGCTGATCGCCCTGTTCGTCCACTGACATCCTCTCCACTACCCGAGCCGGGAAAGTATTCCCGCCACGGCGCGGCCACGGAACGCGCTCGCGCGAAAGTCGCGTTCGAGTCGTCGGCGACGCGCCTCGGGCGCGATCAGGAGGCGAGCGCTTGCGCCTCGCGAAGGGATGGGTGGCTTGTAAGGCAGGCGCGCGCGGCAAGCTGCCTGTGGAAACTACTTAGCGCGCCGGCCGCGATATTGTCGGAGCCCGGCGCGAGAATTCGACGACAAAACGCGCCAGATCGACGATCTGGCGCGCTTCTGCGCGTGACGAAACGATTTCGTTCGAAAGCCGAAGGATCAGAACTCTTCCCAACCTTCGTCGGCGGCGGGAGCCGAGGCGCTGCGTCCTCCGGCGGAGGCGACGCGCCGGCGCGCCGGCGCCGCCTCCATGCGCCGCTCGCTCGCGCGCGGAGCCGGAGCGGAACGCGCGCCCTCGCCATTCTGAAGACGAAACACCGAGATGAGGCTCGAAAGCTCCTCCGCCTCATGGCTGAGGCTGTGACTGGCGGCCGTCGTCTCCTCCACCATGGTGGCATTCTGCTGCGTCATGCTGTCGAGCTGGCCGACCGCGCGATTGACCTCGGTGAGGCCAGTCGCCTGCTCGCGCGAGCCGGCGGCGATGTCGATCACCACGCGGCTCACCTCGCCGACCTGCGAGACGATGCGCTCCAGCGCCGCGCCGGTCTCCGTCACCAGCACGACGCCATTCTCCACCTGCGAGGTGGAGGCGGCGATCAGCGCCTTGATCTCCTTGGCGGCCTCCGCCGAGCGCTGGGCCAGCGCGCGCACTTCCGAGGCGACGACGGCGAAGCCGCGTCCCGCCTCGCCCGCGCGCGCCGCCTCGACGCCCGCGTTGAGCGCGAGAAGATTGGTCTGAAAGGCGATCTCGTCGATGACGCCGATGATCTTGCCGATGTCGCGCGTCGAATTCTCGATGCGCCGCATCGCCTCCACCGCGTCGCGCACGATGGCGCCGCCCTTCTCGGCGTCGGAGCGCGTCACCTCGAACACCTCGCTCGCATGGCGCGTGCTGTCGGCGGTCTTGTTCACCGTGGCCGTGATCTGCTCGAGCGCAGCGGCCGTCTCCTCGAGGTTGGCGGCCTGCGCCTCGGTTCGGCGCGCGAGATTGTCGGAGGCCTTGGCGATCTCGGCGCTCGACGAGCGGATCGCGCTCGCGGAGGCGCCCACATCGGCGAAGGCGGCGGCGAGCTTGACGGCGGCGTTGTTGAAATCTTCCTTGATCTTGTCGAAGCCGCCGTCGAGCTTGTCGACGACGCGGCGCTGCAGATCGCCGCGCGCGAGTTCCTCCAGCGCATGGGCCATGATGTCGAGCGCATGGCGCTGATGCGCTTCCGCCTCGGCGCGCTGCGCCTCGGCGGCGCGACGCTCCTCGCGCAGCACGTCGAGATAGACCGACACGGAGAGATTCATATCGAGGAACACCGCCTTGACGAGCGCCGCCACGCCGCGCGACGTGCGGTCGACGCGCGTCTTGCCGGCCAGCATGGAGCCCGCGAGATTGTCCTCGACAATGGCCTGGATCAGACGCTCGGTGATGAGCGCATAGGCGGAGATATAAAAGCTCGGCTCCAGACCTATGCGGGCGTGCGCCTGGCCGACGGCCGTCACCATGCGCACATATTCCGCGCCGAACTCGGCCTCGGTGATCTGCGCCCAATGGCGCATCTGGGCGGCTTTCGCCGCCGCCATATGGCGCTCGTCCGAAAAGAAGCCGCGCAATTTGGCGTCGCCGCGCACCTTCTCGTAAAATGCGTCGAGCGCCGGAGCGAGCGCCTTGGCGATGACCGGCTTGACCTGACGAAGCGCGGCGCGGGCGGACTCGCCCATCTCCATGAACGCCAAACTATCGTCGAGCGACGCGCTGCTCTTCAGAGATCCGGACATCCTCTTCCCCTCGCAATTGGCCGACCATCGGCGCGCCCGTCCCGGATGAAACGAATCGATTCGCGCTGTCCCGATGCTATTGGATTAAGCGATTTGGGAAGTTTCGGCATTACTAACATGTCATAATTCGTCGTTGCGTCGCAATGATGCATACGCTGAAACATTATAACGTCAGTTAGAGACAAGCTCGTCCCGCTAGTCGAAAGCTTCGTCCCTCTGCGCGAGGCTTACTCGTTGAAATCGAAACAGCAGAAACGACATGCAGCCGCCGCGCCGCGGCCTGCCGAGGCGAACGAATTCCTCGCCGGACTGATGGCGAGCCTGAAGGCGGACGATCTTTCGACCGCCGTGCGTAAAATCGACGCATCGCGCGCGCTCGTCGACCGACATGCGTTCGCGAGCTATCTCGCCGGGCTCGTTCGCGTCTCGCTCGGGCAGGACGAAGCGGCGATCGATCATTTCGGCAAAGCGATCGCGATCGATCCCGATCACGCGCAAGCGCTCTACGGCCGCGCGGTGGCGCTGCAAAAATCCGGGCGCGTCGACGCCGCCATCGCCGATCATGAGAAATCGCTGCGGCTCGATCCCGGCAATGTCGAGGGATGGCTGAATTACGGCGACACTCTGCAAATGGCGGGGCGCGGCGGCGCAGCCGTCGAAGCCTATGGACGACTGCTGGCGCTGGCGCCGAGCCATGCGCAGGGCCTCGCCAATCGCGGCCTCTCCCTGCACGCCATCGGCGAGGATGCGCGCGCGATCGAAGATTACGATCGCGCCATCGCGCTTCTCCCCGCCGATCCCGTCTTATTGCGCAATAAAGCGGTCTCGCTCGCGCGGCTCGCGCGCCATGAAGACGCGCTCGATTACTTCGCGCGCGCCTTCGCGCTCGATCCCTCCTGTCTCGACGCCGCCGACGGCGCGCTCGCGGCGCTCGTCGCGCTGCGCCTCTTCGAGGAGGCCGTCTCCTTCTGCGACACTGTGCTGAGCCTTTCGCCCGGCCATGTTCCGGCGCTGCTGACCAAGGCCAATGCGCTGCACGAAACCAAGCGCTACGCCGCGGCGCTCGCAATCTTCGACGAAGCCCTCGCGCGCGCGCCGCAGGACCCTAAGCTGCTGACCAATCGCGGCATGTGCCTGTTCGAGCTCGGCCGGCTCGAGGAGGCGCAGTCTTGCGCGCTCGCAGCCATCGCCGCCGATCCGACATTCGCGCTCGCCTGGCGCTGTCGCGGCATGGTGGAGATGCGCCGTTCCGATCTCGACAACGCCCTCGCCTCCTTCGACGCGGCGCTGCGCCTCGCCGATGACGAGCCGGACGTTCATTGCGGCCGCGGCATCGTGCTGAAGGAGCTCGGCCGCTTCGACGAGGCGCGCGTCGAATTCGACCGCGCGCTCGCGATCGATCCGCGCCATGCGGAGACGAAAGCCAATAAGGGCACGCTGCTGCTGCTGCGCGGCGAGTTCGAGCAGGGCCTCGATCTGTTCGAACATCGCTGGGTGCTCGACGACCGCCCCAAGACAGAGATCGCCTATCGCTGGCCGGAATGGCGCGGCGAGCCGCTGGCCGGCAAATCCATTCTCATTCTCGACGAGGCGGGGCTCGGCGACGCGCTGCAATTCATCCGCTATGCGCCTCTGCTGGCGAAGGCGGGCGCGAAGGTCGCCTATCATTGCCGCCCCGCGCTGCAGCGCCTGATGCGCGGCCTCGGCGAGAATGTCGAGATCATCGCCGCTCCGGCGCAGGATGCGGCTTATGATTATTGCGTCACTCTGTGCAGCCTGCCGCGCGCTTTCGGGACGCGCGCGGAGACGATACCGGGCGAATCCTATCTTCGCGCCGAGCCGGAACGCGCAGCGCTGTGGCGCGAGCGCCTCTCGGGCGAAGGATTGAAGGTCGGAATCGCCTGGCATGGCAGCTCGCATTCGCGCTCGGACCATGCGCGCGCCGCGCCGCTCTCGGCCTTCGCGCCGCTCGGCGCCATTGCGGGCGTGCGGCTCTATAGTCTGCAGAAGAATTTCGGCGCCGATCAATTGCGCGACGCGCCGATGCCCGTCATGTCCTTCGGCGAGGATTTCGACGCCGGCGCCGACGCCTTCGTCGATACGGCCGCCGTCATCGAAAATCTCGATCTCGTCGTGACGATCGACACCTCCATCGCCCATCTCGCCGGCGCGCTCGGCAAGCCGGTGTGGATCGCGATCAAGCAGGCGCCGGAATGGCGCTGGCAATTGGAGCGCGAGGACAGCCCCTGGTACAATAGCGCGCGCCTCTTCCGTCAGCGGACGCGCGGCGATTGGAGCGACGTCTTCGCGCGCATGGCGCAGGAATTGGAGGCGCTGGCCGCGCCGCGCGCAAAGGCGGCGGAGGCGGAGGCCATTCTCATTCCGGGCTCGGTCGGCGAGCTCATCGACCGCATCACCATTCTCGAGATAAAGGCCGAAAAAATCGCCGACGCCGCCAAGCGCGCCAATGTGGCGCGCGAGCTCGCGCTGCTACAGGGACTGCGCGCGGAGCGCGGCTTCGCCGGCGGCGCGCTGGACGCGCTGACGCGCGAGCTGAAAGAGACCAATCTCGCGCTGTGGAACATAGAGGACGATATTCGCAATTGCGAGAAGCGCAGCGATTTCGGGCCGCAATTCATCGCGCTGGCGCGCAGCGTCTATCAGCGCAACGATCATCGCGCGGCGCTGAAGAAGCGCATCAACCTCGCCTGCGGCTCTCTGATCGTGGAAGAAAAATCCTACGACGAGGCTCCACGCGCCTCGTGAGGCGTCAAATCCCGCTCGATTTCGACGAGAATTCGAAGCCTTCGATCAGCATGGGCGGCGCGGAGATCGCGGCGCCCCCCATTTCCGTCTTCACGCGCTCGCTCGCGCCGATCGCCGCTATGCGCGAGAAGACGCCGTCGAGATTGTCATTGAAGCGCATATTGCGCGCCGGCGCGACGATCTCGCCATTCTCGACGAGGAAATTGCCGTCGCGCGTCAGCCCGGTGAGCAGCAGGCTGCGCGGATCGACCATATTCGTGTACCAAAAGCGCGTCACCAAAATGCCGCGCTTCGTTTGCCGGATCATCTCTTCGAGGCTCGCCGCCCCGCCCGCCACTGTGAAATTGCCCGCCGTCGGAACAGCCTCCAGACCCGTCTTCTGCGCCCAGTAGCGCGGGCGGGCGAGGCTCTTCAGCACGCCCTTCTCCACCCAGAGCCGCGGCTCCTGCGCCAGCCCCTCCTCGCCGAAAGGGGCCTCCGGCGCCGTCGCGTCGCGCGGATCGGAACGGATCGAGAAATCCGAACCGAACAGCGCCTCGCCGAGCTTGGTTCCGCCGCCGGCGCGCGAGAAGAAGCTGCGGCCCTCGTCGGCCGGACGCGCGCGCAGCATCCACATCAGCCATTGGGCGAGCTCGCCGACCGCCGTCGGCTCCAAAATCACCGTATAGCGTCCGGGCTCGAGATCGAGCGGCTCCTCGTCGCGCGCCGCCTTCCGCGCCGCGCGGCGGCCGATGGCGGCCGGATCGAGATGCGCGACCGCGAAATGGCGCGCTCCCGCCCAGCCGGACCAGCCGTCGTTCGCATGGCGCGCCGTGGTCGAGAGATCGACGAAGCTCTCTTGATCATAAGCGAAGAGGCCGGCGCTGGAGGCCAGCGCCGAAAAGCGGCGGCCGGCCGCCGCGCAGCCGAACATGTTCACCTTGCGCTCGGCTCCCTCGGCGACGACGCGCGCGGTCGCCTCGGTGAGGAAGCGAAGATCGAGCGCCGCGGTCGCCTCGTCATAGCGCGCGCTCTCCAGATAGTTCTGCGCGCCGAGCGGCGGCAGAAATTCGGGGTCCTCCGGCAGGAGCCGCGCGATCTCCTCCGAGCGCGCCACGGCGCGGGCGAGCTCTTCCCGATCCAGCCCGCCGACCGAGACCGAGCCGACCCGCCCGCCGATATGGGATTCGACGCGCGTGCTCACACGGGCCGCGGCGACATTGGTGGTCACGCCGCCGCCCGCGAAACGCAGGCTCTGCGCTTCCTCGCCCTCGATCAGGATCGAACAGGAGTCGGCCCTGGACGAAGCGCGCAGACGATCGGCGAGGGCGAGGGCGTCGTCTCGCGTCAAGAACATGATCGATTTCTCTCTCTTCGGCGGCGCCGGCGGCCGCTGGCGGTCGCATGATAAGATGGACGGTCCTCGCCCGAAAGCCTTCCGGCGCGACCGGCACTGTGTCCGCCGCGCAACAGCCGGCCGATATTCGGCCGCGCCCGCGCCCGATCATTGACCGGGGAATTCCCGCGGACCTATTTTTGCCGCCGATGAGGACATTTTCCTCCATGCGCCGCCAGCCGCGCCGGCTCCTCGCCTGCGCCACGGTGTTTCTCGCCCTCTTGCAGGCCGTCGCGCTCTTCGGCTCGATGGCGCGCGCGCATGGCTCCGCCGGCCCGGGACTATCGGCGAGCTCTCTCTGCGCCGCCGTCCGCGACAGCGACGGCCGGCCCATCGCCCATCATATCGGCGAGCATCATTGCGTCCTGTGCACGGACCGGAGCGTCGAGCCCCCCGCGCTCGCGCCCATCTCCGCGCCGCTCCCGCTGCGGCCCGACGGAGTCGCCAGCATCGGAGCGCGCGCGCTGTCGCCGCGCGCGCCGCCGCTCGGCTGGGCGAGCTCCTGGTCCTCGCGCGCGCCGCCATCGGCTTAGAAAACTCGAATGCCGCCGCCCCTCCCGGGCGGACGGCCTCGCTCGACTTTTCGGATCAATCGCGTTCGCGCGCCAGCCAGGGCGTCCCACTTTGTCTCGATCGATCTCGTCGCGCGGCGATCCGCCTGCGGACGCCGAGCCGGAATCCGTGGCTCGGCGGCTTCGCGAGCTGTTCCTCGCCCATAAGCGCGATCTCTTCGGCTTTCTCGTGCGCAAAGTCGGGGCGGTCGATGCGCCCGATCTGCTGCAGGAGACCTTTCTGCGCATGGTCCGCCACGACCGGCCCGAGACCATCGAGGACCCGCCGGCCTTTCTCAAGCAGATCGCGGTCAATCTCGCCCGTGATTTCGCCCGCCGCCGCAAGACGGAGGCGGGCTGCCTCCAATTCGGCGACTATGTGATCGATCCGCCGGCGCCGGAAACGCCCATCGAGGAGCGGCTCGACTACGAGCGGCGCTCGGCGCTGCTGAAGGCGGCCATGGAGGCATTGCCGCCGCGCTGTCGCGAGGCCTTCGATCTGCACATCTATAATGACGTCCCGCTCGCCGAGGTGGCGCGGCGGATGGACATATCCGACCGCATGGCGCGCAAGCACGTCAGCCTCGCGCTGCGCGCCTGCCGCGCCGCGCTGCGGAGCGACGCCGAGTGATTTTTTCCCGCTTCGAGGTTCCGCCTCGCGCCGGGGCCGCGTCATCTATACTGTCGCGCGCGGCGCCTCGAGGACGGATGGAGAGATGACCGGGCATAAGGCGAGAGAACCCGCGCCGGACGAATCCGGGGACGCCGCGATCGAATGGTTCGTGCGCTTGCGCGAGGGGAAGCTCTCGGCCGAGGAGACGGCCGCCTTCGAGGCTTGGCGCGCCGCGCCGGCCAATGCCGCGGCTTTCGACGAGGTGCTCCATATGTACGGCCATCTCGCCGGCATGAGCCCCGCCCGCCGCACGCCGCCGGCGCCGCGCGCCACGCGCGGGATGCGGGCGGCGGCCCTCGCCTTCGCGGCGGCGGTCGCGGTCTTCGCCTCTTACGATGAAATCGCCCTGCGGCTGGAAGCCGACCACTTCACCGGCGTCGGCGAGAAGCGTCTGGTGACGCTGGACGACGGCTCGCATGTTCTGCTCGACTCGCGCTCCGCCATCGCTTCGCGCTATTCGGCTGGCGAGCGGCGGCTCCGGCTGCTCTCGGGCGAAGCCTGGTTCGATGTGGCGCCGGACGCTTCGCGCCCCTTCGTGGTCGAGGCGGGCGACGGCCGCGTGACCGCGCTCGGCACCGCCTTCGATGTGGCGCTGGAAAAAAGCGGCGCACGCGTCACTGTGACGGAGCACCGCGTCGGCGTCGCCAGCGGCGGCAAGACCATGATCGTCGAAGAGGGCCAGCAGACCGCCTTCGAGCGCGACGCGCCGGCGCGCGCGCCGGAGGCGGTCGATATCGACACGGCCACCGCCTGGCGGCGCGGCAAGCTCATCGTCAATCGGCAGCCGCTCGGCGATGTGCTCGCCGCGCTCGGCCGCTATCATCGCGGCTATATTTATTGCGTCGATCGCGCGATCTGCGCCCGCCGCATCTCCGGCGTCTTCGGCGCGCAGGAAGACGCGCTGCAATCCTTGGCGGAGATAGAGGCCTCGCTCGGCCTGCGCGCCATCCATGTCACCAGCTATCTGATCCTTCTGTATTGAATTCGAACGCTTCATCGGCGCACGAATTTTTTCGAGCGTAGGAGGTTCCGCTTTTTCCGCCTGCCGCGTCCTGTTCCCGAGAGCCCGAACTCTATGGCGGGCGTTACGACGGCGGGACGAAATGGCCATGGCGAGGAAGAAGTCGGTCGGCGAGGGCGTGAATATGAGTTCGACGGCGATCGCCTTGGCGCTGAGCGCGATGACGCTCGGGGCCGAGGCTCCGGTGACGAGCGCGCAGGCCTCCATCTCGCCGCAGGAGCGCGACGGGACGCTGCGCGACTACCGCATTCCCGCCGGCGCCATGGAGACGGCGCTCAACGCCTTCGCCGACCGCAGCGGGCTGCATATCGTCTTCGACGTGCGCCTCACAGAGGCGATGAGAACGCGCGGCGTCGTCGGCGCCTATTCGGTGCGCGAAGGGCTCGACCGGCTGCTCTCGGGAACCGGCCTCTCCTATCGCCTGTCGGAGAATGGACGCTCCGTCTCCATCATTCTCGCGCAGGCCGCGCGCGGAACCATGACCGACGCCAGCGGAGCCGAGCTGCCGCCCATCGACATCGGCGCGGAGCAAAAACGCGCGAGCGGCGTCTCCACCGCGCCTGGCTTCGACGCCGAGCGCGCCAAGCTGCCGATCTACCGCGATCCGCCCGGGCAGACCGTGACGACGGTCGATCACAAATTCCTCGAAACGACGCCGATGCAGACCGTGCAGGACATGCTGCAATACAGTCCCGGCGTCTCCATCTCGCAAGGCACGATGCCGCGCGAGCTGCTGCCATCGATCCGCGGCTCCGGCAATCGGCTCGGCATGACCTATCCTTTCACCGTCCGCAACATCATGCTCTATGAGGACGGATTCCCCATCGTCACCGCGGACGGCAACGGCCGCACCGACATGCTGGACCCCCATTCCTTCTCCGGCGTCGACGTCTATCGTGGCCCCTCTTCGGCTATGTTCGGCAATTACGCCTATGGCGGCGCGATCAATTTCCGCAGCCTGACGGGCAAGGAGATCGACGGCGTCGAGACGGGCTCGGAATTCGGCAGCTTCGGCTATTTCAACAATTATCTGCGCGCCGGAAAAAAGATCACGGATCGCGATCTCGGCGATCTCGACATTGCGGTCTTCGGCTCCGACACGCGCGGCGACGGCTATCTCGCCCGCGGCGCGCATTCCTTCGACCAGGGCAAGGTGCTGGCGACCTGGACGCCCGTTCCGACCGATCGGCTGACGTTCAAATTTCTCGCCAGCAGCTCCTTCGCGGAATTCATGAACCGCAGCTCGCTGACGCAATTCTACAAAAATCCCTATGGCAAGAATGTCGACTGCCGCATAGCGACGCCCGCCAATCTGCCCTTCTGCAACAATCTCTATGTGCCGGCGAACGGCTCCTTCACCGGCGCGACATCGGGTCTCTCGAACCAGAGCGTCTGGCAGCTCGGCACGCATTGGCATGTGATGCGCGATATCGTCGGCTTGCGCTATGAGCACGACTTCGACAACGCCACCACATGGCGCACGCAATTCACCTATGATTATCTCGATTACATCAACAGCACCTGGCCGCCGCCGAAGGTCGGCCCCGCCGTTTTCGGCGGCCTCGGCGGGCCGGTCGCGATCCGCGGCCCGTCCTATGGCCTCAGCGCCTCCACCGACATCACCAATCACGGCGCGATCTTCGGCCTGCCGGCGACCCATTATCTCGGCTTCTTCTACGACGGCCTCAAAAGCGTCAATCCGCTGTATTCGCAGGTTCCCAATGTATGGGGCTACGGCGCGATCGGCGGCGCGGTCGGCAATATCGAATCCAATCACTCCAATCTCGGCATTCGCGCGCGCGAAGAAATCGCCCTGACGCCGCAGCTCACCGCGGCGATCGGCTTCAGCTCGAATTGGAACAGAATCTCGGGCGTCTACAGCGTCTATAATTACGCGAGCAACGGAACCATGACGCTGCCGACGCAGGTCGGCGTCGACAACGACTATTGGAACACGGCGCCCGAAGCCTCGCTCACTTATCGCATGAGCCCGGAATGGCAATTCCGCGCGCGCTATGCGACGGGCTATGGCACGCCCAATTTTATGTATCTCACCAATACGCCGACGGGCGCGGGCAACAATACGTCGCTGAAGGCGCAGACCAATATGGGCGTCGATCTCGGCGTCGATTGGACTCCGGCGAAAAATCTGACGGCGAGCGTCACGCTCTATCACGAATGGTTCCGCAACGAGATCCTCACGCAATCGAATGGCCTCGTCAGCTATCAGCTCAATGCGCCCTCCTCTATCCATCGCGGCGTCGAAGCGAGCGTCGATTGGCGGCCCTTCGACGGTTGGCGCTTCATCGCAGCCTATGCCTATAACGACCAGTATTTCACCAATTTCTGGGACAGTCTCTCTGCGACCGTCTCTTATAATCGCGCTGGCAACCGCATCCCCAATGTGCCGACGCATACTCTGACGAGCCGCGCCGGCTATGACATTCCGGATGGCGATTTCAAAGGGCTCGGCGCTTTCGTCGAATATGTGTTCAAGAGCTCCTACACGATCGACAACGCCAATCTGACGTCGATCCCGGGCTATGGGCTCGTCAATCTCAATGCGCATTACAGCCGCGCCATCGCGGACAGCTATGTGAAGAACATAGAAGTCTATTTCGATGTGAAGAATCTCTTCGACCGCACCTATGTCGCCGGCGCCAATGTGCTGACCAACACGCTGATGACGGGAACCGCGGTGCAGACGCCGGCGATTTTGCTCGCCAATTCGACCGGCGCGTCGATCATCGCCGGCTCGCCGCGGGCTTTCATCGGAGGAGTGAAGTTCAAATTCTGAATGTCGCGCGCGCGTCGATAAAAGCCAAAATGCGCGCGCCCCCTCCCCAGCCCTCCCCCGCTACGCGGGAGAGGGAGCAGATCGCGCGCTTCATCGATGGTTCGCGACACGTCGCCGCCTTCCCTCTCCCGCGAAGCGGGGGAGGGTGAGGGAGGGGCCTTCGGCGTGAAGGATTTCAGTCGCGCGCGGTGTTCAGCACCGTCACGCCGCGGAAGCGCGCCGCCGGCGCGCCATGCGACACGGGTGCGAGCTGCATCGGCTCCGCCTTGCCGCAAGTGAACGTGCCGCAGAGCCGATAGGTGGAGGCGTCGCCGAGTCCGTCGAGCGAATTCCAGAACGAAACCGTGCGCCCCTGATAGGCGGCGTCGCGCACCGGCTCGCCGAGCTTTCCGTCCCTTATCTCGTAGAACATCTGCCCGCCGAATTGGAAATTGTCGCGTTGCTGATCGATGCTCCAGCTTCCCGCGCCGACGATATAGAGCCCCTTTTCGACGCCGCCGATCAGTTGCTCGAGCGAGCACGCCGCGCTATTGGGCGCGAGCGAGATATTGGGCATTCGCTGAATGGGAAAGGCGGTCGGGTCGTCCGCATAGGCGCAGCCATTGGAGCGCTCGGCGCCGATGAGATGCGCCTGGCCCATCGCCATTTGATAATTGCGGAACACGCCTTCGGAGACGATCTCGAATTCGGCGCATTCGCGCGGCGCGCCATCGTCGTCGAAGGCGATGCTGGCGAGCCCGCCCTCCTGCGAGCGATCGGCTTTGATCGTCATCAGCTCGCTGCCGAAGCGCAGAGTGTTCAGCATATGCGGCTTGACGAAGGAGGTGCCGGCGAAATTCGCCTCCCAGCCGAGCGCGCGATCGAGCTCGGTCGAATGGCCGACGGTCTCGTGAATGGTGAGCCAGAGATTGGTGGGATCGATGACGACATCGGTCACGCCCGCCTCGACGGGCTTGGCGTCGAGCTTTCTTCGCGCATCCTCGACGGCCTGACGCGCCTCGCCGAGAAGATCGCAGGAGAGCGCATAGTCCCAGCCGGCGGCGCGCGCCGGCGCGAGACTCTCGCGCGTCTCGAAACGGCCGGAGGCCTTGTCGATCAGCGTGACCTCGAAAGAAGGCTGCGTGCGCGTGCGCGATTGGAAGATGCGGCTGCCGCGGCTGTCGGCGAAGAGCCGCTCCTCGGTGGCGAAAGAAAAGGACGAGACGCAATAATCCGCGCCCGCCGCCAGCGCTGCGGCGTTGATGGCGACGAGGCGCTCGACCTTCGACGTAGCGTCGACCGCGAAAGGATCGACGCCGACCGGCATGATCCATTCGGCGACATGCGGCTGCGTCTCCTCGAGACGCACAGGCGCGACGCGAATGGGCGCGACGGCGCGGGCGTTGTGAATGGCGCGCTCCACCGCGGCGTCCAGGACGGCCGGCTCCAGCGCGCGCGCGCCATAAAAGCCCCAGCAACCGTCGACGAGCACACGCAGGCCGAAGCCCGGGTCGGCGCTCTCGAAGAATTCGTCGAGCCGCTCCTCCTTGGCCTGGATGAATTGGCGGCGCGTTTCGCCGATGCGTATGTCGGCATAGGCGGCGCCCGCCCGCAGAGCGGCGGCGAGCGCCCGCTCGGCGAGAGCGGCGAGACGGCCGCGATCGAGGCGACACGGCGCCCCCCGGCGAATCGACAAGAAATCTCGCGCTACGGTCATGGGTCCCTCGCCGCCGAGGATAACCTCGCGGCGGCGGCGAGGGAAAGGCGAAAGCGCCGATGACGCCCTCGACCTGTTTTTTTTGCGTCAATGCAAAACGGAGAAGCCCTGCTTCTTATAGGAACCGGCGGCTTCCGGGCCCTTCAGAAAGGCGAAGAATTTCGCCGCGGATTCGCTCGTCGAAGAGGCGGTCATCGCGAAAGGATAGACGATCGGCGGGTGGCTCGAGGCCGGGAATGTGGCGACGACCGTGGTCTTCGGCTCCGAATTCGCATCTGTCAGATAGACGATGCCGAGCGGAACCTCGTCGCGCGCGACGAAGAGCAGAGCGGCGCGCACATTCTCCGCAAAAGCGAAGCGCGGCTCGAGATCTTCCCAAAGCTTGAGCTGCTGCAAGGCCGCCTTGGCGTATTTGCCGACCGGCACCGAGGCCGGGTCGCCGGTGGTGATGCGGCCGCTTTCGCCGAGCGCGCCGAGCAGCGAGGCCTTGTCCAGCGCGAGCTTCTTTATGTTGGCGATCTTCGGCGCGACCAGCACGAGGCTGTTGCCGAGGAGATTGGTGCGCGTGCCTTCCTTCAACAGGCCGCGCGAGGAGAGATAATCGGCGGAAGCAACATCGGCCGAGATGAAAATATCCGCCGGCGCGCCCGATTCGATCTGCTTGGCCAGCGGCAGAGAGGCCGCATAGCTGATCGACACTTCGACGCCCGTCTTCTTCTTGAAGGTCGCGGCCGCCTCGTCGAGCGCATTTTTCAAGCTCGCGGCGGCGAATACGGTGACTGTCTTGGCGCCGCTCGCCTTGTCGGCGCTCGCCGCCGGAGCCTCGGCGCGGACTTGCGGAATATTCAGCGACAGAAAAGCGGCGACGAGCGCCAGACTTGCCATTTTGACCATGAGAACGTCTCCGATGATCGGCCCGATGTGTGAGCCTGACCGTAGTTATGCATATATTTTGCCTAACGGAGAGTCTTTTGCATAATTTCGCATGAAAAAGCAGATCCAGAATCGCGAGGACCAGACGGAGGGAGCGGCGTTCGCGCGGCGGCGGCTTCGATCACAAAGCTCTGCGTTTCGTTCGGACAGCTCGAATCGGAGGCCGGATCGCGGCGGCTCGGCTCGCGCGATTGTCGGCGGCCGGATGACATGTTATTTTTCCGTATCTCGGGAAAAAACACACAATGTCTGAATTTCTCACGACGCGCGAACTCGCCGCCCTTTTGCGCGTCAAGGAACGCAAGGTCTATGATCTCGCCGCGGAAGGCGCCTTGCCGGTCCGCCGCGTTACCGGGAAGCTGCTGTTTCCGCGAGCGGAAATCGAAGAGTGGCTGACCGCGGGCGCGAGCGGCCGAATGGCGCGCGCCGAGGCTGCGACGCGTCCGCTCGTCGTCGCCGGCGGCCATGATCCGCTGCTCGAATGGGCGTTGCGCGAATCGCGCTGCGGCGTCGCCGCCCTGCTGGATGGCGCGCTGGACGGGCTGGAGCGCGCCGCTGCGGGCGGCTGCATCGCCGCCGGCCTGCATATTCCCGAAGACGATGGCGGCTGGAATATCGAGACCGCCGCCAAGCGACTGGCCGGCGAGCCGGTGGTGGTCATAGAATGGGCGAAGCGCCGCCGCGGGCTGATGTATCGCAAGGGGCTTCCCCGACGAATCGCCGAGCTCGCCGACGCGCGCGACCTCTCCTTTCAATCGCGCCAGCCGGAGGCCGGCAGCGAGCTCATCCTCTCCGTCTTGCTCGAGCGCGCCGGAATGAAGCGCGAGCATCTGCGACTCGTTCCCGCAGTGGAGCGCTCGGAGACCGACCTCGCCTCGGCCATCGCCGCAGGCCGCGCCGACATCGGCCTCGGACTCGAGGCCTCCGCCCGCCAATTCGGCCTCGAATTCGCGCCGCAGATCGTCGAGCGCTTCGATCTCGTGGTCTGGCGCAAGGCCTATTTCGATCCGCCTTGGCAGACGCTCATGCGCTTTTGCGCGAGCGAGGCGTTTTCAGAGCGCGCCACGCAGCTCGGGGGCTATGACGTCTCGCAGTTCGGCTCCGTGCGCTACAACGCCGATTAGCGCCGCCGAAGCGGATGCGCGCCCGCGCCCGCCTTGCTGTATTACATAGGGAACAGGAGGATAGACATGTCAGCTTCCACCGTCTCGACCGCCGACGCCGAGCACGCGGCGATCGAAGCCGCGATCGCGACCTGCGTTCGCTCCTTTTATGACAAGGGCCTCGCCGATCCGCTGCTCGGCCCGATCTTCGGCGCGATCCCGGAGCTCGACCAGCATCTCGACGTCATCGCCGCCTTTTGGTCGAAATCGCTGCTCGGCACCGAGCGCTATCAGGGCCATCCTTTCGCGGTTCACATAAATCTGCCGGTCGAGCCCGAGCATTTCGCCCGCTGGCTGGAGTTGTTCACGCAATCGGTGCGCGAGAACCTACCCTCCGAGCAGGCGGAGCAGGCCGTCGCCAAAGCGACACATATGTCGCAATGTTTCCAGGGCGGGCTGTTTCCCTTCACAGGCGCGGATGGCAAGCCCTCGCGGCTGCCGCCGCGCTGAGGCGAGCGCGCCGGCGCGGCCTCAGATCGAGAGGCCGCCGCCGCCTTCGAGAAAAGCGTCCCAGGAAAAGGGCGTCCAACCTTCCGCCTGCATTTCGATCGCGAAAGAAACGCCGCGGGCGATGAGCCGATTGCGCGCGCTCATGCCGGCGACCTGCGCCCCGCTGGAGGCGGCGATATCGGCGAGCGGCGTGCCGACGGCCACCGCCCGGCCCTGCTTGACGATGCCGCGAATGCGGCCGCCATAGGGAGCGGGAACCGGAACGCCGTCGATCGCGCCGAAAGCTTCGCCGGCCTCGACGACATTGCCGATATCCTTGAACATTTTGAACAGTCCGGCGATCGGCGCGCGCACCGGCTCGGCGTCCGGCGGGTCCGCCTCGCAGCTCGGCCCGGGCCCCTCGTCGGGGCGCCTTATCGCGCCGGGATCCTTGCCATAGCCGTCTATTGCGAGATCGCAATTCTCGCCGGGGATCGATCCGGGGGCCACGCCAATGGTGAGGCCGGCGAGATTTTTGATGGAGAACGGCTCCTTGCGCGGCGTCATCTCGGCGTCGACGACGACTTCCCAGGGCCATCGCTCCAATATTTCATTGAGCGGATGCGTCAGCACCGGAACGAACATGCGGCTTCGCAGGCCGAGCATGAATTCGGCGACGAGATCGGCGCGGCGCGCCTCCACCCCCTCGAGCACGCTGGAACCGTCGAACCAGGCGTCCGCGAAGGTCATCTTGCGGCGGAGATCCGGCGGCGGCGCCGCCTCGTGGAGAGCCACGATATGATCGGCGAGGAACAGCTCACGCGCGATGGCTGAGGCCGTTTCGCCGATGCCGAGAACGAGAACGCAGGAATGTCTGTCGGACATGACGGCTCACTTCGGCTGAGGTGATACGGATTTTTGAGACTAGCAAGAATCTGGCCCTTCGCGCGGAAAGGGCGCCGATCGCGCGACGTCGGCGTTCGCGAGGCTCGTAGCGAGGGTGACCTTATGCCGCAGGCGAAGACGCGCCAGCTTGGAAGCTTTGCAATATATTCTGGTATACGGCTCGCATAGAAAGGAGCGCCTCGGAACGAGACGTCGGCTCGCCGATCCGTCGAAGCCCGGGAAACAGAGAGCGCCGCGCAACACGGCGAAGATGGAGGACGATGTGCAACCGAATGTTTCTTCAGAGGTCTCGACGGAAGTCGGCCATGTCGCGATTGTTCCCCCGGCTGCCGAGCCGGCGGAAAAGGACGTCTCCGTCGCGACCGCGGTCGGCGACAACGTTATAATCATGGTGCGTTTCCGCCCCGATACGACCGTCTGGGAAATCAATGGCCTTCCCGCCCATCTCGACAAGCAGGCCTGGTTCAAGCTGCTGTGCGAGCGCGCCGGCTCCAAATTCGAGACGCGCGCCGGCGGCCGCGGCTATTTCCGCCTGACGCGCGTGGAATATGAGGCGATCGCCGCCCGCAATCCGAACTGAGCATTCGAAACGGACGCCGCCGCGCGGCGTCCGTATCCCGGCGAAAAAGCCGCCGGATCGCGCATTTTCATCGCTAAAACGCGCATTTCCCCCATAAAATATGAGATTGGCGTATTTCTCGCTAGTTCGGCGATCATGCTGGACAAGAAGACGCCGCTCTTTGCGCAGACCCACGATTACGTATCGATCTTCCCGGCGCGCGTGCTGCGGCACGAGCCGGACGTCGGCCTTTCCACGCTGTTTTTCGCCGGCGGCGAATTGCGCGTGCCCTTGGTCGACGCCGCCGTCGGAGCCGCGATCGAGGTGGAGATCGACGCCCGCGACGTCTCCCTCGCCCTTTCGCGGCCGATGGATGTCTCCATCCTCAATCGCCTGCCGGCCGAGATCGTCGAGCTGGATTTTCTGCCGCCGCCCTTCACGCGCGCGAGCCTGTCGCTCGGCGGCGCCCGCATAGACGCGCTGATCACCCATGAATCGGTGGAGCGCCTGGCGCTGGTCGAGGGACTCTCGGCCTGGGCCATGATCAAGGCCGTCGCGATCAGCGGCCGGACGCTCGATCCCGACGAGGCTCCGTTTCCGCGTCACTGGCCGTCTTCTGATAGGACCAATCGAGCGCGCCGATGATCTCGTCCAAGGTGCGCTTGGCCGAATTGGCGGCATGGCGCTCGATCGAGCGATAGACGCTCACCAGCCGCTCGCCGAAGGGCGTGATCTCCGCCCCGCCCTCGCGTCGTCCTGGAAACGTCGCCACCACCGGACTTTCGAAAGTGCGGTTGAGCGCATCCACCGACAGCCAGCATTTGCGATAGGACACGCCGAGCGCACGGCTCGCCCCGATGATCGATCGCTCCTTGCGCAGCGCGTCGATCAGTTCAAGGTCCGCCGGAGCGAGAACTCCGCCATTGGGCAGCTTCAAAATCACGCCGACCTGCGGCGCATCCGCGTCTGTTCGCATCGTCCCGGGCCTCCTTAAGACGCCGCGATCTGTATCGAACAAAATATAGCTGAAATACGACGCTGCTGTCACATACGGGACAGGATTGTCAGTGGGCGACGAAGGGCCCCTCGATCCGCGTCGCATTCTGCTTGGCGAGTTCGATGCGAATCGCCCGGCTGACGCCGCTCGCGACCAGCGCCGAACGCTCGTCTATGCCGGTCCATTTGGCCGAGCGGCCGCGTGGATCGATCTCGAGCAATTTGACCCCGGCGGGAATATGCAGCCCGTCGCGGACGACGCCGCGCAGCACGCCGTCGAGCGGCGCGGTCACCGGCTCGCCGTTCAAATGGCCGACGACGAAATCCTTGAACACGCGGACGCCGATATCGACGGCGGAATGCCACAGGCCCGGCTTTTGGGAATAGGCGAAGCGCTCCTCGCCGACATCGCCGAGACGATTGGGGACATGGTCCGCCGGCTCGGTGGCCCCCTCCTGGATAATGAGGCCCTCCTGCGCAGGCTTGGTCTCGATCGCAATGTCGCAATTGCGGCCGACGGCGAAATTGGGCCCGAGGCCGACCGCCACTTTGGCCAAATGGCGCAGATCGGGCGTGGCCCGATATTTCTGCATCCGCGCATCGACCAGCGCATGGGCCGTCCGAATGGCCACGAGATCGTGGAACTGCAGCGGCGTCACGGCGACCTTGGTCGTGTAGTCGAGAATTTCGACGAGTTCGATCGTCGAATCGGCGCGTTCGGCCTCTACCTCTTCGAGCGTGATGCGCTCGCCATAGAGGCAGTCGTTGAACGCCATCTGGCGGCGGATGACCGGCGGAAACGCGTCATGGCTGAGCACGCAGGCCCAGCCGATCCGATTCATATGCACGGCGACCGCCGAGGCGATCTCATTCGTTCCTAAAATGACGGCCAGCGGTCGTTTCCGCCGCGGCGTCGCAATTTCGTGTCGAGGGCGCATCGCTCACTCCTGATCTGGGCAGTCGGAAGCAAGCGGCGCGCCAGCGCTAAGGCGGATATATTATTATTATTTTTCAATATGATATAAAAATTCACAGCGCCCGCTCACGCGACGCACCTATATTGTCGCGTATATAACAGTGGCGGTTTCCGACCGTTTGTCGGGCGCTCAGGCGCCGTCGGCGCGAAAATGTGCGGCGAGCCAGACGGTCGGCAGCGTCGCATCGGTCCATTCGACGCGATGGCGGCGATGCGCGGGGATTTCGAGATAATCGCCGGGCGCGAGGGTCAGAACCTCGTCGCGATCGGCGAATCGAAGACCGGCGGAGCCGGCGAGCAGGATCACCCATTCGGCCTCCTCCTGATCGTGCCAGAAGCCGGGCGGACTGGCCTGGCCGAAGGAGACGATTCGCTCGAGGCGGACGCCCGGCGCGGCGAGCAGAGGCAGAAACTGCTCCTGCTCCGCCTTTTCCGGCAGATCGACGAAAATATTCCCGAGGCGCATATGACCTCCGCTGCGGGCGTTGGTCCGCGCATCGCCGCGATGCGACTATTCCGCGGCGTCGCGCAGACGTGCGCGCGCCACCGCGCGCAATTCGTCGATCGGCGCGAGACCGGCGCCGGATTCGAAATGCCAGAAGGTCCAGCCGTTGCAGGCGGGCAGGCCTTGAACCAAGGCGCCGGTCTTGTGAATCGAGCCGACGATCGGGCCGATCGCCAAAGCGCCGTCGGCGCGCACGACGGCCTTGTGGTGCCCCTTGGCGTCGGTGAGCGTCACGCCGGGGGCGACGAGCCCCGCCTCGACGACGCTGGCGAAAGCGATGCGCGGCTCATTGCGTTTGGAGGGCGCCGGCGCCACCGCCACGGCGGGAAGCGGCGTGATCGCCGCAATTCGCGCCCGCGCCGCCTCGGCATAGGTCTGCTCGCGCTCTATGCCGAGGTAATCGCGGCCGAGCAGCCGAGCGACCGCCCCGGTCGTGCCGGAGCCGAAGAAGGGATCGAGCACGAGATCGCCGGGATTGGAGGCGGCGAGGATGATCCGGGCGAGGAGAGCCTCGGGCTTTTGCGTCGGATGCGTCTTGCGGCCGGCCGAATCCTTGAGGCGTTCTCCGCCCGAGCAGATCGGCAGCAGCCAGTCGGAGCGCATCTGGCAATCCTCATTGCCAGCCTTCAGCGCCTCGTAATGGAAGGTGTAATTGCGCGCCGAAGCGTCGCGCGCCGCCCAGATCAGCGTCTCATGCGCATTGGTGAAGCGACGGCCGCGGAAATTGGGCATGGGATTGTTCTTCCGCCAGACGATGTCGTTCAATATCCAGAACCCGAGGTCCTGCATGATCGCGCCGACGCGGAATATATTGTGATAGGAGCCGATGACGAAAATAGTGGCGCTCGGCTTCATCGCCCGCCGCGCCGCCGCCAGCCAGTCGCGGGTGAAGGCGTCATAGGCGGCGAAATCGGCGAATTTGTCCCAATCGTCATCGACCGCGTCGACGACGCTCTGATCCGGCCGGGTGAGCCGGCTGGCGAGCTGGAGATTATAGGGCGGGTCGGCGAAGACGAGATCGACGCTCGCCTCCGGCAGGCCGAGCATCGCCTCGACGCTGTCGCCGACGACGACCTCGTTACGCGACATCGCGCGCTTCGGCGCGCGAGGCGACCCGAAATTCGACATCCCAGTACGCGAGACCTTTATCTGGGACTTGGGGCGGGTCGCCCCGACGCGCGCGCTACTCATGGACAATCACCGGCTACGCAACCAACGCTGCGAACAATGCCCGATCGCGGTAAAAGCCGGGTTTAGAGAGCCCATGCGCGGCTGTCTCTTTTCCGCACGCCTTCGTTAAGAAATCGCAAGTTCACCAGTTATTTACGAAACATCATGACACGCCGGCGCCGCCGAGGCGCGGCTCCCGCAGCGGCGCGAAGCTCATGCGATGGAAGGGCGTCGGGCCATGTATGCGCAGTGCTGCGAGATGCTCCGCCGTGCCATAGCCTGCGTTGGTCTCGAATCCGTAATGAGGATAGAGCGCGGCGAGCCGGCGCATCTGGCGGTCGCGCGCGACTTTGGCGACGATCGACGCCGCCGCGATAGAAAGCGACAGCGCGTCTCCTTTGACGATCGCCTCGCCCGGGCAAGCGAGCTTCGGCAAATCACGGCCGTCGACCAGCACGTAATTCGGCGTGACATGCAGCGCCCCCACCGCCCGCCCCATTGCGAGCAGCGTCGCCCGGCGGATGTTCAGCCGGTCGATCTCCTCTACGCTGGCGAAGGCGACGCCGATCGCCAGCGCGCTCGCGGCGATGCGCTCGAAGGCCGCCTCCCGCGCCTTGGCCGACAGCGCTTTGGAATCGTCGATCCCCTCCGGCAGGCGGCGTGGATCGAGAATCACCGCCGCCGCCGCGACCGGCCCCGCGAGCGGGCCGCGTCCGACCTCGTCGACGCCGGCGACCGGCCGAGCGCCGTCGCGCAGAATGCGCGTTTCGGTGAGAAAATGTGGGGGCATATGCGCTCGGCTCGGTCGAAAAGGGGGCGGCTGAAAAAAACACAGCGGCGGGATCGAGGCAATCGATCGGCGAGCGGGCCGTCAAAAAAGGCTGAGCTGCTCGGCCCCGCAGCTGGGCGGCCGAAAAAGATCGGCGCGCAGCCGCGTGCGGGAGAAGCCGAGCCGCGTCGAAGCGAGCTCGAAACGTCGGCCTACCATCCATGCGTAGGGGCCGTCCCCCGTCATGCGCTTGTCGAAGGAGGGATCATAGAGCTTGCCGTCGCGCGCCGAGCGCACCAGCGACAGCACATGCCGGGCCTTGGCCGGGAAATGGGTGACGAGCCATTCGCTGAACAGCTCCCGCAGCTCGAGCGGCAGGCGCAGCATCACATAGCCGGCCTCGCGCGCGCCGGCGGCATGGGCGCGCGTCAATATGGTCTCGATCTCGGCGTCATTGAACGCCGGAATGATCGGCGCGACCAGAACCGCGACCGGAATTCCGGCCTCGGCCAGCCGCTCGATCGTGGCGAGGCGGCGCTCCGGCGAGGCGGCGCGCGGCTCCATCGCCCGCGCCAGCGCCGGATCGAGCGTCGTCACCGAGATCGCGACCTTGACGAGGCCCTTGCGCGCCATGGGCGCGAGAATGTCGATGTCTCGAACGACCAGCGAGCTCTTCGTCACTATGCCGATCGGATGATCGGCGCGGCTCGCTACTTCGAGCAGGCCGCGGGTGATGCGATAGCGCTTCTCGAGCGGCTGATAGGGATCGGTGTTGGCGCCGATGGCGATGGTCTTCGGCGAATAATTGCGCGCCGACAATTCGCGCTCCAGCAATTGCGCCGCACCCTCCTTGACGAAAATCTCCGTCTCGAAATCGAGGCCCGGCGAGAGGCCCATGTAGGCGTGGCTCGGCCGCGCATAGCAATAGACGCAGCCATGCTCGCAGCCGCGATAGGGATTGATGGAGCGATCGAAGGAAATATCCGGCGAGTCGTTGCGCGTGATGATCGTCTTCGCCCGCTCGGCATGGACATTGGTGCGGAACTCGCCGAGTTCCTCGATCGAGCTCCAGCCGTCATCGGTCTCGATGCGTCGCTCGCGTTCGAAACGGCCGCTCTCATTGGAGAGCGCGCCGCGCCCGCGCCGCCGCGCCGGATCGACGATCGGCCGCTCCTCGGAGGAGAAATTCACCACCGCGCCGATCGCCTCCCGGCTCAGCTGCGCCGCTTGGCGCCAGTCGCTTTTTTCCGATTTTTCGATCAGACGTTTCGCCGAGCTCGCCATGGCGACAATCTCCTTGCCGGCCTACTCCACCGGCGTCTCGGCCGGCCTTTCGCCGGCTCGCGGCGTCGCTTCGGCTCGCGGCGCGACACGCCCATGCGCGACACTGGGGCGCCTCGCGACCGCGAGCCTCGATGCGACGCTTACAACTCGAGGGGACTTGTTTACCGACGCAAAGAACATTTACCGAACGACAGAACATATATGGAACATTTCTGGGGCCGTCAAGCCTCCTCGTCTCGTTCGATCGCGCCTCTTCGCGCAGCCGAGCTCCGGTCGACTATTTCAGGCCGCATCCTCGGATCGGCGCCTCGCGTCGGCGACGTCCGCGAGCGGACGGCCGGGCGCCTCGCTGCTCTGGGCGGCGCTTCTGCGCAGCGTGATGCGAAAGGTGGCGCCGCCGCCGCTGGTTTCGTCCACGCCGATCGATCCGCCCATCTGCTCGACGAGCGTCTTCGAAATGGCGAGACCGAGGCCGATTCCATTGCTCTTATTGTCGCGCCGCCAGAACGGCTCGAAAATCTTCTCGCGATCGGCGCGCGGAACGCCGGCGCCATGATCGACGACCTCGACGACCGCGGTCGACGACGCGCGGACCAATATGAGGCCGCCGCGCGGTTCGGCGCGCAGCGCATTGTCGAGAAGATTGGCGACGACGCATTCGAGCGCCCATCCGTCGCCCGTGACGATCGTCGGCTCGCGTGGCGGCTCGAATTCGATGCGCCGGCCGTTCTCGATGATGAGCGGCGTATGATCGGCGACCATTGCGAGAACGACGGCGCCGAGATCCATGTCGACATCGGCGCGAGCGTCGCGCATCGAAAATCGCGCGCTCGCCAATAATTGCTCGACGATCGTCTGCACGCGGCGAATGTCGCGCTTCATATCGCGCCGAAACGCGGCGTCGTCGGGATTGTCCGCATGGGCGCGCATGATCGCGATCGGCGTGCGCAGCTCATGGGCCGCATTGGCGGTGAAGCGGCGCTGCGCCGCGACGCCCGCATTGAGGCGCGTCAGCGCGTCATTGACCGCCTCGATGAAGGGCGCGATCTCCTTCGGCGCGTCATCGGCTTCGATGCGCTTGTGCAGCGTGTTCACATCGATCGCCGCCACATCGGCGGCGGCGGCGCGCAATGGCGAAAGACCGCGCCGCACGACGATCCATGCGATGGCGAGCGCGCAGAGCACGGCAGGCGCGACGACAGCGGCGCTGTGCGGCGTCAGGAACAAGGCCGCCACAGCGAAGAGATCGTCCCAGGCGAAACGATAATTATAGGCTGCGATCGCGCAGGCCCCGACGGCCGCCGGCGCGCGCCGCAAAAAACCACGGGCGCGAGGATCGGCGTCGCCCGGAATGCGGAACTTCAACGTCGTCGCGCCGATGCGATCGAGGCCGCCGAGCGCTTCGACCAGTTCCGGCGCCGAGCCGCTCAACGCCGCGCCATTGCAATCGAAGGCGGCGTAACGCGCTTGCGGATTGACCTCGCGATAGGCGCGCAGCGCAGCGCTCGGCGCGAGAATGGCCTCGCCGGTCTCGGTTTTCGTCACCGAGCGCGCGACCAATCCATAGATGCGATGCTCGCCCCAATCGTCGGGCGCGACCTGCCAGCCCGGCGCGAGGCCGGAGGCGGAGATCAGAAAATCGGTGATCGGCACCAGAAGCAAAATGCCGACCATCTGCACGACCGCGAGAGAGACGATCAAGCGCAGCGCGAGCGAGCGACGGCGCCTCACGAGGATGCTCTCGCCAACATATAGCCGATGCCGCGCGCCGAATGAATCTCGACCTCGGCGCCGAGATCGCCGAGCCGCTTGCGCAAGCGCGACACCAGAATGTTCAGCGCATTGACGTCGACATTGTCGTCGAAGCCATAGACCTCCTCGACGAGCCGCGCGCGCAGCACGATGCGGCCGGCGCTGCGCACGAGCGTCTCCAGCAGAGCGAGCTCGCGCCGGTGCAGCACGGCGGGCGCGCCATCGACGAAAACCTCGCGCGCCGCGAGATCGAAGGAGAGTCGGCCGATGACGACGGGCGGAGCGACGGCGCCCAGGGCGCGGCGCAGGCAGGCGCGCACGCGCGCCATCAACTCGTCGAAGTCCACCGGCTTGGCGAGATAATCGTCGGCGCCGGCGTCGAGCCCGCTGACGCGCTCGCTCACCGCCTCGCAGGCGGTGAGAATGAGAATGCGCGCGTCCGGCTGCAGACGACGCAATTCGGGCAGAAGCTCGAGTCCGTCGCCGTCCGGCAGACGGCGATCGAGAATGGCGAGCCCATAGCGATGGCAGGCCAGCGCTTCTCGCGCATCGACGAGAGCGCCGACATGATCGGCGATGAAGCCCGAACGCCCGAGCCGCAGCGCGAGCGCATGGGCCATCTCCGTTTCGTCCTCGACGAGCAGCACACGCATCAAGGCGCGCCCTCGCTCGCCGCGCGCTCGGGAGACGCGCCGCTCGGCAGGAAAATTCGTGACATTGTTTCGTCGCTCCGCCGCACGCGAAGACTCAGAGCATAGGACAAAGCGCGCATCGAGCGCAACCGGCGACGGCGAGCGGAAATCGACGTTCTCGTCGTCCCATGTTATCTCCATGAAAGGTTGGCTTCCTACGCCCGGCGGCGATGCGGCGTGTCCCGCGGGACGAATTGAGCGACAAAGGAGGCCCTATGCTCGATCGCGATCTTCTGCGAAGCGTCGGCGCGAATGCGTTGGCCATTGTTCTCCTCGGCGGCGGGGCGCTCGCGCAGGAAGCGCTGCCGCCGATCGACATAGACGCGGCGCGGCAAAGACACAGCGCCGAGGCGGAGCGGCAGGGACCGGGGACCGTGCAGACCACGGCCGGCCCGGTGCGCGGATATCAGGCGCAGACCGCGACGGCGACGCGCCTTCCGACGCCGATCAAAGAACTGCCTTTGTCGATAGAGGTGATTCCGCGCAAGCTCATCGACGACAGCCAGGCCGTTTCGCAGAGCGAGGCGTTCCGCAATGTCTCGGGCCTGATTGCGATCGATCCGCGGTATCCCGGCGGCATAGGGCCGAGCCTGCGCGGAATGCGCGCCGAGCGCTATGTGGACGGATTGCCGAACTATTACGATCTCGGCGTGCGCGATCTTCTCGCCAATGTCGAGCGCATAGAGGTGGTGAAAGGTCCGGCGAGCATTTTGTTCCAGGGCGGCGCGAGCCCCGTCGGCGGCGTCGTCAATATCGTGTCGCGAATGCCGACGGCGGAGCGTTTCGCAGAAGCCGGCGTGCGCGCCGGCGGCTATCGTTTCGTCAGCCCCTATATAGACGTCAATCAGCCGCTCGCCGCCGATAAGAGCGTGCTGTTCCGCGTGACGGCGCAATATGAATCGACGCATTCCAACATAGACGTCGTGCATCGCCGCAGCTATTCGATCGATCCGACGCTGAAATTCGCACCCAACGAGGACACCTCGCTGACGATCCAAGGCCATCTGTCGCGGCGCGATCAGCCCGATTATCCCGGCCTGCCGGCGACGGGAACGATCGACCGCTCTTTCTATTCGCTGCGGCCGACGAGCTTCCTCGCCAATTCACGGATTCCCGATGCGACGACGGAATCCTCCGGCGTCACCATTCGCTTCGATCATCGTTTCGACGAGACTTTCTCGACCTTCACCAGCGCGCGCTGGACGTCTTCGCGAATGTACGAACCTTCGCAGATTCCCTTCGGCGGCAATCAGCCGAATTATTCGGTCAATCCTTCCCTCGGCGCCTATGGCGGGCCGAGTCAATTCGTCATGCTGAACACGATACTCGCGCAGCAGCTCGAAGAATTCGCCATCACCTCCAATGTCGTCGCCAAATTCGACGCTGGGCCGACACGCAATCGTCTGCTCATCGGCGGCGATTTCAATCGCGTCTGGGAGCGCGGCCAGCTCGCCGCCTCCTACGCCGCCGGACCGGATTCGAGCATTTACGGAGCGTTCGGCTTTCCGAAGCCGACGGATTTCCGTTCGCAGGCATTTCCGCTCTACGCCTATCCGCTGCCGGGCCAATCGGGCTATAGCGTCTTCAATCAGAGCAATAATCAATATCAGAACGCCGGCGCCACTGTGCAATTGCAGTCGACGATCTTCGATCGCCTGCATTTCCTCGGCGCCTTGCGCGTCGCAATGATCGACATCGACAGCTACGAGGGCGCCTATTCGCCGCCGCAGACTTTCTCCACCAGCGAGACCAAAGTGCTGCCGCGTGCCGGCGCGACCTATGATCTGCTCGATTGGCTGTCGATCTATGGAAGCTATTCGCAGGGCCTGCGCGCCGTCACTTTCTTCAACAGTCCGAATGGCGCGGCGCCCAAGCCCGAAGGCTCCGAGCAATTCGAGGCGGGCGTCAAGCTCGACGGACTTTATGGCCTTTCCGGCACGCTCGCTTTTTTCGATCTGAAGCGCACCAATGTGCCGACGACGGCGCCCGGCGGCCTCACGCAGACGCAGGCCGGCGAATGGCATTCCTCCGGCTTCGAGGCCGATCTCGTCTGGCAGCCGACCGCGGAATTTTCCGTGCTCGCGAGCTACGCCCATATCGACGCGAAAATCTCGCGCAATGCGAATCCGAAGCTGCAGAATGTGCCGCTCAATCTGGCGCCGGCGGATTCGGGACGACTGTGGGGCAATTACGCCTTCACCGGCGCGCTCGCAGGATGGTCGCTCGGCGCCGGCCTCTATGCCTCCTCTGGACAAGTGGTCGAGCTCGGCAAGCCGTGGATGACCAGCGGCTATGTCGTCTTCGACGCGGCGCTCACTTACAAGCACGAGAATTTCACCTTCGCGCTCAACGCCAAGAATCTCGGCGATCGGCGCTATCTGACGGCCTATCCCTATCTCTCGGGAAATCTCGCGGCGGCGGAAGGACGAACCTTCTTCGCCACACTCTCCGCGCGCATGTAGGAGCGACGATGAGCGACATGGACAGCCATATCGATCGACGCCGTTTCGGCGAAGGAATTGCGGCTTTCGCGGCATTGCTCGCGAGCGCCGCGCCCACGTTTCGCCCGAGCGCTGCGCGAGCCGCAGCATCCTCGCACGACATGTCCTCCATGCCGGCGCATTGGATGGGCAAGGAGAAGATCGCCTTTGTGATCTATCCCGGCTTCACCGCGCTCGACATGGTGGGGCCGCAATATATGCTCGCCAATCTGATGGGCGCGAAGATCGAGATCGTCGCCAAGACGAAGGAGCCTGTGCGCAGCGACACAGGCCTCGTCTTCACCCCCTCGGCGTGTTTCGAGGATGCGAAAGAAATCGACATTCTCTGCGCGCCCGGCGGCTCGAATGGCACGCTCGCGGCCATGCGCGACGAGGCGACTCTTGCCTTTCTGCGCGAGGCGGGACGCAGAGCGAGCCATGTCACCTCCGTCTGCACGGGCTCCATGCTGCTCGGCGCGGCGGGATTGCTCGACGGCTATCGCGCGACCTCGCATTGGGTGACGAAGCCGCTGCTGCCGATTTTCGGCGCGACGCCCGCCAATGGCCGCGTCGTGCAGGATCGCAATCGCATAACGGCGGAAGGCGTGACGGCCGGGCTCGATTTCTCGCTGGCTCTGGTCGCGCAGCTGCGCGACCGCACTTACGCGGAAGGCGTGCAGCTATTGGCGCAATATGCGCCGGAGCCGCCCTTTTCCGCCGGCGAGCCGGAGACGGCGCCGCGCGCGGTCACGACGATGATCGAAGGAATGTTCGTCGGGCTGAGGCAGGACATGAGCGAAGCCGGCAAAGCCGCTTTCGCCAAAATGCGCGAGCGCTGATGTGCGTCGCGCTCAGTCGCGCGCGTCGACGATCCGATAGGATTCGTGGCAGGCGACGCAATTGCGCATCAGCTCGCCGAGACGTGCAAGCGAGCGCGTCTCATTCTCGCCCTCCGTGAGGCCCTTGGCCAATTCGTCGAAGCCCTTGCGCATCGGTTGGCCGAAGCTGCGCCGTGTCTCCGGAAATTTTGGTCCGAGCGTAGGCGGCATGGCGTTTTCCGCCTGAAAGCGCTGCGCGCCGCGCGCAGCGGCCGCCTCCGCGGCCGCCGCTCTATCGCTCACGGAGAGCGCCGAGACGATCTGCTCGACGCTCTTTACGAAAAGGCGCATCTGGCCGAGAACGAAAGCCTTCTCCGGCGCCGTCATGGCGACGGCGACGCGCTGATCGGACTCGTCGCCGCGCGCGGCAATCGTCGAAAGAGACAGGCAGAGCACAACTCCCGCTTCACGCCAGCGCATCGCGCCCCCTTGTCGATCTCAGCTATATACTCACAGTATATGTTGAGATCCTGTCGAGCGACAGGCCAAAATCCAGGCGCCTTCGAGCGCTCTTGTCCACAGGCGCCGCGGCGCGGTTGAACGGGCGGTGCGAATCGATGTTTAACTCCGCGCCATGATCTTTCCCTCCTTCACGGCCGGAGCGGCGCCGCGATGACGGCGCCCGCCAAGGTTTCCATCGATCTCGGGACCCGCGCCGATGGCGGCGTCGCGACGCTCGATCTCGAGGAGCTTCTGGCGACGCGCCTTCTGGTGCAGGGCAATTCGGGCTCCGGCAAATCGCATCTGCTGCGGCGCCTGTTGGAGCAGAGCGCGCCCTGGGTGCAGCAGGCGATCATCGATCCGGAAGGCGATTTCGTCACGCTGGCGGAGCGTTATGGTCATGTGGTGGTGGACGCCCGCTGCGGCATCGCCGATCTCACGCGCATCGCCGCGCGGGCGCGGCAGCACCGGGTCTCCGTGGTACTCGATCTCGAGGGGCTCGACGCCGAGCAGCAGATGCACGCCGCCGCCGCTTTTCTCGGCGGACTTTTCGACGCCGAGCGCGACCAATGGTATCCGCTGCTCGTCGTGGTGGACGAGGCGCAGCTCTTCGCGCCCGCCGTCGCCGGCGAAGTGTCGGACGAGGCGCGCAAGGCCTCGCTCGGCGCCATGACCAATCTGATGTGTCGCGGCCGCAAGCGCGGTCTCGCCGGCGTCATCGCCACACAGCGCCTCGCCAAGCTCGCCAAGAATGTCGCGGCGGAAGCATCCAATTTTCTCATGGGCCGCACCTTCCTCGACATAGACATGGCGCGCGCCGCCGATCTGCTCGGCATGGAGCGGCGGCAGGCGGAAATGTTCCGCGATCTGCAGAGCGGCAATTTCGTCGCCCTCGGCCCGGCCATGGCGCGCCGCCCGCTGCCCGTGCGCATCGGCCCGGTGGAGACTTCCGCGCGCAATGTCAGCCCCAGGCTGCTGCCGCTGCCGGAGGCCGGCGCCGACGACGCGCATCTCATTTTCACGCCCGGCGCCAATGAAGCGCGCTTCGAGGCGCCGCGCCGGCCGCCGCCGCCCGCGCCGACCGCCGATGTGCTGGCGCGGCTCGCCCGCAGCGCGCCGCCGGCGCCGCCCGCCGCCGAGCCGCCGCCGAGCATCTCGCCCGAGCAGCGTCAGGCCGCGATCGATTCGGCGCTGCGCGAGATTTTGAGCGACAGCGACGCCAATTTCCGCACCATCGCCGTGCTGTATCAGGATTTTCTGGTGCGCTGCCGGATTCGCCGCATCGGCGGCGAGCCCTTGAGTCTGCCCGCCTTCCGCCGCCGCCTCGCCGTGGCCCACGCCGGCATAGAGCTCGCCGAAGCCGAATCCGCAGATTCGCCCTGGGCCGAGGTGCTCGCAATGGCCGGCGCTCTGCCGGAGGATATGCAGGGGGTTTTTCTATCGCTGGCCCGCGCGGCCTTCGACCGCCGCCCCTGCCCTTCCGACGCGGATGTCGCCAGCGCCTATGGCACGCGCTCGCCCGGACGGGCGCGGCGGCTGCTCGCCTATATGGAGGAGCGGCAGGCGATCGTCTGCCGGCTCGATCAGCGCGGCTGGCGCATCGTCGCCATCCCCGGCGTCGCCTGGGAGACCGAGCCCGGCGATCCGGGCGCCGCAGCGGCGACGGCCGAGGCGAGCCCCGGCTGACAAAAATTCAGAGTGCGAAAATTCAGAGCGGTAGAATGATGCGAGCCTTCAGGCTCGCATCGTGAGCTTACTGCCGAACCGTCGCCCGCTGCGCATAGCCGAGACGGACGTTCAGCTCTTGCAGCACTTTCTCGGCGGCTTCGGGAATATTGGTGCCGGGCGGGAAGATCGCCGCGGCGCCGGCGTCATAGAGCGCCTGAAAATCCTGCTCGGGAATGACGCCGCCGACGACCATCATCACCTCCTCGCGTCCCGCCGCCTTCAGCGCGTCGCGCAATTCCGGCGTCAGAGCGAGATGGCCGGCGGTCATCGTGTTCACGCCGACGATATGCACCTGTTCTTCCGCGGCGCGCTTGGCCACTTCTTCCGGCGTCGCGAAGAGATCGCCGATGACGACCTCGAAGCCCAAATCCGTGAAGGCGGAGGCGATGACCTTCTGGCCGCGGTCATGGCCGTCCTGGCCGAGCTTGGCGACGAGGATCTTCGGCTTGCGCTTGTCGTTCTCGGCGAAGGCCGCCGTCATGCTGCGCACGCGCGCGACCTTGTCGCAATCGGCGCCCGCCTCGCGCGCATAGACGCCGGAAATGACATTGGCCTTGGGCTTATGGCGGTCGAAGACTTTTTCCATCGCGAAGGAGATTTCGCCGACGCTCGCCTTGGCGCGCGCGGCCTCGATGGCGAGCGCCAGCAGATTGCCGTCGCCCTTCGCGCCTTCCGTCAGAGCGTCGAGCGCGGCTTGCGTCTTCACCTCGTCACGCTCGGCGCGCAGGCGCTGGAGCTTGGCGATCTGCGCGGCGCGCACAGCGGAATTATCGACCTTCAGCACATCCGGGGCGACGTCGCTGTCCGGGCGGAATTTATTCACCCCGACGACGACTTGCTGTCCGGTGTCGATGCGCGCCTGCGTCTTCGCCGCGACTTCCTCGATGCGCTGCTTGGGCAGGCCGGCGGCGATCGCCTTGGCCATGCCGCCGAGGCTCTCGATCTCTTCGATATGCTTCCACGCCGCCTCGGCCAGCTCGGCAGTCAGCTTCTCCACATAGAAGGAGCCGCCCCAAGGATCGATGATGCGCGTCGTGCCGCTCTCCTCCTGCAACACGATTTGCGTGTTGCGGGCGATGCGGGCGGAGAAGTCAGTCGGCAGCGCCAGCGCCTCGTCCAGCGCATTGGTGTGCAGCGATTGCGTATGGCCCTGCGTCGCCGCCATCGCCTCGACGCTGGTGCGGATAGCGTTGACGTAAACATCCTGCGCGGTGAGCGACCAGCCGGAGGTCTGGCAATGGGTGCGCAGAGTCATGCTCTTCTCGGTCTTGGCGCCGAGATCCTTCATCAGCCGCGCCCACAGCAGGCGCGCGGCGCGCAGCTTCGCCACCTCCATGAAGAAATTCATGCCGATGGCGAAGAAGAAGGAGAGCCGCGGCGCGAAAGCGTCGATATCGAGCCCCGCGGCGACGCCGGCGCGCACATATTCGACGCCATCGGCGAGCGTGTAGCCCAATTCCAGATCGGCGGAGGCGCCCGCCTCCTGCATGTGATAGCCGGAGATCGAAATGGAGTTGAACTTCGGCATATTCTTGCTGGTGTAGGCGAATATGTCCGAGACGATGCGCATCGACGGAAACGGCGGGTAGATATAAGTGTTGCGCACCATGAATTCTTTTAAGATGTCGTTCTGAATCGTGCCGGTGAGCTGCGCCGGCGGCACGCCCTGCTCCTCGCCCGCCACGATGAACAGCGCGAGCACCGGAAGAACGGCGCCGTTCATCGTCATCGACACGCTCATCTGATCGAGCGGAATGCCGTCGAACAGAGTGCGCATGTCATAGATGGAATCGATGGCGACGCCCGCCATGCCGACATCGCCGGAAACGCGCGGATGATCTGAGTCATAGCCGCGATGGGTGGCGAGATCGAAGGCGATGGAGAGGCCCTTCTGACCGGCGGCGAGATTGCGGCGGTAGAAGGCGTTGGAATCCTCGGCCGTGGAGAAGCCCGCATATTGGCGGATGGTCCAGGGCTGGGCGACATACATGGTCGGATAGGGCCCGCGCACATAGGGCGCGACGCCGGGGAAGCCGTCGATGAAGGAGAGGCCGTCAATGTCCTGCGGCCCATAGGAATTCTTGACTTCTATGCCCTCGGGCGTCAGCCAGCGGCGCGGCTCGGCGGCCTCTTTCGGGGTCGCGGCGACGGGGGCGAAGGCGATTTTGCTGAAGTCGGGAATTTGGGACATTGCTTTCCTCGGCAGGGCTCTACCGGCTTTTAGCGAAAAGCGGCGGGGCGCGCAAAGGGCCGCGGAGAGGCCGTCGTACAATCGGGAAGGCAATCCCCCTCGCCCTCATGCTGAGGAGGCGGCGAAGCCGCCGTCTCGAAGCACGAGGGCGAGCTCCAGAGGGCGCGGTGCCGACGGTTTCCTCGTGCTTCGAGACGCCCGCTTCGCGGGCTCCTCAGCATGAGGAAACCTTTGCCGGAGGCCTCGAATTGCAACGATTACGTTAGATCACGGATCACATGGTGCAGCGCTCCGAGGGCCGAATGGGCGGTGGCGCGATCACAAGTCTGCGCCAAGGCGCGCCGCCCGACCAGGGTGGATTAAATTTCGGAAATTTTGCGCCAATTTGGCTGCGCTCGGGGTGTCGCCTCTTATTATATCCAGGTGCGTCGCCACTTCGATGTATTGATCCAGGTTCCACCGGTCTAAGTCAGGTTTTGGCCGTTCGCATTTTCCGGCTGCCGTAACAGCCTTCGCAGCAAATTGAACGGCATTATCGTCTAACGGTGGCTCTTGGAGTTTCCAGAGTAAGAGAGCCTCTATAGCTGCACCAGCCAATACCGTCGCCGCCTTCCATTCAGAGTTGTCAAAGGCTCGGGTTGCCGCCCCTAAATCGCGGCGGATGCTGTTGCGTAATTCACGGTCGCCAATAAATATAAGTTCGGTCGTCGCCGATGGAGGAAATTCGTCTGGACATTTAACCAGAACTTGCCGTATAATAGAAATTGCATCCATTCCCTTAACAGGGGCCATGCCACCAACGTTCCCGCGTGCCTGCCAGACTCTCAAATGATACTCGATAGTGCTGATGGCAAGCACAAAATCGGCGTAATCATTAGATGACACACTGATTAATTCAGGGGGTATAGCCTTCGCTAAGCTGATAATGCCCGTCATCGCCGGACTATGGCTGGCTCTACCTTGTGCCGCGTGAGGGAATAGCTCGTCGATGGTTTGCACGACTTGACTTGGCATGACCTGGGACATACTATATTTCTACTCCTAATCGTGTTTCACGAGGTAATACAATGACAGAAGCGCCGCCAGGGAAGGTAGGGAAAACACAGCCTACGATATCAGGCGTAGGCGGACGTTACGGGTTTGGCTTTTCCGTGCAAGACGTGCGAGGCGCTCCCCTGCTCTCGGTCTCCTACGATACGGAGGAGGATGCAAGAGAGGCCGAGACACTCATTCGAAAGGCCCTCGAAAAAGCCACTGACATCACGAAGCCATAAGCCGGGTCGATAGAAAGACGCGAGCAGGTGCTTCTAACAATTTTTGTGCGACATTGGTCGCTCCAATGTACTTCGTCCAGAAGCCCGCCCCTACCTCCATCGCGGCCCCTCGGCCCCGAAATCCAGCTCCCAGCGAAACCGGCTCAAAACGTCGAAGCCGAGGATCATCGGCGCCTCGCCGCCGAGCGCCTCGCGCAAGGGGCCGAAATCATAGGAGACGAAGACGACATCCTTCAGCACGCGTCCCGCGCCTATGTCTATCTCCTTGGCCTTGTAGACTTTGGCGTCGATCTTCTTGCCGGAGGCCTCGCTCACCTTGGCCTTTTTCTTCACCAGGACGAAGAGCGCCTTGTGCCGCTCCAGAAAGCGGCGATCGACGGCGGAGATTTCCGCCCCCGTGTCGAAGAGCCCGACCGCCGCCGTCTTGCCGAGGCGCGCCTCGAGGCCGACGAGCTTTTGATCCGGCCAGAGCTTGTGGAAAGGTCGCCAGCCCGCGCCGTCGCCCTGCGGGAAAAAGACCATCTCGCCGGCCGCGAGATCGAGCGAGAAGCGCGCGCCTTGGAAGAAATCGAGGCCGAGCAGATCGTCCCCGTCCGAGGTCGCGCAGCGGGTGACGCGATATTTGGCCCGGCCGATATTATTGCCCTGCCCGGCCTTCAGCTCGACATTGGCCGCCTCCACATCCTCGCAGCGGGAAGCGACGCCCAAGGCGCTGGTGGATACGCTGGCGCCCAGCGCCGGAAAGCCGGCGTTCCAGGGCGCGAGCTTGATGCGGCTGGTGGAGGCGGCTGTGTCGAGCCGCATCGGCCCCATCACATTGCCGAAACGCATTGTGACATAGGCGCGCCCGCCGCCATCGGCGCTATGGATCACATTCAGCGGAACGATGGAGCGCTCCTGACCTCGCGCGGGAAGGAGACCGATGAGGCCGAAGAAAAGGAAAATCGGCAGGCGCGAAAGGATTTTCGTCATGGCGCGGCGACTCCGTCCCGGCAGGCAGAGCGTCTATAGCGCGACGCGAGGCTTTCGTCTGCCCGCGGAAATCGAGCAGAGACCGGGCGCGGCGATTTCGTGATATTGCAGAGCTGTCGGCTCTCTCGCGGCGCGCGATCGACCGACGAAGACACTGGAGGTCATCCCATGGGACGTGCGGCGGTCCGGCTGGCGGCCGGTCTATTGGCTTTGGTTTCGAGCGCGGCGCTCGCGCAGCAGCATCGACCGCGCGGCGTTCCGATCGACGCGCCGCGCGGGCTGGCAGGCGGCGGCGGGGCGGATGACGTGCTCGCCACATCGAGCGAATGGGGCGGCGCCGGCGGCGTCTATACTTGCGAGCAATGGAAGCAATATCTCGAACGCATGTTCCGCCTCGCCGACAAGCGTAAGCGCGGATTCATCGACGCACAGGATTTCGAGATCATTCCGCGCGCGAGCGTCGTGTTCCGCTCCGCCACATTCGATTATTTCGACATGGCCGGAAAAGGCCGCGTGACGCGCGCCGAATTTCTGGCCTTTCCGAGCCCCTTCTTCGCCCGCTACGACAAGAAGAAGAGCTGCCGTGTCTTCCAGGAAGAGCTGGCGCGGGCGCAGACGCCGAGCGCGGGAGCGCGACAGCCGCCGCCGGACGAGGGCGCGGGCTTCCCCGGCAGGAGCGGGGGCGGCGGTGGTTTCGGCGGAGGCTATGGCGGAGGCGGCATGGGCGGCGGCTTCGGTCGTTGAGCCGAGGTCAGGACGCCGCCAGCTCAATTATACCGCTCATGACTGGAACGCAGGAGCCCCCGACGAAAGTCTCGATCACGCGCCCCTGCGCCTTCACGGCCACGACATCGAGCAGGCTGCGCCGCCCCATTTCGAATGCCTGGCCGATGCGCATGGACAACCGCACATCGGATTCTTTCCCGAGCTCGGCCGAGAGGGCCGCCAGAGCGACGGCCGCGCTGCCGGTCGCCGGATCCTCGATGATCCCGTGCAGCGGGGCGAACATTCTGGACCTTATGTCCGTCTCGCCGCCGGGCGTCCGCACATAGAGATAGACGCCCGCCGCGCGCTCGCGCGGCAGATGCTCGGCGAAGGCCGATTCGCGCGGCCTCGCCGCCGCGAGCGCTTCGAGGTTCGCGAGCTCCGCGAAGAGAAAGGGCGCGCCGCAGCCGGCGATGAGCGGCGCGTGTCGCGTCGTCGCAATGTCGACGCTCCTGATCGAGCAGGCGTCCGCCAGCACGCCGACCGCAACGGCGTCGCCGACGGTCAGAGGCTGCGGCGACCGTAGCCGCGCGCCGACAGGCCGACCGCCTGTCTCGAGCAAGTCGATTTCGACCAAGCCGGCGATTTCCTCGAAGCGCATCGCCGCAGGAAAAGCCGCCCCGGCCGCGAGGCGCTCTCGCGCGAGCGCGAAGGCCGTTCCGACATTCGGATGGCCGGCGAACGGCATTTCGGCGCGCGGCGTGAAAATGCGTATTTGCGCGGTATGATCCGCCGATCGTGGCGGAAGAACGAAGGTCGTCTCGGCGAGATTGAACTCGGCCGCGATCGCCTGCATCTCACGCGTCGACAGTCCCGCGGCGTCCAGCACGACGGCGAGCGGATTGCCGCCGAAACGGCGATCCGTGAACACGTCGACAGTCACGAACCGCGCCGACGCCTGTTGTGGCTGGTCCAATGGCATGATGCGCCCCTATGACGGAAGGCGGCCGTCCTCGACCCGTCTCACGACGATGACCGCGAGTCCGCTCGAGTTCTACTCGACCAGCGCCGATGGCGCGAGCCGATTCCCCCCTCAGAACTCCGCCCACTCTTCCTCTTGCGGCGCCTCCTTGCGCACAGCGGAGCCGGAACGCGCGGTCGCGACGCGTCTCAGCATGGGCCTCGACGGCGCGCGCGTCTCGATCTCGCCGATCTTGAAGCGCGCGACGAGCTGCACCAGCTCGGCGCTGTCCTCGGCCAGCGAACGGCTCGCCGCATTGGTCTCCTCGGACATTGCGGCGTTCTTCTGCGTGACCTGATCGATCTCCTGCACCGCCGTATTCACCTCGCGCAGGCCGGTCGATTGCGCCGCGGCGCTCGAGGCGATGGCGGTGACGACGACATCGATGCGATTGACCTGCTCGACGATGCGATGGAGCGAGGCGCCCGTCTCGGCGACCAGCGTTACGCCATCCTGCACGCGCGCATTGGAGACGGCGATCAGATCCTTGATCTCCTTGGCGGCCTCGGCCGAGCGCTGGGCCAGCGAGCGCACCTCCGTCGCCACCACGGCGAAACCGCGGCCGGCTTCGCCCGCGCGCGCCGCCTCGACGCCGGCGTTGAGCGCGAGAAGATTGGTCTGAAAAGCGATCTCGTCGATGACGCCGATGATCTGGCCGATCTGCTCGGAGGACTTCTCTATGCCGCCCATCGCGTCGATCGCCTCGCCGACGATCTTCTCGCCCTTGACGGCGTCGGTCTTGGCGTCGCCGACGATCTCGCGCGCTTCGACTGCGCTCTCGGCCGCCTTGCGCACCGTATCGGTGATCTGGCCGACGGCCGCGGCCGTCTGCGCCAATGTCGCCGCCTGCTGCTCATTGCGCTGCGAGAGATCCTCGGAGGCGCGGGCGATCTCGCGCGTGCTGGAGCCGATCGCGCCGCTCGTCGCCACAATGCCGCGCAGCGTGTGCTGCATACGCTCCACGGCGGCGTTGAACTGCGCGCGGAGCTTCTCGTAATCCTTGATGAACTCCTTCTCGAGGCGGACCTCGAGGTCGCCCTCGGCGAGCCGCTCCATGGCGGCCGTATATTCGGCGAAAAAGAAGTCGCGATTCTCTATATACCATTTGGCGCCGGCGGCTTTTTCTTCCAGCTTGGCGGCGGCGGCGGCGTTCTGCTCGGCGGCGCGCGTCTCGGCGAGGCGCACCTCCTCGAGCTTGTCGTGAACCACGGCGATGGCGTCGCGCAGCCGGCCGATCTCATCGTCGCGCCCGGCGAAGGGCGGCTGTCCGAGCTTGTCGCCGCGCGCGAGCTTGGCGGCGTAATCGGAAAGCGCCACGATCGGCTTCACCACGCGCCGATGCGCCAGAAGCGCGGCGCCGGCGAGCGCGGCGATGATGGCGAAGGTCGCCGCGAGGCTCGCGAGATCATAACGCCCGACCAGCGAGATCGCGCTACTCTCCATCGACGCCGCAAAGCCGTTCGCCTCGTCGACCTGCCGCTCGACGAGCGCGCGATGCGCCGAAAAGCGCTCGTCGAGACGCGCCAGCGACGCGCTGACCGCGGCGCTGTCGCCACGCTCGACCGCGGGAAGGAAAACGTCGATCTCGCGCCAGAAGGCGTCCGCCTCCCTGGCGGCGGGTCCATTGGCGAGCGCGACGAGGCTCGCGGGCAGAAGCGTCGATTTGGACCAGAAGCCGCGACGCTCGTCGAATTTCTCGCGCAGCGTCCGAAGCCGCGATTTCGCCTCGGCCGCATCCAGCTTGAAGGAGGCGGCGAGCTCCGCGTCGAGATAGGCTTCCACGAGGAAGAGCGGAGGCGGCAGGAGATCGGCGTTGAAATCCTTGCCCGCGCCGATTTTCTGATAGGCGCTTCCGCCGATGCGCAGCTCGTCGAGAATGTAGCGCCCGGCGCCGGCCGTCGCGAGGAAAGCGAGAAAAGCGACGGCGGCGAGCAGGCTCGCGGCGCGGGAAATGGACAGGCGCATCGACAGTGCCTCCGAATGGAATGGCCGCTCGGAAACGATCTTAGTCCTGGCGGCGAAGATGTGATGGGAAAGAGCGGGCGTCGGCCCGCGGAGAATCTCCGCGGCCGCAGACAGCCGGATCGGCGCCGGAATGAAGGAGCGGCGTCATGCCTTCGCGCACATGCCGCCACATGCGCCCGATCCTCCATGCGACAAAATTACGCGGGATCGATTAAGAAATCATGCGCACCGCTCGGCGGCGTCATTTACGCTGGATCGACGCAATATAGCCGAGCAGCGCCTCTATTTGCGCCGGCGAGAATTCGAAGCGCGGCATGTCCAGCCCGCCATGGCCGACGACAATGCCTTCGGCCAATGCCTCCTCGAGATTTTCGAGCGGATATTTCTTGGTCAGCGTGCGGAAGGGCGGCGAGGCCGGATTCGGGCTTTTTCCCTGCGCCCCAGTCGCATGACAGCGGCTGCAATTGGCCTTGGCGATGGCGCGGCCGCGCTCGATCTGCCTATCCTGCGGCTTATCCAGCGCGAAAGCCGCGCTCGCCGCGAGGACGCCGGCGCTGGCTGCCAGAATGAAACGCATGGCGTCCTCCTCCCCTCGCTGCGGCGGTCGCGCGCGTCAGCCGCGCGCCTGCAGCGGCACGACATTGTGCAAGGTCGTCTCCGCGCCCTCGAAGAAGCGGCGCAGATTGCGCGCCGCCTGGCGAATGCGCTGCTCATTCTCGACCAGAGCGAGCCGCAAATAGCCCTCGCCATGCTCGCCGAAGCCGACTCCCGGCGCGACGGCGACATCCGCCTTCTCGATGAGGAGCTTGGAAAATTCGAGGCTGGTCATGCCGGAAAAGCGCTCCGGAATCGGCGCCCAGACGAACATCGACGCGGAAGGCGCCGGGATCGTCCAGCCGGCCTGCGCGAAGCTCTCCACCATCACGTCGCGGCGCTTCTTGTAGATAGCGCGCATTTCCCTGATGCAATCGTCCGGCCCGTTGAGCGCCGCGGTCGCCGCGACCTGAATGGGCGTGAAGGCGCCATAGTCGAGATAGCTCTTCACCCGCGCCAGCGCGGCGCATAAACGCTCATTGCCGACGGCGAAGCCGATGCGCCAGCCGGCCATTGAGAAGGTCTTCGACAAAGAGGAGAACTCGACCGCAATGTCCATTGCGCCATTGACCTGAAGGATCGACGGCGGCGGATTGTCGTCGAAATAGACCTCGGCATAGGCGATGTCGGAGAGCACGAATATGTCGTGCCGCTTCGCGAAGGCGACGAGGTCCTTGTAGAAATCGAGCGAGGCGACCGTCGCCGTCGGATTGGCGGGGTAGCAGACGACGATGGCGATGGGCTTGGGAATCGAATGCGCGACCGCCTTCTCCAGCGCATGGAAGAGCTGCGGCGTCGGATCGGCCGGCACGGAGCGAATGACGCCGCCAGCCATCAGAAATCCGAAGGCGTGAATCGGATAGGACGGGTTCGGCGCGAGGATCACATCGCCGGGCGCGGTGATCGCCTGGGCCATATTGGCGAAGCCTTCCTTGGAGCCGAGCGTCGCCACCACCTGTGTCTCGGGATCGAGCTTCACGCCGAAGCGACGCTCGTAATAGCCGGCCTGGGCGCGGCGCAGCCCGGCGATGCCCTTGGAGGCCGAATAACGATCGGTGCGCGGACGGCCGGCCGTCTCGACCAGCTTCTCGATCACATGGCGCGGCGCGGGCAGATCGGGATTGCCCATGCCGAGATCGATGATGTCGGCGCCGCCGGCGCGCGCCTTGGCCTTGAGCCGATTGACCTGCTCGAAAACATAAGGGGGAAGCCGCTTGATGCGATAGAAGTCCGACATCGCCTATATCCGTTGAAAGCTCCGCCGGCCTCTTCTTCGAGGCGCGACGGACGATTGTGACGCGAAACCCTTTCGAAAGAGCTAGGGCCGTTTCGTCTCGGCGCGCCGTTCTTTCGGCGCGTCGGGAATTTTGACGCGGGCTCCGCGGGCGCGATTGGCGGCCGCGGCGGCGGCCAGCTCTTTCTCGAGCGAGGCGGCGCGGGCGGCGCTCTTCTTGGCGTCCGTCTTGACGTCCGCCGCCGGCCTCGGCGCGGCGAAGGGCGTGTAGCCGGTCGCGCCATTGCGCGAGCGCTCGACGAATTCGGCCGGCGCCGGCGCCGAGCGCCGCATTTCCATTCCCTCGAAGAATTTGCCAATCGATTGCCCCACCGTCTCCGATCCGGCCTCCTGCGCGCGCGCAGCGACGGCGGCGACGGCGAACAGGGTCAGGCAGATCGCGAAACGCGGAATCATCGGCTTCTCCGGACAGCTGGCTTTCGTCATAGAGCGACAATACGGCTTTGATAAGGGGGCGCGCCCTTCCGCGACGCATCGCCGCGCTTAAGTATTGGAGGAAGCGCTTTTCTCCGCGCGAGACGGTTTCCGAACCTTCACGGGATATGCTCTAAGGAAGCGACGAGGCCGGCGGCCGGGGAGCCGCCGAGGACAGGACAGCCGATGACCGCACAAAGACGTTCGCCAGCCGGAGCCAAACGGCGGCCGCCGCTCCATGCCGTGGAGCCCAAAGGCGCCGCCGCCCTGAGCCCCGCCCAAGCCGCTCCTCGTGTCGCTCCTCAGGCCGCGCCCGTCGGGGCACCGAAGGGGCGCGCCGAGGCCGGCGAGCGAACGCCGACGCTCGCGCCCAAAAGCAAGGGCGCCGCGAAAGGCGCCGGCGCGGCAAAAAAAAAGGTCGCGAGCCCGGTCGTCGACACGCGGACCAAACCCGCGCCGCAGAAAAACTCCAAAAAACCCGCCCCGCCGAAAGCGGCGGATCGTCGCGAGGCGCTCGACGCCGCAGCCGCCCTGCTGGCGAACGCCGCAGAGGAGTTATCCGCCGATCAGCGCCGGCTGCTCATCGACCGGCTCGCGCCCCACGCCCCGGAGCCGGGGCCGGCCCCCCGCAAGCGGTCGCCGGCCCCGGCGCCGGCCGCGCCCAATGCGCATGACTTCGAGATTTTCGCGGAAAATCTGGCGCGGCTCGTCGATCAGGGCCGCAAGGCGCTGGCCGCTGCCATAGGCGGCATGGAGCCCGGCGATACGCGCAGCGAACTCGCCAGCAATGTCGCCGATGCGGTGAAGACGCTCGGCGTCGTCGCCGAACGCTGGATGGCGAAGCCCGAGCAGGCGGTCGCCGCTCAGGCGACGCTCGTCTCCGGCCTCACCGATATCTGGAGTCAGACGCTGCGCCGTTTCTCCGGCGAGGACACGCCGCCGATCGTGCCGCCCGACCCCAATGACAAGCGCTTCTCCGCGCCGGAATGGAACGACAATCCCTTCTTCGACTGGCTGCGCCAATCCTATGCGCTGACGACGCGCTGGGCCGGCGAGACGGTGGAGCGCACCGAAGGGCTCGACCCGCAGGTGAAGGCGAAGGCCGGCTTCTACACACGGCTCGTCGCCAGCGCGCTGTCGCCCTCCAATTTCGTCGCCACCAATCCCGAGCTGCTGCGCGCCACGCTCGACGCGCGCGGCGAAAATCTCGTGCGCGGGATGAAGATGCTGACCGAGGATCTCTCCGCCGGCCATGGCATGTTGAAGCTGCGGCAGAGCGACGAGAGCAAATTCGAGCTCGGCGTCGATATGGCGACGACGCCCGGCAAGGTGGTGTATCGCACGCCGGTGATGGAGCTCATCCAATATGCGCCGTCGACAGAGACGGTCTATGAGCGCCCGCTGCTGATCGTGCCGCCCTGGATCAATAAATTCTACGTGCTCGATCTCAATCGCGAGAAGAGCTTCGTGCGCTGGGCGACGGCGCAGGGCCTCACCGTCTTCGTCATCTCCTGGGTCAATCCCGACGAGAGCCAGGCGGAGAAGGGTTTCGACGCTTACATGAAAGAAGGCGTGCTCGCCGCGCTGGACGCGGTGCAGCAAGCGACGGGCGCAAAACATGTGGCGGCGGCCGGCTATTGCGTCGGCGGCACGATGCTCGCCGCGACGCTCGCCTATCTGGCCGAGAAGGGCGACGATCGCATCGACAGCGTGACCTTTCTGGCGACGCAGGTGGATTTCACCGACGCCGGCGACATGCAGGTGTTCATCGACGAGGCGCGCCTCGCCGCGCTCGACGAGGCCATGTCGCGCACCGGCTATCTCGAAGGCGTCAAAATGGCGACGACCTTCAATCTTCTGCGTCCGAACGAATTGTTCTGGACCTATTTCGTCAACAACTACATGAAGGGCGTCGAGCCGGCGGCTTTCGATCTCCTCACCTGGAACTCGGACTGCACGCGCATCCCGCGCGCGAACCATCTCTTCTATCTGCGCTATTGCTACATTGAGAATGCGCTGTCGCAGGGCCGCATGGTCATCGACGGCGTCACGCTCAATCTCCGCAAGGTGAAGATTCCGATCTATGAGCTGGCGGCGAAGGAAGACCATATCGCGCCGGCGCGCTCCGTCTTCACCGGCGCGAAATATTTCGGCGGCGAGGTGCGCTATGTGCTCGCCGGCGCCGGCCATATAGCGGGCGTCGTCAATCCGCCGGCCAAGAACAAATATCAATATTGGACCGGCGGCCCGCCCGTGGGCGTCTATGAGGATTGGGCGAAGACCGCCCATGAAAACAAGGGCTCTTGGTGGGGCGACTGGCTCGCCTGGATCACCGCGCAAGCGCCGCAGCGCGTGCCCGCGCGCATCCCCGGCGACGGGAAGCTGAAGCCGCTGTGCGACGCGCCGGGGGAATATGTGCGGGTGCGGGCGTGAGGCGAAAGCGTCGCTTTTCGTCGCGCTGAGCCACGCCTGCGCTCGGGCCTTTTTTCGCCGAAATATCCGGTGCGCGCCGCCCGCTCGTCCCGGGGCGGGAGCCTTTCCTTTCGCGCGGCACAAAACTTCCTAACCCAGGGAGGAAATTCGCCACCGCCTCGCTGCGACGCAACAATCGCGTCAAAACGAGACACAACCCGGGTATGAAATGGCTGCTGTCGTCGAGAAAAACGCCCACCTCGTCGCAATCCAATGGCTGCGCGCCATAGCGGCCGCGATGGTCGTTCTGCATCACGCCGGCTATTACGCAAATTCGGTCCGGGAACAATACGGCGCCGCTCACGCCGATTTTCTCGGCGTCTCCTTCTGGTGGTTCGGCATCCATATTTTTTTCGTCGTGTCCGGCTTCATCATGATCTACACGACGCGCGATTTCGGTTCGCCGGGCGCGTGGCGCAAGTTTCTCTGGCGTCGGCTGCTGCGCATCGCGCCGCTCTACTGGATCGTCACGACGGTCGCCGTCGTTCTGCTTCTCATCTTTCCGCATTCGCTCGACATAACCAGCGATCGCCTGGCCTATGTGCTGAAATCCTACGCCTTCATCCCCGTGCTGCGCTCGGAAGGCGATCTGCGCCCGATCGTCGGCCAGGGATGGACGCTCGACACCGAAATGTTCTTCTACGCCGCCTTCGCGCTCGCGACCGTCCTGCCGCGCCGCCTCGGCGTGCTCGCGCTTTCGGGGAGCTTCTGCCTGCTGGTCGCGCTCGGCCGCAATCTCACTTCGGCCTCGCCGATCCTCTTCACCTGGACCGACGGCCTGCTGCTGGAATTTCTGTTCGGCGTCTATCTCGGCCTCGCCTTCGAGCATGGCCTGCGCATTTCCAACGTCATGCGTCTGGCCGCCATCACGCTCGGCCTGGGGCTGCTCGCGCTCGAAATGAAAGGACCGACTTTCCTGACCTCGGGAATTCCCGCGGCGCTGATCGTCGGCGGCGCGACGCTCGGCCCCGCTCTGCGAGAGACTTCCGCGACGCGGTGGCTCACCTATTTGGGCGACGCCTCCTACAGCCTCTATCTCACGCATACTTTCATCGTTCGCCCGCTGCGCAACCTCTGGGTCGTGGCGATCGGCGATCGGGCGCCGGCGGATTTCCTGATTCTCGCCGCCTTGTTCGCCTCGATCGTTTTCGCAGTCGCGGTTTATCGCTTCGTCGAAAAGCCGATCACGACCTATCTGCATCGCCGTTTCGCCGCGCGGGCTAAGCCGCCGCGCGAATCTTCGGCGATTGCGCTGGCGTTGAAATGAGCGGCCGGCCGAGGCGCGCGGCCGGCCTGCGCCTGGAGAACCACCCGCGTCACTGCGCCCCTCCCCCTACCCAAACCGCCCCGGCTCCAATATAGCTTCGCGCAGCCAACCGACCGCTCGAGGGACTTCCCGCCATGTCGCACGACACCACACCGCATTTCCACAATCAGCCGGGCGTCGCCAAGATCAAGGTCGGCTCCAAGGAATTCATGTGCATTGGCGCGCTGCCGCCCTTCGACCACCCGCATGTCTTCATCGACATGGGCGCGGCGGACGAGGCGGTCTGCCCCTATTGCTCGACGCATTATGTGTTCGACGCCGCCCTCGGCCATGGCGCGGCCGATCCGGCCGAATGCGTCTATCACTCCGAAACCGTCCTCGACCCGACCGCCTGACGCCGCGCGAATGGGCGCTCCTTTCGTCGTTGTCGGCGCCGGCATAGGCGGGCTCGCCGCGGCGATCGCGCTAGCGCGCGCCGGCCGGCGGACGCTCGTTCTGGAGCGCGCCGAGCGCATAGAGGAAGTGGGCGCCGGGCTGCAAATCTCGCCCAACGCCGGGCGCATCCTGCATGAATTCGGCATGAGGCCGGCGCTGGACGCCGTCGCCCTCGAGCCCCGCGCCCTCAATATTCGCCGCGCCGCCGATGGCGCCGTGCTGGCGCGCCTGCCGCTCGCCGAGGCGCGCAACCGCTGGGGCGCGCCCTTTCGCGTCTTCCACCGCGCCGATTTGCAGAAGGCGCTGCTCGACGAGGCGCGCCGTCTCGGCGTCGAGACGCGCACCGCTGCGCGCTGCGATGGTTTCACCGAAGCGCCGGATGGGATTCGGCTCGCCATCGGCGAGGAGCGGCTGGAGGCCGAGGCGCTGATCGGCGCCGACGGGCTGCGTTCCACGATTCGCGACGCGCTGGACCTCGTCGCTGGCGACGCGCCCCGTCCCGTCGGGCTCACCGCCTGGCGGACGCTCATGCCGATCGATTCGGCGCCCTCCGCTCTGCGCGAGCGGGAAACCCATATCTGGCTCGGGCCGGGCGGGCATGTCGTTCATTATCCGCTGCGCGACGCCAGCATCGTCAGCGCGGTCGCGATTCTCGAGGATCGCGCCGATCGCGGCCCCGCCGCCGAGACGCGGACCGGCGAGGAGCTGGCCCGCGCCATGGGTTTTGCGCGCTGGAGCCCCGATCTGCGCGCGCTGCTCGAGGCCGGCGCGACATGGCGACGCTGGCCGCTCTACGCCCGGCCGGAGATCACGCGCTGGGGCCGCGGCCGCGTCGCGCTGCTCGGCGACGCCGCTCATCCCATGGTCCCCTTCCTCGCGCAAGGCGCTGCGCAGGCGATAGAGGACGCCGCCGCGCTCGGCCGCGCCTTTGCGGATGGCGGAGCGACGATCGAATCGGCGCTCGCGGCCTATCAGTCGGCGCGCGTCGAGCGGGCGATCCGCATTCAGCGCGCCTCGCGCCGACAGGGCGTCAATTGCCATTTCGCCGAGCCGATGGCGACGCTGCGCGACATAGGCGTGCGGCTGATGGGCGGCGAGGGCGTTCTCTCCCGCAACGCCTGGATTTATCGCTGAAAGGCGCCCTCTCGCGGCAGTGGACGCATCGCGGCGAAAAAAGGGCCGCGTCTCCACGGACTTGGCAGTCCTGTCCGCCGGCTGATAAAGATGACGAATTGGTTACGCTGCAACGAGGGTCCGCAGATGCCACTGCCCCGCGCCGCGACGATCGGCCTTTTCGCCTGCCTCGGCCTCGCCGGCGCAGCGTCTTTCGCACAGGCGGAGACTGCGGCGCGCGCCGAGGAAGCGCCGGCGCCGGCGCCCGTCCCGACATTCGCCGCGGCGGAACAAGGATGGATCGTGACCGTCCGCGCCATCGGCGCCCTCGCGCCGAGCTTTCCGGGCTCGGCCAAGCTGCGTCCCTACCCGTTTCCGTCGATCAGCTTCCGGCGCATCGGCGAGCCGGAGCTGTTTTCGACGCCCGACGACGGATTCGGCTTCGCCATCATCGACTCCAACGGCTTTCGCGCCGGCCCGGTGGCCAATTTCGTGTTCAAGCGCGGCCAGCGCGATGGTCTCTACGGACTGCGCACGGTCGAGCTCACTCATGAGATCGGCGGCTTCGCCGAATATCAGACCGAGCATTTCCGCACGCGCGCGGAACTGCGGCAGGGCATAGACGGCCACAACGGCTTCGTCGCTTCGCTCGGCGCGGACATTTTTGGCGGCGACGGCCGCGCGTCCTTGTCCTTCGGACCGCGCCTCAGCCTCGGCGACAATCGCTATGCGAACGCCTATTTCTCGGTCTCGCCGCTCGAATCCCTGGCCAATGGGCGAATCGAACCCTATGAGGCGAACGGCGGATTCACCGCGGCCGGCGGCCTCGCCACCTTCCGCTACGATTTCAGCAAGGACGCCAACGCCACCATTTACGGCGGCTTGCAGCGGCTGACCGGCAGCGTCGGCTCCAGCCCCATTCCCAACGACATCGGCTCGCGCAATCAGTTCACCGCGGGCCTCTCCATCGCGCGCTCCTTCGAGATTCGCGGATTCGCTTGGTGACGCCGCGTTGAAGCGCGCGGCGCTCCTTGACTCTCACCAAGATGAGTGCAAGTCTCGTTCACCATGGCCGATAGGTTACGCTCGCTCTTCTTCCGGCGACTTGCGCTGGGGCTCTATACGCTAACGATCATCGTCGGCGCGCTGGGCTTCGCGTCGCATCGCGGCCATGGCGGAGCGGGCGTCGGCGTCTTCCAGGATCGCGCCGCTTTCTGCCAGGACTTCCAAAAGGCTCATAGCGCGCCGCAGACGCCCTTCGTCGTCTGCTGTGACGCCTGTGTGGCCAGCGCGCCGCCGACCCTCCCGGCGATGATTACACATATCGTCTATCGTTTCGAGATTTCCACACGCTTCGATTTCGCCTCTCGCCTCGGCCGGGACCTCGATGAGAGCCCGGACAATCTCCGCTCGCGAGCGCCGCCTGCCTTCGTCTGACATCGATGCGGCCCTCCCGGGCGCGATATGCGCTCGGCTTGTCTCCTAAAGCAGCTTCCTCGCTTCGTCCTGCGTTCTCTCGCGCCGGCGTCGCATAGGCCACAGGAACGCATTCGCCACAGGAACAAGGAACGCGAATCGTCGCTCTCTGTCTCCCGAGAGCAGCGACGATTCGAGCGGACTTCCGCGAGCGCTCGCCGTCTTTTGATGGCGGACCCCGCAATCCATGTCGCCCATGCGTCCTCGACGCGCCTTTCCCCGAGGCGTGACATCTCCCCCGATACGAGGCGGGCCAGGGCGACGGGAGGCGGTTCAGAGCCGGCGAGGCTCGCGGAATCTGTCGACCGACTTGGAAAAGGCGGAGATCGGACCTCCCTCCGACGACCTGCGCCTTTCGAGCGAGCGCCGAGCGGACCTCGACGGGTACTGCCGCACGGGTTCACGCCGCCTCGCTCTCTCGTCGGCCGCCACTGCGCGGCGCTCCCTCTCCCCCCGGGGGAGCGCCGCCCTTGGGCCGGCCGCCTTTCCATCCTCGCCACTCATTGGCCTGCTCGGGACGCGACCACCTCCTGCTCGATCGCACCGAAGATCGAATGGCCGGCCGCATCGCGCATCTCGATCCGAATGCGATCGCCCGGCTGCAAAAATCGTGTGCGCGCCGCTCCGCCGCCGAGGCTCTCGACGACGCGCTGCTCGGCGAGGCAGGAATAGCCGACGCCGCCCTCGGCGACGGGCCGGCCCGGCCCGCCGTCCGCGGCGCGATTGGAGACAGTGCCGGAGCCGATGATCGAGCCCGCGCAAAGCGCGCGCGTGCGCGCGGCATGGGCGATGAGGCGGCCGAAATCGAAAGTCATGTCGACGCCGGCGTTCGGCCGCCCGAGCGGCGCCTCATCGACGAAGGAGAGCAGCGGCAAGGAGAGGCGCGCGCCGTCCCACGCGGCGCCGAGTTCGTCCGGCGTCACGGCGACCGGCGAGAAGGCCGAGGCGGGCTTGGACTGGAAAAAGCCGAAGCCCTTGGCGAGCTCGCTGGCGGTGAGGCCGCGCAAGGTCACGTCATTGGCCAGCATGACGAGCGCGATTCGCGCGCGCGCCGCCTCGGCGCCGAGGCCGAGCGGAACGTCGTCGGTGACGACGGCGACCTCCGCCTCGAGATCGAGGCCGAATTTCTCATCGAGATAGGGAATGGGATCGCGCGGTCCCGCGAACCCGTCCGAGCCGCCCTGATAGATCAGCGGATCGCTCCAGAATGAGGGCGGCATCTCGACGCCGCGCGCCTTTCTCACCAGCGCGACGTGATTCACATAGGCCGAGCCGTCGGCCCATTGATAGGCACGCGGCAGCGGCGAGGCGCAATCATGCTCGCGAAAGCGAAAGGAGGGGAGCAGACCCGCCTCCAGCCGCTCTGCGACCTCGGCGAGGCGCGGCGCGGCGCGCGGCCAATCGTCCAGCGCCGCCTGCAAGGTCGGCGCGACCTGCGTCGCCTCTATGGCGCGCGTCAAATCCCGCGAGACGACGACGAGCTTTCCATCGCGCCCATGCTTCAAGGAAGCCAGCTTCATCTTTGTCCTCACCGCGTCCCGCAAAAGCGGCGCGCGAGCCCCGCCCAGCAATCGGAATAGTCGATCTGCAATGTCTCGAGCGCGGCGGCGTAGTGCGTCACATGCTGCGGCAGGCGCGTCTCCAGCATGAAGGCGAGCGTGCCCGCGAGCTTTTGCGGCGCCAGCGTCGCCCGCGTCGCCTGCTCGAAGCTCTCCGCGTCGGGCCCGTGCGGCAACATGCAATCGTGCAGCGAGACGCCGCCGGGGAGAAAGCCGTCCGGCTTGGCGTCATAGCGCCCATAGATGAGCCCCATGAATTCGCTCATCGCATTCATATGGAACCATGGCGGTCGAAACGTATGTTCGGCGACGAGCCAGCGCTCTGGAAAAATCAGAAAATCGAGATCGGGAGTCCCTTTCCGCTCCGACGGCGCCGTCAGCACGCAGAAGATCGACGGATCGGGATGGTCGAAGAGCAGCGCCCCGACCGGCGAGAAGCGCCGAAGATCATATTTGTAGGGCGCGTAATTGCCATGCCAGGCGACAACGTCCAGTGGCGAATGATCGAGCGCGCAGACGAAGAATTTGCCGCCCCATTTCACCGTGAGCCGGCAAGGCCGTTCGATATCTTCGAAAGCGGCGACCGGCGCCTCGAAATCGCGAGCATTGGCGAGGCAATTTGCGCCGATCGGCCCGCGATCGGGCAGAGTGAAAGGCGCGCCGTAATTCTCGCAGACATAGCCGCGCGCCGGGCCGGCGACCAGCTCCGCCTTGAATTTCACGCCGCGCGGAACGACGCCGATCTCGCCCGGCGAAATCTCCATCGCGCCGAGTTCTGTGACGAAGCGCAGCGCGCCCTCTTGCGGCAGAATGAGCAATTCGCCGTCGGCGTCGTAGAAATAATCCTCGGCCATGGAGCGCGTGACGAAATAGAGCCCCGCCGCCATGCCGCTCCGCGCATCGACGTCGCCCGCCGTCGTCATCACGCGCAGGCCGGCCGGAAAAGTGAGCGCGTCATCCGGCATGGTCGGCGGCCCCCAGCGATAGGGTCCGAGCGGCAAATCGCTCTCGTCGCGCGCGGGCGCGCTTTTCCAAAAGGGAAAATCGCGCCGCTCGAAACGCCCGACATGCCGCACAGAAGGGCGAATGCGATAGAGCCAGGACCGCGCATTGGCGCCGCGCGGCGCGGTGAAGGGCGAACCCGACAATTGCTCCGCGTAGAGCCCGTAAGGACAATGCTGCGGCGAATTCTGCCCCACGGGCAGAGCGCCGGGCAGCGCCTCGCTGGCGAATTCATTGCCGAAGCCGGACATGTAACGCAGTGTCATGGCTCAATCTCCGATGACGGCGCGCGCCCCACCCTCTCTTTCAGGGGGAGGGTGGGGCGGCGATAGCCGGACGGGGTCGTGCGAGCGCGAGTCTTTGCAGCGCCCTCCTCCCGCCTTCGGCGGTCGACCTCCCCCTCGAGGCGGAGATGAGTTCCGCTCAGCGTCGAACTCATCCCTCACGCTCCCGCAGGCAGCACGCCGCGCTTCACCTGATCGTCCTCGATCGACTGGAACAAAGCGCGGAAATTTCCTTCGCCGAATCCCTCGTCGCCTTTGCGCTGGATGAATTCGAAAAAAATCGGCCCGATCACCGTCTTCGAAAAAATCTGCAACAAGAGCTTGCGTCCCTCGCCGTCGATCAGAATGCCGAGTTCGCGCAACGCGTCGAGATTTTCGCCATGTCCCGGCAGCCGCTCGTCGACGCGCGCGTAATAAGAGTCCGGCGGCGCCGGCATGAATTGCAGCCCGCGTGCCCGCAGCGCCGTCACCGTGCGATAGATGTCGTCGCAGGCGCAGGCGACATGCTGAATGCCTTCCCCCCGATAAGCGACGAGATATTCCTCGATCTGACTCTTGTCGTCGACGCTCTCGTTGATCGGAATTCGTATCTTCCCGCAGGGGCTGGTCATGGCGCGCGAATGCAGGCCGGTGAGCTTTCCCTCTATGTCGAAATAGCGAATCTGCCGGAAGGAGAAGAAGCGCTCGTACCAGCCCGCCCATTCGTCCATATGGCCGCGATGGACGTTGTGGGTGAGGTGATCGATCACCGTCAGGCCGACGCCTTCGGGATGCGGATCGGGCTCGCCGGTCCAGCGGAAATCGACGTCGAAGATCGAGCCGCGCGCGCCATAGCGATCGACGAGATAGATGAGCGCGCCGCCGACGCCGACGAGCGCCGGAATCTTCAATTCCATCGGCCCGATCTTCGTCTCCGCCGCGCGCGCGCCCAAGGCGAGCGCGCGCTCGAAAGCAAGGCGCGCATCCGCCACGCGAAAGCCCATGGCGCAGGCGCAGGGCCCATGCGCGCGGGCGAAATCCGCAGCGAAACTGTCCGGCTCGGCGTTGAGCACGTAATTCACGTCGCCCTGCCGATAGAGCGTCACATCCTTGGAGCGATGCCGCGCGACGGCGACGAAGCCCATTTGCTCGAGCAGAGCCGCGAGCTTCGCCGGCTCGGGATGGGCGAATTCGACGAATTCGAAACCATCTGTCCCCATCGGATTTTCAGGCGAAGGCGACGGAGAAGGCGACATGGCGGCCTCCTTGCGAATGACGCTCGCCTTCAACATATTGCGCGCTGCCGCCGATTGAAGTCCCGGCGGACGGCGGAGGCGGCGGCAATGAAGCTCTATGATTACTTTCGGTCCTCGGCCGCCTATCGCGTGCGCATCGCCATCGAGCTGAAAAGCTTGGACGTCGAGCGCATCCCCGTGCATCTGGCGCGCGGCGAGCACCGCCTGCCCGAATATCTCGCGAAGAATCCCCAAGGCCTCGCGCCGGCGCTGGAGCTCGACGACGGGACGATCATCATCCAATCCTTGGCGATCATCGACTATCTCGACGCGCTCGCGCCGCGGCCGCTGCTGACGCCGAAAGACCCTCTGCTCGCGGCCAAGGCGCGCGGCGTAGCTCTCGCCATCGCCTGCGACATTCATCCGCTCAACAATCGCCGTGTGCTCGACTATTTGCGCGAAAAGCTCGGCCAGGACGAATCCGGCGTCGACGCCTGGATCCATCATTGGGCCCTGAAAGGCGGGCTGGAGGCGGTGGAGCGGCTGATCGAGCCCGGCCCCTTCTGCTTCGGCGCGCAGCCGACGATCGCCGATGTCTGCCTCGTTCCGCAGCTCTTCGCGGCGCGGCGCTTTGCGACGCCGCTGGACGCGCTGCCGAAGCTTCTCGCCGTGGAGGCGCATTGCCTCGCCCAACCCGCCTTCGCCGCCGCCGAGCCGTCACGACAGGCCGACGCCGAATAGAGCCGCGCGCCCTGTCACGCCCGCGCCAGCGCTCCATATGCTCGAGACAGCGTGGCGGCCTCGTTCCACTTTTCGCCGTCTTCGTCTTCGACAAAAGGCGTTTCCGCTTTTTTAGGAAATCGGCATGTCGCTTCGTCTGCGTCTCGTCCTCGCCGCCGCCGCTCTGCTCGTGAATGCGGGCGCGGCGGTCGCTCAATATTATTATTGGCCGGAGTCGAGCTATGGCCCACAGAGCGGCGCCGCCGACGATCCCTACGCCGAGCCGAAGCCTCGCCGCCCGCGCGCCCGCGCCAATTGGCCGTTCGACGAAGAGCGCCGCGATCCGCCGCGCGCCCGCAACCGGGCGCCTCGGGAGAAGGACGAGTTCGAGCGGCGGCGCCTCGCCGCTCTGCCGCCGGACGCCGATCCCGATTATTCGACGCCGATCGACTATGACGACGACGTCGACATGCGGCAGACGCGTCGCCGCTTCGTCGCCGATCCGACCGCCGGCGATCCGGGCACGCTGACGATCGACACGCGCGCCCGGCGTCTCTATCTCTCGCTGGAGGACGGCCGCGCGGTCGAATATGCGATCGGCGTCGGCCGCACCGGATTCTCCTGGAAAGGCGAGGCGAAGATCGGCCGCAAAGCCTTCTGGCCGGGCTGGACGCCGCCGCCGGAAATGCTGGAGCGCCGCCCCGATTTGCCCGAGCATATGGACGGGGGCTTGAGAAATCCGCTCGGCGCGCGGGCGCTCTATCTGTTCCAGGGGCAGAAGGACACTTTGTTCCGCATTCACGGAACCAATGAGCCGGAGAGCATCGGCCGCGCGGTCTCGTCCGGCTGCATCCGAATGCTCAATGCGGATGTGATCGACCTCTATGGCCGCGTCGCCAAAGGCGCCCGCGTCGTGGTGCGCTGACTCACGCCGCCCGCGGGCGCGCCTCGGCCTCCAGCAGATCGCCGATGAGCGCGGCGGTCGTCGCCATGGTGGCCATGCTGCGGCGCTCGAGCATGGGCTTCGGAAACTCGACGTCCAGCGTCGCCTCGAGCCACAGCATCACCTGCACGGCGCAGAAGGGCGAGAGCCCGGCGACGTAGAGATCGGCCTCGGCGGAAAGGCTCGCCGCGGCGGCCGGCAGATTGCCCTTGGCGTCCACGGCGCGGCGGATAATCTCGATCGACGTCTCGCTGTTCATGATTTCGGTCTTCATGGCCCCATCCCCTCGCTTCGCGCTCTCGTCTCGTCGAGCGTGAGAGAAGCATAGGACGCGCCATCCAGGGCCGCTGTGCGCCTTCGCACGAGCCTCGCCGCGAGCGCGGCTGTCGCCGATTGCCGACGCATCGGCGCGGCCTATATGGCCCGCTGTTCGACGGCGCCGAAAACGGCGCGACCTTTGCCCCAGGATGAGAGCCGATGGCGACGCGGCCGATGGCGCGAACGGATTTCGCTTCGCCTCCACATGGCGACCCTCCCCTCGAGACCGAGACATTGCGCGCTCGGCTCGCCGCGACGCGCGCGCGCACTCTGGCGCTCGCCGCGCCACTCGGCCCTGAGGATATGGCGGCGCAGGCGATCGAGGAGGCGAGCCCCACGAAGTGGCATCTCGCCCATACGAGCTGGTTCTTCGAGACCTTCGTGCTGGCGCGCTTTCTGCCCGGCTATCGCCTCTTCGATCCCGCTTTCGGCTATTGCTTCAACTCCTATTACGAGAGCGCCGGCGCCAGGCAGCCGCGGCCAAGACGCGGCCTGCTGAGCCAGCCTTCGCTCGAGCGCGTCATGGCCTATCGCCGCCATGTCGAGGAGGCGCTGGAGCAGCTCTTCGACTCGGGCCTCGCGCCGCAGAGCGAGGCGGCGCGGCTGCTGGAGCTCGGACTGCAGCATGAGCAGCAGCATCAGGAGCTGATCCTCAGCGATATTCTCGCGCTTTTCGCCGCCAATCCGCTGCGGCCGGCCTATCGCGCCGCGCCGCCGCGCGGCCTTTGCGGCCCGCCGGAGCCGCTGCGCTGGATCGGCTACGCCGGCGGAATCGTGCGCATCGGAAGCGACGCCGACGACCATTTCGCCTTCGACCGAGATTTCGCTTTCGACAACGAGACGCCGCGTCACGACGCGCTGATTCATCCTTTCGAGATCGCCGATCGGCTGGTGACCAACGCCGAATGGCTGGAGTTCATCGAGGATGGCGGCTATGGCGATCCCGCCTTCTGGCTTTTCGACGGCTGGACGACGATCCAGCGCGAGGGCTGGGAGGCGCCCGCCTATTGGGAGCGGCGGGGCGGCCTCTGGCTCGCCATGACGCTCGAGGGATTGCGGCCGCTGGAGCCCGCCGCCCCTGTCGTCCATGTGAGCTTCTACGAGGCGGACGCCTTCGCCCGCTGGGCCGGCGCGCGCCTGCCCACCGAATTCGAATGGGAGACGGTGGCGCAGCAAGAGCCGGTCGCCGGCAATCTGCTCGAGGACGGCGCGCTACGTCCGCTGCCGCCAGCGGAGACATTCCAGGGCCATGCGCGCCAGCTCTTCGGCGATGTGTGGGAGTGGACCGGCAACGCCTATCTCCCCTACCCCGCCTATCGCCGGCCGGCCGGCGCCATAGGCGAATACAACGCCAAATTCATGTGCGACCAGCATGTGCTGCGTGGCGGCTGCTGCGCGACGCCGCAGAGCCATATTCGCGCGAGCTATCGCAACTTCCTCTATGCGCGCCAACGCTGGCTGTTCGCCGGCCTGCGCCTCGCCAGGGATGTCGGCCGATGACCAATGATATCGATCGCGCGACGCCTTCGGAGCCGAAGGGCCGCGGCTTCGCGGCCGATGTGCTCGACGGTCTCTCGCGCGCCGAAAAGCGCCTCTCCTGCGTCTATTTCTACGATGCGGTGGGCAGCGAATTGTTCGACGAGATCACGCATCTGCCGGATTATTATCCGACCCGCGTGGAGACGGACATACTCGCCGCGCATGGCGAGGAGATGCTCGACGGCGCCGGAGAGGATATGGCGCTGGTCGAGTTCGGCTCCGGCTCCAGCCGCAAGACCGAAATATTGCTCGAGCGCGCGCCGCGCCTCGCGCTCTATGCGCCGATCGACGTCTGCGCCAGCGCGCTGGAGAAAGCGCGCGCCCGTCTTTCCGCGCGCTTCCCGCATTTGCGCGTGCGCCCCATCGTCGCCGATTTCTCGCGGCCGGCGCCGCTGCCCGCCGATATCGCCGATCGCCGCCGCATCGGCTTCTTCCCCGGCTCGACGATCGGCAATTTCACGCCGGACGAAGCGCGCGCTCTGCTGCTGGCCATGCGCGTATTGCTCGGGCCGGGCGGACGGCTCATCGTCGGCGTCGATCTGAAGAAAGACCCGTCACGCCTCATCGCCGCCTATAATGACGCGCATGGCGTGACGGCCGCCTTCAATCTCAATCTATTGGCGCGCATAAATCGCGAGCTCGGCGGCGGCTTCGATCTCTCGGGCTTCGGCCATCAGGCCATTTATGACGAGCGCGCCGGCCGCATAGAGATGCGCCTCGTCAGCCGCCGCCGCCAGACGGCGAAGATCGGCGGCCGCGACTTCGCCTTCTCGCGCGGCGAGGCGATCCATACCGAGGATTGCTACAAATATGGCGTGGACGAGTTCCGCACGACGGCGAGCGACGCCGGCTGGGCGCCGGGCCGCGTATGGACGGATGCGGAGGCGCTGTTCAGCGTGCATGAACTGCGGGCGCCGTAGGGGGGAGTTAGCCGCGGCCGCGCGGCTCGGCTAAGCTCCGAGCATCGGAGAATCCACCATGGCCGCCAAGCAGCAATTCAGCGTCACCTTGCCGCCCGACATGGCCGAGGTCGTGGAAGAAAAGCTGCGCCGCGGCGAATACGACTCGGCGAGCGAATTGATGAGCGAGGGCGTGCAGGCTCAGCTGGACCGTGACGCTTCGCTCGAGACATGGCTACGAGATGTCGTCGTCCCCGGCCATGCGGAATATCTCGCCGACCCCTCCAGGGCCGTCCCGGCCGAAGAATTGCTCGCACGGATAAAGGCGCGGCGCGCAGCGGGACGATAGCTCGCGTGACGAAGGTCGTCTTCACGCCCGCGGCGGAGCGCGAGGTCGATCGTCTGCACGCCTGGATTTCTGACAGGGCAGGCCAAAGCGTCGCCGACGCCTTCATCCTGCGAATCGTCGCGGCTTCTCCACCTTCCCCGAGCGAGGGCGAAGGCGTGACGATCTCTTGCCCGGCTTGCGGACGATCGGTTTCGAACGCCGCGTCACCATCGCATTCATAGATCGGGACGTCGTCTCGATCGAAGGCGTTTTCTATCGGGGACGCGACATAGAGACGAGCTTTGCCCGCGAGCAATGACCGAATGCGACTTCGGCGCCCTTTCCGAAAGGCGCGGCAGATCGCGCATGGCGCATCCCCGCCTCGCGGTATAAATTTCCACGGTCTCTGCGGGACGCCGCACGCGGTCACAGGCATTTCATGAAATAGGGGACATAAGCCCTCACCTCCACAGGAGACCGCGGATGAACATCGTCTCCCCCACTGTCACTTCGCCGCCGCTCGCAGAAGCGACGCCGCGAGAGATCGACCGTAGCGGCGAAATCCCCTCCTTCGACACGCTGGATCGCGCCGCCCGCGCCTTCACGGCGCGCATCACTCATGGCGTCTCGCCGCTGGCGCAAATGTCGGCTTGGCTCGATTGGGCGACGCATCTGACACGCGCCCCGGGACGGCAGATCGAATTGTCGCTCGCCGCCATGCAGGACGCCGCCAGATACGCTCACTTCGTCGCTCATGCGGCGCGTGGCGAGATCGTGGTCCCACCCTTCGCGCCCGCGCCTTTCGACAAGCGCTTCGACGATCCCGCTTGGGACGCGCCGCCTTTCGCCTTTTGGAAGCAGGGATTTCTCGCGAGCGAGCATTGGTGGCGGCAGGCGACGCGCGAGGCGCGCGGCATGACCCCCAATGACGCCGCCCGCGTCGCCTTCATGGCGCAGCAATGGCTCGCGCTGTTCTCGCCCTCCAACGCCTTCTGGCTCAATCCCACGGTCATCGACCGCACGATGAAGGAAGGCGGCGCCAATCTGCTGCGCGGGGCGGAAAATTTCATCGAAGATTACACCCGCGCGCTTCTGAACACGCCCAATGGAGGCAATGGCATTCGCGTCGGCGTCGATGTGGCGGCGACACCGGGCGAGGTGATCTTCCGCAACGAGCTGATCGAGCTGATCCAATACGGCCCCTCGACGGGAAGCGTCCACGCCGAGCCGATATTGATCGTCCCGGCCTGGATCATGAAATATTACGTGCTCGATCTGCAGCCGCAGAATTCGCTGGTGCGCTATCTGGTCTCGCAGGGCTTTTCCGTCTTCATGATCTCCTGGCGCAATCCGACGCCGGAAGATCGCGATCTCTCTTTCGACGATTACCGCGTCTGCGGCGTGCTCGCCGCGCTGAATGCGATCGGCGCCGTGCTGCCCGGCCGCAAGGTCCATGGCTGCGGCTATTGCCTCGGCGGCACGCTGCTCTCCATCGCCGCGGCGGCGATGGCGCGCGATCACGACGAGCGTTTCGCCAGCCTCACTCTGCTCGCCGCGCAGACCGACTTCAGCGAGCCCGGCGAGCTGATGCTCTTTGTCGACGCGGCGCAGGTGGCATTTCTCGAAGATATGATGTGGGACCAGGGCGTGCTCGACACGCGGCAGATGGCGGGGGCCTTCGCGGCGCTGCGCTCCAATGAGCTGGTCTGGTCCAAGGCGGTGCGCGAATATCTGCTCGGCGAGCGGCAGAAGCCCAACGACCTCATGGCCTGGAGCGCCGATCAGACGCGAATGCCCTATCGAATGCACTCACAATATTTGCGCGGCCTGTTCCTCGAGAATCGCCTCACCGCCGGCCGCTACGCCGTGGAGGGCGAGGTGGTGGCGCTGAAGGATATATCGGCGCCCATGTTCGTCGTCGGCACGGAGACCGATCATATCGCTCCCTGGCGCTCTGTGTACAAAGTCCATCTCTTCACCGACGACGAGCTGACCTTCGTGCTGACCACTGGCGGCCATAACGCCGGCGTCGTCTCGGAGCCTGGCCATCACGGACGCTCCTATCACACCGCCCTGCGCCAGGCAGGCGGTCACTATGTCTCCGCCGACAAATGGCTGGCCGCGGCGCGGCGGGAAGAAGGCTCCTGGTGGCCGCTCTGGGCCGATTGGCTCGTCGCCCACGGCTCGACGGAGCGCGTCTCGCCGCCGCCCATGGGGGCTCCGGCGCGGGGATTCGCGCCGCTCTGCGCCGCGCCCGGAAACTATGTCCACGAACATTGAGCGCTTTCCGCTCGACGCGCGATCAAATACTCGTCAAACTGCGCTCATGGCTCTGGGCGGGGCGATACCGTGTCGAATTCTTTGTTGCGAATTGCCTATTTCGAGGGGCTCGACTCCGCCGAGGCGGAGCGGATCGCCCGCAAATGCATTTGGCGGCGCGTCGACGAGCATGAGCTCGTCGTCGATTACGACGATCGCTCGACGGACGTCTATTTCATCGTCTCCGGCGATCTGCGCGTGCTCATCCGCACGCCGGCGGGCAAGGAGGTCATTCTCTGCGACCTCCATCCCGGCCAGATTTTCGGCGAGATGGCGGCGATCGACGGCGCGGAGCGCTCGGCCAATGTGTCGGCTCTGACCAAATCCGAGCTCTGCATCATGCCGTCGAGCGTGTTCAAAAATGTGCTCTTCTCCCAGCCGGCCGTCTGCGAGAAAGTGCTGCGCCTGCTGACGAAGCGCATTCGCGATCTCAACGCGCGACTGTTCGAGCGCTCGGTGCTCGATCTGCGCCACCGGCTCTACGCCGAGCTGCTGCGCCTCGCGCTGCCGCGCAAGGGGCATGAGGGCCAGTCGATCATCTCGCCGCCGCCGCTGCAGCATGATCTCGCCGCCCGCATCGGCTGCCGGCGCGAGCAGGTCAATCGCGAAGTGCAGGCGATGATCCACGAAGGCCTCGCCGAGAAAATCCGCGGCGGACTGGTGCTGCTGCGGCCCGCGACGCTGGAGCAGCGTCTGACCGCCTGCCTGGAGCAGGCCGGCTGAAAAAGATTTATGAATCGCGCCGGGACCGCGCCGGCCGTCTGTGCGCCGACGCACAAACAGCCGCGTGGGGGCCTGCTAAATCTTTTTGCTTCGAGGCGCTTCCGACGCCGAGCCGTCCCCTTCGGCCGGTAGCGCTCTCGAGTGGCGACGCCGCTCGCGATGAGCGGCCAACCGGCTGGACGAGCCCGCAATGCCCTTCGCGCTCATTTCGATTCCCCGTTGCGCCGAGCTCTGCGGCCTGGAGCCGCACGAGGCGATCGCCGGCGCCGTCCCCTCGCCCTCGCACCAATCGCTCTACGAAAGCTATCTGATGCTGTGCGATCGCGGCGCGGATTTCGTGCGCGAGCTCGTCATCGCCGACCTGCGCCGCGCGCTGGACCTCGGCGCGCGGCGCCTCGCCGCCGAGCTGCTGCTGGTTCTGCGCCGCTTTCTCTCCGCGCCGCGCGGCGCGCCGCGCTCCCGGCCGCCGCCGCTGGACGGGAGCGCGCTCGAGGCCGCTCTCGGCCTCGTCGAGCGCCTCGCGGCCTATCGCACGCCCGGCGCGCGCGGCGGCGGCGCTGGAATTTCGGAGACGGCGTGAGAAGGCCGCTCCGGTCGACACGATCGACCGCTCGGTCTAGCGTTCCCGGCCGAAGTGGACATCGGTTCGGCATTGGAAACGCGTCGAATCGAGAGCGCTCGCGGCGCAAGTCGCGCCCTCGGCCGGCGCATGGGAGGCGTGATTGAAGCGCACACGGCGACGCAGACCGGCCTATTATCTCGCGACCGCGACTGCGGCTCTCGCCGTGCTCGCGATCGGCCGGCTGCAGCCGCCGGCGCTGGACGATCTGCGCAATTTCGTCTTCGACACGTTTCAGCGTCTCGCCCCGCAGCCCTATGATCCGGGCCTTCCGGTGCGGGTCGTCGCCGTGGACGAGGAGAGCCTCGCCGCCTTCGGCCAATGGCCCTGGCCGCGCACGCGCCTCGCCGAGCTCGTCGACAAGCTGGCGGAGGCGGGCGCCGCGGCGATCGCCTTCGATATCATCTTCTCCGAAGAGGATCAGACCAGCCTCGATCATTTCGTTCGGCGATTGCCGGATGGGCCCGCCAAGGTCGAGATCGTCGCGGTCGCGGCCAACGCCATTCCCAATGATCGGCTGTTCGCCCGCGCGATCGCGGCGGCGCCGGTGGCGCTCGGCCTCACTCTCTCCAACGTCGGTCCGAAAAGCGCGTCGCCGCCAAAGGCCGGCGTCGCCATAGCGGGCGACGACCCGACGTCTTTCCTGAGCCGCTTTCCCGCCGCTGTCACGCCGATCGCCGAGCTGGCGGAGGCGGCGCGCGGCCTCGGCGCGACCAATTGGGCGCCCGATCGCGATGGCGTCGTGCGCCGCGTTCCGCTGCTCGGCGTCGGCCCCGGCGGGCTCACGCCCTCACTGGCGCTGGAGGCGCTGCGCCTCGCCCAGGGCGCCTCGACGCTGGTCATTCGCTCCTCCAACGCCAGCGGCGAGACCGCCTTCGGACGCCAGACCGGCGTCAATGCGGTGAAGGTCGGCGCCTTCGAGATCGCCGTCGGCGCCGCGGCCGACATTCGTCCGCGCTATGGCGCCGAAGCGCCCGAGCGCGTGCTCTCGGCGGCGGCGGTACTCCAGGGCCGCGCGCCGCGGGACGAAATAGAGGGGCGCATCCTCTTCATCGGCGCCACGGCGATCGGTTTGGGCGATATTCGCGCCACGCCGTTGCAGCCGACGCTTCCGGGCGTCGAGATTCATTCGCAGATCGTCGAATCTCTACTCTCCGGCGCGCTGCTTTCGCGGCCGGATTGGGCGGCCGGCCTCGAGCTCGTCGCCGCCGGCGCCGCTTTCGTCCTCGTCGCTTCGCTGCTGCTGCTGGTCGCGCCGCTGTTTTCGGCGCTCGCCGCGATCGGCCTGATCACGGCCCTGTTCACCGCGTCCTTTTGGGCCTTCGATCGCGCCGGCCTGCTCGTCGACGCCGCCTTTCCGAGCCTTTCGGCCGCGCTCGCCTATGGCGTCGGTGCGGTGGCGCTGTGGCGCAACGATCAAGCCGCGCGGCGTCATGTGCACATGGCCTTCGGAAAATTCATCGCGCCCGCCGTCGTCGAGGGCCTCGTCGAGCATCCAGAGCGGCTGGTGCTCGGCGGCGAGACGCGCGAGCTGACGGTTCTGTTCTCCGATCTGCGCGATTTCTCCACCATTTCGGAAGGGCTCACCGCGCAGGAGCTCACGCATTTCATGAACGCCTATCTGACGCCGATGACCGACGCCATTCTCGATCGCGAGGGCACGGTCGACAAATATATCGGCGACGCCGTCATGGCGTTCTGGAATGCGCCGCTCGACATCGCCGACCATCCGCGCAAGGCCGTCTGCGCCGCGCTCGACATGCGCGCCGCCATGGCGCGCTTCAACGCCGAGCGCGCCGCCGAGGCCGCGCGCGCGGGGCGCGACTATCGCAAGGCGGCGATGGGCATAGGCCTCAATCTCGGGCCCTGCAGCGTCGGCAATATGGGTTCGACGCGACGCTTCGACTATTCGATCCTCGGCGATGTCGTGAATCTCACCTCACGGCTCGAAGGACTATGTAAATGGTTCCGCGTCGATATTCTGGTTTCCGGCGATTTGCGCGACGCCGCCGCCGGCTTCGCCTGGCTCGATCTCGGCGCGGCGCAGGTGGTCGGGCGATCGGCGCCGACGCGCATCTATGCGCTGGCGGGAGACGAGGCCTTTGCGGCGAGCGAGGCGTTCGCCGCCTGGCGTGACGAGCATAGGACGATGATGCGCTATCACGCCGAATGGGATTTTACCCGCGCCCGCGCCGCGGCGGCGCGCATGATGGCCATCGTCGAGCCGCATTGGACTGGCTGCTATTTGGCGTTGGAACAGAGATTCGCGGCTTTCGAGGCGGTCCCGCCCGCAAAGTCCGATGGCGGACCCATTTGGAAGATGGATAGCAAATGACGGGCGTGACGGAAGAAAGCGCGGAAGCGCGCAGGCTGCGCTATTGGGGACGGATCGAGCCGGCGCATGAGCCGGACGCTTTCGCGGCGCTCGATTCGGCCTATCGGCAGCCGCATCGCTCCTACCACAGTTGGGCGCATATCGACGAGCTGCTGGCGGGTCTCGAGCGTTTCGGCGCGCTGGCGACGCGGCCGGATTTGATCGCCGCGGCGATCTTCTGGCACGACGCCGTCCATCTCGCGCGCGATCCTGACGGCAAGACGCGGCTCGACCGGCAGAATGTGCGCGACAGCGTCGCCGCCTTCCGTCGCCACACGACGCTCGAAGGGAGCGAGGCGCAGGCCGTCGAAGACCTCGTCATGGCGACATCCGATCATGTCGGCGCGCGCGCGACGACCGAGCATTATCCCGGCTTCGCCGCCGATCTCGATCTCTTCGTCGATCTCGATTTGAGCCCGCTCGCGGCGCCTTGGGAGATTTTCGCCGCCAATACGCAGAAAATCCGCTCGGAATCGGTGGGCGTGGAGGAAGCCGAATTCGCCGCCAATCAAGTGAAGATGCTGGAGGGGCTCGCGCGTGGCGATGCGCCGGTCTTTCGCCGCGCCGAGACGCGCGCGGCCTGGGACGCCACGGCGCGCGTCAATCTCGCGCGCTGCATAGCGGGGCTGCGCGCCGCCGGACGCTGAGCGTCGCGGCGATCGACCTCCCCCCATAAAAAAACCCCGCCGAAGACCGACGGGGTTTTTGTTTCCAGTCAGACCGGATTGGGTTCGAGCCCGCCGGCGTCCGGCTCCGGCGAAGGACGCGCCGCGCCGGCCGTCGGCACGGGCGAGGGGCGCGCCGGCGGGGCCGCGGGCGGCACATCCTCGCGCACCGGGCGCTTGCCCTGCAGCAGGCCGATCATCTCGTCGCCGGTCAGC
>NZ_PUIV01000011.1 GCF_003113265.1 Methylosinus sporium
AGATCCGATCGCTTCCGAAGGCTTGGGCTCACGGAACGGCTCTCGCTCTTCCCTGTGGACGGGAGAGAAACACCGGTCCGGCGACGCGCCGCCTGTCCAGGGACGGGGGTCGCCGTCCCGGATGGAGCCGGCCCCCGCCCGCGTTCCCTGACCCGAGAAACGCGCCCTTGCGTCAGCGGGAGCGAGGGAGAGATAGGAATATTTTCAGGATATGTCAAGAGCGGGCGGTGGGGGATTCGGCTTTTGGACCCGGAGGGGCCTTTGCCGCCAACGAATGACAAGCAGATCGCTGCTGCTAAAGTTGACCGCTTCCTCAGGCCGACGCCGACGACTAATCTCGGGTCCAGGCGAAGCGCCAAACGTCTCTTTATTGCCCGGGAAGACCACTCGCATAGTTAGGTTGAGCTATGGAATGTGATGCAGACATTTGGAACGACTGCCCATCTTGGAAAAACCGCTGGGAGGTTTTGCAACCGCTTCAAGGCGGCGCTCAGGGCAACGCCTATAAGGTCAGAAGAAAGAGCGACGATCGCATTGCGTTTCTGAAGTCGGTCAAGGCCCCAACCCATCCGGAGCGGCGAGCGCGTTTCTTCCGTGAAGCCAGTGCCTACGAGTCATTCAATGTTGCAGGAGCGCCGACGCTCATCGAGAGCAACGCCCACAGGCACAAGGATTTTTCGTTTCATCCTTACATCGCTACTACGTTCATCGAAGGGCCAACGCTCCGGAAGTGGCGAGAAGAAAAGTCTGAGGTGGAATTAGAAACCGCGCTCGCTCTCACAATGTCGCTGCTTAATATTTTGAGAGACTGTCACGCTGTTGGATTGATTCACCGAGATGTCAAACCCGACAACATCATACTCGTCCAAGGCGCCCCGGACAACGTCGTGCTACTGGACTTTGGGCTGAATTATCATGAGCACGTCGACGCGGATTTCCAGACGGAGCATTGGCAGGAAGTCGGCAACCGGTTCCTTCGACTGCCGGAGCTTTCAGCCGGCAGTTACTTGAAGCAAGATCCGCGATCGGACATCACCTTCTGTGCTGGCATCCTCTTCTACGTCCTGACGGGCGACCATCCAGCCGTTCTCGAGGACGCGGAGGGGCGACTACCACACCAACGAGGCGAAGCTCCCTCTCGCCTTCTGAAGGCTTCCGGAGCAAGGTTGCGGCGTCTTCTGTCGTTATTCGACAACGCGTTCGAGCCAAAAATTGCCAACAGACTTTCGAGTGTGGAAGTCATGCGGGACGCTGTGATGACGATTATGGCCCCGGAAGACCCGATAGGGTCTCCAGAAAATGATTTGATCGCCATTCGAACCGTGATGAATACTCAGTCAGAACGGCGTCGGCTCGAGTCGATAAATCGGTTCGAGTGTGCCATTCAGGAAGTCTGGACTCTCTATAAAGAAGTGCAGAATGAGTTGGAGGGAACGCTAGCGCTCAGCCAGACCGGGATGCACATCACTTCAGAGTTTGGAAGAAACACCCTTTTCTGGTCACGCAGAGGCTCCAGTGATCGCGTGCTCTCCACAACGTATGAGGTGTTGGAGGCTGGCGATGAGATTATAATCCGTATGTCTACCGAGTCGGTATACCGAACCCCATTGGCGGAGCCTAGTTATGAAACTCCATTCCGTGATGCAGTCCGGTCTTGGTTGCTCGCACGTCTGAATTCAGCGCTGCGCTAGCTTCGGGCTGACCGAGCTTTCCCCGAACGAGATCGAACAACCGCTCCTAGCGCATCGGCGAAATTCGGGCCGACGTGCTACCCGCCATCGGTTTTCGTCCAGCTTCCAAGTGATCGCTTCTTCCCGGCAAACACAATCGCCTCATCCTGAGGCGCTTTTTGCGCAACGCAAAAAGCCTCGAAGGATGATCCAGGATGCGCTTCGACGCTTCGAGACGCCCGCTTCGCGGGCTCCTCAGCGTGAGGGGCTGTCATGGCATGTGCGCGAAGCGATCGACCGGAAGCCACATCACATTTTGCGAGACCCTGCCGCCGTCATGGGTCCTACAGTGAGGAGGTTCGGCTTCTGAGCCGAAGCGGAGGCTAGCGCATTCCTTCTCCCGCTTGCGGGAGAAGGTGGCCCGGCGTAGCCGGGTCGGATGAGGGTCCCTGCAGATGAGCCGTTTCGAATTCAATTAAAAAGCGGCGTGCAACTGGGCGAGCGGCAGGAGCCCTCATCCGACCCCCGCTGACGCGAGGGCCACCTTCTCCCACGAGTGGGAGAAGGAAGCGCGCCGAAGATTCGGCGGGGGCGGCTCTTTGGGCGAAAAACTTGCCCCGAATCCATGGCCCGGGGGTTTCCTCTTTCGAAAAAACATGAAATCGCTCTCATTCTAAAATTCGCCGACGCGAGGGCCTTCCCCTTGCGCCTCGAACTGCGCCCGAAAGGGACCGCGCCCGGAAATGGGAAAGACGATGGCTGAGACAGAAGAATTGCCCCCGCGCGAAGCTATGGATTACGATGTCGTGATCGTCGGAGCCGGCCCGGCCGGCCTCTCCGCCGCGATCCGCCTCAAGCAGATTTCGCCCGATCTCTCGGTCGTCGTCATCGAGAAGGGCTCGGAGCCCGGCGCGCATATTCTCTCCGGCGCGGTCATCGATCCGATCGGCCTCGACCGCCTGCTGCCGGACTGGCGCAGCCGCGACGACGCGCCGCTGAAGACGCTCGTGACCAGCGACGACATGTTCTGGCTGACCTCGACCAGCGCCGTCACCATCCCGCATGTCATCAATCCGAAGCTGATGAGCAATGAAGGCAAGTTCATCGGCTCGCTCGCCAACGTCGTGCGCTGGCTGGCGCAGGAGGCGGAGGGGCTCGGCGTCGAAATCTATCCGGGCTTCGCCGGCGCGGAGCTGCTCTATGGCGAAAAGGGCGAGGTGCTCGGCGTCGCCACAGGCGATATGGGCGTCGGCCGCGACGGCGCGCCCAAGGACAGCTTTACCCGCGGCATGGAGCTGCGCGGCAAATATACGCTGATCGCGGAAGGCGCGCGCGGCTCGCTGGCCAAGGAGCTGCTGAAGAAATACGCGCTCGAAGCCAATAGCGAGCCGCAGAAATTCAGCATCGGCCTCAAGGAGCTGTGGCGCATCCCCAAGGAGAAGCACCGCCCCGGCCATATGCAGCATTCGGTCGGCTGGCCGCTCGCCGACGACACAGGCGGCGGCTCCTTCCTCTATCATTTCGACGAGGATCTCGTTTCGGTCGGCTTCGTCGTCTATCTCAACTATTCCAATCCGACGCTCTCGCCCTTCGACGAGTTCCAGCGCTTCAAGGCGCATCCCGCCATCGCGCCGGTGCTGGAAGGCGGGCAGCGCCTCGCCTATGGCGCGCGCGCGCTCACCTCGGGCGGCTGGCAGAGCGTGCCCAAGCTCACCTTCCCCGGCGGCGCGCTGATCGGCTGCTCGGCCGGCTTCATGAACGTCCCGCGCATAAAGGGCTCGCACAACGCCGTGCTGTCCGGCATTCTCGCCGCCGATCATGTGGCGGCGGCGCTGGCCGAAGGCCGCGCGCATGACGAGGTTTCGGCCTATGACGCCGCCTGGCGCACGAGCGACATCGGCAAGGATTTGAAGCCGGTCCGCAATGTGAAGCCGCTGCTGTCGAAATTCGGCACCAAGCTCGGCATTGCGCTCGGCGGCTTCGACATGTGGACGAATGAGCTGTTCGGCTTCTCGATCTTCGGCACGCTGAAGCATGGCAAGCCGGATTACGCCTGCCTGAAGCCGCTCTCGCAGGTGACGCCGATCGTCTATCCGAAGCTCACCAGCAAGGTGGTCTTCGACAAGCTCTCCTCCGTGTTCGTCTCCAACACGAACCATGAGGAGGATCAGCCGTGCCATCTGAAGCTCGCCGATCCTTCGATCCCGATCGAGAAGAATCTGCCGATCTATGGCGAGCCGGCGCGGCTCTATTGCCCGGCGGGCGTCTATGAGGTGGTCTATGCGGAGGAGGCGACGAAGAGCGATCCGCGCTTCGTCATCAACGCGCAGAATTGCGTGCACTGCAAGACTTGCGACATAAAGGACCCGGCGCAGAACATAAATTGGGTTCCGCCGGAGGGCGGCGGCGGCCCGAATTATCCGAATATGTGAGCGTCGATCGATCGGGCGAGCACGGCAGGCGCCGCACAGGCGTCCGCCGGCCGCCGCAGCCATTGCGAGCGACAATGTTCTTTCTTCTTTCCAAGATCGGCGAATTCTTCGTCAATCCGGCGCATGTCGCCATATTGCTGGCCGCGAGCGGCGTCGCCCTGCTGTTCACGCGCTTCGCCAAGACGGGCCGCACGCTGGCGGCGGCGGGGATATTCGCCCTCGTCGTCATGTCCTTCTCGCCGCTCGCGATCTATCTGGCGCTCCCCTTGGAGAATCGCTTCGCGCGGCCGGCGCCCGATAGCCCCGCGCCGGACGGGATCATCGTGCTCGGCGGCGCCTTCGACGAGAACATCAGCATGGCGCGCGGCGGCGTCGCCTTCAATGACGCCGCCGAGCGCCTGACCGCCGCCGTCGAATTGGCCCGCCGCTATCCGAAAGCGCGCCTTCTCTTCACTGGCGGCTCGGCGGCGCTGCGCGGCTCGCCCTATTCCGAGGCGCAGGTCGCCGGGCGTTTCTTCGAGCAAATGGGCGTCGATCCGGCGCGGCTCATCCTCGAGGACAAATCGCGCAATACTTTCGAGAACGCCGTCTTCTCTCGCGAGCTGGCGGCGCCGAAGCCGGGCGAACGCTGGCTCCTGGTCACATCGGCGATGCATATGCCGCGCTCGGTCGGTATTTTCCGGCGCGTCGAATTTCCGGCGATCCCCTACCCTGTCGCCTATCGTACTCGGGGATATTGGACGGATATCAGCCTTCACAAAAATGCGGCGGATATGCTCCGCCTGACCGATCTCGCCACGCATGAGTGGGTCGGCCTCGTCGCCTATCGTTTGAGCGGCAAGACCGACGCGCTGTTTCCCGCACCCTGAGCGAGGCGAGACCTCAAGTCGTTCCGGTTCGGATCGAACCGGAATGACTTGAGATATCCCTTTGTTTGGTCGTGTTTTCTTCACGCGAACCGGTTCCCGCTTCGCTCGAAAACGCTCTAGGCGCTTTCGCGATCGCCAGCAGATTCTGCGACAAAATGCAGTCGAACGACCCCGTCTCCGCTGCATGGAGCGCGCGAAACAGGGTCGACCCGATCTGCCAGACGAGCGCTCTGAGACCACTTTTCAAATTATGTGGCCTGGGCTTGTCCTCATAGCATTCGATTTCGCGGAAGCCGATCGTCAGAAAGAGCTGTCGCACGGACGTCGAGGTGAAGGCCAATTCATGGGTCAGATCGCCATATAAGCTCCGTGAGCCGAAAATGCCCTCGGCATTGGGGACATGGGCGATGATATGTCCGCCCGGCCGCAGCACCCGGAAAATATCGCCGCACGCCTCGAACAAAACATCCCGGCTCATATGTTCCAGAACGTCGATGACGATGACGAGATCGACGGAGTTGTCGGCGGTGTTTTTCAATTCTTCTCGTAAATCGCCGAGCTTCACTTCGTGAACGCCGCCCTTTGCGGCGGCGGCGACCATTTCCGGCGAGGAATCGACGCCCGCCACATTGCGATAGCCGGCCTTTTTCAGCCAAAATATCGCGCCGCCGGCGCCGCACCCCAAATCCAGAATACGAATATCGCGGTCGGCCGGGAGGTGGCGCGCAATCAGATGATTGATGAATGGCGCTTCGGAACGGTAGCCGCTCGAAGAGCTCGCCCCGCCCTGTTCGCTCGAGACATAATGGTCATACAATCGGCGACGCCAATCGGACATACCGTCTCCCCCCGCTGAACCGGTCAGAGCCGCCCAAAGTCGTAGCGACGGCGGATTTCGTCGGCAATCCGTGAAAAGCGCGAGGCGCCCGCGATCGCCGCTTCCGGCCGCATGACGAAATCGCGCTCGGCGCAAAATTGTTGACTTCCGCCAAGGGCGCGGATAATCACCCCAGGTCCGGCGCGGGGAAACCTTCGCCGGCCCGCACCCGTGGCCTTTCGTAAAAAAGGCCTGTCGGCCGGAATTCCGGCAGAGGAGGGCGCGTTCTTTTGACGCGAGAGGCATGACCTCGTCGCGCGGGAACGTGGTTCGGCGACGCTCGCCTCTGACCGAGGCCGGGCGCGGCGTCTCGTTTTCGCGCTTGTGCGAGGCTGCGAAAAAAAAGAGGACGCCGGCAAGTGACGAAGCGCGCCGAAGCCAAATATAAAATCGACCGCCGTCTCGGACAGAACATCTGGGGCCGCCCGAAGAGCCCGGTGAACCGTCGCGAATACGGCCCCGGCCAGCACGGCCAGCGCCGCAAGGGCAAGCCTTCCGACTTCGGCACGCAGCTCAAGGCCAAGCAGAAGCTCAAGGGCTATTACGGCAATATCTCCGAGAAGCAGTTCCGCAAATATTATGCGGAGGCCATCCGGCTGAAGGGCGACTCGGGAGACAATCTGATCGGCCTGCTCGAGCGCCGTCTCGACGCCGTGGTCTATCGCGCCAAATTCGTGCCGACCGTCTTCGCCTCGCGGCAGTTCATCAACCACGGCCACATCAAGGTGAATGGCCGCCGGGTGAACATTCCGTCCTATCTGGTGAAGCCGGGCGACGTCGTCGAGGTGAAGGAGAGCTCCAGGCAGATCCTCATCGTCCTCGAGGCGGCCGGCCTCTCCGAGCGCGACGTGCCGGAATATTACGAGGTCGACCATCAGAAGATGACGGCCAAGCTCACGCGCGTGCCGCTCCCCTCCGAAGTGCCCTATCCGGTGCAGATGGAGCCGAACCTCGTCATCGAGTTCTACTCGCGCTGATCGACATTCGCCGGCCCGGAGCTTTCGGGCCGGCGCTTTTTCAGACCGCGGCGCTCGGCCGCACGGCCGCGACGGGGCGGAAGGGCGTATCATCCCCCGGCGTCGTCGGCGCATAATGGACGAACCGCAAACTAGAGTTCGCGCGGCCTTTGGTCAGCGCGCTCAGCGCCTCGCCATAGCCGAGCAGTTCCGCGAGCGGCGCGGTCGCCGTTATCCGCGTGGTCTCGTCGCCCTGCTGCGCCTTCAGCGCCTGCGCGCGCCGCCCGCGCAAATCCGCGATCACCGCCTCCGCGCTGTCATTGGGCGCCGTGACTTCGACGCTCATGATCGGCTCCAGCAATTCGCTGCTCTTGGCGAGAGCCTCCCGCGTCGCGGCGCGCGCGGCGATCTCGAAGGCGAGCACCGATGAATCCGAGCCATGGCCGGCGCCGTCCACCAGCACGGCCTTCATCTCCACCACCGGACAACCGAGAATGACGCCCGTCTCCGCCACGGAAACGACGCCGCGCTCCACGCCATCGACGAATTCGGCCGGGACCGCGCTCGCGGGCGCGCGATTTTCAAAAATCTCGCCGCCTGCGCCATCGGGATCGAAGACCAGCTTCACGCGGGCGTATTGGCCGGGCCGCTTATGGGTGAAATCGATCTCCTGGCGGCGCGACAGGCGCTCGCGATAGGCGACGCGCGGCGCGCCGATGATCGCCTCCACCGGCGACAGCTCCAGAAATCGGGCGATGGTCTCTTTCAGCCGCTCCTCGCTCGCGGCCTCGAGCAGCGCGCGCGTTCGGTCGATCGCATCGAGGTCCGAGATGCGCAGTCCCGAAGCGCCGGCGGAGAGGCGCGCCAGCGCTTCGACGAGTTCTTCCCAATCATCTTCGTGCTTGGGCTCTATCGTCACCGAGACGAGCAGCGGCGAATTGATCATCATGGCCTCCCACTTCTCCCGCGCCGGCGGCGAATCGGGAGGAGGGAGGCTAGCCGCGGCGTATGACAGTAAGTCATACGCCGCGCTCGAGCCGGTTCAGTTGCGGCGCGCCAGAGAGCGCAGGAAGCCCTCCATATCCTCGGTCAGCTCTTGATCGATGGCCGGCGCCAATTTCAGCAGCAGATTGGCGACGAATGCCTGATCATTGCGCTTTTCCTCGAGCACCTCGCGAAGCACGGGGACATTGTCCTCGATATGGGTGAGGAAGGAGATGCCCTTCTCCAGCGTCTCGGTCCAGCGCTCGCGGCTCCACAGCGCCAGCGGATACATGATCTCATGGACGAAGTTGGATTTGCGCGCCTGCTCGAAGAAGCGAATGCCCGCGTTCCAATTCTCCTTGGCGCGCATCGGCGGCGGCGGAATGTCGCCGAGCAGCATCTTCTTGCCGGCGGCGCCGACATGATCCTCGAGGCTGATCGGCGGGTCCATGGGGGTGCGGAAGGACCACAAGGAGGTCGAGCCGGGGAAATCCTTGCCCATGGCCTCGGTGAGCGCCGCCTCGACCTTGTCGGCCGCCGCCTTGTCGCCCTTGAGCGCCGCCGTCATGAAGAACGCGAAGACGGCGTCGCCGCCGTAATTGACCGCAGCGGCGCCCTTCAATTGCTGGTCCGTGAGCTTGGGCGTCACGCCATCGGCGGGAACCGTCACATCGCCGGCGCGCAGGGCGGTGATGAATGTCGTGATCTCCAGCCAGCCCATATAATTGGCGATGAAGGCGTCGGGATCGACATAGACGATCGCCAGATTGAGAGGCTGCTTGCGCTTTTGCAGTTCCGCCATGTCCGTCATGGAATATCCTTCCTGTCCCCAGTCTCTGCTGTCCAGGTCTTTGCTTGGGCGCTCGCTTCCCGAGCCCCTCTCTCGGGCGCGGCGCCCGTCTTCACTCGTCCGCCAGCATCACACCGGTGATGCAGACGTCGCCGTCGTCGATCACGAGCGAGAGAGGCGTCAGCTTTCCGCCTTGGCACGGGCCGATGAAGCAATGGCCGGTGTCGAGATCGAATTGGGCGCGATGCCGCCCGCATTCGAGGAAATTGCCCGACTCGTCGAGGAAATTGCCCGGCGAGGTGTCGAGACGCATCTGCTCGTGCGGGCAGGAGTTCTCGAAGCCGTAGAAATTGTTGCCCTTGCGGGTGATGAGGATCGGCCACGGATTGGTGTCGCCGTTGTCATAGGCGCGCATCAGGACGAAGCCATGAGCTTGGCCGTCCTCTATGTGGCCTGTGCGACAAATCACAAACAGATCGTCCATGGGCTGACCCCTTTCGAACAAACATCCACGCTCCGTGCGACCCGGAGCGGACCCGTGAAATCAGGTAGCAAGCGATGAGCCAGCCTGATCCGGCGCTTGACGATATGGTTAGATCACCATATTGAACGAGACGGATTTCAGACGGAGACCAGCGGCGAGATGAGCGCATCGGCAATCTTGAAGCTCCAAGCAGCCGGCTTCTCCACGGAGCAAGTGACGGCGCTCGCCGAGCTCATCGACTCGCAGGCGGCCACCAAGGCCGATCTCGAGGCGGCGAAGCACGAGCTCGGCGCACAGATCGGTGGCGTGAAGTCCGAGCTCGGCGCGCGCATCGACAGCGTGAAGTCCGACCTCGAGGCTGCAAAGCACGAGCTCGGCGGGAGAATTGACAGCTTAGAACATAGTCTCGGCTCGAAGATCGACGCAGTCGATCACCGGCTCGACATGAAGATTGCCCGTCTCGACGGCGAGTTCGCATTGGTAAAATGGATGCTCGGCTTCACCCTCGCATTCGAGGTCGCCCTCTTCTACAAGCTTTTCCTGCACTGAGCGGCGAAGATGCGGGATTGTCCTGAGACTTATGAAACCTCGCCCTGCGGCGCGGAAAACGCGCTCAAAGCGCAGCTCATCGGCAAGATCGGCCGGCTGATGAAGGAGCGCGGCTTGAAGCAGGTGGAGGCCGCCGGCCTGCTCGGCGTCAAGCAGCCGGACGTCTCCAAAATGCTGCGCGGCGATTTCCGCCAATTCTCGGTCGAGCGGCTGCTGCGTTTTCTGGTGGCGCTGGGGCAGGACGTCGAGATCGTCGTCAAGCCGCCGAACGGCGCGGAGGCTCCGGCGCTGCGCGTCGCGCGTCTGTGACGCGGATAGACCATTCTTTTGAAAAAAGAGACGAAGGGATCGTGATGACCGAACTGCGATGGAGCGCGAAGATATGACCGCCGCCCTTGCGATCGAGCCGAAGCGCGACGACGCGCTCGACCAGAGCATTGCGCGCGCGTCCGGCGCGCTGCGCGCGCTCGCCAAAGGCGACGGCCATTGGTGCTTCGAGCTCGAGGCCGACGCCACCATTCCCGCCGAATATGTGCTGATGCGCCATTTCCGCGACGAGCCGATCGATCACGCGCTCGAGGGCAAAATCGCCGTTTATCTGCGCCGCATTCAGGGCGCGCATGGCGGCTGGCCTTTGTTCCACGAAGGCGCCTTCGATATGAGCGCCAGCGTGAAGGCCTATTTCGCGCTGAAGATGATCGGCGACGATAGAGACGCGCCGCATATGAAGCGGGCGCGCGAGGCGATCCTCGCCCATGGCGGCGCGGCGCGCACGAATGTCTTCACGCGCGCGCTGCTGGCGCTCTATGGCGAGATTCCCTGGCGCGGCGTGCCGGCCATGCCGGTGGAGATCATGCTGCTGCCGAAATGGTTTCCCTTCCATATCGACAAGATTTCCTATTGGGGCCGCACCGTCCTCGTGCCGCTGCTGGTGCTGCAGACGCTGAAGCCGCAGGCGGTCAATCGCCTCGGCGTGCATATCGGCGAGCTCTTCGCCACCCCGCCGAACGAGGTGAAGAAATGGCCGACCGGCGCGCATCAGCATCCGGCGCTGGTCGCGATGTTCGGCGCGATCGACAGACTGCTGCGCGCCGCCGAGCCTTTGTTTCCGAAAGGCCCGCGCTGGCGCGCGATAAAAGCGGCGGAAGCCTTCGTCACCGAGCGGCTCAACGGCGTCGACGGGCTCGGCGCCATTTTCCCCGCGATGGTCAACAGCCTGCTGATGTATGATGTGCTCGGCGTTCCCGCCGATGACGAGCGGGTGAGACTGGCGCGCGAATCGATCGAGCGCCTGCTGGTGATCAAGGAAGACGAAGCCTATTGCCAGCCCTGCGTCTCGCCCGTGTGGGACACGGCGCTCGCCTGCCATACGCTGCTCGAGGTCGGCGGCGAGGAGGAGGAGGCCCGCGCCCGCGCCGGGCTCGATTGGCTCGCGCCGCTGCAAGTGCTGGATGTGAAGGGCGATTGGGCCGTGCAGCGGCCGAACGTGCGACCCGGCGGCTGGGCCTTCCAATACGCCAACGCCTATTATCCCGATGTCGACGACACCGCCGTGGTGGTGACGGCGATGGATCGCTCCTACGCCGGCCGCTCCGACCGGCCCTATGACGAGCGCATCGCCCGCGCGCGCGAGTGGGTCGAAGGCCTGCAGAGCAAGAATGGCGGCTGGGGCGCCTTCGACGCCGACAATGAATATTATTATCTCAACCACATTCCCTTCGCCGATCATGGCGCGCTGCTCGATCCGCCGACATCGGACGTCTCGGCCCGCTGCGTCTCCATGCTGGCGCAGCTCGGCGACACGATCGAAACCAGCCCCCGCATGAAAGCCGGCGTCGATTATCTCCTCGCCGAGCAAGAGCCGGACGGCAGCTGGTTCGGCCGCTGGGGAATGAACTATATATACGGGACCTGGTCGACGCTCTGCGCGCTCAACGCCGCCGGGCTGAAGCCGGAGCATCGCGCCATGCGCCGCGCCGTCGACTGGCTCGTCGCGATCCAGAACGAGGACGGCGGCTGGGGCGAGGATGGCGACAGCTACAAGCTCGACTATCGCGGCTATGAGAAAGCGCCGAGCACGGCCTCGCAAACGGCCTGGGGCGTGCTCACGCTGATGGCGGCGGGCGAGGTCGGCCATCCGGCGGTCGCCCGCGGCGTCGCCTATCTGCAGGCCAATCAGGACAAGGACGGCCTGTGGAAGGAGGAGCGCTTCACCGCGACGGGCTTCCCGCGGGTCTTCTATCTGCGCTATCACGGCTACGCGAAATTCTTCCCGCTGTGGGCGCTCGCGCGCTATCGTAACCTCGAGAGGGGCAACAGCAAAATTGTCCAGACCGGACTCTAGACGTCGCTTGGACGGCCCGGATGAGGTGGAGCCCCCGCGGTTCCTCATCATCACGGGGCTGCTGAGCGAGCGCGCCTGCGCCGAGGGCGAAGGTCTGGTGCCGATTTGCAGCGGCGCCGACACGGAGGGACTGCGCGCCGCGCTGGAGCGCACGCAGGGCTTCGCGCTCGCGGGCGTCGTCAGCTTCGGCATAGCGGGCGGGCTCGATCCGGCGCTGCGGCCGGGCGACGTCGTTATCGGCTCCTCCGTCGTCGCGGAGGACAAGCGCTATGAGACCAGCGCCGAGCTCTCGTCCATTTTGAGCGAAGGCCTCGGCGCCTCGGGCGGCAAAATCGTCGCGGGCGTCATCGCCGGCGTCGAAGCGCCCGTGCTCGATCCCCAGGGAAAGGCGGCGCTGCGAAAAAAGACCGGCGCCGCCGTCGTCGATATGGAGACGCATATCGCTGCGGATTTCGCCGAGAGGCGGCGCCTGCCGCTCGCCGTGGTGCGCGTCGTCAACGATCCGGCGGCGCGGGCGCTGCCGCCGCTGGCCACCTCCGCCGTCACGCCGGACGGCGGCGTCGATTTCCGGGCCGTGTTCCGCGATCTCGCCCGCGAGCCGCGCCAGATCGGCGATCTCATTCTCGCCGGTCTGGACTTTCGCAAATCCTCGGCGACCTTAGGCCGCTGTGGGCGTCTTCTCGGCCCGCTCCTTAGCCTCGGCCTCTCGGAGCTCTGAGAGAGTCGCGACATTCTTGTCGAAGACATATTGCGCCGGCCGCTGCTTCTCGAGCGAGATGTCGGGCGCGAAATCGCCTTCCGTCCTCACGCCGCGCAGAGCGACCAGCGCCGCCTTCCACGGCCGCGCGACGGCGTCCTTCACCGCCGTGGCCTCGAAGCCGCAATGGACCATGCAATCGGCGCATTTCTCATAATTGCCGACGCCGTAGGAGTCCCAATCGGTCTCGTCCATCAGCTGCTTGAAGCTCTGAGCATAGCCCTCGCCCAGGAGATAGCAGGGACGCTGCCAGCCGAAGACGGTGCGCGCCGGATTGCCCCAGGGCGTGCAATGATAGGTCTGATTGCCGGCCAGAAAGTCGAGGAACAGGCCCGACTGCACGAAGGACCAATCGCGTCCGCCGCGTCCGCGCTTCAGAATGCCGCGGAACAGCTCCTTGGTGCGGGCGCGATTGAGGAAATGCGCCTGATTGGGCGCGCGCTCATAGGCGTAGCCCGGCGACACCGTCATGCCGTCTATGCCGATGCGCTTCACCTCGTCGAAGAAATCGGCGACGCGGGCCGGATCGGCGTCCTGGAAGAAGGTGCTGTTGATGGTGACGCGGAAGCCTTTCGACTTCGCCAGCTTGATCGCCTCGACGGCGCGCTTGTAGACGCCCTTCTGGCTCACCGCGCGATCATGCATCTCCTCGTCGCCGTCGAGATGGATCGACCAAGTGAAATAGGGGCTGGGCTTATACTGATCGATCTTCTTGGCCAGCAGCAGCGCATTGGTGCAGACGATGGCGAATTTCTTGCGCGCCATTATGCCTTCGACGATTCTAGGCAGCTCCTTGTGCAGCAGCGGCTCGCCGCCGGCGATGACGACGACCGGCGCGCCGCATTCGTCCACCGAGGTGAGGCAGTCCTGCGCCGAGAGGCGCTTATCGAGAATATGGTCCGGATAGTCGATCTTGCCGCAGCCGGCGCAGGCGAGATTGCAGCGAAACAGCGGCTCGAGCATCAGCACCAGCGGATAGCGCTTCCGGCCTGCGAGATGCTGGCGGAGGATATAGCCCCCGATCGACATGATGTAGCGAAGCGGAATGGACAAGAAAGCTGTTCCTTCCAGGGACCGGCTCTTCGACAGAGCGGCGCTGCGGCCGCCCGGCTTCGACGCGCGAGAAACACAGCGTCGGAACGTTCCGTCTAACACGAAAGCTCGACTGCGCAAACCGGCGGCCGAGATCGCCGGCTGCGGCGACTTCGCCTCGAGGATATGGCGTTTTTCAGGCCCGAGCGGATCATGATAGGGTAGCCGCCCCGTTACGGAAGCCGCGAGAGGGAAGCTTGGCCGGCGTGATCGTCAAAATCTGCGGCTTGTCCACCCTGCCGATGCTCGAGGCCACGATCGCCGCCGGCGCGGATATGGCCGGCTTCGTCTTCTTCGAGAAAAGCCCTCGCCACATCACGCTCGAGACGGCGCGGGAACTCGGCCGGGTCGCGCAGGAACGCATCCGCAAAGTGGCTCTCACCGTCGACGCCGACGATTCCACGCTCGACGCCATCGTGGCCGCTCTCGCGCCGGATCTTCTGCAATTGCACGGCCGGGAAACGCGAGAGCGCGTCGCCGCCGTGAAGGCGCGCTTCCGCCTGCCCGTCATCAAGGCGATCGGCGTCGCCGGCGCCGCGGATGTTTCCAGCGCTGCGGCCTTTCGGGAGGTCGCCGACATTCTCCTCTTCGACGCCAAGCCCGCGCCGAACGCCGCCGTCCCCGGCGGAGCCGGGACCGTCTTCGATTGGGAGCTGATGCGCGGCTACAGCAGCGGCGACTGGATGCTCTCTGGCGGCCTCGACCCCGCCAATGTGGCGGAGGCGCTGCGGCTCACCGGCGCGCCGGCGGTGGACGTGTCGTCCGGGGTGGAGCGCGAGCGGGGCGTGAAGGACGAAGCGAAGATCGCGGCCTTCGTCGCGGCGGCGCGAAAAGGCGGAGCGTTTTTCTAGCGCACGAAATTCGCCGGCGTTTGCGTAGAACGATCGAATTTATCGGGGGCATTCTCGAAAATGAACGATGAAGAAAGGCCGCCGACGCCCGGTAATGCAATAAAATCCGCCGGAACCGGTTCTGAATACAAGCCTCGCCGTATTCGCCCGCGAATTAAAGCCGTTCCGGCCATTCGCCAAATTTATTGGTGCGACTTCGGAATGGAGCCCATTTTGCCCGAAATGGGTAAGACACGCCCTGCCGTCATTGTGTCGTTCAAGCATACGCTCACTGGGCACTGCCTCGTCCTCCCCACATCCACCGACCCACAGGAAGGCGAGAGCGGGAGATGGGCGCACAAGCTGTCGCTCGAGATCGAGAAGGGAAAGGTCTCCTACGTCGTCTGCAACCACCCCCACACGGTTTCGACGGCCAGACTTCAGATGCTCTGGGGAAAGAACACGCCTCGGCTCGATATTCAGGAGTTCAGGCTGGTAATCGATAAGCTCATGGCTTGGCTTCCAAAGCTCGATTGACTTTTATGGAGGCCGCCCGCGTTCTCGAACAACGAGTTTTCCGTTGACGGAATTAGCGACCATCGCTAGATGTAACGTTACCTGCGGCCCCGAAAGGGTGTCCGTTTCTCCGCGAGGAGAGTGAAAGGCGAAGGGGACCGAAAAGGTCCCCTTTCGTTTATCTTCGAGAGCAATTCGCTGCAACGGACGCGAATGCGCGACCGAGCCGTTCCCTCTCTGTCCGGGCGCCCGAATCGAGCGCCGCCCCGCTCGATCAGGGGACGTCGACTCCAAACGAGAGGACGCCGACGCTTTCATCCTGGCGGCTGAACGTCTATGAGAGTCGGCTCTGAAAGAGACCGGCAGCGAACAGCCCCGAGGACGAACGGCGTTGAACGAGCAGACCCCCAATTCCTTCCGCAACGGCCCGGACGAGAATGGCCGCTTCGGCCTGTTCGGCGGCCGCTTCGTCGCCGAGACCTTGATGCCGCTGATCCTCGACCTCGAGCGCGCCTATGGGGAGGCCAAGGCCGACCCCTCCTTTCAGGCCGAGCTGGACAGTCTGCTGAAGCATTATGTCGGCCGGCCGAGCCCGCTCTATTACGCCGAGCGCATGACCGAATATTTGCGCGGCCTCACGGCGGCGGTCGGCGGCGAGGGCGGCGCCAAAATCTATTTCAAGCGCGACGAGCTGAACCATACCGGCGCGCATAAGATCAACAATGTGCTCGGCCAGATTCTGCTCGCCCGCCGCATGGGCAAGAAGCGCATCATCGCCGAGACCGGCGCCGGCCAGCACGGCGTCGCCACCGCCACCGCCTGCGCGCGCTTCGGCCTCGATTGCGTCGTCTATATGGGCGCGGTCGATGTCGAGCGGCAAAAGCCCAATGTCTTCCGCATGAAAATGCTGGGCGCCGAGGTCCGCCCGGTGCAATCCGGCGCGCGCACGCTGAAAGACGCGATGAACGAGGCGCTGCGCGACTGGGTCACCAATGTCTCCGACACTTTCTATTGCATCGGCACCGCCGCCGGCCCGCATCCCTACCCCGCCATGGTGCGCGATTTCCAATCGGTGATCGGCAATGAGGCGAAGGCGCAAATGCTCGAGGCGGAAGGTCGGCTTCCCGATTCGCTGGTCGCCTGCATCGGCGGCGGCTCCAACGCCATCGGCCTGTTCCACCCCTTCCTCGACGACGCTTCGGTGGAGATTTACGGCGTGGAAGCCGCCGGCCATGGCCTGGACGTCGAGAACGGCCACGCCGCCTCGCTGGCGGGCGGACGGCCGGGCGTGCTGCACGGCAATCGCACCTATCTGCTGATGGACGACGACGGCCAGATTCTCGAAGGCCATTCGATCTCCGCCGGCCTCGATTATCCCGGCATCGGCCCGGAGCATTCCTGGCTGCGCGACATCGGCCGCGTGACCTATCTCTCGGCCACCGACAAGGAGGCGCTCGCCGCCTTCCAGCTCTGCTCCAAGCTCGAGGGCATCATCCCCGCGCTGGAGCCCTCCCATGCGCTGGCCAAGGTGATGGAGCTGGCGCCGCAGAAGCCGCAGGATCATCTGATGGTGATGAATCTGTGCGGACGCGGCGACAAGGATATCTTTGCCGTGGCGGAGCATTTGGGCGGGATGTGAGGTAGCCGGCGCTTAGTCGGAGACGGCGATGAATCGCCGCCTCCTCCTCGTTCGCCCGCGCGGGCGCGGCGCGGGCCAACCCCTCGGTCACGCCGCCGCCGGCTCGACGCGCAGCGCGGCGAGGAATTCGGCGAGCTTCTGACGATCGGCCTCGACGAGGGGCTTCAGCGGCGGCCGCGGCGCGCCGGCCGGCAATCCGCGCAGGGCGAGCCCGGCCTTCACCGTCGTCGGCAGGCCGCCCACCACGATGAAACGCAGCACCGGCAGAATGTCGTAGAACAGCGCCCGCGCGCGCACGATATCGCCCGCCTGCACCAGATCGAACAGCCGCGCCGGACGATCGTCGAGCAGATTGGGAGCGGCGGTGCACCAGCCCGAAGCGCCGGCGGCGATCGCCTCCAGCGCCATGTGATTGGCGCCGTTGTAGAAGGGGATCGCGCCGTCCGACAGCTTGTGGATCGCGTGCATACGATTGAGATCGCCGCTGCTCTCCTTGATGAAGCGCACCGTGTCGAGCTCGCGCACGAGCCGCACCAGAAACTCCGGCGACATGTCCACGCCGCTGGTCCCCGGATTATTATAGGCCATGATCGGCAGATCGGTCGCCGCCGCTATGGCGGCGTAATGATCGAAGATCTCGGCCTCGGTCAGCTTCCAATAGGACACGGGAATGACCATCAGCATATCGGCGCCGATCTCGCGGGCGTAGCGCGCCTTGGCGACGGCCGCCGCCGTGGTCAGCTCGGCGATTCCGACGATCACCGGAACGCGGCCGGCCACCGTTTCGACGCCGAGGCGAGCGCCATGGCGCCATTCCTCTTCCGTCAGATAGGCGCTCTCGCCGGCGCTGCCGAGGAAGGCGATGGCCGCTGGCTGCGAGCGCAGGAGATTTTCCGTCACGCAGCGGAAGGCGCCGTCGTCGATCCCGCCATCGGCGGAAAAGGGCGTGACGGGATAGGCGACGATGCCGCGAATCACTTTGGTCATGGCGGGTCTCACTTCGCTTCTTCGCGGATCGCGAGGCGACCGGCGTTCTGGAGCATGGGGGCGTTCTCGCAGGCGAGATAGCGCGCGGGCTTGTCCGGATCGGCGTTCACATGATGGTGCCAGGCCCAGACCGGAATATAGACGGCGTCGCCCGCCTCCCACTCGATGCGGCGGTCCTCGATCATCGAATAGCCGCGCCCCTCGAGCACATAAAGAATGGTCTCATAAGTGTGGCGATGGCGGTTGGAGCGGCCGCCCGGCGTGAGCCCGCCGACCGTGAGGCTGATGGCGTGCGATGGCAGATCGATGAAATGCACCGGATGCTTGCGCTCGACCGAATAGGCGGCGCGCGCATCGTCCTTCTCGACGCCGCGATGCGCGAGCCGCTCCGGCAAAATCACTTCGAATGTCGGCGGCGTCTTGTCGAAATCGGCCGAATGGAAAACCCGCTGGGCGGTCATGGCCCGTCTCCCTCTTGGTTGCGACGGTCTGTCTTCATTCGAATTTGAGAATAGGTCCAAGACTTGTTTTCAATACTGAAAATAGGCTTTACCTATGATATAGGAGTCCGATGGACTTCCGACGGCTCCGCTATCTGATCCGCGTCGGCGAGGAGCGCAGCTTCACGCGCGCCGCCCGCTCGCTGAACGTGACGCAGCCGACGCTCTCCCAGCAGATCCAGGACCTCGAGGCGGAGCTCGGCGTCGCTTTGTTCACGCGGACGGCGCATAAGGTCGAGCCGACCGAGGCCGGCCTGCTGACCATCGACTGCGCGCGCCGGGTGATGGCGGAAACGGAGCGGCTTCGCGAGGCCGTGCTGGAATATCGCGGGCTGAAGCGCGGCCGGCTGCGCATCGGCGTGACGCAGACATTCAACGCGCTCTATCTGCCGCGCATCGTCACCGATTTCGCGCGCGACTATCCGGCGATCGACCTCGAGATTCTGGAGCTGGCCAATGACGAGATCGACGCCGGCGTCGAGGCCGGGACGCTGCATCTGGGCGTCGGCCTTCCCCGCGCGCACACCAAGAGCCGCGCCGAGCCGCTCTACGCCGACACGCTGATGTTCGTCTGCGCGCGCGGGCACAGCCTGGGCGAGGCCGAGAGCGTCCCGGCGGCGCGCCTGTCCGAGGAGAGCATCGCTCTGCTCGGACATGGCTTTCGCACGCGGGCGGCGGTCGACGACTATCTCGCGGAGGCGGATGCGACGCCGCTGCGCGTGATCGCTTTCAATACTTTCGCGGCCATTCTCAATGTCGTCGCCTCGGGCGATTACGTCTCTATCGTGCCGGCCGACGTGCGCCATGTGTCGGGGCTCGTCTCGGGCGTCGCGGCGCTGCATTTCGCGCGGCTGGAGCCCGGCCCCGGCAGCCGCACGATCTGCCTGCTGAGCGCGCCGGAGGACAGGGCGACGCCCGCCGCCATCCGTTTCGCCGCGCGCATTCGCGATTATTTCGCCGCGACGGGGCGATGAATCACGCCGCCTCGACTTCCGAAAACGTCTATCAAAAAGCGATCCCGCCGGGGCTATCGCATTCACACATCTCAAAAGCTCCAGCGCCGTCCTGGCCGGGCTCGTCCCGGCCAGGACGAGCCCGGCCGAAACGCCGCGGGAGGAGCGGCAGCCCGAGTCTTTGCGGCGGCCCCGGCCCCGTAGGGCGTTGTGAAAGCGCGCCCTCGCCTGCGCCTGACTAGGTCCGCCCCCGCCTGAGGGAGGGTGAAGCTGCGCCCGCCAAACGCCACCCCACCATTCCCCTTCGCCCTCCCCTATGCTATCGCCTGCGGCCATGACTTCCGCCGCCACGACCACACGCATAGACGCCCGCTTCGAAGCCCTGCGCGCCGAGGGCCGCGCCGCCCTCGTGACCTTCGTCATGGCCGGCGACCCGGACATCGAGACCTCGCTCGCTCTATTGAAGAGCCTGCCCAAGGCCGGCGCCGACGTCATCGAGCTCGGCATTCCCTTCACCGACCCCATGGCCGACGGCCCCGCGATTCAGGCGGCCGGCCTCCGGGCGCTGAAGTCGGGCATGACGCTGAACAAGACGCTCGCTCTCGTCCGCGCCTTCCGCGCGCAGGATCAGGCGACGCCGATCGTGCTGATGGGCTATTACAACCCGGTCTATGTGCATGGCGTGCCCGCTTTCCTCGAGGAGGCGAAGGCGGCCGGCGTCGACGGGCTCATCATCGTCGATCTTCCGGCCGAGGAGGACGCCGAGCTGTGCCTGCCGGCGCGCGCGGCGGGGCTCAATTTCATCCGCCTGGCGACGCCCACCACGGATGACAAGCGCCTGCCCAAAGTGCTCGAAAACACGAGCGGATTCGTCTATTATGTGTCGCTCACCGGCATCACCGGCGCGGCGCTCTCGGATTATTCGGGCGTGTCGGAGGCGGTCGCGCGCATCAAGCGCAGCACGCCTCTGCCCATCGCCGTCGGCTTCGGCGTCAAGACGGCGGCGAACGCCGCCGCCATTGCGCGCTACGCCGATGGCGTGGTGGTGGGCACGGCGCTGGTCGATGCGCTGGCCAAATCGCTCGACGCGGAAAATCGCGCCGGTCCGCGGACGGTGGAGGCGGTCACGAGCCTCGTCGCCGATCTCTCCCGCGGCGTGCGCGGCGCGCGGGCGCAAGAGGCGAAGAAGGACGAGCCCTTCTCGCTGAAATCCGCCTTGGGGGCGCTCGCGAGGCTCTGGTCATGAACTGGTATTCCAACGTCGTTCCGCCCAAGATCAAAGCCCTCATCAAGCGCGAGGCGCCGGAGAACGCTTGGGTCAAATGCCCGGAGAGCGGCCAGCTGGTGTTCCACAAGGACATAGAGGACAATCTCTATGTCGTACCCGGCTCCGGCTATCACATGCGCATACCGGTGGAGGCGCGGCTCGCCAGCCTCTTCGACAATGGCGAGCATGAGGTGGCGCCGACGCCGGACGTGCCGAGCGATCCGCTGAAATTCCGCGACATCAAGCGCTATGTCGACAAGATCAAGGAATATCGCCTCAAGACCGGCCATCAGGACGCGGTGACGATCGCCTATGGCAAGCTCGAAGGCGCCGCCGTCACTGTCGCCGTGCAGGACTTCGAGTTCATGGGCGGCTCGCTCGGCATGGCGGCGGGCGAGGCGATCATCGCCGGCATGACGCACGCGATAGAAAAGCGCACGCCCTTCATCATCTTTACCGCCTCCGGCGGCGCGCGAATGCAGGAAGGCATGTTCTCGCTGATGCAGATGCCGCGCACCACCATCGCCGTGCGCCGGCTGCGCGAGGCGCGCCTGCCCTATATCGTCGTGCTCACCAATCCGACGACCGGCGGCGTCACCGCCTCCTACGCCATGCTGGGCGACATTCACATCGCCGAGCCCGGCGCGATCATCGGCTTCGCCGGCGCGCGCGTCATCGAGCAGACGATTCGCGAGAAGCTGCCCGAGGGCTTCCAGCGCGCCGAATATCTGCGCGACCATGGCATGGTGGATATGGTGGTGCCGCGCACGGAAATGCGCGAGACGCTGGCCCGGCTCTGCGCGCTGCTGACCAAAGCGCCGCGCCGCGCGGCTTGACGGAACGAAAGCCGATATCATGGATCAGCGCGACGCGATTCTGACGCGCTTGCTGGACCTTCATCCCAAGAAGATCGATCTGTCCCTCGGACGGACCGAATGGCTGCTGGCCGAAATGGGCCATCCCGAGCGCCGGCTGCCGCCGATCATCCATGTCGCCGGCACCAATGGCAAAGGCTCGACGCTGGCTTTTCTGCGCGCCATTCTGGAGGCCGCCGGCCAGCGCGTTCACGTCTATACCTCGCCGCATCTCTTGCGCTTCAACGAGCGCATCCGCCTCGCCGGAACGCTGGTGGACGACGCCCGCCTGCAAAAGGCGCTGGAAGATTGCGAGCGCGCCAATGGCCAGCGGCCCGTGACCTTCTTCGAGATCACCACCGTCGCCGCCTTCACCCTTTTCGCCGAGGAGCCCGCCGATTGGCTGCTGCTGGAGACGGGCCTCGGCGGGCGCTATGATTCGACCAATGTGATCGAGAGCCCCAAAGCCACGATCATCACCTCCATCTCGCGCGATCATCCCGAATTTCTCGGCGATACGATCGAGAAAATCGCCTATGAGAAGGCTGGCATTTTCAAGCGCGGCGCGCCCGCGATCATCGGCTTTCAGCAGCATGACGGCGCCCGCGACGTGCTGGAGCGCGAGGCTCGGCGCGTCGGCGCGCCGCTCTCCATCGCCGGCGAGGATTTCCATATTCGCGAGGAGAACGGCCGCTTCGTCTATGAGGACGAGCGCGGCCTACTCGATCTGCCATTGCCGCGCCTGCCCGGCCGCCATCAGCAGGCCAACGCCGCCGGCGCCATAGCCGCGTTGCGCGCTGTGGCGCCGCATATCGGCGCCGAACATATCGAGGCGGGCCTCACCCGCGCCGAATGGCCGGCGCGGCTGCAATTGCTCTCGCGCGGACGGGTGGCGGATCTGGTTCCGCCGGGCTCGGAAGTCTGGCTCGACGGCGGCCATAATGACGACGGCGGCCGCGTGCTCGCCGAGGCCATGGCGCAATTCGAGGAGAAGAACGCCCGGCCGCTGGTCTTCGTCTGCGGCGCGCAGGTGACGAAGGACATTCGCGCGCTGATAAAGCATTTCGTCGGCCTCGCCGGCGAGGTCGTCGCCGTGCCGGTGGAAGGCGAGCATAAGAGCTGGCCGCCGGAAGAGATCGCCGCGCTGGCCTGCGCCGAGGGCATGAGGTCGGCGGCCGCGCAGAGCGTCGAGGAGGCGCTGGCGATCATCGCGCAGCGCAGCTATGCGGTTCCGCCGCGCATATTGATCGCCGGCTCGCTCTATCTCGCCGCCGGCGTGCTGGCGCTGAACGGCTCTGTCATAGAGTGACAGGGCTCTCCCTTCTCCCGCTTGCGGGAGAAGGTGGCCCGGCGAAGCCGGGTCGGATGAGGGTCCGCGCCGGAAAGAGCATCACCCTTTCGCGAGCGCTTCCAGCAGCTTGCGGGCGGCCGGACCGGAGGACGCCGGATTCTGTCCGGTAATCAGCAATCCGTCCTGCACCACATAAGGCGCCCAATCGGCGCCTTTCGAGAAGAGCCCGCCCTTTGCGCGCAGCTCGTCCTCCACCAGAAACGGCACGATTTTGGTGAGGCCTACGGCCTCCTCCTCGCTATTGGCGAAGCCCGTCACCTTTTTGCCCACGACCAGCGGCCGTCCGTCCGGCGCGCCCACATGCCGCAGCACGCCCGGCGCATGGCAGACGAGGGCGATGGGCTTTCCCGCGCGGATGAAGGATTCGAGCAGCGCGATCGAATGCGCATCCTCGGCGAGATCCCAGAGCGGACCGTGGCCGCCGGGGTAGAAGACCGTGTCGAAATCCTCCTGACGGACATCGGCGAGCGTGACCGTCTGCGCGAGCTGCGCCTTCGCCGCCGCATCCGCCTCGAAGCGTCGCGTGAGGTCGGTCTGGAAATCCGGCTCATTGCTCTTGGGGTCGAGCGGCGGCTGGCCGCCCTTCGGCGAAGCCAAGGTGACCGTCGCCCCGGCATCCTGGAAGGCGTAATAAGGGGCGGCGAGCTCTTCCAGCCAGAAGCCAGTCTTGCGGCCGGTGTCGCCGAGCCGATTATGCGAGGTGAGCACGATGAGAATTTTCATGGGGCCGCTCCGTCGTCTCGAGTTTTCGCGCAAGCGCTCGCCGGAAGATAAGGAGCCCACCCGCAGGCGCCCACTCGAATTCGCCTGCGGCGCCACTTGGATTTCGGAAGAAATTGCTCCACAAGCGTCCTGCCTCTCCCGCCGCGGGCCGAGGCGAGATCGAAAGAGCGCCTGATCGATGACCTTGATGTTGACGAGCGTCGCCAGCGTGGCGGAAGCCGAGATCGCCGCCGCTGGCGGAGCGGACGTCATCGATTGCAAGGACGCTGCCCGCGGCGCTCTCGGCGCTCTGCCTTCCGCCGAGGTCGCGGCGATCCTGCACGCCGTCGCCGGCCGCCGTCCGGTCAGCGCCGTCGTCGAGCTGTCGCATGATCCGGCTGTGGCGCGCGCCGCGATAGAAGAGACCGCCGCGCTCGGCGTCGCTTTCGTCAAATTCGCGCTGCCGGCGACGCCCGACGCCGATGCGCTGATCGCGGCTCTGGCGCCGATCGCGCAGCGCGTGCGGCTCGTCGCCGTGCTCTTCGCCGATCTCGGGCCGGACCTCGACGTGCTGCCGCGCCTCGCCGCTGCGGGCTTTTCCGGCGCGCTGCTGGACACGGCGCATAAGGGCAAGGGTCGGCTCATCGAGCATTTCGACATTGGCGCGCTCTCTTCCTTCGTCGAGCGCTGCCATGCGCTGGGCCTCGAGGCGGGACTCGCCGGCTCGCTGGAGGCGCCGGACGTGCCGCGCCTGCTAGTGACGGGCGTCGATGTGATGGGCTTTCGCGGCGCCCTCTGCCGCGACCACGACCGCAAGAGCGCGCTGGACGCCGCGGCCGTCGCGCTGATCCGCGACCTCATCCCCGGTGGCCCGGCGCGGGCCAGCGGCAAGGGCTCGGCGCTCGCCGCCAATGTCGATTGGTCGCTGGTCGTCGGCCGCGGCTATCTCGAGAGCCGCGAGCGCACGCGGGAGATCGACCATGTCTTCGTGCGCGATCTCGTCATTCCGGTCGAGATCGGCGCCTATGATTTCGAGCGCGGCCGCACGCAGCGGGTGCGCTTCAACGTCGATGTCGATGTGACGCGCGTCTCCGCCGGCGGCGACGACATGCGCAATGTCTTCTCCTATGACGTCATCATGGACGCGATAAAGATGATCCTCGCCTCGGGCCACATAGAGCTCGTGGAGACGATCGCCGAGCGTCTGGCCGAGCTGGTGCTTCGGCACGAGCGCGTGCAGGCGCTGACCGTGCAGGTGGAGAAGCTCGACGTCGCGCCGGGCGCGGTCGGCATTCGCATCCGCCGCGAGCGCCAGGCCGAGACCGCCAAGGTTCACAACCTCTTTCCGGGCCTTCCCGATGCCGCCGAGCCCGAGCGCTGAGACGCGGCCTCTCGTCGTCAAGCTCGGCGGAAGCCTCGCCGCCTCCCCCGCCTTGCGCCGATGGCTGGCGGCGCTGCGGCGCTATCCCGGCCCTCTCACCATCGTTCCCGGCGGCGGCCCTTTCGCCGATGCGGTGCGCAGCGCGCAAGAGGCGCTGCGCTTCTCCGACGCGGCGGCGCATGACATGGCCATAATGGCCATGGAGCAATATGGCCGCGCATTGCGCGATCTCGAGCCGGGCCTGCTTCCCGCCGAGACGCCGCAGCAAGCCGAGGCCGCGCAGGCGCATGGCGCGATCGCAGTCTGGAGCCCGGTTGCGATGACGCGCGCCGATCCCCAGATTCCAGCGAGCTGGGACATGACGTCCGACAGTCTCGCGGCCTGGTATGCGCATGAGGCGGGAACGCGCGCGCTATTGCTGATCAAGAGCGTCGATTTCCCACCTCCCCCTGGAGGGGAGGGCGGGGGCGCCGCTCTCCTCCTTCATGCTGAGGAGCGGCCGCAGGCCGCGTCTCGAAGCACGCGGGAGCCGGGGGCGCCGCTGAGGCTTCCCTCGTCCTTCGAGACGCCTGCTGCGCAGGCTCCTCAGGATGAGGGAAGCCTCAGCGCCGACACGATCATGGCGCAGTCGATCGTCGATCCCTGCTTCGCGCATTATGCGCGCGGGCTCGACGTCTACATCGCCGGCCCCGCAGCCTTGCGCGAGGCGCCCGAAACTTTCGCGCGCGGCGGCCTTCCCGGCGCGCGCTTCGATTTCACCAGAGAGCAAAGCATCGCATCATGAAAAAGGTCGTCACGCCGCGCTGGGGCTGGGCGCTCACCGGCTCGGGACATTTCTTCACCGAATGTCTCGACATCATCCGCTCGCTCGACCATGTCGACCTCTTCGTCAGCCGGGCGGCGGCGGAAGTCATCCGCATGTACAAGCACAGGCTCGAGGACATGCCGGACCATGTGCGCGTGTTCAAGGACACGACGGCGAGCTCGGTTCCGGTCGGCGGCTTCTATCACAGCTATTATCACACGCTGATCGTGGCGCCGGCGACCTCCAACACGGTCGCCAAATTCGTCTATGGCATCTCCGACAATCTCGCGACCAATGTCTTCGCCCAGGCCGGCAAATGCCGCGTGCCGACGGTCGTCTTCGCCTGCGATACGGCGCCGGAGCTGGAGACGCAGGCGCCCGATCGCAAGGTGATGGTCTATCCGCGCCGCATCGACCTCGAGAACACCGACAAATTGAAAAACTTCGAGGGGACGCAGGTCGCCGAGAGCCTCGCCGCCCTGCACGAGGCCGTCGAGCGCCGGCGCCGCGAGCTCGCCACTCGGGAGCCGATCGGGAATGTCTGAGCGCCTGCTGTTCCTCACCGGCCATCTCGCGCTGCCGCGCCTCGAGCGCATGTTGGCGGGCTTCGGAGAGGAGGCAAGGAACTGGCGCATCCACGACATTGGTGTGAAGGTCGCGGCGCTGATGACGCAGGAGATCATCCTGCGCCGCCTGCCGCGCCCGCTCGCGGCCGATCGCGTCATATTGCCCGGCCGCTGTCGCGCCGATCTTTCCGCTCTCGCAGAGGCCTTCGGCGCCCCTTTCGAGCGTGGGCCGGAGGAGATCGCCGATCTTCCAGCCTTCTTCGGCAAGCGCGGCGGCAAGGCCGATCTGACGCGCCATGACATGCGCATTTTCACCGAGATCGTCGACGCCTCCATCATGAGCGTGGAGGAGGTCGTCGCGCGCGCGACGATGCTGAAAGAGGCGGGCGCCGACGTCATCGATCTCGGCTGCCTGCCGGACACGCCCTTTCCGCATATGGAAGAGACGATCGTCGCGCTGAAAGCGCGCGGCTTCTCCGTCAGCCTCGATTCGGCGAAGCGCGAGGAGCTGGAGCGCGGCGCGCGCGCCGGCGCCGATCATCTCTTGAGCCTCGACGAGCATACGCTCTCGATACTGCCGGACAATTCGCCGCTCATTCCGATTCTCGTGCCCAATCCGCACGGCGATCTCGACTCTCTGCAACGCGCCGCGCGCATCGCCGAGCGACGCGGCATTTCCTATATTCTCGATCCGATCCTCGATCCCATTCACTTCGGCCTCGCCGCCTCCATCGAGCGCTATGTCGAGACGCGCCGCCGCGAGCCGGGCGCCGAAATGATGATGGGCACGGGCAATCTCACCGAATTGACTGATGCGGATTCCTCCGGCGTCACCGCCGTTCTGCTGGGTCTGTGCTCGGAGCTGGACATTCGCCATCTGCTCACCGTGCAGGTGAGCCCGCATACGCGCCGCACTGTGCAGGAGCATGACGCGGCGCGGCGCATGTTGTTCGCCGCCCGCGCCGACGCCGCTCTGCCCAAGGGCTATAGCGACGCGCTGCTGCAGATCCACGACAAGCGCCCCTATGCCGCGACGCCGGACGAGATCGCCGAGCTCGCGCGCGAATTGCGCGACGAAAATTTCCGCATAGAGGTCGCCGCGGACGGCATTCACATTTACGCGCGCGGCTTTCATCGCGTGGCGCAGGACGCCATGTCGCTCTTTCCCGAGCTCGGGGTCGAGAAGGACGGCGCCCATGCCTTCTATCTCGGCGCGGAACTGATGAAGGCGGAAATCGCTTTTCGTCTGGGCAAGCGCTATCGCCAGGACGAGCCGCTGGACTTCGGCTGCGCTTCGGATAGATCGCAGGAGGACGAGACGCGCCTGCGCGAAGCCGGGCATACGCTGCGCAAGGCGAAAGACTAGATGATCGCGAGCGAGCGCCCCCTCCCCCTCTCACGCATAGCGAGGGAGAGCTGGGGAGGAGGCGACCCCGAGCTTTCGACGAAGGCCAGCAGGAGCGCCAGATGCCGATGATCCGCGAATGCATCGTCACCACGGTCGGCCCCACGGGCCAGCATCACATCGCGCCGCTCGGCCTCATAGAGCAGGACGAATTCTGGGTCATCGCGCCCTTCCGTCCCTCGACGACGCTGACCAATCTCGAGGCCGCGCCTTTCGCCACGGCGAGCTTCATCGACGATGTGCGAATTTTCGCCGGCTGCGTCTGCGGCAAGAGCGACTGGCCGATGGAGGCCGTTCCGGGTTGGTCGGCGCCGCGCCTTTCCGCCGCCCTCACGCACGCCGAGCTGGAAGTGGCGCGCAACGAGGGCGATCCTCAGCGCCCTCGCTTCTTCTGCAAGATTAGAAAAATCGTCTCTCACAAGCCCTTTTTGGGGCTGAACCGCGCCCAGGCGGCGGTCGTCGAGGCCGCCATTCTGGCGACGCGGCTCGGCATGATTCCCCGCGAAAAAATCGACACAGAATTGGCCTATCTCCGTATCGCGATCGACAAGACGGCCGGAGCCGCCGAGCGCGAAGCGTGGGAGCTGGTGACGGCCAAGATCGAGACTTATCTTCGAACACAGCCGGAATGACCGATTCGGCGGAGCCGGACGGGCGGCGCGCCTCGCGCGCGAATTTCGACGCGAATTTTCGATGAAGGATGACCCATGTCCGAAGCTATGACGACAGAACATCTCGAACATGCCGAACATGCCGAGCATGTCGCCCATGAGGGCACGCCTTTCATGACGCAAGTGTCGCTGACGATCGCGATTTTCGCTGTCGTCGCCGCGACCATCGGCAGTCTGGAGACGATCGAGACCGCGGCGACGCTCGGCGCGCAGAACGCCGCTGCGCTCAGCCAGAGCAAGGCCAGCGATCAATGGGCCTTCTTTCAGGCCAAGAGCATCAAGAAGAGCGTGAACGAAGTCGCCGCCAAGCAGGGCGGGCCGCTGGCCGATCAGCTCGCCCGCGAGGCCAAGCGCTATGACGACGAGACCAAGGCGATCAAGACCGACGCCGAGGCGCTCGAGCATCGCGTCGAGGAGCATCTTCACGAGGCCGAGCATCACGAGCATCGCCATCACATTCTGACGATGGCGGTGACGCTGCTTCATGCGGCCATCGCCATAGCGACGATCGCGATCATCACCCGCGGCCGCAAATGGCCATGGTACGGCGGCCTCGCTCTCGCCGCCTCGGGCGTCATGCTCGCCGGCTACGCTTATATTTGAGCGCCCGTGAACGGCCGGGCCCGCGGCGCAGCGTCGCGGCCGCCCGGCCGAAGCCAGCCCAAATTCCGCATATTGCCGAGACTTCTGCATTAATTTCTTAGACTTGTGCCGTTTTTCGGGCTCGGCCCGCGCGAGCGGAGGGTTTCGCCGCCGCCGGGACATGGGTTGTTTTTTCCCCATCCACCGCAATCTTTTCGGTGGTGGAGTGACTCCAATGTCCGCATTGAGCGAATGGCTCTTCGGCGTCGACAATCTGACGCCGCATGGTTTCTGCCTCCTCTGGGAGCCGGGTCTGATCTGGCTCTTCGCAATCTCCGACGGCTTGATCGCGCTCGCCTATTTCTCCATCCCGCTGGCGCTGGTCATCATCGGGCAGAGACGCGCCGACCTCGTCTTTCGACCCTTGCTGTGGCTGTTCGCGGCCTTCATCCTGCTCTGCGGCGCCACCCATTGGCTGGATGTCGTCACGCTATGGAAGCCGCTCTATGGCGTGCAGGGGATCGTCAAGGCGGCGACGGCGATCGTCTCGGTCGGCACTTCGGTCGCGCTCTGGTGGTGGCTGCCGAGCTTTCTCGCTCTGCCCTCGCCCGATCAGCTGCGCAAGGCCAACGCCGCATTGCTGGAGAGCGAGGCGCGGCTGGCCCATGCGCAGAAGATGGAGGCGATCGGCCAGCTGACCGGCGGCATAGCGCATGATTTCAACAATGTGCTTCAGGTGATCCTCGGCTCGCTCGGCGTCATCGAGCGGCAATTGGCGCGCGGCCGCGCCGAGGAGATCGGCCCTTCCATCGGCGCCATTCGCAAAGCGACCAATTCCGCCGCCAATCTCATCGACCGGCTGCTCGCCTTCTCCCGCCGGCAGACGCTGCTGCCGCGCGTCGTCGCGCCGGACAGGCTCGTCGTCGGGCTCGAAGATCTGCTGCGGCGAACGCTGGGCGGCGGCATAGAGCTCGATCTGCGTCTCGGTCGGTGTCGGCGCAATGTCGTATGCGACCCGTCGCAGCTCGAGAGCGCGCTGCTCAATCTCGCGATCAACGCGCGCGACGCCATGCCCAAAGGCGGCGTGCTGGAGATCGCCACCGCCGATCGCCGCCGCGAGGCCGACGCCGGCGAACCCGACATCGCGCCCGGCGACTATGTCGAGATCAGCGTGACGGACAATGGCGCCGGCATGAGCTGCGACGTGCTGGCGCATGTCTTCGAGCCTTTCTTCACGACCAAGCCGGTGGGGCGCGGCACCGGCCTCGGCCTCTCGCAGATCTATGGCTTCATAAAGCAATCGGGCGGCTTCGTGCGCATAGACAGCGCGCCGGGAAAAGGGACCGCCGTGCGCCTCTATCTGCCCGGGCGCGACCCTCCGAATGCCGCGCCGGCAGAAGCCGTCGCCGCCCCGGAGCGGACGCCGGAGAGCCTCGCCGCGCCCTGCGGAAAAACGCTGCTCGTCGAAGATCAGCTGGAGGTGCGAATGCAGATCGCCGACACGCTCGAAGAGATGGGCTGCGAGGTCATAGAGGCCGATGACGGAAGCGCCGGGCTGGAGGTCGTCGAATCGGATGAGAAATTGCGCCTTCTGGTGACGGATGTCGGCCTGCCGGGCGTCAGCGGACGCCAGCTCGCCGAAGCCGCGCGCGCCGCGCGTCCCGATCTCCCCATACTGCTCATCACCGGCTATGCCGGGAAATCGCTCGACAGCCTCGATCCCGCATCGAACATAGAAGTTCTGCGCAAGCCCTTCACGCTCGAGGAGCTGACGACGCGCGTGCGAGCCTTGCTCGCGCGCACCGCCGCTGCGCAATAGAATGCGCGCTCAACCGGAGGCGAGCAGCGCTACCGCGCAGGCCGGCGCGCAATCGGCGGCCTCTCGCGCGACGTCCGGCGTCGCATCGATGAGATCGGCGATGTCGCGATAGGCGCGGCCTTCGGCCAGAGCGAGACGCGCGACCAACGCGCGGCCGACGCCGGCGCCGATGACGGGCGCGTCCTCCGCCACCGCCGCGCGCGAGCGCAGCAGCGCGATCTGATCCTCGATCGAGCGCATCTGCGCGCGGGCGAGAAAATCCGCGAAGGCGCGCCATTGCGCGGGCGTCGCCTCGGCGGCGTCGCGGCCGGCGAGGCGGGCGAGGCGCGCGATCGATTCGGCGACGCTCTTGCCGCGCCCGTCGGCGGTCGGCTCGGAGTCCTTCGCGGCGAGATCGCCGGTCACGCGGCGCACATCCGCCATTGTGGCGAAGCTTTCGCGCGCCGGCGGGGTCCAGCGGCCGGCCATGGGCGCGAGGGTCACGCCGGCCAGCGGATCGCCGCGCGACAGGCCCGTGTAGAGCAGCTCGCCATTGGCGAGGCGTGCGGCGTCGCCGCCGCCGATGGCGCTCACGCGGCCGCCGCGAATGGGGACGAGATCAGTGGTCGTCGAGCCCATGTCGATGAACAGCGCCTCGGGAATGCGCCGCGCCACCAGCTCCGCGCTCGCCCGCCAATTGGCGGAGGCGATCGCCTGCTCGGCGCCGCGAAGCGCGTCGAAGGGGAGCAGGCCGGCCTCCCCGGCGTAGAACAGCGTCTGCGCGCCCTTCACCCGCCGGGCGACCGCCGAGGCGATGGTCGTGACGCCGGCGGCGCGCGTCTCGAAAGCGTCGGAGAGCTCGGCCGTCATAGTGACGGCGAAACGATCGGCCGCGCCGAGCCGCGCGACGGCCTCCTCTATCGCGCCCTCGAGCCGCGCGAGGCCGTAATGCGGATTGCAGGGCAGCAGCAGCACCTCGACGATCCGCCCGTCGCTGGCGCGCGCGGCTTTCAGATGCGCGCCGCCTATGTCGAAGCCGATGACGCTGGCCATGAGCCTTTCCGTTTCCGGCTCGCGCCCCGAGCCCCTCTTCCCGTACGCGGGGAGAGAGGGAATTCTGCGCGCGCTCTCAAAAAGCAAAAGGGGAGCCGCGAACGGCTCCCCCGACGATAAATGATCCGGTCGAAGCCGTCAGTTGGCGCCGAAAGGATGCTTGACGTCGTTGCGCTTGGCGACGACTTCGGCGGCCTTCGGCTCGCCCTTGATGGCGCGCGCGATGGCTTCCTTGGTGGCCTGATAGTTGTACTCCTGGATCTTCTTGTCGTCGTTCGCTTCCCAATGGATGAACACGCCGACCGAGATGAACAGGTCGTCGGCCTCGGCGACCGGGATCACGCCTTCGGCGACCGAATCGGCGACGGCCTTGGCGACGCCGGCCTGGGCCGGTCCGAACATCTGAACGGCCTGCTTGGCGTTCTTGATGGTGACCTTGTTGAAGAGGATCGTGTTCGGCTTGGCCAGCAGGTTCGGCGCAACGACGGCGAGCAGCGTGGTGAAGCCGTCCTTGTTGTTGACCAGCGCATTGGCGAAGGCGGTCTCGGCGGCGCTGCCGCGCGGTCCGATCAGCAGGTCGATGTGGGCGACCTCATTGCCTTCGCCGACGAGCGACTCACCGACCAAAAGCTTGTTGATCACGGCCATTTTCTTTTCCTCATGGCATATCGCTGGGGGAATCCGAGCGAGGGAAGACGCGCCGCCGTCATCAATCATTTTCGCATGACGGCGGCAAGTCGGGACGAAACCGTCGGGACGAGACCCGATCCAGATTCGAGCGGCTCAGAGCAGGCTGCGCGCCAGCGCGAAAGCGTGGCGGAAGTCGAGACGCAGCGGCTTGTCGGAAGTGGTCATCTGCCGGAAGAGACCGGCCTCCGTTCCGTATTTGATGTCGCCGATGGCGAGCGCGCCGATGCCGAGCGCGCCCGACGGCAGTTCGACGCCCTTGTCGTGCAGCTTGACGCCCTCGACGCCGAGCGGCGGCACGGCGTTGACGTCCGCGGCGATGAGCAGCGATTTGGCGGCGGCGAGATCTTCCGCGGACAGAACTTGCACGCCGGCGCGGGCCGCGCAGAGCGCGATCTCATGCTCGACGAGGAGGGCGCGCACCTGCTCGGCCTTGCTGCCGTCGGCGGGCGTCACCTTCACGCCGAAGCGCTTCTCGATCTCCTCGGCCTGCGTCGTCACGCGCTCGAGGCCGCTATAGCCGACGATCGTCACCTCGGCGCCCTCGAGCGCGGCGATGACGGCGGAGGAATAGCCGACGACGCCGGTCGCGCCATAGACGACGATCTTGGCGCCCTTCAGCTCGCGGCCCTTCTTCTCGCGCAGCACCTTCTCGACGAAGGCGACCATGGCGCCGGCGGTGGTGAAGGAGCCGTAAGGATCGGCGAAGAGCGAAATTTCGAAGGGCTTCAGCAGCGCCTTCTCGGCGGCGTCCAGCATGTCGAGCGCGAGCACGGCGTCACGGCCGGCGAAGAAAATTCCGGTGCGCAGGGCGGCCGAGGGCGCGCGGGAGAACATGGCGTCCTGCACCAGCGCCGTCACCTCGTCGAGAGTGACATTCGTATAAGGAATCGCCACGTCGAAGCCCGCGTCGATCGCCATGTTGACGTCGAACGGGCTCATATGCTTCAGCGTGCTCAACATATGAAGGATCGATTTGGCGGCCATGGGAAATTCCTAACCTTTCTGTCCGTTCCTCACGCGTTCCGGCGCGCGAATGCGCAGCGCCGCGTAACGCCGAGCTTGGAGAAGCTTTTCGGTGATACCGGGACGGCGGGCGCGAGCGGAGCCCCGGTCTCGAATGGCGAGACGCATAGACCGCAGAACGGGGCGAATGTCCAGCCTATTGTCCCGACGCGCGACAGCGGAAGCGCGAGGGCGTGGGCTCAATAGCCGAAAGGCGAGGGCGCGAAGGCGGAGCCGGCGCCCGGCGGATCGAAGCGATAGCCGTCGGCGCCCCAGACCGGCGCGGGGCGAGCGGGCGCCGCGGGGACGGCATAAGCGGGAGCGGCATAGGCGGGGACGGCCGGCTGCGCATAGGCCTGTGGCTGGCGGGAGGCGCGCTTGGCCTCGGCGGGAGCGGCGGCGAGCGCGCCGGCGAGCAGGACGATCGCAAAGCCGCCGATTTTCATGATCCATTGCCCCCATTGACCGCAGATGCGGCTCCGCTGGGGAAAATCGGGCGGCGCCCGGCGGCGTCAAGGGCGCCGCTGCGCGCGACGGCTTTCGCGATGCGTTTCCTCGTCATCCCTTATTGCCATCGGCTCGAGCTGGGCGCATTCTTCGCGCCCATGTCGGACGAGGCGTCTCTACTCGCGGCCAACGCCGCTTATTATCGAGCCTTCGTCGCCGCAGACCCGGACGGGATGGCGGCGATCTGGGGCGATGAGGAAATCTGCTGCATCCATCCCGGCTGGCCGCCGATCTTCGGGCGCGAGCAGGTGCTGGCCTCCTTTCGCGAGATTTTGCGCAACCCCATGCAGGACCCGGTTCTGCGCCGCAGCGAGCGGGCGCTGCTCTGCGGCTCCGAGGGACGCATCGTCTGCATCGAGATGGTCGGCCAGGCGGCGCTCGTCGCCACCAACAGCTTCCGGCTCGTCGATGGCGCGTGGCGGCTGGTGCATCATCAGGCGAGCCCGCTGATGGTCCAGAGCGAGCCGCCGCCGACCCCGCAGGCGCCGCCGACGCGCTCGCTGCATTGATGGTTCGCAGGTTCGCCGAAGCTTCACAGCAACGCCATCGTGGCGACATCCCCTGTTGACCTTTCGCCGCCCCTGCCTCTATAAGACCGCCCAACCAAGGGCCTGCCTCCCGGGGCGTGGAGCCTTTGCGCGAATTTCATATCATACGGCCATCGAATGGCGCGGGCCCCCGCGCTCCGCGCCGATCGAAAGGAAAAAGACAATGTCCCGCCGTTGCGAACTGACCGGCAAAGGCGTGCAGACGGGCAATCTCGTCAGCCACTCCAATCGCAAGACGCGCACCCGCTTTCTGCCCAATCTGGTCAATGTGACGCTGGCCTCGGACGCGCTGGCGCGCTCCGTCCGCCTTCGCGTCTCGGCGGCGGCTCTGCGCTCTGTCGAGCATCGCGGCGGCCTGGACGGCTTCCTCGTCAAGGCGCGCGACACGGAGCTCTCCGACGACGCCCGCGCGCTGAAGCGCGAGATCGTCAAGAAGCTGGCCACAGCGACCGCCTGATCTCGACGCCACGGGAAGCGGACCTTTAGGCTCGGTCTCTTCGGGCGCAAAGACGATCCGGCGCAAAGACAAATAGACCCCGCGCTCTGGGAAGAGCGCGGGGTCTTTCCTGTTTCGGCCGCCCTCGCCGGCGCCGGCCCCCCAGCCGCGCGCCGGCGATCGCTCCGGGCGTGTCAGCCCCAGATCGACAAAGCGACGCTGAGCAGCAGGGGAAGGGAGGCCAGCGAGAAAATCGCGGCGACGCAGAGAACCCTCTGGACGTCGAGCGGCTCGTGAGACGCCGCGGGCAATCCCGCATTTCGAACTTTGCCAAGGGAAATCATACGCAACTCCTTCGTCACTCCCGGACGGCGCCGATCGCTCGGACGTCCGATCGTCACTGCACGCGCACCCGACGGTCGCGCCGAAATATTAATGCAACAGCCGCCCTGAAGGTTCCCCGCCGAGTCGTTTTCGGCGCGGTCGAGCGCTGGTGACGAAATTAATGCGCATTAAACTTATTCACCATTCGGTGAATTACGAGAGCCGTTCGGCGGCGAGCGGCGCCCCTTTCCAGCCCTCCCACGCTGCGCGGAAGAGGGACCAGATTTCACGCTTCATCGACGTTTCGCGTAACGTCGCCGCCTTCCCTCTCCCGCAGCGGCGGAGGGTGAGGGAGAGGGCGCCTCGCCCCCTCTCAAGGAGCCGCGGCGAGCACGCGCGGTCGCGGCGCCGCGCGTTGCGGCGCGCGCGCCGGAGCGGGAGCGGCGTTCTCGCTGAACAGCTCGGCGAGCTTCTCCGTCATCGCGCCGCCCAATTCCTCCGCGTCCACAATGGTCACGGCGCGGCGGTAATAGCGCGTCACGTCATGGCCGATGCCGATGGCGATCAGCTCGACCGGCGATTTGGTCTCGATCTCCTGAATGACATGGCGCAAATGGCGCTCGAGATAATTGCCCGGATTGACCGAGAGCGTAGAATCGTCGACCGGCGCGCCGTCGGAGATCATCATCAATATGCGCCGCTGCTCCTGCCGCGCCATGAGACGGCGATGCGCCCAGTCGAGCGCCTCCCCATCGATATTCTCCTTCAAGAGGCCCTCGCGCATCATCAGGCCGAGATTGCGGCGCGCGCGCCGCCAGGGCGCGTCGGCGGCCTTGTAGACGATGTGGCGTATGTCGTTGAGGCGGCCGGGGTTCGGCGGCTTGCCGTCGGCGATCCAGGTCTCGCGCGACTGCCCGCCCTTCCAGGCCTTGGTGGTGAAGCCCAAAATCTCCACCTTCACGCCGCAGCGCTCCAGGGTGCGGGCGAGAATATCGGCGCAGGTCGCCGCCACTGTGATCGGCCGGCCGCGCATGGAGCCGGAATTGTCGAGCAGCAGAGTGACCACCGTGTCGCGGAAATTCGTGTCCTTCTCGCGCTTGAAGGAGAGCGGCTGCTGCGGATCGATGACGACGCGCGGCAGGCGCGCCGGATCGAGCATCCCCTCCTCGAGGTCGAACTCCCAGGCGCGATTCTGCTGCGCCATCAGCCGGCGCTGCAAGCGATTGGCGAGCCGGCCGACCACAGAGGAGAGATGCGAGAGCTGCTTGTCGAGATAGGAGCGCAGGCGATCCAGCTCCTCGGCGTCGCACAAATCCTCCGCCTTCACCGTCTCGTCGTAGCGCGTGGTGTAGGCTCGATATTCGCCGCCGGAGCGATCGGCGGAGGAGACCTGCGGGCGGCGCGTCTCCATCGCCTCGTCCACGTCGCCGGATTCGATCTCCTCCAGCATCTCGCTGTCGAGAATTTCGGCGGCCTCGCTCTCGCCCTTCTCGAGCGCTTCCTCGGAGGCCGAGGCTGTGTCCATCTCGGAGGAGCCGGACTGCTTCTCCTCCTCCGTCTCCTCGCCCTCGGCCTCGTCGGGATTTTGCGGCTGGTCCTCGCTCGGCTCCTCGGCGTCCTCCTCGCCTCCGGCGCTCTCGCCCTCGAGCTCGAGCGACGCGAGCAGCCGATGCGCGAGCTGCGCGAAGCCGCGCTGATTCTCGAGCGCGCTCGACAGCCTGTCGAGATCCTCGCCGGCGCGCTCCTCGATCCAGGGCCGCCAGAGGTCGACGACCTTCTGGCCATGAGGCGGCGGAGCGATGCCGGTGAGCCGCTCGCGCGCGATGAGCGCGAGAGCGTCCTCGAGCGGCGCGTCCTCGCGGGTCTCGATCTCGGAGAAGCGCGCGCGCTGAAAGCGATCGTCCAGCATGGCGCCGATATTGGCGGCGACGCCGTCCATGCGGCGCGAGCCGATCGATTCGAAGCGCGCTTGCTCCAACGCGTCGAAGGCGGCGCGGGCATCGGGCGATTGCGGCTGCGCGCGGCGGTGAATCGCCTCATCGTGGCAAGCGAGGCGCAGGGCGATGGAATCGGCGTGGCCGCGCACGATGGCGGCGTCATGGGCGGTGAGCTTGCGCGGCGGCTCCGGCAGGCGCGCCTTGGCCTTGTCGTCGCCGCCGAGCAGCATGGCGCGCTCCGGCGAGAAGGACACTTCCAGCTCCGAGCGCTTGGCCATGGCGCGCATCGCGCCGGCGACGGCGCGCTTGAACGGCTCCTGCGGAGCCTCCTTCGGCGTAGCTGCTTTGCGATTGGATGACATTTGGTCCGTTCGATCGTCGCTCTCCGCCCGCCTTTCGGACGAGAGAGGCTTTATAGCCTATGCCGGATCGCGAGTTATGAAAATCATGGAAGCGAAATCGCGCGACGAAACGCGCCGATCACAAATTTTCCGCTGTCTGATCAAAGGCTTCGTCGGATTTATGACCGACAAATGACGCGCTTCCTATTAAATCATTGAAAATTTTACTGTTTTTTCAAAGCTTCCGGTCAATTTCACCTGCGCCGAAGGCCTGCGGAGTTGAGCCTAGCCATGTATGAGATCGCCACCCAATATGGCGTCGTCACCGAATTTCGCGATGTGGACGAGCTGTGCTTCCAATGGCAGGTCGAGGCTCCGACCGGCGGCCTGCCGCCTTATGAGCAGATCGCGCTCGGCAGCCTCGGCCGTCTCGCCGACGATGTGGCGCTGGCCGGACGCGCGGCGGACGGCGCTTTCGAATTTCTCTATGGCGGCGGCGCCTTCGAGGCTTGGCTCGGCGCGTCGCTGCGCGGCCTGCGGCTGGACGGACTCGAACGCAATTACCGCGATCCCATAGGCGAGGCGCTGGCGGCGGCCGCGACGCGCGGAACGCCGGCGGCGACGATCGCGCGCAGCATTCGCGACGGGCTGGTGCGGACCAGCGAGATCGTCGCCTTCCCGCTGTCGAGCCATTGGGGCGACGCGCTGTTCCTGGTGTTCGCGCGCGAGCGCGCCGCGAAATATGATCTCGTCGACGCCATTTATCGCGCGACCGACGACGGGCTCACGACGCTCGCCGCCGTCCACGCCGGCCGCGACATAATCGATTTCGTCATTGTGAGCCTCAACGCCAGCGCCAGCCGCCTCTTCGGCGGCGCGGAGCGCGATCTGCAATGGCGGCGGCTCGGCGAGATCGCGCCGGCCTGGATGACGGACGGGACGTTCGAACGGCTCTCGGCCATTTTCCTTTCGGCGATTCCCGACACATTCGAGGTCTCGCATCGCTCGGCCGAGGGCGAGGCGTCGCATCTTCGGCTCGCCGCCGCGCCCATGGGCGATCTGATCGGCGTCACGCTCACTGACGTGACCCCGCTGAAGGCGCGCGAAGCCTCCTTCCGCCTGCTCTTCGAGAGCAATCCCATGCCCATGTGGGTGCATGATCCGCAGAGCCTGCGCATCATCGCCGTCAATGACGCGGCGGTGGCACATTACGGCTATGAGCGCGAGCGGTTTCTCGGCTCGACCTTGTTCGATCTCTATGCGGAGGAGGAATGGCCGGCGGTGACGATCGCCCATGAGAATCCGGCCCTTCGCCGGCCCTCGGACCGCATTTGGGCCAATCGCACAGCGGACGGACGCACGATCAAGGTGCAGAATTACGCGCGCGAGATCAGCTTCGACGATCGCTCCGCTATCTTGCTGGCCATCGTCGACGTCACCGAGCAGCGCGAGCAGGCCGCCCGCATCGCCCATCTCGCCCATCACGATCCGCTGACCGGATTGGCCAATCGCGTGCTGTTCCGCGCGCGGCTGACCGAGGGCCTGCAACGGCTCGAGGGCGGCGAGGATCGCCTCGCCGTGCTCTATCTCGATCTCGACGGCTTCAAGGATGTCAACGACGCCTTCGGCCATCCGATCGGCGACCGGCTGCTCGTCGCCGTCGCCGAGCGCCTGCGCCTCACTCTGGAGCCGGGCGATATGGTGGCGCGCGTCGGAGGCGACGAATTCGCCATCGTTCAGCTCGGCGCCGGCGCGGCGGAGGCGGATCGGCTCGCCGAGCGCATCGTCAATGAGGTGAGCGTCCTCTACGAGATCGACGGCCATGCAGTGGCGGTCGGCGCCAGCGTCGGCATTTCAGTCGCACCCATCGACAGCTGCGACGCCGACATATTGCTCAAAAACGCCGACATCGCTCTTTATCGCGCCAAGGCCGACGGGCGCGGCCTGCATCGCTTCTTCGAGCCGGAGATGGCCGCCTCCATCCTCGTGCGGCGCACGCTGGAGGCAGATTTGCGCCATGCGCTCCCGGCCGGCGAGTTCCAGATCTATTATCAGCCGCTCGTCGACATAGGGGCCAATCGCATCGTCGCCTCGGAGGCGCTGCTGCGCTGGTTCCATCCCGTTCGCGGGCTCGTGTCCCCCAATGACTTCATCCCGCTCGCCGAGGAGACCGGCCTCATCACGCCGATCGGCGAATGGGTGCTGCGCGAGGCGTGCCGCGAGGCGGCGAGCTGGCCGGAGCCGATCGGCGTCTGCGTCAATCTCTCTCCGGCGCAATTTCGCTCGCGCTCGCTGGTGCAGTCGGTTCTCTCGGCGCTGGCGACGAGCGGGCTCGCGCCGCAGCGGCTCGAGCTCGAGATCACCGAATCGGTGCTGCTCGCCGAAAATCACGCCAATCTCGCCGTTCTGCATCAATTGCGCGCCCTCGGCGTATGCATATCGATGGATGATTTCGGCACCGGCTATTCGAGCCTCAGCTATCTGCGCTCCTTCCCCTTCGACAAGATCAAGATCGACCGCTCCTTCGTGAAGGAGCTGCCGGAAAATCACGAGTGCGGGGCGATCGTGCGCGCGGTGGCGGGAATCGGGCAGTGCCTCGGCGTCGCGACCGTGGCCGAGGGAGTCGAAACGCCTGAGCAGCTGGCGCGCCTACGCGAGGAAGGCTGCACGCAGATGCAGGGCTTTCTGTTCAGCCGCCCGGCGCCGGCGGCGGAGCTGCGGCGGATGCTGGAAGGCGGCTGCGAAAAATGGGCGGAGGCGGCGAGCGCGGCGTGAGCTTTTTCTTCGCCGCAGCGGCAGGCTGTCGAATGGTGGGGGAAGTAGGACTCGAACCTACGAAGGCATAGCCAGCGGATTTACAGTCCGCCCCCTTTGCCGCTCGGGACATTCCCCCAGCTTCTCGATGGACCCCGAAGAAAGGCCCCGCGAGCGACGGCCCCGCGAGAGGGCCGATGAAGCAGGGCGCATATGGGGAATTTGCGTCCCCGCTGTCAACCCGAAAATGACAGCCGAAAGACCGAAGCCGTCGCCGCCCGCCCCGGCTCAGGACTGGCTCTGGAACTGGCCCTGCGCGCGGGCGACGCTCACCTTGACCTCCGTCGTCTCCTCGCCGCCGCCGGAATGAGCGGCGCGAACGGGAGCCGCGCCGAGATGATCCAGCGCGACGGCGACGCGCACATAGCTCTCGTCCGGCGAGGCGCCGCGCGTCGAATCGAAGCCCACCCAGCCGAGCCCCGCCACATGCGCTTCCGCCCAAGCATGGATGGCGGCGCCGGCGTCGGGACGCAGGGCGTAGCCGGAGACATAGCGCGCGGGGATGTCGAGACTGCGCGCGCCGGCGATGAAGACATGCGCCAAATCCTGCGCCGCGCCGCGACGGCGCGCGAAAACATCGGCCGCGGCCACGGCGCCGCTCGCCGCCCCCTCCTCCACGACGAGAGCCTCGTGCAGAGCGCCGACCAGCGCATGGAGCTTGGACAGCGTGTCGGACGGACGCGCGGCCGCCAGCGCAAAATCGCAGATCGCCTGATCCGCCTCGGTCAGCGGCGTCTCGCGCAGATAGAGCTCCGGCGGGAAACGCTCGATCGCGCCGCGCGCGACGCCGGCCGTATCGAAGGTCTCGACCGAGCCCTCGACCACGGTCGTCAGCGCCTCCAGCGGTCCGTCGACATAAATGCTGTGCGCCACATTGCCGAAAGCGTCCTCGCAGGCGCGCAGGCGGCAGTCGCGATCGACATCGATGCGCCAGTCGAGGACATGCTGCCCGTCATAGTTGCGCGGCGTCAGCGCCAATTTCTGAATCGCCGCCTTGACCGGCTCGGCGTAGCGAAAAATCGTCTCGCGCCTTATTCTTATGTGCATCTTTCACCGCGAGGGGGAGCTTCGAAGCGACGACATATTAGAAAAGATATTGCTCCGAGACCAGCGTCCCCAGCCGATGATTGTCGGCGATGAAGCTCTGAATGAAATCATGCAGCCCATTGTGGAAGACGCTCTCGATCGTCGCATGTTCGAGCTGGCCGAAGACGGCGCGGGCGTGGCGCTGCGCCGGGCCCTGCTTGCCATGCGATTTGCCGAGACGATCGAGATTTTGCACCACGCTCTCATAGCAGGCAATGAGCGAACGCGGCATTTCCGGCCGCAGGATCAGGAGATCGGCGACGAGCCAGGGCTTGAGGCTGTCGCGATAGACCCAATGATAGGCGGTGTGTGCGGAGACGGCGCGCAATATCGCCGTCCATTGGAAATAATCGAGCGAGCCGCCGACAGCCTCGGTCTCCGGCAGCAGCACATGATATTTCACGTCCAGAAGGCGCGCGGTGTTGTCGGCGCGCTCGAGATAGAGGCCGACGCGCGAGAACCAATAGGCGTCGTTGCGCAGCATTGTTCTATGCGCGCCGCCGTCGTAAGCGGCGGAGACCTGTTTCACGAAATCGAGGAAGCGCGTCACCTCCTCGGCGGAGCGGCTCGCGCGCTCGAAGGCCTCGAGCTCGAGGAAGGCGCCGTTGATCGCCTCCCACATCTCCACGGTGAGCGCAGTGCGCACGGCGCGGGCGTTGATGCGGGCGAGCTCGATGCAATTGCGGATCGAGCTCGGATTATCGGGCGAGAAGGCTAGAAATTGCGTGACATTGGCCTCGTCGACCGTCAGCCCCGCCGCATGAAAGGCGGGCGCCGCGCCGGAGGAGAGCAGCGCGCTCTCCCATTCGGTCTCCACGCCGCCATAGGCGCGGGGCAGAGTGGCGAGACGCCTGGACGCTTGCAAAATTCGCGCGAGGAAATCTGCGCGTTCCATATATCGGGCCAGCCAGAAGAGGTTGTCGGCGGTGCGTGAGAGCATGAGATCCCGTCGGTTCGGCGCGCTGTTCTTATTTCGAATTCGTCATACGCGCGCGAGCGGCGCATCGTCGATGATCCATGTGTCCTTGGTCCCGCCGCCCTGGCTCGAATTCACGACGAGAGAATTCTCCTTCATGGCGACGCGCGTCAAGCCGCCGGGCACCACGCTCGCGCCATTGGGACCATAGAGCACGAAAGGTCTGAGATCGACATGGCGGGGCGCGACGCCGCTCGCCACCGACACCGGGCAGGTGGAGAGGGCGAGCGTCGGCTGGGCGATGAAATTGGTCGGGTCGTCGGCGAGCTTGGCTGCGAATTCCGCGATCTGCGCCTTTGTGGCGTGAGGGCCGACCAGCATCCCATAGCCGCCCGAGCCATTGACCTCTTTCACCACCAGCTCGCCCAAATGGTCGAGCACATAGGCCAGAGCCTCCTTCTCGCGGCAGCGCCAGGTGGGGACATTTTTCAGCAGCGGCTCCTCACCCAGATAGAAGCGGATCACCTCCGGCATATAGGTGTAAATGGCCTTGTCATCGGCCACGCCCGTGCCGACTGCATTGGCGAGCGTCACATTGCCTGCATGATAGGCGCCCATCAGGCCGGCGACGCCCAGGGCGGAATCGGGGCGGAAGGCCAAAGGATCGAGGAAATCATCGTCCAGGCGCCGGTAGATCACATCGACGCGGCGCGGCCCCTCCGTGGTGCGCATATAGACGATATCGTCCTTGACGAAGAGATCGCGCCCTTCGACCAGCTCTATGCCGAGCTTGTCGGCCAGGAACGAATGCTCGTAGAAGGCCGAATTATATTGGCCGGGCGTCAGCAGCACGCTCACCGGATCGGCCCCCGCCCCGCGCGGCGCGGCGGAGCGCAGAGTGGCCAGCAGTTGATCGGGATAATTCTCGATCGGCGCGACGCGGTGCTGCGCGAAGAGATCCGGCAGCAGCCGCATCATCACCTCGCGATTCTCCAACATGTAGGAGACGCCCGACGGTGTGCGGGCGTTGTCCTCCAGCACATAGAAGCCGTCGTCGTCGGTGCGGATGATGTCTATGCCGGCGATATGCACGAAGATGTCGTGCGGCACGCGGCGTCCCGCCATCTCCGGCCGGAAGGCGGGATTGCGATAGACGAGCTCGGAGGGAACCACGCCCGCTTTCAAAATCTCGCCGGGGCCGTAGAGATCGGCCAAGAATAGATTGAGCGCCTTCACCCGTTGAATCAGGCCCTTCTCGAGCTGCGCCCATTCGGCGCGGGCGATGATGCGCGGCAGAATGTCGAAGGGAATGAGCCGCTCGGTCGCCTCTTGCGAGCCATAGACGGCGAAGGTGATGCCGATGCGCCGAAACAGCAGCTCAGCCTGCGCCCGGCGCGAGGCGAGAAATTCGGGCTCGACCGAGGTCAGCCATTTGGCGAGCTTTTCATATGGAATACGCGTCGCGCCGTCGACGCCGCCCATTTCGTCGAATTTCGCCACCTTCGAAAGCACGTTTTCGCTCTCCCTCGGGTTTCGGCGAACGGCCGCTCACGCCGCACGATGCGCCTTTGTGAGCAGAGCATGGCAAGAAGCGAGCCAGATGACGAAAGCGTCGCCGAGAGCCGTTCCGATCGCATCTGGCCTTGTTGTAATCCGTTTATCGTCGACAAACCATTTATCGTTGACAAGCGAAATCCCGCGCATCAAAACCAAGAGCGTCGGCGCGACTTTCGAGTCGCGCGGCGTCAACCACACTCGCGAAGGACTCATGGGCAGTAGCCTCGGCAGTCACAGCCTCGGCGCCGCCGCCGCAGCCTCGTCTGCGCGCGTCGCGCCTCACACGAAAGCCCGCGGCCGCGAGGACCGCGTGAGAGGCGCCGTTCGAGCCTGAGGCTCTGCTCGCCGCTCACGCCTTCGGCCGCCAAAACGGCCAGAAGGACGAGAGCGATGAAGATTTTCCCCCGCCCCTATCCGCATCTCCCCGCGCGTCGCGCGAGCGCATTCGTCGCCGTCACGGCGCCGAATGACCTTCGGAATTTGCGCCTCGGAAATCTGCGCCTCGACGGACGGCGCACGCAGCCGCGCGCCGCCTGGACGATCGATCCGGCCTCTCATCGGCCCGTCTGCCTCTGGGAAAGGGGGACCGAAGCGCTCGGCCGCGCCGAGGACGAGGATGCGCAGAGTCGCCGAAGACGCGCATTTCATTTCGTCGCGCGCCTTGCGGCGCGCGACGCCGTTCCGCCGACGCCGGCGACGTCATCAAAGCGTCATGCCGCTCGAATGTAAGGGTCTCGCTCGTACGTTATGCCCTTTCGCGCGTGCGACATGAATCTCTGACAATATGCGAATCGCGGAAAAGATCGACGACGAGCCGATGAAGCCCATACGACTCGCCCTTTTGGCGACGCTGATCCTCTCGAGCCCTGCGCGAGCGGCCGACAAGCCGTCCAAGAGCAGCTCCGCTCCTCCTCCCGCCTTCGCCTGGGCAGGACTGCATATCGGATTGAACGCCGGCGGCGCCGTTCCCATTGCGAGCGGCGGAACGCTGGAGGCGGGCAGCGGCTTCACCAGCCGCGCCTTCGACCTCGCGGCGCCCAATCGCGATCGCGCCGGGGCGAGCTTCGGCGCGCAGATCGGCTATGACTGGCAGCGCGGCCCTTGGGTCTACGGCCTCGAGACCGATCTGAATTTTCTCGGCCTGCGCCGCGCCTCCACCGGGATTTTTCCGGCGCCCGCCGCCTATAGCGCACTCGGCGTCGCCGGCTATGGGCTGACATCGGACGAGAACGGCGATTATTTCGCCAGCATTCGCGGACGCCTCGGCTACGCCTTCGACCGCAGGCTCGTCTACGCCACCGGCGGCGTCGCGGCCGGCGGCTGGCGCGGCGCCTCCAATCTCATCTTCTATGGCGCCGGGCCGCTCGGACTTTTCTTCGCGCCGGTCTCGACCTCCGCGCGCATGAAATTCGCGGTCGGCGCCGGCATAGAGCAGGCGCTCGACGATCATTTTTCCGCGCGGCTCGAATATCTCTACGTCGATCAGCAATCGCAGCGCCGCGTCTACGACAATAATTTCTCTTTCCAATTCGGCGCGCGCCAGCGCAGCGCGGCGCATGTGCTGCGGCTCGGCCTGAATTACCGATTCGATCCGCAGGACGAGGCGCGCGGAGGCGCGGAAACCGAAGACGAAAAGGCGTCCGACGCAGCGAAGAGCGAGGACGCCGCGGGCCACGACGAGAAAGCGAAAAAGCGCGGCGAGAAAGGCGAGCGCGCGGCGAAGGCGAAAGACAAGGAAAAGACGGAAAAGAAGGAAGAGAAAGACGATAAGAACGGCGAGGAGCTCTACAGCTTCCACGGTCAGACGACCGCCGTCGTGCAGGGCTATCCCAAATTCCCGGCGCTCTATACCGGCGCGCGCAGCTTCCCGCCCAAAGGCCTCGCGGACGCCGGCTCGACGAGCAATCTCTTCATGGGACTGCGCCTTTGGAAAGGCGCCGCCGTCTATCTCAATCCCGAGGTCGATCTCGGCTATGGCCTCGCCAATTCCGTCGGCGCCGCCTCTTATGTGAACGGAGCCGTCGCCAAGGTCGGACGCGCCGCGCCCTATATGCGCTTCCAGCGCTATTTCCTGCGCCAGATCGTCGGGCTCGACGGCGGCGAGAAAGTCGAGGACCCGGAGACCGGCTCCTATAACGAGGTGCTGGAATCGACGCAGAACCAGCTGTCGGGCAAGGTCGACAAGGATCGGCTGATCCTCACCATCGGCAAGTTCAGCGTGCCGGATATTTTCGACGACAACAAATACGCCCATGATCCGACGACGGGCTTCCTGAATTTCGGCGTCAACACGCTCGGCGCCTTCGACTACGCCGCCGATTCCTGGGGCTATACCTATGGCGCGGCGCTGGAGTGGAAACAGGATTGGTGGACGGCGCGCGGCGGCCTGTTCCAGCTCTCCGAGATTCCCAACGGTCCCTCTATCGAACCGCAGATCGGCCGCCAATTCATGGGCGTCGCCGAATTCGAGGCGCGCTACGATCTTTTCGAGCAGCCGGGCGTGATCAAATTCCTGGCCTTCGCCGACAATGGCAATCTCGCCAAGGTGCAGGACGCCATCGACTTCGCCTATCTCACCGGCAATTTTCCGCCGGACGTCAACAATCCATGGATTCGCAAGCGCCATGTGAAGGTCGGCGGCGGCGTCAATGTGCAGCAGCAGCTCTCTAAGGAGATCGGCTTTTTCCTGCGCGCCAGCATGTCCGACGGGCGCTTCGAGACGGTGGACTACACCGATATAGACCGCTCGCTCTCGACCGGCTTCACCGCCGCCGGCGCGCTGTGGGGCCGCGACAAGGACGAGATCGGCGGCGCCATGGTGTTCTCCGGCCTCGCCGGCCCGCGCGTGAGCTATTTCGGCCTCGGCGGAACCAGCGTCTATATCGGCGACGGCAGGCTCTCCTACGCCGGCGAAAAAGTGCTGGAGACCTATTACAAATACAATGTTCGCGACGGAGTCGAGCTGACGCTCGACTATCAGTTCATCGGCAATCCCGCGCATAACGCCGCGCGTGGGCCGATCAATGTCTTCGGCCTGCGGCTGCACGCGCAATTTTGAGAGATTTGGGCGTACTCGCCGATTGTTCTACAATCGGCGTGAGATGACCAAGGCGCACGACGATTTCACTCTGCTCTGGCTGCAGGCCGGCAGCTGCGGCGGCTGCACGATGGCGACGCTGGAGCGCGGCGCTTCCGGCTGGTTCGAGGAGCTGCGCGGCTTCGGCATACGTCTCCTCTGGCATCCGAGCGTCAGCGAGGAGACGGGCGAGGAAGCCCGCGCCATTCTCGCCCGCGTCGAGCGCGGCGAGCAGAAGCTCGGCGCGCTCTGCATAGAAGGCTCTATCCTACATGGGCCGGAGGGCACCGGCCTTTTCAACAAGCTCTCCGGCACCGGCCGCAGCATGTTGGATTGGGCGCGCGCTCTGGCGCCGCGCGCCGATTATTGCGTGGCGGTGGGCAGCTGCGCCGCTTTCGGCGGCGTGCCGGCCGGCGCGCCAGACCCCACCGACGCCAGCGGGCTGCAATATTCGGGCGTCGATATCGGCGGGGCGCTGGGGCCGGATTATCGCTCGGTCAAAGGGCTGCCGGTCGTCAATGTCTCCGGCTGCGCGCCGCATCCGGGCTGGATCATGGAGACGCTGCTCGCGCTCTCGCTCGGCCGTTTCACGCAGGCCGATATGGATGATTACGGCCGGCCGCGCATTTTCGCCGACCATCTCGCCCATCACGGCTGCAGCCGCAATGAATTCTACGAGTTCAAGGCCAGCGCCGAGGATGTCTCCGAGCGCGGCTGCCTGATGGAGCATTTGGGCTGCAAGGCGACGCAGGCGGTGGGCGACTGCAATCAGCGGGCCTGGAACGGCGGCGGCTCCTGCACGCAGGCGGGCTCGACCTGCATCGCCTGCACCTCGCCGGGCTTCGAGGCGACGCGCGGCTTCCATCGCACGCCCAAGATCGGCGGCATTCCGGTCGGCCTGCCGCTGGATATGCCGAAAGCCTGGTTCGTCGCGCTCGCCGCCCTCTCCAAATCGGCGACGCCCAAACGCGTGCGCGAGAACGCCCGCAGCGACCGCGTCGCCCGCGCGCCGACGCCAAGCGCCGAGAAGAAACTTGGGACCGAGAAGAAAAAAACATGAGCCGCATCGTCGTCGGGCCGTTCAATCGCGTCGAGGGCGATCTCGAGGTGACGCTCGACGTCGAGAATGGCGTGGTGCGCGAGGCGCGCGTCTCGGCCTCGCTCTATCGCGGTTTCGAGCAATTGCTGCTCGGCCGCCCGGCCGCCGACGCGCTGGCGATCGCGCCGCGCATCTGCGGCATATGCTCGGTCTCGCAATCTCTGGCCGCCGCCGCCGTGCTGCGCGCCGCCCAGCCGATCGCGCCCGCGCCCAATGGGCTTCTGGCCACCAATATCGCCCATGCGGCGGAGAATATCGCCGACCATCTGACGCATTTCTACGTTTTCTTCATGCCGGATTTCGCCCGCGCCGCCTATGCCGGACGGCCCTGGCGTGCCGCCGCCGAGGCGCGCTTCAAGGCGGTCTCCGGCGCGGCGCTGCGCGAGGCGCTGCCGGCGCGCGCGCGCCTATTGGAGACGATGGGGCTGATCGCCGGCAAATGGCCGCACAGCCTCGCCTTCCGCGCCGGCGGCGTCACGCGGGCGCTGGCGCTCGGCGATGAGATGCGGCTGCGCGCCCTGCTCGCGGATTTTCGTACTTTCCTCGAGCGCACGCTCTTCGCCGCGCCGCTCGAGGCCGTGACCGCCCTCTCCTCGACCGAGGAACTCGATCGCTTCGCGGACAGCGCCGCCGGCGATTTTTCCGCATTCCTCCGCATCGCCCGCGATCTTCGCCTCGCGGAGATGGGACGCGGTCCCGGCCTGCTGCTCTCCGCCGGAGCCTATCTCGGGCCGGAGGGCCATCGCTTCCCCGCCGGTCTCCTCGACACGAAGACGGGCGGGCTGCGCGAGCCGCCGCTCGATCATATCGAGGAGGATGTCTCGCACGCCTATATGCGCGACACCGTCGCCGATCCCGCCCTTTCCGACACGCTGCCGGATATTCACCGCGAGGGGGCGTATAGTTTCGCCAAGGCGCCGCGGCTCGAAGGCCGCGCTGTGGAGGTGGGCGCGCTGGCGCGTCAGGCCGTCGCCGGCCATGCGCTGATCCGCGACCTGCTCGCGGGCGGCGGCTCCACTGTCCTCGCCCGCATCGTCGCGCGCGTCCTGGAGATCGCGCTGTTCACGCAGGCGATGGAGGATTGGACCCGCGCGCTGGCGCCGAGCGAGCCCTATTGCACGCCCGACGCGCCGCTCGCCGACGGCGCCTTCGTCGGCTTCGTCGAGGCGGCGCGCGGAACGCTGGGCCATTGGGCGAGCTTCCGCGACGGGCAGATCGAGCGCTATCAGATCATCGCGCCGACGACCTGGAATTTCTCGCCGCGCGACGCCGCCGGCATTCCCGGCCCGCTGGAGCAGGCGCTGGCGGGCCTTTGCGTGGGCGAAGACGGCGCGAGCAATGTCGCGGTGCAGCATATCGTGCGCTCATTCGACCCCTGCATGGTCTGCACGGCGCATTGACTGTCTAGACGCTTTCCGCGACTGGAAAGTCGCTTCTCCTCATAGCGCCCTCCGCGAGCGAAGAGATTTTCGGCAATCGCCTGAGAGCCTGGAAAGATTCTCCTTACCCTCGCGCTGGCCCGCATCTTGCCGTTCTTTCCCCAAGCGGCGCCGTCGCGCGAATGCCGCATTGCACAAGGGTGGGGAAGGAAATGGCCGCCATCGAAACCTTCTACGACGTCATTCGCCGTCAGGGCGTCACGCGCCGCAGCTTCACCAAATTCTGCTCGCTCACCGCGGCGAGCCTCGGCCTCGGCCAGAGCGCCGCCGTGCAAATGGCGCAGGCGCTGGAGACCAAGCCGCGCATTCCGGTGATCTGGATGCATGGGCTCGAATGCACCTGCTGCTCGGAGAGTTTCATCCGCTCGGCGCATCCGCTCGCCAAAGACGTCGTGCTGTCGATGATCTCGCTCGACTATGACGACACGATCATGGCGGCGGCCGGACATCAGGCCGAGGCGATACTGGAAGAGACCAAGGAAAAGTACAAGGGCAAGTATATTTTGGCCGTCGAGGGCAATCCGCCGCTGAACGAAGGCGGCATGTTCTGCATCGACGGCGGCAAGCCCTTCGTCGAGAAGCTGAAATGGATGGCCGAGGACGCCATGGCGATCATCGCCTGGGGCGCCTGCGCCTCCTGGGGCTGCGTGCAGGCGGCCAAGCCCAATCCGACGCAGGCGACGCCGATCGACAAGGTCATCAAAGACAAGCCGATCATCAAAGTGCCGGGCTGCCCGCCCATCGCCGAAGTGATGACCGGCGTCGTCACCTTCGTCACCACTTTCGGCAGGCTGCCGGAGCTCGACCGTCAGGGCCGGCCGAAAATGTTCTATTCGCAGCGCATCCACGACAAATGCTACCGCCGCCCGCATTTCGACGCCGGCCAATTCGTCGAGGAATGGGACGATGAGGCGGCGCGCAAGGGCCATTGCCTCTACAAAATGGGCTGCAAGGGTCCGACCACCTATAACGCCTGCTCCACCGTGCGCTGGAACGGCGGCGTCTCCTTCCCCATCCAGTCCGGCCATGGCTGCATCGGCTGCTCGGAAGAGGATTTCTGGGACAAGGGCTCCTTCTACGACCGGCTGACCAAGATCAACCACTTCGGCATAGAGCATAACGCCGATGAGGTAGGCCTCGCGGCCGCGGCCGTCGTCGGCGGCGCCGTCGCCGTCCATGCGGGCGTCACCGCGGTGAAACGCATTACGACCAAGCACGAAGGGTAGTCGCGCAGCAGCGCACCCCTCGCCCCTCATGCTGAGGAGGCGGCATAGCCGCCGTCTTAAAAGCGCGAGGGGCGAGTTCCAGAGGGCGCGCATGACGCTTCCCTCGTCCTTCGAGACGCGGCCTTTGGCCGCTCCTCAGGATGAGGGAAGCTCCTGCCGGCCGCCCTGGACAAAAATTACACCGGCAACGGCCGATCTCGAGGAAACGCGATCATGGGCATTCAGACGCCGAACGGCTTCAATCTCGACAATTCCGGCAAGCGCATCGTCGTCGATCCGGTCACGCGCATCGAGGGACACCTCCGCGTCGAGGTCAATGTCGACAAGAACAATGTGATCCGCAACGCGGTCTCGACCGGCACAATGTGGCGCGGCATCGAGGTGATCTTGAAGGGCCGCGATCCGCGCGACGCCTGGGCCTTCACGCAGCGCATCTGCGGCGTCTGCACCGGCACACATGCGCTCACCTCGGTGCGCGCAGTGGAGAATGCGCTCAACATCAACATTCCCGAGAACGCCAACTCCATCCGCAATATGATGCAGCTGGCGCTGCAGGTGCACGATCATCTCGTGCATTTCTATCATCTTCATGCGCTCGATTGGGTCGATGTGGTCTCGGCGCTCTCCGCCGATCCCAAGGCGACCTCGGCGCTGGCGCAGTCTATCTCCGATTGGCCGCTGTCCTCGCCCGGCTATTTCAAGGATCTGCAGATCCGGCTGAAGAAATTCGTCGAGTCCGGACAACTCGGCCCGTTCAAGAACGGCTATTGGGGCCATGCGGCCTATAAGCTTCCGCCGGAAGCGAACCTCATGGCCGTCGCGCATTATCTCGAGGCGCTCGATTTCCAAAAGGAGATCGTGAAGGTCCAGACGATCTTCGGCGGCAAGAATCCGCATCCGAACTGGCTCGTCGGCGGCGTGCCCTGCGCCATCAATGTCGATGGCAATGGCGCGGTCGGCGCGATCAATATGGAGCGCCTCAACGACGTCACCTCGATCATTCAGCAGTCGATCGAATTCGTCGAGAAGGTCTATGTGCCGGACGTGCTGGCCATCGGCTCATTCTACAAGGACTGGCTTTATGGCGGCGGCCTCTCGGGCAAGAATGTCATGGCCTATGGCGACATTCCCGAGCACGCCAATGACTTTTCCCCCGACAATCTCGGCCTGCCGCGCGGCGTGATCCTCAATGGCAATCTGAAAGAGATTTTCCCGGTCGATCACACCGATCCGGAACAGATCCAGGAGTTCGTCACCCATTCCTGGTACAAATATCCGGACGAAACCAAGGGGCTGCATCCCTGGGACGGCGTCACCGAGCCCAATTACAAGCTCGGCCCCAACGCCAAGGGCACGCCGACCAATATTCAGGAGCTGGACGAAGCCGGCAAATATTCCTGGATCAAGGCGCCGCGCTGGCGCGGCAACGCCGTCGAGGTGGGGCCGCTGGCGCGCTACATCGTCGGCTACGCCCAGGGCAAAGCGGAGTTCAAGGAGCCGACCGACGAGTTTTTGAAGAAGCTCGGCGTGCCGGTGACGGCGCTGTTCTCGACGCTCGGCCGCACGGCGGCGCGCGCATTGGAGGCGCAATGGGCGGTGCGCAAGATGGAGCACTTCCAGAACAAGCTGATCGCCAACATCAAGGCCGGCGACTCCTCCACCGCCAATATCGACAAATGGAATCCGCAGGCCTGGCCGAAGGAGGCCAAGGGCTTCGGCTTCACCGAGGCGCCGCGCGGCGCGCTCGCCCATTGGATCAAGGTGAAGGACGGCAAGATCGAAAATTATCAGTGCGTCGTGCCGACGACCTGGAACGGCAGCCCGCGCGATCCCAAGGGCAATATCGGCGCCTTCGAGGCCTCGCTGATGGATACCCCGCTGGCCGATCCGCAGAAGCCACTCGAGATTCTGCGCACCATCCATTCCTTCGACCCCTGCCTCGCCTGCTCGACTCACGTGATGAGCGAGGACGGGCAGGAGATGACGCAAGTCACGGTTCGCTGAGGAGGCGAGGTCATGACCGAGGCGACGCAAATCCATGGCGTTCTGGACAGCCATGGCGAGAAGGCCGCTGAGCTGCAGAGCGTCTATGTCTATGAGGCGCCGGTGCGGATCTGGCACTGGGTCAATGCGGCGGCGATCGTCGTGCTGGCGACGACGGGCTATTTCATCGCCTCGCCCCTGCCCTCCACGCCCGGCGAGGCGAGCTCGCAATTCCTGATGGGCTACATACGCTTCGCGCATTTCTCGGCGGGCTATGTGCTCGCCGTGGCCTTGCTGATGCGCATCTATTGGGCCTTCGTCGGCAATGAGCACGCCAAGCAGATTTTCTACCTGCCGGTGTGGGACCGCAAATGGCTGTCGGGCGTGCTCTACGAGGCCGGCTGGTACGCCTTTCTGGTGAAGCAGCCGAAGAAATACATCGGCCATAACCCGCTCGGCCATCTGGTGATGCATCTCTTCATGCTCAACCTGGCCTTTCTGGTGGTGACGGGTTTCGCGCTCTACTCCGAGGGCGCCGGCCGCGACAGCTGGCAGTACAAGCTGTTCGGCTGGGTGTTCGCGATCTGGCCGAACAGCCAGGACGTCCATACTTGGCATCATCTCGCCATGTGGGGCGTCATTCTCTTCGTGATCATCCACATCTACACCGCCGTGCGCGAGGATATCGTCTCCCGCCAGAGCCTCATCTCCTCGATGATCTCCGGCGAGCGCGTGTTCCGCGACGAGGCGGACAAGTGAGCCGCCGCGCAGCGACGGGGCGAGCGACAACCGAGGAGACGCCATGCGCACTCTCATTCTCGGCATAGGCAATATTCTCTGGGCGGACGAAGGCTTCGGCGTCCGCGCCGTCGAAGAGTTCCACGCTCGCTATGAGACCGGCCCGCAGGTGACGGTGCTCGACGGCGGCACACAGGGGCTCTATTTGGTGCAATTCGTCGAGGCTTGCGACCAGCTGCTCGTCTTCGACGCCATAGATTACGGCCTCGAGCCCGCGACCTTGCGCGTTGTGCGCGACGCAGAAGTGCCGCGCTTCATGGGCGCGAAGAAGATGAGCCTGCATCAGACCGGCTTCCAGGAGGTGCTCTCCGCGGCCGATCTGCTCGGCCGCTATCCCTCGCGCCTCGCGCTGATCGGCTGCCAGCCGCAGGACCTCGAGGATTGGGGCGGCCCGCTGACGCCTCCGGTCGTCGCCGCGATCGAGCCGGCGCTCGACGCAGCGGTCGCGACTCTGACAGAATGGGGCGTCGAGTTCCGCCCGCGCGCGGAGAGCGCGCAGAGCTTCCAGCGCCTGCTGGGGCACGACCTCGACCACAGTGCCTATGAGAGGCGCCTCGGCGCCACCGATGAGGAGACGAGACCATGAAGGCGATCCGTTTTGCGGCTGCGGCCGCCGCTTTTCTGCTTCCGGCGACGGCCATGGCGCATCCGGGCAAGCATCCCAACGATCTCGCCTTTGACATCATCCATATTTTCACCGAGCCGGATCATCTGCTCGCCATGGCGATGGCGCTCGGCTGGGGCGCTATGGTCGTCGCCGTAGGCATCTGGTTCAAGCCCTGGCGCGCGTCGTCCTGGCGCTGAGGGAATCGCGAGCATGTGCGTCGGCTTTCCCATGACCATCGTCGAAGGCGACGCTTTCGAAGCGCTATGCGAGCGGCGCGGCGAACGGCAGAGCGTCTCCATGGCGCTGGTCGGCGCGCAACCCGCCGGGACCAAGGTGCTGGTCCATGTCGGCACGGCCGTCCGCGTGCTGGACCCGCTCGAGGCCGCGCAGATCGACGACGCTCTGGATGCGGTGGAAAAGGCCCTCGCCGGCGAGAATGTCGATCACCTTTTCGCCGATCTGGTCGATCGCGAGCCGCAGCTGCCGGAATTCCTGCGGAAGTGACGGCGCTGGAAGTCCTCTATCCAGAATGATAAGCTATCTTCCAGATATAGCTCGTCGAATCTTTGGCTCCAGCTGGAAAGCTTCTTTCGACTCAGTCGCCTAGCTCGTCGCCTTCGCGGGCCGCCCATGGCATGGCGATTGCGGCCTCCTCGGCAAAAATAAAATGGGAGGACCGCATGTCCGGGTCGTTGCAGCTGGCGCTGAGCGAAAAATCCGGCGTCGCTCTGCTGGACGAGACCAATATCGACGCTTTTCTGGCCGCGCCGCCCGCCGCGAGCGCGCATACGCTGCTCTTCTTCGGCGGCGATCCGGACCAGCGCAGCGAGACCCATGACGTGGCGATCATCTTTCCACAGCTGGTCAAAGCCTTCGCCGGAAGGCTGCGCGCCGCCATCATCGCGCCCACAGCCGAGAAGGCGCTGGAAGGACGCTTCAGCGTCTGCGTCTATCCGAGCCTCGTCGTGACCTATGGAAGCGAGACTCTCGGCGTGCTGCCGAAAGTCTATGACTGGTCCGAATATCTCTCGCGGATCGAGGCGCTGCTGCAATTGCAGGCCGCGCCGGCGAAAGAGCCGCGCGTGCGCATCACCTTCACGGAAGGGGAGACGAGCTCATGAAAGCCGGATTCTGGGTTTCGCCCGACGGCGCCGACGAAGCGATGACGGTCATGCCGATCGGCTATGACGCCGAGGCGGAGACCAAGCGCAGCGTCATCGCTTTTCTCGCGACCGCGACCGGCGAGCAGGCCGTCGCCGAATGCCCCCGCGCGGCGGCTCTGCTGCCGCAGCTCGCCGATGCGCTCGCCGCGCAACGCGCCGATGCGCCGAGCAAGCTCTTCGACATAACCGATTATGAGGCGAAAGAACGCGAGCTCATCGGCCAGGTGCTCGGCGAGGGCGAGGTGAGCGGCGTCGCCGCCCTCCCCGACGGCGTCACCGCGCAAATTCTCGAGGCCTCCATGGCGGGCCTGTGGCGCGTGCGCTTCACCGACGCCGAGGGACGGCTCACCGCCGATTATCTCGAGATCGCCGCCATTCCCCATGTCGTCGAGCGCGCAGCGGAAATCACCGCCGAGAGCATCGCCATAGGCGCGGAGCCGGAAGGCGCGATGAATGTGATGCCCATGCTGGCCGAGATCGACGCCCGTATGCGCGCGCATAAAGCCGGCGATCCGGCGCATGTCATCAATTTCTCGCTGCTGCCCGTGTCGGAGATCGACATGGAGCATTTGCAGCTCACGCTCGGCAATGGACCCGTGCAGCTTATCTCGCGCGGCTATGGCTCCGCCAAGATCACCGCGACCGGCGCCCGCAATGTGTGGTCGGTGCAATTCTTCAACGCCATGGGTACGATCATCCTCGACACGTTGGAGATCGGCGACACGCCCGCCGCGGCCTGCGCCGCCGACGAGGATTTCCACGATTCGGCGGAACGTCTGCGCGAGATTCACGAGGCCTATTTCACATGAGCGACGAAACGCTTCGCGATATCGCCCCCGACGCGCGCATGGAATGCGGCGTGTGCTGGCATGTCTATGATCCGGCCGAGGGCGATCCCGTCTGGCAAGTGCCGCCGGGCGTCGCCTTCGCCGATCTTCCCGCAGACTGGCGCTGCCCCGAATGCGACGCGCCGCAAGAGAAATTCTTGAGGTGCGAGAATTGAGCGACGCCGCGGCGAGAGGCGAGAAACTCGCGGATTTCTACCGCCGCGTCCATGAGACGTCGATGCGGGACTCCGGCCTCTGCAACGAGGCGCTCGCAGTGGAGCCGGTGGGCTTTCGCGACTTCGGCCCTTATGCGCTGGGCGTGATCGTCACGCCCTGGTTCGCCAATCTCGTCGTCACCGCGCCACGCGAGGGCGCCGATGCGCCCTTTCCCGATCCGGCGCGGCTGCAATTGCGCTTTCCGGCCGGCGACGTCGAATTCAATGTCAGCGAGATCGAGGGTTTCGGCCGCATCGCCGCCTGCTCGCTGTTCTCGCCCATGGATGATTTCGCCGATTACGAGGCGGCGCGGACCGCAGCGCGCGCGGCGCTCGACGCTCTGCTCGATCCCGCGATGAACGAGACGCCAAAGCGCGAGCCCGAGCCTACCGCGGCCCTCGATCGGCGCGCATTGTTCGGCGGCCGTCGACGCAGCGACGAAGAGGCCTCGCCATGAGCGTGGGCGCCGATCTCGGAGGGCTCGGCCCCGGCGCGATCTCCATCGTCGCCGAGCTCGCCGATGATCGCATCTGCTCGGTGCGCGTGCGCTCGAGCCGGCCCGCTCATCTCACGCGTCTGTTTCGCGGACGCCCCGCCGCGGAAGTCGCGCCGCTCGCCGGACGGCTGTTCTCCCTCTGCGGCCTCTCCCACGCTTTCGCCGCCTCGCGCGCCATCGCCGCGGCGCGCGGAGAAATGCGCAAGCCCACGCCGCAAAATCTCGTCGCGCTCGATTGCGAGCGCCTCTCCGAGACATTGCGCGCGCTGACGACAATGGCGGAGGACGCTGTTCCGCCGACGGCCCTGCGCGCGGTTCTGGCGCTGACGCGCGAGCTCGCGACAGGCGACGCGCGCGACCGCGGCGCGACCGCCGCCCGCCTGCGCGCCGAAGCGGCGAAGCTCGGCCTGCCGGACGCTTCCAACTCGGCCGCGAGCAGCGATACGCCTTTCGGCAAATTGTCGCGCGAGCTGGCGCGCAGCCCCGCCATAGCCGCGAGCGCGCCCGATACGCTGCGCGCGGAGGACGACGGCGCCGTGCTAGAAGGAATAAGGGCGCAGGGCGAAAGCTTCAGCGCTACGCCCAGCATCGCCGGCCGCGCACCGGAGACCGGCGCCTTCGCGCGTCATTGGCGCGAGACCGATCTCTCGCGCGGCGCAATCTGCGCGCGCTTTTCCGCGCGCATGATCGATCTCGATCGGCTCGTGACGCGCCTCTCCGACGGCGCCGAAGACGCCTCCCGCAGCGAGGCTCCCGCCACACGAGAAGCCTATTGCGCGGTCGAAACTTCACGCGGGAAGCTGTATCATTGGGTTCGGCTCACACCGGACGATAGGATCGAGAATTATGCGATCGTCGCGCCGACAGAATGGAATTTCCATCCCGCCGGACCTTTCGTCGCCGCTCTGCTCGGCGCGCGCATTCCGCGCGCCGCGGCGGCGCAGACGATCACACGGCTCGCAGGCCTCTTCGATCCCTGCGTCGCCTTTCGCGTCGAGATTCGCGAGGCCGCCTATGCATGAGATGGCGCTGACCGAGAGCATCGTCGAGCTGATCGAGGAAGAAAGCCGCAAGCAGGGCTTTTCGCGCGTACGCGTGGTGCGGCTCGAGATCGGCGCGCTCAGCCATGTGGAGCCGGAGGCGATCCGCTTCTGCTTCGAGGCGGTGGCGCATGGCGGAATCGTCCAGGGCGCGCGGCTCGACATTGTGCGCACTCCCGGCGAAGGCTGGTGCCTCGATTGCGCCAAGACCGTCGCCGTCGAAGAAAGATTTGGTCCTTGCCCGGACTGCGGCGGATACCATGTCCAAGTCACGGGCGGCGAGGATATGCGGGTGCAGGAACTGGAGGTCGACTAATGTGCACGGTCTGCGGCTGCGGAACTTCCAGCATCGAAGGAAAGCCAGAACATAGCCACGACCATCCGCATGATCATGCGCATGGCCACGCTCACGATCATCATCATGGTCATGACCACGATCACGATCACCACCATGACCACGATCATCATCATGATCACCCGCATCCGCACGATCATGACCATCATCATGCGCATGATGGCGATCACGCGCATGACGACCACGGCCATCGTCACGATTATGGCTCCGGCGCCGCGGGCGTTCATGTTCCCGGCCTCAGCCAGGAGCGTATCGTCCGCATAGAGCGAGATATTCTCTCCAAGAACAACGACCACGCGCGCGAGAACCGGGTGCGCTTCGAGCAATCCGGCGTCTTTGCGCTCAACTTCGTCTCCAGCCCCGGCTCCGGCAAGACGCAGCTTCTCGTGCGCACGATCACCGATCTGAAAGACCGCTTTCCCATTTCCGTCATCGAAGGCGATCAGCAGACGTCCAATGACGCGGAGCGGATCCGCGCGACAGGCGTTTCGGCCTTGCAGATCAACACCGGCAAGGGCTGCCATCTCGACGCGCATATGGTCTCTCGCGCGCTCGCCGAGCTCGCTGTCGCGCCCTCCTCGCTGCTCTTCATCGAGAATGTCGGCAATCTCGTCTGCCCCGCCGCCTTCGATCTCGGCGAGGCGCATAAGATCGTCGTGCTCTCGGTGACGGAGGGCGAGGACAAGCCGCTCAAATATCCCGAAATGTTCGCGGCCTCCGATCTCATACTGCTGAACAAATCCGATCTTCTGCCGCATGTGGAGTTCGACGTCGGGCGCTGTCTCGCCAATGCGTTGAAGGTCAATCCCGATTTGCAGACATTGGTCGTCTCCGCGCGCACCGGCGACGGCATGGCGGCCTTCTACGCCTGGATCGAGGCGCGCGCGGCGCGGGCCGCCGCGAGAAGCGCGCGCGCCGCCGCCGCGGCGAAGTGAGGAGAAAAGGCTTATGCCGTCGAGCGAGGCGACGAGGCTGAGATTGCGCGTGACCGGCGCCGTGCAGGGCGTCGGCTTTCGGCCCTTCGTGCATTCGCTCGCCGACCGCTACGCCCTCGCCGGCTTCGTGCGCAATGATTCGCAAGGCGTGCTGATGGAGGTGGAAGGCGCGCGCGTCGATGATTTCGTCGCGGCGCTGAAACGCGAGCCGCCGCCGCTCGCGCGCATCGACACGCTGGAATGCGAGACGATCACGCCGCTGCGCGACGCGAAATTCTCGATCGAGCCGAGCCGCGACGGCAAGACGCAGACGCGCATCACGCCGGACGCCGCCGTCTGCGACGACTGCCTGAGTGATCTCTTCGATCCGAAGAGCCGCTTCTATCTCTATCCTTTCGTCAATTGTACCCATTGCGGCCCACGCTACACGCTGACGCGGCGCCTGCCCTATGATCGTGCGCAAACCTCTATGGCGCCTTTCGCAATGTGCGAGGATTGCGCGCGCGATTACGCCGATCCGACCAACAGGCGCTTCCACGCGCAGCCGATCGCTTGCCCGAAATGTGGTCCGCGGCTCGATCATTCGATCGAGCAGATCGTCACGGCTCTCCAGAGCGGCGGAATCGTCGCGCTGAAAGGAATCGGCGGCTTTCACCTCCTCTGCGATGCGCGCAATGAAGCCGCCGTCGCCGAACTGCGCCGCCGCAAGGGCCGCGACGCCAAGCCCTTCGCCATTATGGTCGCCGACGCTGCGGCGGCGACGGGCGCCGGCCTCTTCGACGCGCAATCGCTACGCCTGCTGCAATCGCGCGCGCGGCCCATCGTCATCGTCGAAAAGCGCGAGGACTTCGCTCCCTCCATCGCGCCCTGCCTCTCGCGCATCGGCGTCATTCTGCCCTATGCGCCGCTGCATCGTCTGCTGTTTCACGCCGCCGCGGATCTGGCGCTCGTCGCCACCAGCGCCAATCCGAGCGGCGAGCCGCTGATCGTCGATGACGACGAGGCGCGCGAGAAGCTCGCCTCCATCGCCGATCTCATCGTCGGCCATGATCGCGCCATCGTCGCGCGCGCGGACGATAGCGTGATGTCCGTCATCGCCGGCGCGCCCGCTTTCTTGCGTCGCGCGCGCGGTTTCATTCCCGAGCCCGTCGCGCTTACGAATGACGGCCCCGACACTCTGGCGCTCGGCGCGCATCTCAAATCCACCATCACCGTCACGCGCGGACGCGAGGCTTTCGTCTCGACGCATATCGGCTCGCTCGACGATCGCGCGACGATCGATTTCTTTCGCGAAACCATCGCGCGAATGCTCGACATTCTCGATGTGAAGCCCGAGCGCGTCGCCTGCGATCTCCACCCTGATCTCGCCTCGACGCGCTACGCCGAAGAGACCGGCCTGCCCGTCATTCGCGTGCAGCATCACGCCGCCCATATCGCCGCGATCGCCGCCGAGCATAAAATCGAAGGCCCCGTCCTCGGCGCTGCGCTCGACGGCCATGGCTATGGCGACGACGGCGGCGCCTGGGGCGGCGAGCTGATGCTGGTCGATGAAGGCTATTGGCGCCGGCTGGGCCATATCGCGCCTCTGCCGCTGCCCGGCGGCGACCGCGCCGCGCGCGAGCCTTGGCGCATGGGCGTCGCCGCGCTCGCCGCGCAGGACCGCTGCGGCGATGTGTTCGATCGCTTTCCCGGCATGGAGCTCGCCGGCAAAGTGGCCATGCTGGCGAGCGCGCCAAATGTCGCGCGAACGACGAGCCTCGGCCGCATGTTCGACGCCGCAGCTGCGTTGCTCGGCGTGCGGCTCATGCAGCAATATGAAGGGCAGGCGGCGATGGAGCTGGAGGCGCTGTGCAAAAGCCCGCGCGCGCTCGACAATGGCTACCGAATCGAGAGCCACATTCTCGATCTGACCAAGCTCTTCGCCGCGCTGCTGAAGCCAGGCCTCTCCGCAGCGCAGGGCGCCGAGCTGCTTCATGGAACGCTGATCGAAGCGCTCGCGCAATGGCTCCGCGCGGCGGCGCAAGCGCGCGGCCATACGCGCGTCGCGCTCGGCGGCGGCTGCATGATGAACAAAATTCTCGCCGAGGGTCTCGTCTCGCGCCTTCGCGATTTTGGAATAGAAGCGCTGCTCGCACGCGCTGCGCCGACGAATGACGGCGGACTCTCGCTCGGCCAAGCCCATATTGCGCGAATGAGAAAGGTCTAACGCAGATGTGCCTCGCCATTCCCGCTCGCGTTGAGGAACTGCTGCCCGACGATATGGCGCGCGTCAGCGTCGATGGCGTCGGCAAGCTGGTGTCGGTCGCGCTCGTCGATGGTCTCGCGATCGGCGATTATGTCGTGCTGCATGTCGGCTATGCGCTCGCCAAGATCGACGAGGAAGAGGCGATGGCGACGCTTGCTCTGCTGCGCGAGGCCGCGGCGCTGGGAGACGCGCAATGAAGCATGTCGACGAATATCGCGACGGCAATCTCGCCCGCGCCATAGCGCAGCGCATCGCCGCAGAAGCGCAGAGCGATCGGCAATATCGCTTCATGGAGTTTTGCGGCGGCCATACGCATGCGATCTCGCGCTATGGCATTGAGGATCTGCTGCCCGAGAATATTCGCCTCATTCACGGCCCCGGCTGCCCCGTCTGCGTGCTGCCGATGGGCCGCATAGACGACGCCATTCGCCTCGCCGCGCGCGAGGAGGTGACGCTCTGCACCTATGCCGATCTGATGCGCGTGCCCGCCTCCGGCGGCTCCAGCCTGATGAAAGCCAAGGCGAACGGCGCTGATATTCGCATGGTCTATTCGACGCTCGACGCCATCGCCATCGCCGAGAAGGAGCCGCAGCGCCAAGTCGTCTTCTTCGCCATAGGCTTCGAGACGACGACGCCGCCGACCGCGCTCGCCATTCGCCTCGCGCAGAAGAAGGGCCTCAAGAATTTCTCGATCTTCTGCAATCATGTGCTGACGCCGGCGGCGATGCAGGCCATTCTCGACACCGATAATGGCGTCGAGATCGAAGGCTTCGTCGGCCCCGCGCATGTCTCCACCGTCATCGGCTCCGCGCCCTATCGACGTTTCGCCAGCGATTATCACAAGCCCGTCGTCATCGCCGGCTTCGAGCCGCTGGATGTACTGCAGGCCATTTTGATGCTGCTGCGGCAGATCAACGAGGGCCGCTGCGAGATCGAGAATCAATATCGCCGCGCCGTCACCGAGAGCGGTAACGCCAAAGCCATCGACGAAGTCGCGGAGATTTTCGACCTGCGCGAGGCCTTCGAGTGGCGCGGGCTCGGCGAGATTCCGCACAGCGCGCTGAAGCTGCGCGAAGCCTACGCCGACTATGACGCAGAGCGCCGCTTCGCCATGGAGACCAAGCCGGCGCGCGATAATCCGGCCTGCGAATGCGGCGCGATTCTGCGCGGGCAGAAGCGCCCGCAGGACTGCAAGCTGTTCGGCGTCGCCTGCACGCCGGAGACGCCAATGGGCTCCTGCATGGTCTCCTCGGAAGGTTCTTGCGCGGCCTATTGGGCTTATGGAAGATTCCGGCAATATCAAAACGAAGCGCGGAAAGCGTCATGAACAAGCATGAGCCGGGGGGCCGCAAGCTCGATCTCCGCAATGGCCGCGTGGAGCTATCGCACGGCTCCGGCGGACGCGCCATGGCGCGGCTGATCGGCGAGATTTTTTACGCCGCCTTCGACAATGAATGGCTCGCCGCTGGCAATGATCAAGCGGCCTTCGACATTCCCGCCGGACGCATGGCGATGACGACGGACGGCTATGTCGTCTCGCCCTTGTTCTTTCCGGGCGGCGATATCGGCAAGCTCGCCGTGCATGGCACGATCAACGACATCGCCATGGCCGGCGCGCGGCCGCTGCATATGTCGGCGAGCTTCATCGTAGAGGAAGGCTTTCCGCTCGCCGAGCTGAAGCTGATTGCAGAGAGCATGGGTGAAGCTTCGCGCGCGGCCGGCGTCGCCATCGTCACCGGCGACACCAAAGTGGTGGAGCGCGGCAAGGCGGATGGCGTCTTTATCTCGACGAGCTGCGTCGGGATCATTCCGGCCGGGCTCGCGCTATCAGGCGACAAGGCGCGGCCAGGCGATGTCGTGCTGCTCTCCGGCTCCATCGGCGATCATGGCGTCGCGGTCATGTCGAAGCGCGAGAATCTCTCCTTCGATACAGAAGTTCTGTCCGACACGGCGGCGCTGCACGAGCTCGTCGCCGCAATGGTGGAGACCGCTGGCGACGCGATTCGTCTGATGCGAGATCCGACGCGCGGCGGCGTGGCGGCGACGCTCAATGAGATCGCGCATCAATCACGCGTCGGCGTGCGCATCGACGAGAAAGCCATCCCCGTCGCGCCGCAAGTGGCCGCCGCCTGCGAGCTGCTGGGGCTCGATCCTCTGCATGTCGCCAATGAGGGCAAGCTCCTCGCCGTGGTCACGTGCGAGGCCGCCGATGCGCTGCTCGCCGCGATGCGCGCGCATCCGCTGGGCGCGCAAGCGGCGCGCATCGGCGAGATCGTCGCTGATGAGCATTGCTTCGTGCAGATGACGACCGCTTTCGGCGGCGGCCGCATCATCGACTGGCTCTCCGGCGAGCAATTGCCGCGCATCTGCTGAGCGAGAGGCGAGATGAACAAGCGCGAGAACCGCAGCGAGATGGAGAGCGAAGCGACGCCGATCTCCCGCGGCGCCACTGTGCTCATCGTCGACGACGAGAAGCGCTCGCTCGAATCGCTGCGCCGCGTGCTCGGCGGCGAGTTTCAGATCGTCTGCGCGAGCAGCGCCGCCGAGGCGGAGGCCGTGCTCGCCGGCGATTTGGTGCAGGTGATCCTCTGCGATCAGCGAATGCCGGGCGAGAGCGGCGTCGAATTTTTGACGCGCGTGCGCGAGCATTGGCCGGAGCCGGTGCGCATGATCATCTCCGGCTATACGGATGCGGAAGATATTATCGCCGGCGTCAATGAGGCCGGCATTTTTCAATATGTGACCAAACCCTGGGACCCCGACAAGCTCATCCAATCGGTGCGCGAGGCGGCGCAGCTCTACGCGGCGCAGAAGGATGGCGGCGCCGCGCCGCCGCTCGAGGCCAAGCCCTCGCATGAGCGATTACAGCGGCTCGCCAGCGACAGGCGCCGGGCCGAGCGACGCATGTTCGAATTCGGCCGCATCGTCCATGCGCCGGAAAGTCCGATGCGCCAGACGCTCGCGCTGGCGCGGCGCGCGGCGGAATACGACATCTCCGTGCTCATCACCGGCGCCTCGGGCACCGGCAAGGAGCTGCTGGCCCGCGCCATTCATCACGGCTCGGCGCGCGGCGAGAAGAGTTTCGTCGTCGAGAATTGCGGCGCGCTGCCGGATGAATTGCTCGAGAGCGAATTGTTCGGCTGTAAGAAAGGCGCGTTCACCGGCGCCTATCAGGATCGCGTCGGCCTGTTCGAGGTCGCCGATGGCGGCTCGATCTTTCTCGACGAAATCGGCGAGACCTCGCCGTCCTTCCAAGTGAAGCTGCTGCGCGTGCTGCAGGAAGGCGAAATTCGGCCGCTCGGCGCGCAGCGTCCGCGCCGCGTCGACGTTCGCGTCATCGCCGCCACCAATCGCAATATCGTCGCCGATGTGGAGGCGGGACGCTTTCGCCGCGATCTCTATTATCGCCTCGCCGCTTTTCCGATTCACCTGCCTCCCCTCAGCGAGCGGCGCTGCGATATCGCCATCATCGCCGCGCGCATACTCGTCGCCGTGAACCAGACCTTCAATCGGCGCGTGCCGGGCTTCGAGCCGGAAACGCTGCGGCTGTTGGAGCGCTATGGCTGGCCCGGCAATGTGCGCGAGCTGCACAATGAGATTCAGCGCATGGTGGCGCTGAGCGACGGCGACGCCAATCTGCCGCCAGGCCTGCTGTCGCCTTGCATAACCGATCATCGTGCGACGACCACATGCGACGACCAGCAGCGCTTCACGCTGAAGGAGCGCGTCGAGATGCTGGAATGCGCGTTGATCAAGGAATCTCTGGAGCGCAACGGACGCAACATCAGCCATGTGGCCGACGAGCTCGGACTGTCGCGCGTCGGCCTGCGCAGCAAGATCGCCCGCTATGACATCTCCCGCGTCGTCGATGACGAAAGCTGACGTCAAATCCTATGCCAAGCACGGCGATCTCATCGCGCTCGTCGCAGGCAAGGAGGAGATTGCGCTGTCGGAGGGCGGCGAGTCCGTCTGGCTCGAGGTCATCAAGAAGATGGACGAGGTCTATGCGGACCTCATCGGCTATGAGGCCGATCTCGAGCGCAAGAATGGCGAGCTGGAAGCAGCGCGCAATTTCATTCAGAGCGTCATCGCCTCCGTCTCGGACGTGCTGATCGTCTGTGACGAGCGCGGCGCCATTCTGCAAGTCAATCCCGCTTTCGAGGCGCTCGCTGGGCGCGGCGAGGAGGAGCTGAAAGGCGCCTCTGTGGCGACGCTGTTCATCGTGGAGGACGAGGCGCGCGCCGCCGCCATCGTCGCCGGACAGGCGCGCGAACCGACCAGCGTCGAATCGCGTTTCCGCACGAGCAACGGCCCGTCCGATCTGATGGCGATCAATTGCTCGCCTCTGTTCGATTCGGATGGGCGCAGAGCCGGCGCCGTCTTCACTGGCCGGCCGATCGGCGAATTGCGCCGCGCCTATGAGGCGCTGCATCGCGCCCATGTCGATCTGCAACAGGCGCAATCGCGCCTCGTCGAGCAAGAGAAAATGGCGAGCCTCGGCCGTCTCGTCGCCGGCGTCGCGCATGAGCTCAATAATCCGATCAGCTTCGTCTATGGCAATATTCATACGCTCGACCGCTATCGCAAGGCGATCGCCGCCTATCTCGAGGCGATTCATGCCGGCGCGAGCGCGAAGGAGCGCGAGACGCTGCGCCGCGCGAGCGGCATAGACGCCATTCTCTCCGATCTCCAGCCCTTGATCGACGGCACGCTGGAAGGCGCCGTGCGCATCAGCGAGATCGTCAAGAATTTGCGGCGTCTCTCCTTCAGCACCAAGGCGCCGCGCGAGGCGGTGTCATTGTCGAAAGTGGTGGAGACCGCCGCGCAATGGGCCTCGCGGAGCAAGAAGGCCAAAGCGCGCATCGTCGCCGATCTCGAGCCCGAGCTCTACGCCTCGGGACAGAGCGGCCAGATTCATTCGGTGCTGGTCAATCTCATCGACAATGCGCTCGACGCCGTGCGCGAGGTGGAGCAGCCGATCGTCTCCATCACCACGCGCGGCGAAGGCGATTGCGCGATCGTGGTCGTGGACGACAATGGCAAGGGCGTGCCGGAGGCGCTGCGCGGCCGGATCTTCGAGCCCTTCTTCACCACCAAGGCCGTCGGCGAAGGCACCGGGCTCGGATTGTGGATCAGCTATTCGATCGCCCATGAGCATGGCGGCTCGATCGAATACGAAGCGCCGCCCGAAGGCGGCGCGCGTTTCACGCTTCGATTGCCGCGCGCCGAGGACGGCGAGACGCGAACCTGAAGACCCGCGGCCCGGGGGTGGGGCGGTGGACCGCGAGTCTTCGGCTCCGCATATGCCGTCGCCTCAAGAGGCGACGACGCGAATCTTATTCTCGCCATGCGCGTCATGCGCATCATCGAAATCGACGGCGCTCGCTTCGCGCGTCTTCGAGTGATCTGCGGCGAGCACGAGATAGACCGCCGGCAGCACGAAGAGCGTGAACAATGTGCCGATCGACAGGCCCGAGGCGATGACGAGGCCCATATTGTAGCGCGAGGCCGCGCCGGCGCCGCTCGCCATGATGAGCGGCAGCACGCCGAGCACCATCGCCGCCGTCGTCATCAGGATCGGCCGCAGGCGGATCGAGGTCGCGTCTATGATCGCCTCATATTTCGACTTGCCGAGATGCTGCTGCTCATTGGCGAATTCGACGATGAGAATGCCGTGCTTGCTGATGAGGCCCATCAGTGTGACGAGGCCCACCTGCGTGTAGATGTTGATGCTCGCGCCGCCGAAGCCCAGCATGATGAAGACGAGCGCGCCGGCGATCGACATGGGCACGGAGACGAGAATGATGAGCGGATCGCGGAAGCTCTCGAATTGCGCCGCGAGCGCCAGGAAGATGATGATCAGCGCGAAGCCGAAGGTCACGGCGAAGCCGCTCGACTCCTGCACGAACTGCCGCGAGGCGCCAGCGTAGTCGATCGTGTAGGCGGGCGGCAGCGTTTGCGCAGCGACCTCTTTCAACGTCTCCAACGCCTCGCCGGCAATGACGCCCGGGGCAGCGACGCCGGAGATGGTGAAGGAGTTGATCTGCTGGAAGTGGTTGAGCGATTCCGGCACGACCATGGTCTGGAACTTCGCCACCGTCGACAGCGGCACGGAGGAGCCGTCCGCGGTCTTGATGTAATAGCTCAATATCTGATCCGGATTGAGCCGGAACTGCTGCGCCATCTGCGGGATGACCTTGTACGAGCGTCCGTCCAGCCCGAAATATTGCGTGTAGCCGCCGCTCAGCCCCGTGGTGAGCGCGCCGCCGACGTCGACCATTTTGAGCCCCAGCTGCGCCGTCTTCTCGCGATCGATGACGAGCGACATCTGCGGCTGGTCGATCTTCAGATCGGTGTCGAGGAACATGAACTTGCCCGTCGCCAGCGCCTTGGAGAGGAAGTCGCGCGAGATGTCGTTCATCTTCTCGAACGTGTCGGTGCTCTGCACCACGAATTGAATCGGCAGACCATTCGAGCCCGGCAGCGGTTGGGGCTGGAAGGTGACGAGACGCTGCCCCGGCACCGCCTGCGCCAGCTCCTGCTGCAGCGTCTGCTGCATCTGCTCGGCGCCGATCTTGCGCTTGTCGGCCGGCGTGAGAACGAGGCCGCCGAAGATGAGGCCGGGCGTGACGATCTGGAACGAACTCGTCATTTCGGGATGCTTGGCGAAGGTCTTGTAGACCTGATCGCCATAGAAGAGCTTCTGCTTCAGCGTGGCGTTGGGCGCGGATGTCGATTGCGCGAAGACGACGCCTTGGTCTTCGTTGGGCGCGAGCTCGTTCTTCGAGTTCGAATAGAGCCAATAGATGCTCACGAGCACGAGGCCGCCGAAAGCGAGCGTCACCGGGACGAAATGGAGCGAGCGCTCGAGCAGGCGCTGATAGCGCTCCTTGAGCCACTCCATTCTGGCGTCGATGGCGGCGACGATCTTCGTCTCCAGCGTCTCCTCGCCTTGTTGTGGCGCCTTCAGCACCAGCGCGCAGCTGACCGGAGAAAGAGTGAGAGCGATGATCGCCGAGACCGTCACCGAACCGGCGAGCGTGAAGGCGAATTCGACGAAGAGCGCGCCTGTGAGGCCGCCCTGAAAGCCGATCGGCACATAGACGGCGATCAGCACGATCGTCATGGCGATGATCGGCCCGGCGAGTTCGCGCGCCGCCTGCAAGGCGGCGTCGAACGGCCTCAATCCGTCGGCGAGATGGCGATTGACATTCTCGACGACGATGATCGCGTCGTCGACGACGAGACCGATCGCAAGAACCAGCGCCAGCAGTGTGAGCAGATTGATCGAGAAGCCGAGCGCCAGCAGAATGGTGAATGTGCCGATGAGCGATAGCGGAATGGCGACGATCGGTATGACCACCGAGCGCCAGGAGCCGAGAAACAGAAACACGACGCCGGTGACGATGAGGATGGCCTCGATCAGCGTGTGAATCACCTCGTCGATCGAGCTGTTCACGAAGTCGGTCGTGTCATAGACGATATCGCTGTTGAGCCCCTGCGGCAGCGATTTCAGAATATCCGGATAGGCCTCTTTGACGCCTTTGACGACATCGAGGAGATTGGCGTTGGGCGCGACGAGAATGCCGATATAGACCGCCTGCTTGCCGTTGAACGCCACGGCGGATTCGTAATCTTCCGAGCCGAGCGTGACATTGGCGACGTCGCGCAGCTTCACATTGGCGCCGTTCACCTGCTTGACGACGAGATTGCGGAACTCCTCGAGCGAATGCATCGAGGTCGCGGCGGTGAGCGTCACCTGCACCATCTCGCCCTTGGTCGAGCCGAGGCCGGCGATATAGTCATTGCCCTGCAACGACGCGCTGAGCTCGCTGGCGGTGAGGCCATAGGCGGCGAGCTTGACCGGATCGAGCCACGCCCGCAGCGCGAAAGTCTTGCCGCCGATGAGCTCGGCCGTCTGCACGCCCGGCACCGATTGCAGGCGCGGCTGCACGACGCGGATCAGATAATCGGTAACCTGGCTCGACGTCAGAATATCGCTATTGAAGCCGATATACATGGCGTCGGTGGTCTGGCCGATCTTCACCGTGATGACCGGCCGCTGCACGGCGGACGGCAGCTGATTGAGCACCGAATCGATCTTGGTGCTGATCTCGGTCAGCGCCTTGCCGGAATCATAGTTGAGCCGCAGATTGGCGGTGATCGTGCTCGTTCCGACCTGGCTCGTCGAGGTGAGATAGTCGATGCCGTTGGCCTGCGCGATGGCGTTCTCGAGCGGCGTGGTGACGAAGCCGGCGACAGTCGCGGGATCGGCGCCGAAATAGGAGGTCGTCACCGTGACGACGGCGTTTTGCGTACGCGGATATTGCAGCGTCGGAAGGGTGAAGAGCGAGCGCAGGCCCAGCACCAGGATCAGCAGGCTCACCACCGAGGCGAGCACCGGGCGACGCACGAAAATGTCGGTGAAACGCATATTCGTTGTCTCCGTTCACTGATCCACGGGCTTGGGATCGGGATCGACCGGCGGCTGCGGCGTGTCGGAAATTTTCAGCGGCGAGCCGTTTCTGAGCTTCACCTGTCCAGCGGTGACGACGGTCGCGCCTTCCGTGACGCCCTCCAGCACCGCGACCTCGTCGCCGCGCGTCGCGCCGAGGCGCACGAAAGCCTGCTGCGCGGAGAGGCCCGCGCCCTTGTCGTCGGCCGCCGCGCTCTTTTGAACGAGAAACACCGAATTGCCGAAGGGCGCATAAACGATCGCCGTCTGCGGCAGAGTGATGAGGCGCTCGGGATTTCCAGTCGCTATGTCGATCTGAGCGAACATTCCGGGCGTGAGCTTGTGATCGGCGTTGGCGAGGCTGGCGCGCACCTGAACATTGCGGCTCGCCTGATCGACCTTGGAGTTGATCGCGACGATTTTGCCGGTGAACTTCTTGCCCGGAAAAGCATCGACGCCGGCGTCGATCGATTGGCCGACCTCTATGCCGTTCAACGCCTGCTGCGGCAGAGTGAAATCGAGATAGATCGGATCGAGCGCCTGCAGCGTCACGATGACCGAGCCCGCGCCGATATATTGGCCGAGATCGACGCCGCGAATGCCGAGCCGCCCCCCGAAAGGCGCGCGCAGAGTCTTCTGCGCGATCACCGCCTCCTGCTGCGCGACTTCCGCCTCCGCGCTCTTGAGATTGGCGAGGTCGGTGTCGACGCTCGCCTGGCTCGCGGCGTGAATCTTCAGCTGCGCCTGATCGCGGCGAAGATTGACCCCGGCGAGCTCGGCGGAGGCCTTCAGCGCGGCGAGCCTGGCGATATCCGTGTCCTTGCGCAATTCCAGCAGCAGCTGACCCGCCTCCACTTGCTGACCGGACTGAAAGTGAATCTTCTCGACGATGCCGGACGCCTCCAGCGACAGATCCGCGCCGTTCACTGCGCGAAACGTGCCGACCGCAGTGAGCTTGGACCGCCATTCCTGAAATCCCGCAGTCGTGATCGAGACGGTCTGCGGCGGATTGGCCATGGAGGCGAGAAAGCCCTTGATCATCATGTTGCGGAAGGCGTTGAAGCCATAGAGTCCGCCAAAGACCAGCGCGACGATCGCGAGCATGATCGCCATCGGTTTCGCCAGGGCTCCGAAACGATCCTGCAGCAAGGTTCTAGCGACCATCTCGAGCGTCCTCCGCCTCTGCTCTGATCGCCGCGGCGATCGGCGATGTAGCGATTATATCCGTGGGCTTGGCCTGCGAGGCCGGCGTCTCGTCTATGCGGTTCCACCAGCCTCCGCCGAGCGATTGCAGCAGCGCCGCCGTATCGGCGAAGCGCGCCGCCTGCGCCTTGACGCGATTGAGCCGCGCATTGAGCAAAGTCTGCTCGGCGTTCAGCACGATCGAATAGGTCGTCGAGCCGGCGCGATATTGCGCGCGCGCGATCTCGAGACTCTCCGCCGCCGCCTTCTCCGCCGCCACTTGCGCGCGCAGCGTGCCGGCGTCGTGCTTCACGGCCTGCAGAGAATCGGCGACATTCTGGAAAGCGGAGATGACCGTGGAGCGATATTGCGCCGCCGATTGCTCGAAGGCCGCGACCTTGGCCTCGCGCGTGTGGAACAGCGAGCCGGCGTCGAAAGCCTTGCCCGAGGCCTGGGCGGCGAGCGTGTAGACCATGGTCTGCGGCGAGAACAGGGTGGTGAAATTCGTCGCCTGCGCGCCGCCCGTGGCGCTGAGCGTGAATTGCGGCAGCATATTCGCCGTGGCGACGCCGATCTCCGCGCTCGCCTGATGCACTTGATTCTCGGCGGCGAGAATATCCGGCCGCTGGCGCACCAGAGTCGAAGGCAGACTGACCGGCAATTCGCCAGGCAGGCGCAGGCCGGAAAGGTCGACGGCCTCGCCTTTGTCGGCGTTGGGAAGACGGCCGAGATAGGCCATCAGCAGATTGCGATTCTGTGCGCGCGCTTTTTCCAGCGGCGGCAGCGTCGCCTGCGCCTGCGCGAGCTGCGCGCGCTCGGACAGCACATCGGCCTGGCTGACGGCTCCGAGCTCGAATCGCTTCTCCAGCAGATCGAGCTGCGTGCGATAGGCGGCGATGAGATCGCGCGTCACCTTGATCTGCGAGGCGTATGAGGCGTCGGAGATCGCGGCGGTGACGACATTGGCGGTGAGCGCGAGATAGGTCGCCTCGAGCTGGAAACGCTTCTGCTCGGCGGCGGCCGTATCGCTCTCCAATGTGCGCCAGGATTTTCCGAACACGTCCGGCGAGAAGGACACGGACACATTAGCGTTGTGCAGCCCGTAGACAAAGGTCGAGGCCGAGCTGGACGAAGAAGACGACGACGACGAACTCGACGAGGAGATCCCGGCGTATTGCGCCGTCGTCGATTGCTGCCGCGTATAGCTGTCGCCGAGCGTGGCCTGCGGCAGAAAGGTGGCCGAATTGGCCTCTATCGTCTCGCGCGCCTGACGCAGCGCGGCCTCGGCCGCCATAATGTCCGGGTGATTCGCCACGGCCTCGGCGACCAGCGCCGATATTTGCTTGGAACGAAACAGCTTCCACCATTCTCCCGGCACGTCGCGGCCATGGGCGAAGCGTTGCGAAGCCCCGCCAGCGACCGCCGCCGCCTCCGTCCTGGCTCCGATCTTGCCATAGCCGGCGTCGGCGGGCGCCGGGGGCGGAACAAAATCCGGCCCGACAGCGCAAGCGGTGAGCGCCGAGGCCGCGAATGTGACTGCCCCAGCGGCGGCTGCGCGTGCTATCCCCCGCCTAGGCGCAGTTTTCGCTTCTCGGATAAGGCTTCGCGAAAATTTCGGCATGACCCTCTCGAAAACTGAACCGTTCAGTTTTAATATAAACGCAAAGGCAGAGTGTCAATGCTGAAACTGAACGGTTCAGTTTTTCCCGAGGCTGGCGAAGGCGCGCCGAGACTGAAAAAAGACCCGGGAACGGGCGAAGGGGACAGAATGGAACGGGCGGAACCGAGGATATGACCGAGGGAGCGGGATCGACCGCGACCGAGGCGTGCGCGGAGCATGTGCCGAACCGAAAGGAATGTCAGATCCTTTCGGCGGCGCGGACGCAATTTTTGGAGCAGGGCTTCGCCGATACGTCCATGGACGCGATCGCGCGCGCGGCCGGCGTGTCGAAAGCGACGCTCTACGCCTATTTTCCCAGCAAAGAGGCGCTGTTTCGCAATCTCATCGAGATCGAATGCAGCCAAAAATGCACCGATGTACCCGAGCCCGATTTCGGAGCCGGCGTCGAGCAGGCGTTACGCGAGCTCTGCGGACATTTCGTCGCGCGCTTCCTGACCAAGGAATGGGCGGCCTTTTTTCAAGCGGTGTCGAGCGAGCGCTGGCGCTACCCCGAACTCTGTCACCTTTATTTCAACAGCGGCAAGCAGAATGTCCTCGATCTGGTCTCCAACTATCTCGAGGAGGCGAAGGCGCGAGGGCTGCTCGCCATCGACGACGCCCAAATGGCGGCGGAGCATCTGTTGCATCTCACCGTCTCGGACCTGCCGATGCGCGTCGCGCTGGGATTGGACCTGCGCAGCGAGGCCGAATATCAGCGCGTGATGGAGTCTGGTCTCGCCGTATTTTTGAAGGCCTATAAAGCGTGAGCGCGATTCGCGCGACAGACGCGATGCTCTCCCCCTGACGGCAGGAGAGGGGCGAAGTCGCGATCGTTCGACGCGTTTCCAAACGTGTGCGGCCTAATGCGCGGAACCCATTGCGCGACGGCAGGCGCCTTCGCATTCCTTGCACACATCGGCGCAGATGCGACAATGCTCGTGATGCTTGGCGTGGCGGCGGCATTCCTTCTCGCAGGCGCGACACATATCGACGCAGGCTTGTAGAATGGCGCGCATCGCCGTCTCATCCGTCGCGCTGCGACGCGAGGCTATGGCGCCGGTCGCGAGGCATATGTCCGCGCAATCCTGATCGAGCCTGATGCAGCGACGCAGATCCGCGACATTCTCCTCCGAAAGGCAGGCGTCGGCGCAGACAGCGCAGGCCTGAGCGCAATCGAAACAGGCTTCGACGCAGCCGACGAGCGCCGCATCGGCGCGGCCGCGCATTTGCGGATGACTGGCGATGATGGCTTCCACATGCATTGAGGCGTCCTCCTCTATTGGGCAATCATGATTTGGCCGCGTGCTGTGGCTTGCCCTTGCGCTTGGTGGCGGCGAATTCCTCGAGCTGCTTCTCGCTCATCGAATCGAGCATGGAGCGCGAGGCTCCTTTGAGCTCGCTCTTCGGAATCTCGCCGCGCTTGGCCGCGAGCGCGGCGCCGGCCGCCATTTGCTGAGCCTTGGATTTGGCGGGCATGGACTCCCTCCCTTCGAATTTTCGCGCCGCGGGAAGGCGACGCGGGGCGGAGGATAACCCGCGCGGGCGGGCGTGGTTCCGTCAGCCGCGCCGCCCTATGCGCAGGCTGGGCGCTCTGCCGCCGCTCGCGAGATAAACGCCGAGAGAGACGCAGAGCAGCGCGATCTGCTCGATGAGCGACGGCGTTTCGCCGAGCAAGGGAATTGCGATCAGCGCCGCCATGGGCGGCACCAGCGCCGAGAAGGCGGCGCCGGCGGAAGCGCCGAGAAGCTCTATGCCCTTGCCGAACAGAAACAGCGCGACGATCGAGACCATGACGCCCTGAAACAAGGTCTGAATCACAATGTCGCGCAGCGGCGCATCCATGCCGTGCAGCCCGTGAAAGGCGAGATAGACGGGCCCGTAGAGAATGAGCGAGCCTGTCGACACTAGCGCCGCGGCGTGCAGCGAATCGAGGCCGGACGCGCGCAGCACGATGGCGTAGCCGGCCCAGACGAAGGCGCCGATGAGCAGCAGAATATGCCCCATCTGCGTGTCGCCGAACGATAAGGCCGTCGGCCCCGCTATGGCCGCGCCGCCGATGGCGATGAGCGCATAGCCGATGAGCCGGCTCGCGCCGAAGCGCTCGCGGGTCAGAAGAAACGACAGAAGCGCGACAAAGAGCGGCATGGAGCCCGGCAGCAGCGCGCCCGCATGAGCGACCGGCGCGAGCTTGAGCCCGCTGGCGGCGACGAGCACATAAGGCGCGCCCGCGCTGCAGACGAGAATGAAGAGACGCAATGCGCCGAGCCGCTCGAGCGCGAGCCCCTTGCGCAGCACGATCGGAAACAGCAATAGGCCGGCGGTGCCGAAGCGCAGCATTGTGAGATCATAGACGGAGAGCGTCGTCGTCACGCCGAGCCGTGTGACGACGAGCCAAGTCGCCCAGACAGTGACCGCGGAAACGCCGAACATCGCGCCTGTGGCGTATCGCGCCGTTTGCGGCGCGCCCTCGGCGACCTCCTCGCTCATCGCATATCTCCCGCTCGAAACTTCGCTGCGCCGCACTCATAATCGAGCGAGAGGGAAAGCGCGAGCTTCTCCTTTTCGCCGCAATTTCGCCCGGCGCGTTTGACGATGCGGCGCGATGCGCCATCTCAACTCGCATGTCCGCGCCAATTCCCATAGGCGAGCTCTTCCTGCTCGGCTTCCGCACGCCGCATGTTCCGCCCTGGCTGCGCGATTTCGCGCGCGACTATGGGCTCGGCGGCGTCATCCTCTTCGATTACGACTGCACGGATCGCAAATATGAGCGCAATATTTTCGATCCCGCGCAAGTGAAGGCGCTCTGCGCGGAGATACACGCGCTGCCGACGCGCCCGCTGATCTTCATCGATCAGGAGGGCGGCAAGGTGCGGCGGCTGAAGGAAGAACGCGGCTTCGCGCCGCTGCCGAGCGCGCGCCAATTCGGCCGGCTGACGGCGCAAGGACGGCTCGACGCATTGCGTCCGGCCTTTACGGAATTGCGCGATCTCGGCATAGACGCCGATCTCGCGCCCGTCGTCGATCTCGACATAAATCCAGACAGTCCCGACATAGGCTCGGCGCAGCGCAGCTTTTCCGCCGATCCGCGCGTGGTCGAGGATTGCGTCGGCGCGCTCGTCGAGGTCGCGCGCGCCACGGGGCTGAAGCTGTGTCTCAAGCATTTTCCCGGAACCGGCGGCGCCAAGGTCAATCCGCACGATCATGTGATGGATCTTTCCGACTGCCTCACCGATGCGCAGGTGAAGATATTCGAGACGCTGGCGCCGCGCGTTCCCATGGTCTTGTTCAGCCATGGCGTGGTGAATCAATGGGAGCAAGACACGCCCTGCTGTCTCTCTTCCGTCGCCGTGCGCAAATTGCGCCGATCGGCGCCGGGCGTCGTGATATTGACCGACGACCTTCAGATGCAAGGCGTGCAGAAGCTGATGACCACCGGCGACGCCGCATTATGCGCGCTACGCGCCGGCGCGGATTTCATCCTCATCGGCAATAATATGAAAGACGAGCAAGCGGAGTCGGCGCGCTATGCGCAAAATCTGCTCGACGCCTGCGCGAAGGATGCGTCGCTCGCCGACAATGCGCGCGCCGCGATCGAGCGCATAAGACGCCTGAAGGCGTGAAGCGCGCATCTCTCTTTCACCATTCGTCGGCGGAGCGCTCGCCGGCGACCCAGGTCGAAACGATGCGAAGAGTCTGCGGATCGAAGGCGGTCATATCGGCGCGATAGCCGGCGACGAGCCGGCCGAGCCTCTTGCCGAGCCCCAAAAAATTCGCCGGATTGGTGGAGGCGAAGACGAGCGCGCGCTCGAGCGGCAGATCGAGCAGCGACACGCAATTGCGCACAGCGCTCGCCATATCGAGCGAAGCGCCGGCGAGCGCGCCCTGCGCTGTCTCGCAGCGACCGTCCCGCACGAGAATCTCCTGGCCTTGCAGCGCAAATCCCTTCCCGCTTCCGCCGACCGGCGGCATTGCGTCGGTGACGAGCATGGGATGGCCGAGACCGGCGCGCAGAGCGAGACGCAGCATCGCCGGATCGACATGCTCGCCATCGACGATGAGCCCGTAATAGGCGGACGACGATTCGAGCGCCGCCGCGATCGGCCCCGGCTCGCGGCTGGCGAGCGGACGCATGGCGTTGAAGAGATGGGTGAAGCCGGTCAGCCCCTCCTTCATCGCTTCGCGCGTCTGCGCGTAATTCGCCATGGAATGGCCGAGCGCGACCTTGCAGCCGGCGGAAACGAGCTCGGCGATGAAACCCGGCGGCGTTTCCTCCGGCGCGAGCGTTACGAGCGATACGCCGCCACGCGGCGGCGCGAGCATGTCCACATGATGCGGCGAAGGCGCGCGGCGAAGATCGGCGCGATGCACGCCCAATCGCTCCGGCGAGATGAACGGCCCTTCGAAATGCACGCCCAGCACGCCGGGCGCATGAGGCATGATCTCGGTCACGGCGCGCTTGGCCGCGATCATCTTCTCATCCGTGTCGGTGATCAGCGTCGGCAGCAGCGACGTCGCGCCGAATTTGCGATGCGCATGGAGAATCGTCGCGATCGCCTGCGGCGTCGGCGCGTCATTGAACAGAACATCGCCGCCGCCATTCACCTGAATATCGATGAATCCCGGCGCGAGCCAGACGCCTTTCGGCAACTTGAGCACATCGGCGCCGCGCGGAATCTCACGGCGCAGAATGAGCGCGGCGATGTCATCGCCCTCTATCGCCACGGCGCAGTCGCGATGCGCCGATTCGCCGTCGAAGACGACATCGGCGGCGATCATCCGGCGCGGCTCCTCGCTCATCTTGTGCGCGTCACCTTCTGCAAATGGCGGGGACGATCGACATCGACGCCGCGCACGACAGCGAGTCGCGCCGCCATGGCGTAAAAGCTCTGAATGAGGCAGATGGCGTCGGTCTCGGGATGGTCGGGCGCGAGCGCCGGCAGGCGGCCGCGCGTCTCGTCCTCGCGATCGGTGGTGAAGAGCGCCGCGCCTTTGCCGCGCAAATCGTCGGCAAGACGGCGCATTCCGATCGCCGCTTCATCGGTCGGCGTCAGCATCAAGATCGGATAGAGCGGCGAGACCAGCGACACCGGCCCATGCATGAATTCCGCCGAGCTGAAGGCTTCGGCGTGGAGATTGGCGGTTTCCTTCAGCTTCAACGCCGCTTCGCGCGCAATGGCGAGCGTCGGCCCGCGCCCGATGGCGACGAGACTTTCCGCGCGCGCGAACGCCTCGACGAGGCGCGACCAATCGAGTTCGCAAGCGCGCGCGAGCCGCTCCGGCAGGCGCGCGAGCGCGTCATCGAGCGCGCGATCCTGCGACCATGATGCGACGAGACGCGCGAGCGCGGCGAGCGAAGCGATGAAGGTCTTGGTCGCCGGCACGGCGAATTCCGGCCCCGCCGCCATGGGCAGAACGAATTCGCATTGCGCGGCGAGATCGCTCTCCACTTCGTTCACGAGACAGACGGTGACGGCGCCGCTGCGGCGCGCGGCGGCGGCCAGCTCGATCAGATCATTGCTGCCGCCCGATTGCGAGATCGCCAGAAACAATTGGCCGTCGAGCCGCAGCGAGCCGCCATAGACGCTGGCGATGTTCGGCGCAGCGGCGGCGACGGGAACGCCGAGGCCGCGCTCGATGAGATGCTTGGCGAATGTCGCCGCATGAGCGGAGCTGCCGCGCGCGCAGGTGACGACGACGCGCGGATCGACAGCGCGCAAGCGCGCGACGAGCGGCGCGAGACGCGGAGCGAGCTGCTCCTGCTGCCGCGCGACCGCATGAGGCGCCTCGCGCGCCTCGATCGCCATTCGATTGTCTCGCATGATCATCGGCGGCTCTGCTGCAGCTTCGTCACGCCCCCCGCCCGCGCCTATATGTCACAAGAACGCGCTTCGGGCGAGCGCGAAATCCCCCTCGCGCGGCAGCGCCTTCGCTTGCGATTTCGCGTCGAGGGACGAATTCTTGTCTTCAAGGGAGACATCGCATGGAAACGGAGCGTCCGAGCCCGCGCTATTCGTCGATCGACGCATGGGAGCCGCGCGAGATTCTCGATGCGATGATCGAAGGGCAATTCGCCGCCGTCGCCGCCGTGCGCGCTGCGCGTCCGGCGATCGAGACCGCGGCGCTCGCCGTCGTGCGGCGCCTCTCGCGCGGGGGACGCATCGTCTATGTCGGCGCCGGAACCTCCGGCCGGCTCGCTGTGCAGGACGGCGCCGAATTGACGCCGACCTTCAGCTGGCCGCAGGAGCGCTTGCTGCTATTGATGGCCGGCGGCGACGATGCGCTGCTGAAAGCGGTCGAAGGCGCCGAGGACGAGGCCGAGCGCGGCGCCGAGCTGATGCGCCGCCATGCGATCGGCGAGGCCGATGTCGTCATCGCCGTCGCCGCCAGCGGCACGACGCCTTTCACGCTCGCCTGCCTGCGCGAAGCGGCGCGGCGCGGCGCACTGACCATCGGCGTCGCCAATAATCGCGATGCGCCGCTGCTCGCGGCGGCGGAACATGCGCTGTTTCTCGACACGGGCTCGGAGGCGATCGCCGGCTCGACGCGCATGAAGGCGGGCACGGCGCAGCGCATCGCCCTGCTGATGCTCTCCTCGCTGGTGATGATTCTGCAAGGACGCGTCTATGAAGGGCTGATGGTGGATGTGCAGGCCTCCAACAAAAAGCTCCTGCGCCGCAGCGAGCGCATTCTCGCGCGCCTCACGGGCGGCCGCGACGCCGCCGAAATAGACGCGGCGCTGCGTCGCGCCGATGGCAGCGTCAAGCTGGCCTATCTTCTTCTCCAGGGCCATGGACTCGATGAGGCGCGCGCCGCGCTCGAAGACGCGCGCGGCCATTTGCGCCGCGCCGTGAAGGCTCTGGCCGGCGCGCCGATTTGAAAAATCTTCGGCATCCGAGCCCCGACGGTTCGAATTTTGATGCGTATTCGACGAAGACGTATAATTATTCGCCGAAAAGGAATCGTGAGAGCATGACAGTCAACAAGATCGACGCGCTGCTGGCGCTTCGCAGCGAAGGGCGCTTTCTCGTCGGGCGCGATCGTATCAAGCTGCTCGAGGCTGTCGCCGAATATGGCAGCATCACCAAGGCCGCGAAGGTCGTGGGCTTCAGCTATAAGACGGCCTGGGACGCTGTGAACGCGATCAACAATCTGCTGCCGAGCCCCGCTTTTGTGACAAAGGCCGGCGGCCGTTCCGGCGGCGGCGCCGAGGTCACGGCGGAAGGGCGCCGGCTCATCGCCACCTTTCATCGTCTGGAGGAGCGGCTGTCGCGCATCTCCTCGCTCATCGCCGAAGAGGGCCTCGAGGATCAGGATGATTTTCTGCTCTGGAGCGTGGGCGTCAAAATTTCTGCACGCAATGTATTTCAGACGGAAGTCGTCTCGGTGAAGAAATGGCCCGTCGATGTCGAGGTTCTGCTGCGCGTCTCGCCGGAGACCTCCATTCACGCCATCGTCACAAACGATTCGGCGGTCGAGCTCGGCCTGGAGCCGGGACGCAAGACGCTGGCGCTGATCAAATCCTCCTTCGTCCATCTCACCACGCCCGAGCACACGCCCCCCGGCGTGCGCAATCAGTTCACCGGCGTGGTGCGGCGGCGAATCGACGCAGAGCGCAACAGCGAGGTGCTGCTCGACATCGGCGCGGGCAAGACGATGCACGCTGTCGTGCCGCGGCAGACGGCGGAAGATCTCGGCATAGCGGAAGGCGAGCGCGCCGTGGCCAGCTTCAGCCCGACCGACGTCATACTCGCGGTAGACTGACCTTGGCAGTCAATAAATAACAATTTCAAAGGACAGATTGATGAGCATTGAGTTACGAGACAAATTTATTGGCTACGTAGATATTCTCGGCTTTTCTTCATTGACATATGCCGTTGAAGAGGGGCGTCATTTTACATGGGATCAATTCGCAGAACTAATCAAGGCACTTGGAACGGAGTTTGATAAGAAAGCAATACACGATTATGGCCCGACCGTGTGCCCAACAGCGCCCCGCATCCAGAATAATTTAGACTTCCAACTGACGCAGGCATGGGATTCTGTTGTCATCTCTACCGAGACTTCTCCCGCCGGAGCGATTAGTCTTGTATCACACTGCTTCAAAGCCTGCGCTCGTTTACTTAGGCACGGCGTAATGTGCCGTGGCTACATCGCGCGCGGGAAAATTTTCCACCTGGATAATGTTGTTCTCGGCTCAGCTCACGTTAATGCAGTTATGAAGGAAAAGCATGTTTCCTTCTATCAACAAGAAGGGCAAGAAGATGGAACGCCATTCATCGAGGTAAGCCCTGATATCGTTGATTTCATAGACACACAATCTGACGAATGCGTAAAAGAGATGTTTTCTCGAATGACTTTAACCCATGACGGGCTTTGTGCAATTTTTCCGTTTAAGAGATTTAACGCCGAAGGCACCACAAGCGATTTGAACAAATTAAAAGCAAATAACATTGCTATTCGCAAAGAAATTCATATCCTCCAGCAGAGAGTCCAAAAGCTCGTTGAAACTAGCGCCGCCAAGGACATAGGCAGATCTCTTTGCTACCTACGAGCATTAGAAGAGCAGCTTCAAAGTTGCGACGAATTGGATCAGGACATTTCTGATTTACAGCAGCCGTTTGGCCACCGAATGACCGGAAGAGCGTTCCCAGGCCTCTTCCAGGATTGATAGGTGGTCGGCACCGACTGCAAGGAGCGCCGAACTTCCCGTTGGGTGGGCGAACTACGCCCTCGATTCGGAGAGCGCGGCGATTGACGTCGCCGCGGGCATAAGTATATGCTCTCGCTATGTATCATGAGCATATACCGACACAGAAAGAGTCTCGCCTGTCGAGGCGTAGCGTGCTCGCCGCACTGCTGTCTGCGCTCGGCGTCGCTCTGCTCGGCAGGCCCGCGCGCGCCGCGGACCAGCGCCTCGTGGTCGTCACCAGCTTCCCGGAAGAGCTGACGACTCGCTATGAATCCGAGTTCGAGAAGCTCCATCCCGGCGTTCACGTCCAATTCGTCTGGAAGCAGTCGCGCGACGCGCTCGCCATGCTGAGCGAGAGGGACCAGGGCGGCGCCGACGTCTATTGGGCGCCTGCTCTCGGAAATTTCCCTATATTGCGAGACCGCGGCGCCTTTCAGAAAGTCTCGGTCGACCGCGCCGCTCTGCCGGGGCGGCTCGGCGGGCAGCTTCTCTCGGATCCCAAAGGGCTGTTCGAAGCCTATGACGTCGCCGGCTATGGCATTGTCGTCGATCCGGCCGCGCTCGCCCGCGACGGGCTGAAGCCACCCGAGAGCTGGAGCGATCTCGCCGCGCCCGCTTACGCCGGACGCATCGTCATGCCGATTCCGGCCAAGGTCGGCTTCTCGCCGGCGCTCTATGACATCATCCTGCAGTCGGAGGGCTGGGAGCGCGGCTGGGCGTTGCTCGCCGAAATCGCCGGCGGCGCGGAGTTGCTCGGCTCCGGCGCCGGCCCGACGGCGGCCGTGAAAGAGGAGCGCGCGGCGCTCGGCCTGACGATCGACTTCTTCGCTTTCGGCGCGCTGGCCAATGGCGAGAAGATTTCCTTCGTCTATCCGCAGAAGACCGCCTTTCTGCCGGCCCATATCGCCGTCACCGCGGGGACGCGCCGCCTCGAGGCCGCCAAAGCCTTCGTCGATTACACGCTTTCGACCAAGGGCCAGAAGCTGATGATGGAGGCCGACAGCAGCCGCCATCCGGCCCGGCCGGACGCCTATGCCGACAAGCCGGCCGCCGTCGTCGATCCTTTCGCCCTGCCGCCGGGAACCTTCTATCCTTATGATTCCGAGATCGGTCGGCAGCGGCCCGGCGTCGTCAGCGTGCTGTTCGATTTCGCCATTACAGAGCGCCACGCCGAGACGCAGCGCCTGTGGCGCGCCATTCACGCCGCCGAGGCGCGGCTCGCCGCCGCCCCGGACGCCGCGGGAAGCGCCGCCGTCGCCAAGGCGCGCAAGCTCGCCGGCTTCACGCCCGTTACCGAGGCGCAGGCGAAAGACCCCGCTTTTCTCGATCGTTTTTCCAGCCGCGAGCTGAAGGACGGCGATCTCGCCGCCCGTTGGCGCGCAGAAATTTCATCGGCCCGAGCCGAGGCGCTGAGCCTCGTCGCCTCCGCCGAGCCGCGTCTGTGAGGCGGCGGCTTCTCCTCCCATTCGCGCTGTTCGTTCTGACCGCCGGCGCGCCCTATGAGAATCCCAAGCTCGACGGCGACGCTTTTTCCCGCCCCTTCGCCGGGCTGGACGAGGGGTTTTTGCGCGCCTTTCGGCAAGGGAACGCGTTGTTTCGCCAGGCCTGGGTCATCGGCCCTTCGCAGGATCAGAGCGAAATCACCGGGCTCGGGCCGCTCTATAATCGGCTCTCCTGCGTCGCCTGCCATGTCAAGAACGGCCGCGGCCCGGCGCCGGACCCGGAGAATGGGATCGCCCGCGCCATGGTGGTGCGGCTCGGCCTGCCCGGCCGCGACGCCCATGGCGGGCCGTCGCCGCATCCGACCTATGGCGGCCAGCTCAATCCGGAGGGCAATCCCGGCGTCGCCGGCGAAGGCCGCGCGATCGTGGCGTTCGACGAAGTCGAGACGCGCCTTCCCGATGGCGAGGCCGTTTCACTGAGTCGGCCGCGCCTCTCCTTTCGTGATCTCGCCTATGGGCCGCTCGGCGACGATGTGCGGATTTCGCTGCGCAATGCGCCTCCGGTCTTCGGACTCGGCCTGCTGGAGGCCGTGCCCGACGAGGAGATTTTGCGCTATGCGGCGGGCCAGAGCCGCGGCCGGCCGAACCATGTCTATGACATGGCGGCCGGCCGCATGGCGCTCGGCCGCTTCGGCCTGAAGGCCAATCAGCCCAATCTGCGCCAGCAGATCGCCAACGCCTTCGCCGAGGACATCGGCATCTCCTCCTATCTCTTCCCCGAGCCCAATTGCACCGCTGCGCAGCCGGAATGCCGCGCGGCGGCGGGACGGGAGATCGAACTCTCCGACGCGCGGCTCGAGGCTTCGCTCGCCTATATGCGCGGCCTCGCCGTTCCGGCCCGCCGCAATCTCTCCGATCCGCGCGTCGCCAAAGGCGAGACGCTGTTCCGCGATATCGGCTGCGCCGCCTGCCATCGCGAGACGATGACGCTCGGAGAGGTCGCCTACGCGCCCTGGCTGAGCGGGACGGAGATTCATCCCTATAGCGATCTTCTGCTGCACGACATGGGCGATGGGCTCGCCGACGGGCGCGAGGATTTCGAGGCCGGTCCGCGCGACTGGCGCACGCCGCCGCTATGGGGCCTCGGCCTCGCCGGGCGCTTTGGAACGCCCGCGGATTTTCTCCATGACGGCCGCGCCCGCAGCGTCACGGAAGCGATCCTCTGGCACGCCGGAGAGGCGGAGGACGCGGCGCAGCGGTTTCGCGGCCTGACGCGCGCGGAGCGCGAGGCGCTGCTCGCATTTTTGGGGTCGCTCTAATGGACGCGAAATCTCGATGAAGCGCGGAATCTGCCCCCTCTCCCGCTGAGCGGGGGATGGCTGGCGAGGGGGCGTCGGGACTATGGGACAATCGGGGGAAGAACGATGAAACTCAGCAAATTCGCGCCCTTGGGCGCCGCCAGCGTCGCCAGCGTCGCCGCGCTCATCGCGAGCGGCGCAACTCTCGCCGCCGAGCAGCCGCAGCCTTTCGATCTCGGCGAGATTCACGTCGGCCTCGAGCACAAGGCCCTTCCGCTCGACAAGAAGAAGGACGACGGCCCGGCGCCGCTGCAGCAGACCGACTCCTATGGCGGCGTGACAATCAGCAACCGCCAGAACGAGACCTTCCAGCGCGATTCGCTCGATCGCGCGGTCAATCTCGCCGCGGGCGTCGTCAGCAATTCCACCGGCAGCACGCGCAATGAGCAGAACATCTATGTGCGCGGCTTCGACCGCTGGCAGGTTCCGCTCACCATCGACGGCGTTCGCGTCTATCTGCCCGCCGACAATCGGCTCGACTTCGCGCGCTTCATGACGCCGGACGTCGCCGCAGTGCAGATCGCCAAGGGCTATGTCTCGGTGCTGGACGGGCCGGGCGGCATGGGCGGCCAGATCAATCTCGTCTCGCGCAAGCCGGCGAAGGAGATAGAGGGCGAGCTGCGCACCGGCCTCGAATTCGGCCGCGACGGCAGCTATGAGGGCATAAAGACCTATGCGCTGCTCGGCACGAAGCAGGATAATTATTATCTGCAGCTCAGCGGCTCCTGGCGCGATCTGCGCGGCTGGATGCTGCCGGAGAGCTATACGCCCACCAATAATCAGGGCGAGGGCTTCCGCGGCAATTCGGGGACCTATGATTGGAGCCTCAACGCCAAGGCCGGCTACACGCCCAACGACACCGACGAATATTCGCTGAGCTTCATCCGCCAGGACGGCAAGAAGGGCGCGCCCTATCACACGACCGACGGGCTGAACAGCCAGCGCTATTGGCGCTGGCCCTATTGGCGCGTGCAGAATCTCTATTTCCTGTCCAACACCAAGATCGGCGATTCGTCCTATGTGAAGACCAAGGCCTATTGGAGCAAGTTCGACAACGACCTCTTCTCCTACAACGACCCCTTCCTGGCCTATCAATCCTCGGCCAAAGCCTTCCGCAGCTATTATCAGGATTATGCGCTCGGCGCCGATGTGGAGGTCGGGCATGATTTCGGCGAGTTCGACACGCTGAAGATCGCCGGCCACTACCGCTTCGACGAGCACGCCACCTGGCAGGAATATTACGGCGTCAATGTCGCCAATAAATCGACCGGATGCGTCATAAACGTCATCTGCTTCACTCAACCGATCGTCTACACGCAGGAAGACACTTATTCGATCGCGGTCGAGAACACCTTTCATCCGACCAAGGACATCGATCTCGTCGGCGGCTTCGCCTATGACTGGCGCCATCTGCGCAAGGCAGATGATTTCGTGGTCGGCACGGGCGTCATCGGCTATCAGCTGCGGGATGTGCAGGCCCCCAATTTCCAGGGCGCGGCCATCTGGCGCTACAGCGACACCAACAAAGTCTATTTCAACGTCTCCGACCGCGAGCGCTTCCCCACCATCTTCGAGCGTTTCAGCTCGCGTTTCGGCGGCGCCACCTCCAACCCCGGACTGATGCCCGAGCGCGCGATCAATTTCGACATCGGCTGGGCGAGCGAGTTCGCGCCGGGCAGCCGCATTCAATTGGACGCCTTCCACTCCATCGTCCGCAATCTGATCCAATCCGTGCCGGCGCCCGCCTATGGCGCGAGCGTCACCCAGAGCCAGAATGTCGGCGACGCCAGCTTCTGGGGCGGGGAGGTCACGGTCGATTATCGCGCCTCCGACGAGCTGTCGCTGGGCGGCAATCTGACGCTGATGCGCCGCTCGGTCTATGCGCCCTACATCCTCAACTTCCAGCCGACGGGCGTGCCGGACGGCAAAATGTTCCTCTACGCCGGCTGGCGGCCTTTCGACGGGCTGACGCTGACGCCGAATGTCGAGATGAACAGCAATCGCTGGACCTCCAACACGGCGGGGACGATCTATTATCGGACCGGCGCCTTTTTCCTGGCCAATTTCACGGCTGAATATCAGCTGCATCCGAACTTCAAGATCGAAGGCGGGGTGCGCAACATGTTCGACACCGCCTACACATTCACCGACGGCTATCCCGAGGCGGGGCGCAGCTTCTTCCTCGGCGCCAAGGCGACGTTCTGAAGGCTCGCGTGGGGCTGGCCGCGCGCCGGCCGGCCCCGACGGCGACGCTTTGCAAGCGGGCGCGGCGCGGCTACCAATGGGGCAAATGGGCGCGGGTGATTCGTTTTAGCCGCGTTCCCGCTCTGGCCGGGGCCGCCATGGCGTTCCGGCAGATCATTCGGATGGCCTCATGACCAAATTCGCGCTCGACTCCCTCGATCTCGCCGCGCTGCTCTCCTCCCGCGTCTGCCATGACGTGATCTCGCCCGTCGGCGCCATCGTCAACGGGCTGGAGGTGCTGGAGGAGGAGAAGGACGCCGAGATGCGCGGCCATGCGCTGGCGCTCATCAAATCCAGCGCGGCGGAGGCGTCCGCCCGGCTGCAATTCTGCCGCCTCGCCTTCGGCGCCGCCGGCTCCAAGGGCGCCGAGATCGACACCGGCGACGCCGAGCATGTGACGCGCCAGCTGCTCGCCGACGAGCGCACCAAGCTCGAATGGAGCGTGCCGCGCGTGCTGATGTCGAAGAACAAGGTGAAATTGCTGCTCAATCTCTGCCTGATCGCCGATGCGGCGATTCCGCGCGGCGGCGTCATCTCGGTCGCCTCCACCGGCGCCGGAGACGAGGTCGCCTTCACCCTCGAGTCGAAGGGCGTGAACGCCCGCATCGCCGCGGCGATTCCGGCCCTGCTGGCCGGCGAGCCGGAGGAGGGCGTCGTCGACGCGCGCGCCATTCAGGCCTATTACGCCGGCCTCGTCGCAAAGGCGAGCGGGCTCGAGGTCGAAATCTCCACAGAGCCGGAGCATGTGACCATCACCGCGCGGCCGGCCGCCGCGCAGGCTGAGCAGGAGATCGAGACGCCGACGGCGCTCGAGGCCTGAGACGAGAGCGTCTCCGGCCGAAGCGGACGCCGGTTCGGCGCTGGAAACGAGTCGGAACGAGAACTCGGGGCCTTTCTGCGCTTCGACGACCACAGAAAGCCCGCGCCTTCGACCTCGAGCGTGGGAATTTCACTTCTCTTAACCAGAATGCGTCAAGAATGGCGTCGACGCTGCTCATGCGGCCCGAGATCGACGACGCCATGGACGAACTTCTCAACGATTTCCTCGTCGAGACCGCCGAGCACATCGATGCGGCGACGATGGAGCTCGTCTGTCTCGAGAAGGACCCGAGCGATCGGGCGCTCATCGCCAGCCTCTTCCGCCATGTGCATACGATCAAAGGCACCAGCGGCTTTTTGAAGCTGCCGCGCGTCGGCCGGCTGACCCATTCGACCGAGGCGCTCATCGGCGCGCTGCGCGACGGCGCGCCGGTCCGCGCCTCGCATGTCACGCTGATCTTCGCCGCCGTGGACCGCCTGAAGGATATTCTCGCGGAAATGGGCCGTTCCGAGGAAGAGCCCGCGGGCGACGACGAGGAGCTCGTCGTCGCGCTGGAGGACGCGACGCGACGCGCGCGCCTCGGCGAGGCCGAGCCGCCGGCGGCCGAAATCGCCGAAACGGACCTCGCCGCGCCGCTCGCGGAACCGCGCGCCGCGCAGCCGCCGAACGAGGCGCACGCCGCCGGCGTCGCCCATATCGGCGAGACGGTGCGCGTCTCGGTCAATGTGCTCGACCGGCTGATGGGCATCGTCTCCGAGCTCGTCTCCACCCGCAATCGGCTGCTCGAATTGTCGAGCGCTTGGGCCGGCGGCGACGAGGCGATGAGCAGCACGGTGCAGACGCTGTCCAATATCACCAGCGATTTGCAGGATGCGGTGATGAGCGCGCGGATGCAGCCGGTCGGACGGCTGTTCTCGACGCTGCCGCGCCTCGTGCGCGATCTCGCCCATGATCTCGGCAAGAAGATCGTCATCACGACGGAAGGCTCCGACACCGAGCTCGACCGGCAGGTGATCGAGCTCATTCGCGCGCCGCTGACCCATATCATCCGCAATAGCGCCGATCACGGCATAGAGCCGCCGGCCGAGCGCGCGCGCATCGGCAAGAACGAAACCGGCGTCATCACCGTGCGCGCCGCCTATGACGCCGGCCAGATCATCATCGACATCGCCGACGACGGCCGCGGGCTCGACGTCGCGCGCATCCACGCCAAGGCGCTGGCCAATGGGCTCGTCGGCGAGGCGGACATCTCCAAATTCACCGACAGCGAGCTGTTCGAATTCGTCTTCACGCCCGGCTTCTCGACGGCGGACGGCGTCACCAAGGTCTCCGGCCGCGGCGTCGGCATGGATGTGGTGCGCGAGAATATCCAGTCGATCGGCGGCTCCGTCTCGCTGACCTCGCGCTATGGCCGGGGCGCCTGCGTGACGCTGCGCATTCCGCTGACGCTCGCCATCACGCCGGCGCTGATCCTGACCAGCAACGGCTCCCGCTTCGCCATACCGCAGATGACCGTCGTCGAGCTCGTCGGCGTCGGCGACGGTTTCGAGCACGCGATCCAATATATTCATGACGCGCCGGTGCTGCGCCTGCGCAATGACGTGCTGCCGCTGCTCGATCTCTCCACGACGCTCGCGCTCGGCCGCCCGGCCGAGGAGGAGACGCGCGACGGCTTCGTCGTCGTGCTGCGCGTCGGCGCCGCGCGTTTCGGCCTGCTGGTCGAGACGATCGCCGATGTGCAGGAAGTCGTCATCGAGCCGCTGGTGAGCGCGCTGGCGCGTCTCGGCGTGTTCTCGGGCCAGACGATCCTCGGCGACGGATCCGTCGTGCTCATTCTCGATCCGGCCGCGCTGCTCGAACATGGCGGATTGCAGCGGCTGGCCGAGCGCCCGGCCGAAGCGGCGACGCCGGAAGCCTTCACGCCGCGGGCGGAGAAGACGCGGATCATACTGGTCAAGGCGGGCCCGGGCCCGCTGAAGGCGCTGCCTCTGTCCCTCGTTCTGCGCATAGAGGATGTGCCGCGCGAGCGGCTGATCCCTTCGGACGGGGCTTTCGTCATGGCCTATCGCGACAGCCTTCTGCCGATCATTCCGGCGACGGCGGATGTGGCGCTCGACCGCCCCTCCAGCCCGATCCTGGTGCTGTCCGGCGCGGGCCAGTCCATGGGCCTGCTCATAGAGGATATCGTCGACGTGACCGACGAAATTCTCGATCTGCAGCGGGAGAGCAATTCCCCGCATATCCTCGGCTCGATCCAGCTCGGCGGCGAGATCGTCGAATTTCTCGACGCCACTTACTACATGCGCATCGCCTGCCCCGCCGCCGTGGCGCGCGGCGTCAGCAAGCGGCATCGCATTCTGCTCGTCGACGACAAGGCCTTCTTCCGCGACATGCTGGCGCCGATTCTCGGCTCCGCCGGCTATGAGGTGACGACCGCGGCCTCGGCGCCGGAAGCCCTCTCCTTCTTGCGCAAAGGGCTCGCCGTCGAAGCCGTGGTGACGGATACCGACATGCCGGAGATGGACGGCTATAATTTCGCCCGCGCGCTGCATGAGCTGCCCGGCCTCGCCGATCTGCCGGTGGTGGCGCTCGCGGCGCAAGCCGCGCCGAGCGTGCTCGCCGCCGCGAAAGCCTGCGGCATCGCTTCCGTCACCGGCAAATTCGATCGCCGCGCGCTCATCGAATGCGTCGGCCGCCTGCTCGACAAGGCGGACACAGCGCCGCGCGATCTCGAATTGCGCATCATGTCGGAGCTCGCCGCATGACGCAGCAGCAACGCGAGACCAATGGACGCCGCCGGCCGATCGACGCGGCCAAGCAGCAGACCCGCAATTTCACCATAAAGGTTCGCGGTCAGAGCTTCGGCCTGCCGGTCGAATGCGTGAAGACGATCTTCCATGTCGACAAAGTGACGCCGGTCCCGCTAGCGCCGCGCGAGATCGCCGGCCTCGCCAATCTGCGCGGCCGCATCGTCACCGCGCTGCGGCTCGATCGCTGTCTCGAGCTCGACGGCGGCGACCGACCCGATTCGAAGCTCGCCGTCTGCATAGAGCACAATGGCGAGCGCTACGCTCTGCTCATCGACGAGACCGGCGACGTCGTCACCTGCGAGGAGGACGAGCGCATGGTCTGCCCGACCCATGTCGGACAGCAATTCATCGACGCCACCAACGCCTGCTACCGCCTCGACGACGATTTCCTGCCGATCCTCGACATTCCGGCGCTGGTGCGGCGCCTGTCGAGGCAGAGCGAGAGCGGCGGCCGCGACGGCCATTCGAGAGACGCATCCCGAGGAGGAGACTAATGAAGCAGATTCTGGTCGTGGACGATTCTGCGGTCATCCGCAAAGTCGCGCGCCGCATTCTCGAAGGAATGCAATTTTCCACCGTCGAGGCGGAGAACGGCCGCAAGGCGCTGGTCGCCTGCGAGCAGGCGATGCCGGATGCGATCCTGCTCGACTGGAACATGCCGGAGATGGACGGCGTCGAATTCCTGCGCGCGCTGCGCAAAATGCCCGGCGGGGCGGGTCCCAAAGTGGTGTTCTGCACCACGGAGAACGAGGCGAGCCATATCGCTCTGGCGATGGACGCCGGCGCCGACGAATATATCATGAAGCCCTTCGACCAGCATGTGGTGCGGTCGAAGCTCGAGGATATCGGCGTCATCTGAGCCCGAACGGCAGCAACAGGGACGCTCTCGCGAGCGACGGCGCAATGCGGAAACGGGCGGCGGTCCGCGTTTTTCGACCCGGCGCGGAGACTGCGGCGGGGAGGCTGGAATGAGCCTCGCCTTCGCGCGCCTGCGGCGCCTCATCGGCTCGGTCGCCGGCATTTCGCTCGGCGCCGACAAGCTCTACTTCGCCCAGAGCCGGCTCGAGCCGATCATGCGGGCGCATGAATGCCGCGATCTCGCCATGCTCATGCGCCTCATCGAAAAGCACGAGGACGAGGCGCTGCTGCAGCGCGTCGTCGAAGCGATGACGAATAACGAAACCTCGTTTTTCCGCGACCGCGTTCCCTTCGAGAAGCTGAGGCAGGAATGGCTTCCCGAACTGATGGCGCGGCGCGGCGAGCCGCGCCGCCTGCGCATTTGGTCGGCCGCCTGCTCGACCGGACAGGAGCCCTATTCCATCGCCATGGCGCTCGCCGAATCGGAGCCCGATCTCGAGGACTGGACGATCGAGATCCTGGCGACGGATATTTCGGAACTGGCTCTGGAGACGGCGCGGCGGGGCGTCTATAGCCAGTTCGAGGCGCAGAGGGGCCTCACCACGGCGCGGCTGCTGCGCCACCTCGAGCCCTTCAAAGGATATTGGCGCGTCAATGACGCGCTGCGGGCGCGCGTCGCCTTCCAAAAGCTCAATCTGCTCGACGAATTTCGCGACGCCGGACCTTACGACATCGTCTTTTGCCGCAATGTGCTCATGTATTTCGAACCCGATGTGCGGCGCGACGTCATGACGCGCCTGTTCGGCGCGCTGGCGGAAGACGGCGTGCTGATTCTCGGCGCGGCGGAGACGATGGAGTTCGACGAGCGCTTCACGACATCGACCTCCGGCGACTGCCGCATTCTGCCACGCCGGCGCCGCGCCGCCATCGCGTGATCCGCGCGGCTTCGTCGGGCGCGATTCGGGCAGCCAGTCTCATGAGTTCTCGTTTCGACGCGTTTCCAACGCCGAGCCAGCGTCCGCTTCGGCTGGAAACGCTCTCGAAGCCGGATGAGCGGCAAAAATGCAAAGGGGCCCGGCGAGGGCCCCTTTGCATTTCGTCGCTCCGGCTTTGGGCTCAAGCGGTGATGCGCTCGTCGGCTTCGCTCGGCTCGCGCAGCACATAGCCGCGGCCCCACACCGTCTCGATGTAGTTGCGGCCTTCGCTGGCGTTGGCGAGCTTCTTGCGCAGCTTGCAGATGAACACGTCGATGATCTTGAGCTCCGGCTCGTCCATGCCGCCGTAGAGATGGTTGAGGAACATCTCCTTGGTGAGGGTCGTGCCCTTGCGCAGCGAGAGCAGCTCGAGCATCTGATATTCCTTGCCGGTCAGATGCACGCGGGCGCCGGAGACCTCCACCGTCTTCTGGTCCAGATTGACGACGAGATCGCCCGTGGTGATGACCGATTGGGCGTGGCCCTTGGAGCGGCGCACGATGGCGTGAATGCGCGCCACCAACTCGTCCTTGTGGAAGGGCTTCGTCAGATAATCGTCAGCGCCGAAGCCCAGACCCTTCACCTTGTCCTCTATGCCGGCGAGGCCGGACAGGATCAGAATCGGCGTCTTGACCTTGGCGACCCGCAAGGTGCGCAGCACCTCATAGCCGGACATGTCGGGCAGATTCAAATCGAGCAGGATGATGTCGTAATCGTAGAGCTTTCCGAGATCGATGCCCTCTTCTCCGAGGTCCGTCGTATAGACGTTGAAATTCTCGGATTTGAGCATGAGCTCGATGCTTTGAGCGGTCGCGCTGTCATCCTCTATCAGTAAAACGCGCATTTTCGATCCCCACCCAGCTCCACCAAATCTGCCCCCGGACGCCGTCGCGCCGCCCGAGCGTCGACGATGCGCCGAGATTCGTCGGGCGCGCGCCGAGTTCTATGTCTATTTGTCGAAACGCTAAGCGGTAATGGTTAACAAACCCTGACCTTCGGCCCGGCGGCAAACCAGAACCTCGATCGTCGACGGCTGGAGGAGCCGCCACGAGCCAGAACAGCGTCTCTCGAGGGGGACGAATCGACCGGCTCCCTCATTTATACAAGCCGCTCGCGCGGCTGCGAAGCGCTCCGGCGCTACGCAAACTCCGCGGCGAAAGCTTCACGAAAGCCCCGCGACGCCGTGGTTCGCGCTGCGCTGCGCGATTGACTTATGCGCGGGCTTTCTCCTATATGCCGGCGCGGCGTCGGAAAGACGCGTTTCGTGCGGGGGCTTGCGCGCCCACAAAAATGCGGATGCAGCCGGCCGCGGGCGAGACGCCCGACGAGACCTGAACACAAGATCGAGGGCCGTGGCGGCGGCCGGCCGATGACGAGCTGTCGGCGCGAGGCGATGTCGACGCGAGCGCTGTCGGCGCGCGCGGCGGGACGGCTCTTCGATCGGCGACCTGAGCGAGCGGAGACCCAAGGTGAAGAGAACTTATCAACCCAGCAAATTGGTGCGCAAGCGCCGCCACGGCTTTCGCGCCCGCATGGCGACCGTCGGCGGCCGCAATGTCCTCGCGGCGCGCCGCGCCCGCGGACGCAAGCGCCTGTCCGCCTGATTTCGCAGGCTTCTCGGCCGAATGAGGACGAGAGGCATGAGCGAGAACATCCCGACCGAAACGCGGAAGACGAAGCCGCGACGACTGCGAAAACGGCGCGAGTTTCTGCGCGCCGCCAAGAGCGGGCTCAGTCGCGGCGCGCGCGCCTTCAAGCTGCAGGCGGCGGCCCGAGAGGGCGAAGATTCGGAGGCGCCGCGCTTCGGCTTCACCGTGACGAAGAAAGTCGCCGGCGCCGTCGGCCGCAACCGTATCCGGCGCCGATTGAGAGAGGCGCTGCGGCTCTGTGGCGCATCCGGTCTCCCGGGCTATGATTATGTCTTCGTCGCCCGGCCCGAGGCATTGACGGCGCCTTTTCTGGAATTGACGGCGCAAATCGCGGACGGACTGACGAAGCTCAGGCCGGGCGACAAGACCCGGCGCCACCATCGCAACTCCAAAGACAGGCCGCAGGCGTCATGAACGAATATACGAAGAATGTCCTCATAGCGGCCGGCCTGTCGATGCTGGCGATCGCCGGCTGGGATTATTTCTACGCTTTCCCCAAGCTCGAGCAGCAGCAGAAGGAAGCGCAGCTCGCGCAGCAGCAGAGGCCCGCGGCGCAAAAGCCCGCCGCCAAACCCGCTGATCAGTCCGCCGCCGACAAAGCCGCGCCTCCGGCCGCCCGGCAGCCACAGCAGAACGTCGCCGCCGCCCGGCCCGCGCCCAAGACGCGCGAGGCCGCGCTCGCCGAGAGCAAGCGCGTCTCCATCGACACGCCCTCCATTTCCGGCTCGATCGCGCTGAAAGGCGGACGCATCGACGACGTCTCGCTGAAAAATTATCACGAGACCGTCGATCCCACGAGCCCGATCATCGTGCTGCTCTCGCCCGAGGGCGCGCCGCAGCCCTATTACGCCGAATCGGGCTTTCTCGCCTCCGACAAGGACACGGCGCCGCCCGCTCTGCCGACCAGCGAATCGCTATGGAGCGCCGATCACGATCAGCTCGCCGTCGGCCAGCCGCTGACGCTGTCCTTCGACAATGGCCAGGGCCTCGTCTTCAAGCGCAAAATCGCGGTCGACGATCAATATATGTTCTCGGTGACCGACAGCGTCGAGAATCACGGCCAGAGCCCCGTCACCATCTATCCCTATCTGCGCGTGTCGCGCATCGGCGCGCTGCAGAGCGCCGGCTACGCCGCCCTGCACGAAGGCTTCGTCGGCGTCTTGGGCGAGGCCGGCCTGCAGGAGCTGAAATTCGAGAAGGTCGAGAAGGAGCCGCACGCCACAAAGTCTTTCGAAGCGACCGGCGGCTGGCTCGGCTTCACCGAGAAATATTGGGCGGCCGTGCTGGTGCCGCAGCAGGATCGGCCGCTGGTGGCGCGCTTCTCGGCTTCGGGCGCCGGAACGACCAAGGCCTATCAGGCCGATACGGTCGAGGCGCCGCTCACGATCGCGCCGGGCGCCTCGGCCTCGGTCGCGTCGCGCATCTTCGCCGGCGCCAAGGTCGTCGACACGCTCGACGCCTATGAGGGCCAGGGCATCAAGCTCTTCGACCGACTCATCGATTGGGGATGGTTCTACTTCCTCACCCGGCCGATGTTCCGCATCATCGACAGCCTGTTCCATGTGCTCGGCAATTTCGGCCTCGCCATTCTGGCCGTCACCGTGCTCGTCAAGATCGCCTTCCTGCCACTCGCCAACAAGAGCTATCTGGCCGTCGCCAAGATGAAGGAAATTCAGCCCAAGATTCAGGCGCTGAAGGAAAAATACGGCAGCGACAAGCAGGCGATGAGCCGCGAGCAGATGGAGCTGTTCCGCCGCGAGAAGGTCAATCCCGCCGGCGGCTGCCTCCCTGCTTTGCTGCAAATTCCAGTGTTCTTCTCGCTCTACAAGGTTCTGATCATCACCATCGAAATGCGCCATGCGCCCTTCTATGGCTGGATCAAGGACCTCTCGGCGCCGGACCCGACCAATATCTTCAACCTCTTCGGCCTCATCCCCTTCGATCCGACCCATATTCCGGTCTTCGGCTCGTTTCTATGGCTCGGCGTTTGGCCGCTCGTCATGGGCGTCTCCATGTGGGTGCAGATGAAGATGAATCCGGAGCCGACCGACGAAATCCAGAAAATGGCCTTCGGCTGGATGCCGGTGATCTTCACCTTCTCGCTCGGCAGCTTCGCCTCCGGCCTCGTGATCTATTGGACCTGGAACAATGTGCTCTCGGTCGCGCAGCAATGGGTCATCATGAAGCGCGCGGGCGTGAAGTTCGAGCTGTGGGACAATCTGAAAAAGACGTTCACCTTCAAAAAGGCCGCCTGATCGCAGGGCGCGCCGCACCCTTGGATCACGCTTTGAACGAAACCCGCGACGAGGATTTCACCGAGCCGGGCCGGCTGCTCTTCGCCGGCCCGTGCGATTTCATATTCGCCAGCGCGAAATCCGGCGATCTGCCGCCGATCGGCCCGCCGGAGATCGCCTTCGCGGGCCGCTCCAATGTCGGCAAATCCTCCCTCCTCAACGCTCTCACCGGCCGCAAGACCTTGGCCCGCGTCTCCAACACGCCGGGGCGCACGCAGCAGCTCAATTTCTTCGCTCTCGGCGCCGCGCCGGGCGCGGAGCCGCTGCGCCTCGTCGATATGCCCGGCTATGGCTACGCCGCCGTCGGCAAGGAGAAGATCGCCAATTGGACACGGCTGATGGAGGAGTTTCTGCGCGGCCGCGCCTCGCTGGCGCGCGTCTTCGTGCTCATCGACAGCCGCCGCGGCGTGAAGGATCTCGATGAAGAGATGTTCGATCTGCTCGACCGCGCCGCAGTCTCCTATCAGATCGTGCTGACGAAACGCGACGAGTTGAAGGTCTCCGAGCGCGAGGCCGCCGTCGCCGCGGTGGAGGCTGCGCTGGCCAAGCGCCCCGCCGCCTTCCCGCGCCTCGCCCTCACCTCCTCGCGCACAGGCGAGGGCGTCGCCGAGCTTCGAGCCGGGATCGCGCGGCTCTTGGCAGAACGAAACGCTTGAATATTGCAGTCTCGTCAGTTCTAAGACGGGCGAGTCGAAGACTGCCCCCACCCTCCCCTTGCAGGGGGAGGGTGGGGGCAGTCTTCGACTCGCCCGTCTTAGAACTGACG
>NZ_PUIV01000012.1 GCF_003113265.1 Methylosinus sporium
CTCCCTCACCCTCGCCGAACGGCAAGGGCCCCGCCCCTACCCCAGGGCGAGGCCCTTGCCGTTCGGCGAGGGTGAGGGAGTATAGGAATATTTTCTGATTATTGTCAAGGTGGGGGAAAGGCGCAGCCATGTTGGCACTCTGGTTCCATAGTGGCGAGTTATGCGGCAACGCCACCACCGTGGATCACTTTCGAATAGTAAATAGCCCCGGTCGTGAATAGATTCCCGGGCGCTACTCGGCCTTTTGATTTCGGGTCGGTTGTGTAGCCATGAGCTTCCATCACGTCTTTTACCCAGCGGCCGATTAGCTTTTTATCCTCGTCCGTAATCGGCATGCCCAAGGCCAGGATTGGTTTTCCTAAGTCCTGCACGGCCGGAATCCTGTGTCGGCTTAAGGCGATCATGTCCGAGATTTGCGCGGGATTGTTCAGCATTTCCCCGACCTTCTCGCCGAGGGGCGTGTTTTTGAAATTTTCAAGTCCGAACGACATGAGGCGGCCTCCTACTATATTGCGAAACGCAAGCTAGCGATATGCGCTCTTTTGTCAAATAAAATTTTTAGCTGCCGAGGCCTGGCACTTCGACAAAGACGACGCTCTCTTCGGCCATATCGACCTGCGACGTTTTCCACCCCGCCATTTCCCATGCCAATGCATGAGAATGCCCGCCGCGCTCACCTTGGTTAGCCCACCACGGCCGATGAATTCTTGCACTGTCAGGCAACCTGAAGCCCAAGACGCTTTCAATCTCGCTGAAGGTTGCCTTCCACTCCTTACGCCGGAATTCTTGTAAGTGATGGAAGAGGGGCGCGTACTTTCCTCGCTGGGCGGTTTTCATAAGGAGCTCCCGTCTGGATGACATTAGTTCCTACCTACCTTAGTTAGTACCTACTAACTACAGCCGACCGACGCAGAAGTCAATTGACGTGTGGTTGCGAAACTTAAGACTTCTGCAGCACGCGCCCTACCCTTGCATTTCAATGACTTCCGCTGTGCAAAAGATACCTGCAAAAATCGGCTGCGCTGGGTAAACAAAACGAGCGCCAAAATCCCCCTGAAGGGGGTGGAAACGCCCGCCGAATATCGGGCTCGCGTCCTGCGTCGATGACAGCGAAGGCGTGCGCGAGCCCCCTCCCCAACCCTCCCCCGCTATGCGGGAGAGGGGGCGGATTGCGCGTATCATGGAGATTTCGTGTAACGTTTGCCGCTTCCCTCTCCCGCGATAGCGGGGGAGGGTGAGGGAGGGGCGCTTCAGCGTCTCGTCGCGAGAACGGCCTTACAATCCCGTGTCGTCGTGCGGCGGCTCGCCCTTGGTGAGGCCGACGGCGAAGCGCGTCCACAGACGCTCGTGCAGATAATAGAGTACGATTTTGGAGACGATCTCCGTGCCGGTGATCGCGGCCGATATGCCCGTGTCCTGCGTGAACAGGAAGGCCGCGCCGAAAGTGATGACGCTGCCGGGCACGCGCCAGGACAGCGATTTCACCAGGCTGCGCAAGGGCGTCGGATGCAGCAGGTCGGGCGACGGCACGCCTTCCATGGAGGCGTAGCTCGCCTCCACGCCATTGCGCGCGCTGCGCTCGGTCCAGGCCGATTGCTTCACCATGCCGACGGCGACCGTCTCATTGGTCACGCGATCGATGAGGATGAAGCCGCCGGTCTCGCGATTGTCCTCATAGAGATCGCAGGCGATGGCGGTGTCGAGCCACAGCTCTGCCTCGCCGATCTCGTTGAAGGCGAGCGTCTGCGACGCATCGGCGAGCGGCTCGGCGAGGCCGGTCTCGATCTTTATGTGCGAGGCGACCTGCTTCACAAAAGCCGGCGTCGTTCGCGCGCCGAGCTTTAAAAGATAGCTCTTGTCCAGCGTGAGCGGCTCGCGCACCAGCCATAGCAGCCGGGCCGACAGGCGATCGCCGATCTTGGCCGGCGACACCGGCGAGGCGAGCATGTCGCCGCGGGAAATGTCGATCTCTTCGGTGAGGGTCAGCGTCACCGACTGGCCGGCCACCGCATGGGCGAGATCGCCGTCATAGGTGACGATGCGCGCGATCGTCGTGTCGCGGCCGGACGGCAAAATGCGGACGATGTCGCCCGGCTTTACGTTGCCGCCGGCGATGAAGCCGGAGAAGCCGCGGAAATCATGGGACGGCCGGTTCACCCATTGCACGGGGAAGCGGAAGGGCAGCACGCGGGCGTTGTCGTCCGAGGCGACGCTCTCGAGATAGGCGAGCAACGGCGGACCGGAATACCAGTCCATTTTCTTGCTCGCATGAACGAGATTGTCGCCGTCCTTGGCGACCAGCGGAATCACCTGAATGGTGAGAAAGCGCAATTGCTCGGCGAAGGCGCGGAAGTCGCGCTCTATGTCGGCGAAAATCTCCTGCGAATAGGAGACGAGGTCCATCTTGTTGACGGCGACGACGACGTGGCGCACGCCGAGCATGGAGACGATGACGCTGTGTCGGCGCGTCTGATCCAGGAGGCCCTTGCGCGCATCGACGAGCAGAACGGCGAGCTCCGCCGTCGAGGCGCCGGTCGCCATATTGCGCGTGTATTGCACATGGCCGGGCGTGTCGGCGACGATGAACTTGCGCTTCTCCGTCGCGAAATAGCGATAGGCGACATCGATGGTGATGCCCTGCTCGCGCTCCGCCGCGAGGCCGTCGACGAGCAGCGCGAAATCGAGATCGTCGCCCTGCGTGCCGTGCTTCTTCGAATCCTTCTCGAGCGCGGCGATGAGATCGTCGGCCGCGAGATCGGCGTCATAGAGCAGACGGCCGATGAGCGTCGACTTGCCGTCGTCCACCGAGCCGCAGGTGATGAAGCGCAACAAGGGCTTGTCGGCGGGCGCCGGCCCGACGGGGGCGCGCAGCGGCGCGGGCGTGGCGAGGCCGCCGTGCATCAAAAATAACCCTCCTGCTTCTTCTGCTCCATGGAGGAGGAGCCGTCGTGATCGATGAGGCGGCCCTGGCGCTCGGAGGAGCGGCTCGCACGCATTTCGGCGATGATCTCCTCCAGCGTCGCCGCGGAGCTCTCGATCGCGCCGGTCAGCGGATAGCAGCCGAGCGTGCGGAAGCGCACCAGCCTCTGCTGCACGGTCTCGCCTTGCTGCAGCTTCAGGCGATCATCGTCGACCATGATGAGCATACCGCCGCGATCGATCACCGGCCGCTCCTTGGCGTAATAGAGCGGCACGACATCGATGCCCTCGCGCGCGATGTAGTCCCACACATCGGCCTCGGTCCAATTGGACAGAGGAAACACGCGCAGGCTCTCGCCCGGACCCTTGCGCGCGTTGTAGAGGCGCCAGAACTCGGGGCGCTGCGCCTTCGGATCCCAGCGATGCTGGGCGTTGCGGAAGGAGAGCACGCGCTCCTTGGCGCGGGATTTCTCCTCATCGCGCCGCGCGCCGCCGAAGGCCGCGTCGAATTTCCATTTGTCGAGCGCCTGCTTCAGCGCGTCGGTCTTCATGATCTGCGTATGGAGCTGCGACCCGTGCACGGTGGGATCGATATTCATCGCGACCCCTTCCGGATTGGTGTGGATGAGCAGCTCGAGGCCCGTTTCGGCCGCGCGGCGGTCGCGAAAGGCGATCATTTCCTTGAACTTCCATGTCGTGTCGACATGCAGCAGCGGGAATGGCGGCTTCGACGGATAAAAGGCCTTCATGGCGAGATGCAGCATCACCGCCGAATCCTTGCCGATGGAGTAGAGCATCACCGGCCGCTCGCATTCGGCGACGACCTCGCGTAGGATGTGAATGCTCTCCGCCTCCAGCCGATCCAAATGGCCGAGGGGCTTTGCCGCCAGCGCGTTCATTGCGAGCTCTCCGGCGCCGCGCCGCGCGTCAGCCTTCCGTCCGGCCCGACATGCAGGCCGCATTCTTTCTTCTCGTCCTCTTCCCACCACCAGCGGCCGGCGCGCTCGCTCTCGCCGGGCTCCAGCGCGCGCGTGCAGGGCGCGCAGCCGATGGAGAGGAAACCCTTCTCGTGCAGCTCGTTCACCGGCACGCTGAATTCCTCCGTCGCGGCGACGATGGCCTCGCGCGTGTAATCGGCGAGCGGATTGAGCTTGACCAGCCGACGCTCGGCGTCGCTCTCGATGAGATGCACGCCCTCGCGCGCCTGCGATTGATCGGCGCGCAGGCCCGTCACCCAGGCGGAGGCGCCGGCGAGCAGGCGCGACAGCGGCTCCACCTTGCGAATATGGCAGCAGCCCTTGCGATTCTCGATCGAGCGATAGAAGCCATTGACGCCATGCTCGGCGACATAATCGGCGAGCGGCAGCGCCTGCGGATAGGCGGCGTGAATGCGCCGCGCATAGCGCGCCTCGGTCCTCTCCCAAAGGGCGATCGTCTCCTCGAAGAGACGGCCCGTGTCGATCGTCACCACATCGATCTCGAGGCCCTGGGTGAAGATGGAATGGGTGACGAGCTGATCCTCTATGCCGAAGCTCGTCGTGAAGACGATGCGGCCGGGAATGACCTCGCGCGTGAGCGTCAGGCGATGATCGAGATCGAGCGGCGCGAGGCGCGGCGCGAGCGTTTCGACGATCGACGTCTTCATGCCACGCCCTTTCGCCGGCGTTCGAGTATAGATGCGCCGCCCGCGACGCCGCGCTGATAGGAGAGGCTGCGCGCCTGACGCGCCTTTGCCCAATTGGCCTCGCCGTGATGCGCCGCGAGTTCGTCGGGAATTTCGATCGTGTCGAAGCCGCCGCCGATCGCGTGCAAATATTGATCCGGCGTCAGCCGGCCGCTCGCCCGCAACTCGCCCACGAAACCCTCGCGACGCAGCAGCCGCGCGAGCGAGAAGCCGCGCCCATCGGTGAAGGCCGGAAAGGCGATGTCGATGAGCGCGAGACGCGAGAAATGAGGCGCCAGCGCCTTGGGATCCGTCGTATTGGCGACATAGACGCCGAGCGCCGTCAGCCGCGCATCTTCCAGCGCGGCGGGCAGTCGCCCGAGCGAGACGATCACCTTGCCGGCGCCGGGCAGGGATTCCTCATCGGCGAGACGGCGCCACTCGTCCGCGATGAAAGCGCCGTCAGATACCAGAGCCATCCTCGCCCTCCCGGCGCGCAGATTCCTTGAAACGCTTATGGCCCAAGCGCCGCCATGTGTCGATGAAAGCCTCGCCGTCGCGCCGCTCGGCGAGATAGAATTGCACCAGGCTCTCGATCACGTCGGGAACCTCTTCCGCCGAGACGCCGGGACCGAGCAATTCGCCGATCGAGGCCGAGAGCGTCGGATCGCCGCCGAGCGTGATCTGATAGGACTCGACGCCCTTCTTCTCGAGGCCGAGAATGCCGATCGCGCCGACATGATGATGGCCGCAGGCGTTGATGCAGCCGGATATCTTGATCCCCAGCTTGCCGATGAGGCGCTGGCGCTCGAGATCGGCGAAACGCTCCGAGATCGCCTGAGCGATCGGAATGGAGCGCGCCGTCGCGAGCGAGCAATAGTCGAGCCCCGGGCAGGAGATGATATCGCTGATGAGCCCGGCGTTGGCGGTCGCGAGGCCCGCCGCCGAAAGATCGCGCCACAGTGCGAAAAGATCATCCCGCTTCACATGCGGAAGAATGATGTTCTGCTCATGGCTGACGCGCAATTCGCCGAAACCATATGTGTCGGTGGCGTCGGCCAGCGCGCGCATCTGCGCGGAAGTGGCGTCGCCCGGAATGCCGCCGATCGGCTTCAACGAGACAGTGACGATGGCGTAGCCGGGAACCTTATGCGGCGCGACATTCACCGCGGCGAAGGCGGCGAATTCGGCGTTCTCCGCCTTGGCCTTTTCGAAGCCGTCCGAATGCGCGGGCAAAGCCTCGTAAGCCGGCGGCGCGAAAGCCGCGACGACGCGCTCCAGCTCCTGCGCGTCATAGGCGAAAGGCGCGCGGTCCATGGCGGCGAACTCGGCCTCCACCTGCGCGCGAATCTCGTCGAGCCCAGTCTCGTGCACCAATATTTTGATGCGCGCTTTGTATTTGTTGTCGCGACGGCCGAAGCGATTATAGACGCGCAGAATCGCCTCGAGATAGGCGAGCAATTGCGCGCGCGGCAGAAACTCCCGCAGCAGCTTGCCGACGAAAGGCGTGCGGCCGAGACCGCCGCCGACGATCACCTCATAGCCGATCTCGCCTTCCGCATTCTTCACGATGCGCAGGCCGATGTCGTGAATCTTGATCGCGGCGCGGTCATGCTCGGCGCCGCTCACCGCGATCTTGAACTTGCGCGGCAGGAAGCTGAATTCGGCATGAGCGCTCGACCATTGGCGCAGAAACTCCGCCGTCGGCCGCGGGTCCTCCAGCTCATCGGCGGCGACGCCGGCGAAATGATCGGCCGTCACATTGCGAATGCAATTGCCTGAGGTCTGGATCGCATGCATGTCGACGTCGGCGAGCGCCTCGAGAATATCCGGCACATCGACGAGCTTGGGCCAATTATATTGCAGGTTCTGCCGCGTGGTGAAATGGCCGTAGCCCTTGTCCCATTTGTCGGCGATATAGGCGAGCTGGCGCATCTGCCGCGAGGTGAGCGAGCCATAGGGAATGGCGACGCGCAGCATATAGGCGTGCAGCTGCAGATAGAGCCCGTTCATCAGGCGGAACGGGCGGAATTCCTCCTCCGTCAGCGCGCCGGCGAGGCGACGCTCCACCTGGCCACGGAATTCCGCGACGCGCTCGCGCACGAAGGCGCGGTCATATTCGTCATAGGCGTAGATCGTCGGCGCGGAATTGGGGCGCGGCGGCAGGGCCGGATCATGCGCAGTCATCGATTCCCCGCTCCTTGCAGCCATGCCTGCTTGCCGAGATCGCGCCGCACGCTGGGGCCGGCGGCGCGGAACTTCTCGCGAAAATGCAGCGGCGTCGGCGCGCCGGCCGCATCCACGAAGACATCGACCAGATAGGCGTCGACGACGCGGTTCGAGGCGACGGCGGCCTTGCCCGCGGCGTCGAGCGCCGCCGCCTCTGCGGCGTCATAAGCAATTTTCGCGCGAGACAAGCCGCGCTCCCAGCCATCGGCGCCGAGAAAGACGACGTCGCCCTCGGCGAGATCGGAGGCGAGCAGCACTTTGGGCGAGAATTTCGGATCGACGGCCCGCGTCATGTCGGCTCCTTGACCAGAGTGATCTTCAGCCCGTCGAGCTCGTCCGACCAGATGATCTGGCAGGATAGCCGCGAGGTCTCGTGCAGGAAGGGCAGCTCGTCGAGCTTGTCGATCTCGTCCTCGCGCGGCGGCGCGACCTTGTCGGCCCATTCGGGATCGAGCACGATGTGGCAGGAGGCGCAGGCGACCGCGCCGCCGCATGTGCCCTCCATACCCATCCCGTAATCCCGCAAAATCTCCATCAATCGCCAGCCTTCCACAGGCTCCAGCTCGTGGGTGACGCCGTCTGCGTCCTCGACACGGATCACGCTCATCCTTTTCTCCGAATAGGCCCCTTCGCCGCAGAGGCGCCCTTCCTTCGGCTTTCGGCCCGGCGCGAGCGTCTCGCGCCGGACGATGCGGCCACGCCGATCGCCGTATCATCCGGCGACAGCGTGAAAAACCGCAAATCTTCGATAATGTGCGACCTAATTATTCGACGTCGCGAGAATGTCAATTCACTATAATAGGCGGCGCCTTTCGGATAAACTACAAACAAGTTTCGTGGTATTAACCGGAAAGGTTTCGATCGCGCCCGCCGCGGCGAGAAAAGTCTCGGCGTGCGCAATGCATAAATGGTAAGGGATTTAGGTTCCTGCCGCCCGAACGCGGGCGCGAGCGATATAGGTGCTAGGCCATGGCTCAAAGACCGACCAAAGAAACCAAGCAGAGTTCGGCTCGCGAGGAGCGGCCGCCGGTCGTGCGGGAGAAAGCTCCTGCGCTCGCGCCTCAGAGAGGTCGGCCGACGCTCATTCTGGTCGGCGCCGACAAGGGCGGCGTGGGAAAGACGACGATCGCCCGCGTGCTGCTCGACTATCTCGCCGCCAATAATGTCTTGACCCGGGCCTTCGATACGGAGACCCCGCGCGGCACGCTCTATCGCTTTCATCCCGATCAGACCAGCGTCGTCGATTTGACCTCGACCTCGGATCAAATGAAGATCATCGACACTCTGGCCACGGCTCAGGTGAGGGTCAGCGTCGTCGACGTCCGCGCCGGCGGGCTGGAGCCGGCCTTGCAGGCGCTGCAGGACACCGGCTTTCTCGACGCCGTGGCGGAAGGGGAAGTCGGCTTCATCCTGTTCCATGTGCTCGGCTCGTCCATCGCCTCGCTGGACGAGATCGCCGAAGTCGCCCCTTATGTCGATGACGCCGATTATTTCCTCGTCAAGAACCATGTCAACGACACCACATTTTTCGAGTGGGACCCTGTGACGCACCGCAAATATTTCGAGAAAGTGGAGACGGCGGGCGAGATCACCATCCCCAAGCTCAACGAATTGTCCTATGAACAGGTGGAGATCGCCGGCGCGCCTTTTTCCACCTTCGTCGCCAATCGGACGGCGGAAGGGGGGCCGGCGGACCATTCCTTCGTCCTTCGTGGCTATGTCCGCACCTGGCAGAACAGGATCGCCGACGAATTCGATCGCATCCGTCTGCTGGATCGCATCGCCGGCAGGGAGGGCGCATAGCGCCGAGCTCGTGTGGTTGGTGGCAGAGCGAGCCTCGGGCGGCGCCGAGAGAGTGAAAAATGAGTCGACGCACTTTGGTGTTCGTCGCCTGTTCCCCGCATCCGCGATCGGGCGTTTCGACGACCGCGCGGCTGTTGACGGACTTCTATCTCTCGCGCCTCGCCGACGTCGAAGGCTTCGACACCGATCCTCACGCGCCGCGCTATCACGAATTGTTTCCCGATCGCACGCAGGTCATCGACATCGCCGCCATACGCGGCCAGATTTCCTTGTTCGACAGGCTGCTGGTCGACGACGGCGTTCCCAAGATCGTCGATGTCTGGCAGCGCAGCTACGACCGCTTCTTCAAGACGGTGAAAGAAATCGGCTTTGTGGAGGAAGCGCATTTGCGCGGCGTCGAGCCGATCGTCCTCTTCCATGTGGACCCGTCGGAAACGGCGCTGGCCAGCGCGCAATCGCTCAGCGCGTCATGGCGCGATCTTCCCATGGTGGTGGTGCAGAACGAAGGCGCCGCGCCGCTCGGGGCCTATGCGCATGAGACGCTCGGCCATTATCCATCGACGCGCCGATTTGTCATCGGCCCGCTGGACGGCGCCGTCGCGAAAACGCTGGAACAGCCGGATGTTTCGCTGAGCCGGCTGCTGGTGGCGCCGCCGCCGGAAATGTCGATCGTCATTCGAGCGGCGCTGAAAGCGTGGATCGCGCCCATCTTCACGCAATTCCACAGTTTCGAGCTGCGGCGCCGGCTGGAAGGCGCGCAATTCCTGAAATGAGCCGCGGCTCGTGCGCTCGCGCAGCCACGCCGTCGCCGGAGTGCGGCGCCGGGCCGCGCCCCTGTTCGGAACCTTTCTCAGCGGGGCGGATTAGCGCTGTGCCGAGTTCCACACAGGAGACTGCTATGCACTGCGGAGATTGCCGTTTTTGGCACCAACCGGCCGCTCAATGCCGGCGCAACGCCCCGCTGCCGATGCGCGGCGCGGGTCAGCAGGGAAACACAGACACTGCATGGCCGGCCGTCGCCGCCGATGAATGGTGCGGCGAATATCAGCCGGGCTATATCGACCGCACCAGCCTGCCGGCGGGAGCTCAGTCGCACGCCCGCAGTCGGGCCGGCCGTCAGGAATCCGCCCAGCATTGAGCGCACTTTCGAGCCTTTCCGCCGAACCGGAGTGCGCTTCGGCCGGAAACGCTCTCGTGAGCTGCTTCATCGCAGCCGAAGGGTTTTTGAGCGGGCCCAAAGGCTCGCGATCCAGGGGCGCGCCGGTCCGAGCGCGCCCAGAAACAGATCGAGCGCTATCCGATCCAATCGGATCGGATAGCGCTCGCTTTTCTATGCGGCATATGATCGGAGAGCCTTCGGCGGAGAGGCTCTGGAACCGTGAGACGACGCGCCTTTTACAGAGCGAGAGCCGTCTTCAGCTCCTGCAGCTGAGCGAGCTTTTCGGCCGCGATGCGGCGCGCCTCGTCGCCCTTGGCGTCGGCGACATCCTCGCTCGCATTTTTGATGTCCGCGTCGAGCTTGGCGGCGTCGAGTTCGGCGACCGGAATGGCGTATTCGGCCAGAATGGTGAAGCCGCCGAGGCCGACATCGGCGAAGCCGCCGCGCACGAACAGCTTTTCCTTATTGCCGGCCGCGTCGATCTCGACGACGCCGGGCTTGAGCACCGTCATCACCGGCGCATGATCTTTGAGAACCGTGAACACGCCCTCGGCGCCGGGGGCGACGACGGCGTCCACCTCTCCCGAGAACAGCAGCTTCTCGGGAGAAACGAGTTCGAAGTGAAACGTGGCCATGAAGGGCTCCGTCTAGCAATCAGCGGATCAGGCCGCTTCCTTGGCGAGCTTGGCGGCCTTCTCGACCGCTTCCTCGATCGTGCCGACCATGTAGAAGGCGGCCTCGGGGAGATGGTCGTATTGACCCTCGACAAGGCCCTTGAAGCCCTTGATCGTGTCGGCGAGCGCGACGAGCTTGCCCGGCGCGCCGGTGAACACTTCGGCGACGTGGAAGGGCTGCGACAGGAAGCGCTCGATCTTGCGGGCGCGCGCCACGGTCAGCTTGTCCTCTTCCGAGAGCTCGTCCATGCCCAGGATCGCGATGATGTCCTGCAGCGACTTATAGCGCTGCAGCGTCGACTGGACCTTGCGGGCGACCTCGTAATGCTCTTCGCCGACGATCGCCGGGGACAGCATACGTGAGGTCGAGTCGAGCGGATCGACGGCCGGATAAATGCCCTTTTCCGCGATCGAGCGGTTGAGCACGGTCGTCGCGTCGAGATGGGCGAAGGAGGCGGCCGGGGCCGGATCGGTCAGATCGTCGGCCGGCACGTAAATGGCCTGCACCGAGGTGATCGAGCCCTTGGTCGTCGTGGTGATGCGCTCCTGCAGCGCGCCCATGTCGGTGGCGAGCGTCGGCTGATAGCCCACCGCCGAAGGAATGCGGCCGAGCAGAGCCGACACTTCCGAGCCCGCCTGCGTGAAGCGGAAGATGTTGTCGACGAAGAACAGCACGTCCTGGCCCTTGTCGCGGAAGTCCTCGGCGACGGTGAGGCCGGTCAGCGCGACGCGGGCGCGGGCTCCCGGGGGCTCGTTCATCTGGCCATAGACCAGAGCGGCCTTGGAGCCGGCGGCGGAGCCGTTCTCGGGCTTCTTGTTGACGCCGCCCTCGATCATCTCGTGATAGAGGTCGTTGCCCTCGCGGGTGCGCTCGCCGACGCCGGCGAAGACGGAATAGCCGCCGTGCGCCTTGGCGATATTGTTGATGAGCTCCATGATGATGACGGTCTTGCCGACGCCCGCGCCGCCGAACAGTCCGACCTTGCCGCCCTTCGCGTAGGGCGCGAGCAGGTCGACGACCTTGATGCCCGTCTCGAGGATCTGCGCCTCGGTCGCCTGCTCGGCGTAGGACGGAGCCGGCTGGTGAATGGCGCGCTTGGTCGCCGTCACGATGGGGCCGGCCTCGTCGACCGGCTCGCCGATGACATTGATGATGCGGCCGAGCATCTCGTCGCCGACCGGCACCGAGATGGGGGCGCCCGTGTCGGTCACGGGAGTGCCGCGCACGAGGCCTTCCGTCGAGTCCATGGCGATGGTGCGCACGGAATTCTCGCCGAGATGCTGCGCAACTTCGAGGACGAGGCGCGCGCCCTGATTGCTGGTCTCCAGCGCGTTCAGGATTTCCGGCAAATGATCGTCGAACTTCACGTCGACGACAGCGCCGATCACCTGCGTGATGTGACCCGTGGTCGTGGGGGTAGCCATTGTCTCGTCCTCTCGGCTGTTGTTCTGGTCAGAGCGCCTCGGCGCCCGAGATGATTTCGATGAGTTCCTTGGTGATGATCGCCTGACGTGACCGATTGTAGAGCGTCGTCTGCTTCTTGATCATGTCGCCGGCGTTGCGCGTGGCGTTGTCCATCGCGCTCATGCGCGCGCCCTGCTCGGAAGCGGCGTTCTCGAGCAATGCACGGAAAATCTGCACCGATATGTTGCGGGGCAGCAGCGTGGCCAGAATCTCGTCCTGGCCAGGCTCATATTCATAGGTCGCCAGAGCGCCGCCCGCGGCCGCCTCGTTCTCATTGGCGGAAATCTGCGCCGGAATGAGCTGCAGCGCTGTCGGAAACTGCTGAATCACAGATTTGAAGCGCGAGAAGAACAGCGTCGCCACATCGAACTCGCCACGCTCGAACAGATCGATGACCTTGCGGCCGATCGCGTCGCCCTGATCGAAGCCGATCTGGCGCACGCCGCGAAGCTCGACGAGCTCGATGATGTTCTTCTCGTAATTGCGGCGGAGCTGGTCGTAGCCCTTCTTGCCGACGCAGAGAATCTTGACCGTCTTGCCCTGGCCCTGCAGGCGCTGGATGTGCTCGCGGGCGAGCCGGACGATCGAAGAATTGAAGGCGCCGCAGAGGCCGCGCTCGGCGGTCGCCACGACGAGAAGATGCGTCTCGTCCCGGCCATTGCCGGAGAGCAGCACGGGCGCGCCGGTGGAGACGCCCCCGGCGAGATTGGCGAGCACTTTCTCGATGCGCTCGGCATAGGGACGCGCCGCCTCGGCCGCCGCCTGGGCGCGGCGCAGCTTGGCCGCCGCGACCATTTGCATGGCCTTGGTGATCTTCTGCGTCGCCTTGACGGAAGATATGCGGTTTCGAAGATCCTTCAACGAGGGCATGAGAGAACCCGTCTCATTGCGACCGGAGCCGGCCTGTCGTCATTGCGAGAAGCGAAGCCGCGATGCGATCGCAGAGCCGCCGAGCGGCTCTGGATCGTTTCGCTGCGCTCGCAATGACGGGCCATTGCTTCCGATCCTTGGTTGCGCGCGTCAGGCGAAGGATTTCGTGAAGGCGTCGAGGACGCCCTTCAGCTCGGCGGCCGTCGCATCCGGCAGATCCTTGGTCGTGCGGATCGTCTCGAGGATGTTCGGATGCTGGGTGCGCAGCAGCGCCAGCAGACCGTCCTCGAAGGCGCGCACGCGGCCGACCGGCAGCGGATCGAGATAGCCGTTGACGCCGGCGTAGATCACGCAGGTCTGCTCTTCCATCTTCAGCGGCGAGAATTGCGGCTGCTTCAACAGCTCGGTCAGGCGCGCGCCGCGATTGAGGAGGCGCTGCGTCACCGCGTCGAGGTCGGAGCCGAACTGAGCGAAGGCGGCCATTTCGCGATACTGAGCGAGCTCGCCCTTGATCTTGCCGGCGACCTTCTTCGTCGCCTTGGTCTGGGCGGCGGAGCCGACGCGCGACACCGAGAGGCCGACGTTCACCGCCGGGCGGACGCCCTGATAGAAGAGGTCCGTCTCGAGGAAGATCTGGCCGTCGGTGATGGAGATGACATTCGTCGGAATATAAGCCGACACGTCGTTGGCCTGCGTCTCGATGACCGGCAGAGCGGTCAGCGAGCCGGCGCCGCGATCGTCGTTGAGTTTGGCGGCGCGCTCGAGCAGGCGGGAGTGCAGATAGAACACGTCGCCCGGATAGGCCTCGCGTCCCGGAGGACGGCGCAGCAGCAGCGACATCTGGCGATAGGCGACGGCCTGCTTGGAAAGGTCGTCATAGACGATCACGGCGTGCAGGCCGTTGTCGCGGAAATACTCGCCCATGGCGCAGCCGGCGAAGGGCGCCAGGAACTGCATCGGCGCCGGATCGGAGGCGGTGGCCGCCACGACGATCGAATAGTCGAGCGCGCCGCGCTCCTCCAGCACCTTCACGAATTGCGCGACGGTGGAGCGCTTCTGGCCCACGGCGACATAGACGCAGTAGAGCTTGGCCTTCTCGTCGGTTCCGTCGTTCAGCGACTTCTGGTTCAGGATGGTGTCGAGCGCCACGGCGGTCTTGCCGGTCTGGCGGTCGCCGATGATCAGCTCGCGCTGGCCGCGGCCGATCGGGATCAGCGCGTCGATGGCCTTGAGGCCGGTCGCCATCGGCTCATGCACCGACTTGCGCGGAATGATGCCGGGAGCCTTCACGTCGACGCGCGAGCGGCTCTCGTAGAAGATCGGGCCTTTGCCGTCGATCGGATTGCCGAGCGCGTCGACGACGCGGCCGAGCAGGCCCTTGCCGACCGGAACGTCGACGATGGCGCCGGTGCGCTTGACGGTCTGGCCTTCCTTGATGTCGCGGTCGGAGCCGAAGATCACGACGCCGACATTGTCGCTCTCGAGATTGAGCGCCATGCCGGTGATGCCGTTCTCGAACAGCACCGTCTCGCCGGCCTGGACATTGTCCAGACCATAGACGCGGGCGATGCCGTCGCCGACGGACAGAACCTGACCGACCTCTGCGACTTCGGCCTCATTGCCGAAATTGGCGATCTCATTCTTGAGGATCGCGGAAATCTCTGCGGCGCGGATAGCCATCAGCCGACCTCTTTCATGCGTGTTCGAATGGAATTGAGCTTGGTCTTCAGCGACGCGTCGAGCATACGCGAGCCGATTTTGACGACGAGACCCCCGATGATCGCCGGATCGACCTTCACCTCGAGGTCGATCGTCTTGCCGCTGGCGACGCCGAGGAGCGCATCGCGCAGCGCGCTCTCGTGATGAGAGGCGAGCGGCGCGGCCACCGTGACGTCGGCGCGCACGACGCCCTTGGCGGCGTCATGCAGCTTGCCATAGGCCTCGATGATGGCGGGGAGAGCGAAGAGGCGACGTTTTGTCGCGACGAGCTTCACGAAATTGGCCGCGACGCCCGTGACGCCAGCGGCGTCGAGAATGGGAGAGAGAGCCTTGATCTGCGTTTCGGCAGAATAGACCGGGCTCTTGATCAGGCGCTCGAGATCCGCGCTCTCTTGGATCAGCGCAGCAAAGCCGCGCAGCGCCGTCGCGATCTCGTCCGTGGAGCCTTTCTCCACCGCGAGATCATAAAGGGCCGAGGCGTATCGCCCCGCTACTCCGGATAGATCGTCTCCGCCTGAAGCCACTTGCGTATCGCTCTCGGATCGCCGTCACTCGAGGCGCCTCGCGCGCAACGCAGGTCTGCGTGCGACGAAATCCGCAATGGCCTCGAACAACGTATTGTCGGGGGAAGGAGCCAAGGGCGACGCCCCAGCTCCAAGGCGATCGTCCCCTAACACAGCATATTTTGCGGCGCAACCCTGCGAAGGCTGCGAAGAGGGCAGTTTCGACGATCGCCCAAAAAAGCGCCATTCCCATTTCGTCGCGCGCAGAGCCTCGGCTTGGCCTTTGACTACGTTGAATTTTTAGGCGCTTCGCAATTTTTCGGGACAGGCCGGCGGCGTGTCGCCGCTTGCGCCGGTCGCGCGAGCGTGGCACTGCGAAATCCTATCCACAGTCGGAGACGAAAGATGACGCGAGCGGTTGTCGGCATCATCGGAGGATCGGGCGTCTATCACCTGCCCGGCTTGCAGGATTTGCGCGAGGAGCGCGTCACGACGCCCTGGGGCGATCCGTCGGACGCGCTGCATTTCGGCCGCATCGGCGAGACGCAGGTCGTGTTTCTGCCGCGGCATGGGCGCGGTCATGTGTTCTCGCCCTCGGGCATAAATTATCGCGCCAATATTTTCGCGCTGAAGCAGGCGGGCGTCACCGATCTCGTGTCCGTCTCCGCCTGCGGCTCGTTCAAATCGGAGCTCTATCCGGGACTCTTCGTGCTGCCGGATCAATTCGTCGATCGCACCTTCGGCCGGCAATCCTCCTTTTTCGGCAATGGCTGCGTCGCGCATGTGTCCATGGCGCATCCGGTGGCGCCGCTGCTGGCCAAGCGCATCGCCGCCGCGGCGAAGACGGAAGGCATGGAGCATTCCGTCGGCGGAACCTATGTGTGCATGGAAGGTCCGCAATTTTCGTCTTACGCGGAATCGCTGACCTACAAGGCCGCGGGCTATGACGTCATCGGCATGACCGCCATGCCGGAGGCGAAGCTGGCGCGCGAGGCGGAACTCTCTTACGCGACCATCGCAATGGTCACGGATTTCGACTGCTGGCATCCAGAGCACGACAATGTCGATGTCGCCTCGGTCATCGCCGTCGTGCGCGACAACGCCGACAAGGCGAGCCGTCTGCTCGCGCGCCTGCTCGCCGATTTTCCACATGAGCACGAGCCCTGCCCGATCGGCTCCGATCGCGCGCTCGACACCGCCATTCTGACGGCGCCAGAGGCGCGCGATCCGGCGCTGATGGAGAAGCTCGGCGTCATTGTCGCGCGGGCGAGCGGCGCGGCGACGTAAAGCGAAGAGCGCCTCAATCCCCGCAATCGTCCAGCCAGACGTCGGAAGAGCCGCGCCGCTCGCAGAGCCCGGCGAGATGTTTCTCGATGCGGCGCACGCGCTCGGCGTTGGCTTGCGTGCCCGGCGCGAAATCTTTGGGATCATCGACGGCGACGACGAGCGCGAGAAACTCGCCGTCGTCCAATTCCGCCAGCGGCTTGCCGAACCATTTGCGCGCCGCCGGATCGAAGCCGTTCACATCGATGAAGGCGGCGATCTGCGCGCTCTTCGAAGTCAGCGCGCCGACGGCGAATTGCGCGATCAGCGTCTGGCGAATCCTGCCGAAGCCCGGCTTGAAATCGGCGAAATAGAGTTTTTTCGTCACCGATTGCGCGAGCGTGCCGCCGAGCGGCGCGCTCCAATCGACGCCGCCATGCGTCCAGAAGCGAGGGTCCCGCACGCGCAGCAGCGTCTCGATGCGCTCGCGCGAGAAGCCGGGCGGCAGTTTGGCGCCGTGATCGGTCTCCGCCTCATAACGCGCGAACAACGCCGGCGTGGCGACGCGGGCGAGCGCGACGGAGACGGCCTCATAACCGACGAGCGCGGCGAAGGCCGCGCCGGCAAAGGCGGCCAGCGCCGAGCCCGCTGTCGCCGCTGCGAATGAGCGCGCCCGTCTTTTCGCATCTCGCATAGAACACACTCCCGCCGACGCTCGCCTCGCATTTTCGGTCGGGAGCTTTACGAGTAAAATGGGCGGCGGCGCGACCGGTGCATGACCATCTCGCGGAGCGATTGCGGCGAGACGCGACTAATCAGCGCAATTCTCCAGCCACACATCGGAAAAGCCGCGCCGCTCACAGAGGCCGGCGAGGTATTTCTCGATGCGCCGCACGCGCTCGGCGTTGGCCGGCGTTCCCGGCGCATGGTCCTTCGGGCTGTTGTTGGTGGCGACGAGCGCGAGAAATTCATCGTCGTTCAACGCCGCCAGTCTCTTGCCGAACCATTTTTGCGCGGCGGGCTCCCATCCGTTCACATCGATGAAGGCGGCGAGCTGGGCGTTCTTGGAGGTCAGCGGCCCGACGGCGAATTGCGCGATCAGCGTCTGGCGGATCTTCGCGAAGCCCTTTTGGAAATTCTCGAAATAGAGCCGCTTGACCACGGATTGCGTGACGGTAGTGGTGGTGAGCGGCGCGCTCCAATCGACGCCGCCATGCGTCCAGAAGCTCGGGTCCTGCACTTTGATCAGCGTCTCGATTCGCTCGCTGGACAGGCCGGCAGGCAGTTTTGCGCCATTGTCGGTCGCCGCCTCGTAGCGCGCGAAAATCTCCGGCGTCTCGGAACGGGCGAGCGCGACCGAGACCGCCTCATAGCCGACGAGGCCGAGACTCGCCGCGGCCGCCGCAATCAGGATGGCAGGAATGATACGTCGTTTGAAATCAGCCATATGAATTTCTCCTCGCAGGGAAATCGGGTGAATGAGAAATGGCGCCTGAAGCGGCGTTTCTACCTCCCCCTTCGAGGGAGGAGGTCGAGCGCCGAAGGCGATCGGGAGGGTGTGACGCCCCGAGTCTTTGCAGTAGAACCCCACCCCGGACCGCGCAATACTGCTTCACCCGATATCCTGATCTTTGCGGTGAAAATCGGTAGTCTGTCGGCGCTCCTGCGGCCGGAATGCGGCAGCCGCGTGAGATGCCTTTCGGCCGAGAATGCGCTATGAACCGACGAGCCGAACAAATCCGACGAGATTTCGCAACATGACCCTCGCTTCCACAATCCGCACGATTCCCGACTATCCCAAGCCCGGCATCATGTTCCGCGACATCACGACGCTGCTCGGCGACGCCAGGGCGTTTCGCCGCGCCGTGGACGAATTGGTGCAGCCCTGGGCCGGCACGAAGATCGACAAGGTGGCGGGCATGGAGGCGCGCGGCTTCATTCTGGGCGGCGCAGTGGCGCATCAATTGTCGGCCGGCTTCGTGCCCGTGCGCAAGAAGGGCAAGCTGCCGCATACGACCGTCTCCATCGCCTATTCGCTGGAATATGGCGTGGACGAGATGGAGGTTCACGAGGATGCGGTGGTGAAGGGCGAGCGCGTCATTCTCGTCGACGATCTCATCGCCACCGGCGGCACGGCGGAAGGCGCCGTCAAGCTGCTGCAGAAGATCGGCGCGGAAGTCATCGCCGCCTGCTTCGTCATCGATCTGCCCGAGCTCGGCGGCGCGAAGAAGATCGAAGCGCTCGGCGTCCCGGTGCGCCGGCTCGTTTCCTTCGAAGGCCATTGACGCCTCGGCGGGCCGCGCTTTTGGCCGCGCCCGCCGTCTCTTCGCCAATATCGCGTTTCGTAATGCATTTTTGTTGATTCCCTGACGATCGCCATGCCGTCGAAACCGTCGCGCCCCATTCTGCTCGCCATGGCGCTCGCGCTCAGCGCCGTCGAGATCGGCGTTTTTGCGACCTTCGCCTGGCGCGGTCCCGCGCTGCGGGAGGAGGGGCCGCGCCCATCCATCGCCGAGCCGCGCGCAATTCCCTTCGGCCCCATGCTGCAAAATCTGCGCGGCGCGATCGTCGAGACCGCGCGGCTCGCCGAGCCGGCCGCGCCGGCCGAGATCGAGGAGCCGCCGACCTCCCCGCCGCGCGCGCGGCCGCCCTCCTTCCTCGCGGCGCTGCCGCCGCTGGCGCCGCTGGAGCCGACGCTCGCTATTCCCGTCGCGCCCGGCGAGGCGCCGCTGCCGCCGGCGCGGCCGCGCAATCTCCCCGCCGAGCCCTCGGCGGCGACCGCGCTGCCGCCGGTCGCCGTCTCGCCGCCCGCCGCCACGCAGGCGCTCGCTCTGGCCGAGACCCCGCCGGCCCACGACCAAGCGGCGCCGCGCCGCGACGACGGCAATTTCCGCCTGGGCGCGGCGGTCTATGTCCGCATCTTCAAGAAGGAGGGCGAGCTCGAGCTGTGGCGCAAGCAGGGCGAGCGTTACGCGCTCTATCGGACCTATCCGATCTGCAAATGGTCCGGCCGTCTCGGGCCCAAGCTGAAATCCGGGGATTATCAATCGCCCGAGGGCTTCTACAGCGTCTCGGCGCGCCAGCTCAATCCGAACTCCCATTATCACCGCGCCTTCGACATCGGCTTTCCCAACGCCTTCGACAAGCAGAACGGCCGCACCGGCGCCGCGCTGATGGTCCATGGCGCCTGCAAGTCGGTCGGCTGTTTCGCCATGACCGACAGGGTCATCGACGAAATCTACGGAGCAGTCGAAGCGGCGCTGCGCGGCGGCCAGCACGAGGTGCCGGTCCATATCTTCCCCTTTCGCATGACCGATTTGGCCTTGGCCAAGGAGACGCAGGGCGACTGGACCAATCTCTGGGCGGCGCCGCCGGAGCACCAGCAATGGAGCGGCTTCTGGCAGAATTTGAAAGAGGGCTACGACCTCTTCGAGCAGACCGGCGAGCCGCCGACCGCCTATGCCTGCGGATCGCGCTACGCCTTCGGCGCCGCCGGCGGCTCCTGCCGCCGCATCGCCGGCTGGTGATCGATCCCTCGAGCCACGCGCCGACGCGCCGTCACGGCGAGCCGCCCCGCACATCGGCGCGCTACCGCTCGGACTCTTCCCGGCGTCCGGCGGTCAACGGAACAATTGCGACAATTGGTGCATCACGATGAGGAAGAAGGCGAGCACTCCGCCAATTCCCATCAAAGCTTTCACGACGCCCGCGCTGCTCGTCTGCATGGCTCCCGCTCCTTGTTCGGTTGCGACAAAAGCGAGGCTAACGGAGCGAAAACGTCGTTAAACCGCCAAGATTCGCGCGCCGACGGGTCCAAAGATGCGAGGCGGCCGGTAGTGTCGCAGTTTAAATTTTGACGGTCTTGACACGGGCTCTCGCTGCTCCCATTCGGTGGTATGCTTAGCCACAAGCAGGAGCGTTAACAATGCGATCAAACTCTCGTATCCAGGATGTCCTCCCCACGTTGAATGACCCGGAGGAATACGTGCGAGGCATCGTTGCCAGCTTCATACACGGGAAATTCTCCCCGGATGAGGCAACGATTAGGATCGGTGTATCTGGAGATGGCTATGCGCCACATTACTGCATTGAACAGGGTAGCGTGACTGTGGAGCTAAGCGGGCAGGAGCCCCTTCTAGTAGGAAAAAAGATAACGGGATATCAGCGCCGATTCGTTTTCGATGGCAGATCGCATAAGCCGATTTTGGGAGATCAACCCAAGGGAATGGGATGGAGTTCGGAAGCTATGACGTTCGCGGAAGTCCAAGCCATATTGGGTAATCTCAGGTCAAGCAAAAAGGCGCATTGATCCCGACAGGCCTCAAAAGGCGAAAGCCGCCCCGCTGACGCCACCCGACATGGGGCCCCGTCACTTGACAGAGCCGGCGCGCCCGGAGGAAGCTGCCGGCGGCCCTACGAAAAGAGCAATAATGCCGAGTGGAGGGGTCCAATGTCGCGACCCTTCGCCTATAGCCTGTCGCGCGAGATCGATCCGCGCCGCGGCGCGCCCCTCTATCTGCAGATCGTCCATGCGCTCATTCACGATGTGAGGAGCGGACGGCTCGCGCCGGGCGCGGCTCTGCCCAGCAGCCGCGAGCTCGCCGAATCGCTCGGCGTCAATCGCAAGACCATCGTGCTGGCCTATGACGAGCTGGTCGCCCAGGGCTGGTTCGCCACCCATGGCACGCGCGGCACTTTCGTCTCCGCCGAGCTGCCGGAGACGCTGCCGGCGCCGCGTAAAGCCTCCGCCGATCCGCGCACGCCCGGCTTTCCCTTCCGCGCGACGCCCGACCCCGCCTTTGTGCCGGCCGGCGAGGGGCTGGCCATAGACGACGGGCTTCCCGACGCCCGGCTCTTCTCGATCGACACTCTGCTCGGCGCCTATCGCGACGCCGGACGGCGCGCCGCGCGCTGCGGCGGGCTCGGCTATGGCGATCCGCGCGGAACCGGCGAGCTGCGCCGCGCCATAGCGGCGATGCTGGCCTCGCATCGCGGCCTCATCGTGGACGCGGAGGATGTGTGCGTCACGCGCGGCAGCCAGATGGGCATTTTCCTCGCCGCCCGCATTCTCGTCGCGCCGGGCGACGTCGTGCTGGTGGAGGGTCTCGGCTATTCGGCGGCGCGCGCGGCCTTCGCCGCCGCCGGCGCCGAGGTGATCGGCGTCCGCCTGGACGAGGACGGCGTCGATGTGGAGGACGTCGAGCGCCTGTGCCGCGGGCGGCCGGTGCGCGCGATCTATGTGACGCCGCACCATCAGTTTCCGACCACTGTTCCGCTGACCCCGGAGCGGCGGCTGCGCCTCTTGGACCTTTCCGCCAAATATGAGTTCGCGATCATCGAGGACGATTACGATCACGAATATCATTTCGAGCGCCAGCCGCTGCTGCCCATGGCCAGCTATGCGCCGGGGCGCGTGATCTATGTCGGCTCAATGTCCAAGCTGCTGCTGCCGGGATTGCGCATCGGCTATGTCGTCGCGCCGCCGCCGGTGGTGCGATCCATGGCCAACGCCGCCGCCGGCGTCGATCGCCAGGGCAATGCGCTGACCGAGCTCGCCGTAGCCGCTCTCGTCGATTCCGGCGAGCTGCGCCGCCATGTGCGCAAGGCGCGCCAGATCTATGCGCAGAGGCGCGACGCTTTCGGCGCGTCGCTCGCCCGCGCCTTCGGCGACGCGATCCGCTTTCGCATCCCGGCGGGCGGCCTCGCCTTTTGGACGACCTTCCGCGAGGAGGCGACGCTCGACGCGCTGGAGCGCGACGCCGCCGCCAATGGCCTGCGCTTCTTGCCGTCGACCTGCTTCGCGGCGCCGCCGCAGCGCGGGCGCGGGCTGCGGCTCGGCTTCGGCAGCCTCGACGCCGGCGAGGCGGAGCGCGTCATCGGGCGCCTGCGCCGCGCGGCCGGCGCCAGCATCGCCGAAAGCACGCTATCTTGCTGATCGTTCGGCCGATCTGGACGAAGACGGCCGCTCGAGCCAAATTGAGGACCTTCGAATGAGGAGACGCCCGATGGGAGCGACGCAGGACAATAGCCGCGCGATCGTCGCCGACGCTGCGGGTCGCGACGCGCTCTGGGAGCATATCCTCCGCGAGGCCGAGGACATTCTGGCGCGCGAGCCGGCGATGGCGAGCCTGGCGCTGACCTTCGTCCTCAATCGCCGCTCCTTCGAGGATGCGGTGGCGCGGCGTTGCGCGGCGCGTCTCGGCGGCGCGGTGACGGAAGATCTGCTCTTCGACGCCTTCGCCCGCGCGCTCGACGCCGATCCGGCGATCGGCGACGCTTTTCGCGCCGACATAAAGGCCGTCGTCGAGCGCGACGCCGCCTGCGGAAGGCTGATCGAGCCGCTGCTCTTCTTCAAAGGCTTTCACGCCATCGAGACGCATCGGCTGGCGCATTGGCTGTGGACCAATGGCCAGACCGATCTCGCGCTCTATCTGCAGAGCCGCTCGTCGGACGCGTTTCAGACCGACATTCATCCGGCGGCGCGCTTCGGCCGCGGCATATTCCTCGATCACGCCACCGGCCTCGTCGTCGGCGCGACGGCGGTTGTGGAGGACGATGTCTCCATTCTGCAGAGCGTGACGCTGGGCGGCACCGGCAAGGAGAGCGGCGACCGCCATCCCAAGGTGCGGCGCGGCGTGATGATCGCCGCCGGCGCGAAGATACTCGGCAACATCGAAATCGGCGCCTGCTCGCGCGTCGCGGCAGGCTCTGTCGTTCTGCATCCCGTGCCGCGCAATTCCACCGTGGCCGGCGTGCCGGCGAAGGTGGTGGGAACCGCCGGCTGCGCCGAGCCGGCGCGCGACATGGATCAGTTCCTGAACGGCCTGTCCTACGATTCGTTCAGCTATTCCATTTGACCGGCGCGCATTCACCCTCCCCTGTAGGGGGAGGGTCGGCCGGCGATAGCCGGACGGGGTGGGGTTCGCCGGCGAAGACTCGGGGTTTCACCCCCTCCCGAGCGCATTCGCGCTCGACCTCCCCCCTCGAGGGGGAGGTAGAAACGCCTCACTGCGGCGGCGTCTGCCGTCACGGCGTCTCTTGGCCGACGCGCCCGGCGAGTTGCGCGAAGGAGAAGCTTTCTCCAGCGGCCGATTCGCGCAGAGCGAGACGCAGCAGCCGCGCGGGAAAGCAGATGGCTTCCACATTGGAGTCGCGCATGTCGCGCGGCCGCAACGGATCATTGGCGAGCGAGAGCTCGACGTCGACGAGCAGCGCGTCGATCTCCTCCTGTGCGAGCGCGCCCTTGTCGCGCAATGCGCCGAACAGCGCCGCGAGTATGGCGTAGACGCCTTCGAGCTGAAGATTGGCCGTGTTCATTCATCGCCTCCGCGCAGAGCCCCTCGAGCGGAACCGATGGCGCGGAGATTCGATCCATCGGCGCTCTGAATTTATTTCCGCCGGCTCACGAAGCCGTCGCCATGGCTTTGCGCCGCTTCACTTCCGCGCGCATCAGATCGAGGCATTCCCTGGTGGAGGCCATGTCCAGCGCGGTGAGGCCGAGGTCGGTCTCGAACGCGGGATCGGCGCCCGCCGCCATCAATTGCGCCACGGCGCGGGCGCGCCCGGAAGAGGCGGCGAACATCAGCGGCGTCGCGGCGTTCACATTTATGTGCTGAATGTCGATTCCGGCGCGGATCAGCAGCGCGATATTCTCCTCTCTCTCGCCGACGCAAGCGAGCCACAGCGCCTGATTGCCATCCACATTGGTCGCGTGAATATCCGCGCCCGCCTGCAGCAGCTCGGCGACGAGGGCCGGCGGGGCGAGGCGCGCCGCGACCATCAGCGGCGTCACATTGTCCTTGTTGCGGCCATTGGCGTCGCCGGGCGCAAAGCCGTGCTCGGCGAGAAAAGCCTCGAGCTCCGGGCCGAGCGCCACGGAAGCCGGCGCGGAGCGCGCGGCGATCGCCCAGGCCTCATAGCCGCCATCGAGGCTGTAGACGTCTAAAAACCCCTGCTCGGCGAAATATTTGGCGTAGGCTTGGCTGGAATTGCCGTGATAGCAGCAAAAAACCACCGCCCGATCCTTCGGCGTCAGCGTGACGAAGGAGGAGATATTCTCCCGCGTCGCCAGCTCCGCGCCGTCGATATGGCCGCGCGCGAAAGACTCCGGATCGCGAACATCGATGACGAGCGCGCGCCCGCGCCCGATGATGTTGCGCGCCGCCGTGACGTCGATCCTGCGAAAGCTCGCTTGCATTGCCGCATCTCTCCCCTTCGATCGCCACGCGACATGCGAAGACGGGGCCAACAGCTCGCGCCACAGCTCCGGGACTGAGGGCGATCGGGTGAAGGACAACAATCCTCCCCCTCATGCTGAGGAGGCTCCGCAGGAGCCGTCTCGAAGCACGTGGGGGTGTTCCAAATGGCTGTGTATGAAGGTTTCCCCGTCCTTAACCTTCACCCGATCGCCCTGGGCTCAGGGACCGCGCGCGCTGGTTTTCGGCGTTCTCGTCGGCTAGGCTCGCCGAAGGAGAGCGGATATGCGGGATGTGGCGGAGACTTTCGAGGACAGGGCGCGGCTCGACGGCCGCATCGCGCTGGCGATCGTCACTTTCGCCACGGCCTATGGGCTCATCGCTCTGCTCGATCGCGTCGGCGCGCCGGAGCGGCTGGTGGCGCTGGTCTCGCCCTATTTCACCGTGGTCGCTCTGGCCGCGCTCGGCTTTCTGCTGCATTCGATGCGCGTCTCCTTCTATTACGCCGCGGGGCGGGCGGCGCCGGCGGCCTATGCCGGCTTCGCCCAGGCGGCCCTCGTCACCGGCCTCGCGGCGCCTTTCGCGGCTCGGCTCACCGGCGCCGGCTCGCCGCTCGGCGTGACGCTCGGCCTGCTGCTGGGGGTCGCGCTCATCGGCGCGGCGACCGGCCCGATGCTGCGCAAGACCGGGGCCTTTTCGCTGTCCGATCTGCTGGCGGCGCGCTTTTCGCGCATGGAGCCGCGGCTCGGCATGATCGTCGTCGCCGCGCTCACCTCGGGGATCGTCGCTCTGGCCGGCTATCAGACGGCGGTGGACGCTCTCGTCGGCTTCACCGGCGCGGGCCGTCCTTTCGCGGCTTTCTTCATCGGCGCGGCGATATTGCTGATCGCCGGGCCGGGCGGCGTCGGCGGCGTGCTGTGGAGCGCCTGCGCGGCGGCCGGCGTGCTGATCGCCGGCTTTGCCCTGCCGCAGATCGCGCTGTCGCTCCAAGGCTATCCGACGCCTCTGCCGCTCATCGGCGATCAGACCGCCTGGAGCGACGCCGTCCGCGTCATCGAGAATTGGCGGCTCGCGCGGCCGGCGCCGGCGGCGCTCGAGATCACGACCATGCTCGGCCTCGCCCTCGGGCTGGCGACGCTCGCGCCGGCGCTGGAGCCCGCCGTGACGACGAAAGACGCGGCGGCGGCGCGCCGGGCCGGCGTCGCGGCCCTGTTCTGGACCCTGGCGGCGGCGGCGCTGATCACGGCGACGGTCGCCTCCTCGGCGCTGATCGTCTCCAATGTCGCCGTCGGCCAGACGCCCGAGCGGCTGCCGGAATCGATCTATTCGGCGAGCGCGCGCGGGCTGGTGCAGATTTGCGGCGCGCGGGTCGACGGGCCGGCGCAGGCGCGCGCGGCCTGCCTCGCCCGCAAGCTGCCGCCGGCCGCGCCCTTGCGGCCCGAGGATATTTCCGTGCGCGCGGAATATCTCATCGGCGGCCTGCCGCAATTGGCCAAGCTCGGCGCGGCGCTCACCGGCCTTCTCGCCTCGGGGATCATCGCCGCCGGCCTCGCTCTGGCGGCGGCCAGCCTGCACGCCTGCGCCGCCGCCGTCGGCCATGACGCGCTCTATCGGCTGCGCGCCGAATCCGCGCTGACGAGCCGGCGCCTCGCCATCACGCGGCTGGCGCTGGTGGGCGTCACCGCGCTCGGCTCGGCGACCAGCGCCGCCAATGCGATCGACGCGCGCACGCTGGTCGGCATGGCGCTCGCGCTGTCGGCGGCGGTCTTCGTCCCGCTCGTCGGCCTCGCGCTCTTCGCGCGCGCTCAGGACCGGGACGCGATGATCGGCCAAATCGCCGGCCTCGCGACAATGGCGGCGACGCTCGTGCTCGACAGCGCGCCGCCGGACATAGAACAGCTCGCCTGGGCGGGACTCTGCGGCGCGGTCGCCGGCCTGCTCGCCGGCGGCTTTTCCGCGCAGGCTTTTTCGCAGGCGACGCCGGAGTCGCGCGGTTTCGTCGAGGAGATTTGGCGGGGCGACGGAAATGCGCTGCGCGAGGACAAGGGCGTGTGAGGCGCCCGGCCGATGTCGGAGCGCCCTATCCTTCCCGGCCTTTTCTGCTATAAGCCCCTCGCGCGCTCGGGTTTACCCGGGCGGCTCCGCTCGCGGCGACCCTCGCTGGACGACATCCCGGCCCCGGCCGCGGCTTGCGGATCCACACCAGAAAAGAAAAGGACCGACCGATGTCGATCACCGCCGAGCGCAAGCAGTCGCTCATCAAAGAATATGCGATCAAGCCGGACGACACCGGCTCGCCCGAGGTTCAGGTTGCGATCCTCACCGAGCGCATCACCAATCTGACCGAGCACTTCAAGACCCATGTGAAGGACAATCATTCGCGTCGCGGTCTCTTGAAGCTCGTGTCGCAGCGTCGCCAGCTGCTCGACTATGTGAAGTCGAGAGACGAGCCGCGCTATCGCTCCATCATCGAGCGTCTCGGCATCCGTCGCTGAGCCTGGGTCGCTGCGCTTTCGCACGGCCGCTGGACGGCCCTCGAAAGCGCATTAGAGAATGCGAGATCGCGGTCCGCCGCGATTTCGCGTATGAGAAGAGAGTTCGGCCGAACGATTCGGCCTTAATTGCCGGAAGGGATGCGCGAAAGGGCGGCCCTTCCCTCCTTCGGCGGGCGGCATGGGTCGCGCCGCCACCCTCGGCAGGATCGTCATGGCAGGATCGCCGGACGCTGCGGCGAGGACTTTCGAAGCGTTCGCGGCTTCGCGTCTTTGAAAATCCCCGCCCCGCAGCCTCTCGCCGTCTTGCCCATGACGCCTCGCCAGCAGCCGACGCGCAATGGGGCGCGTCATGAGAGGAAGACGAAAGACATGTTCCAAATCCATCGCGAAGAACTCGACTGGGCGGGCCGCACGCTGGTGCTCGAGACCGGCAAGATCGCCCGCCAGGCGGACGGCGCCGTTTTCGCCAGCTGGGGCGAGACCACTGTGCTCGCGACCGTCGTCTCGGCCAAGGCGCCCAAGCCCGGCCAGGACTTCTTCCCGCTGACCGTCAATTACCAGGAGAAAGCCTTCGCCGCCGGCCGCATTCCGGGCGGCTATTTCAAGCGCGAAGGCCGCCCCAGCGAGCGCGAGACGCTGGTTTCCCGCCTCATCGACCGGCCGATCCGCCCCTTGTTCCCGGACGGCTATCGCAATGACACGCAGGTCATCGTGACCGTGCTGAGCCATGATCTCGAGAACGACCCGGATATTCTCGCCATGGTCGCGGCTTCGGCGGCGCTGACGCTCTCCGGCATTCCCTTCATGGGCCCGATCGGCGGCGCCCGCGTCGGCTATATCAACGGCCAGCTCAAGCTCAATCCGACCATCGAGGAGATGAAGCTCTCGGCGCTCGATCTCGTCGTCGCCGGCACGTCGGACGCCGTGCTGATGGTGGAATCGGAGGCGCAGGAGCTCTCCGAGGATCTGATGCTCGAGGCGGTGATGACCGGCCATCGCGGCTTCCAGCCGGTGATCGACGCGATCATCCGTCTCGCCGAGCGCGCCGCCAAGGACCCGCGCGATCTCGACGTCGTCGACAAGACCGAGGTCAACGCCGCCGTCGCCGCCATCGCCGAGGCGGAGCTGCGCGCCGCCTATAAGATCACGGTGAAGCAGGACCGCTACGCCGCCGTCGACGCGGTGAAGGCCAAGGTCTACGCCGGCCTGCTGCCGGAAGGCGGCGAGGCGAAATTCTCCAAGGAGCATGTCGCCGAGGCCTTCCACGATCTGCAGGCCAAGGTCGTGCGCTGGAACATTCTCGACGACGGCATTCGCATCGACGGCCGCGACGTCAAGACCGTGCGCCCGATCGTCGCCGAGGTGGGCGTGCTGCCGCGCACCCATGGCTCCGCTTTGTTCACCCGCGGCGAGACGCAGGCGCTGGTCGTCGCGACGCTGGGCACGGGCGAGGACGAGCAATTCGTCGACTCGCTCGAGGGGACCTATAAGGAGCGCTTCCTGCTCCACTACAACTTCCCTCCCTATTCCGTCGGCGAGACGGGCCGCATGGGCTCGCCCGGCCGCCGCGAGATCGGCCATGGCAAGCTCGCCTGGCGCGCCATTCGCCCGATGCTGCCGGCCGCCGCCGAATTCCCCTATACGCTGCGCGTCGTCTCGGAGATCACCGAGTCCAACGGCTCCTCGTCCATGGCCACCGTCTGCGGCTCCTCGCTGGCGCTGATGGATGCGGGCGTGCCGCTGAAGAAGCCGACGGCGGGCATCGCCATGGGCCTCATCCTCGAAGGTGAGCGCTTCGCGGTTCTGTCCGACATTCTCGGCGACGAGGATCATCTCGGCGACATGGACTTCAAAGTGGCGGGCACGTCGGACGGCGTGACCTCGCTGCAGATGGACATCAAGATCGCCGGCATCACGGAAGAGATCATGCGCGTGGCGCTGGGCCAGGCGCGCGATGGCCGTCTGCACATCCTCGGCGAGATGTCCAAGGCGCTCACCACCTCGCGCGCCGAGCTCGGCGAGTTCGCGCCGCGCATCGAGACGCTGAAGATCGCCACCGACAAGATCCGCGAAGTGATCGGCACCGGCGGCAAGGTCATTCGCGAAATCGTCGAGAAGACCGGCGCCAAGATCAACATCGAGGACGACGGCACGGTGAAGGTCGCCTCCTCGGACGGCAACTCCATCAAGGCGGCGATCAATTGGATCAAGTCGATCGCCTCCGATCCGGAGGTCGGCCAGATCTATGAGGGAACCGTGGTGAAGACCGCCGACTTCGGCGCCTTCGTCAATTTCTTCGGCGCCAAGGACGGCCTCGTTCACATTTCGCAACTCTCCAAGCAGCGCGTGAACAAGACCACCGACGTCGTTAAGGAAGGCGACAAGGTGAAGGTGAAGCTGCTCGGCTTCGACGATCGCGGCAAGGTGCGCCTCTCCATGCGCGTCGTCGATCAGCAGACCGGCGAAGACCTCGAGGCCAAGGAAAAGGCCGAAGCCGCCAACGCCGGCGAGTGACACGACAGATGGGGCTCGCCCGGCGCGGGCCCTCATCCGACCCGGCTGCGCCGGGCCACCTTCTCCCGCAAGCGGGAGAAGGACGCGCCTTTTTCTTCGAATAGGCGCAATATCAAAAAAAGCGGGCGCCGCGTTCGACGCCGCATCCATTCTCCCGCTCGCGGGAGAATGGAGCCCGGCAAAGCCGGGTCGGATGAGGGCGCCTCGCGATCCGTTTCGCAGGAGCTTTTTCCAATGCGATTGCATCTCGCATTTCTCGCCGCCCTTCTCTCCTCCGCCTCCCCCGTCGTCGCCGAAACCGCGCCGCTCGAGCGCATTCTCTCCGCGACGCCGATCTATCTCTCCGATGGCGGCGGCCGTGATCTCGCCGTGCTCGTCGACAATCTCGACGATGGCGCCGATCTCTATGTCTATCTCGGGCTCGATCAGGACGCTCTGCGCGCCGGCGCCAAGCCCGCCTTCGTCAAGAAGAACGCCGCCTGGAATGGCGGCATGGCCGGCCAGCGGCCTTCGCTGGCGGTGAGCGACAAGGGCTCGCTGCTGATCAAATCCGAGAATGATTCGATCGGCCGCGACCGCTGGAGCGAGACTTTGACGGTGATCCGCCGCAATGGCGCGCTCATCGTCGCCGGCTTCACCTATGCGACCCGCGACACGATCGACCCCAACGCCGGCAAGAGCTGCGATCTCAATTTCCTGGCCGGCAAGGGAACGCGCAACGGCAAGAAGATCGAGATCAAGGCGCGGACGATCCCGCTCGCCGATTGGTCCGACGATAATCCACCCAAAGAGTGCGAGCGCTGACCTGACGCGAGCGCTCACCCGGCCCTCGCCCTCGTTCACCCTCCCTCCGGAAAGCGGATGCGAATGTCATCCGCCCTTGCTAAGGAAGGGCCGCAAAAGAGGGACAAAGGCGTGAACGAGGCGGCGAAAACCGATTTTTCGAGCGGCGACGCTCTCGGCGCGATATTGGCGTCGTTTCAGCGCGCGGGCTTTACCCGCTGCGAGCCGAAGATATTGCAGCCGGCCGGCGTCTTCCTCGACCGCTCCGGCGAGGATTTCCGCGGCCGCCTCTATCTGACCAGCGACGCCGCCGGCGACGACGTCTGCCTGCGGCCGGAATATACGATCCCCGTCTGCCTCGCCTATCTCGCTTCGTCCACGGCGGGCGCGCCCGCCTCCTTCGCCTATGGCGGCGCCGTGTTCCGCTTCCCCGCCGAGGGCGAGACAGGAAGCGGCGAGCTGCTGCAGGCCGGGCTCGAGAGCTTCGGCCGCGACGATCGCGAGGCCGCCGACGCCGAGATTCTCGCCGCCGCCCTCGAGGCCGCCTCCGCGGCCGACGGCGGCGCGCTGCATGTGGAGACCGGCGACGCCGGGCTCGTCTCCACCTTTCTGGATCGCCTCGACCTGCCGCCCGCCTGGCGCCGGCGTCTCGAGACGGGACACGCCCGCGGCGAGTCGCTCACCGAGATTTTCGCCCCGCCCGCCAATGGCAAGGAACACGCCGGCGTGCTCGCCGCGCTCGAGAAGGTGGACGCCAAGGAGGCGCGCGCGCTCGTCGAGGATCTTCTGTCCATCGCCGGAATTTCGCCGGTCGGCGGCCGCAGCGCCGGGGAGATCGCCGAGCGCTTTCTGGATCAGGCCGCTCTCGCCGGCGGCGCCGGAGTGAGCGCCGAGACGCATGCGCTGGTCGACGCCTTTTTTTCCGTGCAGGGGCAGATCGACGAGGCCTCCGCAGCGCTGCGCAAGCTCGCGAAGGACGTCTCGCTAGATCTGACCGCGGCGCTCGACTCGCTCGACACGCGCTCCGGCTTTCTCGCGGCGCGCGGCGTCGATCTCGATCGCGTGCGCTTCTCCGCGAGCTTCGCCCGCAGGCTCGATTATTACTCGGGCTTCGTCTTCGAGGCGCGGCGCGAGCCCGCCGGTCCGGCGCTCATCGGCGGCGGGCGCTACGACCGCCTGCTGAAGACGCTGGGCGCGAAACAGGACATCCCCGCTGTCGGCGCGGCCATATGGGTCGATCGGCTGACGGCGCGCAAAGGAAGCGCGGCATGACCGCAACGACGACCGACAAGCTCATCGTCGCCGTTCCCTCCAAGGGCCGGCTGCAGGAGAACGCCAACGCCTTTTTCGCCCGCGCGGGCATAGAGGTGACACAGGGGCGCGGGGCGCGCGACTATCGCGGCCAGTTGGCCGGAGTGGAGGATGCGGAGGCGGCCTTTCTGTCCGCCTCCGAGATCACCTCGCGGCTCGCCAGCGGCGACGTCCATCTCGGCGTGACGGGCGAAGACCTCGTGCGCGAGACGATTGCCGATGCGGCGAGCAAGGTGGAGATTTTGGCGCCGCTCGGCTTCGGCAAGGCCAATGTGGTGGTCGCTGTTCCGCAGGCCTGGATCGACGTGCGGACCATGGCCGATCTCGCCGATGTCTCGGCCGGCTTTCGCGCCCGCCATGGCCGCGGGCTACGCGTCGCCACCAAATATATTCACACGACGCGGCGTTTCTTCGCCAAGCACGCCATCGGCGATTATCGCATCGTCGAGAGCTCCGGCGCCACGGAAGGAGCGCCGGCGGCGGGCTCGGCCGATCTCATCGTGGACATCACCACCACGGGCGCGACGCTCGCCGCCAATGCGCTGAAGACTTTGGACGATGGCGTGATCTTGCGCTCGCAGGCCAATCTCGTCGCCTCGCTTTCCGCGCCCTGGACGCCGCGAGCGCGCGAGGCGGCGCGCATCATCCTCTCGCGCATAGCGGCCGAGGAGCAGGCCCGCACGACGCGCGAGATTCGCGCCCGTCTGACACTGGACGACGCCCTGCTCGCCGAAGCTGCGGAGAAATTTTCTGTGGAGCTGCGCGAGCGCGGCGACGGCGGCTTCGTCACCTTCTCCGCCCCGGCGGATGGCGCGCCGCAATTCGCCGATTGGCTGATCGCCAAAGGCGCGCGCACGGTGACGAGCGCCAAGCTGGATTATGTGTTCAGCGCGGAGAATGCGCTGTGGAGCCGGCTGCAAGCGCGGATTTGATCGGGTTGCGGCGCGATCCGGCCCAGTTCCAAAGTCCCTCGCCCTGGAGCCGGCGCAGCCGGCGTCTCGAAGAGTCGTCGAAGCGCCGCCCGCTAGAGCATCCTTCGAGGCTTTTTGCGTTCCGCAAAAAGCGCCTCAGGATGAGGGGACTGAATTTTCGTGCTTTTCCCATTATGAGAATTCGCCGTTCGATCGGCGTCGTCCCCGGCGCTGGCGGAGTGGCGCGACGCGCCGGGGACCCAAAGCCGAACTCGTTACACTGCGGCTTCGGACGCCCGCCGGCCTTCGACGCGCCGGCGGAGGTGCGAGAACGGTCAATGCGTTTGACGCAATAGCAGCAGCAAAGCGATCGGATTGGTCGTCACATAGCGCAAGAACAGCCGGCGCGGCTCCAGCCGAAGACGGAACGCCCATTCGAGGCCCGCCTTCTGCATCCACATAGGGGCGCGCTTCTTGGCGCCGGCCAGAAAATCGAACAGACCGCCAGATGTCTTGATCACTTTGACGTTTCGAAGGCGATCACTCCATTTTCGCACGAATTCCTGCTCGCGCGGCACGCCGAGCGCGAGCCAGACGATATCGGGCGCGAGGTCGTTTATTTCGTCGATTTTGCGCTCGAGCTCCTCGCCGGTGAGATAGCCGTGCGAGCGGCCGACGATGCGAAGGCCCGGAAAGCGACGCCTCGTGACCTCATAAGTCTCGCGATTGATTTCCTCCGTCGCGCCATAGAGGTAGAAGGTGACGCCTTCGCGCTCGGCCCTTTCGGCGACCAGCGGATAGAGATCGGTGGTGGCGACGCGCTCCGGCAACGCGCGCGCGCCGAGCAGGCGCGAGGCGAAGACGAGCGGCTGGCCGTCGGCGCTGACGAGATCGGCCGCGTCGACGAGCTCGGCGAATTCGCGGCTGGCGCGGCGCCGCGCCAGCACCTCGCCATTGACTGAGGTGAGATAGAGAGGCCCGTTCTCCCGCGCTGGGCGGAGAGCCGCCTCGATCATCAGCCGCGCGGTGCCGGCGAGATCGAGACGGGCGACCTGCGCGCCGCCGACTGTGACCTCTTCGATGTTCCGAAACGCCCGTGTACGCTCGAACGCCATGAATACTCTACCCTTTTTTCGCCTGCCGTCCCGATTCGGAACGTGGACGGCAATGTCGATGGGTAGGCTGAGAGATGCGTGCCAGAAAGAATCGCGGCTCGGTTGTGCGGATTCGAAACGCGGGGCTGCAGAGGCCCTCCGCTCAGAGCGACCGGCGCGTCGGCGAAGGATCGCTGTCGAGCCGCGCGAAGAGGAGGTGATCGCGCCATTGGCCGTTGATGTTGAGATAGGCGCGGGCGAAGCCCTCCTGATGGAAGCCGTTGCGCTCCAGCAGCCGGATGGAGGCGGCGTTGGACGGCAGGCAGGCGGCCTCGACGCGATGCAGGCGCTGGCGGCTGAAGGCGTAATCCAGCGCCGCCCGCACGGCGCGGGACATATAGCCCTTGCCGGCATAGGGCTCGCCCATCCAATAGCCGAGCGTCGCCGCCTGCGAGACGCCGCGGCGCACGTGCCCGAGCGTCAGCCCGCCGACGAGAACGTCGTCCGCCTCGCGGAAGACGAAGAAGGAATAGGCCTCGTCGCGCGCTATTTCCTCGGCGTGGCGGCGCACGCGATAGCGAAAGCTGGCGCGGGTGAGATCATCCGAGGGCCAGGTCGGCTCCCAGGGCGTCAGAAAGGCGCGGCTGCGCTCCCTGAGCGAGGCCCAGGCGACGAAATCCCGCATCTCCGAGCTGCGCAGATAGACGCCGTCGCCGCGCAGCGGCAGATCGCGATAGGCGGGAACGAGGCCGAAGAGCGCCATGACAGCCCTCTCAGACCGTGGCGCGCGCTGCGCGGGCGCGCTCGGAAATAAAGGCCGCGACCTTGCCCGCATCATTGTCGAGCACGGTGAAGCGCTCGCGCGCGTCCAGAATATGCGCGAGATGCTCGGGCAGCGGCGGGCGCTTGCCGATGGCGCGCTCCACAGCGTCCGGGAATTTCGCCGGATGGGCGGTGGCGAGCGAGACGATCGGCGTCGCGGGGTCGATCGCGAGGCGCTTTCTCGCCGCATGAACGCCGGTGGCGGCGTGCGGATCGAGAATATAGCCGGTCTCGCGATAGGTGCGGGCGATCTCTTCCGTGGTGTCCGCCTCATAGGCTGCGCTCGCCTCGAATTCCGCGCGGATCGCTTCGAGCGGCGCGGGGGCGACGGTAAAGCCCTTGGACTGATCCAGCGCGCCCATCAGCCCGCGAATCTGCGCGGCGTCACGGCCATAAACGTCGAACAGCAGACGCTCGAAATTGGACGAGATCTGAATATCCATCGATGGCGATTGCGTCGGCGTCACGCCGCGCAGCTCATAGCGCCCGCTCGCCAGCGTGCGCGCGAGAATATCGTTGGAATTCGTGCCGATGACGAGCTTGCCGACCGGCAAACCCATGCGCTCGGCCACATAGCCCGCCAGCACATCGCCGAAATTGCCAGTGGGAACCGCGAAGCTCACCTCGCGGTGCGGCGCGCCGAGCGCGACGGCGCTCGTGAAATAATAGGCCGTCTGCGCGACGACGCGCGCCCAATTGATGGAATTGACGCCGGCGAGGCCGACGCTCTCTCGGAAGCGCGCGTCGCGGAACAGCGATTTCAGAATCGATTGCGCATCGTCGAAGGAGCCGCGCAGCGCAATGGTGTGGATGTTGGCGGCCTCGACCGTCGTCATCTGCCGGCGCTGCACGTCCGAGACGCGCTCATGCGGATAGAGGATGAAGACATCGACCCGATCGAGCCCGGCGAAGGCCTCGATCGCCGCCGCCCCCGTGTCGCCCGAGGTGGCGCCGACGATGGTCGCGCGCAAATCGCGGCGGGCGAGGACGGCGTCCATCATGCGCCCGAGCAATTGCATGGCGACGTCCTTGAACGCCAGCGTCGGGCCATGGAACAGCTCGAGGACGAAGAGATTATCGGCGATCTGCGTCAGCGGCGCGATGGCGCTGTGACGGAAGCTCGAATAGGCGCACTGCGTCAGCGCGCGCAGCTCGGCGCCGTCGAACGCCTCGCCGAGGAAAGGCGCGATGATGCGCGCGCTGGCCTCGGCATAGGGGAGGCCGGCGAGAGAAGCGATATCGCCGCGCGCTAGTCCCGGATAGGAGACGGGCGCATAGAGCCCGCCGTCGGAGGCGAGGCCGGCGAGAAGGACGTCTTCGAAGGCGAGCTCTGGAGCTTCGCCGCGTGTGGAAATGTAGCGCACGGCGTCTCTTCTAACCCGCGGAGCCGGCGTCGGCAAAGTCCGAAGACGCCGAAATCGTCCCTCAAACCGCCTCCGCTGGAGAATGAGCGGCGCTGTCAGCGCTGCTCAAGCCGGCCGATCGCATAGAAGGCGAAGCCGCCGGCGACCGCCGCCGACAGCGCGAACCAGGTGAGGGCGTAGGAGAGATGATTGTTGGTCAGCTCGATATTGTGATCATAGACGCGCGGCAGGCCGGGCGCCGGCGCTGCGGGATCGAGCTCGAGCAGAAAAGGCGCGGCGTCGGCGATTTTCAAATGCGCGGCAAGCGCCCGCGCGTCGCTCGTATAGAACAGCCCGTCCTGCGGCGAATCGGCGGGCGTGAAGAGATTGCGCGCCTGCGGGCCGCGCAGCAGGCCGGTGAGCGTGACAGGACCGGAGGGCGCGCGCTTGCGCGTCTCGTCGGCGCGCTGCGAGAGCGGCAGAAAGCCGCGATCGACGAGAATGGCGCCGCCGTCATCGAGCAGCAGAGGCGCGATGACGCGGAAACCCGGCTCCACCCCCGCTCCCGACGGCGGCGGCGAGAAGATCAGCGCCTCGCGCGAAAGATCGAAATGGCCGAAGACGCGGACATGGGTGAAATCATAATCCTGCGGCGCGAGCGCGTCCCATTGCGCGCGGGGCGGCGGCGCGACCGGAGCGGCGGTCGCGCGCGTCTCCACGCGCTCGATCAGCGCCTCCTTCCAGGCGAGGCGGCGGAGCTGCCAGACGCCGAGCCCGGCGAGCAGCGCCACCATGAAGAACGAAAAGATCGCCGGCCCGATGAGGGCGCGCGCTTCAGCCCTCATCGGCGCGCTGCCCCTCCTCCGCCTTGTTGAAATATTGCAGGGCGATCAAGAGGCTCTTGGCCGGCCGCAGCAGGCCGGCGCAGACGATGACGGTGAGTGGGAGGAAGATGAGCCCATGCACCCAATAGGGCGGCGCATAGGCGACCTCGACATAGAGCGCCGCGCCGACGACGATGAAGCCGGCGATGGTCATCACGAAAACGGCCGGCCCGTCGCCCGAATCGGCGAAGGCGAGATCGAGCCCGCAGACCTCACAGCTCGGCGCGAGCGCGAGGAAGCCGCGGAACAAATGTCCTTTGCCGCAACGCGGGCAGCGGCCGAGCAGGCCGGCGACATAAGGATTGACGGTGGAGCGTTCGTCCGCGGCCATAGTGTTCCTATCCCTTTGCGAGGGCGAGAGATCGACGAAACGAAAGAAGCGCCGACGAGACCCCGCCGGCGCTTCTCTCAAAAGAAGCCGAAATGGGCTCGTCCCGTCACTCCATATGGCCGCCCCAGTTGCCCCACACATAGATGGAGGCGAACAGGAACAGCCAGACGACGTCGACGAAATGCCAATACCACGCGGCGAACTCGAAGCCGAGATGCTGCTCCGGCTTGAACTGGCCGGCATAGGCGCGCGCGAGGCAGACGATCAGGAAGATGGAGCCCACGATCACATGGAAGCCGTGAAAGCCGGTCGCCATGAAGAAGCTCGCGCCATAGATGGAGCCTTTGAAGGCGAAAGGCGCATGGGCGTATTCATAGGCCTGGACGCAGGTGAAGATCAGGCCGAGCGCGATAGTGGCGATGAGGCCCTTTTTCAGCTTGTCGCGATCATTGTGCAGCAGGCCGTGATGCGCATAGGTGAGCGTCGCGCCCGAAGTGAGCAGGATCACCGTGTTGAGCAGCGGCAGATGCCAGGGATTGAGCACTTCGATCCCATGCGGCGGCCACACGCCCTGAAACAGCTCGGTACGAGCGAATTGCTGCGGATCGGCCGGAAAGATCGCCGAATTGAAAAAAGCCCAGAACCAGGCGACGAAGAACATCACCTCGGAGAGGATGAAGAGAATGACGCCATAGCGATGATGCAGCTGCACGACCGCCGTGTGGTGGCCCTCGTGCTCCGCCTCGCGGATGATGTCGCTCCACCAGGACCACATTGTGAAGAGAATGGCGGCGAAGCCCGCGCTGAACAGAACCGGGCCGCCGATCTTGACGCCCAGCAGCGGCAGGCCCTTCATCCAATAAATGGCGCCGATCGCGGTGAACAATGCGGCGAGCGAGCCGACGAGCGGCCACGGGCTCGGATCGACGAGATGGTAATCGTGATTTGGTTTCGCGTGTCCGTCCGACATTTCATTTTCCTCGAGATTTCGCCGGCCGGGCCGGTCTCGTTCACTAAGGCTCCATTCGCTCGGGATGGTTCGCCCCGCCGCGGACGCCCCCCGTCGCATTCTTTTTCCATCACGTCTTCGGCTTCGCGCCCTCTCCGCTCGCCGCCTCCTTGGGCTTCGCTTCCTTTGCCTTTTTGGAGGAGAAGAAGGAATAGGACAGGGTGATTTCCTCGACGCGGCTCATCGTCTCGTCGGATTCGAGCGCCGGATCGAGGAAGAACACCACCGGCCATTCGGCGCTCTCATGCGGCGCGAGCTTCTGCTCCGAGAAGCAGAAGCAGGCGAGCTTGTCGAAATAGGCGCCGGCCTGGTCCGGACTGACATTGTAGGCGGCGACGCCGCTCGTCTCCTGATCGGAGAGATTGACGACCTTGTAATAGATGGTCGCGGTCTCGCCGGTGCGCACCACGATGCGGGGCGTCTCCGGCTCGAAGCGCCAGGGCAGATCGCGCGCGACATTGGCGTCGAAGCGCACGCCGATGCGGCGCTCGCCGGGCTTGGCCGGCGCGACCTTGGCGACCTGCGTCGTGCCGCCGAAGCCGGTCGCCGAGCAGAAGGCGCGATAGAGCGGAACCGAGGCGAAGGACAGGATCAGCATGGCCACGGAGCCGCCGATCAGCAGCCAGGCGCCCCTGCCGGCGTGGCTTTTCTCTTTGCGATCCGCGCCCATCACGACCTCACTCGGCCCGTGGCACGACGTTGCCGCCGAGCTTCACTATGGTGACGAAATAGAAGAGCGCCACGAACAGCGCGACGGCGACGCCGATCGCAATGTTGCGGGCGCGGCGGCTCTTCGCCTGCTCCGGCGTGAGGACAACGCCCTCTCGCCGCTCAGTGTCCTCATGTCGGCCGATCGTCATGCGCTCCTCCGCTCAAGCGAGCCAGGACGAGAGGGCGAGAAGCCTCTCGATCACCAGAACCATGAACAACAGCGTCAAATAGACGATGGAGAAGAAGAAGAGGCGCATCGCCGCGCGGCGCGCCTTGTCGCCCTCGCGGCGCAGATAGACCTCCACCGCGCAGGCGACCAGCGCCGCGCCCAGCAGCAGCGCGACGGCGCCATAGACCGGCGAGGCGAAGCCGAGCAGATAGGGCGCGACGCCGATGGGCGCGAGAAGGATGGAATAGACGAGAATCTCGAGGCGGGTGCGCGTCTCGCCATGCACGTTGGGAAGCATGGGGATGCCGGCGGCGCCATATTCCGCGCGCTTGACCAGCGCCAGCGCCCAGAAATGCGGCGGCGTCCACATGAAGATAAGGCCGAAGAGAATGACGCTGGAGAGATCGACGGCGCCGGTCGCCGCGGCGAAGCCGACGACGGGCGGCAGCGCGCCGGCCGCGCCGCCGATGACGATGTTCATCGGCGTCGTGCGCTTCAGCCACATCGTATAGACGACGACATAGAAGAAGATGGTGAAGGCGAGCAGACCGGCGGCCAGCCAATTGGCGACCAGGCCGAGCGTGAACACCGCCATTATGGAGAGGAAGAGGCCGAAGGCGAGCGCCTCCTCGCGGCCGAGCCGGCCGGCGGGAATGGGACGGCCGCGCGTGCGCGTCATCAGCCGGTCGATATCGGCGTCATACCACATGTTGAGCGCGCCCGACGCGCCCGCGCCGACGGCTATGGCCAGCAGCGAGGCGAAGGCGAGGAAAGGATGCGGCGCGACAGGAGCCAGCAGAATGCCGGCGAGCGCCGTGAACACGACGAGCGACATCACGCGCGGCTTCAGCAGGGCGAAATAATCGCCAGGGGCGGCGACAGGCGCGCGCGGGGCCGAAGCTTCGTCGATGATGAAGGAGGCGTCGCTCATGCTCTCACTCTTTTTATCGGCGATCGTTCTCGATCTTTCGACGATCGTCGTCGCTCGTCCGAGGGTCTCGCGGGGCGTCCGTCCCGGGAGAAGAGCCGGATCGCTCCGGCCGCGACAGCTCAGCGCCGCGGCCGGAGGAATTGCCTCAGTGGTGGCCCGAGCCGGTGATGCGCGGCAGGGTCTCGAACTGATGGAAGGGCGGCGGCGAGGGCAGCGTCCACTCGAGCGTCGTCGCGCCGACGCCCCAGGGATTGGCGCCCGCCTCACGCTTGCGCATGAAGGCCTCGGCCACAGTGTAGAAGAACAGCAGGACGCTGACCGCGGCGATGGCGGCGCCGACCGACGACCAATAGTTCCACAGCGCGAAAGCGTCCGGATAGTCGATATAGCGGCGCGGCATTCCGGCGAGGCCGAGGAAGTGCTGCGGGAAGAAGACGAGATTGATGCCGACGAAGAGCAGCAGGAAATGCGCCTTCGACAGAGTCTCGTTGTACATGTAGCCCGTCATCTTCGGGAACCAGTAGTAGAAGCCCGCGAAGACGCCGAACACCGCGCCGAGCGACATCGTGTAGTGGAAATGCGCGACGACGTAATAGGTCTCGTGCAACTGGCGGTCGGCGGAGGCGTTGGCCAGCACGACGCCGGTGACGCCGCCGAGGGTGAACACGAAGATGAAGCCGATCGCCCACCACATCGGCGCGCGGAAGGAGATCGAACCGCCCCACATGGTCGCGATCCAGGAGAAGATCTTGATGCCGGTCGGCACCGCGATGACCATTGTGGCGAAGACGAAATAGCGCTGCGCGTTGAGCGACAGGCCGACCGTATACATGTGGTGCGCCCACACGATGCAGCCGAGGAAGCCGATCGACACCATGGCGTAGGCCATGCCGAGATAGCCGAACACGGGCTTGCGCGAGAAGGTGGAGACGATGTGGCTGATGATGCCGAAAGCCGGCAGGATCAGAACATAGACTTCCGGATGACCGAAGAACCAGAACAGATGCTGGAACAGGATCGGATCGCCGCCGCCGGCCGGATCATAGAAGGTAGTGCCGAAATTGCGGTCCGTCAGCAGCATGGTGATGGCGCCGGCGAGCACCGGCAAGGTCAGCACCAGCAGGAAGGCCGTCACCAGCATGCCCCAGGCGAACAGCGGCATTTTGTGCAGCGTCATGCCCGGCGCGCGCATGTTGAAGATGGTGGTGATGAAGTTGATCGAGCCGAGGATCGACGAGGCGCCGGCCAGATGCAGCGACAGGATCACATAATCCATCGCCGGCCCGGGATGGCCCGTGTTGGACGACAGAGGCGGATAGAACACCCAGCCGCCGCCGAAGCCGAGCGAGCCCGGAGCGCCCTCCGCGAAGGTCGACAGCACCACCAGCACCAGCGCCACGGCGAGCAGCCAGAAGGAGATGTTGTTGAGGCGCGGGAAGGCCATGTCCGGCGCGCCGATCATGATCGGCACGAACCAATTGGCGAAGCCGCCCATCAGCGCCGGCATGACGAAGAAGAAGATCATCAGCACGCCATGGGCGGTGATGAACACATTGTAGAGATTTTTGGCCGCGTCGATATTGGTCGGATCAGTGCCATGAAGCAGCGCGGAAATGCCCGGGAACACCGAAATGCCCGGATGCGCGAGCTCGGCGCGAATCGCCATCGACATCAGAAAGCCGATGAGGCCGCCGACGACGGCGAGAATCAAATAGAGCGTGCCGATGTCTTTATGGTTGGTCGAGAAGAGATAGCGGCGCAGGCCGGTGGGGTGGTCGTGGTGGGCCCCCGCCTCGGTCGAGATGGCGTCCATGGTCGTGATCCTCGAAGAATGCTCGGTTTGTTCGGTTCGACTTTGCGAAAAGATGTCGCGCGGCGACGAAGCGTCAGCGCGCGTCGGCCTCGGCGGCCACGCGCACGCGGCCGTCGTCGACCTTGGCGAACTTCTTCTTCGCCTCGACCAGCCATTCGGCGTATTTCTCCTTGGAGACGACGCGGATGGCGGCCGGCATGAACGCATGATCCTTGCCGCAGATCTTCGAGCATTGGCCGTAGAAAATGCCTTCCTTCTCGGCCTTGAACCAGGTCTCGTTGAGGCGGCCGGGCACCGCGTCGATGCGGACGGTGAAGGCCGGAATCGTGTAGGAGTGGATCACGTCCGAGGCGACCACCTGGAGCTTGATGACCTCGCCGACCGGCACCACCGCCTCATTGTCCACCGAGAGCAGGCGCACGTCGCCATTCTCCGGCTTCAGATCGGCGTCGGTCTTCATGAACTGGTCGAAGGAGAAGCCGCCGCCCTGATCCTCGGGATAGGCGTAGGACCAGTACCACTGATTGCCGGTGACCTTGATCGTCACCTTCGGCTCGGGGATTTCCACCTGATGCGCCAGCAGGCGGAAGGAGGGAATGGCGATGAACACCAGGATCAGCACCGGAACCAGCGTCCAGACGACCTCGAGGCCGGTGTGATGGGTGAGCTTGGAGGGAACGGGATTGGCGTGCTCGTTGAACCGCCAGCAGACATAAATCAGAAGACCGAGAACGAAGAGACCGATGAAGCTGATGATGGGAAGCAGAATGACATTGTAGAAAAATTGCGTCTCGGCGCCGACTTCCGTCACGGTCGCCGGGAGACCGAGGCCTCCCGGAGTGGGCTGGCCCAACACCTCCGCGGACGCCACGCCCGCGAGCAGGAGGAGGGAAAAAACGGCGCCGGCCGTCAAAGCCGCGCGGCGGAGTGTGGGTCGTCTGCCGATGAGCATGAAGATCGCCTCTCGGACCTCAGGAACAAGGTCGTTATGATTTTGTTATCCGGTTGTTTTGATCGAGCCGAACCCGCCACAAATCCAGCCCGTCAGGTATTCCCACGCGGGTTCAACCACAAACGGCTGCGCCGCGCAATCGCTGCGGCGCCACACTGTGCCTGACAAAAAGTCGCGCCATCGCGCCCTGCGCAAAAATGCGGCGTCGGCGCCCTTCCGCTTGACAGCGGGCGGCCATTTGCTACGCAGAGCTTCACCCTCGTAACTTTTTCGTAACGCCCCGTTTCGGCCCGCTTTTGATCCTAAGGGCCATTGGAATCCGCAGCGAAAGAAACATGGAGCGAAAATGAGGCCGCACGCCGCCGTTCTCCGGCTCGCGAGGTTGCGACATGTGGTCGCGGGGCTGTTTTTCGCAATCGCAGCATGGGGGGCCGCGTCGCCCGCCGCCGCGCAAGGCGCGGTGAAGTCCAAATATGGCGATTGGGAGATTCGCTGCGAGACGCCGGCCGGCGCCGCCGCCGAGCAATGCGCTTTGATTCAGAGCGTGGCGGCGGAGGACAAGGCCAATGTCAATCTCGTCGTCGTCGTGCTGAAGACCAGCGACGGCAAGAGCCGGCTGCTGCGCGTCATCGCGCCGCTGAATGTCTTGCTGATCAAAGGCCTCGGCCTCACCATCGACAAGACGCGCATCGGCGACACCGGCTTCGTGCGCTGCCTGCCCTCCGGCTGCGTCGCCGATGTGGTGATGGACGATGCGCTCGTCGATCAGCTCAAGAACGGAAAAACGGCGACTTTCGTCATTTATCTCACGCCCGACGAAGGCGTCGGCCTGCCGCTGTCGCTGGCCGGCTTCAAGGAGGGATTCGCCAAACTGCCGTGATGGCGGTAAGGCGTGCGCCTCGGATGACGCACCGAATCCGCTCCCTCTCCCGCGCAGCGGGGGAGGTTGGGGAGGGGCGGCGGAGCAAAGGGTGAAAGGCCGATGGACACGGGACGGATGATGCGGCGCTATTTCGCGATTCTCTCGATTTCCGCGCTGATGGCGAGCGGCGCCCGCGCTTTCGACTTCCCAAACCCTCTCTCCGTCTTCGGCGGCGGCGAGAAGGAGCCGCAAAAATCCGATCGGCCCGCGCAGGCCGCGCCGGGCGCGGCGATCGACTGCCCCGAGATTCTCGTCGACACCGGCGCCGCCACGCTGCGCGTTCCGCCGGGGGCGGATAATTCCTCGGTGCGCTATCAGCTCTCGCTGTCGCATCTCGCGCGCGAATGCTCGGTTTCCGGCGATCAGATTCTGATCAAGGTCGGCGTCGAGGGCGCGGCCGTGCTCGGCCCCGCCGGCCAGCCTGGATCTTTCTCGGGCACGCTGAAAATCGCCGCGCGGCGGCAGAAGGACGAATCGATCCTCGCCTCCAAGAGCTATCACGTCACCGCGAGCGTGCCCGCGGGCGCCGCGCGCGGCGAGTTCCGCGTGATCTCGGAGCCTTTGTCGGTGCCCTATCTCGGCGCGCAAGCGGCCGATGATTACGAGATTCTCGTGGGCTTCGAAGGCGGCGCCGCCGACCGCGCCGCGCCCGCGCAAAAGCGCCGCAAGCGCCAAGCTCGCACGCCTACAGAAGCTTCCCCGGATTGAGGATGCCCTTCGGGTCGAGCGCGGATTTGATCGCGCGCATCAGCTCGAGCGCCACAGGGTCCTTCACTTTTCGCAAAAGATCGCGCTTGAGCGCGCCGATTCCATGCTCGGCGGAGACCGAGCCCGCATATTTCGTCACCAGCCCATGGACGAGCGCGTTGATCTCCTCGCGGCGGGCGAGAAAGACGACGCGATCGGCGCCTTCGGGCTGCGAGATGTTGTAGTGAATATTGCCGTCGCCCATATGGCCGAAGGGCGTCGGCCGCGCGCCCGGCGCATGGACGGCGACGAGGGCGCTCGCCTCCGCGAGAAAATCGGGAATCGACTCGAGCGGCACGGAGACGTCATGCTTGATCGAGACGCCCTCGGGCTTTTGCGCCTCCGGCATCGTCTCGCGCAGCTTCCATAGGCCGGCGCGCTGCTCCAGCGTCGCGGCGAGGGCGGCGTCCTCGGCTATGCCCTGCTCCATCGCCTCGCCGAGCAATTCGGTCAGCTGATCCTCGACGCCGCTCTCGGCGGGCGAGGCCAACTCCATCAGCACATACCAGCCATGCGCGCCGGCGAGCGGATCGCGAACCCCGGCGATATGGCGCGTCGTGAATTCGACGCCGATGCGCGGAATCAGCTCGAAGGCGACCAGCGCCGAGCCGGCGCGCGCCTTGGCGAGCGTCAGCAGCTTCAAAGCCGCGCGCGGATCGGCAAGGCCGACGAAAGCGGTGGCGCGTGACCTTGGCAAGGGGAAGAGCTTCAGCGTCGCGGCGGTGATGATTCCGAGCGTTCCCTCCGAGCCGATGAACAAATGGGCGAGGTCATAGCCCGTATTGTCCTTGCGCAGCTTGGAGAGGCCGGACAGCAGCCGCCCGTCGGCGAGCGCCACCTCGAGCCCGAGCGCGAGATCGCGCGTCGCGCCATAGGCGATCACATGCACGCCGCCGGCATTGGTGGCGAGATTGCCGCCTATGGTGCAGCTGCCTTCGGCGGCGAGCGAAAGAGGAAAGTAGCGGCCGACGGCTTCCGCGGCGGCCTGGACATTGGCGAGAATGGCGCCGGCCTCGACCGTCATCGTGTCGGAAGCAGGATCGATCTCGCGAATCTTGTCGAGCTTTTGCAGCGACAGCACGATCTGCGCGCCGCTTTCGTCGGGCGTCTGGCCGCCGACGAGGCCTGTATTGCCGCCCTGCGGAACGACGCCGACGCCGGCCTCATTGCAGAGGGCGAGAACGGAAGCGACCTCGCGGGCGCTTCGCGGCTTGACGACGCAAGGAGCGCGTCCGAAGAACGCCTCGCGCGGCTCGCGGAGATAGGCCGCCATATCGCCGGGGTCGACGATGACGCCGGCGGTTCCCACGATCGTGCTCAGGCGATCGAGCAGCCCCGTGTCATCGCGTCCTTTTTCGACGGCGGTCAGCGAAGATCACCTCGATTACCAATGGCGGCGACGATGCGCTTCATCGCTGCGGCGGACCCGCACGTAAGCGGCGGCGGCGACAGGAAGTCCGCCGAGGATGATACTGCACAATGTTGCGGCGAGAAGCGCATTCATGTGACCATCTCCTTCCAGATTCGAGCCGGCCCCTAGGGGGGGAGCCGGCGCCCACGCTGGACATGGACGCAAATCCTATGCCCAACTCGGCGGGGCTGGCAAGACAATTCCCCGCTGCGCCGCGAAAGGCTTATTTGAAAATTCGCCTTTGTCACATGAAACGCATCGAGAGAATGTAAGATTTGCGCGACGTTTCGCCATAAGTAGACCTACGTAGCGGATCGCTCCCCGCCCGCCGCGTCAGCGCGACAGCAGCCGCCGGCGCGGCGCCGCTTCCGCCGCGCGCTCGAAGAGAGCGACCAGCTCGAGATGCGGCGAATGCCGAAATTGATCGATCGGCGTGATGAATTTCGCGGCATAGCCGCCTTTGCTCAGAATTGCGGCGTCGCGGGCGAAGCTCTGCGGATCGCAGGAGACGGCGACGATGCGGCGCACGGTCGACGCCGCCAGCGCCTGCGCCTGCGCCATGGCGCCGGCGCGGGGCGGATCGAAGACGACGGCGTCGAAAGCGTTCAGCTCTTGAACATCGAGCGGACGGCGGAAGAGATCGCGCGCCTGCGCCGATATCGGCCGCAGCCCCCGCGCCGTGCGGGCGGCGCGGTCCAGCGCCTCCACCGCGGCCACATCCGAATCGATCGCCGTCACGCGCGCCTGCGCGGCGAGCCGCAGCGCGAAGGCACCGACGCCGCAGAAGAGATCGGCCACATTCTTGGCCTTGTCGCCTACGCCCTTCGCGACGAGGCGGGCGATAGCGGCCTCGCCCTCCGCGGTCGCCTGGAGAAAGGCGCCCGGCGGCGGAAAGACCTGGATATTGCCGATCATCACGCCGGGCGGCAGGCGCAGCGTCACCAGCCGCCCATGATTGGCGAGACGGGCGAGATCGAGGCTTTCGGCGAGCTCCAGCAGCGCCAGAGTCTCGCGCTCCTCGAGCGCGCCGGCGCCGCGAATGTCGATATCGAGCCCGCCCGTCGCCGCCGTCGCCGCTATGTCGAGCGGCTTGCCGCGCAAGGCGAGCGCCTGCGCCAGAGCGCGCGCCGCCGCCGGCGCGCCGACGAGGCGCGGCTCGAGCAAGGGGCAGACGTCGATTTCGACGAGATCATGCGAGCGCGCGCGCATGAAGCCGACATGCGCAACGCCCCTCTCATAACGAGCATGGAAGGTCACGCGCCGACGCCCGGCGCCATGGGCGTCGATCAGCGGTTCGACCGGCCAGTCGAGCCCGGCGTTGCGCAGCGCCGTCTCGGCGAGGCCGCGCTTCCATTGCGCATAGGCGGGCGCGGCCAAGGTCTGCACGGCGCAGCCGCCGCAAACGCCGTAATGTGGGCAGAAAGGCTCGATGCGATCCGGCGAGGGCTCGAGAATATCGACGACACGGGCGCGCTCGCCCTCCACCTCGGCGAGGACGGTCTCGCCGGGCAAAGCGAAAGCGGCGAAGACGAGCCCCTCCTCCATGCGGGCGACGCCCTCGCCCTTATGGCCGAGACGTTCGATGGTCAATCTTTGCAACATCCGTCCCGCCGCGCATGGAGGAGAAATTCGCGATTGCCGTCGCCGCCCTCGATCGGCGAGGCGATGACGCCGAGCACACGCCAGGCCAATGTCTCGACCTCCGCGGAAATGCGCGCGCAGACTTGCGCATGAATGGCCTCGTCGCGCACGACGCCCTTCTTTGCCGCCTTGCGGCCGGCCTCGAATTGCGGCTTGACCAGAGCGAGCAGCTCCGCGCCGCCGGCCGCGAGCGGCAGCACCGGAGGCAGCACCAGCGCCAGCGAGATGAAGCTGGCGTCGATCACGATCAGCGACGGCGCCTCGGCCAGATGCTCCCGCGTCAGAGCGCGCGCATCCTGTCCCTCCAGCGAGGTGACGCGCGCATCGGCGCGCAATCTCTCGTGCAATTGATCATGGCCGACGTCCACCGCGACGACATGGCGCGCGCCGGCGCGCAGCAGCGCGTCGGTGAAGCCGCCGGTCGAAGCGCCGACATCGAGGCAATAGCGATCCTGCGCATGGACGCCGAAAGCCGCGAGCGCATGGGCGAGCTTGACGCCGCCACGGGAGACGTAAGGGTGCGGCGCCCGCGCCACGATCTCGGCGTCCGGCGGAACGAGCTGCGACGGCTTGGCGATTTTGCGGCCTCCCACCTCGACGAGGCCCGCGAGGATCGCCTCCTGCGCCTTGGCGCGGCTCTCGAAAAAGCCGCGCTCGCACAGCGCCACATCGACGCGAAGCGGCTCGCTCGCGCTCACCATCGCAACAATCGCGCGCCGAGCGCCGAGCCGGCGAGCGCGACGAAGCCGACCGCCAGCGAATACCACACGGCGACGAAGAGCGGGCTGTCGTCCGTGCAATGGGCCGCGTAGAAGCTCGCCGCCAGCGCGCCGGCGACGAGGCCGGCCACCGCGCCGGCCAGCGCCGGCCGGCTGGGCGCGCCGCGCCGCAAGGCGAAGAGGAGAATGGCGAGCGGGCCCGCCGCGATGAGCGGGATCGCCATCAGGCAGATGGCGGCGTTGTGTCCGACGAGCCGCGCGTCCCAACTCTCCGCCGGCGCGGCGACGAGCTCGAGCGCCACGGCGACGCCGAGAGCGGCGAGCGCGAGCAGAGGCGCGAAGCGCCACGCGCCGGCCTCGACACCCGGCGCGGCGAGCCGCCGCAACAGGCCGCCGGCGGTCGCCAGCAAAGTGAGCGTCACCGCGAATTTCGCCAAAAAGCGCGGCTCGTGGACGGCGGCGCCGATGTCCGGCCGGACGCCGATGAAAGCGACGAACAGCAGCGCCGCGACGAGCCCCGCCGCCGCGAGCGACGACGCGAAAATCTGCGCGAAGCGAAAACGCGACGGCGCATGGTCCGCGACCAGAGCGCCGATCAGCTCTTGCGTTTTCATCTCCCGCCTCTCCGATAGAGCGCCGCCAGGCTCCTGATCGCCCGATGCAGCGCCACGCGCACCGCGCCCTCGCTCATACGATAGCGCTCGGCCGCCTCCTTCACCGAATGTCCCTCGATCGACAGAAACCGCACCAGCTCGCGCGGGCGTTCGCCGAGCTCGCCGAGCATACGGTCGATATCCTGCCGGTCGATCCCATCGTCCGCCGCCTCGGGCGCCGCGAGATCGAAAGCGTCGTCGATCGGCAGCGCCGCCTTGGCGCCGCGCCGGCGGCGCGCGTCGACGAGCTTGTTGCGCGCTATGGTCATGATCCAGGGACCGATCGGCCGCGCCATATCCCAAGTGTCGCGCTTCAAGTGAATGGCGAGCAGGGTCTCCTGCACCACATCCTCCGCCTCGCCGACATCGAGGCCGAGGCGCGCGCAATTGCGCCGCGCGATTCCGCGCAGCGCCGGCGTCAGCGAGAGGAGCAGCCTCTCATAGGCGCCCGTATCGCCCGCTATGGCGGCGCGCATCAGCACGGCCCATTCCTCCTCGGGGTTTCGCGCTCCCAAACGTCCACCCTGCTCATACGTGAAAAATCGCCTTCTCGTTACGTCATGCGCGGGGCGCGTGTCGAGCATTCGTCGATTTTCGCGGCGCGTCACAAAAACGCCGGACTATTCGCGCCTTTTTAACGAAAGAATCGCAAATCTATCGACGCCGCGCGACCGCGGCCCGCCCCTCGTGAGGGCGCAGTCGGATTGGAGCTTCCCCTTGCGTAAGTTTTCGAAGTCCGTCTTTTCGTTGAGCATGATCGCGCTCGCCGGAGCCGCCGCCCCCGCGGCCATCGCCGCGGGCGACGCCTATGACGGCCAGGCCGAATGGGCGCAGCGCTATGACGCCGATCCCCGGCTCACCGTCTCGCGCTCGACGACCCCCATCCTCTCGACGCAGACGGTCGCCGCGACGGAGGCGGCCATCGCCCAGCTTCAGGAGATCGCCGCGCGCGGCGGCTGGCCCATGGTGCCGGCCGGCCAGCAGCTGCGGCTCGGCTCCAACAGCCCGGCCGTCTCGGCGCTGCGCCGGCGTCTCATCGTCTCCGGCGACATCGGCGCCGAGGCCGGCGTGAGCCCGGTCTTCGACTCTTACGTCGAAGCCGCGGTGCGCCGCTTCCAGGCGCGCCACGGCGTCAACGCCACCGGCGTCGTCTCGACGCAGACCTTCGCCGCGCTCAACGTCTCCGCCGAGCTGCGCCTGCGCCAGCTCGAGACCAATCTCGTGCGCCTGCGCAGCTTCTCGCGCGATCTCGGCAATCGCTATGTGACGGCCAACATCCCCGCCGCCACGGTGGAGACGGTCGAGAACGGCGCCGTCGTCACCCATCACACCGCCGGCGTCGGCAAGATCGACCGCCAGTCGCCGGTGATGCAGACCAAGGCGATCCAGGTCAATTTCAACCCCTTCTGGACCGTGCCCGCCTCCGTCATCCGCAAGGATCTGATCCCCAAGATGCAGGCCGATCCCAATTATCTCGCCGACAATCACATCCGCGTCTACAATAAGGACGGCGTCGAGCTCCCCCCGCAGCAGATCAATTGGAACTCGCTCGAGGCGCTGAACTACAAATTCCGCCAGGACACGGGCGGCGATTTCAACTCGCTCGGCGTGGTGCGCATCGACATCGCGAATCCTTACGGCGTCTATATGCACGACACGCCGGCCAAGGGCATTTTCGGCGACGACTTCCGCTTCGTCTCCTCCGGCTGCATCCGCCTGCAGAATGTGCGCGACTATGTCGCCTGGCTGCTGAAGGAGACGCCCGGCTGGGATCGCGACCATATCGACGAGGCGATCCGCTCCGGCGAGCGCATAGACGTGAAAATATCCCCCGCCGTGCCGGTCTATTGGGTCTATGTCACCGCCTGGGCGACGCCCGACGGGGTGATGCAGTTCCGCGAGGATATTTATCAGCGCGACGGGCTCGGCCTCACCGCCTCCATCCCGCAGCAATCCGCCCCTGGGCCGACGCCGGTCGCCTCGCGTCAGGCCGCGCGCGGATCGCAGCTGCCGCCGGTGTTCGGCGCGGACGAGTATTGAGCGGGATGCGCTCGGAGCAGGCGCTCATGATCCTGCTCCCGATCGCATTCTATCTCATTCCATTCGCCTCGACGCTCGCGACGCGCGGATGGCGGTCGCTCGCCGCCGTATCGATCCTCTGGCTCGCCGTCACCGCGTTTTTGGCGCGGCCGCTCTTCGACCATCCGAGCGAACCCGGCTGCGGGCTCGGCGTGCTGATCTCGATATGGGTCGCGACCCTGGTCGCCGCAGGCTTTGCGACGAGCTTCGTCGGCCGCGTCCTGCTGTTGCGCGATCCGACGATGACGCGCGCGCGAGCGGCGACGATCGTCGCCGCGCTCGGCCTCGCGGGTTTCGCAGGCGTCGCTTGGTTGAACCGAGCCTTTTTCTTCCGCTGAAGGAGCGCGACCCTGTCGCCGAAGAGGCCGCCGGCGTTCGGCGAGGACCGGAACCGAGGCGTGCGGAGCCGGAACGTTTCAGCGTCCCGGCCCTCGTCGATTCGACTTTACAGCGCCGTTCGCCGCGCGCTCGCTACGCCGCCCGAATCCTCACAATTTGCCGACCATCTTGCGAATCCGGCACTTGCCGTCGAAATTTTCGATGCGGTCGGTTCCGAAAAATTCGTGGAACGCCATGGCCACCTCGGGCCAAACCTGCATATTCGGATCGTAGTCATCCCCGATGATATATCCGCCCGGAGCCAGCAGCTTCCACCATAATTCGAGATCGGAGAGGACAGCTTTTCGGTCGTGCCCCGCGTCGATATGGACGATGTCCGGGGAGAAGCCGTAATGTCTCATGACTTCGGCGGCGTTATTGGAATCGATAGGAAGGGGAACGACATAATCAGCGACGCCACGAGCGATGACATTGGCGGCAAAGGTATAGTATAAAGAGGGGTATCCATATTTCTGCTTCAGACTGTCGCGCCATTGCTCGATTATCCAATGCTCCCACGCCCCGAGAAAGGTGTCGACGGATACGATAGCGCAATCCAGGCCTAGAGATTTTGCTTTATCGGCCATGTAAATGGTCGAGCCGCCTTTCCACACGCCGACCTCCACGATCAGCGAAGGACGCGCCATCTCGATCGTTTCGCTCAGATACGGATGCTCCGAACGCCAGCCCTGGGAGTCCGTCTCATAAGCTCCTTCCGGGAAGCCGGCGAATGGATCCGCACCATAGTGAAGAGCGCCGACAAGTCTATCTCGCATCGCAGTCATAAATTCGTCCTTTTGGATCTCGGATCACGTTCGCAGTCGGCGCATCGACGCTACGGGCTCGGCGCCCGGCCCTTCGGCAAGCACAAAATATCCGAAATCCGGTGGTCCAGCCGCGCCGGCGCCAAAGTCGTCGGATCATAGGCGACATAGCCGATCTCATCGACGGCCTGGAACAAATCCGCATCGTCCTCGGGAGAGAACCAAGCGAACCATTCGACGAACAGATTCGGTTGGTAGGCGCGAATGAATTCGGCGCTGCCGCGAAGGATGTCCTTATCGTAGCCTTCGCAATCGGTCTTGATGAAGGAAACCGTCGAAAAATCCTCGACGCCACATTCCCTCAGAAGAGTCGGCAGCGTCACGCCGCGCGCCTTATAGCGGTTGACGGAGGCGGCTGCGATCTTGCCCGTGCATTCGTCCGAATAATGCGTATTCTCGATGACTCCGCCATTGCAATGCGCATTGCCGTGATCGGAGAGCTCGATCTCGTCGACATCGCGCTCGGTGATCGCGCAGGGCATGATCTTGAAATCGGCGATGTGGGGGTTCATCGCGAGATTGATGGTCATCACTTTCAAAACTTCGGGATTCGGCTCGACGACGATGACCTTGCCCCGCCGATCGCCCTCCCGATCATAAGCGAAGAGCCCCATCGGCACGGCGGTGTCGCCGGAATGGCCGCCGACGTCGACGACCGTGCTGCCCGGCGCGATGAAACGCCGCCAGTTTTGTCGCTCCAGGTCTTCGACGATCCAGGCGAAGCTCCTCGGCGTTTCGCCCTGGTGATCCCATTCGCACCAGAATGCGCAGCCCGGACGACCGAGCCAGCGATCCGCCTCCAGCGTGTGAAGCGTCCGCACGGGCTTCAAGTCATAAGTGTTTTCGTTCATCTTTCGGTCGCCTGTCTCTCGCGTGACGGGTAGCGTCGCGATAGCTTCGCCGGCGCGGGCGGCGTCGATCGACGTCCCGGACGCCGCAGCGTCGGTTCTCCCCATGCTTTCGCCCGTCTTGTCGACAGCAAAGAGCCAAGCGCCTCCGTCTATTTCGAATCGATCGTATTGCGGCCATCGCGCACGCAGATGTCGAAGAATATCCGGCCGCACCGGCGACACGTAATTCTCTGTCGCGATCGGCCGCAGATCGCGCACGGCGTCGAAATAGGCCGATGCGGGCGCGCGATTGATGTTATCGGAGTCGAAGATGAATTCCACGGCCCGGCCGGCATGGTCGCTGTGTATGCCGCGATGATCCGAAAGATAGCGTGCGATCGTCTCGCGATCGTAGAGCAGATGCATGTGGCTCGGGAGCTGCCGCAGCGTGAAATCCAGAGCGGGATTGCCGCCGTCGAGGTAGAGGTGATGCCCAGTCGCGCCTGTCCAGAGAGGTCCGAACTCGGAGAAGACGAGGCCGCCATTCTTCGTGATGCGCGCGGATTCTCGACATGCGCTCTCTATGTCGTACAGATGCTCCCATACGGACATGAAAACAACCGCATCGAATGTGTCGTCGTCGAATGACGTCTTGCCGCATATGTCGCCGATGATCACGGGGAACCCCGATCCATAGGCGTCGATATGGTCCTCCCACAAGGCCAAGCGCTTCGCCGAGCCGATGTTCTCCTGCGCCATCAAAGACTGCGCCTGCGCCTCCGAATAGCCGACCAGCAGCACATTCTTGCCGGCGAGGTTCATATGCGACCGCAGCCGCTCGACCGCGTTCGGCGCATAATTCCGCAACGACCCCGGAAACGGCAGCTGCTCGATCGGCGGCAATTCGTCGACAGCGCTCGTCGCGTCGTCGATGGCGTCGGCGAAATAGAACAGAAAGTCGAATTGGCGCGGCGATTTTTTCAGCGCGTCGGGAATGTCGAGCTCGGCGACATCCTTCAATGTCGGCGCGCGCACATGGGTCAGCTCGGGCGTATGCTCGACCAGGAATTTGGAGACGACATCGGCGTTCGCCTCGCGGAAGCTGTGGTGATTGTGCTTGCCGAATCGCGTCGGCTTCGCGACGGCCTCGGTGTTGGCGCGCGTGCGCTCGACGATCGATTGCATTTTCAGCGCGAGCGCCTCCATGCCGCCCATGCTGGAAAAATGCCAGCCGCCGTTCGGCACGCGCCGCTCGTAGGAATAGAGTTCCCGGTCGTAGCCGAGATTGATGCAAGCGCCGCGCGGGCTGATCGGATCTCCCATCCGCGCGCCTTGCGGCATGATGAATTTCAGCAAGCCGTAGCGGCAAGCAACGGATCCCAGCCAAGGCGTGTTGTTGTAATGACAATTGGAGTTGTTGTTCACGAAATATTTTTTCATCGCCATTTCGAAAATGGCGATGTTGCGAGGATTGTCGAGCAGCGCCGGCAGCTCCGCGACGCATTCGGGACGGGGTATCTCGTCTATGTCCGACACGATGATGATGGCGTCGTCGCCGAGCCCCATCGTGGAAAGCGGGCGCAGAATGCAATTGCGCTGCAAATTCTCGACGATCCATCCGAGCTCCGGCGCATTGCCGAAGGCGCCGGGCATGTCGTCGATGACGTAATGCACGATGTCGTAGCCGGCGCCTCGAAGCTCGGAGACCGCATCGGCGAGCAATATCGGCTTGTCCGCGCCGGTGTGCGTCTTGCAAGATTCGACGACGACGAATGAATCGACGACATTGGTCAGTTCGGCGACCCGCAGCATGAGCATGTCGATTTCATTGAACCCGATGACGCAGTCGACAATCTTGGGCATAGGCCACCATTGCTCCGAAGCTGAAGGCTGGCGTTTATCTCACGCCCACATGGGCGCTGTCCAGCAGAGCGCGTCGCCTCGACACGATGCCGCGCGCCCAGAAAAACATGGCGTCGCCGCGAAGGCGGCGGTCGAGATCATCCTTGTTCGTCTCGTCGGTCGAGATCGAAAGAAAGCTTTCGAAACGATGCGGCGCGCGACGCGATCGAAGGTCTCGCGAGGCGTTTGCCGCGCGCCGGACGTCGCGATGCGATTTTCGGAAAGCGCGTCGCCGGACATTTCCGGCTGCGCGGCGCGAGACGACGGACTGCGCCGAAAGATCATCTCCCCGCGCGTTGCGCTCCGCCGCGATGGGCGCGCCAGGCGCCGCCGCATTTGTCGGTGGAGGAGGACCACGCCCCCTGCCCGGCGTTGCCGCGCAAATGGCCATGGGCGCGCGCCACGCGGCCGTCCTGCGTGGTGAAGCGCGTCATGATCGCGCCATCGCCCTCCACATAGCCCCAATGCGCCATGCGCCCGGCCGCCAGCGCCGCGGCGCCGGCCTGCGTGCCGACGAGGAGATCGCCGCGAATCTCGATTTGATCGGGCAGCAGCCCCGGGCAGGAGCCGACCGTCGTGCGCGCCTCGAACACCCAGGCGCCGTCATAGCGGCCGGCCTCCGGCGCGGCGCTCGCCGATTCGCGCGGAGCCGCCTGCGCGGCGCCGATCGCCATCATCGCGCCCAATACGAAAATCCCCAGCCGACGCATCACCCCGCCTCCGCGAAAGCACGCTGCAATGTGTCGAACATATCGCCGCCGGCGTAAATAAATTCTGCAACGCCGGCCGCGCGCAGCGCCGCTTCGAGCTCTCCCGGCCGACCGGCGAGATAGACCCGCGCGCCGGCGGCGGCGAGATCGCGCGCCGCCTGCTCTGCTTTTTCCGCATAGATCGCGTCGGAGGAGCAGATGCAGGCGAGCGTCGCGCCGCTCGCGCGCAAGGCCGCCGCGACATCTGCGCCCTCTTCGCCGAAGACGGCCTCTATGCCGCCGGCCTCGAAGAAATTCTTGGCGAAATTGGCGCGCGCCGTGAACGCCGCCACGGCGCCGAGATTGGCGAGGAAAATCCGCGGCCGCGCGCCCTTCTCGGCGAGCGCGGCGTCGGAACGGTCGCGCAGCGCCTCGAAAGGCTCGGCGAGACGGCGCGGACGCAGCGGCGGCGATCGCAGCGCGCCGGCGGGCGCGAGCGCCTCGGCGAGCGAGGCGTCGAAGGGCGCGAGCGCGGCGACCGGCGCCTCGCCTATATCGGGAAACGCATTGCAGCCGGTGATCTTGTCGCGCGAGCGCGCGACATTCTGCGCGCGCTTGCCGGCGGTCTCGGCGACGCGGCCCTGGAAGGAGCCCTTGTCGAGCGCCGCGGCGAGGCCGCCCTCGGCCTCGAGGCTCTGGAACTCGGCCCAGCCGCGCTCGCAGAGCGCCTCGGTCAGCGCCTCCATGCCGCCGGAGCCGCTCGCCGGATCGTCGACCGCATCGATGTGGGACTCGTCCTGCAGCACCAGCTGCGTGTCGCGGGCGAGGCGGCGGGCGAAATCATCCGGCGCGCCGAGCGCCTGGGTAAAGGGCAGGACGGTGACGGCGTCGGCGCCGCCGATCGCCGCGCCGAAAGAGGCGAGCGTGGCGCGCAGAAGATTGGTCCAGGGATCGCGCCGCGTCATCATCCGCCAGGCCGTCTCGGCATGGACGAAGATCGGCGCCGGCGCGAGGCCGCAAGCCTCCTCCACACGGGCGAACAGCCGCCGCAGCGCGCGGAATTTGGCGATGGTGACGAATTCATCGGCGTCCGCCGCGAGGCGGAAGGCGATGAGCGCGCGCGCCTCCTCGAGCGGCAGGCCGCCCTCCTCGAGCGCGCGCAGATAGGCGAGCGCGGCGGCGAGCGCGAAGCCGAGCTCCTGCGCCTCGGTTCCGCCGGCGGCGTGGATCACGCGGGCGTCGGCGGCGACGGTCCCGAAACGATAGCCGGCGGCGGCGAGGCTCCTTACACGCGCCGCGAAGGATTTGCTCTCCTCGCCCCAAGGCGCGGGGGAAAAGCCGTGCAGCGCCTTCGCGCCGAGCGGATCGAGCCCGAAGGAGAGGCGCGTGATGCTCGGCTCTATATGGGCGCGGTCGAGCAGGCGCAGCAGCGTATCCACCGCTTTCGGCGCACGCGGGGAAAACTCCACAAGCGCGGGAATTCCGTAGTCGAAGCGGATTTTGTCGAAGACATGGGCGAGCGCGTCCTCGCCATCGTCGCAAAGGCCCGTCCCATAGGCGCCCTGGGCGCCGGCGAAGACGATGTGCAAGCCGTCGGCGCCGCCCTCGAGATCGCCGAGCGCCGAGGCGTTGGCCGCGTCGATGTCGGAAAGATCGACCCGCGCCAGAATGGACCAGCGGCCGGCCGCGGCGCGCAGCGCGCGCGGGCCCGGCGCGGTCGCGCGCTGGTAGAGCGGGGATATCTCGACCCCGTCGTAGGTCTTGGACAGCAGCCGGTCGAAGGACCCGCCCTTCAGCGCCCGATCGACGATTTTGCGCCAGCCCTCCTCGGTTCCCGGTGGAAAAACGCCAGCCAGCGGCGCATCTTGCAAACTCATGAGCGAGCCTCGAACAATGACGGGGTTGCGGGGCGTCTTCTTGCATGAAGCGCCGCGCGCCGCCACCCATATCCGCAGCCTTCGCCCGCGCCGGGCTTTATTTTCGCTTCCGGGCGCCTTAACGAGAACCGGAGCGCCGCCCGCCCCCGGGGGGCGGCCCGACTAGCTGATTGGACCCTGAACGGAGGTGGACGTGGCTGAAGATCCGCAGGATAAGGCCAAGCTCGTCGAAGAGATCGTCGAGGTCATCGCCAAGGAAGGCATGATCGACCGGACCAAGGTCACGCCCGATGCGACGATCGAGAGCCTCGGCCTCAAATCCGTCGATATCGTCATGATCCTCACCGCCCTCGAGGAAAAGTTCAACGTCTATATCCCGATGGACGGCGCATTGCAGGACGCCAAGAATGTCGAGGGCCTCATCGACGCCATCGCGGAATATGTGCTGAAAGAGCGAGAGAACCAATAATATGGCCGCTTCGTCCGCAGGCGTCGGCGAGCGTCGGGTCGTTATTTCGGGAATGGGGACGGTCTCGGCGGCCGGCGTCGGAACCGCGGCGCTGTGGACGGCGGCCAGAGACGGAGTGTCGCAAGTCCGCCCCCTGGTGACCGAATATCCTTATGACGGCCGCATAAAAATCGCCGCGCAGGTTCCGGATTTCGACCCGTCGAAATATCTCGAGAAGGCGCTTCTGACCTTCTGCGATCCGTTCACGCAATTCACGCTGGTCGCCTCCGACGAAGCCGTCGCCCAGGCCGGCTTCGCGCGCGAGGAGCTCTCCGGCCCGCGCGTCGGCGTCATCATCGGCTCCGGCATCGGCGGGATGACGACGATCGACCATGGCTTGCGCCATTACTATCAGGAGCGCATCCGCCCCGATCCGTTCAGCGTGCCGCGCCTCATTCCGAGCGCCGCGCCGACGACGCTCGGAATGCGCTATTCGGCCCATGGCCCCACATTCGCGCTCGGCAGCGCCTGCTCCTCGGCGAGCCAGGCGGTGGGGCTCGCCGCGCAGATGATCCGCTTCGGCCTCATGGACCGCGCCATCGTCGGCGGGGCCGAGGCCTGCGTCATCAACGGCACCATTCGCGCCTGGGAAGGGCTGCGCGTGATGACGCCGGATTTCTGCCGTCCCTTCTCCACCGGCCGCAACGGCATGACGCTCGGCGAAGGCGCCGCGGTCTTCGTGCTGGAGACGCTGGAATCGGCGCAAAAGCGCGGCCATGCGCCGCTCTGCGAGCTCGCCGGCTATGGCACGACGAGCGACGCCAAGGATTTCGTGCGCCCCGACATTGAGGGAATGACCGGCGCGATGGAGGCCGCCCTCGCCGACGCCGGCCTCGGCCCGGAGGCGATCGACTATCTCAACGCCCATGGCACAGCGACCCATGCGAACGACATCACCGAGGCGGCCGCCATCGGCCGCGTGTTCGGCGAGCGCGCGGGACGTCTGCCGGTCTCCTCGACCAAGCCAATCCACGGCCATGCGCTGGGCGCCAGCGCGGGCCTCGAGCTCGCCCTGACGATCCGCGCTCTGCAGGAGCAGATCGCGCCGCCGACGATCAATTTCCTCGATTTCGATCCGCGCTGCCCGATCGACGCCGTGCCCAATGAGGCGCGCCGCGTCGAGATTCGCACGGCCATGTCCAATTCCTTCGCCTTCGGCGGGATCAACGCCGTGCTGATCGTGCGCGCGCTCGCGGGGGAGGCCTAGATGGCCGGCGCGCCCGAGAGCGGCGAGACGCGGATCGGCCCGCTGCCCGTCTGCGCGGATGAAGAGCGCGTGATGCGCTATCGCCGCGAGACCGGGTTCCCCGATACGCTGGAGAAGATCGTGCCCGTCGCTTTTCCGGCGGTGTGGATGGCGGCGCCCGAGATCGACTCGGCGATCCGCGCGCGTCTCGGCGACGCCGATGTCGTTCCCGTGCACGAGTCGCAGAGCTTCCATTATTTCGCTCCGCTGCGCGTCGACGAGAGCTACGCCTTGACCGTCTCCGTCCGCCAGGAGGCGGAGCCGCCGCGTCTTTCCGTCAACGCCAGCGTCACGACGATCGGCGGCGAGCCGCGCCTGCACGCCGAGACGCTTTTGCGCATCGTGCCGCGCCCCGCGTGCCTCGCGTGAGCGGCGCGCGCCTGCCGGCGATCGGCGAACGAACGCCCGACTGGCGGATCGGCCCCTTCGACGCCGCCGCGCTCCAAGCCTATGCGGCGGCCTCCGGCGACGCCAATCCGCTGCATCTCGACGATGATCTCGCCCACGCCATCGGCTTCCCCGCGCCACCCGTCCATGGCATGAAGCTTCTCGCGGCCTTCGAGCCGCTGCTCTGCGCCTGGCGGCGCGATTTGTTTCTGGCGCGGCTCTCCGCCAAATTCGTGCAGCCGGTGCTGCGCGGCGAAGAGGTCACATTGTCGGGCCGCGTGCTGCGATCATCCCCCGAGGAGGGCGTTTTCTTGCGACTTCTGGCCTATGGCGCGACACGCGCGCCGGCGCTCGTCGGCGAGGCGCTGATGACGGCGCCGCGAAAGTTCCGCCCGTGATGCGCGGGGCGAGACGCATTCTCGTCACCGGCGCGTCGAGCGGCATCGGCCGCGCGCTGGCGCTGCGCTATGCGCAGGAGGGGCGCAACCTCGCCCTCTTCGGCCGCGACGCCGCGCGGCTGGAGGCGGTCGCGGCCGACTGCCGCGCCAAGGGCGCCGAGGCGGAAGTCACGATCGCCGATGTGCGCGATCGGCCCGGCATGGCGGCGCGCATCGCCGAGGCGGACACGCGCGACCCGCTCGATCTCGTCATCGCCAACGCCGGAATCTCCACCGGCCTTTCGCCGGGCCAGATCGCCGAGGACCCGGAGGCCGTGCGCGGCACGCTGTCCATCAATGTGCTCGGCGTGTTCAACACGGTGGAGCCGGCCATAGAGGCGATGACGGCGCGCAAACGCGGGCAGATCGCCGTCGTCGGCTCCATGGCGGGGCTGCGCGGCCTGCCCTATTCGCCGGCCTATTGCGCCAGCAAGGCGGCGGTTCATCTCTATGCCGATTCGCTGCGCGGCGCCCTCGCCCCGCATGGCGTGCATGTGAGCCTGATCGTCCCCGGCTTCGTGGCGACGCCGATGACCGACAAGCTGCGCGCGTGGCAGGCCGGAAAGGTGAGCGACGAGAAGGCGGCAGAGATCATCATGCGCGGCCTCGACAAGCGCGCCGCGGTGATCGCCTTTCCGCTCTTCGTCTATTATGCGATGAAGCTGTTTGCGATGCTGCCGCCCCGCGCCGTCGATTCGGCCATGCGGCTCTTCGAAGTGGCTGTGCCTCAGACCCACGAACGGGAGACGCCGTGATCGACAGCATCCTGTATTCGCTCGTCGTTCTGTCGGCTGTGTTCTGGGCCTGCTCCGCCTTGCTGCTGCTCCTCTCGGTGACGGCGGCGCTCATTCATCCCTGGCTCGTCGCCATGCGCGGGAGCAGCCGGGAGCAGCCGCCCGTCTCCCTGGTCCTGCCGGTGAAAATGCTGGACCAGGGCTTCGAGCGCGCTCAAGAATCCGCTCTCGCGCAGACTTATCCACAATTGGAGGCGCTGGCCTCGGCGACGGAGACGGAGTCGCCCGCCATTGCGGCGATGCGCGACATTTTCGCGCGCCATCCACAGATCGAGTCGCGCATTCTCCACTCCACGGCGCGTTTCGCCGCGAGTCCCAAGGTCGACAATCTCTTCGCGCCCTTCAACGCGGCGCGCAACGATGTGATCTTCATGAAGGACTCCAACATCGTGCTGGAGCCGGACGACCTTTCCGAGACGATGCGCCATTTGAAGCCCGGCGTCGGCATGGTCTGCGCGATCCCCTATGCCGCGCGGCCGGAGAATTTCGGCGCCCTCGTCGAGGCGGCGATCATGAACGGGCCGCATCAGCGCATGTTGTTCGCCGCCTCCGCGCTCGGCGGCGGCTTCGGCGTCGGCAAGATCATGCTGTTTCGCCGCAGCGACTTTTTGCGCGCCGGCGGCTTCGCCGCGATCGCCCATACGGTCGGCGAGGACAACGCCACCGCCAAGGCGCTCGGCCGCATCAAGCTCCGCACCGTCTTCTCGCATCGGCTGGTGCGCCAGGAATTGGGCGAGCGCGATCTCCGCGACGTCTACAATCGGCAATTGCGCTGGAGCGTGGTGCGCCGCGACGACGAGATTCTCTCCTTCCTGGCGGAGCCCTTCTGCCAGGCGCTGCCCGCCTTCGCGGCGGCGGCGATCGGCTCCCCGCTCGTCGGCGTCGCCCCCACGACGGCCTTGACCGTCACTTTTTGTTTGTGGCTAAGCTCGGAGACGCTGCTTTCCTTCGCCAAGGGATGGAAAGTAACCTGGGCGGCGCCGGCGATTTTCCTGGCGCGCGAGGCGTTGATGTTCGCCGTGTGGCTGCACGCCTGGACGGCCACCAAGGTCGTCTGGGCCAAGACGACGATCGACACGCGCTCCTGCGGCGAGACGGCCGCCGAAATGGAGCCGCAGGTCGCGAAGGAAGAAGGATAAAACCGCTTGATCCTCGCTCTTCTGCAATTTCTCGTCGATAGCGTCTGGCTCGCCGCGGCGCTGATCATGATTTCGATCGGCGCGGGCTTCGTCGCCATCATCGCCCGCTTCCTCTTCGATCAATTGCGCGGCGCACGCGATCCCGAGGCCGTCGCTTTGCCCGAGGATGAGCTGCCGCATGTGCTGCTGCAAATCCCCGTCTTCAACGAAGCCGAGGTGACGGAGCAGGCGCTGCGCTGCGTCGCCGAGCTCGATTGGCCCAGGGACCGGCTGCATATTCAGCTGCTCGACGATTCGACCGACGAGACGCCGCAGCGCGCCGAGGCCGTGGCGATCGAATTGCGCGCCAAGGGCGTCGACATTCATCATGTGCGCCGCGCCGATCGCTCCGGCTTCAAGGCCGGCGCCTGCGCCGAGGGGCTGAAGCTCTTCGACGCGCCCTATATCGCCATGCTGGACGCCGATTTCCGCCCGCCGGCCGATTGGCTGCGCCGCACCGTGCCGCTGCTGGTGAAGGACGATCGCGCCGGCTTCGTGCAATCGCGCTGCGAATTCTCCAATTATCGCAAGAATTGGCTGACGCGGGCGCAAGGTCTCGTGCAGGACGGCCATTTCCTGGTCGAGCAGCGCACGCGCGCGCTCGCCGGCTGGCTGTTCCAATTCAACGGCACCGGCGGAATCTGGCGCCGCCAGACGATCGAGGCGGTCGGCGGCTGGTCCGATTACTCGTTGTGCGAGGATTTGGACCTCACCGTGCGCGCGGCGCTCGGCGGCTGGCACGGCATCTTCGTCTCCGAGCCGCCAATTCCCGGCCAGGTGCCGGAGGGGCTGCGCGACTATCGCCGCCAGCAGCGCCGCTGGTCCAACGGCTTCGTGCAAGTGGCGCAGAAGACCGTTCTGCCGCTGTGGAACGCGCCCTGGTCATTGACCCGCCGCGTCGCGGCGATCGTGCTGATCGTGCATCAGATATTCTTCCCGACGGCGGCGATCGGCCTCATCTGCCTGCTGCTCGGCGTGATCCTGCGCGGCTCTCTGGCGCCCTATCTGCCGGTGCTGGAGTTCATCTTCCTCGAGACGCTGGTCGTCGTGCTCGGCTTCACGCTTCTGCCTTATCTGGCGCTGAAGCGCGGCTCGCTGAACGATTATGTGAAGACGATGGTCTCTGTGCCGCCGCTGATGATCTATCTCGCCTTCTCCAATGGCGCGAAGATTTTACAGACGATGCGCGGCCGCAAATCCACCTTCAAGCGCACGCCGAAGACGGAAGTGGGCGCGGCGACGATTCAGGAGGCGGAGTGAAACGGAGCGAGTAGCGAATAATGACGCTATTTCTATTCGCTAGTCGCTGATTTTCACGCATGTCCCGCGGCGGACGACAGCCGCGCCAGATCGATGCCGATGAGGCGCAGGGCGCGCGCGTATTTCGACTCGAGATCGGTGTCGAACAAGATGGACGGATCGGCCGGGCAGTTGAGCCAGCCATTGTGCTGAATCTCGTTCTCGAGCTGGCCGGGGTCCCAGCCGGCGTAGCCCAACGCCAGCAGCGCTCGATCGGGCCCCTCGCCGGCGGCGATGGCGCGCAGAATGTCGATGGTGGCGGTCAAGGACACGCCGTCGTCGATCGGCAGCGTCGAATTGTCGATGAAGAAATCCGAGGAATGCAGCACGAAGCCGCGGTCGGTCTGCACCGGCCCGCCTTGCAGCACTTGAATGGTCTCGGTCTCCTTGGGCAGGCTGATGCGCTCCTGCGGCGCGATGATCTGCAACTGCACCAGAAGATCGGGGAAATTGCGGACCTGCGAGGGCTGGTTGACGACAATGCCCATGGCGCCGTCTTCCGAATGGGCGCAGAGATAGACGACCGAGCGGGCGAAGCGCTGATCGACCATGCCGGGCATCGCCACCAGCATCTGCCCGTCGAGATAGCGCCTGCCGGAGGATTTGGAGCCCGCGCCCATCTCGGGGCCCGCCTCGGGGCGGATGATCGGGGCGGAAGAGCCGGCGACGCGCGACCCCGCCGACCGCCGGGCTGCGCGGACGGCCGCTCTCTCGAGGCCTTGTTTCTTGCCGACCGGGCTCATAGGGTCATACTACGCGCGGCGCCAACGCATAACAAGCGCCGTTCTACGTAGCGAAAACCGGCGCGGGGGGCGCCCCGAGGACTCCTGATGCCCATTCGAAATTCCACGGCGGCGGCGCTCGCCCTCGCTCTTCTCGCCGCGCCCGCGGCCGCGCAGGACCAGGACTTCGCATCGCCCGTCGCCCGCGGCGCCCATTCGGGCGCGCGCCTTCTCTCGGCCGGCGCGCCCGATGGCGGCGTCTATCGCCTCGGCCTCGAGATCACGCTCGATCCGGGGACCGTCACCTATTGGCGCAGTCCCGGCGACGCCGGCGCGCCGCCCGTTCTCGATTTCTCGGGGTCGGAGAATGTCGCCGCCGTGGAGACGCTCTATCCCGCGCCCAAACATATCGCCGAGGCCGGCATGACGGTCGCCGGCTATGACGAGAGCCTGATCTTCCCATTGCGGGTGACGCCCGGGAAGGCGGGCGAGCGCGTGGTGGTGAAGCTCGCGCTGGATTACGCCGCCTGCGCGCAAATCTGCCTGCCGGTCAAAGCGAAGCTCTCCCTCGCTCCGCCGACAACGGGCTCCTCCCCCTTCGCGGAGACGCTGGCGGCGGCGGAGATTTTGGTTCCGCGCCGGATCGCCGCGAGCGAGGCCGGGAAATTCATCGCGGTCGCGCGCGCCGGCGCCGGCGCATGGACGCTGCGCTATCTCGGGCCGGGGAAAGCGGCGGATGTCTTCATCGAGGCGCCGGAGCCCTTCATCATCGACAGCGTCGCCGATGGAGAGGGCGGCTTCGCGCTGAAGCTCGGCGAAGGAAAGCTGGAGGGCGCCATCGCCGCCCGCGCGACAGTCCGAACGGAAAAAGGCGGAGTGGAGTTGCCGCTGACGCTGGATTGAGCCTTACGGGCAAAAAATTAGGGGCGCAGCCTCGGCTGCGCCCCTGAGTAGAAGAAGAGCTCTGCCCGATTGATTTGGTATTTAGAGTCTCATTCGGCAAGGGGCGCCGGCCGCATTCAGCGCGCTTTCGACTGAAACGGCGCCATGCCTTTGCGGGCGAGCGCGTCGGCGCGCTCGTTCATCTCGTCGCCGGCATGGCCGCGCACCCAATGCCAGGCGACAGCGTGACGCTCGGCCGCGGCGTCGAGCCGCGTCCAGAGGTCCATGTTTTTCACCGGCTTGCGGTCCGCCGTCTTCCAGCCGCGCGCCTTCCAGCCCTTCAGCCAGGAGGTGATGCCGTCGCGCACATATTGCGAATCGGTGTGGAGATCGACATGGCAGGGCCGCGTCAGCGCCTCCAGCGCCTCGATCGCGGCGGTGAGTTCCATGCGATTATTGGTGGTCCCCGTCTCGCCGCCGCAAATCTCCTTCTCGCGCTCGCCGAAGCGCAATATGGCGCCCCAGCCGCCCGGGCCGGGATTGCCGGAGCAGGCGCCGTCGGTCCAGATGGCGACGCGTCCGCTCATGTGCGCAGACCATAGTCGCTCGCGGAGCGTATGGTCTTGTGGAAACGCAGGCGCGCGAGATATTCGCGCGGGTCCTTGGGCCGCACCAACGCGCCTCGAGGCACATTCAGCCAATCGACGAAGCGCGTCAGCAGAAAGCGCAGCGCAGCGCCGCGCGCGAGCAGCGGAAAGGCGTCCGCCTCCGCCTCCGTCAGCGGACGCGCACGCGCGTAAGAGGAGAGAAGCGCCGCGCCCTTCTCTGCATCATAGGCGCCGGCGGCGTCGAAGCACCAGGCGTTGAGGCAGATGGCGAGATCATAGGCCAGCGAATCGACGCAGGCGAAATAGAAATCAATGAGGCCGGAGACGCGATCGCCGAGGAAGAACACATTGTCCGGGAAGAGATCGGCGTGGATGACGCCCTCCGGCAGGCCGCTGGGCCAATCGCGCTCGAGCGTCTCCAGCTCCGCGGCGACGATCGCGCCCAAATCCTCCGCCACCTCGCCCGCCCTCGCGGCGAAAGGCGCATAGAGCGGCCGCCAGCCGCCGACCGACAAAGCGTTGGCGCGGCGCAGCGGGAAATCGGCGCCGGCGAGATGCAATTGCGCCAGCGCCTCGCCGAGCCGCGCGCAATGGGCGGGCTCTGGATGATGGACGGAATAGCCGTCCAAAAAAGTGACGATCGCCGCCGGCCGCCCGGCGAGCCGCCCGAGCGCCGCGCCGGCGCGGTCGCGCACCGGCTGCGGGCAGCCGAGGCCTTTGGCGGAGAGATGCTCCATCAGCCCCAGGAAAAAGGGCAGATCGGCCTCGGCGACGCGCTTCTCATAGAGGGTGAGGATGAAGCTGCCGGCGCTCGTATGCAGATAATAATTGGAGTTCTCGACCCCTTCGGCGATGCCCTTGCAGGACAAGAGCGCGCCGAGGTCATAGCCTGCGAGAAAGGCGATCAGCTCCTCGTCGTCGACATCTGTGTAGACGGCCATGAGTTCCGCGCGGTTGGAGAAAAGCGAGGCGCGTCAGGCGAGCGCGCGCAGCTCCTTGGGGAGCGGGAAGGCGACGTCTTCCAGCGCGGCGGACACGGTCTCGACGGAAATCTCATAGCGCTCGGCGAAAGCCTCCATGATCTCCTCGACCAGCACCTCCGGCGCCGAGGCCCCGGCGCTGATGCCGAGCGAAGCAATGCCGGCGAACATGCTCCAATCGATCTCGCTGCGGCCCTGGACCAGCTGCGCCGGCGCGCCGGACCGCTCCGCCACCTCGCGCAGGCGCTGCGAATTGGAGGAATTGGGCGAGCCGACGACGAGCACCGCATCGACCTGCGGGGCCACTTGCTTCACCGCCGCCTGGCGATTGGTGGTCGCATAGCAGATGTCCTCCTTATGGGGACCGACGATCTGCGGGAAGCGCCGCGTCAGCGCGCTGACGATCTCCTGCGAATCGTCGAGCGACAGAGTGGTCTGCGTCACATAGGCGAGATCGGCCACATCCTCGAGCCTCAGCTCTTCGACCGCCTGGACCGATTCGACCAGCTCCACCGCGCCCGGCGGCAGCTGGCCCATGGTGCCGACCACTTCCGGGTGGCCGGAATGGCCGACGAGCAGCACTTTGCGCCCGCGCTTGTGATGAATCTCCGCCTCGCGATGCACCTTGGTCACCAGCGGGCAGGTGGCGTCGATCGCCAGAAGATTGCGCGCGGCGGCCTCGGCGGAAACAGATTTGGCGACGCCATGGGCGGAGAAAATCACCGGCGCCTTCGTGTCCGGCACCTCCTCCAGCTCCTCGACGAAGATCGCGCCTTTTGCCTTCAGCGCCTCGACCACATAGCGATTATGGACGATCTCGTGCCGCACATAGACGGGCGGCCCGAATTTGGCGAGCGCCCGCTCCACCGCGTCGATCGCCCGCACGACGCCGGCGCAAAAGCCCCGCGGCGAGCACAGAAGAATCTTCAACGGCGGCTTCGGCGACGGGCGGTGCTGAATATTCATTCTCTAGCGCCTCTTGATCGAAAGGGGGCGGCCGAAGCGCGCCGCGCTGTGATGTCCCGCATGGGGATAGCTGTCAAGCCGAGCGCCCGCTCCCTCGCCGCCTGCCCGAAAATCTGCTACACAAGCCATCGACGAAGACTGGCCCGCGCCGATGCCGGAGTGTCTCGCGGCCCATCTCGCGGTCTATGAGGGGACGGGGGCGAATATGTCGAATATCGTCGATATAATACAGTCCGCTCAAGGCGGCCAGATCATCGAAAATCTCTCGGACCGCTTCGGTCTCGCGTCCTGGCAGACGCGCGCCGCCGTCGATTCGCTGCTGCCGGCGCTGGTCGCGGCGCTGAGCAAGGCCGCCGAGCAGCCCGATTCGCTGCGCCCCCTCCTCGACGCCGCCAATGACGCCGCCCATCGCGCCGCTTTCGAGAATGCCGAGGAGGCCCATTCGCAGGCCAGCCTCGACGGCGGCGACGCCATTGTCGCGCATCTCTTCGGCTCGGCCGCAGCCGCCGGCGAGGTCTCGCAATTGGCGGCCCGCGAGAGCGGCCTGCGCGCCGATGTGCTGCAGCGCCTGCTGCCGGTTCTCGTCTCGATCGCCGCCGGCGGGCTCGGCTCGACGCTGGAGCGCCAAGGCGTCGCCGCCGTCTTGGATCAGCCGACGGAGCCGCCGGCGCCGCCGGCGCCGAAGGGCGGCTGGCTGACCGGGCTATTTGCGAGCTTGTTCGGGACCAAGCCGGCGCCGCAGCCGCAGACGGCCCCGCCGGCCGATGCGCTCCAAGAGGCGCTGGATCATATCCGCAAGACGCTCACGGCCCCGGCCGACGCCGAGCGGCGGCCCGATCTCGACGAATTGCTGGGACGGATTTTCACCTCGGCGAGAGGCTGACCTCAGGTCAGATTATTGGCGACGGGGAGATAATAGGCGGCCGAGAGCTTGGTGCCGATGATGCGCGTCGCCGCCAGGATCACGATCGAGAGGAAGAAGCCGATCATCGCATATTCGAGGGTCGTCGCTCCGCTCTCGTCCGCCAGAAATCGGCGCAGGCAATTCGGCATGGGTCAAATTCCTCGAGCGGTCCGGCCACGGCGGTAGTCCCGCCACGGGGGCGCGGCCAGCGCCGAAGCAGAAATTAAGCATAATTCGTCTCGAAAGGGTTAAGCCGCCGTGTACTCTGGCGCGCGGGCCGGAGCGGCGGTCTTGCGCGCCGGCGGCTTTTCCGCCAATGCAGCAGCCGGAACGCATATTGCTTCGGCGCCGAGCCGGAAGCGCTGTCGTTCGCGCCCGCCCTTTCGCGCTCGCCGGAAGGGAAGTCGACCTATATGGACCGCTGCGCCGGTCCTCACTGAAAGTTGCTGATGGCTCGCGACGTAAACGATACGACGCCGATCACGTCGCGCAATGCGCTCGTGGAATGGTTCGAGGCCGGAATCAAGACGCCCGACGATCTCAATGTCGGGACGGAACATGAGAAAATCCCGTTTTTCGGCGAGAGCCGCGCGCCTGTGCCCTATACGTCGCCGGCCGGCGGCATAAAGGATTTGCTCGAAGGATTGGGGGCGGCGCTCGGCTGGGAGCCGATCACCGATCGCGAGGCGATCATCGGCCTCTACGACCCGCATGGCCAAGGGGCCGTTTCGCTGGAGCCGGGCGGCCAATTCGAGCTCTCCGGCGCGCCTTTGCCCACGGTCCATGGCGTAAAGGACGAGCTCGACGCTCATTTCGCGGCTCTGGAGCCGGTGGCGCGTCGTTTCGGAATCTCCTTTCTCGATCTCGGCGCGAGCCCCAAATGGCGGCGCGCCGAGACGCCCGCAATGCCCAAGCAGCGCTACGGGATCATGGCCGCCTATATGCCGAAGGTCGGCGCGCTCGGCCTCGACATGATGTTCCGCACAGCGACCATCCAGGTCAATCTCGACTACACCTCCGAGAAGGACATGGTCGACAAGCTGCGCGTCGGCCTGGCGCTGCAGCCGATCGTCACCGCGCTCTTCGCCAATTCGCCCTTCATCGACGGCGAGCCGACCGGCTTTTTGTCGCAGCGCTCGCAGATCTGGCGCGACACCGACGCCGACCGCACCGGAATGCTGCCCTTCGCCTTCGAGCCCGGCATGGGCTTCGAGCGCTATGTGGATTATGCGCTCGACGTGCCGCTCTATTTCGTCAAACGCGGCGAGGTCTATCACAATGTCGCCGGCGCGAGCTTCCGCGATCTATTGGACGGCAAGCTCGCCGCTCTGCCGGGCGAGCGCGCGACAATGTCGGACTGGGCCAATCATTTGGGCGCCATTTTCCCGGAGGCGCGGCTCAAGCGCTATCTCGAAATGCGCGGCGCCGACGGCGGGCCGCGCTCGCATATGACGGCCCTGCCGGCGCTCTTCGTCGGGCTCTTCTATGATCGCGCGGCGCTGGACGGGGCGCTGGCGCTGATCGAGGGCTGGAGCGCCGAGGAGCGGGAGACGCTGCGCGCCGATGTTCCACGCCTCGCGCTGGCGGCGCGCATCAAAGGCCGCAGCGCGCTCGAGATCGCCCGCGACATGTTGGCGCTGGCGCGCGCCGGTCTCGCCCGTCGGGGAAAACGGGACGCGCAGGAGCGCGACGAGACAATCTATCTCGCCCCGCTGGAGGAGATCGCCGAGAGCGGCCGCACGCTCGCAGAGCGCCGGCTCGAGGCCTATCACGGAAAATGGGGCCGTTCGGTCGAGCCGGCCTTCATGGATTGCCTGCTGTAATAGGAGCGACGCCCCACGCCTCTACGCGCGCGGGCGGCGCTCAGCGCGCGTAGAGGCCGGCAGCTCCCGGCGCGCGCACATAGGAATGGCCGATCGGCCGCATTCCATCCTGCGACCCGACCGGGCCGCCGAGCCCCCCGGCGCGCACATGGCCGCCGAGACGCACGCAATTGTCGGAGCCGGCGACCGGGACGAACCCCTCGCCGAAACGGGCGCAGCGTCCATTGGGGGGAATTACGCCGGTCGTCTGCGCCTGCGTCGCCGGCGCGCCGATGGCGGCGCAAAGGCAGAGGCAGGCGACAATCCAGCGGACGTCGAGCCCGCGAGCTTCGGCGGTGAAAACGGTCATTCGCAGATCAGCCTCGAAAATGTCTCGCATCGCAACAACCGAATGGGCGATTTGCGCCGCGCCTCGATGTTGCCGCCCGATGTTTACCAACTCGTTACTTCGCACGCTTCGACGCGAGAGGTCACGCGACGGCGACCACTTAGGTCCAATAAGGTCGAATAATCGTGGCAGCATCGTGTCGCTGCGGAAAGCCGTCAACTCCAATCTCCGAGAACCGCCTGAACCATGGCGAGCGCCGCGACGGCGGCGGTGTCGGCGCGCAATATGCGTGGGCCGAGCGCGAGGCGCGTGGCGAGCGGGGCGACGAGAATCATCTCCCGTTCCTCGGGATCGAAGCCCCCCTCCGGGCCGACCAGAACGTCGACGCCCCTATGCGCCGGCGCCGCGCGCAGAGCGGCGATCGGATCGGCGAGCTCGGCGTCCTCGTCGCAGAAGACCAGCAGCCGTTCCGCCTCCCGCGCGGCGAGATAGGCATCGAGAGAGCGCTCCTCGACCACCTCCGGCAGGCTCAGCACGCCGCATTGCTCGGCCGCCTCCGCCACATTGGCGGAAAGGCGCTCCAGATTGACGCGGCGCGCCTGGGTGCGGCGGGTGATGATCGGCGCGAGCCGCGAAACGCCCATTTCGGTGGCCTTTTGGGCCATATAGTCGAGACGCGCATGTTTGAGCGGCGCGAAGCAATAATGAAGATCGGCGCTCGCCGTCTGCGCGCGCAGTCGTTCCTCGACGACGAGAATCGCTTTGCGCTTCGCCACTTCCGCGAGGCGCGCGCGCCATTCGCCGTCGCGGCCGTTGAATAGCAGAATTGCGTCGCCCTCGCGCAGACGCAGCACATTCAACAGATAATTGAGCCGGTCGGCGTCCGGAATGATACGCGCGCCGGCCTCGAGGCGCGCCGCGACGAACAGCCGCTGCGCGGAGAATTCATAACGTGACACGAGCTTTCCCGGAGCGTGAGAGGCAGGCCGCCATCAAGCCGCCGCTTTATCCGCGAAACTGCCGGATGCTTGCAAGGGGCGCAAGTCTCTTGCTAAGACCGCTTAAACCATAAAAGGGGAACGCCGCCATGAGGGCAAGGAGCGGTATCGCGCGGAACGCGCGGGCGATTGCAGGCATGATCGCAGGCGCGCCGATATTGGGAATTCTTCTTGCGACAGCGGGAGCGTCGACCGCTCTGGCCCAGTCCTGCCAGGAGGATTTTCAGAAGCTCTCGCAGCGGCGCATGTCCCAGATCCAGACGCTCAACAATATCGGCAAGGCGTCCAAGGGCAAGATGGACCCGATCGCGGCCTGCCCGGTGGCGCGCAAGCTCGTCTCCATAGAGACCGAGATGGCCGCCTATATCGATAAGAACAAGGAATGGTGCAACATTCCCGACGCTATGGTCGACGGTTTCAAGCAGGCGCGCGGCAAGACGCAGACTTTCGCCGCCCAGGCCTGCGCGGTCGCCGCCAAGGCGAAGAAAATGCAGGAAGAACAGGCCGCAGGCATCGGCCCGCAGGCGCAGAAGCTGCCCGCCGGCCCGCTGTGAGCGCTGCGGAACGGCCTCAGGACGAGCCACGGCTGCCCGACGCCGTCGCCGACCATCCGCTCTGGCGCCTCGCGCCGGACCCGCTCCGTCCCTATGTGCAGCTCGCCCGCCTCGATCGGCCGATCGGCTGGTGGCTGCTGCTGCTGCCCTGCTGGCAGGGGAGCGCGCTCGCCGCCGCGGCGCTCGGGACGCCGCCGAATGTCTGGCATTTGCTGCTCTTCTTCATCGGCGCGGTCTCCATGCGCGGCGCCGGCTCCACCTATAACGACATCGTCGATCGCAAGATCGACGCGAAGGTGGAGCGCACGCGGCTGCGTCCGCTCGCCAGCGGCCGCGTCTCCTTGCGCGCGGCGATCGCCTTTCTCGTGGCGCAATGCCTCGTCGGCCTCGGCGTTCTTCTGTCCTTCAACGGCTTCACCATCGCGCTCGGCTTCGCCTCGCCGCTGATCGTGCTGATCTATCCTTTCGCCAAGCGCGTCACCTCCTGGCCGCAGGCGGTGCTGGGGCTGGCGTTCGCCTATGGCGCGCTGCTCGGCTGGACGGCGCTCGCCGGCGGGCTCGGCCTACCGGCCGTCCTCCTCTACGCCTCGGCGATTTTGTGGACGATCGGCTTCGACACGATCTATGCGCTGCAGGACAAGCGCGACGACGCGATAGCGGGCGTTCGCTCGACGGCGCTGCTGTTCGGCGCGCATGTGCGTCTCGCCGTGGGCGCGCTCTATCTCGGCTCTGTCGTCTTCGCGGAATTGGCGCTGCTCACGGCCGATGTCGGCGGCTTCGCGCAGCTCGGTCTCGCCGCCTATGCGGCGCATCTTTGCTGGCAGGTCTATCGGACCAACGACGCCGCCACGCCGCAAGTGGCGCTCATGCTGTTCCGCTCCAATCGCGACGCCGGCCTGCTGCTCTTCGCCGGGCTCGCGGCGCAGAGCGCCATACTCGCTTATTCATAGCAGACGATCTCGCGCTCGCCCTGATAGACCGTCGCCATGCGCTCGCCCTCGCCTTCCTTGCGGCGCGCGCAGAAGCGCGGGCGGCGCTGGACGACGGACGTCTTCTTGCGGCGCGCGATGGCCTCGCGCAGAGCGACGCCGCCGAGGCGCGGATCGATTGTCTCGAGCGCGCCGCCACGCGCGGCGAGGCGCGGCAGATCGAGATAGGAGGCCCAATATTTCCAATCGGCCGAGATTGCGCCGCCGTCAGCCGTCTCGGTGAGGACGACGTCGAGATCGGGGTCCTGATGGGCGAGCGACAGCCGATAGGAGGCGCCGCCGTCCCGGCTCGGCTCGACGTCGAGAGCGACGCCGCGATAGGCCTGCACCGGCACGCTGATCATCATGGACACTCCGGCGAGACGCCGGGAAATCAGAATGTCGCGCCGGCCGACGCGCACCTGGCGCTGGCCGCCGTCGGCGCGCCGATCGCGTTGGACGGCGAATTGAAGCTGCGTCTCCGCAATGCTGGTCTCGAACATGCGCCCGTTCCTTCGATCGTGATCTTGGCGTTTGGTCCCGCCTTTTCTGAGGGGCATGTTGGGCGACGGCTCGGCCAAAGCTCGCTAACAAGGCTGGTGAATCGCCCGTAAACCATTGCCTTTTCGACTGAATCTGGAGCATTGGGTTAGCATTGAGCAAACGAGATCGGCGAAATTCGCGGCAATTCGCCGAAAAGACCGCCTTGCGGGAGGGGCGCGGCTCGCTTAACGAAAGTCTCAATGGCCGACAATTCAAACGACTTGGCGCCGACCGAGCTGGCGGCTCGGCTGCCCCTGCTGGAAGCCGTCGCGCGGCGGGCGGGCGAAATCGCCATGGGCTTTTTCCGCCCCGGCGCGAGGACCAGCGCGGCCGTCTCCTATAAGGACGGCGGCTCGCCCGTGACCGAGGCGGATCTCGCCGTCGACCGCTTTCTACAGGAGGCGGCGTCGGCGCTGTTCCCGGACGCCGGCTGGCTCTCCGAGGAGACCGCGGACAATAAAGAACGCCTGCTGCGCCCACGGCTGCTCGTCGTCGACCCCATAGACGGAACGCAGGCCTTTCTGCGCGGCGACCTGCGCTGGGCGGTGTCGATCGCGCTGATCGAGGAGGGACGCCCGACGCTCGGCGTCATTCACGCCCCGGCTCTGGAATGGACCTTCGCCGCCGCCGCCGGCCATGGCGCGGCGCTCAATGGCGCGCCGATCCGCGTCTCCGAACGCGCCATTCTGGCGGGCGCGCGGCTGGAGGCGCCGCGCGGCCTTTCCGCCCGCTTCGCCGACTCCGAATATAAATTGGCGGTGCAGGATCGCACGCCCTCGCTGGCTCTGCGCGTCGCCGACGTCGCCGCCGGCCGCAATGATCTCACCATCGCCTCCGCGGATTCGAAAGACTGGGACATTGCCGCGGCCGATGTGATACTCACCGAGGCGGGCGGCGTCTTGTCCGAGCTCGAGGGGCTTCCTTTGCGCTATAATCGCCCGCAACTGCGGCGCGACATGCTGGTGGCGGCCCCGCAATCGATCTTTCCCGAGAGTCTCGCGCTGGCGCGGGCGGTTTCGAAGGGCGTGATATGAGCGAAACGACTACACAGGACGGCGGCGCGTCGCAGGCGCTTCATCTCGTTTTCGGAGGCGAGCTCGTCGACCTCCAGGGCGTCGCCTTCCGCGACCCGACGAAGCTCGACATCGTCGGCATCTACTCCGACAATGAAACCGCGCTCGCCGCCTGGAAGGCGAAAGCACATGCCACGGTCGACAACGCTCATATGCGCTATTTTGTCGTGCAATTGCACAGCCTCCTCGATCCCGACCTGAAATGAGCCGATATCGGCGGGACCGCGCGCGGCGAGCCGACGATTCCGCATGATCTTTCGAGGCCGGCGCGCCGTGACCAGCGGCCGCCATTCTACTGGCGAGCTGCAACCGGGGCGTCGATGCCGGTCCTGACGATCTATCGATTGCTGACCATCGGATTGACGCCTCTCGCCGGCGCGGCGCTGGGCTGGCGCGCCAAGCAAGGCAAGGAAGACCCCGAGCGGATCGGCGAGCGCATGGGCGCGCCCGGTCTGGCGCGTCCCGCCGGACGGCTGGTCTGGCTGCATGGCGCGAGCCTCGGCGAGAGCCTCGCCCTGCTGCCGCTGGTGGAGCGCTTCATTCAGCGCGGCGTCGAGGTTCTCGTCACCACGGGCACGGTCTCCTCCGCCAAAGTGCTTCGGGCGCGGCTGCCGGCCGGCGCTGTGCATCAATTTCTGCCGCTGGACGCGCCGCAATTCGTCGAGCGATTCCTCGAGCATTGGCGTCCCGACATCGTGCTCTTCGCCGAGTCGGAGCTGTGGCCCAATATGATCCGCGCGATTCATGCGCGGCGGCTGCCGCTCGTTCTCGTCAACGCCACCATCTCGCGCCGCTCCGCCGCGCGCTGGCGGCGACTGCCCGGCGGCGCGCGAACCTTGTTCGGCGAGATCGATCTCTGCCTCGCGCAGAACGCCGAGAGCGCCGCGCGCTATCTGGGCCTCGGCGCGCCGCGCGTGCGGGTCTGCGGCAATCTGAAATTCGACGTGCCGCCCCCGCCCGTCGGCGCCGGCAGGCTCGCCGAATTCAATGGCGCCATCGGCCCGCGTCCGGTCTGGGCGGCGATCTCCACCCATGCCGGCGAGGAGGAGATCGCGATCGACGCGCATCTCTCGCTTTCCGGCGAGGTTCCATCGTTGCTGACGATCATTGTGCCGCGCAAGCCCGAGCGCGGCGCGGAGATCGCCGCGCTCGCCAGCGCCAAAGGCCTCGCGGTCGGCCTGCGCTCGCGCGACGGCGAGCCGCGGCGCGGCGTGCAGATCTATGTCGCTGATACGGTGGGCGAGCTCGGCCTGTTTCTCCGCGCCGTCAGCGTGGTGTTCACGGGAAAATCGCTGACCGCCGAGGGCGGACATAATCCGATAGAGCCGGCCAAGCTCGGCTGCGCGATCCTGCATGGACCGCATGTCGAGAATTTCGCCGACATTTATGGCGAGCTGGCCGCCGCCCGAGCAGCCGCCCGCGTGAGCGATGCGGATTCGCTGGCGCGCGCGCTGCAATTCCTGCTCTCCGACCCCTCGCGAATGCGCAAGATGGGCCGCGCCGGCGCCGAAGTGGTGAGGAAGCTCGGCGGCGCCTCGCAGAGCATAATGGCGGCGATCGAGCCCTATCTCGCCCAATCGGCGCTGGAGCAGAAATGAGCTCGCGCCGCGCCTGCGAAAATGCGCGCGCCTGACTTCTGGCGACGCGCGCCGGCCTCGCCGCTGGCGCGCGCATTGGCGCCGCTCGGCGCGCTCTATGGCTCCATCGCTTCGGCGCGCATGGCGCGGCCGGGCGCGCGCGCCGATCTGCCGGCGATCGTGATCGGCGGGCCGACGCTCGGCGGCGACGGCAAGACGCCGGCGGCGCTCGCTGTCGCCGCTTCTCTAATGGAAATGGGCGAGCGGCCGTTCTTTCTCACCCGCGGATATGGCCCCCGCGACATGCGGGGCGCGCCTTTCCTCGTCGATGCGAAAATCCATACCGCGCGCGAGACGGGCGACGAAGCGCTGCTGCTGGCGCGCTGCGCGCCCACCATCGTCGGCGTCGATCGCGCTGCGGGGGCGCGTCTCGCCCGCGATCTCGGGGCGACGGCGCTGGCGCTCGACGACGGATTGCAGAGCCGGCGGCTCGAGCCCGATCTCGCGCTGATGGTCGTCGATGGATCCTATGGCGCCGGCAATGGGCTGTGCCTCCCGGCCGGCCCGCTGCGCGCGCCCTTGCGGCGCCAGCTCGCCGCGGTCGACGCGCTCATGCTCATCGGCGAGGGCGCCGCAGGAGAAGCGGTCGCCGAACATGCGAGAGCGGCAGGAAAGCCGGTTCTGCGCGCCCGCATCGCGCCCCTCGCCGATCGCCTCCCCGAACGCGCGCTCGCCTTTGCGGGAATCGCGCGGCCGCAGAAATTTTTCGCGACGCTGGAGGGTTTGGGCGTCGAGATCGTCGGCCGAAAGAGCTTCGCCGATCATCACGCCTATACGGCGCGCGAGCTCGCGGCGCTCGAGCGAGAAGCCGCTCGCCTCGGCGCGACGCTGGTCACGACGGAGAAAGACGCGGCGCGTCTTTCTCCCGACGCCGCCGCTCGCGTGCAGGCTCTGCCGATCCGCTTACGCTCGGAAAAAGAGGAAATGCTCCGCCGGCTTCTGCGCCGCGCGCTGGCGCGGAATTGACACGCCTCACGGCTTCTTCGGGAAGCTCACGCCGATGCGGGCGAGCTTGGCGTCGGTGCTGGAATAGGCCTCTTGCAGGTCGACGTTCCAATAGCGGAGCTCTTCCAGCGGAATGGGCTCGCCGGTCACGGCGCAGCGCACAAAGGCGCCCGGGCGGCGAACGCGGAAGTCGCCGTCGCGATATTCGACCTCGGCCTCGACCGCGGCCTGCGGCTGTCGTTCGAACCGGTTCATGCGGATCCTGCGTCTCGCCCGCTCGGTAAAGCGGCGCACCGACGAAATAAACGAGGTCATGCCGGATTTTCAATAGGAGAGACGCGATTGGCAAGCCGAATCGCACGCGAGCGGCCGAGTCTTCGCCGTCCCGCCCGCTGCAGCCGCGCCGGAACGGCTGCGCCATAGCCGGCGGCAGGGCTTCAAAAGCAATGGCCGCCCTCGAGGGGCGGCCATTTTGGTCGATTCGCGCTTTTCGCGCTTGTTCTCACCAGAAGACGTTGGCGCGGGCGAGGAAGATGCTCGGGTGATCGCCGTTGAGGAAGGGACGATCGGAGGCGGCGACCAGGGTCATCACACGCGTCCAATTGGCTTGCAGACGGAAGCCGTTGACCGGATACCAGTTCAAGCCGATCGTCAGATTTTCCTGGCGGCCTCCGAGCGTCGCTGTATTGGCCAGCGCCTTCTGAGCGGCCGAGCCGGCCACGGTCGCCGCATAGACGAAATTGCCGTCGACGAGCCCGCCATTGTTGAGATTGAGCTCGCTGAAGCGCGCCGCGATCTCCCAAGCGCCCCAGCCGCCCTTGTTGACGGGATTCTTGATCTTGATCGCTCCGAAGGTGCCGGGCGAGCTCCAGTTCTTGTCGTAGCCGTTATAGACTTCGGCCTTCGACTCGCCGGTCAGGAAGTAAGAACCCTGAACGTAATAGCCGCTGAACTGGAGGCTCGATCCGCCACCATTGGAATAGAGGAAGGCGTTGAGCGGATCGCGCTCGTATCGAGTTGCTATATATTCGGCCTGCAACGAGAGCGGACCATAGGTCGCAGCGGCCTCGAAACCATAGCTATAGGCGTATTTCAGACAGCTCGATCGCCGCGCGAACGGGTAATAGAGCCCGGCGAGGCCAGTAACCGAGGTGTTGAACGTGGTGGCGTTGGTCGTCGCGTTAGACGGCGGCGCGCAGGACAGGTCTTGAGCGACCGGCACGCGGCTCCATGTTCCGCTGGCGCCGAGAATGTCGGCCTCCTCACGCTCCGTGCCGGCGCCCGGCCGCAGAAAAGCGCCATTGGTGCCAGCCGTCGTATTGTTCGGGCGGTGATAGCGGAAGGACGAGCCCAGATGCAGCAGCTTGTCCTCTTGCTGGATCGGCGCATAGGTTCCGCGAGCCGCCACGTCCCAATATTGCGATTCGCCGGCTGGCGGAGCGGTCGCCGTGTCCTGCGGCGAGGTGGAGAAGATGCCCGTCTTGACCGACCACAGCTTGTCGCCGACACCGACCGCCGCGCCGATATGGCGGCTGGGCGCGAGAACGGTCGGCATGGCGCGCTCGAGGAAGGTGATGTTGCTCGTCGAGCTGGTCGTCTCCATGCTGAAAGGCTCGAAGAAATTGCCGACTTGGAAGGTGACGGGCTGACTGGTGATCGATTCCGGCAGCAGCTTGGTGCGATAGGCCAGATACGCGTCGCGAATGCCCTGCGTGCCCGAGTTGGTGAAGTCATATTGAAACCGGTAGAACCAGTCCTTGTAGGCCTTGCCTTCGATCCAGAGCTGCGCGCGGCGGAAACCGACATTCGACCGCGACGTCGTGTCGGCCGAACTGGAGAAGCCGCCGTCGATCTGCATTCGGCCGCCGATCTTGAAGTTGAACGCCTTATCCTCGGTCTCGACGAAGAGGCCGTTCTTGAAGCTGACGAACACCGGCGGTGGGGCGACGAGCCCCGGCTGCGTCTTGGCGGAATTGATGGCGTTCTTGACCTGGGCGTTGGTCTTGGCCTGCTCGGTCATCCGCGCTTCGAGGCGCTTGATCTGATCCTTCAGCGCCTTGATCTCGCTCGCCGTATCGGCCAGCGCCGGGGCCGGAACGCCCAGAATCCCGCAGAAGGCGGCGAGCGCGACGCCGCCCGAAAGCCTCCGCGCCATTTTCGACCCGATATTCTGTTCTCTCATCAAAGCCCCCTGCGCTGAGCGTCCGGCGTCTCGCATGATCGGTTCGGACAATTCTTCGCCGGACGAGGCTTCATTCGGAGGAATGACTACTCGTGTCGACGACAAGTTATCCTGGACGGGAACCAAACACTGCGCGGCGCGCGTCATTTACGCCATTTGCCTATTGCTCGACTTATGATGCCAAAATTCTCATCAGCCTTGCTCATCGAGTGAGCTTATACCGATGAAATGTTCTTTTGAAACATCACATGTAATTGTCTTACATTTCGATCGGCTGTCCGCGCAAGGCCGAAATCGGATTCCCTTAAGGTTTTTCACCTAGGTGTTGCCGATCGGACACAATTCGGCCTCTTTACGATATGAGTCGCCACAATATCGCGCTCGGCCGCGACCACTCGAACAGAGGATCACACGGGCGCGAGCGGCGCTGAAAAATGCTGCAATTCGAAGGGCTAGGCGGGCGCCTCGGCTCGCCCCCTACGTGGCATTTGAGCCACACCTCGAGGGGAAAGCGCCGTCACAAAGCCCCGCCCCTACGAATTGTGATGATTGTGTCACAGAACGCCTCTAGCGCTGCCCAAGCGGTAAGCAATTCAAGAGGCTGACATGACACATGTACCGAAGGTCCAGACGATCGCGAAAGGCGCGACGCCTTCGAAGCTGCTGGGAGGCGTGGCCGTTGTCGCGCTCCTCGGCGCTTTCGGCGCGCCCACGGCGGCTGTCGCCGACACGGCGAGCGAGATCAAGGCGCTCAAGGCGGAGCTGAAGCGGCTCGAGCACCGGCTCGAGGAGCAGGCCAAGACGACCCACCAGGTCAAGAATGCGCTGAACTCCGCCAAGAGCGCGCCCGACCACAAGGGTCCGCCGCCGGTGTTCGTCAGCTTCAAGAACGGCCTCTTCGTCGAGACCGAAGACAAGGACTTCAACTTCAAGGTCGGCGGCCGCGTGCAGGTCGACGGCGGCTTCACCAGCGCCCCGTCGACGGGTTCGCGCAGCAATGTCGACTTCCGCCGCGCCCGCCTCGAGGTCGAGGGCAAGGCCTATAAGAACTGGTACTACAAGTTCCAATACGACTTCACGGGCACGGGCAGCCAGGGCATTCGCGACGCCTTCCTCGCCTATCGCGCCAAGCTGCTGCCGTCGGAGATCACCTCGGAGCCGATCACCTTCCAGGTCGGCAGCCAGTACGAGCCGTTCAGCATGGAGACGGTGACGTCGTCCAAGCACATCACCTTCATCGAGCGCGCGCTGCCGGGCGCCCTGGCGCCCGACCGCCACATCGGCGCGAGAGTCGGCCTCGGCGACAAGCATTGGGCCGTGCAGGCCGGCGTGTTCTCGACCAGCTTCGGTCAAGACAAGGCCCAGAATCCGGCTGCGACGGGTCATCAATATTGGGACCTGACGACCCGCGCGATCTATGCGCCGATCGTCGAGGAGGACAAGCTGCTCCATTTCGGCGGCTCGTTCATGTATCATAAGCCGAACGACTCGACCGCCGCGCAGGATCCGAACAATCTGCTGCCGGGCAGCGGCAGCCGCGACGAAACCGACATTCTGAAGAACACCTATATCGTCGTGCCGTCGGCCCAGGCGTTGAACTGCAGCCCGGCCTACAAGGCGGCGACCGGCGTGGCCCTGTTGTGGACGCCCGGCTATCTGCAGAACGGCTGCCTGAAATCCAGCTACAACTACAATTTCGAAATGGCCGCCACCTACGGCCCCTTCTCGGTGCAGGGCGAATATTCCGGCGCGCATTACGAGCGTGATGCGGGCACGGCCCTGGCGCTCGGCAACAACGGCGGCTCGAGCCTCGAATATAGCGGCTATTACGTGCAGGGTTCGGTGTTCCTGACCGGCGAATCCCGCGCAGCCTCCTATAAGGGCTATGACAAGGATTGGAATTCGCCGGGCACCTTCAGCGACATCGCGATCAAGAATCCGCTCGGCAAGGGCGGCTGGGGCGCCTGGGAAATCGCCGCGCGCTATAGCGAGCTCAATCTCAACAACGGCGGTCTCGTCGACAGCAATTACGCCTATCTGGCGGCGGTCGCCGGCAATGCGGCGCAGAAGGCGCTCGCCAACACCGCGACGCTGGGCGGCCGCGAGGAGAATCTGACCCTCGCGCTGAACTGGTATCCGGTGCGGGGCGTCCGCCTCCAGGCCAACTGGACGCGCGCAATGACGCTCGTCGCTCCGTCCGACAAGCCCTATCTCAACGGCCAGCACCCGAGCACCTTCCTGTTCCGCACGCAGGTTTTCTGGTGAGAGATAAAGGCCGGGCCTCTCGGCCCGGCGAGACGTTCGATCGAGAAGAGGCCGCCCTTCGGGGCGGCCTTTTTCATTATGGAGCCAAATTTCATGGCGTGACATTTCCGCAACAGCTGCCGCTGAAAACATCCCGCGCCGACCAGCAGCCTAGTCAACCCCTATAGTCTATGACTAAGATATACTACTTAGGCGTCAATACGGGGACACTGATGAACGGGCATAAGGGATCGCGCGGACGGATAATGTGGCGGCTCTCGGGCGGCGTCGCTCTCGCCGCCTTCGCAGCGACTTTCGGGCTTCCGGCTTCCGCTCTCGCGGATACGGCGAGCGAGATCAAGGCGCTGAAGGCGCAATTGAAGCGACTCGAGACGCGACTCACGGAACAGGCCAAGTCCACCGCTCAGGTCAAGAATGCGCTCAATTCCGCCAAAGGCGCGCCGGGAGCCAATGTTCCGCCGCCCGTCTTCGTCTCCTTCCGCAATGGCCTTTATGTCGAGACAGAGGACCAGGACTTCAGCTTCAAGCTCGGCGGCCACATCCAGGCGGACGGCGGCTTCGCCTCCTCCGCGGACACCATTTCGCGCAGCAATGTCGGCTTCCGCCGCGCGCGCATAGAGGTCGACGGAAAGGCCTTCAAGAATTGGTATTACAAGGTCCAATATGATTTCACCGGCTCCGGCGTCGCCGGCATCCGCGATTTCTATGTCGCCTATCGCGACAAATTCCTGCCGCCGGAGCTGACGTCTCTGCCGATCACCGTGCAGATCGGCAATTTCCGAGAGCCCTTCAGCCTGGAATCGACCGAATCCTCCAAATATTTCACCTTCATCGAGCGCTCGCTGCCCTCCGTGCTCTCGCCGAGCCGCCATATCGGCGCGGCGGTCGCGATCGGCGACAAGAACTGGGCGGTCAAGACGGGCATCTTCTCGACGAGCCCGCAGGACACGCAGACCAGCCCGCCCACCGGCGAGTCCCAATATTGGGACGCCGCGGTGCGCGCGATCTACGCGCCCATCACGGAGGAGGACAAGCTGCTCCATGTCGGCGCCTCGTTCAAATATCACAAGCCGAACAACACCACCGCGGCGACCGACGCGGCCAATCTGCGCCCCGGCCAGTCCTCCGAGCGCGAGGAGACGGACGTGCTCGGCGGCGGCGGCGCCCTGACGCGCGTCTCGGCGGCTCAGGACCTCTCTTGCGCGGCCTCAGCGGCGACGCTCAACATTGCGACGACCGGCGTCGGCCAGCTCATCGCCCCCTTCGCCCGGCGCTCGAGCTGCCTGAAATATTCCTACAACTACGGATTCGAAGCCGTCGGCGCCTATGGGCCCTTTTCGCTCCAGGGCGAATATATCGCCGCCCAATATGAGCGCGACTCCACCAACGCCTTCCTCTACGGCAATGGCGGCGGAAGCAGCCTGCGCTACAGCGGCTATTACGTGCTCGGCTCGGTGTTCCTGACCGGCGAGTCGCGCGCGGCCTCCTACAAGGGCTATGACAAGGACTTCAACACGCCCGGCAGCTTCGGCGACGTGCAGATCAAGAACCCGCTGAACAAGGGCGGCTTCGGCGCCTTCGAATTCGCCGCGCGCTACAGCGAGATCAATCTCAACAATGGCGGCCTGGTCGACGGCAATTTCGTCTATGCGGCGACCGTCGCCGGCAACGCCGTCCAGAAGGCGATCGCCAGCACGGCGACGCTCGGCGGACGCCAGGACAATTTCAGCCTCGCGCTGAACTGGTATCCGGTCCGCGGCGTGCGCTTCCAGGCCAATTGGACGAAGACCCTCACGCTCGTCGCGCCCTCCGACCGCCCCTATCTCAACGGCGATCGCCCGAGCCTCTTCCTGGCGCGCGCGCAAATCTTCTGGTGAGGCCAAGACAAAATTCGATACATAGCGTTTCGAGCCATCGCGGCCGCCCTTCGGGGCGGCCGTCGCGTTTTTGGGCGAGAGGCTCGCGCCGCTCGTTGCGCGCGCTCGTTCCCGTCACGAAAAAAGTATAATAGAAAATTAGTAATTTTTCATCGCCGATTCGGCGAAGCGTCTGTGCTCTAGATATTACGTAAGTCTTTATACGCAGTTCTATCGAACATTGCTTCGACGGATCGCAGAAATGCCCAAATCGAATCTTTTTATTTTGGCTTATGTCGTCGCCATAGCCTGCCCGATCGCGGCGGACGCCGAAGAGCTCCCCAAGCGCCGCGCCGCCCCGGCCGAATATGTGCGCGTCTGCGATCAATATGGCGCGGCGTTCTTCTATATTCCCGGCACCAACACTTGCCTGCGCCTCGGCGGCGCCGCCGTGGGCGAATGGCGGAGCTGGAGCACCTCCTACCGAATGTCGCGCAGCATCATCGCCACCGACAATCCCGTCGCCTTCGGAACCGGCGCCGGCGGCAATCCGCTCGGCCTACCGGGCCATGTGCCGAATCTCGGCTATTCCAACGCCCGCAGCGGCGACAACACTGGCTTCGTCGGCATAGGCCGGGCGGAACTCGACGCCCGCGCGCCCACCGACTACGGCACGATGCGCGCCTTCGTGCGGCTCGAATCCTATTTTGGTTCGGACAGCAGCGCGGCGACGGGCTCGCTGAGCGGCGGACAATATTTCGGCGGCGCCAATTTCGCGAACGGCACGACGTTCCGCACCACGGCGCGCGAGACGACGATCCTCAACAAGGCATTTTTGCAATTCGGCGGCCTCACCGTCGGCCGCGTGCAGTCTTTCTTCGATTTCTACACCGACAACATCAATTGGGAGGCGCTTCGCGGCTCCAATGCGACGGTCGGCGCGCTCGCCTATACCTACAGCTTCCGCGACGGGGTCTCGCTGAGCTTCTCCCTCGAGGACAACGTCTCGCGGCGAGGCTTCATCGGCTCGACCATCGGATCCTATAATCTGATCGCGGCGGTCTATGGCCTCACCGGGGCCGCCGCGGATTTCGCGGCCGCGGCCTGGGGCACGCGCTTTTCCGGCGTCCCGGACGGCGTGAAAATCCCCGATATCGTCGGCGCCTTCCGCATCGACCAGCCCTGGGGCGGGGCGCAGATTTCCGCGGCCGCGCATCAGCTGCGCAGTTCGCTCTACACCCGCAACGCCACTGTGGCGACGCCGGTCACCGGCGTGCCGCTCGGCACGGCGATTCCGGCTGTCTCGCAGGAGGATTACGGCTATGCCGCGCAGCTGGGCTTGCAGTTCAATCTCGACAAATTCGCCCCGGAGTTTTTCCCCGAGGGCGACAAATTATGGATCCAGGGAACCTACGCTCGCGGCGCCGTCGGCTATCTGATGGGAAATAATCTGAGCTTCAACGGCGGCCCGGTGAACGGCAACGCCTTCTATGGCTATGGCAATGGCGGGGTCAAAGCCAGCAATGGCTGGGAATTCACCAGCTTCGACTGCATCTGGACCGCGGGCGCCCATTGCGACAAATCGACCGGCTGGGCGGCGCTCGCGGCCTTCAAGCATTACTGGACGCCGACGCTCTCCTCCGGCCTCTACGGCTCGGTTCTGGAGCTCTATTACAGCCCGAGCGCCATCGCCGATTTCGGCGGCGGCGTCGGCGCGGTGAATACGACGGAATATCGCATCGGCTCCAATCTCGTCTGGACGCCGCTCAAGAATTTCGATCTCGGCGGCGAGCTCATGTATCTGCGCGACAATCACCACAGCCGGCCGGTGGGGCTCGCGCCGGACATAGCGCTGTGGTCGGTCGGCCTGCCCTCATGGAAAGGCGCCAACGCCACGGTCGAGGGGCGGCTGCGCCTGCAGCGCTCCTTCTGACGGCGCGATGGACCCGAGGCCGGCGGGCGGCCTCAATCCCCGCGCTGCGGCGCGAACGATCCGTCCGCCTCCATCATCTCGAGCAGCATCCCCTCGCGCAGGCCGCGATCGGCGATGCGTGTGCGAGAGGCCGGAAAGAGGCGTCGAATCGCCTCGAAGATCGCGCAGCCGGCGAGCACGAGATCGGCGCGTTGCGGGCCGATGCAGCCATTGGCGGCGCGCTGGTCGAAATCCATGGCGCGCAACTGATCGATGGCGCGCGTCGCATCCTCGTCGGACAGCCAGAGTCCGTCGACGCGCCAGCGATCATAGCGCTCGAGGCCGAGATGCACGCCGGCGAGCGTCGTCACCGTGCCGGAAGTGCCGAGCAGATGGAAACGCTCGCAGCGCCGCTCCGCGGCCGTGCGCTCGGCGAAAGCGGCGAGCGCCTCGAGCGCGCGCGCGATCATCGACTCGTAAACGGCCGGGCTCACGCTTTTGCCGCCGAATCGCTCGGCGAGCGAGACGACGCCGATCTCGAGCGAGGTCCAATGACGCAACAGACAGCCGCGCGCCGAGCGCGTCAGCCAGACGAGCTCGGTGGAGCCGCCGCCTATGTCGAAGAGCAATATGCTCTCCGCGCGCGGATCGGCGAGCGAGCCGCAGCCGCGCGCAGCGAGCCGCGCCTCGGTCTCGCGGTCGATGACCTCGAGCGAGAGGCCGGTGCGCGCGCGCACGCGCTCGACGAATTCGGCGCCGTTCTCGGCGGCGCGGCAGGCCTGGGTGGCGATGAGCCGGGCGCGCGAGACGCCGCGCAGGCTCATTTTCTCGCGGCAGATTTCGAGCGCCTCGAGCGTGCGCTCGATCGCCTGCTCGCCGATGCGCCGGGAGACGCCCATGCCCTCGCCGAGGCGCACGATGCGCGAGAAAGCATCGACGATGCGCAGCATGTCGGATTTGCGCCGCGAGCGCTGCTCGGGCCGCGCGATCAGCAGCCGGCAATTATTGGTGCCGAGATCGAGCGCCGCATAGACATGATCGTCGCGCCGTTCGCCCGCGGCGCGCGCGCTGCGGGCGTCGGGCGAGCCGGGGGCGTACGGGCGGGCGTGATCGCTCGATCCGTCGTCGGACGCGCCTGTCCCCGCGCCCATGCGCGGCGTTTCGCCGCCGCCCGGGCCCCCGCCCCAATGTTCCGGCTTTTTCAACCCGCCTCCCGACCGGCCCTCTTCCGTTCGCATCGCCGATCTTTGTCTCGACGAGACTCATGGCCGATCGCGGGAAGTGTAGCAAGGCCGGCGCGAATGCCCAAGGAGCGCGTTCGGGCGAGCATTTCGAGAGCGCCCGGCGCCGATCGTGAGCTCGAGCGCGTCCAACCGTGGCGATCATGTTGACAGACGGGCGTCCTCTCATTAGATCACCGCGACGCGCCGCTTCGTCGCGCGACCGTTGGGGGATAGTTCAACGGTAGAACAGCGGACTCTGACTCCGTTAATCTTGGTTCGAATCCAGGTCCCCCAGCCATTTGAAATTCTAGCATTTTCTCCTGTTTTTCGCGGAACGGCGAGGGGCCGGGCGGCGGCTGCGGAAAAGCTCGTCGATCGATTCCGGCCTTGCCTGCGCCTACCCTATGAGCATGACTTCGTCCGCCATTACCTTCGATCGTCTCGCCTATATCGATCGGCTCAGAGAAGCCGGCTTCGACGACAAGCAGGCGCGCGCCCAGTCGGACGCGCTGGATGCGGCGTTGCGCGACTCCGTGGCGACGAAGGCCGACGTGCGCGAGGCCGAGCTGCGGCTCGATGCGAAAATCGAGGCGACGGCGGCAAATCTCCGCGCGGATATCGCCCGTCGGCTTTTCGTAGCCGTCATCGCGATCGGCGGCCTCGTTCTCGCGGCCGTCAAATTCGTGAAGTAACGCCGCAGGGCCGGGGCGGGCGCTCATGACGCGCCCAACCTGCAGAGTGTCGTCGCGCCGCCGACACGGGCGGCGCCTTGGCTCTTGACGGCCGTCCGCCGATCATGGACCTTTTCCGGCATGGCGAAGCTTTGGGCCAATTTGCGGTGGACGGCGCGCGCGCTCATGTTGAGCGGGATCGTCGCGCTTTGTCTCGCGCAGGCGTTCGCCGTCGCCGCCTCCGGCTCGGCGCGCCTCGACGGCGCGTCCGCGGCCGATCGGCTCTGCCGTTCCGTCACCCATGATGCGACCCATGACGCCGATGCGGACGGCGGTTCGGCGGGCGGACGCCATCATTGCGACATGTGCCCCGCCGCCTGCGAAGGAGCCGCGGCAGGCGCCGCCGTCGCGCCCATGCGGCTCGGCATGGTCTTGCCCTATGCGCCGCCGGCCGTCGCGTCGCCGCGGCTCATCGAGACTCCGACTCCTGTCCGGTCTGCATGGAACGGCTCCTGGTCGTCGCGCGCGCCGCCGCTCGGCGCCTGATCGCGCCGATTTCACGCGACGGCGCCGCTCCTTCCGCCGCATTCCCTCCGCACGCATCCGGACGCCGCGTATGTCGGACAGCAAATTCATCTCGTTCCGCGAGCTCTTCCTCCGCAACAAACGCGGTCTGCTCACTTTTTTGACGCGCCGGGTCGGACGCGAGGAGGCGTCGGATCTGCTTCAGGAGACCTTCGTGCGCGCGCTGCGCCACGATCGTTTCGAGAATGTCGCCGATTCGACGGCGTTTCTGAAACAGATCGCCGTCAATCTCACCAGGGATTTCGCCCGTCGGCGCAAGACCGAGACACGCTATCTCGATTTCGGCGATCCGCCCGTCGAAACGCCCTCGGAAGCGGCGACGCCGGAAGAATCGCTCGAAAGCCGCCGCAAGACGCGCATCGTGCTGGAGACGATCGACGCGCTGCCGCCCCGCTGTCGCGAGGTCTGCCTGCTGGTGATGCACGAAGGCGTCTCCTTGAACGAGGCGGCGCGGCGGCTCGGCATTTCCGAGACGATGGCGCGGCGGCATTTGCGGCTCGCTCTGCTGCGCTGCCGGGCCGCGCTCGATTGATTTTTTTTTCGCGCCCCCGTTTCGTTTTCCGTTCCGGCGCGTCCTATGAGACAGCAGCCGGCGGAGGAGCCGCGCCGATCGATGGCCGAGACCAATGACCGACTATAGCGACGGTTTCGATCACGACAGCCCGCGCGTCGCCGCCGTCAATTGGTGGATACGGATGCGAGCCGATGCGCTTTCGGCCGCCGAGAAGGCCGAATTCGACGCTTGGCGGGCCGCCGATCCGGCCAATGCCGCGGCCTTCGACGATATGGCCGAAATGTGCGGCTTCGTGGAGAGCCTCGCGCCGAACCGGCGGGGC
>NZ_PUIV01000013.1 GCF_003113265.1 Methylosinus sporium
GCGCGAGGGGCGAGATTTCCACCGGCGGCACGAAAACCCGCTGTCGCCAGCCACTGAACGGCGGCTTCTGCTCACGGCGAAGCGTTTCCACACGGTCTGTACTATATATGCTCAGGCTCCATCCCAGCAGTGGCTCAAAAAATTTGCTACTAGATGAGAGAACGTCAATGCAATGCCCTCATTGTAATATATATTTCCACGATAATTGGAGAACAGAATCGTTTGCTAGACAAGGAATTATTCTAAAAGACAGCTATACAGATGAATATTTTAATTATTTCCAATACCGCACTGCAATATGCCCGGAGTGCAAAGAAATCACGATTCAAATTACAAGGAAAAATGGAAATGGAGATATCGTTGGTTCATGGATACAGATTCACCCGATTGGCGCAAATCGCGGACCCGTCCCGCCACCCGTCCCGCCAGATATAGCGCAAGATTATATTGAGTCATGCAATGTCCTTCCGATCAGCGCCAAGGCATCCGCCGCGCTCGCACGCCGATGTCTTCAAAACATGCTACACGCCCACAATTACAGAGACAGAGACCTTGCAAAAGAAATTGATCTTTTGCTGAATGAGACAGACCCAAAGAAGGCGTTGCCTCACAAGTTGCGTACAACGATTGATGGGATTCGGAATTTCGGAAATTTTTCCGCTCACCCGATCGACGACAGAACGACACTTCAAGTGATCGAAGTCGAGCCACACGAAGCAGAATGGTGCCTAGAAACAATCGAAGAACTTTTCGAACATTTTTATGTAGGGCCCGCGATGGCGCGAGCTAAGAAGGCCGCGTTAGACGCCAAGCTGGCTGCAGCCGGAAAACCGCCCACTAAGTGTTAAAACCGCCCTCTAAGTGTTGAGGAACCCGCGCCTCACCACCCCTCACCCCTCCTCCACCCGCGAAAACGACCACCGCAAATGCGCGTCCCTGACGCCGCGGCCATCCACCACGATCTGCGCGCTCTTTCGCGCCGCGGCCGGGGCGGCGAAGAAGACGCTCTCTTCCACGCTCACATCGGCGTTGGCCTCGAAGACGAGATCGACGCCGCCGCTCGTGAGCAGAACTTTGCGCGCATTCGCGCCCATCACCTGCACATCGGGATGCAGATGAAAGCGCAGAACGAAATGCTCGGCCCGCGCGCCATGGCGCAGCGCGACGAGCCTGTCGTCGCCGAAGAGCTGCGCGCCGTCATGCGACAGCGCCAGCTTGCGCTCGTGCGAGAGGCCGAGCTCGCGAACATAGCCGTCATGGGACAGCTCGAGATCATGGCTCGAATCGGTGGAGCGGCGCGCCGCCTTCACTCGCGCGGGGCCGGCGACGATGCGCTCCTCCGGCCGGCCGCGCCCCGGCCGCGCCTCCAGACGGCAGCTGGAGCGATCCTCGACGATCAGCGTGGAATGCGCGGCGGTCGAGCGCGCGAGACGGCGCAGCGCCTCCGAGCCGGAAGGCGGCGCGCCGCAATTGACGATGATGCGCTCAGGCCCGATCGAATATTCGAAAGAAAGACAGCCCGCATGAGCGGCGAGGGAGAATTGCGGCGGCGGCGGCGGACCGGCGTCGACGATGACCGCCGTGGCACCCGCTTGCAGCCGCCGATAGCCCGAATAGGGCGCGTCGAGACTGGGCGCGCCGCCGGCGTCGGCATGGGCGAGGTCGGCATGGGCGAGAATTGTCGCCAGCCGATCCGGCGGCGCGCGGCCCATGCCGTTGAACAGCGCCAGCGCGCCGTCGCCATGTTTCAGCACGCGCAAAAAGGCGATCATCGCGCCGATCGAAGCGGTGAGCCGCTCCGGCGGGCGCCGCCCGCGCGCGGCATAGGCCTGGCGCAAAGGCAGGAGATCGAGCAGCAATTCGACCGGCGTCTCGGGGTTGCGGCCGATGTGGCCGCCGTCCGGCAGAATTTGGCGCAGCAATTCGGCGTCGAGCAGAGCGGTGGCGCGCAGCTCGAATTTGCGGCCGGCGTCGGCGCAGACGCCGAAAGCCGCGAGCGCTGTGGCGCAGAGCAGGCGATCCGATGCGCGCCGCTCCGAGCCCATGGCGCGTAAGAGGACACGAATGTTGCGCGCCAATGCGCGCATGAAACGCTCGTAGAAATCCGGATCGGCGCCGTCGAGCAGAATCGGCGATTGCGCGAGCCATGACAGGGTGCGGCGCGCGACGACGCTGGGCTCTTGCGCGGGATCGTCGATGAAATCGGCGCGCGTGCGCAAAAAATCGTCGACCAGCGCGCGGGCGTTGGCGCGCGCCAAGGCGCGATCGGCGGCGCGCAAATGGCGTAGCCAGGAGAAACCGACGAGCGAGCGCCGCCACGCCATGGAGGGGGGCGCGATGGAGAAGGGCGAGCGGCCATTGGCCTCGACCACTTTGCCGTCGAAGGAGAAATAGCCGGCGTAGATTTCATCGGCGACGGTCGGATCGGCGGTGCGAATATCCTGCGGCGCGACATAGAGGCGCTCCGGCGGGCGCACGCCCATGGCCTGCACGACCAGATAAGGCCCGCGCACCGCGCGTGCGAAAGAGGCGACGCCGCGCGCAGCGGCTTTCGCCAATCGCATTCCAGAGCCTGGAGCCGTTTCGCGCAGAGCGTCCTCCTCGCGCTCCGGGGCGCGGAGCAAAGCGAATCACGCTTGGGATGACACAGAACGCAGGGCGAGGAAAGCGCGGTACGCGCTCGTCTCGCGCTCAGCCGCGCCGCACGAGCCGCGCGGCGAAGAAACCATCGAGTCCGGCAAGGCGCTTGTCCTCGTTCGGCCAATAGGAGGGCAGCGTGCGCAAATCGCCCTCCGGCGTGACGAATTCCGCCGGAACGCCATCGGCGGAAGCGTCGATCGGCGCGCGGCGCATCTCGGGATGGCGGCGCAGGAAGCCCGCGATCTGCACCTCGCCCTCCTCCGGCTCCAGCGAGCAGGTGCAATAGACGAGGCGCCCCTCCGGCCGCAGCAGACCGGCGACGCGCTCCAATATGCGCGATTGCAGGGCGACGAGGGAATCGAGATCGCCGGGCTTTTTGATCCAGGGCACGTCGGGATGACGGCGGATCGTCCCCGTCGCGGAACAGGGCGCGTCGAGCAGAATGGCGTCGAAAGGACGCGCGGCGGAATAGGTCGCGGCGTCGCCGACGGCGATATCGGCGTGCAGCCCCAATCTCTGGAGATTGGCGGCGAGCAGCTTCAGCCGCTCGGCGGAACGATCGAGCGCCGTCACTTGCGCGCGGGCGAGAGCGAGCTGCGCGGTCTTGCCGCCGGGCGCCGCGCACATGTCGAGCACGCGCTCCTCCGGCTGAACGGCGAGAAGGCGCGCCGGCAGAGCGGCGGCGGCGTCCTGCACCCACCATTCGCCCTGCGCGAAGCCCTCGAGCTCGACGATCGGGGTGCGCGTGCGCAGCCGCACCGAGCCCGTCGGCAGCGCGACTCCGTCGAGACGCCGCGCCCAGCCTTCGGCGTCCGATTTCACCGAGAGGTCGATCGGCGGCTCCTGCATATGGATCGCCGCTATGGCGCGCGCCTGCGCCTCGCCGTAGGATTTGGTCCAGCGCTGCGCGAGCCAGGCGGGCGTGTCGAGATCGAGCGGATCGGCGGCGAGAAACTCCTCGCGGCGGCGAATGAGATTGCGCAGCACGCCGTTCACGAGGCCGGCGAAGGGCGCTGTCTTCGGCTCGAGCCGGACCGCGCGCACGGCGAGATCGACGGCGGCGTGATCGGGAACTTCGAGAAAGAGAATTTGCGCGGCGGCGGCGACGAGCGGCCATTCCAGCCGCGCCGCCTGCTTGGGCAGACCCTTCTCCAGCAGAAGCGCGAGCGCATGACGGATGGCGCCGAGACGGCGCACGCCGACATAGGCGATGGAGCGGGCCAGCGCGACGTCGCGCGACTCCATTCCCGCGAGCCGGAACGGAACCGCCTGCGGAGAAAAACGTTCGTCGAGCAGATGGCCGCCTTGCGCGACGTCGGCGATCACATTGGCCGCGGCGATGCGCGCCTGCAGTCCCGGAACCTGCGCGGCCTCGGCCTCCCTGGCCGCGTCTGCGGGAAGGAAGCCGGCGCGCGCCTTGGACTTGGCGGAGAATGGTTTATGGTCGCGCATACTCACCTTCGACGCGGATCGAATCGTCGTTTATATCACATGCGGAGCTGACCCGAGGCGAGCGCCGCGAAACGGGCGCCACGGAGGATGAATGACCGAAGCGGAGAAATCTCGGGACGCTTCCGCGACCCCACGGCCCTCGCCGCCGGAAGCTTTGCGCGCGCTCGCGGAGGCGGAGGAGCGCCGCGCGCGCGCGGCCCGCGAAACGCCGCCGGCGGCGCGCGAGCTCGGCGGCCGCGGCGGGCTCGATCCGGCGCGCTATGGCGACTGGGAGAGCAAAGGCATAGCCAGCGACTTCTGAACTCTGCGCCCGAGCCTCCGCTCGAAACGGCGCGCGCGACCGGCGCCGCCCACGGCGCATCGAACAATTCGAGGACCTTTGATGTTGGAAAAACTCGTGGCCTGGTGTTTGCGCAGGCCCTGGACGGTCGTCATAGCGACGCTCGCGCTCACCGTCGCCGGCGCCTATGTGACCGCCACGCGTTTCGCCATCGACACGGACACTGCGCATCTCTTCTCGCCCGAGGTTCCTTGGCGCGCCAATGAGACTCGCCTCGCCAGAGCCTTTCCGCAAATCGACGACATCATCGTTGCGGTCATCGACGCCAAGAGCAGCGAGCAGGCGGAAAAAAGCGCCGATGCGCTGCGCGACGCGTTGACCGGCAAGCCGCTCATGTCCCGCGTCTGGCGGCCGGACGACAATAAATATTTCCGCGACAACGGCATTTTGTTCCTCGGCGTCGAGGAGATCCGCCGCGACATGAACTCCCTCGTCGCGCAGCGCGACTTCCTGCAGCCGCTGGCCGAGGATCCGAGCCTGCGCGGCCTGTCGGACTCTCTGCTATTCGGTTTGAAGCAGGTGGGAACGAGCGAGCGCGGCCTCGCCGCTTTCGCCAAAGGCCTCGACAATTTCACCGACGCTTTCGACGCCGTGCTGGCCGGCGAGCCCGCCAAGGTCTCCTGGGAGAAGCTGCTCGCCGGCGGCCGCGAGCCGGAGGCGCCTTCGGTCGGCCCGAGCGCCGAGCCGCGCCGTATCGTGCTCATCAAGCCGATCATCGATTACTCGGCGCTGGAGCCCGGCCGTGAGGCCATTCAAACCATCCGCGACACGGCCAAAGCGCTCGGTCTCGTTCCGGCCGCGGGCGTGACCGTCAAACTCACCGGCCAAGTGCCTCTGGCCGATGAAGAATTCGCGACCGTCGCCGAGAATACGGGGCTGAACGTCTCCGCCACGCTCGCCGTCGTCGCGCTCATTCTGTGGGCGGCCCTGCGCTCCAAGCGGCTCATCTTCGCGGTGCTGCTGACGATCATCGCCGGCCTCGCCATGACGTCGGGCCTCGGCATAGCGCTGATCGGCCGCTTCAATCTCATCTCGGTCGCCTTCGCCGTGCTGTTCATCGGCCTCGGCGTCGATTTCGGCATTCAATTCGCCACGCGCTATCGCGAGGAGCGGCACAGCATCGACGATCTGCCGCAAGCGCTGGTGGCGGCGACGCGCGGCATCGGCTGGTCGCTGACGCTCGCCGCCGTCTCGCTGCTCGCCGGCTTCTTCTGCTTCCTGCCGACCGAGTTTCTCGGCGTCGCCGAGCTCGGCCTCATCGCCGGCCTCGGCATGATCATCGCCTATCTGGCGACGCTCACCTTCCTGCCGGCGCTGATCCGCATCCTCGGCCCCAAAGCGGAGACGGCGCCGGTGCAGACCGCCTCGCTCGCCGTGGTCGATCATTGGATCGCGCGGCATCGTGCGCTGGTGCTGGTCGCGACGGCGGCGGTGACGCTCGCCGGCTCGCCCTTTCTGCTGCATCTGAAATTCGACTCCAATCCGATGAACCTGCGCGACCAGAGCGTCGAATCGGTCGCCACCTTCCTCGATCTGTCCAAAAATCCACAAACGGCTCCCAATAAGATCGAGGCCCTCGCGCCCAATCTACCCGCCGCGCGCTCGCTCGCCGAAAAAATAGCTGCTCTGCCCGAGGTCGATCATGTGACGACGATCGATCAGCTCATCCCGGCCGATCAGAACGAGAAGCTGCCGATCCTCGAAAACGCCGCCAATCAGCTGCGCAAAGTGCTCGATCCGACGCTCAAGCCCGCGCCCACCGACGAGGAGACGAAAAAGGCCCTGACGCGCGCCGCCAAGACGATCCGCAAGGCGGGAGCCGCGCCCAAAGCGCCGCCCGGCCTCGTCCGCTTCGCCGATGCGCTCGACGCGCTCGTCAAGGCGACGCCGGAAGTCCGCAAGGAGGCGCAGATCGCCGCGCTCTCCGATCTCGAGCGCCTCTTCGGCGAGCTGCGCAAGGCGCTCGCCGTCCAGCGGATCACGCCGGAGACGCTGCCCGCGGATCTGCGCTCGGAATGGATATCGGCCGATGGCGACGTGCGCGTCGAGGTGACGCCCAAAGGCGACAGCAATGACCGCGAGGTGATAACGCGTTTCGCCGAGGCGGTGCAAAAGCTCGCGCCCGACGCCGGCGGCCCGCCGGTGATCGTCGCCGAGGCCGGCAAGACCGTCGTCGACGCCTTTCTGCAGGCCGGCGCGCTCGCCTTCGTCGCCATTTTTCTCGTTCTCGTCGTCGCGCTGCGGCGGGCGAGCGACGTCGCGCTCACTCTGGGACCGCTGGTGCTCGCCGGAATCATGAGCCTCGAGGCGGCCGATCTTCTCGGCATGTCGCTCAATTTCGCCAATATCATCGCTTTGCCGCTGATGTTCGGCGTCGGCGTCGCCTTCCACATCTATTACGTCATCGCCTGGCGCAAGGGCGTCTCCGACATGCTCGCCTCGAGCCTGACGCGCGCGATCTTCTTCAGCGCGCTCACCACCGGAACCGCCTTCGGCAGCCTGCTGCTGTCGAGCCATCCGGGCACGGCGAGCATGGGCGCATTGCTCGCCATCTCGCTGTTCTTCACCTTGCTGGCGGCCTTCATCATCGTTCCGGCCTTCCTCGGCCCGCCGCGGCTCGAAGAGGCGAAAGCGGAGGCGCAGGCGCGAGCGCGGGGCCCGGAGGATACGGCGCCGGCCTCGCCTGTGCAGCCGCCCCATGGCGTGCTAGGCTCCGAGCCATGACCAAGGCGGCCGTCGTCTCCCTGCTGCTCGCGCTCGCGGCGTCCTCCGCCGCCGCGGCCCCGTTGACGCCGGAGCCCATCGCCGCCAGCGCGGCGGAGCCGATCTATGGCGTCTGGAATCGCGACGGCCACCAGCAGAGACTCGAATTCTTCGATTGCGACGGCAAGCTCTGCGCGCGCGGCGTGCTGCCGCCGCCGCCGCCCGGCCAGCAGCCCATGCTGATTCTGCGCCATGCCGCGCGGATCGAGCCCAATCGATGGAAGGGCGATCTCTTCAATCCCGAAAATGGGAAAATTTATATCGGCATTATTACTTTGGACAGCCCAACTCGTCTCACTCTCACCGGCTGTCTGATCGCCTTCTTGTGCCAGAGCGAAAGCTGGACCAAAGTATCCGGCGAGCCGGCGCCTTCGCACAAGGCGCCGACCCAGCGGCGGCGAATTACCAATCCGTAACTTGACCGTCGAGCGCCACGCTCGCAGGGTCGAACGGGGCCGCAGCCGTAGATCGGAGGGCGACGAGGCGTTCCCTCGCTCCGCCGAGACATATCGGAAGTGGAAAATTCGTGCGCCCACTTTGAGGGCGACGCTCATTGGTCTAGGCCCGTTGTGAGGGCTGCGCGCCCATCCGGGCGCGGATGCGGATAGAACGGAATTGCCTTTGTTCTCCAGACGACGACCACGGCCGGCTCTGCTTTTCGGTCGCGCTGCGGCGCTCGCCGCGGCCACAGCGCTTTCCGGCTGCGTGCTGGATTGGGAGAAACCGGACGCCACGGTCGAAACGCCGCCCGCGTTCAAGGCCGCGGGTCCGGCGCGCTCGGCCGCGCCTATTCGCGCGGCCAGGGAATGGTCGCTGGGCTTTCGCTCACCCGAGCTCACCCGCCTCGTCGAAAAGGCGCTCGAGCAAAATCTCGACATCGCCGCCGCGGTGGCGCGCATCCAGCAGGCCGACGCGACCGCGCGAATCGACAGCGCGCCGCTGTGGCCATCGCTGACGATGAACAATATCGCGCGGCGCACGCAGACGCCCGCGACCATCACCAGCGCGACGAGCACTAGCGCCTCGACCAGCGCCACCACGACGACCGGAGCGGCGAGCTCCACGGCGCTGCGCACCCGCCGCGCCAACTTCTTGCAGATGCAGCTCGACGCGAGCTATGAGATCGACTTCTGGGGCAAGAATCAGGACGCCTCCAACGCCGCGCGGCTGCTCGCTCATGCGAGCCGCTTCGACCGCGACGTCGTCGAGATTTCCACCATCGCCTCGGTGGTGAACGCTTATTTTCAAGTGCTGACGGCGGAAGACCGGCTGCGCATCGCCCACAACAACATCAAGATCGCCGAAACCGTGCTGAAGGCCATCAAGGCCCGGCTCGACGTCGGCACGGCGACGGCGCTCGACTTTTCGCAGCAGGACTCGGTCGTCGCGCAGCAGCGCGCCTCCGTGCCGCCGCTGGAACAGACCTTGCGGCAGACGAAGAACACGCTCGCCGTGCTGCTCGGCGTCCCGCCGGAGAGCGCCGTCATCAAGGGAGGCTCGCTGACCCGGCTCGGCTTCCCGAAAGTCGCGCCCGGCCTGCCCTCCGAGCTGCTGCTGCGCCGTCCGGACATAGCCGAGGCCGAGGCCAAGCTGGAATCGGCCGAATTCTCGGTGCTGCAGGCGCGCGCCGCCTTCTTCCCATCGATCAAGATGACCGGCTATTTCGGCGTGCAGAGCGTCGCGCTGCGCTCGCTGTTCCGCCCGGAGGCGATCGCCTGGCAGATCGCCGGCAATATGACGCAGCCGCTCTTCGACGGCTATAATCTGCAAGGCCAATATCTACTGCAGCAGGGCAAGTTCGCCGAGCTGGCCCAGACTTACAAAAAACAGATTTTGACCGCTTTCGCCGACGTCGAAAATGCGCTCATCGCCATACAAGAGACGTCTCGGCAGTTGAAGCTGCAGGGAGAGGCGGCGGCCGCGGCGCGGCGCGCCTATGAGGTCGCCGAAGCGCGGCTGCGCGAAGGCACGATCGACATCATCACCCTCTCCACGACGGAGACGACCTTGTTTCAGACCGAGGACACGCTGGCGCAGGTCAGGCTCGCCTATTTCCAGGCGGCGACGAGCCTTTATTCGGCGCTCGGCGGCGGCTGGTCGGGGACGACCCGCGCGCTCGAGATCGCCACCGAAGACGCCGCCTATGAATCGGACAAGGGCCCGTGGCCGTGAAGCCGAATTTCGCCTCGCGCATCTCCTGGCCGCCGAAGCGGCCCGCGTCCCTCGTCGCGCTGGCGACGCTCGTCGCGCTGGCGGCGGGTGGCGTCTATGTCGCGCGCCCCTGGCACTCCGGCGAGGATGGCGCAAAAGAATCCGCCGCAGCGGCGGGCGGCAAGCGTGACGGGCGCCGCCGTGGCTTCGACGGACCGATCGCCATAACGGCGACTCCGGCGCGCGTCGCGGATGTGCCGGTGACGATCGACGCGGTCGGCACGGCGCAGGCGCTCAACACGGTGACGGTGCGCACGCAGGTCGACGGACGTCTGATCAAGCTCGCCTTCGAGGAGGGGCAGAACGTCAAAAAGGGCGACATTGTCGCGCTCATCGATCCGACGCTCTATCAGGCCGCCTATGATCAGGCGGTCGCCAAAAAGGCGCAAGACGAGGCCAATCTCGCCAACGCCCGCGTCGATGTGACGCGCTACAAGAAGCTCGCGGCGAGCAATTTCGGCTCGCAGCAGCAATATGCGACGCAAGAGTCGCTCGTCACCCAGCTCGAGGCGCAGATCCGCGCCGATCAGGGCGCGATCGACAACGCCAAGGCGACGCTGGACTACGCCACCATACGTTCGCCGATCGACGGACGCACCGGAATAAGGCTCGTCGACGTCGGCAATATCCTGCACAGCTCGGATCAGACCGGCATCGTCGTCATCACCCAGCTCCAGCCGATCTATGTGGTCTTCACCGTGCCGCAACAGTCTCTGCCCGCGGTGCAGAAGGCGCAATCGCGCGCTCCGGCCAAGGCGGCCGCGCTCGCCTCCGATAATTCCAGCGTGCTCGACACGGGGCGCGTGGCGGTGATCGACAATCAGATCGATCAGACGACGGGCACGGTGAAGGTGAAAGCCACATTCGAGAACAAAGAGCTCTCGCTCTGGCCCGGGCAATTCGTCAATGTCCGCGTGACGGTGGACCTGTTGCGTGACGCGCGCGTCGTGCCGAGCGCCGCCATTCAGCGCGGCCCCAACGGCGCCTTCGTCTATGTGCTGAACGCGGATGAGACCGTCTCGATGCGGCCGGTCGTCGTCGGACGGCAGGACGAGGCGCAGGCCGTCATCGTCTCCGGCGTCGAGCCGGGCGAGAAGGTCGCGACCACCGGCTTCGCGCGGCTCGTCGACGGCTCGCAGGTGCGGGTGATGGAGCCGACCGCCGACCGCGGGGCCGAAGCGGCGGAGGGCGCCGCGCCGCGCCCCCGCCGGGAGCGCAATCGAGAGGCCGGCGGCGGTCCGCCGCAGAGAAGGTGACATGCGGCAATGAGCGTGTCCACGCCCTTCATCGAACGGCCGGTGGCGACCTCGCTGCTCGGCTTCGCCGTGCTGCTGTTCGGCCTGTTGGGCTATGCGCGCCTGTCGATCTCGCCGCTGCCGCAGGTCGATTTTCCGACCATTCAGGTCACGACGCAATTGCCGGGCGCCAATCCCGACACGATGGCGGCGCTGGTGACGGCCTCGCTCGAGCGGCAATTCGGGCAGATTCCGTCGCTGCAGACCATGTCGTCGCAAAGCTCGTTCGGCCTGTCGCAGATCACGCTGCAATTCGATCTCGATCGCGACATAGACGGCGCCGCGCAGGATGTGCAATCGGCGATCAACGCCGCCGCCTCGACGCTGCCGCGCACCCTGCCCTATCCGCCCGTCTATGCGAAGGTCAATCCGGCCGACACGCCGGTGGTGACGCTCACCCTGCGCTCGAAGACCGCCAATATGCGGCAGATGAGCGATGTCGCCGACACGCTGATCGCGCCGCGCCTCTCGGAAGTTCCCGGCGTCGGCCATGTGGCGGTGGAGGGCGGCGTGCGGCCGGCGGTGCGCATTCAGGCCGATCTCGGCCGGCTCGCCGCCAATCGCATGAGCATGGAGGATTTGCGAGCCGCCATCGCCGCCGCCAATGTCGCCGGCGCCAAGGGCTCGCTCGACGGGCTGCATCAATCCTACACGCTCGACGCCAATGACCAGCTGCAGGCGGCGCGGCAGTTCGAGACCGTCGTCGTCGCCTATCGCAATGGCGCGCCGATCATGCTGCGCGATGTGGCGACGGTCGTCGACGGGCTCGAAAATTCGCGGGTCGGCGGCTGGTATCGCGGCGAGCCGGCGATCATCCTCGACGTGCAGCGGCAGCCGGGCGCGAATATCATCAGCACGGTGGATCAGCTCCACAAGGAGCTGCCCGACATCATGCGCGCCCTGCCCAAGGGCATGTCGCTCGAAGTGGTCAACGACCGCACGCAGACCATCCGCGCCTCGATAGAGGACGTCGAATTCACCCTGGCGCTGGCGACGGCGCTGGTGATCTTGGTGGTGCTCTTGTTCCTGCGCAGCTGGCGCGCCACGGTCATCGCCGGCGTCAGCCTGCCGCTCTCGATCATCGCGACATTCGCGCTGATGTCGCTGGCCGGCTTCTCGCTCGACAATCTGTCGCTGATGGCGCTCACCATCGGCGCGGGCTTCGTCGTCGACGACGCCATTGTGATGATCGAGAACATCGTCCGCAACATAGAACTCGGCAAGACGCCGCATCGCGCAGCGCTGGACGGCGCGCGCGAGATCGCTTTCACCGTGATCTCGCTCACCGTCTCGCTGATCGCCGTGTTCATCCCGCTCTTGTTCATGACCGGCCTCGTCGGCCGCATGTTCCGCGAATTCGCGCTGACGCTCACCGCGCAGGTCGTCGTCTCGGCGATCATCTCGCTCACGCTGACGCCCATGCTCTGCGCCAAGCTGCTGAAGCCGGGCGCGGGACACGCCGCCCATGCGCCGGCGAGCGGCTTTTCCGCCTGGCTCGACGAATTCTACGCCAAGACGCTCGCCATGGCGCTGGGCCGGCAGGGGCTGATGCTGGCGCTCACCTTCGGCACGCTGGCGCTCACCTTCGCGCTCTACGCCGTCATCCCGAAAGGCTTCCTGCCGCGCCAGGACACGAGCCTGCTCAATGTGGTGCTGGAGGCCTCGCCCGATTCCTCCTTCGAGACGATGACGCGGCTGCAGGCCGAAGTGTCGAAAATCTTCGAGGCCGAGCCGGAGGCGACGGGGACGGCCTCGGTGCTGGGCGTCGGCCCGCTCAACGCCACCACCAATGTCGCCCATATGTCGGTCACGCTGCGCCCGCGCGACATTCGCAGCACGAGCGCCGACGAGATCGCCGAGCGGCTGAAGCGCGCAGTCGAGCGCGTCCCCGGCGCCGCCGTCTATATCGAGCCGGTGCAGGACATTCAGATCACGACGCGCGCCAGCCGCTCGCAATATCAATATACGCTGACCGCGCCCGATCAGGCCGAATTGCAGGAATGGTCGCAACGGCTCCTCGACGAGATCCGCCGCGACGGCGCCTTCCGCAACGTCGCCGCCGAGACGCAGAACGGCGGCCTGCGCACCTTTTTGCGCATCGACCGCGAGATGATGGGCCGGCTGGGCGTCACCGCGCAAAATGTCGACGACACGCTGAACGACGCTTTCGGCCAGCGGCAGATTTCCACCATCTACGCCCAGTCCAACCAATATCGCGTGATATTGGAGGCCGCGCCGCAATTTCAGCGCGACCCGACCGCGCTCGAAAAGCTCTATGTCTCGCCCTCCAATGGCGGCCCGCAGACGCCGATCTCGACCTTCGTGTCGGTGGAGCAGACGACAGCGCCGCTCGCCGTCGCGCATCAGGAGCAGTTTCCGGCGGCGACGATCAGCTTCGACCTCGCGCCCGGCGCCGCGCTCGGCGACGCCGTGGAGGCGCTCGCGAAAGCCGAACGCGAGATCGGCCTGCCCTCCTCCATCATCGGCATGTTCAGCGCCGACGCGGCGGAATTCCGCAAATCGCTCGCCGGCCAGCCCTGGCTCATTCTGGCGGCGGCCATCGCCATCTATGTGGTGCTGGGCGTGCTCTACGAGAGCTATGCGCATCCCTTCACCGTGCTGACGACGCTGCCCTCGGCCGGCGTCGGCGCGCTGCTGGCGCTGATGGCGATGGGGCTCGACATGTCGCTCGTCGCGCTGATCGGCGTCGTGCTGCTGATGGGCATCGTCAAGAAGAACGCCATCATGATGATCGACTTCGCGCTGGAGGCGGAGAAGACCGACGGACTGGCGCCGATCGACTCCATCGTGCGCGCCTGCCGCTTACGCTTTCGGCCGATCATGATGACGACGCTGGCCGCTCTGCTCGGCGCGCTGCCGCTGGCGCTGGCGCATGGGCCGGGCAGCGAGTTGCGCATTCCGCTCGGCGTGTCGATCATCGGCGGCCTCGTGCTGTCGCAAATGCTGACGCTCTATACGACGCCGGTCATCTATCTCGCCGTCGATCGGCTGCGCGCGCGGCTGCGCGAATGGCTGCATGGCGCCCCCGCGCCGCAGCCGCGGCCGGCCGCGCCCGCCGCTCCCTCCGCCGAGCGCAAGGAGGCGGCGGAATGACGGAATGTCCGAGCGATCGCCCGCGATACGAGCCTGAAGGCTCGCGGTCCAGAGCGCGCCTCGGACCGCGAGCCCTCACGCCATGAACATCTCCGAGCCCTTCATCCGCCGGCCGGTGGGCGCGAGCCTGCTCGCCGCGGCGCTGTTCATGATCGGGGCCGTCGCCTATTTCTTTCTGCCGGTCGCGAGCCTGCCGGCGATCGACTTTCCGGCGATCGGCGTCGTCGCTGCGCGGCCGGGCGCCGATCCGGCGACGATGGCGGCCTCGGTCGCCGCCCCGCTGGAGCGCCGCCTCGCCGGAATTTCGGGCGTCACCGAGCTCACCTCGGTGAGCTCGCTCGGGCAGACGCAGATCGTCGCGCAATTCGACATCAATCGAAACATCGACTCGGCCGCGCGCGACGTGCAGGCGGCGATCAATGCGGCCGCGACCGATCTGCCGTCCGATCTGCCGATCCTGCCGACCTTCCGCAAGGCGAGCCAGGCGACGGTGCCGTCCATCGTCCTGGCGCTGACCTCCGAAACTCTGCCCACCAGCGCCATTTTCGACGCCGCGGATACGGTCATCGCGCAGCGCATCTCGCAAGTGCCGGGCGTCGCCCAGGTGCGCATCGCCGGCGCCGAGCAGCCGGCGATCCGCGTGCAGATCGACCCGGCGCGGCTGGCGACGATGGGCATAGGCATGGATCGGGTGGCGAGCGCCATCAACTCCGCCAATGTTCTGTCTCCGCTCGGCGCGCTGAACGGCGACGAGCTCGGCCGCACCATCGCCGCGAACGACCAGCTTTCGACCCCGCGCGAGTTTCGCGACATCGTCGTCACCGCCGCCAATGGCGCGGTGGTCAAGCTCGGCGACATCGCCACCGTCGACCGCAGCGTGCGCAACCGGCTCGCGGCCGGGTGGTTCAACGGCAAGCCCGCGGTGCTGATCATCGTGACGCGGCAGCCGGACGCCAATGTGATCGCCATGGTCGATCAGGTGAAGGCGCTGCTGCCCGAGCTGCAGAAATGGGTGCCGAGCGGCGTCGATATCTCGATTCTCTCGGACCGCACGCAGTCGATCCGCGCCAGCGTCTCGGAAATTCAAAACACTCTGCTCGTGTCCGTCGCTCTCGTGATGGCGGTGGTGTACGTCTTTCTGCGCCGCGCGACGCCGGTTTTCGCCGCCGCGGTGACGGTGCCATTGTCGCTCGTCGGCTCCTGCGCCGCCATGTGGCTCGCCGGCTTCTCGATCGACAATCTCTCGCTGATGGCGCTCACCATTGCGGTCGGCTTCGTCATCGACGACGCCATCGTCATGATCGAGAACATAGAGACCAATGTCGAGCGCGGCATGGGGCGCATGGAGGCGGCGCTCGCCGGCGCGAAGCAGATCGGCTTCACCGTCGTGTCGATCAGCCTGTCGCTCGTCGCCGTCTTCATCCCGCTGCTGCTGATGGACGGAATTCCCGGCCGGCTGCTGCGCGAATTCGCCTTCACGCTGACCTTCGCCATCGTCATCTCCACCATCGTCTCGCTGACGGTGACGCCGATGATCTGCGCGCAGCTTCCCTCGCCCCGGCGCGATGCGCCGTCGCGTCTCGACAGGCTCGTCGAGGGCGCGCTGACGCGGCTCGTCGGCCTCTATGCGCGCAGCCTGAAGCCGGTCATCGACCATCCCTGGGCGACGCTCCTCGTGATCGCGCTAACGATCGGCTGGACCGTTCATCTCTACGGCTCCATCCCCAAGGGCAATCTGCCGCAAGACGATATCGGCCTGCTCAACGGCACGACCGAAGCCTCTCCCGATATTTCCTTCGCCGATATGGTCGTGCTGCAGAAGAAGGCCGCGGCCATCGCCGCCGCCGATCCCGACGTCGTCAATGTCGGCTCCTTCATCGGCGCCGCCAATTTGACGATGTCGGGAAATCAGGGGCGGCTGTTCCTGGCGCTGAAGCCGGCCAATGAGCGCAAGGCGTCGAGCTTCGACGTCGTCGCGCGGCTGCGCAAGGAATTCGCCAAGATCGCCGGGCTCGGCGTTTTCATGACGCCGTCACAGGATCTGCGGTCGGGCGGACGCCAGAGCAAGGCGCAATATCAATTCACCATCGCCGCCTCCACGATCGATCTGCTGGAGGAATGGACGCCGAAGCTGCTCGCGCGGCTGCAGAAGCTGCCGGAGCTCGCCGACGTCACCAGCGATCGCCAGCAGGGCGCGCTGAAAGCCAGCGTCATCATCGACCGCACCGCGGCCTCGCGCCTCGGCGTGCCGATTCAGGCCATAGACGCCGCGCTCAGCAGCTCCTTCGGCCAGCGCCAGGACTCGATCATCTATACGCAGCGCAACCAATATCGCGTCATCGTCGAGGCCCCATTGTCGCGCCAGCGCGATCCGCGCGATCTCGCCAGCCTCTATGTCACGGCGAATGACGGCGGCCAGGTTCCGCTCACCGCGGTCGCCCGCATCGAGCGCGGAACCATGCCGCTCGTCGTCAATCATCAGGGCGTGACGCCGGCGACGACGATCGCTTTCAACATAGCGCCGGGCCATACGCTGGACGCCGCAACCAAGGCCGTTCTCACGGCGACCGACGAAATGCAGCTCCCCAATGGCGTGCAGGCGGAATTCGCCGGCGACGCCAAGGATCTCCGCAAGCTCTCCTCGGGCATGGCGTGGCTGCTCGTCGCCTCGCTGTTGGCCGTCTACATCATCCTCGGCGTGCTCTATGAGAGTCTCGCCCATCCGGTGACGATCATCTCCACCCTGCCCTCGGCGAGTCTCGGCGCGCTGCTGGCGCTCGAAGCCTTCGGCATGGAGTTCACGCTGATCGCCTTCATCGGCATTCTGCTGCTCATCGGCATCGTCAAGAAGAACGGCATCATGCTCGTCGACTTCGCCCTGCACGCCGAGCGCGACAAGGGATATTCCGTGCGCGACGCGGCTCTGGAGGCGGCGGTGGAGCGTTTCCGGCCGATATTGATGACGACGATCGCCGCCATGCTCGGCGCTCTGCCGCTCGCCTTCGCCGGCGGGATCGGCGCGGAAATGCGCCGTCCGCTCGGCGTCGCCATCGTCGGCGGGCTGCTGCTCAGCCAATTGCTGACGCTCTATACGACGCCGGTCATCTATCTGCTGATGAGCAAGCTGGAGAGCCGGCGGCCGCGGCGCGCCCCGGAGGCGCCGGGTCGGGAGGCGTCGATCACAGAGCGGCAGGCGGCGAACGCGTCTTGAACGCGGATGTCGCTGACCCAAGGAGACTCGCGGGGCGACAGGCTCGGCGCGCGAGGATCGAGATCAGTGGGTGAAATCGCCCTGCGTCTCGAAGAACAGCCGCAGCACGGGATGCTCGCCGCAATCCTCGACCGGTATATGCCAGAATTTCGAATCCATCTGCGGAAAGCGCGACATGGGCAGATGAATCTCGGTCAGCCGCACATGATTGCCGCGCCCCTCGATCATCGCCTCGCCGAGCAGATGCAGCAGATCTTCGAGCCGATCGGGCACTTCCGCGACAGTGAGGGTCGTCGAATTCGAGAGCGGGCGGGACTTGTCGCAAATGAGCTCGTAATCAGCTGGTTTCATAAAGCCGCCCCCACCTTTGCCGGCCTAAAGGCAAGCAAGACACATACCGCAGGCGGAACCGCTGGCTCCATTGTGCGGCGCGTCCGCCCTGCGCCAGCGCCCACTATAGAACCCTTCGGATAAAGGTCAAAAGGCGAGCGCGGCTCTCAGCATCGAAAAAATCACAAAAGCGCGTCAATTTTGTAACAGCATCAAACAATTGAATTATTTGTTCGATTTCCCCATCGATCGGAGAAGATCAATTCCTCGAGCGGCAGGCGCTTCGCCCATTGCCGGATCTCGAGCTCCGGTCGCGCATAGGTTTTGGCGACGCGGCCGACGCAGAGATAGGCGACGATCGCGATTTGCGGCGGAATGTCGAGAATCTCACGTAAATCCTGCTCTCGCAATATGCTGACCCAGCCGACGCCGATTCCCTCCGCCCGCGCCGCCAGCCAGAGATTTTGCACCGCACAGGCCGTGGACAGGAGATCGGCCTCCGGCTGCTGGGTGCGTCCGAGCCCGGTCGGGCCCTGCCGGGAGCGGTCGCAAGTGATGCAGACATTCAGCGGCGCCTTCAAAATTCCTTGCAGCTTCAAGCTTCTGTAATGGGCGCGCCGTTCCGGCGGCAGCAGCGCCTCCTCGGCCTCGGAGGCGCGCTCGAAAGCGGCGTGAACCGCCTCTCGCAGGGCGCGATCGCGGATCAGCAGGAAGTTCCACGGCTGCATGAAGCCGACCGAAGGCGCGTGATGCGCGGCGTCGAGAAGGCGCATCACCTCCTCCTGCGACAAATCGTCTGGGAGAAACTCGTCCCTTACGTCACGCCGGGTGTGGATGGCGCGATAGACGGCGGCGCGCTCCTCCTCCGAGAAGGGCGCATTGGCGACGAGCGACGGCTCGGGATCAAAGACCATTTCGTCCGCTCTCCAATGCGCGCTCCAGCCGTTCCCAGGCCGCGGGCGCAGCCGGCAGGCCGAAACGGAGCCGATCCGGCCGCTCGCCGAACCTACGCGTCAATATGCCGCGCCGGGCGAGATGGGCAAACCATCGATCCGCCGCCGCATGGCGAACGAGCCGAAAAAGCGACGCTCCGCCAATGATTTCGAAGCCTGCGGCGGCGAGCAGCCCGTCGAGCCGGGCGGCGTCCTGCGCGAGCGCGACGCCGCGGGCCGCGAGCCAGGGCGCATCGGCGAGCGCCGCCGCGCCGATCGCCAGCGCCGGGCCGGAGACGCTCCAGGGTCCGAGCGTCGCCCGCAGCCGCTCGGCGATCTGAGCGCCGCAGAGCGCGAAGCCGAGCCGCACGCCGGGCAGCCCATAGGCCTTGCCGAAAGACCGCAGAAGAACGAGGCCGTCCTCCCCCGCGCACAGCGCGAGGCTGGCCTCGGCGGGAAGGAAATCGGCGAAAGCCTCGTCGACGATGAGCAGCCCGCCCTTCGCCGCCATGCGGCGGGCCGTGTCGGCGAGGCGCGCGGCGGGCTCGAGGCGGCCGTCGGGATTATTGGGATTGACGATGACGCCGACCTCGGCCGCCGCGATCTCTTCCAATGTTTCCACCCGCGAGACCTCGGCGCCGGCGGCGCGCCAGACGGCCGCGTGCTCCGCATAGGTGTGGCCGAGGACGGCGACCCGCGTCGCCGGCCGCAAGCGCGGCAGGCATTGAATGAAAGCCTGCGTCCCCGCCCCCGCGACGACCTGCGCCTTCGGACCGGCGTGATAGGCGACGGCCGCGATACGCTCCAGCGCAACGAGCGCGGCGACATCCGGCAAGCGGGTAAAAACCTCCGGCGCGAGCGGCGGCAAGGGATAGGGATAGGGGCTGACGCCGGTCGAGAGATCGATCCAGGGCTCCGGCGCCTGCGGAAAATGCGCCCGCGCGAGATCGAGCCGGCCGCCATGCAGGATCGGCGGCAAGATCGGCGGCGAAACGCTCATCGCGCCAGCTCCAATAGCGCGTCCACGTCCAAATGACGTTCGAAATGCTCGGCGAGACCATCCAACGTCGCCTCGATCGACTGCTCGTAGGAGAGGTCGGAGGCGCTCGCGCCATGATCGCGCAGAAAGGCGGCGCGCAGAGAATCATCGGCGAAAAAGCCATGCACATAGACGCCGGCGCAGCGGCCATCGGCAGAAATCGCACCGTCGCGCCGCCCATCCTCGAAGCGCAGCAGCGGACGCGCGCAATCTGGCCCCTCGCTGCGGCCGGCGTGCATCTCATAGCCATAGAAGGGGATATTTTCGGCGATGGTCGCGCCTCTCACCTGCTTCAGCACTTTCTCGGTCTCGAAGACCGTTTCCATATCGAGAAGGCCGAGCCCTTCCACCGCGCCGGGCGGCCCCTCGAGCCCCTGCGGATCGGCGATGCGGCGGCCCATCATCTGATAGCCGCCGCAAATGCCGAAAACGCGCCCGCCGCGACGAATATGCGCGGCGAGATCTATGTGCCAGCCGGCCGCGCGAAAGGCGGAAAGATCGGCGATCGTCGCCTTGGAGCCCGGCAATATCACGAGCCGCGCCTCCGCCGGCAGCGGATCGCCCGGCCGCACCAGAATGAAGCGCACGCCCGGCTCCGCCCGCAGCGGATCGAGATCGTCGAAATTGGCGATATTGGGCAGCAGCGGCGCGGCGATCGTCAGTCCGCCCTCCCCGCTCGAGGCGCCGGCGCGCAGGCCGAAAGCGTCCTCCGCCGGCAGGCGCGCGGCGTCGGCGAAAAAGGGCGCGAGGCCGAGCGGCCGCCAGCCGGTGCGCTCGGCGATGAAGCGCATTCCTTCGTCGAAGAGCGAAGGATCGCCACGGAATTTATTGACGATGAAGCCGCGGATCAGCGCTGCATCGTCTGGATCGAGCACGGCCTTGCAGCCGACGAGCTGCGCGATGACGCCGCCGCGGTCTATATCGCCGACGAGCACGACCGGCACGTCGACACGGCGGGCGAAGCCCATATTGGCGATGTCATTGGCGCGCAGATTGATCTCCGCCGCGCTGCCGGCGCCTTCGACCAGCACGATATCGCAGCTCGCGCGCAGGCGCTCATAGCTCTCGAGCACGGCGGACATGAGCCCCGCCTTCCATTGCTGATAGTCGCGCGCGCGCGCCGAGCCGATGATTTTTCCGCGCAGCACGACTTGCGCGCCGGCGGCGCCCTGCGGCTTCAGCAGCACGGGATTCATATCGGCGGTCGGGGCGAGACGCGCGGCGCGCGCCTGCAGCGCCTGGGCGCGGCCGATCTCGGCGCCGTCCGCCGTCACCGCGGCGTTGTTGGACATATTCTGCGGCTTGAAAGGCGCGACGCGATAGCCGCGCCGCGTGAGCGCGCGCGCGAGGCCTGCGACGACGAGCGATTTGCCGACATCGGAGCCCGTGCCTTGGAACATCAGAGCGACGCTCATTGCGAGGTCTCGTAAAAGAGAAAATCGACCGCCGCCTCTATGTGATGAACGATGCGCGCCTCGCCGCCGCGCGGCGGCGTGACCATCGCGACCGGCAGGCCGAGCGCCCGCGCGGCCTCGATCTTCGCATAGGTCTCGCGGCCGCCGCTGTTCTTGGAGACGACGATATCGACCTCGGCGGCGCGCATCAGGGACAATTCGCTCTCGACAGTGAAAGGACCACGCTCCAGGATCAATTCGTAGCGTGGCGGTAGATCTTCTTTCGACGGCTGATCGATCGTGCGGATCAGATAATAATGCTGCGGCGCACACAGAAAATCCGCGAGCCCCAGACGGCCGATGGTGAGGAACGCGCGGCGCGGCGCCTCGCCCAGCGCCGCGACCGCCCCGGCATTGTCCGCGACCTCGATCCAGCGATCCCCCTCCACCGGGCTCCAAGGCGCACGCGTGAAAACCAGCAGCGGCAGGCCCAACGCCGCGCAGGCCGTGCGCGCATTGGCGGAAATTCGCGCCGCGAATGGATGGGTCGCGTCGATGACGCGCTCGATGCGCTCCTCGACGAGATAGCGCGTCAGCCCCTCGACGCCGCCGAAGCCGCCGATGCGGACCGGCAGCAGCGAGGCGAGCGGCGCGCTGGTGCGGCCCGCCAGCGAGACCACTGCGTCAAGGCGCGCGTCGCCGGCGAGACGGGCGGCGAGCGCGCGCGCCTCGCTCGTCCCGCCCAGAATGAGCGCCCGGATCGGCTCGGCCTTTTGCCGCGGCGCAGCGAGGGGCGCCGCGGCCGGCGTATTGGTCTGAGGCATGGCTTAGCCCTATACTCCCGCCCGTGATTATTCAAACGGAGGCTCGAGATGAAGCGGTCCTGGATGTGCGCGTCGATATTTTCTGTCGTCGCGACCGCGGCATTCGCCGACCCGATCGGCGAATGGCGCGTCGCCGACGGCACCGCGCATATTCAGATCAGCCGTTGCGGCCAGGCGATCTGCGGCAAGATCGCCTGGACCTCCGACCCCGGCGTGGACGAGAACAATCCCGATCCGCGCCAACGCGGCCGCAAGCTGCTCGGCCTGCCCATCCTCACTGTGAAGCCCAATGGCGCCAATAGCTGGGCCGGCACGATCTATAACGCGCGCGACGGCCAGAATTACGCCGCCAGCCTCGCCATGCGCAGCGAGAAGGTGCTGCGGCTGGAAGGCTGCGTGAATGGGACGAATATCTGTGGTGAGGAGGATTGGACGCGGGTGCGGTGAACCAGCGCCGCTCTGAATAGCTTCGACGCCCGACGCGCGTCTCCTTCTCCCACTCGTGGGAGGTGGTGGCTCGACGAAGTCGGGTCGGATGAGGACGCGTCCACAGCGACGATCTCGAAACGTCTCGCCTGCGCGTCTATGCAGGGGCCCTCATCCGACCCTCGCTGACGCGAGGGCCGCCTTCTCCCGCGCGCGGGAGAAGGAGATGCGCCCTTCTTTCAATGACGCTCCCCCCTCACTCCGCCGCCATTTTCACATCCGGCCTGATCGCGTGATATTCTCCATAGAGCCGCGCGATCTCGGCGCGCGCCTCCTGCGTGCTGCGCGCGCGTATGTGGCCGAAGCCGCGGATTTTCTCCGGTATGCGCGCCAGCGCCACCGCGGTCGCATGATTGGCCGGCGACAGGCGCGGCAGAATATCGTCGAGCAGCAATTGATAATCGGCGAGCATCTTGCGCTCGGCGATGCGGTCGCTGTCGGGGCGGAAGGGATCGAGGATCGTGCCGCGCAGGCCCTTGAAGCGCGCCAGCCATTTCAGCACATGGAACATCCACGAGCCGAAAGTGATCTTGCGCGAGCCGCCTATGTCGTTCTTGCGCTGGAAAGCGACGAGATTGGGCGCGAGATGCAGCTCCATGCGCAGATCGCCCTCGAAAATCTCGGCGAGCTGACGCTGGAACGAGCCGTCGGTGTAGAGGCGCGCGACCTCGAATTCATCCTTGGCCGACATCAGCTTGAACAGGCCGCGCGCCACCGCCTCGGTCAGCTCCTTTGTGCCTGGAACGCGCTCTTTCTCGAGGCGCGCGACCGCGTCCACCCTCGAGCGATAGCGGGCGGCGTAAGAGGCGTTCTGATAATCGGTGAGAAAGGCGACGCGACGATCGATCGCCTCTTCCAATGAATGTGACACATCCCGCGCGGGATTGCGCTCGCGCAAGGAGGAGACGACGGCGGCGACGCTCTCGAGATCATGCGCGGCGCGGCGGCCCCAGGCGAAGGCCGAATGATTCATCGGCACAGCTTCGCCATTGAGCTCGATGGCGCGCAGCAGCGCAGCCTCGGAAAGCGGCAGCAGTCCCTTCTGCCAGGCGTAGCCGAGCATGAACATATTGGCGGCGATGGAATCGCCGAGCAGCGCCAGCGCCAGCTCCGTCACATTCAGGAAATCGACGCGCTCGCCCGCGGCCTCGCGTATCGCGCGTTCGATGCGCTGCGCCGGCAGCACGAAATCGGGATCGCGCTCGATATCGCCGGGAAACACCTCGGCGCTGTTGACGACGACATGGCTGCGCGCCGGATCGATGGCGGCGAGAATCTGCTTGCCGCCGGCGACGACGAGATCGCAGCCGAGCACGAGATCGGCCTCGCCGGCGGCGATGCGGATCGCATGAACGTCGCCACGCGTGCGGCCGATCTTCACATGGCAATAGACCGCGCCGCCCTTTTGCGCGAGGCCGGCCATGTCGATGACGCCGACGCCCTTGCCCTCGAGATGCGCGGCCATGCCGAGAATGGCGCTCACCGTGACGACGCCCGTCCCGCCAATGCCGGCGACGAGCACGCCGTAAGGCGTGGCGCCGAGCTGCGGAACGGCGGGCTCCGGCGGCGGCGGACATTGCGTCTCGCTCGTCGGCGCGGCTTTCTTCATGCGCGCGCCATGCACGGTGACGAAGCTCGGGCAAAAGCCCTCGAGGCAAGAGAGGTCCTTGTTGCAGCTCGACTGATCGATGCGGCGCTTGCGGCCGAATTCGGTCTCCAGCGGCTGCACCGATACGCAATTGGAGGCGCGGCCGCAATCGCCGCAGCCCTCGCAGACCAGCTCGTTGATGACGACGCGCACATCGGGGTCGGGATATTCGCCGCGCTTGCGGCCGCGGCGCTTTTCCGTCGCACAGGTCTGATCATAGATCAGCACCGTGACGCCTTCCGTCGCGGCGAGCTCGCTCTGCACGCTGTTGATGACGTTGCGGTGATAGATGACGAGGCCCGGCGGCCATTGGATGACCGACGAATATTTGTGCGGCTCGTCGGAGACGAGCGCGATTTTGGCGACGCCTTCCGCCGCCATTTGATGCGCTATGGCCTCCACGGTGAGCTCGCCCTCATGCGCCTGCCCGCCCGTCATGGCGACGACGCCGTTGAAGAGGATTTTGAACGTTATGTTCGTCTTCGTCGCCACGGCGAAGCGAATGGCGAGCGAGCCGGAGTGATTGTAAGTGCCGTCGCCGAGATTCTGGAACACATGCTTGCGCGTCGAGAAGGGCGCCTCGCCGATCCAATTGGCGCCTTCGCCGCCCATATGTGTGTAGCCCTCGGTCGAGCGGTCCATCCATTGCGCCATATAATGGCAGCCTATGCCCGTATAGGCGCGCATTCCCTCGGGCACATGGGTGGAGGTCGAATGCGGGCAGCCGGAGCAAAAATGCGGCACGCGCACGCCGACGTCGGTCAGCGATTTGCGGCGCTCCTGCATGTGCTCGAGACGGCGCACCCGCCCTTCGAGATCGTCGGAGCGAACGTGATTCAGCAGCCGCCGGCCGATGGCGATGGCGACGTCATTGGCGTCGAGCGAGCCTTTGACCGGAAACAGCCATTCGCCCACCTCGTCCTTCTTGCCGATGCAGGCGGGTTGATGCGACGAGCCATAGAGCTGCTCGCGCAATTGCACCTCGATCAGCGAGCGCTTCTCCTCGACGACGATGACGAGATCGAGCCCGCGCACGAACTCGCGCAGGCCTTGCGGCTCCAGCGGCCAGGGACAGGCGATTTTATAGAGGCGCAGGCCGTAATCATTGGCCCTCACCTCGTCTATGCCGAGATCGTCCATCGCCTGACGCACGTCGAGATAAGATTTGCCGACAGTGATGACGCCGATTTTGGCGTTGGGCCCGCCGGAAGTGACGATGCGATTGAGACGATTGGCGCGGATGAAGGCGAGCATGGCGTCGCGCTTGCTCTCCTGCATACGCTCTTCCTGCGTCAGCACCGGATCGCGCGGACGTATGTTGAGGCCGCCCGGCGGCATCAGAAAATCGAGCGGCGCGACGGGACGCACACGATCGAGCGAGCCGTCGATGGAGGCGGTGGATTCCACCGTATCCTTGATGAGCTTCAAGCCTGTCCAGACGCCGGCGTAGCGCGACAGCGCGAAGCCCATGAGGCCGTAGTCGAGAATCTCCTGCACGCCTGCCGGCGAGAGGATCGGCATCATCATATCGACGAAGACGAATTCGGATTGATGCGCCGTGGTCGAAGATTCGGCGGTGTGGTCGTCGCCCATCAGCGCCAGCACGCCGCCATTGCGCGAAGAGCCGGCGAGATTGACATGGCGCAGCGCGTCGCCGGAGCGATCGACGCCCGGCCCCTTGCCGTACCAGACGGAGAAGACGCCGTCATATTTGCCTTCGCCGCGCATCTCGGCCTGCTGCGCGCCCCAAATGGCGGTGGCGGCGAGATCCTCGTTGAGGCCCGGCATGAAGAGAATGTCGTGTCTGTCGAAGAGCGGCTTCGCTTTGTGCAGCTGCGCGTCCATGCCGCCGAGCGGCGAGCCGCGATAGCCGGAGACGAAGCCCGCCGTATTGAGGCCGGCGCGACGATCCATCTCCTTCTGCATCAGCAGAAGGCGCACGATCGCCTGCGTGCCGTTGAGCAGCACGTGAGTCTTGGAAAGATCGAAACGATCGGCAAGGGAGACGTCGCCGAAGGCGGAGCCGGTTGTCATGGCGCCGGCGACTTTTTCCGCCATTCGTAGTTTCTCCTCGCTCGGCGCGAAGGCCCTCGCGGGGCGGGCCCGCTCGCGCAGGCCGCGCGACGTCTGACGTCTCGGAAAGGGGCGGACCCGCTCTCCATATGAAGCATTCTCGTTCGAAAGCTCTCGCGCGCGTCGCTTCCGAAGGTCATATTGCGGATTTGCGGCGGCGGAAAGACTCCCGTCCTCCGCATCCGTGGAAATCCGTATCCCGACCGCGAGGAACCGCCGCCGCCCCGGCGCGACCCGTCCCCGCCTTGTCCTCGCGGCGTCGGGCGTGGCATTATACGTCACGACGCGCGACGCCAGCAAGCGAGCCTTCGCAGGCGCCGAAAATTGTCGGGCCGGCCGGCCCTGTTTCCGCCTCCTTCGGCACCTAGAGGACGGGGCCCGAAACGGGAGCGATTCGCAAGACGTACCCCAGGCGCCGCGGCCCGACCGAGGCGAGAGCCCTATGCCGATGAAACTCGCCTTCGCTTCGTTGACGATCGCCGCCGCGCTCGCCGCCACGCCCGCCGCGGCGCATCCTCATGTCTGGGTCGCCGTGCGCAGCGAGGTGCTGTTCACGCCGGACGGCAAGATCAAGGGCGTGCGCCACGCCTGGACCTTCGACGAAATGTATTCCGCTTTCGCGCTGCAAGGCCTCGGCAAGGACGGCAAGCCGCCGAGCCGCGAGGAGCTCGCGCCGCTCGCCAAGACCAACGCCGAATCGCTCGCCGAATTCGACTATTTCACCTTCGCCAAATATCAGAACGCCAAGACCGCCTTCGGGCCGCCAGAGGACGTCTGGCTGGAGGCGAACGACAAGCGTATCGTCACCATGCATTTCACGCTGCCGCTGGAAAAGCCGCTGCCGTCGAACAAGCCATTTTCGTTCCAGACCTATGATCCGACCTATTTCGTCGCCTTCGACTTCGAGAAGCAGAATGCGGCGACTCTCGCCGGCGCTCCCGCCGGCTGCTCGACCAGCGTCGTGGAGCCGAAGCCGCTGCTCGCCGTCGACACGCAAAAGCTCAGCGAGGCCTTTTTCGCCAATATGTCGCCCGGCGCCGATTTCGGCATGAAGCTCGCCGCGCGCGTCGTCGTGGCCTGCCCGTGAGGATTGCGCCGCGAGATTGCGCGCTGCTGCTGGCGTCGCTCGCCGCGCTCGCGCTGCTGCAGGACGCAGCGCTCGCGCAGGCCGCGCGCCATCCTTTCGCCGTCGGCCCCGCCGAGGGCCCGGTCGGCGCGGCGAACGGACTCGCCGGCCTGCTGCTGGCCTGGCAGAGCAAATTCCACATGCAATTGCAGAGCGCCGCCAAAGCCTTGAAAACGGACCGCTTCGCCTTCGCGACTCTGGCCGCCGCGAGTTTCGCCTATGGCGTCTTCCACGCCGCCGGGCCCGGCCATGGCAAGGCCGTGCTCGCCTCCTATATGATCGCCAATGAGACAGCGCTGAAGCGCGGGCTGACGCTCGCCGCTCTGGCGGCGCTGCTGCAAGGCCTCGTCGCAATTGCGCTGGTCGGCGTGGCGGCGATCGTCTTCGGCGTCACGGCTCAGCGCATGACCGCGGCGGCGACTTGGATCGAAACGGCGAGCTATGTCGCCATCGCCGCGCTCGGCGCGCGCCTCGCCTATGTCAAAGGCCGCGCGCTCATCGCCGCAATGCGAGAGCCGGCGCCGATTCTCGCCGCGACGCAGCGCGGCGCCTTCGCCTGCGAGGCGGTCGACGATCCGACGCATATCCACGGCCCCGACTGCGGCCATGTTCACGCGATCGACGCCTCTCGGCTCGGAACGGGTTTCCGTTGGGGCGACGCGCTGGCGACGGTCGTCGCGGCGGGACTGCGCCCCTGCTCCGGCGCCATTCTCGTGCTCGTCTTCACTTTGTCACAGGGCGCGTTCATGGCTGGCGCCGGCGCGACGCTGCTGATGTCGGCCGGCACGGCGATCACCACCGGCGGCTTGGCCGCGACGGCCGTCTTCGCCAAGGATTTCGCCGCGCGCCTCGCCGCGCGGAAATCGCGGCGCGCCGAAACGCTGCTGCGCTCCGCCGAGCTTCTCGCCGCCCTCCTCGTGCTCGCATTCGGCCTCGCGCTACTTCTCGGCGTCTCCATGAGCGTCGGCGGCGCCTGACGCCATTCTCGCGGCGCCGCGCTCGAATGCTGCGCTGCGACGACGATCATTCCGCGCGCGGGGCTGCGCTCGCGCCTGCGCCGCGCTATATTTTCGTCAGCAAATAGTCGCTATTCATATGGCGGACAGCAGGGCCGCAGTCCGTCGCGCCCACGCCCGGAGGCCTTTGATGACTGCCGCCACCCTCACCGATCCCTATGCCGCCCGGCCCTGGGTCGCCTCCTATCCGCCTTTCGTGCCCAGCGAGATCGACCCGGCGAGCTATTCGACGCTGGTCGACATGTTCCGCCAGAGCGTCGTCGATTTTTCCGAACGCACGGCGCTCGAGAGCTTCGGCGGCAAGCTCACCTATACGGAATTCGGCGCTGCCGCGCGCGCCGTCGCGGCCTGGCTACAGTCGCAGGGAGTCGCCAAGGGCGATCGCATCGCGATCATGGCGCCCAATGTGATGGCCTATCCGCCCATCATCTTCGGCGTGCTGCTCGCCGGCGCGATCGTCGTCAACGTCAATCCGCTCTACACGCCCAATGAGCTCACGCATCAGATCGACGACTCCGGCGCGCGCATGATCTTCGTGCTCGAGAATTTCGCCCATACAGTCGAAGCGGCCTGGCCGTCGATGCGGATCGAAAAAGCCGTCGTCATCGCTCCCGGCGACCTGCTCGGCCTGCGCGGTCCTATCGTGAATTTCGTCTCGCGCTATGTGAAACGCGCCGTGCGGCGCTATCGCCTGCCGCAGAGCCTGCGCTTTTCTCGAGTGCTGCGCGCCGGCGCCTCGGCGCCATTGCGGGACGTGAACGTCGGCCCCGACGATCTCGCTTTTCTGCAATATACGGGCGGGACGACCGGCGTCGCCAAGGGCGCCATGCTGCGGCATCGCAATGTCGCGGCCAATGTGGCGCAATCGGCAGCCTGGCTCTGCCCCTATCTGCCGACGCCGCTCGATCAGGTGATGGTGACGGCGCTGCCGCTCTATCACATCTTCGGCCTCACCGCCTGCTGCCTGCTGATCGTGAAGATCGGCGGCTCCTGCCTGCTCATCGCCAATCCGCGCGACATCGGCGGTTTCGTGAAGACGCTACGCAAATCGCGCTTCACCATGATCTCCGGCGTCAACACGCTCTATGCGGCGCTCGCCAATCATCCGGACTTCCCGCTCGTCGATTTCTCCAATCTGATCTACTGCATCTCCGGCGGCATGGCGACGCAGGACGTCGTCGCCCGCAAATGGAAGGAAATCACCGGCCATCCGATCATCGAAGGCTACGGCCTTTCGGAGACCTCGCCGGTCATTACCTGCAACCGTCCCGATCTCGTCGAATTCTCCGGCGCGATCGGCTATCCCTATCCTTCGACGCAGGTGTCGATCCGCCTGCCCTCCGGCGAGCCGGCGCCTTTCGGCGAACGCGGCGAACTCTGCGTCAAAGGCCCGCAAGTCATGGCGGGCTATTGGAACAGGCCGGAGGAGACCGCCGCGGCGACGACGGAGGATGGTTTCCTGCGCACCGGCGACGTCGCGGTGATGACGCCCGACGGACAATTGAAGATCGTCGATCGCCTCAAGGAGATGATCCTCGTCTCCGGCTTCAACGTCTATCCCAATGAAGTCGAGAATGTGCTGACGCGCCATCCCAAGGTGAAGGAGGCCGCAGTGATAGGCGTTCCCGATCCGCATTCGGGCGAGGCGCCGCTCGCCTTCATCGTGCCGCGCGACGCCGACGTCACCGGGAAGGAGCTGCATGATTTCTGCCGCGAGACGCTGACGCATTACAAGGCGCCGCGCCATTTCGAATTCCGCGACAGCTTGCCCAAGACCAATGTCGGCAAGGTTTTGCGGCGCGTGCTGAAGGAGGAGTATCTGGCGCGCGGCAAATAGGGCGGAGCGCGCGAATTTTCAGCCGAAGCGATCTCCCGCCTCGTCGATCGCCGCATAGAGCGCGTCGAGCTCGCTCGGCTCTATGCAATAGGGCGGCAATATGTAGATCGTATTGCCGAGCGGGCGCAGCAGCAGTCCGCGCGAGATGAAGAACTCATAGAGTTCTGGACCGATCGTCGCCAGATAGCCCGCGTCGCGGACGCGCAGATCGAGCGCCGCGATCGTACCGATGCGCCGCGCATTGGTGAAGCGCGCATCATTGGCGAAAGGCAGCAGCCGTTCCTCCTGCATCGCCGCCAGTCGCGCGATGCGGCCGCGCACATCCTCGCTCTCCCATATTTCGAGATTGGCGAGCGCCGCGGCGCAGGCGATCGGATTTGCGGTGAAAGAGCTCGAATGAAAAAAGGTGCGCGAGCGATCCGTCGAATAATGCGCCTGAAAAATCTCCTCCGCGCACATCGTCACGGCGAGCGGCAATGATCCGCCGGTTATACCCTTCGCATAGCAGGCGATATCGGGAACGATTCCCGCCTGCTCGCAGGCGAACAGCGTTCCGGTGCGGCCGAAGCCGGTCATCACCTCATCGGCGACGAAGAGCACGCCATGAGACGCGCAAATGCGCCGCATCTCGCGCAGCGTATCGGCGCCGTAAACGAGCATTCCGCCCGCGCCGAGCACGAGCGGCTCGACGACCAAAGCCGCGGCGTCCGCGCTGCGGCAGGCGGCCTCCAGCGCATCCAATGTCGCCTGCTCGCGGCCGACGCTCGGAAAGGGAATGCGCGTCACATCGAAGAGCAGCGGCTCATAGGCGGCGTTGAAGACGGAGCGCGCGCCGGTCGACATGGCGCCGATGGTGTCGCCGTGATAGCCGTGCTCTAGCGCGATGATGCGATTGCGCGCGACGCCGCGATTGCGGAAATAGCCGAGCGCCATTTTGATCGCGACCTCCACAGAGGTGGAGCCGCTGTCGGAATAGAACACATGATCGAGACCGGGCGCAGTCAGCGCGACCAGCCGGCGCGCCAGCGCTTCTGCGGGCTCGTGCGTGAAGCCGGCGAAGATGACCTGATCGAGCCGGTCCGCCTGATCCTTGATCGCCTGCACGATTTTGGGATGGCGATGGCCATGGGTGATGACCCACCAGGAGGAGATGGCGTCGAGAATGCGGCGTCCGTCGGCGCATTCGAGCCAGGCCCCCTCACCGCGCGCGACGTGGATCGCCCGGGCTTGCAGCGCGTGCTGGGTGAAAGGCCGCCAAATCGGCGAATCTGTCATTTCGAGCTCCCGGAGAGCTGTGAAGTCGCAGCGAAATCGGCGAGGCGAAACTGCGCGAGAAAAGACCAGCTCAACCTCTCCGCGTCGAGAGGCGCGACGAAAGGCAGGCGGCCGAGAATGCGCGCGCCGGAAATATTCGCGATCGTTTCCTGCGTGTCGACGTTCGCCTCGCCGATGAAGACGACGCCGAGAACGGGAATCTCGCGACGGCGCAAAGCCTCCAGAGACAATAGGCTGTGATTGATCGTCCCGAGCGTGGTGCGCGCGCAGAGCACGACCGGAAGCCGCCAGCGCGCGAGAAGCTCGATCGTCGAGAAATTTTCCGTCAGCGGCGTCATCAGGCCGCCGGCCGTCTCGACGACGAGCGGCGCGCGATCCGGCGGAGCGAGACGCTCGACGTCGATCGTGACGCCGTCGAGGCGCGCGGCGAGATGCGGCGACGCGGGCGTCGTCAGACGATAGGCCTCCGGCAAGAGCCGCTCTGCGGCGAGGCCCGACAGCCGCGCCACGATCATCGTGTCCGTTTCGCCCTCGAGGCCCGACTGCACGGGCTTCCAATAATAGGCGCCGAGCGCGCCGGCGAGCGCGGCGGAGAACACGGTCTTGCCGACATTGGTGTCGGTCCCGGCGACGACGAAGCGCGTCATGCCGGAAGACTCGCCAGCGCATGGGCGAGATCTTCGACCATCGCGACGATCTGCGCCTCGCTCACATGCAGCGTGAGCGAGATGCGCAGCCGCGCCGATCCTTCCGCCACAGTGGGCGGGCGGATGGCGCGAATGTCATAGCCCTGCGCCTGCATCGCTGCGGCGAGCGCCAGCGCGCGGGCGTTGTCGCCGACGATGACCGGCGTGATCTGCGATTGCGAGGGCGCCAATCCCAGCGCCTGCAACTCACGCGCGGCCACGGCGACGCGCGAACGCAATGCGACGCGGCGTCCTTCCGCGCGCGCGACGATCGGCAGAGCGGCGCGCACGCAGGCGGCGACGAGCGGCGACGGCGCCGTGGCGAAGATGAACTGTCTGCTGCGGTTGATGAGAAATTCGCGCAGCGCGGCGGGCAGCAGAACGAGGCCGCCGGAGGCGCCGAGCGCCTTGCCGCATGTGTGTAGAGTGACGACGTTCTCACGCCCCTCGAGCGCGGCGGCGAGGCCGCGTCCCTCCGGCCCATAGACGCCCGTCGCATGGGCTTCGTCGATGACGAGAAACGCCTCGTGACGCGCGGCGATCTCGGCGAGAGAGTCGAGCGGCGCGAAATCGCCGTCCATGCTGTAGAGGCTCTCGACGACGATCCAGGGCCGGCCCGCGCCGCCGGCGCGCCGCCATGCCGCGATCTCGTCCTCGAATGCGTCGGCGTCATTGTGCAGAGCCGCGACGCTCGGCGCGCGCGAGAGGCGCATCCCCTCATGCGCGCTGGCGTGCACCAGCGCGTCATGGACGATGAGATCGCCCTTTTGCGGCAAGGTCGAGAGCAGCGCCTCATTGGCGGAGAAGCCTCCGCCGAAAAAGAGCGCGCTCTCGGCGTGAAAGAAGGCCGCCGCCTCGCGCTCCAGCGCCTCGTGCTCCTCATGATTGCCGCGCAGCAGCCGCGAGCCGCCGGCGCCGATTGGAACGCCGCGCGCCAGCGCCGCCGCCGCGGCCTCGCTATGCTCCTGCGATTCGGCGAGCGCGAGAAAATCATTGGAGCTGAAGTCGAGTCCGCGACGCGGCGACAGCGCGCGCAGCCGATCCTGCGCGGCGAGGCTCGCGAGGTCCGCGGCATAGAAGTCGAGCATTCGGGCCTCGCGCTGATCTGTCGTCACTCGACGCTTCCCGAGCGGTTCGGGGCTTGCCTCGAAAGGCGCGACTTCCATCGCGCCGGAGTGGCGGTTACATAGCCGGGCGGCGACGGGACGGCAAGAAAGCCCGCCGGCTCGCTTTTCAATAGAATCGCAGCTTGAAATTCATAGGCGCCAACGCGATCTGAGCAGAAAGAGGGTTCCTCCATGTCACAGGACGACAGCCGAACCGAGGCGGAACCGCCGTCTCGCATCCCGTGGCCGCCGCTGCTGCTCCTCACGGCGATCGCCGGCGGGGCGCTGCTCGACGCGCTTCTCCCTCTCTCCGAGGGCGCTTGGCCGCCGAGCCTGCGCGTCGTCGGCGGCCTCATCGTCGCGCTGGCGCTCGCCAATGATCTGTGGTGCGCTTCGCTGATGCGTCGGCAAGGCACGACGCTCCGGCCCGACCGCCCCGTCTCCAGCCTCGTCACCGCAGGCCCCTATCAATGGTCGCGCAACCCCATCTACGTGGCGAATGTAGCGCTGGTCGTCGGGCTCGGCCTCGCGCTCGGCTCCGTATGGATGCTCTTGCTCACGCCCGCCATGGCCATTCTGCTCCGGCAACTGGCCATAGAACCGGAAGAGCGCCATTTGTCGCAGCGGTTCGGCGCGGAATTCGACGCCTATGCCGCGAAAGTCCGGCGCTGGCTGTAGACTGGCGCGGGAGAGGAGCGAACCCCATGGCCGACGCCGCGACGAGCGCAAATTCGTCCGCCGATGCGCATCTTTCGTTCGGCGTGCGCGGAATGACCTGCGCCTCCTGCGTCGCCCATGTCGAAAAGGCGCTGCGCGGCGCGCCGGGCGTGCTCTCGGCCTCGGTCAATCTCGCGACAGAGCGCGCCGCTGTCGCGCTCACGCCCGCCGCGGACATCGCGCTGCTCGCCCGGGCGGTGGAGGAGGCCGGCTATGAGCCCGCCGTCGAGACGATCGAGTTCGGCGTCGGCGGCATGACCTGCGCCTCCTGCGTCGCCCATGTCGAAAAAGCGTTGCGCGCCGTCCCCGGCGTGATCGGCGCCGAGGTCAATCTCGCCACGGATCGGGCGCGGGTGCGCGCGCTCGGCGGCGGCGATCTCGGTAAAGCGCTGCGCCGCGCCGTGGCGGAAGCCGGATACGAGCCGCGCGAGCTCGAGACGGGCGCGAAGGCCGCCGACCGCGAGAAGGACGCGCGCGAGCAGGAGGCGGTGTCGCTGCGCAAGCGACTCATCGTCGCGGCGGCGCTGAGCGCGCCGGTCGTCTTCCTCGAGATGGGCGCGCATACGATACCAGGACTCGGCGATTGGTTGATGGCCGCTATCGGCCATCAGACCATTCGCTACATCTCCTTCGCGCTGGCGACTCTGGTTCTCGCCGGGCCGGGACGTCCCTTCTACGAGAAGGGCCTGCCCTCGCTCTGGCGCGGCCATCCGGATATGAACTCGCTCGTCGCCATCGGCACGATGAGCGCCTATCTCTATTCGGTCGTCGCCACTTTCGCCCCTGTCCTGCTGCCGCATGGCGCGGCCGATGTCTATTATGAATCGGCCGTCGTCATTATCACGCTGATCCTCTTCGGCCGCACGCTGGAGGCGCGCGCCAAGGGCCGCACGTCGGAGGCGATCCGCGCCCTGGTGGCCCTACAGCCCAAGACCGCACGCGTGCTGCGCGGCGCCGAGCAGATCGAGCTGCCGATCGACGATATCGTCGTCGGCGATCTCGTCGCCGTGCGGCCGGGCGAGCGCATAGCGACGGATGGCGTGGTCGTGGACGGGGCCTCTCACGTCGACGAATCTATGATCACCGGCGAGCCGGCGCCCGTGGGCAAGCGCAAAGGCTCGGAAGTGACCGGCGCCACGGTGAACGCCACCGGCGCCTTCACCTTTCGCGCGACGCGCGTCGGCGCGGATACTGTGCTCGCCGGCGTCATTCGCATGGTGGAGCAGGCGCAGGGCGCCAAGCTGCCGATTCAGGCGCTGGTCGATCGCGTGACCGGCGTCTTCGTGCCCGCCGTTCTCGCCATCGCCTATCTCACCTTTTTGGCGTGGCTCGCCTTCGGCCCACAGCGCGACTCCTCTTACGCGCTGGTGGCCGCCGTCGCCGTTCTCATCATCGCCTGTCCTTGCGCCATGGGACTGGCGACGCCCGCCGCCATCATGACGGGCACGGGACGCGCGGCCGAGCTCGGCATTTTGTTCCGCAAGGGCGAGGCCTTGCAGAGCCTGCGCGATGTGACGCTGATCGCCTTCGACAAGACCGGCACGCTGACGCGCGGCAAGCCGGAGCTGACCGATCTGGAGGCCGCGCCCGACGTCGAGCCGAATGAGGCGCTGCGGCTCGCCGCCAGCGTCGAGGCGCGCTCGGAACATCCGATCGCCGGCGCTCTGGTCGCCGCCGCCAAGGCGCGCGGGCTTTCCCTCGTCGAGGCGCGAGACTTTGCGGCGACGCCCGGCATGGGCGTCGAGGCGAGCGCCGACGGGCGGAAGATCGCCGTCGGCGCGGCCCGCTTCATGGCGACGCTCGGGCTCGATATCAGCGCATTCGAGACGACCGCGGCGCAGCTCTCGGCGGAGGGCAAGACGCCGCTCTATGTCGCGATCGACGGAAAGCCGGCGGCCATTCTCTGCGTCGCCGACGCGCTCGAGGAGACCAGCGTCGCGGCGGTCGCCGCTCTGCACGCGCAGGGCGTCGCCACGGCGATGATCACCGGCGACGACGAGCGCGCGGCGCGCGCCATTGCCGCGAAGCTCGGCATGGACGAGGTGATCGCCGGCGTGCTGCCGGACGGCAAGGTGGCGGCGCTCCAGCGCCTGCGCGCGGGGCGCAAGATCGCCTTTGTCGGCGATGGCGTCAATGACGCGCCGGCGCTCGCCGCCGCCGATGTCGGAATCGCCATCGGCACCGGAACCGACATTGCGATAGAGGCCGCCGATGTCGTGCTGATGTCCGGCCATGTGTCCAAAGTGCCGGCCGCGCTCGCGCTCTCGCGCGCGACCATGCGCAATATCGCGCAGAATCTCTTCTGGGCTTTCGCCTATAATGTGATTCTGATTCCCGTCGCGGCGGGCGCGCTCTATCCGTTCAATGGAACGCTGCTCTCTCCCATGCTCGCCGCCGGCGCCATGGCCTTTTCCAGCGTCTTCGTGCTGACGAACGCGCTGCGGCTGCGGCGCTTCCGGCCGCCAGTGGAGGCGAGCGCGACGAGAGCGGAAACGACGAGCGGCTCTGAGAGCGAGCCCGAAGGCTCGCATTCACAGGAATCCCGAGAGGAGGAAAACGAGATGACGACGACGTTCGACGTTCAGGAAATGTCCTGCGGCAAATGCGTGAAGCATGTGACCGAGGCGGTGCAGAAGGCCGAGCCGCAGGCGCAGGTGAAGGTCGATCTCGCCACCGGCAAGGTGGAGGTCTCGCCCTCGCCCGAGGATCCGGAAGCCCTCGCCAAGATCATCACCGACGCCGGCTATCCGGCGCGGGTCGCGGCCTGAGCGCGCCCCAATGGCGGGATCGCTCGCAGGCAAGACTCTGTTCATCACCGGCGCGAGCCGCGGCATCGGCCTCGCCATAGCCGAGCGCGCGGCGCGCGACGGCGCCAATGTGGCGATAATCGCCAAAAGCGTCGCCGAACATCCCAAGCTTCCCGGGACGATCTATACAGCGGCGGCGGCCATCGAAAAGGCCGGCGGTCGCGCGCTGGCGCTGCCTTGCGACATTCGCTTCGACGCGCAAGTGGAGGAAGCCTTGGACAAGACCGCCGCCATTTTCGGCGGCGTCGACATTCTCGTCAACAATGCGAGCGCGATCGATCTGCGCAGCGTCGAATCCATCGAGATGAAACGCTTCGATCTGATGCACCATGTCAATGCGCGCGGAACCTTTCTCTGCGCCAAGCTCGCTCTGCCCTACTTAAAAAAATCCGCCAATCCGCACATTCTCACCCTGTCGCCGCCGCTCGACATGAACCCGCGCTGGTTCGCGCCCAATCTCGCTTACACAATGGCGAAATATGGCATGAGCCTCGTGACCCTCGGCCTCGCGCACGAGCTCGCCGGGAAAGTGGCGGTGAATTCGCTGTGGCCGGAGACGGCGATCGCCACCACCGCGGTCGCCAATCTCCTCGGCGGCGAGGCGGCGCTGCGGCGCGCGCGCAAGCCGCAGATCGTGGCGGACGCCGCCCATGCGATATTGACGCGCGATGCCTGCGCCTGCACCGGCAATTTCTTCATCGACGTGAATGTGCTGACGCAAGAAGGCGTGACGGATTTTTCGCTTTATGCGGTCGATCCGACCATGCCGGCCATATTGGATTTCTTCCTCGACGCGCCGATCACCGCAGGCGTGCAGAAAAGCCCGTTCGGCTGAGGGGCCGCTCAGGCGAGCGCCGAAATTCCCGAATAGAGCGTGTAGAGCCCGACGAGGGAGATCAGCGCGCTCGAGAGATAGGGCGCCTTGGCGGCGATCTCCTCGAAGCCGGACCAGCGGCTCGAGGCGTGACGCACGCCGAGCGCGGCGGCGACGCCGACAGCGACCATTGTGATGGCGAGGCCGATGCTGAAACACAGCACCAGCGCCGCGCCGAGCGTCAGCTGGCCGAGCTGCAGGCAGAGCAGCAGCACGGTGATCGACGCCGGGCAAGGGATGAGCCCGCCGGTGAGGCCGAACAGCACGATCTGGCCCGTCGTCACATGGCGGGAGGAAAAGCGCCGCTTTATATCCTCCGCATGGGCGCGCTCATGCGCATCCATCGTCTCCTCGTCGAGGAGGAGCGACGCGCTCTGCGCGTCGGCGGCGTCATACCCGTGAGGATGCGCATGATCGTGGTCATGCGGATGACGATGATCGTGAGCGGAGCCATGGGCGTGATCGTGCGGCTCTCGCGGCCGATGGTCGCGCCAGATGCGCCATGTCATCCACGAGGCGACGGCGAGGATCAACACGCCGGAGGCGATCTCGAGATAAGGCTCATTGGCCTCTTCGTTCCAACGCGAGCCGAAATAGAGGCCGGCGAGCGCCACCACCCAGACGATCGCCGTGTGGGAGAGCGTCGCCGAGAGGCCGAGCAGAACGGCCTGGCCGACGGTGCCGCGCACGGCGACGATGAAAGCCGCCATCATCGTCTTGGAGTGGCCGGGCTCGAGACCGTGCAGCGCGCCGAGCGCGACCGCCGTCGGCGCGAACAGCCAGGCGTTGGCCGCGCCGTCCCGAAACAACTCCGCGATATTCGCCATGCGCCCTCAATTCTCCGCCCGAGGCATATACTGATTTTCCGCCCGCCCGTTAAGGCCCCCGCCGCGACGACGGGCCTTTTCCCGCGGTAGGATGAATAGAGAACGGCCGTTTCCACCATATCTAATGGAGCGGCCTCCCCTTGACCGGCTCGCTCGGAGAGCCGAAACTCGCCGCATCGAGCTCGAAAACCTCACGGTTTCATGGTCATGGATCGCCTTCTCGTATCGAGCGCATCCGCCCGGGAGGCGGCGCGGCGCGCCACGCGCAACACGCGCGGCGAGGGCCCGCGCATCCGTCTGGGAACCGATCGCGCCGGAATGAGCGCCGCCGCGCGCTGCGAGAGCGTGACCATCGGCGCCGTCGCGCGGCCGACGCGGCGCATTCGCTCCATCGTCTTCGACACCGCCGTCGGCGATCTTCACAAGCAAAATATCATGCTGCGCGGCTATGAGCTGCATGGCGCCGCTTTCGTCGAACTGAGCTGGGCGCGGCCGGCCGCCTCCGGCGCGCGCGGCTCGATCGAATTGCGCGTGCCGACGCTCCGCACAGTGCTAGGTCTCTCCGAGCCGCTGCGGCGCTCCATCGCCGAACGGCCGCTGGAGGCGCGCAGCGTCGCCGAAACCGAGCGGCGCGAGCGCCTGCTCGAACGGGCCGCAACGCGCATCTCCGTCTGTTTCGACGACGGCTTTGTCGAAGCCGGCGGTCGCCGCTCGAATTTTCACGAGATCGAGCTGCAACTCCTCGAGGGGGCGGAAGAAGAGCTCTGGAACGTCGCCGCCGAGCTCGCGCCGCGCGCCAATGCGCGCGTCCTGCCGATGAGCGAGGCCGAGTTGGCGCTGGCCCGCGCGACCGGCGCCGACCCCGCCCCGGTCAAGGCGCGCCGGCCGAAGCTCGCGCCCGACGCCTCGCTCGACGAGGCGATCGTCGCCTTCCTATCGGCCTGTCTCGATCAATTCGTCGCCAATTGGCCGGCGCTGCAATATCGCGCGCCGGAGGAGGCCATCCATCAGATGCGCGTGGCGCTGCGACGCCTGCGCGCCGGCGTCTCCATGTTGCGGCGCGGCGTCGCCAGCGAGGCGCTGGAGACCGCCTCCACGCGCGCCAAGGACATATCGGCGACGCTCGGAGAGGCGCGCAATCTCGACGTGCTGCTCGACATGCTCGTCACCGGCCCGCTCGCCCAGGCCAATGGCGAGCCGAGCTTCTATGCGCTGCTCGATGCGGCGGAGCGAAAGCGCATAGAGGCGCATTCCGCTGTCGCGGCGCTCGTCGCGGCGCCGCAGACGACGCAATTCGTCATCGCTCTTCGCGGCGCGCTCGCCGCGAGGAATTGGCGCGCGCCGCCCGGCGCCGATGGGCGCGCGGCCTTCGATCCGAGCGCGCCCGGCTCGGCGAAGGATTTCGCCATGCGCTCGCTCGATCGCCTGCACCGCCGCGCGCTGAAAGCGAGCCGCGACCTCGCTTCGCTGACGCCCGACCAGCGCCACGACGCGCGCATCGCCTTCAAGAAAGCGCGATATGCCGCCGAATTCTTCGAATCCCTCTTCGACGCGCATACGAAAGCGCGCCGCTATCTGCGACAAACGTCGGCGCTGCAGGACAGGCTCGGCGCCTATAATGATCTCGCCGTCGCGGCCGAGCTGTTGCGCGGCCTCGGCGAGAGCGAGGCCGATCTCGCGCCGGCGAGCGCCTTCGCCGTGGGCTGGTGCGCCCATGCGCGCGAAGGCGGCGCGGTCGACTGGAAAAAGACCGAGAAGTCATTGAAGCAGCTCGAGACATTTTGGCGCTGACCGCATTCGCGCGGAACCATGAGACGCCCCGAGCGTTGACCGGACGGGGAGCGTTACGGTCTCTCGAAAATGAACAAAATGACGCCTCGCTGGCGCGATCCCTTCCGAACTACGCGTCCGCCGCCTCTCAAAATCGCGCAGATCGCGCCATTGATCGAAAGCGTTCCCCCCCGCCTCTATGGCGGAACGGAGCGCATCGTCTCCTTTCTCACCGAAGAGCTGGTGGCGCAGGGGCATGAGGTCACGCTCTTTGCGAGCGGCGGCTCGGTCACTTCGGCGCGACATGTCTGCTGCAGCGATCTGCCGCTGCGCCAAAAGCGCGCGGGCGATCCGACGCCGAGCTATCTCTTGATGCTCGACCGCGTGCGGCGCATGGCGTCGCAATTCGACATATTGCATTTTCACGTCGATCTGCTGCATTTCCCGTTGTTTCGCGACATTGCGGCGCATACGCTGACGACGCTGCACGGGCGCCAGGACCTTCCAGATATCGAGCGATTCTACGCTGGCTTTCCCGAAATGCCGCTGGTCTCCATCTCGGATTCGCAGCGCGAACCGGTCCCGCACGCCAATTTCATCGGCACGGTGATGAACGCCCTGCCGCTCGATCTTCTCGCGCCGACGCTTCGTCCCAAGGGCGATTATCTCGCCTTTCTCGGCCGCGTCTCGCCGGAGAAAGGCCTCGATCACGCGATCGCCATCGCCAGAGCGGTCGGCCTGCCGCTCAAGATCGCAGCCAAGGTCGATACGCCGGACGAATCTTATTTTCATGCGACAATCGAGCCGTTGCTCGCGCTTCCGAACATCGAATTCGTCGGCGAGATCGACGATCGGCGCAAGAGCGATTTTCTCGGCGATGCGCGCGCGCTGCTGTTTCCGATCGAATGGCCCGAGCCCTTCGGCCTCGTCATGATCGAGGCCATGGCTTGCGGCACGCCCGTTCTCGCCTTTCGTCGCGGCTCCGCGCCGGAGATCGTCGAGGAGGGAGTGAGCGGTGCTCTCGTCGACAATGTCGAGGAGGCGATCGCGTGTCTCGACCACGTGCTCGCGCTCGACCGCGGCAAGGTTCGGCGATGCTTCGAGATGCGCTTTTCCGCCGCGCGCATGGCGAAGGAATATGTGGCGATCTATCGCCGCCTGCTGCGCGCGCCGGCGCCGGCCGAGCTGCGCGCTCATCCCATTATGCTTCCGCCGACCTATTTCAGGAGGCATGTCGAGGACCAGATCGAACCGGACAACTCCTATCCCACGCTCTAGTCCGAGCGCGCCGCCCGACGCGGGCGACGACGCGCCGCAGACGCATGAGCTGCAATTCTACATTCCGGCGACCGGCCCGCCGTCGCGGCCGCGCCGCACGCTCAAGCACGACGACACATTCGCCGTCTTCGACAGCCATGGCGACATCGGCGCGACAGCGGGCGGGCCGGACGGCCTGTTCGATCACGACACGCGCTATCTCTCGCATCTCGAGCTCTTGATCGAAGGGGCGCAGCCCTTGCTGCTCGACTCCGCCATACGCGACGACAATCTGAGCTTCTATGTCGATCTCACCAATCCCGACATCTTCCGCGACGACAAGATCGCGCTGCTGAAAGACTCCGTCTATGTCTCGCGCACCCTTTACCTCAAAGACGGCTCGCTGCGCGAGCGGCTCGAGGTCTCCAATCAGAGCGCCGAGGAGGTTCGCCTCAATCTGTCGATCGGCTTCGGCAATGATTTCGCCGATATTTTCGAGGTGCGCGGCGTCCGCCGCGCGCAGCGAGGGCGCGCCTGGGCGCAGCTTCTGGCGCCCGGCGCCGTAGCGCTCTATTACCGCGGCCTCGACGGCGCGCTGCGCGAGACGGCGCTCTCCTTCGAGCCCGATCCTTCGCTGCTCGTCGACAGCATCGCCACCTATTCGCTGCGGCTCGCGCCGCGCCAGGCGCAGACGATCTTCCTCACCGCCGCAAGCCGCGGGCGCCTGCCGAAATCGACGCAATCCTTCTTCAACGGCTTGACCGGACTGCATCGCGAACTGAAGACCGCCACCGGCCAGAGCGCGCGCGTCGAGACCGCCGATCCGACGCTGAATCAGATTCTGTGGCGCTCGACAGCCGATGTGCGAATGCTGCTCACCAAGACGCCGGAGGGCTGCTATCCTTACGCCGGCATTCCCTGGTATTCGACCACATTCGGACGCGACGGCGTCATCACGGCGCTGCAGATGCTGTGGTTCGATCCGTCGATCGCGGTCGGCGTGCTGAGGCGGCTCGCCGCGCATCAGGCGACGAGTTTCGACGCGCGCTCGGACGCCGAGCCGGGCAAGATTTTGCACGAGATGCGCGACGGCGAAATGGCGGCGCTCGGCGAAGTGCCTTTCGGCCTCTATTACGGATCGGTGGATTCGACGCCGCTGTTCGTCGTTCTCGCCGGCTATTATGCGCGCCGCACCGGAGACTATGCGCTCGTCCGCGAATTATGGCCGGCGATCGAGCGCGCACTCGCCTGGATCGACGGGCCGGGCGATCCGGACGGCGACGGCTTCATCGAATATGCGCGCCATACGGATCAAGGCCTGCGCAATCAGGGCTGGAAGGATTCACATGATTCCGTCTTCCACGCCGACGGACGCCTCGCCGAAGGGCCGATCGCGCTGGTCGAGGCGCAGGCCTATGTCTACGCCGCGCGGCGCCTCGCCGCCCATTGCGCGCGCGAGCTCGGCCTCGACGCGCGCGCCGACGAATTGGCGGGCGCCGCGGAGACTCTGCGCGCGCGTTTCGAGGAGGCCTTCTGGTGCGAGGAGATCGGGACTTATGCGCTGGCGCTGGACGGCGAGAAAAGGCAATGCAAAGTGCGCACGAGCAATGCGGGACATGCGCTCTATGCGGGCATAGCGCGGCCCGATCGTGCGCAGAGCGTCGCCGACGGCCTGCTCGATTCCGCATTCTTCTCGGGATGGGGCGTGCGCACGGTGGCGCGCGGCGAGAGCCGCTATAATCCCATGTCCTATCACAATGGCTCCATATGGCCGCATGACAATGCGCTCATCGCGCATGGCTTCGGCCGCTATGGCTTCAAGGAGGGAGTCGCGGCGATATTCGATTCGCTGATCCGCGCCGCGAGCTATATGGAGGCGCGGCGCATTCCAGAGCTCTATTGCGGCTTTCGGCGCCGACGCGGCCGCGGCCCGACGCTCTATCCCGCCGCCTGCTCGCCGCAGGCCTGGGCGGCGAGCGCGCCCTTTCTCTTCATTCAGACGATGCTCGGCCTCGAATTCGACCACAAGGCGAGACAGATCCGTTTCGTCAATCCGACCGTGCCGCTCTCGGCGGGCGAGATCGTCATCCGCGATCTCTCGCTCGGCGAGGCGCGTGTCGACGTCGCGCTGCGGCAGGACGCACGCTCGGCCATTTCGCTGCATGTGCTGCGCACGATCGGCGACGTTCAAGTGTCGCTCGTCTTCGACCCGGATGTGCGCGAGCATCCGCTCACGGCGAAAGTGTGAGAGCAGCCGCAGCGCTCGCGGCAGTGCGGAACCATTCGTCGGACGCCGCGTTGCTTCGAAACGAAACAGGAGGAACAGACAATGGCGAGCGCCAACCCCGACTTCAATCTCGTCTCCAGCGAAGACGTCGAAGGCACGACCGTTTTCGATCGGCTCGGCAATGAGCTGGGCGAAATCGATCATCTGATGATCGACAAGGTCTCGGGCCGCGTTCGTTACGCCGTGATGAGCTTCGGCGGTTTCTTGGGCCTCGGCCACAGCCATTATCCGCTGCCGTGGAATTCGCTCTCCTACGACAATGAGCGCGAAGGCTATATCGCAGACATCATCGAGCAGCAGCTTCAGGACGCGCCGGAATTCAGCGACGACAGCTGGAGCGATCGCGATTGGGAGAAACGCGTGCACGAGCATTATCATGCGCGTCCCTATTGGGACGAGCCGCAGCCGTCGCAATGGACGGACGAGCAGCAACCGCGCCCGCGCGGCTGAGGCTCCGCGCTTCGGCTCGCGCGAGGATCGACAGGCTTCGCCGCTATGCGCTAGAAATTTCAGATCGTCGATTCGCGCTGCGCTTTTTCTCGACTCGTTTTTTCGAATGGAGATTTTCTCGTGACTCTTCGACGCTTCGCGGCGCGCGGCCTCGTCGCCGCGCTTCTCATCGCGCCATCGGCCTCCGCTTTCGCGCAAGCCGACGGCTTCTTCGTTCCCGATCTCACCGGGCCTGTGCCGGGAGCGGTTCCGGCGCTGACGCCGGGCGTCCTCACCGCTGCGCCCTATTCGTACTATTACCGCTATCCGGCGCCCTATCCTTATGTCTACGCCCGCAACGGCTGTCTGGTGAATGCGGGCGTCTACGACAATTGGGGCGCCTTTCTCGGCTATCAGAGACTGCGCGTCGCCTGCTGATCGGCGACGCGCTTGTCGAGCAGGACCTGATTGGCGTCCAGCGAAAACTCCTTCCACGCCGCCGCAATGTCGAGCAGCGTGACCTGGAGATAATCCTTGGACGGCTTGTGCTCCTCCGGGAAATTGGAGAGCGCGCAAGAGGTGCGGTTATAGTCGATGACGCCGTCGAGCAGTTCCTGAATGAAGCCGTCGAAGGCCTTTTGCGCCAGCGGCGTCAGATCGGAGCGGCCCTTGTCGACGGAGACGACGGAGTGATCGAAGGGCAGGCCCTCGAGCACGGCGAGCGCCTCCTTCAGCACCGCCTCCATGGCGCCGAGCATGGCGCGCTGGGTGATCTGCTCTTTCTGGCCGTTGGAGAGGCCGAAATTCAGCCGCTGGCGATAGCTGGCGAAAGTCGGCGCGCGCTTGGCGTTCACCCATTCGCGGAAACGCGCCATGCTGGCTTCGTTGAGCGCCTCGCCCGTGGCGCCTTCGCCGGAAATCATCGTCGACGTCTCCTTCTGATCGAGAAGGCGCAGCCTTATGCGCTCGGCCGCGACCAGCGCGCCTTCGAGATAGCCGCCGCCCTCGCGCGCGGTCTCCGCGCCGCCGAGATAGAGCTTGCCGTCCCAAAAGGCCTGCCGCAGCAGCGGATCGCCATAGTCGGGATGTTCGGACGGCGGGGTGAGATCGATCGTCGCGCAGGTGAAGGGCTCGCGCGCCCAATCCTGAATATGCTGCTCGCCGCCCGCCTCGAGCGGCTTGCCGAACAATTGGACGAACTGGCTATCGATCAGCATCGCCATGCCGCCGCCGAAGGCTTCCCGCAGCTCCGGCGAGAAGGCGAAGAAGCCGCCGATCGCCGCACGCTCGCCGGCGGCGTCGCAGGCGTCGAAAATCTCGCCGAGAACAGCCTGCTCATGGGTGGCGAAAGCGTTGCCGGAATGGCCCTCCGCACGCCAGGCGGGCGCGCCGGAAAAGCCTACCACCGCCTTGGCCTGCGCCGCCATCCAGGTCGGCGCGCTGCGCATGGCGTTGCGGCTCAGCGCGTCGAGCTCCGGCTGAAAGGCGAGATGCTCGGCGAGCAGGCGCGGCGGAAGCGCGAGCACGGCCCGCTCGGCGGTCACGGTCTCGGTCTCGCCCTCGGTCTCGAAGGTCAGCTCCACATGATCGCCGCGATCGGCGATGGCGCGCAGCACGGAAGAAAGATGGATCGCCTCCGCCGGAACCGCCGCCGTCAGCGCCTCGATCAGCGAGGCCATGCCGCCCTCCAGCCGACGCGCGCCGGAATGGAGATTGGGCGTCATGCGCGTCTCGGGCTTTTTGTCGCCGAAGGCGAGCAGCAGCGCCGTGCCCGGATCATATTGCGGAAAATCCGTGAGGCCGAGCTCCTTCACCAACGAGGTAATGGTCGGCTGCGTGTCCGGCCAGAACCAGGTCGGACCCAAATCGACACGCATCCCCGAGGATTGGTCCTCGACCGACAAGACGCGACCGCCGAGCCGCGGACGCGCTTCATAGAGCGCAAAGCTCACCCCTGCCCCGGCGAGGCCGCGCGCCAGCGCCAAGCCGCAGGCCCCGCCCCCGACAATCACAACGTCCAGCATATTTCAGCTCCTGAGCCGTCTGGCCTTTTGCGGCAAAGCGACGCAAAGGGCGTGCCGCGGCTTTTGTCGCTTTTGCGCCCTATCCGGGCTGGCGCCTCGCGTGCAATAGCGGCATGGCCTCCGATGGAGAGACCGCAGTGACGCAAGACCGCAACCGCCTCGGCGAGGAGACGAGCCCCTATCTCCTCCAGCACAAGGACAATCCCGTCCATTGGCGGGCCTGGTCCGCCGAGACGCTGGCGCTCGCCAAGGCGCAGGGCAAGCCGATCCTGCTCTCCAGCGGCTACGCCGCCTGCCATTGGTGCCATGTGATGGCCGCCGAGAGCTTCGAGAGCGAGGCGATCGCCGCGCTGATGAACGAGAATTTCGTCAATGTGAAGGTCGATCGCGAGGAGCGGCCGGACATAGACCATCTCTATCAGCAGGCGCTGCAGCTCACCGGACGGCGCGGCGGCTGGCCGCTCACAATGTTCCTGACGCCGGACGGAGAGCCCTTTTGGGGCGGCACCTATTTTCCGCCGGAGCCGCGCTATGGAATGCCCGGCTTCGCCGATATTCTGAAAGCGATCTCCGAGCTCTGGCGCGAGAAGCCCGAGGTGGTGACGCGCAATGTGACGGCGATCGGCGACGGCCTGAACCGCCTCGCCGAGGCCGCGCCGGCGGAGCCGATCTCGCCCGATCTCGTGGAGACGATCGCCGAAAAGCTCGACGGCTACATCGATCGCGCCAATGGCGGCGTCGGCGGCGCGCCGAAATTCCCGCAGGCGGCGAGCCTCGAATTTCTCTGGCGCGCATGGAAGCGCACGGGCCGCGCCTCTTATCGCGAGGCCGTGCTGACGACGCTGGATCACATTTGCCAGGGCGGCATTTATGATCACCTCGCCGGCGGCTTCGCGCGCTATTCGACCGACGAGCGCTGGCTCGTCCCGCATTTCGAGAAAATGCTCTATGACAACGCCCAGCTCGTCGATCTGCTGACGCTCGTCTGGCAAGACGAGAAGAAGCCGCTCTACGCCGCGCGCATAGAGGAGACAATCGACTGGGCGCTGCGCGAGATGCGTCTCGCAGAAGGCGTCTTCGCCAGCAGCCTCGACGCCGACAGCGAGCATGAGGAAGGCAAATTCTATGTCTGGACGGCGGCGGAAGCAGACGCCGTTCTCGGCGCGCGCGCCGCGGCCTTCCGCGCCGTCTACGACATAGAGGATAGCGGCAATTGGGAAGGAAAATCCATTCCCAATCGCCTGCATTCGATGGAGCTGCTGTCCACGGAAGAAGAAGCCGCGCTCGCTCTGGATCGCGCAAAGCTTTTGGCGGCCCGCGCGGCGCGCGTGCGGCCGGGCCGCGACGACAAGGCGCTCGCCGATTGGAACGGGCTGATGATCGCCGCCATAGCCAGCGCCGCGCAGGTCTTCGAGCGCCGCGACTGGCTCGAAGCGGCGACCGCGGCCTTCGATTTCATCGCCGCGAAAATGACGAGCGCCGATGGAAGACTGCTGCACTCCTATGGCGCCGGCCGCGCGAAACATATGGCGGTGCTCGACGATTACGCCGATCTCACGCGCGCCGCTCTCGCGCTCCATGAGGCGACGGGCGAAGCGCGCTTTCTCGAGCGCGGACGCGATTGGATCGAGATCGTCGAGACGCATTATCGCGACGCCAGCGCCGGCGGCTATTTCTTCACCGCCGACGACGCCGAAGCGCTGATCCGCCGCTCGAAAATCGCCGAGGATGCGCCATTGCCTTCCGGAAATGGGACGATGGCTCATGTTCTGGCGCAGCTCTATCATCTCACCGGCGACGATCGCTATCGCGTCCGCGCCGACGCCACGCTCGCGGCTTTCGCCAGCGCCGTGCGGCGCGGAATGCTCGGCTATTCCACTCTGCTGAACGGCGCCGAGAGCTTGCGCGACGGATTGCAGATCGTCGTCATCGGCGCGCGCGAGGCGAGCGACACGGCCGCGCTGCTGCGCGTCGTTCATGGTGCAAGCCTGCCGGGCCGCACGCTCGCCATTGTCGCGCCGGGAGCCGAGCCGCCGCCGGCGCATCCGGCCGCCGGCAAGACGCAGATCAATGGCGGAGCCACGGCCTATGTCTGCCGCGGCGCGACCTGCTCGCTGCCCATCGTCGAAGCTGCGGAGCTGGAGAAAACGCTACGCGCCCGGCGCTGAAGGCGTCTTCCAGGCGAGCGCCGCCGCATAGCCCGGCGGAGCCGCGAGACGCGCGACGCGAAGATCGCCCCAATCCGCTTCGGCATGATGGAGCTCGTAGAAATCGCCCTGCCCCGGCTGCACAGAGAATGCCTGGAGCTTTTCTGCGATGCCGAGGCCGACCGCCTTCAACGTCGCCTCCTTGGCCACCCATCGCTCGAAAAATCCGGCGGCGTCGATTCCCTCGCCCTCTTCACGCGTCAAGGCGACAGCCGCGAGCCCTGGGATATCCGCGGTGACGTCGATGCGCTCGATATCGACGCCGACGTCCCAATGTTTCGAAAGCGCGATGAGCGCGAATTCGCCGGAATGCGAGACATTGAAGAAGACGCCCGCGCCAACGAGCTCGAGCTTGCCATAATGTCCGGCGTCGAAGCGCAGCGCCGCAGGCGCTACGCGGAGCCTCTCGCCGATGAGACGCCGCAGAGAGGCGCGCGTCGCGATCATGCGCAGCCGATCTTCATGCCGCAGGAAGCGCAACGCCCGTTCGCGCTCCTCCGCGCTCAGCGCATCCCAATCCGCCTCGGACCAGGGCGCGGAGAGATCGAAATCGAGACGCATGATCTCGATCCGCCCTTCGCTCACCGCGGGAGCCCATAAATGAGCTCGTGAATGCGCCCCTGAATGCGTCACGCGCCCTTCCTATCGCTGCGCCTCCGCGACCGGCGCGGCGAGCGTCTCGATCGCTTTCTCGAAAGCCGATGCGCTGGCGCTGCGCAACGGACAATAGGGAATGCCATGGCTCTCGCACAGGCTCTTCACCGCGCCGACAGCGCGATGGCTGACGCAATCGACGGGGAAGAACACGGCGTCGGCGCGCCGCACCAGCTCGCTCAGCATGGCGCGACTATCCTCCATGCCGCCGTCATGATGAATGAGCGAGCCATTGCGTTGCTCCACGAATCGCTGCAGCCGACAGACCGTGCGCGGCCGCCCGCCGACATAGAGCAGGCAACGGCCGCACAGATCCGTCTCGCCCTCGCGCTCCTCGTCGGCGATCGGCGCCGCCGCCACAGCGATCTCCGAAGCGAGCGGCGGCGCCGGAGAGCGCGGCGCCGGCGGCGCAATGGAACGCGTCTCTTTCACCTTCAGCCGCTCGTAGCGACGCTCGAGACGTTCGTGATCTTCGCGCAGATCGGCGTGAGCGCGGCGGAGCGCGGCGAGCTCGCGCAGCATCTCGTCGCTTCTCTCCTCCGCGCGCAATGCGTCGATTTCCCGTCGCAGGCTCTCGCATTCGGCGGCGAGCGCGCGCGCCTCGCGAAGTTCCGCGCCGAGCCGGGCGATCTCGTCGCGCAGCACGGTCAGCTCGTCATTGCGCTCGGCGATGACACTGGCGAGACGCCGCGCGATCTCGGCCTTCTCGCGTCGCGCTTCGGCCACCTCGCGGGCGTCGCCGCGATGCGCGGCGCCGCTCAAATGCGACATCATGTGAATATCGCCGAAAATGCGCGTCTCCACGCCGGGCGTGAGCCGCGGATGGCCGATCAGCGCCCAATAGGCGCCCGGAACGAAGCCATTGTCGATCGCGCTCTCCCAATAGGCGAGCAACGCTTCCTCGCCGTCGAGCGCCTTGGCCTTGCGGATCGCGCCCTCGTATCGCGCATCGAGATGCTTCTGCACCGCGCGCGAGACGATATTCTCGTCATGCATCTTCTCGACGAAGAGGCCATGCACCTGATAATCATTGAATCGCGTTTCATCGCCGAGAAAGCCGGTGCGCCGCGCGATCTTGCGCAATTCCACGATCGTCAGGCATGTGCCGACGATCGAGCAGTGCGACGCGCCGACGATCTCCCATATGCGACGGCGCGCGCCGGCGTCGCGACGCGCGAGGGGGGCGAGCTCGAAGCCCTCGCTCGCCATGGCGGATTTCAGCACGCTCAATGAGACGAGAGGCCGCCGCTCGCTCATGGCGCCGCCTCCGCCGCCGCGTCGCGAGCCACATTGATCTGCTCGAGCACGGAATCGAATCCTTCGAACTCGGGATGGCCGACATAGAGCGGCTTGTTCTTGCCGGCGTCCTTGTGCGAATCGCGAAACTGCTGCGACGTCGTCCAGGCGAGAAAGCTCGCCTTGGTCTCCCACATCGTATGCGAGGCGTAGAGCGTGTGATCCTCGCGCTCCGGCCCGCGCAGCAAATGGAAGGAGACGAAGCCCTCCATCTCCTCGAGGCGCGTGCGGCGCGACGACCATATCTGCTCGAAAGCCTTTTCTTCTCCTTTGACCACCTTGAAGCGATTCATCGCGATGAACATGTCGAGCCCCTTTTCGTCGGCCGCGCGGCGGCCCGGATTGGTCGCCATGGTGGCGCGGCGTCGCGTCGCGATCAAGCCCCGCCGGCGCCCGCGTCGCTGAAAGACTTCCAAAAACCTCCTCTCTGCAAGCTTTCCAGCCAAAGCTCCATGATCTCGCCCGAAACGCCGCGATGATCGACATGGACAGAACGGGAGAAAAGGAGCGGCCATGTGCGACATCGAAGGAGAAAAACGGAAAATCGACGCGCTGCTGGAGCGGGCGGCGCGCGCCGCGCCGGCGAGCGCGCGCGCCGACGAGAGCGCTCTCGCGGACTTCTGTCTCGCCGCCGCGAGCGAATTTTATGCGACCGAATGTCCGGACGAATGCCTGCGCCGACGCTGCGAGGATTTCGCGGCGCGCGTCATGCGTCGCGAAGCGCTGGAAACGGCGCGCGCGACGCCGATGCGACGAGGCGGTATCGCTCAGGCGAAAGCCTGAGCGATATCGGCGACGAGATCGTCCGGATGCTCTATGCCGATCGACATGCGCACCAGCGCAGGCGTGATACCGATCTCGCGTCGCGCCGTCTCGGCGAGTCCCGAATGCACAGTGGTGGCGGGATGGCAGACGAGCGATTCCGTGCCGCCGAGACTGACCGCGAGCTTGAATATCTGTAGTCTGTTCAAGAAGGCGAAGGCTTCCGTCTCGCCGCCCTCGACGTCGAAAGAGAAGGTGGAGCCCGCAGAGCTCGACTGCCGCTGCATGAGCGCCCGCGCCGGATGGTCCGGCGGCAGCAGCGGCGGATAATGCACGCGCGCGACTTTTGGATGCGCGCAGAGATAGTCGGCGACGATCGCCGCATTGCTCGCAGCGCGGCGCATCCGCAGCGACAATGTCTCCAGCGAGCGCGCCAGCATCCAGCAGGAATGCGGATCGAGCTGCGTGCCGATGGCGTTGCGCATGGCGCGGATGGGCGCGAGCGCCGCATGGGCTCCGATGACCGCGCCGCCGATGAGATCGCTGTGGCCGCCGACATATTTGGTGAGCGAGTAGAGCGAGAGATCGGCGCCATGCTCGAGCGGCGATTGAAACACCGGGCCGAGCAATGTGTTGTCGCAGCACAGGATCGGGCAACGCCCCTGGCGCGCGCCGATCTCACGCGCGATCCGCGCCACCATGGCGATGTCGACGAGACTGTTCATCGGATTGGACGGCGTCTCGACGAAGACGACGGCGACGTTGCCCATGGCCATCGCGCGCTCGGCGGCGTCGCGCACGACGTCTTCGTTCAATCCGTCCACGAAGCCGACGCTTCTCATGTCGAAAGGCGCGAGCGTGCGGCCGATCAGCACTTCCGTTCCGCCATAGAGCGGACGGCTGTGCAATATCACGTCGCCGGGCCGCGCGTGCGCGAGGATCGTGGTGACGATCGCCGACATGCCGGATGAGAACACCAGCCCCGCTTCGGCGTTCTCATGCACGGCGAGACGATCTTCGAGAATCTCGAGATTGGGATGATTGAAGCGCGAATAGACGAGTCCCGGCGGCTCGTTGCGCGCCGGCGCGCTGCGCCCGGCGATATAGTCGAAATAATCGCGCCCTTCTTCCGCCGTGCGAAAAGCGAATGTCGAGGTGAGAAACACCGGAGGCTTCACCGAGCCTTCGGAGAGAGCGGGATCGTAGCCATAGCCGAGCATCAATGTCTCGGCATGGAGACGATGCTCGCCGATGCGTGTCTTGTGATAGCGTTCGCTGCTCATGATCTGTCCCTCTCATCGACCCGGCGCGCATGAAATGCTTTCCATCGCGAATATGATTTCACGTCGCGCGCATGGTTCCGGCAGTCGTCCACACAAATGAATACGTAGCTTTTTTCGCTAAGGTCGCATGTGCGTCACAGTCACAGAAATTCGACGACATTTTGCGCCGTTGCGGTTCACCGTCGTTGACCGAATCTCAGCGTGAGACTTAGCATTTCAATAGCCGCATCAACCACGCCGAAGCGGACAGCGACAGCGCGCGGGCCATGCGGTGACACACTTTGTTGAAAAAGGATTCCTCGATGAAGAAGTTATTCTCAGCCACCGCGATTGCACTGGCTCTCTCCGCTGGAGCGGCGCTCGCCGCGGATCTCCCCGCCCTCAAGGCTCCGATTCTTCCTCCGCCGCCTCCGCCGCCCATATGGACCGGATTCTATGTCGGTCTGAACGCCGGCTATTCCTGGGGCGCGTCGAACAATATCGACGTCGGCACGGTCAATCTCTATGACACTTTCGGGAACAACGGACTGCTTCCCTTCGTCATCGATCCCGGCGCCGGCTCTGCGGCTCTGGCCGCGAGCGGAACCGTGAACGCGCAACGCAACGGCTTCATCGGCGGCGGCCAGGTCGGCTACAATTATCAATTCGGCAATCACTTCCTCGTCGGTCTCGAAGCCGATTTGCAGGGCACCGGCATTCGCAGCGAGAACAGCTTCACCGGCGCCGCCAATTGGAACGCCTTCAATGTCGCCGTCGGGCCGTTCGGTCTCGCTCTCGACCGCTCCGCCGCCAGCACGACGACCGTCACGTCGCGCACCGATTGGCTCGGCACGGTTCGCGGCCGCTTGGGCTATATCTGGGGACCGTCCTTCCTGCTCTACGCCACCGGCGGTCTCGCTTATGGCGGCGCGCAGGCGACGACGCATCAGTCGCTCTTCGTCAACAACAACCTTTCCGCGACCGTCCTCGGCGCGCAGGTGTTGGGCCTCAGCGTGCCCTACGGATCGATCGGCGGCGTCGCGCGCTACAACGAGTCGCGCATCGGCTGGACCGTCGGCGCCGGCATCGAATGGCTGTTCGCTCCGAACCTGAGCTTCAAGGCGGAATATCTCTACTATGATCTCGGCACGGCTCGTTTCCTGAACGGCCCGCTCGCCGCGGTCGGCCCGCAGGTGACGGTGCTCGGCTTCACCTCGCCGCTGCTCACCTCGATCAACCAAGGCATCACGCGCGTCAAATTCGACGGCCATATCGCGCGCGTCGGCATCAACTATCACTTCGTTTCGGCGCCGCCGGTTCCGGTCGTCGCCAGATATTGATCTTCTCTTCGCGCCGCCAGATCGCGACAGCCCGGCCGTGATGGCCGGGCTTTTCGCTTTCGGCGCCGCTTTCGGCATGGATATTTCGGAGCCGTTCGCGCTAGAAATGACGCGACGCAACGAAAGCTCCGCCGCAAATGATCTTTGCTCCCGCCTGGGCCTGGGCCGTTTTCACGCTGACCGCCGCCGGCGGACAGACGCTGCGCAATGCGCTGCAGCGCGATCTCACCGATCGGCTCGGCGCCGCAGGCGCGACCTTCGTGCGCTTTCTCTTCGGCTGTCCTTTCGCCTTTCTCATTCTCGCAGCCGCCTGCGCGATCACGAATGTGGCACCGCCCGTTCCTGACGCAGGCATATCGCTGCTCATAGCGACGGCGGCGACATTGCAGATCGCCGCGACGGCGCTGATGCTCGTCTCCATGAAGCAGCGCTCTTTCGTCATCGTCACGGCGCTGCTCAAGACAGAGGCGGTGCAGATCGTCGTCTTCGGACTCGTCTTTCTCGGCGAGAGCGCGACGCCGGCGCTCGCGTTCGGCGTCGTCTGCGCGACATTCGGCGTCATGGCCCTATCGCTGCCCGATCCCGCCGCGGCGCTGCGTGACGCGAGCTGGCGGCCGATTTTCTACGGCCTCGCCTCGGCCGCAATGTTCGGCGGCTCCACTATTTTATACCGCGAGGGCGTGCTCAGGCTCGGCGGCGCCTCTTTCGTCGTCGCGGCCGCGACCGAGCTCCTTCTCGGCCTCGTCTTGCAAACGGCGCTGATCTTGCTCTATCTGGGCGTCTTCGACCGTGGGGGCCTCGCCGCCATCCTCGCCCAATGGCGAGAATCCCTGTCCGCGGGGCTGCTCGGCGCCTTGGCGACGCTGTTCTGGTTCCTAGCCTTCGCCCTCGAGACCGCGCCGCGCGTGCGCACGCTGGCGCTGATCGAAGTCTTGTTCGCGCAAATGGTCTCGCGCCGCATGTTCGCGCAGAGAACCGGAGCGCGGGAGTGGCTGGGCGTGGCGATGCTGATCGCCGGCGTCGCGGCCGTTTTGAACGGCGGATAGCGGCCGCTCTGGCCGCATCCTCGAGAATTGCGAGATCCGACATGGCGTCCCAGATCGACGGCCCCCGAATTCAGCCGAAAGCCGGCAAGGCCAAGCAGCTCGTCGTCTTCCTCCACGGCTATGGCGCGGACGGCAATGATCTCATCGAGATCGGCCGGCAATGGCGCTCCTTCCTGCCGGATGCGGCTTTCGTCTCTCCTCACGCGCCGGAGCGCTGCGCGCTCTCCCCCGCCGGGCGGCAATGGTTTCCGCTGACCATGCGCGATCCCGGCGAGCGCTGGCGCGGCGTGGTGGCGACGCGGCCGCTGCTCGAGAGCTTCCTCGCCGAGGAATTGGCCAGGAACGACCTCGACGAGAGCAAATTGGCGCTGGTCGGCTTCAGCCAGGGGACGATGCTGGCGCTCCATGTGGGCCTGCGTCTGCGCCGGGCTCCGGCGGCCATTCTCGGCTATTCGGGCATTCTGGTCGCGGGAAGCGAGCCGGCGGAGATACCGCCGCAATTCGGGACCAAGCCGCCGCCGGTGCTGCTCGTCCATGGGGAAGAGGATTCGATGATCCCGGCCGATGCGCTGCTGCTCTCCGCCAATGCGCTGGCCAAGGCCGATGTGCCGACGCAATGGCATCTCTCCGCCGGACTCGACCATGGCATAGACAATGCCGGCCTGCTGCATGGCGGGCTGTTTCTGGCGAGAAGCTTCGGCGTTCCGGTGGAATTCGGCCGCGGAGCCCGCTGAGCCGCGCTCAGAGCGCCGGGGCGCCGTCGCGGCCGGCCCCCGCCCCCACGGGCGCGAGCACTTCGTCGAGCGGCGGCAATGCGCGGCGCACGGCGCGGCGCAAGCCCGCCGGCCGATAGAGCTGCTTGGTCGCCTCGACGATGTGAACGCCCCCGCCCGGCAGCGAGAAACGGCCGGCGATCCGCTCGAAGGCCGGAGCCGAGCGCAGCAGCGAGGCGCGGGCGAAGGGCGGAACATAGAGCGCCTCGCCCCAGAAGACGGGAAGCAGCAGCGTCTCCTGCAGCAGGCTCTGCAGCTGGCCGCGCGAATAGGGGTGGCCATGGCCGAAAGGCGTCGTGTCCACCCGCGCCCACAGGCCGGAACGGCTGGGAACGACGACGATCACCCGCCCGCCCGGCGCGAGGATGCGCCAAATTTCCTCCAAAATGTCGCGCGGCGATTCGCCGACCTCGAGCGCATGGACGACCAGGACGCGGTCGATGCTGGCGTCGGGCAGCGGCATCATCGTGGTCTCGACCAGCGAGGAGGCGGAGCGGCCGCCGTTCGGCCAATGGACGACGCCCTGAGCCGCCGGCATGAAGGCGAGCACACGCTGCGCCCGCTCCTGAAAATCGACGAGATAGGGCGTGGCGTAGCCGATCCCGAGCACGCGCAGGCCGGAATGATCCTCCCAGCGGCTCCGCGCCATGCGTCCGACGAGGCGCCGCGCCACCTGGCCGAGCGGCGAACCGTAAAAATTCCGCAGGTCGACGACGTCGAGAGACATATCTACTTTTTCGCAATATCTTCGGCGCGACGCAAGCGTGCGAAACGGCCGCGGCCGCGACCGGAGAGCGGCGCGCCGCGGGTTGCGACAGGAGCGGCGCAATGAGCGTGGAGGTCGTTCAATTCATTTGCCTGGCCGATAATTTCGGCCTGCTGCTGCGGGACGAGGCGACCGGCGCCGTCGCCTCCATCGACGCGCCGGACGCGCGCGCCATCGCGGGCGAATTGTCGCGGCGCGGCTGGCCGCTCACCGATATTCTGATCACCCATCATCACGCCGACCATATTCAAGGCGTGGCGGGGCTGAAAAAACTCTATCCGCAGGCGCGCGTCGTCGGCCCGCGCAAGGATCGCGGACGCCTTCCCCACCTCGATCTCGAGGTCGGCGAGGGCGACCTCGTCGCTGTCGGCTCGGCGACGGCGCGGGTCATGGAGGCGCCGGGCCATACGACCGGACATATTCTCTATCACTTCGCCGAAGACGAGATTCTCTTCGTCGGCGACGTGCTGTTTTCTCTGGGCTGCGGCCGCGTGTTCGAGACGCCGATGGACGTCATGCTCGCCTCGCTGGAGAAGATCGCCGAATTGCCGCCCGAGACGCGCGTCTATTGCGGCCATGAATATACGCAGGCCAATGCGCGTTTCGCGCTGACCGTCGACCCGCGCAATCTTCTGCTCGCCGAGCGCGCCCGCGAGGTCGACGCGCTGCGCGCCGAGGGACTGCCCACTCTGCCGACGACGATCGCGCTCGAGCTCGCCACCAATCCATTTTTGCGCGCGGAAGACCCACAGCTGCGGCAGGCGCTCGGCATGGAGACGGACGATCCCGTCCATGTCTTCACGCAAATGCGCGAAAGGAAGAATGTGTTCCGATGACCACGGACTCGAGCGCCCCGCCCTCGGCGGCGGAGATCGCGCGGCGGCTCTCCCTCGCGCCGCATCCCGAAGGCGGCTTCTATCGCGAAACCTTTCGCGATGCGCGCGCGACGAAGGACGGCCGAGCCGCCTCGACGGCGATCTATTATCTGCTCGGCGCCGGCGAGGTCTCCGCCTGGCATCGGGTCGACGCGGCGGAAATCTGGCACTTCTACGCCGGAGCGCCGCTCGCCCTCGAGATTTCGGCGAACGGCGAGACGAGCGCGCGGCAGATCCTCGGCGCGCGACTGTCACAGGGCGAACGTCCGCAGATCATCGTGCCGGCCGGCCATTGGCAGAGCGCGCGCAGCCTCGGCGCCTGGACGCTGGTCGGCTGCACCGTCGCGCCGGGCTTCGAATTCTCCCGCTTCGAGCTCGCGCCGGTGGATTTTTCCCCTCCCGGCGCAGAATAGGCGCATCCCGCCGATTCCGCTCGCGCCGATCCGAAATCGGCGTTTTTCCGCGCGGGCCGGGTCCGGACCGGCGCAAAGCGCGCGACCTGCGCGCCCCCGCTAAACGACCCGTTTACTTTTGGGCCCCAATACTCGGCGTCATCCGCATTCCTACGATCAGGCCCAGCCGATGCAATTGCGCCATCTCGCCGACAAGGCGGTTTCCACGGGATTGCAGGAGCCGGCCTCCTCCCTCTCCGCAGCGCTCGCCGCGCCGGAGCAGCAGCCGCCGGCGGGCCCCGATCTCCGCAGCGTCACGGCCTCGATCGGCATGCTCGCCTATGAGTGGGACATAGCGACCGATCGGCTGAGCTGGGGCGAAAATCTCCGCGAGGTGCTCGCGACTTTCGCGGACGTCGATCTATCGACCGGGCGCGCCTATGGCGAGCGGCTCGGCGCGCAGAGCGCGACGTCGCGCTTCGACGCCATCGTCACCAGCGCCGGCCGCGACGACGGACACGGCGTGTTGTACAATGCGATCTACGCCCTCGCGCCGCCGCGCGAGACCGGCGGCGGCTCTCTCGTGTGGATCGAGGATTGCGGCAAATGGTTCGCCGGCCGCGACGGCCGTCCGAGCCGCGCCCATGGCGTCGTTCGCGTCATCACCGAGCGCCATGAGATGGAGCGCCGGCTCACCCGCAGCGCGCAATTCGACGCGCTCACCGGCGCGATGAGCCGAGCTCTGCTCGCCGAACATTCGCTGCGCCTGCTCGGACAGCCCGAGAAGACGCGCAAGCCTTTCACAATATTGCTGGTCGCGCTCGAAAACCTTTTCGCGCTCAACCGCACCTACGGATATGACGCCGGCGACGAGATCATCGTCGGCCTCGCCACGCGCTTGCGCGCCAATGTCCGCGTCAATGATCTCGTGGCGCGCTACGCCGGCAATAAATTCGCCGTGCTGCTCGAGAATTGCGACGTGGAGCAGGCCAAAGCGAGCGGCCAGCGGCTCATCGAGGTCATCGCGCATTCGCCTTTCGCGACCGAGATCGGCGTGGTCTCCGTCTCGGCGCGCATCGGCGCCGTCGTCGCGCCGCGCGACGGCAGATCGCCCGCCGTTCTGTTCCAGCACGCGGAAGAAGCGCTCGACGCCGCGCGCCAGCGCAATGCTCAGCGGCTCGTCTGCTACGCCACTTCGCTCGCGCGCGACAATGGACGGCTGCACGCGCTCCAAATTTCCGACAGCGTCGTCTCCGCGCTCAACGAGCGCCGCGTCGAGCTCGCCTTTCAGCCCATCGTCGACGCGCAAACAGGCGACACGGCCTTTTATGAAGCGCTGCTGCGCGTGCGGCTCGCCGACGGCGCCATCGTCGTCCCCGGCGACATTCTGCCGATCGCCGAGAAATCCGGCCTCGTCCGGCTGCTGGACCAGCGCGTTCTGGAGCTGGCGCTGGCGCGCCTGCGCGCCGATCCGTCGCTACGCATTTCGGTGAACGCTTCCGTCGCCACGCTGCACGACCCGGAATGGCCGGACTGGCTCGCCAACGCCACGCATGTCTACGCCGGCGTCGCCGATCGCCTCACGATCGAAATCACCGAGACGACGCTGATCGACGATTTCGACAAGACGCGGCAACTGATCTGCGATTGCAAGCGCCTCGGCATCAAATTCGCCATGGACGATTTCGGCGCCGGGCACACATCCTTCCGCAATCTGCGTCTGCTCGACTTCGACTTCGTCAAGATCGACGGCGTCTTCATTCAGAACATCATCAAATCGGAAGATGATCGCTTCTTCGTGCGCACGCTCACCGATCTCGCCAAACATCTCGGCCTGAAGATCGTCGCGGAATGGGTGGAGGACGAAGCGACCGCGCGGCTGCTGCGCGGCTGGGGCGTCGACTTTTTCCAGGGCTCGCTGTTCGGCTCCGCCATGATGGCCTCGGCGCCGGGCGAGACGCTCGATCTCGCCCGGCGCGCCTGAGCGCGCATCCACGCCGAATTGTCTTCGGCGCGAAGCCTTCGCGCAGGGCGGCGAGGACGCCCTGTCAGCTCTTGCTCGACAATTGGTCGATGCGCTTGTTCAGCTCGTCGAGCTGACGCTTCATCTCGTCGAGATCGGATCGCGGCGGCTCGGCGGGGGCAACTGCCGCCTCGGCGGAGGCGGCGGGCGGCTCGGCCGGCAGGCCGAAGGGGTTGAACATGGTCAGCGCATGGCGGAACACCGCCATATTCTTGCGCGCCTGCTCCTCGAGCGACTGAAAAGCCTGGCGCGTCGGCTCGCCGAAAGGCGCACCTTCCAGCGCCTGCGAGACCTGATCGCGAAACTTCTGCTGATCGCGGGTCAGTCGGTCGATGCTGAACTCGAGATAGCTCGGCACCAGCATTTGCATCGAATCGCCATAGAAGCGGATGAGCTGGCGCAGGAAGGCGATGGGCAGCAGGCTCTGCCCGTCCTTGCTCTCCTGCTCGAAGATGATCTGCGTCAGCACGGGGCGGGTGATGTCCTCCCCCGTCTTGGCGTCGCAGACGACGAAATCCTCGCCGCGCTTGACCATGGCGGCAAGATCCTCGAGCGTGACATAAGTGCTCGTGCCGGTGTCGTAGAGACGGCGATTGGCGTATTTCTTGATCGTCGTCGGCTTTTTCTCGGTGGCCATGTTCCGCCCGCCGCCTCCGTCGTCCTGGCGCGCCGCCACGATCTTCTCGGTTCCGGCGAGCTGAGCGCCGGCTCCTTTCTCATATTTCGGCGTGCGTAGCAAAATATCCTCGCTTTTCGTCCCGCGACGCGCAGAGCGACCGCAGCTCTCCCCCGAACGATAGCCGCAACCGCCCGCATCCCGCAATAAATTCGTCGCGAAAAGGCGGTTTGCGCGCGCCGAGAGCCGTTTTTGAGGCAACCGCCTCTCGCTCGGCGACGCGGCCTCGGCTATATTGGCGACATTATTCGCCGAACGCCCGGGATCGAGCGCCCCGGGATCGAACGCTCCGGCGCGAGCCCGAGCGCGACAGGAGGACGATATGCCGATCACGAAGCTGCTGCTGGCGGCGGCCGCGGCGCTCCTCGTCGGGGCCTGCAACACCACGAATCTGGCCGAGCAGCGCGCCGCCGACGAGGCCCGCTGCCGAAGCTATGGCTTCCGACCCGGATCGGACCCGTTTTCGAAATGCCTGCTGCAGGTTGATCTCGATCGTTCGGCCGACCGGCGCGCGGCCCGCTACGACTATCCCTATGGCTTCGGCCCGCGGGGCTATTATTGGGGCCGCGGCTGGTGATGACGCGCGGATCCGGCGACGACGACGGAAATCCGACAGAAACCGGGCGAATTCGCGATTTTTCGCCGCGGCGCAGCGCGCCGTTTCCCGCAGCGCGGCAATAAGGTAAGAGAGGCGAGGCGCGGCTTCGAGCCCCTCGCTTGAGACGGCCCCGCCCATGTGCGAAACAGCGCGCGAGGGCGACGCGAATGGCGGCCGATTCGCCGAGCGGGGCCGACGCCTGTGCGGCGCCCGCACGGACGCTGGCGAGAGCGAGACGGGCCGAAAACGGAATTGGGCTCATGTTGTTCAACATAGAAGCCGACCGTGGCGACCAGATCGTCGGCTATGTCGTTCCGGATGATTATTCTATCTCGCCGACGCTTCGCATCATTCAGGGCGGCGCCGAGATCGCGGAACTGCTCTGCCGCGAGGCGCGCCCGTCTCTGGTGGCGGCCGGCCGGCACGCGACGGGTCTTTGCGGCTTCACCGTCGACAGCTCGATCGTCCCCGATCTCGTGTCGAATCAGAGCCTCGAGATTCGCGAGGCCGAATCCGGCATCTTGATCTACCGGCGGCGCAACGGCTCGGAGGTCACGCATCGGCGGGTCTTTCGGCTGGAGACGCATCTCTTCCCGCTGTGGCGGCTGGACGAGAAGGTGGAGCACAAGTTTCAGTTCTTCCACAAAGGCGTGGAGCGGCACGGACGCGAGACCGCGCAGCAAGTCTTCATGCTCGAGAACGTCTCCTCGCTCTATGTGAGCGGCCGGCTGACTTTCGCCGGCTATTCCAATCATATTCACGACAAGTTCAAGACCATCGTCTTGCTGCACGACCCCTATCTCGAGCTCGCCGAGCGTCTGCTGACCTTGAAGCATGTCTCGCGGTTCGGCGACGAATTGCTCGGGGCGAGAGACATGATCTCCTATCAGCGGGCGATCGAATTCGCGCAGCAGATCGAGCCCGACGGCAGCGGGCTGCGCCGCGCCTTCGACGCGATGCCGCGCGACGTCATCGGCGTCTTCGCCAATCCGCTGACGCGGCAGCTCTCCTCCGACTCGCTGGAAGAGCCGCCGCCCAAAAACGGCGTCGCCAAGGCGCTCGCCGCGCTCGCGAGCTTTTCGGTTGTGGGGCTGCGCGACAGCCAGGACCGTTTTCTCGAGGAGGTGGAAGCCCTGCTGGACATAGAACCGGCGACGCTGCCGACGCTTCCCCATTTCGCCGCCGTCGGCGACTTGGCGCGGGAGCTGCGCCGTCTGCCGGAAGTCGAGCTGCTGCTCGAGCAGGACCTCGAAATCTACCACACCGCCAAGACGGCGATCGAGGAGGCCATTTGACGAAAAATCGACAGGCTGCGGCAACTCCGGCGCGCCTCTGCGGACCGCCTTCGCCGCGAATTCCCGGCCAGCGCCGATGATCGAAACCAAGCCGCCGCTCGAGGAGGACCGCCTTCGCCTGCGCGCCGAGGAGAGATCCTCGCGCTCGCTGGTTCCGGCCGCATGGCTGCGGCCGCTCGCCAATGCGCCAGAGGCCGCGCGTCAGCTCGCGGGCCGTGTCGAGCGGATCGCGACCGAGGCCAATCGCGCGCTGGAGAGCCGCACGCGCATTCCGCCGCTCTGGCTGAGCTTCATCGCCTTCGTGATCGTCCCTTCCTTCGCGGGGGCGGTCTACTTCGCCTTTTTCGCCGCCGAACAATTCATGGTCGAGACCCGTTTTGCGGTGCGCGCCATAGAAATGGAGGCGATGGCGACGCCCAAGGGGGAATCGGCCGCCTTCACCTTCACCCCCTCCGGCCAGAACGCCTATATCGTGACGAGCTATATCCGCAGCAGGGCGATCGTCACGGATGTGTCGTCCAAGCTCGATCTGCGCGCGATCTATCGCCGGCCGGAAGCCGATTTCTGGGCGCGCCTGCGCCGCGACGCCACGATCGACGCGCTGACCGACTATTGGCAATCCATGGTCGAGACCACGGTCGACGCCAATTCCAGCCTCGTCACCGTCAAGGTCCGCGCCTTCCGCAAGGGCGACGCGCTCGCGCTCGCTTCGGCGATCGTCGCGGCGAGTGAATCGCTGGTCAATCGCATCTCCGAACGCGCGCGGCGGGACGCCACCGCAATGGCGGAAAAGGATGTGCGCCGCGCTTTCGAATCGGTTCAGGCGGCGCTGGCCGATCTGCACAAGTTCCGCGACGAGTTCGGCGTGATCGATCCGAGCCTGACAGGCGGCGAGATCGTCGCGCTGCTGGCGCCGCTGGTCGCGCAGAAGATCAAGCTCGAAGGCGAGCTGTTCGTCGCCGGCCATGAATTGTCGGCGGACGCGCCGACGGTGCGCGTCCTGCGCGAGCAGCTCGAATCGGCCGAAAAGCAGATCAAGGAGCTGAAGGGGCGCCTGACCTCCAGCGACGGGAAGAGCCCGTCGAGCTCTACAATGTCCGGGATTCTGGCGAAATTCGAGGAGCTCGAAGTTCGCAAGGCGCTCGCCGAACGCTTCTACGCGCTCTCCAAGGCCGATCACGACCGCGCGCTGTTGCGCGCCAACCGGCAGAGCATCTATCTCACCGTCTTCGTCCCGCCCGCGGAGCCGGAGATCGCGCGCTATCCGCACCGGGTGACCTATCCGGTGCTGATCTTTCTCGCCTTCGCCGTCGTGTGGAGCATTTTCGTCCTGCTTCTCGCGACGATCGAGGACCACCGGCTCTGAGCGGAAGGCCCGGCGACGCCGCGGCGGCCAGCGCCACAAAAGGCTTTACCCGGCGGCGGATTCGCAGGAATCTCGCCCCTCGCTTCGACGCGTTTTCGACGCCGAACCAGCGTCCGCTGCGGCCGGAAACGCTCTCGACGCACGAAAGGAGAGGTCGGCGATCGATGGCGACGATGGACGGCGATTTCTGGGTCTTCGGCTATGGTTCGCTGATGTGGCGGCCGGGTTTCGAATTTCTCGAGAGCGGCCTCGCCTGGGTGCATGGCTATCACCGCTCGCTCTGCGTCTTCTCCCATGTCCATCGCGGAACGCGAGAGCGTCCCGGCCTCGTGCTCGGCCTCGACTATGGCGGCTCCTGTCTCGGCGTCGCCTTTCGCGTCCGCGGCGCGGCGCGCGAGGAGACGATCGCCTATCTTCGCGCCCGCGAATTGGTGACCTCGGTCTATGTCGAGCGCAATGTGGGGCTACGCTTCGCCGAGGGCGGCTCGGCCCGCGCGCTCGCTTTCATCGTCGACCGCGCCCATGAGCAATATGCCGGACGCCTGTCGATCGACGAGATGACCCGGCTCGTCGAAGGCGGCGTCGGCGCCTCGGGCGACAATCCCTCCTACGTCCGCAACACGCACGCGCATCTCCAGCAGCTCGACATTCACGATCCGTCCCTCGCCGAAATCGTGCGCCGGCTCGCCGCGCGCGAGGCGCCGCTCGCCGAGACCGCCTGACGCCTCAGTTCAGCAAGGCGCGCGCGAGGTGGCGCGCGACCTCTCCCGGCAGCGCGCAAAAGCGCACATGCCATTCGTTCACGCCGAGCGCGCCCGCGGCGACGCGCGCGAGCCGACCGCTCTTCGTGTCGAAATCCTCGCTGACGAGCACGCAGACCGGCCGGCGTTCCGCCCCCTCCCGCGCGACCCCGATGACGACGGCGCGCGCGAATCCCGCCACCAGCGCCTCCTCCTCGGCCGAAAATATCGTGCACACATAGCTTTCGTCGCGGCCGGCGCGCCAGGAATAGAAGCGCTCGCGCAGCGGCGTCGAATGCAGCGCGGCCAATCCCCGCCCGCGAATGGGCGACGCCTCCGCCCTCCCCGGCTTCGCCTCTCGGCGCTCGACCCGATCGACGACGAAATCGACGACGAACATGACGACCTCACCTAATCAAGAACTGGAACAAAATTAGAACATAAAAAGAACTTTTGTCAAACTCTCCAAGCGCGCGCGATCTACGCCGCTGCGGAGCCTCCCTCGGTGCGCAGCCAGGCGGCGCCGCAGGCGCGCGCCAATTCGCGCACGCGCAGAATATAGCTCTGCCGCTCGGTGACGGAGATCACGCCGCGCGCATCCAGAAGATTGAAGGCGTGGCTGGCCTTTATGCATTGGTCATAGGCCGGCAGCGCCATCAGATGGCGCTCGCCCTCGCCTCTGTCGCCGAAGGCGAGCAGCTTGCGGCATTCGGACTCGGCGGCGCGGAAATCGGAGAACAGCTTCTCCGTGTCGGCGGCCTCGAAATTATGCCGCGAATATTCCTGCTCGGCCTGCAGGAACACATCGGCATAAGTGACCTTGTCCTCTTCGCCGCCGTTGAAATTGAGCTCCATGATCGAATCGACGCCCTGCAGATAGCAGGCGAGCCGCTCGAGCCCATAGGTCAGCTCGCCGGCGACGGGCGCGCAATCGAAGCCCGCCACCTGCTGAAAATAGGTGAATTGCGAGATTTCCATGCCATCGCACCAGCATTCCCAGCCCAACCCCCAGGCGCCGAGAGTGGGGCTCTCCCAATCATCCTCGACGAAGCGAATGTCGTGCAGCCTGGTGTCGACGCCGATCGCCTCCAGCGAGGCGAGATAGAGCGATTGCAAATCCGGCGGCGAGGGCTTCAAAATCACCTGATATTGATAGAAGTGCTGGAGCCGATTGGGGTTCTCGCCATAGCGCCCGTCCTTGGGACGCCGGCTCGGCTGCACATAGGCGGCCTTCCAAGGCTTGGGGCCGAGCGCCCGCAGCGTGGTGGCGGGGTGAAACGTGCCCGCGCCCATCTCCATATCGTAGGGCTGCAAAATGACGCAGCCCTGCGCCGCCCAGAAATTTTGCAGGGTCAGAATGAGCCCCTGGAACGAGCGGGTGGGAGAAAGTCGGTCTGGCGCGGTCATTTGCATCGATCCTCATGCTGCGGCCGGCAGGCTAGTCGCCGCGCGCGCGCCGGTCAACGCGGCGAGGCGCCCGCAAAAAAGCCGCGCGCCCCCCGACGTCCCACGCTATTGTCCCGCCGCCGGCGAACATGAAGGAGTGCAGGGGCTGGAATGAGGGGGCGAGACATCGTCTTGGCGATCGGCGGGGCGGCGACGGCAATTTGGATCGAAGGGGCGAGGCCTGCGCAGGCGCACGCCGTCCTCTCGGAATCGACGCCGCGGGAGGCGCAGACCATCTCCGGCCCCGATCTAGAGGTGGCGCTGCGCTTCAACTGCCGCATCGATGCGCGCCGCTCGCGGCTGCTCTTGATCACGCCGGACATGCACGGGGCCGTGCTTCCGCTGCTGGAGGCGGAGGCCGCGGACGAAATGCGCGCCGCGCTCCGCGACTTGCGCCCGGGAGCCTATCGGCTGCATTGGCAGGTGCTGAGCGTCGACGGGCACATCACCCGCGGCGACGTCTCCTTTCGCGTCGGCCGTTGAGCCATGCAGCAATTCATCGAAATCTACGGCTTTCTGAGCGTCATATTGCGCGGCTCCATTTCAGGAGCGCTGTCGCTCGCCGTCGGCGGCGTCGCATTTCTTCTGCTCGTCGGCCGCCCGCTGGCTCCGCGGCTCGGCGCGGCGGCGGAGCCGATCGCCGCGCGCACCCGCGCCATCGTCTTCTGGAGCGCGATCGCGCTCGCTCTCCTCGTCGCCCTCGACGCCGCCACGCTCGCCACAATGCTGGTCGGCGCGCTGGAACTCTCATTCGCCGATGCGCTGACCGCCGATGCGGTGAAGTCCGACGCCCTCGCGGCCGCGCCCGCCCTCGCGCTCGCTTTCGCCATTCGCGGGCCGGCGATTGCGCCCCTGCCCCTCGCCATCTTTGCCGCCGCGCTCGTTTGCGCGCGGCTCGGCGCCACTCATGCGGTAAGCCGGCTCGACAATCCGCCCGGCCTCGTCGCCGCGGAACTCGCGCATCTGACCGGCGTCGCTCTGTGGATCGGCGGCATTCCCTATTTTCTCATGGCGCTCGCCCGCGCTCCGGAGGGCGCGGCGCAGCGCGCCATCGGCCTGCGCTTCTCGCATCTCTCCATCGTCGCCGTGACGATGATCGCCGCCGGCGGCGTCGCAATGTCGGCCGTCTATATCGGCGCGGTCGAAAATTTCTATGGCGCCGCCTATGGCGTCATGGTCGGCGCCAAGGCCATTCTCTTCACCGGCCTGCTGTCGCTCGGCGCGCTCAATTTCTTCGCCGTCCGCCGCCAGCCGACCGATCCGCGCGCCTTCGCGCGGCTGCGCCGTTTCGCGGAAGTGGAGATCGGAATCGGCTGGACGATCGTTTTCGCCGCCGCATCGCTCTCCTCGCTGCCGCCGGCCGTCGATCTCGCGCGCGACCGGGTGAGCCTCGCCGAGATCGTCGAGCGGCTGACGCCGCAATGGCCGCCGCGGCTCGACAGCCCGGACCATTCCACCCTTTCCGTTTCGCTGCCGCCGATCCAGACCGCGCGCGCCGACGATGTCGCGCCCGCGGAGGCGAGCGACGCCGTCACGGCCTCCATAACGGCGCAGCGCAACGCCGAGGACATCGCCTGGTCGGAATATAATCACCACATCGCCGGCCTGTTCGTCGCGGCCATGGGGCTGCTGGCGCTGCTGGAGCATTGGCGGCGCCTGTCGCCTGTCGCGCGCCACTGGCCCATGCTGATGCTCGGCCTCGCCGGCTTCCTCTTTTTGCGCGCGGACGAAGCCGTCTGGCCGCTCGGCCAGCTCGGCCTCATCGAGAGCCTGCGCGACCCCGAGATCGCGCAGCATCGCATTTTCCTCGCGCTCATCATCGGCTTTGGAATCTTCGAATGGCGGGTGCGGACGCAGCGAGTGAAGGCGCAATGGGCGCCCCTCGCCTTCCCGCTCATCACCGGCGTCGGCGGCGCGCTGCTGCTGGCCCATTCGCACGGTCTCTCGAATATCCGCGAGGAATTTCTGATCGAGGTCACACATACGCCGCTGGCGCTGGTCGGCCTCCTCGCCTCCTCCGCCCGCTGGCTGGAGATTCGCCTCGACGGCCCGGGCGCGCGCATCGCCGGAATCGTCTGGCCGATCGCCTTCACTTTTGCGGGGCTGATGCTGCTCGCCTATCGGGAGGCGTGATCGCATCGCTCATGCATAGCGTTCATGCGCTTATGAAAATTCTGCATTTCAGACGCTTCTAGCCCGCGCCTTAGAAATCCCGACGGCGAAGAGCCCAATGGGAGGAACATATGACGATTCTCGCGGAAGTCTTGGCGGCGAACGACAAATATGCCGCCGATTTCGGAGACAAGGCGCAACTCGCTCTGCCGCCGGCGCGGCGTTTCGCGATACTGACCTGCATGGACGCGCGCCTCGACCCGGCCAAATACGCCGGCCTTTCGGAAGGCGACGCGCATGTGATCCGCAACGCCGGCGGGCGCGCTTCCGACGATGCGATCCGCTCGCTGATCATTTCGCACAAGCTGCTCGGCACGCTCGAATGGTTCGTGATCCACCATTCCGATTGCGGCATGGAGCTGTTCTGCGACGAGGTGATGGCCGATCTGCTCGACGACAGCTTGGCGACGGCGGCCTTCGATGGAACGGCCTGGTCCAATCCGCAGCATGGCGGCGGCTGCACGGCGGGCCATTTCGTGAAATGGCTCACCATCGAGTCGCAGGAGGAGAGCGTCTACCAGGATGTGAAGCGCGTCCGCGAGCATCCGCTGACGCCGAAGAATATTCCCATCTACGGCTTCATCTATGATGTGAAGAGCGGGAAGCTGATCGACGTCCCCAAGGCGACCGAGGCCGGCCGCGCCGCCGCCTGACGAGACGAAACGCATGACGATCGGCCGCTTCGCGCGCGCATCGCGCGCAGCGGTCGGCCGGAAAGCTATCGCCGAAAGATCAGCCGATCTCGATATCGAGGCCGAGGTCGAGCGTGCGCGCCGAATGGGTGAGCGCGCCGACGGAAATGAGATCGACGCCCGTCTCGGCTATTGTCGCGATCGTCTCCAGCGTAACGCCGCCGGAGGCTTCTACACGCATTTTGTCGCCGATCAGCGCCACCGCGGCGCGCAAAACATCCGGCGGCATATTGTCGAGCAGCACGATGTCGGCGCCTTCGGCGAGGACTTCGCGCAATTGCGCGAGCGTATCCACCTCTATCTCGATCTTCACAATATGGCCGGCGAAGGCCTTGGCCGCGCGCAGAGCGGGGCCGACGCCGCCGGCGACGGCGATGTGATTGTCCTTGATGAGAATCGCATCGTCGAGGCCGAAGCGGTGATTGGCGCCGCCGCCGCAGCGCACCGCATATTTTTCGAATGCGCGCAGCAGCGGCGTCGTCTTGCGCGTGTCGCAGACCTTCGCTTTCGTATGCACGATTTTCTCGGCGTAGCGCGCCGTGAGCGTGGCGATTCCGCAGAGCCGGCCGAGGAAATTCAAGGCGACGCGCTCGGCCGAGAGAATGGCGCGCGCCGGCCCTTCGATCCGCGCGATGATCCCGCTTTCGCCGATATGCGCGCCATCTTGCGTCGCGGGCGTGAACATCACGGAAGGATCGACGAGGCGAAAGGCCGTCGAGGCCACGGCGAGGCCCGCGACGACGCCCGCTCCGCGCGCGGCGATGACGGCGCGGGCGTTGGCGGTCTCTGGAATCGTCGCCTGAGTGGTGATGTCGCCGGCGCGGCCGAAATCCTCGGCGAGAGCGGCGCGCACGACATCTTCGACATGAGGGGCGGGAAGGGTCCAGGGAGCTGTCATCGCGGCGTCCCCATAGAAGCGAGCCTGAAGGCTCGCGGTCCAGAGCGCGCGCCTTCAGGCTCGCATCGACGGCGCTGAGACCCGATCATTTCAGCGCCTCCGCGGCGATGGCGCGCGCTTGCGCCTCGGTCATATAGGAACGATCCGCGAGCGCGTCCTCGGCGCGCGGAAAATCCGACCGGAAATGCGCGCCGCGGCTCTCGCGCCGCGCCAGCGCCGCGCTCGTCGCCAGCAGCGCGGTCAGCGCCATATTGCGCAATTCGACGTTTGTCGTCGCCGCCTCTATGCGCAAGATCGCCGCTGCCGCGCGCGTGAGCCCTGCGCGATCGCGAATGACGCCGACGTCGCGCGCCATCACATGGCGCAGCTCATCGACGAGGTCTTGTCGCGGGGCGGCCGCTTCATCGCGCGCGGAGGGCGGAACCGCAACCGCGGCTTCTTCCTGCGTCGCGGGAATATGAGCGGCGATGCGCGCCGCGAACACCACCGCCTCGAGCAGGGAATTGGAGGCGAGGCGATTGGCGCCATGCACGCCGGTCGAAGCCACTTCCCCCGCCGCCCATAGGCCGGCGAGCGCGGTTCGCCCCTGCGCGTCGGTGGCGACGCCGCCCATGTGATAATGCGCGGCGGGCGCGATCGGAATCGGTTCCGTCACGGGATCGACGCCGCCAGCCATGCAGCTCGCATAGACGGTCGGAAAGCGCGTCGGGAACTCCGCGCCGACGGCGGCGCGCGAGTCGAGAAAAGCGCCCCGCCCTGCGGCGACGGAGGCGAAGACGCCGCGCGCGACGATATCGCGCGGCGCGAGTTCGGCGCCCGGATCGATATCGGCCATGAAGCGATGGCCAAAGCGATCGACGATGATCGCGCCTTCGCCGCGCAGCGATTCCGTCGCCAGCGGCGCCGGATCGACGCCTATGTCGATCGCGGTCGGATGAAACTGCACGAACTCCGCATCGGCGATGATCGCGCCGGCGCGCGCCGCCATTGCGAGGCCGAGGCCGCGCGCCTCTTTCGGATTGGTGGTGACGCGATAGAGATGTCCGATTCCACCCGTGGCCAGCACTGTCGCGTGCGAGAGAAAATCGCGCAGCAGCCCATCGCGGCCGCGCGCGCGCAGGCCGATGACGCCGCCGTCACGGGTCAGCAATTCTTGCGCGGAAAAGCCTTCCAACAATTCGATCGAGGGCGTCGCGCGAACGGCGGCGACGAGCGTCTCCATTATGGCGCGACCGGCCGTGTCGCCCTTCACGCGCACGACGCGGCGCTCCGAATGCGCGGCCTCGCGCGAGGGCGTGAATTTGCCGCCGGCGCGATCGAAGGGCACGCCATAGGAGAGAAGATCTTCGATACGCGCGCGGGCTTCGCGCGCCATGCCCAGCGCCACACGGGCGTCGACGATTCCTGCGCCGGCCTTCAGCGTGTCCTCGGCGTGACGCTCCGGCGAATCCGTGTCGAGCACGGCCGCGGCGACGCCGCCCTGCGCCCAGAAGGAGGCGGCCCCTTCATCGATCGAGCCCGGCGTCAGCACGACGACGCGGCGCGGCGCCAGCTTCAATGCGCAGAACAAGCCCGCGAGGCCGCCGCCGACGATGAGGATGGGCGCAGGCATGGCGTTAATCGATCGCTACGGCTGCGAGCTTGGCGAGCGCCTCGCTCTCCTTGGCGATGGCCGCAGCGACCAGCGCGCGCGTGCGCTCCGGCAAAGGCAGGGCGAGAGCGGCGCCATGGCCCTTGGGCGACATTTTACAGAGCGTCTTGCCGAGGATGTCGACGATCTTCTCATCGTCGTAATCTTTGTATTTCTCGTGAAAGTCGTCGAAATAATGCTCGAGGAAGACGATCGCCGCGACATTCTCCAGCGCCTGGGAGTCGCGATCCTTCTTCAGCTTCTCCTTGCGGATGATCGCGCCGACGTGGTCGATCTCGTCTTCCGCATAGCCCTGCGCGCTCATGAGCTCGCCGGCGAGGCGGGCGTGATGGGCGCGGCACTCCTTGCGCCAGTCGTTGTAGCCATGGCGGCCGAGCGGGAAATTCTCGCGCGGAATGTCCCAGCGGCGCAGATGCTGCGCGCGGGTCGCGATTTGCAGCAACTCCGAAGCCTCGGGATAGAGCGCGGCAAGGCGCGCCGTCATGCGCTCGGCATAGACGATCTCGAAAGCGCGCTCGGCGCCGTCGGTCGTCACTCTGCGCGGATCGTCGGCATTGGCGGCGTCGATCGCTGCGATCAGAGCCTCGTATCGCGCCGTCATGGCCGCGCTCCCTGAAAAATCCTTCTCCCGCCCGCGGGAGAAGGGAGTCCGTCAACCCAGATCGATCATCCGCTGCACGGAGACGCGCGCGCGCGCGGCGATCAGCGGATCGACCGTCACCTCTTCGCGAATATGCACCAGCGCGTCGAGAATCTTCGGCAGAGTGATGCGCTTCATATGCGGGCAGAAATTGCAGGGGCGGATGAACTCGGTTCCGGTCGTCTCCGCCGCGACATTGTCGGCCATGGAGCATTCGGTCACGAGCAGCACGCGCGCCGGCTTTTTGGCGCGCACATAATCGATCATCGCCGCCGTCGAGCCGGCGAAATCGGATATCTCCACCACCTCGCGCGGACATTCGGGATGGGCGATGATCTTCACGCCCGGATGATCGGCGCGATAGCTCTCGAGCTCTTCGACGGTGAAGCGTTCATGCACCTCGCAGGCGCCGCGCCAGGCGATGATCTTCACCTTGGTCTGCGCGGCGACATTCTCGGCGAGATAGCGATCCGGCAGCATGATGACGCGATCGGAGCCGAGGCTCTCCACAACTTTCAGCGCGTTGGAAGAAGTGCAGCAAATATCGACCTCCGCCTTCACATCGGCGGAAGTGTTGACATAGGCGACGATCGGCACGCCCGGATATTCGGCGCGCAGCGCGCGCACGTCGGCGGCGGTGATGGAGGCGGCGAGCGAGCAGCCGGCCTCGAGATCGGGCGTCAGCACGACTTTCTCGGGGCTCAGAATCTTCGAGGTCTCGGCCATGAAATGCACGCCGCCCTGCACGATGATCTCGGCGTCGGAGGTGGCCGCGAGCTTGGCGAGCTGCAGGCTGTCGCCGACGAAATCGGCGACGCAATGATAGATTTCCGGCGTCTGGTAGTTGTGGGCGAGGATGACGGCGTTGCGTTCCCGCTTCAGCTCGTTGATCGCCTTCACATAGGGCGCATGATAGGCCCATTCGATCGCCGGCATGACCTTGGCGACGCGCTCATAGAGATGGGCGGTCGCGGCCTCGACCTCTCTGTTCCAGGCGAGATTGGGCATGGGCAGCACGGGAAAGCGCTGCGCCGCGCCCTCGAGCGCGCCCAAAGCATGAGCGCGCGCTCGCTCTTTGTCGCCTGTCTGGAACGGGATGCCCATTGGCTTCCTCCGAACTCACTTATGCTCAATTGGAGCATAAGAGAACCAATCAAAAACTCCACCGGGGGCTCCCCGACAGAGAATGGTTTTCAGCTTAGAAGCGATGTGACGTTTCGGCAACCCTTGGCCGATCCGTCCCATCGCCGATATATGCTCGTAATGAGTATATGCCCAATGCGCGCCCAGAAACAAGAGCCCCCGCGTCGAGACTCCCGAATCCGCCGCGCGGTTGGCGACGCTCTCGTCTAAGACGCGGCCAGGAAATCGGCTGTCGCCTCTTCGAAGCGCCGTTCGAAATGCGCGAAGCGGAAATGATCGCGCCATCTGGCGTAGCCAGCCATGCCGAACTGCTGCGCGAGGTCGGGATCACGCAGCAGCTCGATGAGAGCGTCGGCGATCTCGCTCGGCGAATCTCGCGAAATATTGAAACCTGTCTCGCCGTCTATGTTGATTTCCTGCCCAGCGTCCTCACGCGAGGCGATGACGGGAAGCCCGCGCCGCATCGCCTCGATGTAGACGAGCCCGAAGCCCTCGGCGAATCCGGGCATCGCGAAAATCGTCGCGGAACGCCATAGCTCGTCGATCTTGTCGGCCGGCACAAAATCGATGATTTCGATCGATCGCGCCGCTCGAGACGCTCGCGCCAGCGCGCGCACGCGCTCCGCGGCTTCTCCTCCGCCGGCGAAAACGAGCCGGGCGCCGGGAACGGCTGCGGCGACCTTCGGCCAAATCGAGATCAGAATGTCATGTCCTTTGGCCAGCAGATTATCCATGCGCCCGAGCAGAAGGACGGTCGGCCTCCCCTCGGACGGCCCCACGAAATCCGGCCTTTCGTCGCTCGTGGTCGCGAGCCGGCACAATCGCACCGCTTTCGAGCGGTCGAGCATCCGATACGCCCGCTCCATCGTGTAGACGCTGTTCACGAGCACGATATCGGCCCGCGCTATAGCCTCTTCGTAATCGCGCCTCGGCTCGCCCCAGACCTCCCATCCATGCGCCCATACCGCATATGGACGGGCGGGCAATCTCACGAATTGCCGAGCGCGCGCCGTTCCCGCGAAATCATAGAATATGTGCGTCGCGCGCCGCGCCTGCATCGCGAGGTCGAAAACAAAACGCGCGCGACTTCCACGAAAGCCGCGGACAGGCGTCGCGCCGATGCGAAAATCCGCCTTTTCCATGCAGGCCAGCGCGGAGACGTCATGCCTTCCGCAAAGCGCCTGCATCGTCAATCGCGCGACTTCGCAAATGCCGCCGCGTCCTTCGTCGAGAAATTGCGAACAGAGGAGAATCGACGGCGCGCGGCCTCTCACGACCGCTTCCGCGCTGCGGCGAACAGCAAGGCGCCGCGCTGGCGCGCCAGCTCGCGCTGCTTCGCGTTCGAGATGAACAATCGCGCTATCGGCCGCAGCTGTCTCGGCAGCGGAATGGCGTCGGCCTCCTGTCCGAAGGTCTCGATGTCGACATGCTCGAAGAAGGTATAGAGCAGATCGGCGAGCAAATCCTTGGAATAGAAGCGGGCGGTGAATCCGTCGCTCGACCGCCAGAGCTCTTCGTCGACGGATGATCCAGACCAGAATTTCAAGCTGTAGCGCATCATCATCGTCAGATAGGCCGACATGCCGCCGAGATTATAGACCATCAGCTTGACGCTGCCGCCCGGCTTCAATACGCGCTCGATTTCTCGAACGATGCGCCCCGTTCTGGACGAGTGATGGATGACGCCCCACGACCATACGAGATCGAAACTATCGTCGGGAAAAGCGAGCGCTTCCGCGTCCATCTCGAAGATGTCGGCGTTGAGCCCTTTCACGGCGAATCTCGCGCGCGTCGCCTCGACCGAAGTGGGCGAAATGTCCACCGTCGTTAAAACCGCCCCTGCCCTCGAAAGCAATTCCGCATGAAAGCCCATGCCGCAGCCGATCTCGAGGACGCGCTTGCCCTCGAGCGAGGACGTTTCCATCAATTCATAGAATGGATTCTCTTGCGCCGAAAAAAGTCTCGCTCCGGCGAGAAATCGCCGATCGATCTCGTCGAACCATTGCCGGCTGAATTTTTCCAGCCGCACCTGGTCCTTCCAGTCGTAGCTCATCGTGTTGGACGTCCACCATTTCTTGTTTCCCTGCTGGACGTCGGGCGCGGCGAGAGCGTCGATGCGCTTCTCGGCATAGACCATCGGATCCCCCAATCCTAAGAAGCGGCGTTCGCGAAAGGAGCACTCGAGCTTCTCCATGGCGGAGAAAGCTCCTTTCCATGGTTAATTCGCCACGCTATCGGCCGCAATGCGCGAATCTCCCATGCGGAAAAAGACCCATTGCCCTCTCGCGCATCGCGGCGCCTAGGTGAGCGACGGGACTGGTCGCTGCGGCGACGAACCGCTATCGTTTCGTCATTCGTCAACCAATTGCTCCGCGAGAAGCGCCGACCGGGCGGATGCGACGAGCGATTCAACCAGGGAGCGCGCATCGCCCTTTCGCGGGAGGCGCGCGTCGATCCATGGCTCATTGCAGAGTTTGCGGTTCCGCCAAAGCGAGATTCGCGTTTCATCGGCAGGGCAGACGCTATTGGAAATGCGACGAGTGCCATTCGGTCACGGCGGATATGACGGCCGAGCAATATCTCGCGCTGGCTCCTTCCTATGATCTCGGCTCATGGATCGAATCCGCCGATCTGCGATCGGCTCGGCGCACTCTCGGCGTGGAGGAAAAGATCGCGGTCCTCAGGCGCCATGCGCCGCCGAATTGTGAAAAAATTCGTATGCTCGACATCGGTTGCGGAGCGGGCGGATATCTGCTGGCCGCGAAGGAATTGGGGTGGGAGGCGATCGGCGTCGACCCCAGCGAGCCGCACTCTCGCATCGGCCGCTCACTCGGTCTCGACATTCGCGTCGCGCCATTCAATTCGGCCGATTGTCAGGACGCGGGTTTCGATCTGGTGATGCTCAGCCATGTGATCGAGCATATTTACGACCAGCGGGCGTTTGTCTCCGACGTCCTGCGCGTTCTTCGGCCGGGCGGCGTTCTGCTGATGATCACCCCCAACGCCGCGAGTCTCGCGAGCCGAATCAGCGGCCGCTTCTGGCCGATGTTCAAGCCGGTCGATCATGTGAGCATGATCACGCCTTCGGCCCTTCGCTTCATTGCGCCGTCCGACGCCAATTGCAGATGGCGGACGACCGAGTATGAGAGCGAGGTGTTGACGACGTTCATGGTCGCCGTCCGCGACTGTCTGCGCGAGCTGCGGCGCTCCGGGTCCGACACGGCGGCGGAGCCGGCCTATGGCGGCGCTCCGTCGGAAGCGCCAGATCTTGCCGGGCGCCTGCTTCGCAGCGCGAAGGAGAAGGCGATCGCGCTCCTCTCCTGGCCCTTGCATCTTCTGGCCAAGGGGCTGCGGCGGCAAGCCTGTCTCGTCGTCGAGATCGAGAAAGCTCGAATGTGAGACCGCGCGCCCAGCGGCGTGACGGGCCGCGGTCTCGGGCTCTCGGCGGGAGCGGACGAAAATCTTTCTGCGTTTCATCGAAGCACAGAAGGCCGAACCGGCGTCCACTTCGGCTGGAAACGCGCTAGCGGGCGAAGACGGCGCCCTTTCGCTTCAGATAATTGCGGTCGACATAGCCGGACTTGCCCTCATAGGCGACCTTGCACCAGTTGGTCATCCATCCCTTCTGGCAGCCTGAGGAGACGACCTTTCGGCCCGCAGGAATTTTGGCGACCACCTTCCAGCTCTCGCCGGGGCCCGAGCGAACGGCGGTCGCGTCGCGGGTGACGAGCGGGGCGACGATGACATTCTTCATCGTCGGCTCCAGCGTGTTGGCGGCGACGAAGCCGCGCTTGCCCTTGTAACGGATCTGGCACCAGTCGTGTTTCCAGCCCGGCCCGCAATTGTCGAGCCGGATTTTGGCGCCGGCCGGGATTTGCGCGATGACCGGCCAGCGCGCGCCGGGGCCGGAGCGCATATTGGAGAAATCCGTGGCGACGCGGGGAGCCGCCATGGCCGTGGCGGCGCAGAGCGAGAAAGCCGCCGTGAGGAGCGGCGAGCCGAGCCGAAGTTGCATTGACGATCTCCTGTTTCGCGAAGAATTGCGGGAAAGAAACGCTCCATCTCGGGCAATTCTTGAACTCTTTTTCATCCTCTTTGGTTCCGCCGTCGCTTTCGAGCGATCCTGTCCAGGATTTCTCAACCATGAGGGCGCGAGGCTGGCCAGCGCGCGAGAAACTGCTATAGACGACGGCCATGCCGCAAAAACCGCATCCCGTCTTTCCGCATCGCCATCTTCTCGGCATAGAGGGGCTGTCGCGCATCGACATCGTCACTCTGCTCGACATGGCCGAGGAGGCGATCGAGGTCTCCCGCCAGGTGGAGAAGAAGCGCGCCACGCTGCGCGGCCGCACCCAGGTCAATCTCTTCTACGAATCCTCGACCCGCACGCAGGCCTCTTTCGAGATCGCCGGCAAAAGGCTCGGCGCCGACGTCATGAACATGTCGGTCGCCAATTCGTCGGAGAAGAAGGGCGAGACGCTGCTCGACACGGCGATGACGCTCAACGCCATGCGGCCGGATATTCTGGTCGTGCGCCACGCCCGCGCCGGCGCGGTTCATCTGCTGGCGCGCAAGGTGGATTGCGCGGTGGTGAACGCCGGCGACGGCGCCCATGAGCATCCGACGCAGGCGCTGCTGGACGCGCTGACGATCCGCCGCCACAAGGGCCGCATCGAAGGGCTCACGGTCGCGATCTGCGGCGATGTGCTGCATTCGCGCGTCGCCCGCTCCAATATTATTCTCCTGAGCGCGCTGGGCGCGCGGCTGCGCGCGGTCGGCCCCTCGACGCTCGCGCCCGATTCTCTGTCGCGCCTCGGCGTCGAGGTCTTCCATGATATGCGCTCCGGCCTCGCCGGCGCGGACATAGTGATGATGCTGCGGCTGCAGCGCGAGCGCATGAACGGCGCCTTTGTGCCGAGCAGCCGCGAATATTTCCATTTCTTCGGCCTCGACGAGGAGAAGCTCGCCTATGCCGCGCCCGACGCTCTGGTTATGCATCCCGGCCCGATGAATCGCGGCGTCGAGATCGACTCGAGCGTGGCCGACGGCGCCCGCTCGCTCATAAGGGATCAGGTGGAAATGGGCGTCGCCGTGCGCATGGCGGTGCTGGAGGCGCTCGCGCAGCACCTACCGAATGTGTAGTATGAGCCGATTTCGCAGATCGCAGAGGGGCGCCGGATGGTCTTTGTCGTTCGCCTGATCACATTGTTTTCCGAAGGGCTCTTGCAGCAATTCGTCAATGGCGTCGGCATCGCCGCCGCGATGGTCGCGCTCACCGCCGGCTTTTTTCGCCTCTCCTGGTGGAAAAGCGTGCTGATCCTCACCTTTATCTTCGGTTTCGGCGTCGAATATCTCTTCGAAGGCTGGATCAAATTCTCCGATAAGGCCGAAAGCGCCAGCGAGCGCTGGCCCTGGATGCTGCTGATCTATGTCTTCATCGTCTTCGTCGCTTATTGGACGGGGCGCGTCGGCCGGCGTCATATGGAGCGCCGCGGCAAGGCCGCTCCGCAAAAGCCCCCTATCCGCTGAAAACGCCTCGCTCTCCCTCTCCCCGGCGGGAAGAGGGAGAGCGGCCGCGTCACATCTTGCAGTTGGCTGCGCTCGGCAGCAGCGAGAGCTCGGTCATCTCGCCGGTGAGCGCGAAATCGCCATAGTCGAGCTTCAGCGCGCGCGAGATGCCGTTCTCGTAGAGGTCGAAGGACAGAACATAGACCGGCTGCTCGTCGCGTTTGCCCGGCTCGAAATAGGAGATCGACACCGGCCAGCGCTTGAGCCCTTCCAGCTCCTTGATCTGCGCGGCCTTTTCGGTGACGGCGCCATTGCTCGGCTTGCCGATCACGCTCATCGTGTCGAAGACTTTCTCGCCGTCGCCGGAGCCGTCGAAAACCTTGGCCTCGAGAATGCGCTCCTCCGCGACCGCCGCGGCGAGGATATGGCGCAAATGCTCGGTCGGGAAGAGAGCGCCGCCGTCCAGCGAGACCGTCGACTGCTTGGGCCGGGCGAGATCGACCGAGAGCGGCGTTCCGATCTTCTTCTTGGCCTTGCCGTCTATGTCCTCGGCCTGGACATTGTCCAGCTTGGTCTCGATGCGGAAACGGAAATCCTTGCCGTCGCCCGCCTCGAAAGTGGCGGAGCGCATGTCGGAGAGGCGCGGCGGACCTTCCGCGGGCTGCAATTCGGTGATCTGGCGGAAATTCTGCACCCAGCCTTCGCAGGAGGAGCCGGTGAAATCGAAGGCGATGCGGCCTCGCGCCGAGGTCGGAGCCTTGCTGCCCGTCGCCTGCGCCAGCGTCAGATCATAGACGGCGCGATGCGGCGCGAGCTGTGGCTGAGCGGCGACGGCCGCGATCGTCGCGGTCGTGTCGGTCTGCGCCGCATGAGCCGCGAGCGCGAGAAAGGAGGCGCAGGCGAGCGTCGCGCCGATGATCGTTTTTGGAGCCATGTGGGGTCTTTCTCCCTCTGTCGAGCTCGGTTTGGTTACGGGTCCGGCGTCTCCCGGCGCTTCGCGTCGACCTTCGACAGGGGGGAGCCGCCTCGCTTCGCTCCGGCTGTCGTCGCTGCGCGCTGCGCTCGCTCGACCAGTCTATCTCGGACGAACGAGATGTCGAGGCGAAGTCTCGCTCGACGCATTGCCTCCCGACCTTGGCCAAATTACGGTCGGGGACGAAAACGCGAGATCGCTCGAAGATCGACGAAAGGAAAGCGTAATGTCCGACACAGCGAAGACGCCGCTCGAAAAGCTCGAGGCTCTAGGGCTCGCCCTCCCCACCCCGGCGGCGCCCGTCGCCAATTATGTTCCCTGGACGCGCTCCGGCAATCTCGTCTTCGTCTCCGGACAATTGCCGGTCGGGCCCGGCGGCGCGATCGATCCTGCGCATAAGGGCAAGCTCGGCGCCTCCGTCGCGCTCGAAGCCGGCCAGGCGGCGGCGCGGATCTGCGCCCTCAATCTGCTGGCGCAGGCCTCCGTCGCGGCAGGCGGCGATCTCGCCAAGCTGCGCGTCTTGCGGCTCGGCGGCTTCATCAACAGCGCCGGCGATTACGGCCAGATCCCGCAAGTGCTGAACGGCGCCTCCGATCTCGTCGCCGCCGTGCTCGGCGAGAATGGACGCCATGCGCGCTTCGCCGTCGGCGTCGCGCAGCTTCCGCTCGACGCGGCGGTGGAAGTGGATGGAACCTTCGAAATCGTGGAGTAGGCGATGACGCGCGGCGGCGGCGTTCCCTATCACTGGCTCACCGAGCATAAAATCGCGCATAGAGGTCTGCACGATCGCTCCAAAGGCATAGTCGAGAACTCGCTGTCGGCGGCGCGCGCCGCCGTCTGCGCCGGCTACGCCATAGAATGCGACGTGCAGGCAAGCGCCGACGGCGAGGTCGTCGTCTTCCACGACGAGACACTGGAGCGTCTCACCGACGCGACGGGCCGTCTCGACGCGCTGAATCATTTCGAGATCGCCCGCCTCACCCTGCGCGGAACGCGAGAAGGCGTTCCGACGCTCCGTGATTTTCTCGCGACGATCGGCGGAAACGTTCCGCTGTTCATCGAGATCAAGAGCCGTTTCGACGGCGATCTCGCACTCGCCCGCAATGTCGCGGAAATCGTCGCGCATTATCGCGGCGTCGTGGCGATCGAGAGCTTCGATCCGGCGCCGATCGCGGAGCTGCGCGCGCATTTCGGCGCGCTGGGCATAGCGGGCGCGCCGCTCGGCGTCGTCGCGCAAGCGTCCTATGAGGGCGAGGATTGGCGCTTTCTCTCCGCCGCGCAGCGGGAGGAGCTCACGCAATTCTCCCATGTCGAACGCACGCGGCCGGATTTTCTATCGTGGAATGTCCATGATCTGCCGCATGAGATTCCGCGCCGCTGCCGCGAGGACCTCGGCATTCCGATGACGACATGGACCGTGCGTAGCGCGGAACAGGCGAAGACGGCGCTCGCCTTCGCCGATCAGATCGTCTTCGAAGGCTTTGCGCCCTGAGCGGCCCCGTCCGACGCCGTCTTCCGTCATAAATCTATCGTCGAGCTCGCGCTAATATCGATCGTTAAATTTATTTGGAGCTCGAAATGATTATCGAATCGAAGTTCGACGACGCCGAATTGCGCGACCAGATCCGATCTGGACAGGCCGCCCCGCATCCGACGCCGGATCCCGCCCGTGTGGTCGACCAGATCGTGCATCGCGTGCGCGCCGGCGCAGGCGTCGATTTCGACGCCTATGAAGCGCTGATCGGCGCGAATGATCTCGTCGAGATCAATTATCTCGAACGCGGCCTCATGGCGGCGCGCGCGGTCTGCCGCATCAACGCCCCGGCCCTCGTCGGCAATGGGAGCGAATGGGGAACGGGCTTTCTGATCGGCCCGCGCCTGCTGCTGACCAATAATCACGTATTGCCTACGCCCGAGGACGCGCTGCGCGCGACGATCGAATTCGGCTATGAGCTCGACGGCTCGGGCCGGCTGCGCCGCAGCACCCGTTTCGCCCTGTCGCCGCAGGACGGCTTCGTCACCAGTCCGAGAAATCGTCTCGACTATACCATCGTCGCCGTCGCCGAGCGAAGCGAGGATGGCGCGGCGCTCGCCGACTTCGGCTATCTGCGTCTCGACGCGCGCACCGGCAAGATCGATACGGGCAATTACGTCACGATCATCCAGCATCCAGACGCGCGCACGAAGCGCATTTCGCTGCGAGAGAACAAGATCGTCAAATATGGCGACGAGAGAGACTCTTCGAAGGACGATTTCCTCTGGTATTCGTCGGACACCGCGCCCGGCTCCTCCGGCGCGCCCGTGTGCACGGACGCCTGGCAGGTCGTCTGCCTCCATCACGCCGGCGTGCCGGAGCGCCTGATCGTCAATGGCGTCGAGCATTGGACGCTCACCGACGGATCGACCGCCCCGGCGACGACGGCGCGGCGGCTCGAGGGCGAGAAGATCAAATGGATCGCCAATGAGGGCGTGCGCGTGTCCAAGCTGCTCGCCGACCTCGAGCAGCAGGTCAAATCCTCCGCGACGCCGCGCTCCGCGCTGATCGGCGATCTGCTCGCCGACGCTTCCGGCGCCGTGTCCTTTCCGGGCGCGCAGCCGTTGCAGAGCATCGTCGGCCCGCCGATCATCGGCGCCCCGGCGATCCTCGTCGCGCAATCGGCCGCGCTGGAAGCGGCGCGCGCTCCGAAGCGGCGCACGCATCCGGCCAATTATTTCGACGGCCGAAAAGGCTATGATCCGAATTTCCTCCCCGTGGCCGCGCCCTTGCCGACGCTCGGCCCCAATGCGCTGCGCTTCGGCAGTCCGGCCAAGATCGCCGGCGCGTCGGACGACGTGCTGCGCTATCTGCACTTTTCGGTGGTCTTCAACGGCGATCCCAAGCGTAAGCTGGCCTTCTTCACCGCCGTCAACATAGACGGCGCCAAATGGGTCAATCTCGATCGCGGCGCCGACGCCTGGTACTATGACCCGCGCCTGCCCGAGGAATTGCAGAACGGCGACGAGCTCTATGGCAACGAGCCCGTGCCGGGGAAGAACTACTTCGACCGCGGCCATCTGGTGCGCCGGCTGGACCCGGTATGGGGCGCGATCCGCGAAGCCAAGCAGGCGAACGACGACACCTTCCACTGGACCAACTGTTCGCCCCAATATTGGGGCTTCAATCAAGGCGCCGACCTCTGGCAGGGTCTCGAGAATTTCATTCTCTACAACACCGACGAGGAAGATGTCCGCGCCAGCGTCTTCACCGGCCCCCTGTTCCGATCCGACGACGAAGAGCATCGCGGCGTGCTGATCCCGCAATTCTTCTGGAAAGTCGTCGTCGTCGCCGACCGCAGGGGCGCGCTCTACTCGAGCGCCTATATGGTCAGCCAGCAGGACTATGCTCTGAACATTCCCTTCGAGCAGCTGCCGGTGGGCCCGAACAGCTCGGAGCCCGGCCAGAATTTTCAGGTTCCGGTGACGAAAATCGAAACGGAGACGGGACTGCGCTTCCCCGACGCAGTGAGAAGCGCCGACGTCTTCACCGGCCCCGGCGCCGGACGACGGCTACGCACGCTGGCCGATGTGCAGCATCCGAGACGCTGACGGCGTCTCGGATGCTTCGGCGCAATCAAGGCGTCGACGGAGCGGGAATCGCGGTCGAGACATGCGCGGCGAGCGCGTCGCGCAGCGCTTGTTCCTTATTGTGGTCGAGCGAGGTCTTGAGCACTATGCCGCCGGTGCCCTTCACCGCATCGAGCAGCTTGTCGGTCGTCAGCTTGCGGATCAGCACGAAGAGCGCGGCGTTGCCGGGCTGAAGCGTCTCCGAGAGCTGCTTCATGAAGGCGTCGTTGATGCCGTAATCGGTGAGCGCGCCGCTGAGCGCGCCCGCGCCCGCGCCGATCGCCGCGCCGAGCAGCGGATTGAGGAAGATGAGCCCGATCAACGCGCCCCAGAAGGTGCCGCTGACGGCGCCGGCCGCGGTGGTGTTGATGAGCTGGTTGAGCTTCACATGGCCGCTCGGCTCCTTCACCGCGATGACCGCATCGCTGATCTCGATCACATATTCTTTCTGCAGATCGAACAGTTTCTGCCGGATTTCCTCGGCCTTGGCCTCGGTCGGATAGACGATGACGACGAGATCGGACATGAAAGCTCTCCTCTTGTCGGAAGGCGCGCATTCTCATTGAAGCGCGTGAACGTGTCGTTGCGACGACCGCGCGAATGCGAGGCGACCTCGACGCGCTCCGCCTCGATCGGCGAAACGCGCGAATGCGCGCATCGTTTCCGCTTCTCTCTATGTAGGGAGCTAGGGCTGAATCGAAACCAGGCGTCGCCATGCCGCAGGCAGACGATCGATGATGTCGTCGGCGATGAGGCCGGCGCCGAAATCATCCGCCGCGGCGGCGTGCATCCACACGGCGCAGGAGGCGGCGGCGAAAGGCTCCATCCCTTGCGCCAGCAGGCCTGCGACAATGCCGGTGAGAACGTCGCCGGAGCCGGCGGTGGCGAGCCAAGGCGAAGCCTCCGCCAATATTGAGGCGCGCCCGTCCGGCGCGGCGACCACAGTGTCCGGCCCTTTGAAAATCACGATGGCGCCGATATCGCGGGCGGCGTCGCGCGTGCGCTCGAGCTTGGAAATGGGCGCGCCGCTGATCGTGCGCTCCCAGCGCTGGCCGTGAAAGAGCCGCGCGAACTCGCCGCCGTGCGGCGTCAGCACGACCGGACCCGGCGCAGCGCGAATCGCCTCGCGCAGACGATCCGGCGCGAGCGCGAAGCTGGTCAGGGCATCGGCGTCGAGCACCACGGCGCGGCGCTCCGGCGAGGGCGCGAGCGCGGTCTCGACCAGAGCGCAGCTCGCCTCGCCGACGCCGAGGCCCGGCCCCAGAGCGACGACATTCTTGCGCTTGTCCTCGAGCAGAGCGGAAAGCCCGGCAGGCCCGTCGGCGACGCGCAGCATCACCGCGGTCAGCGCCGGCGCGTTGACGGCGAAGGCCTCCTGCGGCGTCGCCAGAGTGACGAGGCCGGCGCCGCCGCGCAGCGCCGCCAGCGCCGAGAGCCGCGCCGCGCCCGTATGCGAGGCGCCGCCCGAGATCACCACTGCATGGCCGCGCGCATATTTGTGGCCCTCGACGCTCGGAAGGCGAAGAGCGTCGCGCCAGGCGGCGGGCTCGTTGACGAAGGTCTGCGGCTGGATCTTCTCCAGCACATTCGACCTTATGCCGATATGGGCGCAGGAGATCGTCCCGCAGCGCAGCCGACCCGGCAACAGCAGATGCCCGCATTTCAGACGGAAGAAAGTGACCGTCGAATCGGCCTGCACGGCGACGCCGCGAATGGCGCCGCTGGTGCCGTCGACGCCGGACGGAATGTCGATGGCGATGATCTTCTGCTTGGTCTCCTCGCGCCAAGCGTTGAGGCGCAGGATCAGCTCCGCCGTCGGCCCGTCCAGATCACGCGCGAGACCCGTGCCGAACAAAGCGTCGATGACGAGATCGACGCCTTTGAAATCACAAGTTGCGGCGTCCTCGACGCGGCCGTCCCAGCTCGTCGCGGCCAAGCGCGCATCGCCGTGCAGAGTGTCCGGCGGCGTGAGCGCTGCGACGCGCACTTTGAAGCGCTGGCTGCGCAATATGCGCGCGGCGACATAGCCGTCGCCGCCATTATTGCCCGGCCCGCACAGCACCAGCACGCGCCGCCCCGCCGTCTTCACCAGAAAGGCCGTGGCGGCCGCGGCTATGGCGGCGGCCGCCTTCTCCATCAGCGCCATGCCGGCGACGCCGCTCTCTATGGTGAGGCGGTCGGCGCGCGCCATTTGCGCTGTGGTCAAAAGTTCGGGCGGATAGGGTCCGAGCGGCATGGCGCGATGGTGGGCGAAACCGCCCCGCTCCGCAACGCCTTTTCCCCGCTACGGCCGAAACCCGCGCTTTTTTGACGCGTTTGCGCGAGCGAGGCGGCCGGGCGTCTCGAATCGAGAGCGCGGCGCCGAATCGACGCCGCGCCGAATCGAGGCTCAGGGCGCGCCTTGAGGCTGCACGTCGAAATGCAGCATCATGCCCATGTCCTCATGCTCCACCAGATGGCAGTGATATGGATAGACGCCCGTATAGCCGCGCGGGAAATGCACGAGCAGCTCGACCAGCTCGTTGGATTGGATCCGCACAGTATCGTGACGGACGACGCCGTCGAAATCGAGCCGCCGCTCTATGCGCGCGAAGACAGAGTTCTCGGCGGCGTCCTTGCGCAGGCGAAAACGCCGCAGCACGACGAAATTCACGAGATGCATGTGGAACGGATGCATGTCGGGCACGCCATCGGCGAGATGCGCCTGATCATTGCCGATATTGGCGACATACCAGCGCTCATAGCTTCCCTCGCGCGGGCGGATAATGGCGCGGCCGGCCGCCGGATTGTGCCGATAGAGATGCGCGTAGCGATAGATGGGCGGATAGCCGGCGGGATCGACATTGTCGGTGGCGAGCGGCCACAGCGGATCGGCGTGGCGCGCCGCATGGGGCGGATTGGGATCGGCGGGCTCGAAGAAAAAGGCGCGCGAGACCTGATAGGCGACTCCCGCCGCGGGCTGGCCCTCCTCCCAAGGCGTCGCCAGCTTGGCGTCGAAGGGCAATGTGAAGGCGCTGGCGTCGCCGGCGGGCGCGGTGGAGGGCCGCAGCTCCCACATTTGCGTGTCGCGCCACGGCGCGCCGGTGATCGGATTGACCGGCTCGACATCGGCCTTGCCAGCGGTGTCGTTCATCAGCAGCACGAAGCGATTGCGCACCACGGGCGCATCCGTGTTGGCGCGGATCAACCCCGGCGTGCTGGCGTCCCAGCGGAAGCTCTCGTCATCGGCGTAGCGCAGCAGAATCTTATCGAGCGTGACGCGATCGAGCGGCGGCTGCGCCGCGGCGTGATGCGCCGCCGGCGCAGCGGCGCCCCCGGCCCCATGCGTATGCGGGGCGTCGACGATACGGAACTCCATCACATTGGCGAGCGGCAGATCGGCATGCGGTCCGTCGCTCTTTTGCGTGAAGGCGATCGCCTTCAGCGCCTCCGGCGTTCCCGGCGCGAAGACGGAATTGGCGTCGTTCTGAAAGATCGGCTCCTGCTCCGGCTGCGTCGGGTCATAGCCCGCGATCGACAGATTGACGAGATGAAGAGAGCCGAGGACGTCATTGTCGATTTGCGTGAGATCGAGCAGCACGTCGAGACGCTCGCCCGGCGCCAGCAAGAGATAATCGAGCTCCTCGAGCTTCTCGCCGCGGCTGAACAGGCCGCCGTCATTGCCGATGGCGGTGAGAAGATCGCCATACCAGATCTTGCCGCCGATCTTGCCGTCGGGATCGGCGAGCGTCAGCGCATAGCTGCGCGCGTTGGAGCCATTGAGGATGCGCAGGCGATAGATCTTGGGATTGACATGGGCGTGCGGCCAGGGCCGGCCATTGACGAGAATCGTGTCGCCGAGAAATTCCGGCCGAATGAAGGAGCGCTTGCCGGTCGCCGGGTCCTTCTGCAGCGGAACGCCCTTCAGATAGCTCACCCCGGCGCCGTCGGCGTTCAGGCAGCGGTCCTGAATGACGAGCGGCAATTCCTGCGTCTCGTCGCCGATGAGATGGAACAGCTCCGCGTCCGAATTGTCGCGCACGAAATAAAGGCCCGCGAGGCCGGCGTGCACCTGCACCGCCGTATTGTCCATGCCATGATCATGGAACCACAGCATGGCCGCGCGCTGGTCGTTGGGATAGCAATAGGAGCGATAGGCCGGCATTCCATAGGGATTGCCCTCGAAGCTCGCCGGGCTGAGCGGCCAGCCGTCCGAATCCGGCCGCGCCTTGGCGCCGTGCAGATGCGCGACGACGCCGACCGGATAATTCATCGATTTATACTGGTCTATATCCTCGGCGAGATCCATGGGCGGCGGATCGATCGGCGGCATGGCCAGCGAGCGCGCGTCGCCGGGCTTTTCCGCCGGCATGGAGCCGATTCGGTTGATCCAGACCACCTCGAGCGGGCGCCCGCGCGTGACATTGACGATGGGGCCGAGATAATTCTCGAGGCTGGCGGCGCGCTCCTGCGGCGAGCCCTGACGAATATAGCACCAGGCGTTGGGCGAAGCCGGCGCGGCGACGGAATCGGTATATTTGACGCTGCGCGCCTCGACCGAAATGGCGATTTTCCCCCAGCCGCCAGTCTGGCCGGCGCCGATGACGTCGAGGGCGGCGAGCGGCAGGTGATTGTCGAATTTCATGAGCATGAAACAAAATCCTCGAGAGACAAAGTAAACGAACGCGAAACCGCGAACTGTAGAATGATCGTCCATATTGTGGCGAACAATGTGACGGATCGTCTCCTTTGTAGCGGAAATTTCGGCGGGGACGCATGACGCCGCCCAGCCCACGACTTGCGCGCGCCGCCCTCGCGCCATGTCCCCCGGCGTGCTAACTCCTCCCCATGCCCTCCC
>NZ_PUIV01000014.1 GCF_003113265.1 Methylosinus sporium
TGACCGCCCAGCGGCGCTCGGACGCGCTGCGCGTCGGCCTACGGCCTCCGCTCCGCGCGTCCGAGCGCCGCTGCTACACCTCTCCAAGGGGCATGATCCACATGATTTGCTGGGACAGGGGGAGTTCAGTCCTGTGAAGTGGGTTGGTCCATTGGTCGGCCGATTCCAGTTGCTATGGTGACGGCTATTCGACGCAGGCGAGAAAGGCCACCGCGGCGATTGAATCAATTCATTGAGCCTTACGATGTCCCCCACGCGCGGCTTCTTTTTCGTCCCAAATTTCTTGTCGGTGCCGGCCTCCGCGTGCCCATAAGCCCATGGGCGTAGGCCATGTAATGAGCCGCGGTCGAGCGTGCTTTCCCGTCGAACCAGTGGCATGCGCCCTCAAGTCCATTCCATAGGATCGAATTAAGTGGGGGACCTGTCGAGTGGCGTCTCGCCATATGTGAAGGCGCCGGCCACGGGAGGTCGGTGAACTAAAATCAACTGCAACTTTAGTGGGTTACGCGATGAACGAGCTTCGTGACCGATTTCTGGAGGCGCTGCATTCTGTGTATGGCCCACGTCGGCTGTCGGTGGCGCTCGGTATCATTGCCGGTTTGATTTGGAGGGCCCGCGTCGACGCGACTTGGCTCCAAATCGCCGACGAGCTGTCTCTTGTGCTGGAATCTGCTGGAGGGTCAGCGATCACTGCCGATACGTTACGAGGGATGATGGGGCGCAAGCGGCGTCGTGGAGGAGCCGCTATTCCGGGGCCGGATTTCGAGCCTACGCCGCGTGCTCCTAACGCGGGCCTCGTATACAAGAACAATATCGAACCCACGTCGATGGTGCCGCCGTCGCTCGGCCGCATCGAAGAGCTGGCGTTGCGCCGTACGAGAATCCATGAATTCGGAGATGAATCGAATTAAGTGGGGAATGGGCTGACTTTCCTCGACGCATCTTGCCGCGACGCAGAATGAACTGCGCAACGGATGGAGCGTTATGATGAAGTTGGTCATCGTTGCTAATGAGAAAGGCGGATGCAGGAAAACCGCCGTGACTACCGTGATCGCTGACGCGGCACTCGCGAGTGGGCAACCGGTGCAAATTTTTCAGGTTGATCGGCAGGGACGGTTGCCGGTCCTTTTTCGAGGCCTGGTCGCGACGATCGCGATGCCCAGCACGGAGACGTTGCGGCAAGACGATCTCGCAGATGCGGTAGCACTCGCGCCCTTGGACGACGCGTTGCGCGATTCCGCATCGAGGCTCGTCCTGGTGGAAATCGGGGCTAACCTCCCGTCCCGCGTCGCCGACTGCATCGCCGCGGCGGAAACGGGCACTTTTCTGGCTCAGTCAGGCACAGAAGTGACGATCGTCGTTCCGACGACGACCGACCCGGAAGCGATCACACTGGGATGCAGGACGCTCAGGCAGTTGCGCGAAGCATTTCCAGGAGCTCGGGCGCTGGTCTGCCTCTGCCAGGATGGCGCGTCCTGGGAGGAAATCACGAATTCGAAAGCACGGGAGGCTTACGACGAGCAACTGTCACCGCTCATTACGGCCGGAGAATTTTTCCGTTTGCCGCGGCTTTTGCCGCGGGCGCTGGCCGCACTGGATGCATCGGCCTTGACGCCGCTCGGATTCGCCCGCTTGTCTGACACCGATCTGCTCGCCGTCACACACCTTCCGGGAGCTGTCGCGCGTCACGTCCGCGGCGACATTGCGAAATATGTCTACGATGCGGTGGCCTCGCTACAAAAGGTGCTTCCTTTTCGCGACGCCTCGGAAGTTGGATCGGCTCCAGCGCGTCGGTCGAGATCGGCTCCAACTCGCAGAGGCGTTGACGACGGCGAGAAGTGACATGCTCGCGACAATGCTTCCGTGGTTCGTCGACGATGACCGCGCGGTCATCCTGGCGGAAATCATTCGGATACGGGAACGACGGATCGATCTGGCGGCCTGGCGAGAAGGTTATCGGCAGGGGAGGCAGCAAGGTCGACGCGAGGCGTGGCTTGCGCTCTTCGCTGGCGTGATGGGCCTATTAGCCAGGATCGTGGGTCGATCCCGGCGTCAATAGCCGCGGTATTTGCGGCAGTATCTGATCGTCAGCGGGCGCAAGTTCGCTGACGATTTTGCTCGGCAAAAGCTCCAGGCAAGCCGATAGTGCCGGGTCGTCGATGCCATTGAACTGATGCGCTATAGCGCGGAGACCGTATTGCGCGATGATCTCCGCTGCTCCTCTGTCAGAGGCCGGCCGGCGCCCACGACGTTCGAACTCCCCGATTGCCCGGGCCGCCTCGGCGAGGGGGCTCAGATATTGCAATATATGTGACGCCGGGCCGCAAAGCTTGCCGTATCTGCCAGAGTAGTTCCGGCTGTTTGATGCGCTTAAAGTAATCAATATCTCCAGTAATAAATATTGCGAGGATGTGTGGATTAGAAATTAAATTTTTTGCCTCAAATATCGACCGCGGCATGGACACATTTTTGTCTATAATCGCCATTTGTCGCCTCGTGCCTGACATTATGCGTCCAGAACGAAAAATCTGCCCATTTCCGAATTAAGTGGGGACCGTCCGATCTCGTGACGACGATGATAGCCGGAATTGTCGAATCCGGAAAACGTCGTCGTGTCCTCGCCCCGAAAAATCACTGATCGGCGACAACCTCCGCCCCGAGCGAGATGGTCTTCCGAAACGCGCCTCGAGATTTCGACGGAGGAGATTGACTATATTATGATGGGCCTCGCTGGCGAAATTCGGGCGATCTTCCAGGGGAGCTACCATATATCGAATACGTCGGTGCAAGCCGAGGACGCGGCGGTCGAGGTAAAGAACATTTCGCCGAGAAACGAGGTTGATCGGAAATGACGGTGAGAGTAGCCGCATATTACCGAGTGTCGACGCAGCGCCAAGCCAAGGAGGGGCTTTCTCTCGAAGATCAGCAGCGCGCCGTCCGATCGGACTGCGATGCGCGGGGAGAGGTGATCGTCGAAGAATATATCGAGCGAGGCGTCAGCGGGAGGACCGACGAGAGGGCCGAACTCCAGCGCCTGCTCGCGGACGCGAATTCGATTCCACGCCCATTCGACGCCGTCGTGGTACACTCTTTCTCGCGATTTTTCCGTGACGCAGCGATTCTTGAGCTCACCGTCAGGGGCTTGCGGGCGAATGGCATACAATATCGCTCGATAACGCAGCCCACCGGAAACGATGACGCGGGCAGCATGATCAGGCAGGTGTTCGCCATTTTTGACGAGTATGGCTCGAAGGAGAACGCGAAGCACGTCCGCCGGACCATGGTCGCCAATGCGAAGGAAGGATTTTGGAACGGCGCGGCCCCGCCCTATGGCTACAAGACCATCGTCGCCGAGGTACGCGGAAAAAAGCAGAAGAAGAAGCTGGAGGTGGACGAAGTCGAGGCGCCGGTGGTGCGTCGCATATTTGATCTCGCCTCGAAGGGCGTTGGAAAATCGGGTCCGCTCGGCGTCAAAAAGATCGTCACGTACCTGAACCACAATGGCTACCGAACCCGAAACGGCAATTTTTGGCATATCGGGCCCCTCCACCAACTCCTCACGCGCTCCACCTACAAGGGCGTGCATCAATATAATCGGTCCGACTCGCGAACCCGCGCCAAACGCAGTGAGGACGAGATCGTGGAGGTCGCCGTTCCGCCGATCGTCTCCGTCGATCAGTGGAGCGCCGTTCAGGAAATCCTCCGTTCGAAGAACCCGAAGGTCAGTCCGCCGCAGACGGTGAGCGGGCCCATTCTTCTCACAGGCATGGCGCGTTGCGCGGAATGCGGCTCCGCCATGACGATCCGGACGGGCAAGTCGGGACGCTATCGATACTATTCTTGCGCGAACGCCCAGGCGCGCGGCAAAGCGGCGTGCTCCGGGCTTTCCGTCCGCATGGAGCGGCTCGACGAGGCGGTCACTTCGGCGTTGTGCGAGCGCGTGCTGGAGCCGAGCCGCCTCGAAAATCTTTTGCGGGAAATCGGCGATCGGATGCAGGAAGTCGACAGCCGAGATCGGGGGGAGATGCTTCGCGTCGAAGCCGAACTCGCGGAGGCCAAGCTGCGACTCGACCGTCTTCACGAGGCGATCGAAAAGGGAATCGTGGACGCTTCGGACGCGCAGTTCGCGTCTCGTATCGCCAAGGCCACGACTGACCGGGACGTCGCGGCCGTGGCGAAAGAGCGCATTGTGGCCCGGCGCGTCAGCGGAGTCGACATCACGCCGGACAAGGTCGTGGCTTTTGGCGCTGTGATGCGCGACGCCATCACGGCGGGAGAGATCCCGTTCCGGAAGACCTATCTTCGACTTTTTGTCGACGAGATCCGCGTCGGGCCGGAAGTCGCCCTGATCCGCGGTCGCCATGACCGGCTGCGTTCCCGCGTCGCCTCGGGCTCGCCGTTCGATGGCGGTGGCATGGTGCCCATTACTGTTCAGGAATGGCGCGCCCGAAGGGATTCGAACCCCTGACCTCTGCCTTCGGAGGGCAGCGCTCTATCCAGCTGAGCTACGGGCGCGTGAGGGCTTTTTATCTTCACTATCGCAAGAGCGCGAGGCCTGCAATCGCTCGAGGAGTCACTTTCGGGCATTTTATCCGTTTTGAGCGGGTTTACAGGTCGATATCCTCATCGAACATATCGAGCGGCAAAAGACGGCGGAAGCGGACCGCGAAACCGTCTTCGGTCTGGCGAATGACCTCTGCCTGCGTCCTTTTGCCGATCGTCACCTTCTCGCCGGGCGGAACCTGAACCGCGGTCCTCAGCGACGCGCCGCTGCGCGACAGATCGACGATCTCGCAGGGCAGAGTCACCTGCGCCACGGTGAAGGTCGTGAAACGCTGCTTGGGCCGCAGCCGCTCATGCGCGCGGCATCGCGTGGCGTCCGGCGCGAAATGCCGCGTCAGCCAGGCGAATTGCATCGCCACATGGGCCCGCGGCTGATCCGCCACTTCGAGATCCACGGTGAAGCCGCCTTCGAAGAGGCGAATCACCGCGCCGTCGAAACGGCCCCAGCGGTCGAGATCGAGCGCGATCCGATCGCCGACCGTGGGCCGGAAATCGCTGCGCAAGGCCACGATCTCCGCCGACATGTCGATGGTGCGGCAGGCGTAGCGGCGATGGTCCGGCGGCAGCGAAAAGCGGCCGTCGAACCGCGGCTCGGCGATCGTCTCGGCGGCGAGTTGCGCCGCCCCGATCTTGGGGCGCAAATCTGGTCGTCTCAAGGCCGTCGCTCCACATGCGCGGGCGCTCGCCAGTCGCGCATGGACCGGAGCGCTGACGAGTTGCGGCCGCTCTACGACCGACAAAGATTTAGAAAACTCAATTGCTTCAGTCAGTTTCAGCCAGAAGGCGGCACGCCGCCCTGCGCATTAGATTAAGCACTATAGCGGCGATACGTAAATCGGGCTTGAATCGAAGCTGCGCAATTGGCGGCGTCGCCATCCGTGACGCCGGCGCGAGCTTGCGATAGAAGGCGGTCATGCGCACGCTTCTCATCATCTTTCTCGGGGCCGGATTGGGCGGAGTTCTGCGACATTCCGTCAATATCGGCTGTCAGCGCTGGCTCGGCGCGCAATTGCCCTGGGGCGTTTTTCTCATAAACGTCACTGGCTCTTTCGCCATGGGGCTGGCCGCCGGCTATTTCGCTTTCAAGGCGGGGGCGGGCTGGACGCAACAGATGCGGCTCTTCGTGACCACGGGCGTGCTCGGCGGCTATACGACATTCTCGGCCTTTTCCTTGGACGCAGTCACTCTGATCGAGCGGGGCGAGACGCTCGGCGCCGCGGCCTATATCGGCGGCTCGGTCGGCCTGTCGATCATGGCGTTGTTTCTCGGACTCTATCTGTTGAGGGCGCTGACATGAGCGCGGCCGTGGCGCAGGCGCCGCAATCGCAATCGACCCCGGTGCAGACGCTGATCGTCGAGGAGGACGAGGCCGGGCTGCGCCTCGACCGCTGGTTCAAGCGGCGCTTTCCGGCGCTGGCTCTGTCCCATCTCGCCAAAATCTGTCGCAAGGGCGAGGTGCGTGTCGACGGCAAGCGCGTCGACACATCCACTCGGCTCGAGCAAAATCAGAAGATTCGCGTGCCGCCGCTCAAGCTGGAGACGGTCGCGGCGCCGGCGGTGATGCGGGCGCGGCCCGAGGACGCCCGCGCGCTCGCCGAGATGACATTATTCGAGGACGCGCATCTCCTCGTCCTGAACAAGCCTTATGGCCTCGCCGTGCAGGGCGGCTCGGGCATGAAGCGGCATATAGACGGAATGCTCGAATCGCTCGCGGTGGGCGACAAGCGGCCGGTGCTGGTGCATCGGCTCGATCGCGACACCTCCGGCGTGCTGCTGATCGCCAAGAACAGGCGCACCGCCGCCGATCTCGGGGAAATTTTCCGCTCGCGGCAGGCGCACAAAATTTACTGGGCGCTGGTGGAGGGCGTGCCGAAGCCGTCGCAGGGGCGGGTCTCGCTCTATCTCGCCAAGGGCGCGGATATGGTCGACGAGCGCTCCCGCCGCAACGGCGAGCGGCGCGCCGCAGAGCCTGCCGACGCCCGGGAGAAGATGCGCGTCGCCCGTCACGGGGACGAGGGGGCGCAGCATTCGCTGACCTATTACGCCATCGTCGACAAGGCGGCGCCACGCTGCGCCTGGCTGTCGATGAAGCCCTTGACCGGCCGTACGCATCAGCTCCGCGCCCATGCGGAGGCGATCGGCTGCCCGATTTTCGGCGATCCCAAATATGGCCACAGGCCGGAGGACGAGGTGCGCCGCCGCGATCCGATGCGCGCCATGCCCGCAGAGCTCGAGCCAAAGCTGCATCTTTTGGCGCGGCGGCTGATTCTGCCGCATCCCAAGGGCGGGACGCTCGACGTCACCGCGCCGCTGTCGCCGCATATGAAGGCGAGCTGGGAATTCTTCGGCTTCGATGTTGGGCAGGACGATCCCATATTGTCCGCGCCGGACGCGTGAGCCCCGATACGCCCGAGGAGAGCGCAATGTCGAAGGAAAGCGAAAATCTCGCCGACGGCCTGTTCGTGCCCGATGAGGAGCGCAATCCGCTGCGCAACGCGGTGCAGAGGGGCGCCCGCCCGGAGCTTCCGAAGCGCTTCTATCAGTCGGCCGGCGTCGGCGAGGCAGAAGGCGGCTATGCCGTGCTGCTGGATGGGAGGACGGTCAAGACGCCGGCTCGCCGCATTTTGACGACCCCGTCCTCGCCTTTGACATCGGCGCTCGCCGAGGAATGGGGAGCGCAGGGCGAAAGACTCAATCCGACTTACATGCCTTTGACACGGCTCATCAATTCGGCGATCGACGGGGTCGCCGACCGGCTCGAGGAGGTCGCCGCCGACGTCGCCAAATATGCGGGCTCCGACCTCGTGAGCTATCGCGCCGAGGAGCCGGCGGGCCTCGCCGCGGCGCAGGCGGCCGCCTGGGACCCGCTGCTCGCCTTCGCCAGGGAGCGGCTCGGCGCCGATCTCACCGTGACCTCAGGCGTCATGTTCGTCGCTCAGGCGCCGGAGGCGACGGCGGCGGTGGCGGAGGCTGTGCGCGCCTATGCGGGGCGGGGGGCGGAGGCGCCTTTCCGCCTCGCGGCGCTGCACGCCATGACGACGCTCACCGGCTCCTGCCTCATCGCGCTCGCCGTCGCGCTGGGCGAGATGGACGCGGAGGCGGCCTGGGCGGCCGCCCACGTCGACGAGGACCATCAGATCAAGGCCTGGGGCGCCGACGACGAGGCCATGGAAAGGCGGGCGCGGCGATTCGCGGAGATGAAGGCCGCCGCCCGGATCATCGAATTCTTCAGCGGCGCCGCCTGATCGACAGGCGCCGACGGGCATTTTTCCGCCGGGGGCGGGCGGGCGTAAGGTCCGCGCGCCCAATCCCTTCGGTAAAGACGCGCTCGGCTCTTGCTTTGACCTATACGCTGGGTTACGGAACGCGCGGTCAGACGGCGCCCGGGGCTCCCGCCCCGCGTCACATCGCCGCCCCAGCCGCAAACGTCGGACATCGCCATGCCGAGCCTGCTCGAACAATATTTGCCGCTCGTGATCTTCATCGCCCTCGCGGCGATCATCGCCGGCGCTCTGCTCGTTCTCCCCTTCCTGGTCGCCTTCAAGGCGCCGGATCCGGAGAAGCTCTCCGCCTATGAGTGCGGCTTCAATCCTTTCGGCGACGCGCGCATGAAATTCGACGTGCGCTTCTATCTCGTCGCTCTGCTCTTCATCGTCTTCGACCTCGAGGTCGCTTTTCTCTTTCCCTGGGCGGTGGCCTTCAAGGAGGCGGGCAGCTTCGGTTTCTGGTCGATGATGTTCTTCCTCGGCGTGCTGACCGTCGGCTTCGTCTATGAATGGCGCAAGGGAGCGCTCGAATGGGATTGATCACTCGCCAGAGCCCGACGCTCGTCGCGCCCTCCGCCAAGGGTCTCGTCGATCCGCGCACCGGCAAGCCGGTGGGCGCGGACGATCCCTTCTATCTCGGCCTCAATGACGAGCTCGCCGACAAGGGCTTTCTCGTCACCGCCACCGATGATCTCATCAATTGGGCGCGCACCGGCTCGCTGATGTGGATGACCTTCGGTCTGGCCTGCTGCGCGGTCGAGATGATCCAGGCGGCCATGCCGCGCTACGATCTCGAGCGCTTCGGCTTTGCGCCGCGCGCCAGCCCGCGCCAGTCGGACGTCATCATCATCGCCGGCACGCTGACCAACAAAATGGCCCCGGCGCTGCGCAAGGTCTACGACCAGATGCCGGAGCCGCGCTACGTCATCTCCATGGGCTCCTGCGCCAATGGCGGCGGCTATTACCACTATTCCTATTCGGTGGTGCGCGGCTGCGATCGAATCATTCCCGTCGATATCTATGTCCCCGGCTGTCCGCCTTCGGCCGAAGCGCTCGTCTATGGCGTTCTGCTTCTGCAAAAGAAGATTCGCCGGAGTGGCACGATCGAGCGGTGACATTTCGCGCCTCCTCGGGAGCGCGCGCAAAAACGAAGAGTGCGATGCGAGCCGACGCGCCCTGCGCGGTTGGTTTCTCATGACGCGAGGGTGAGAAATGAGCGCGGAACTCGAAAAGCTCGGCGAGAAGGTCGCCGCGGCCCTGCCGGGCGTGGTGAAGGGCCTCAAGATCGCCTATGGCGAGCTCACCGTGGAAGTGGAGCGCTCGCGCTGGCTCGACGCCGCGCGCGTGCTGCGCGACGATCCCGAGCTTCTCTTCGTCAGCTTCACCGACATCACCGCAGCCGATTATCCGGAGAGAGACCTGCGTTTCGACGTGGTGCTGCACCTCCTCTCGCCCAAGCATAATCAGCGCATCCGCGTGAAGACGCAGACCGACGAGGAGACGCCCGTCGCCTCGTTGACCAGCCTCTATCCGGGCGCCGACTGGTTCGAGCGCGAGACCTATGATCTCTTCGGCGTGCTGTTCGACGGCCATCCGGATCTTCGCCGCATCATGACCGACTACGGCTTCGACGGTCATCCGCTGCGCAAGGATTTCCCGATGTCCGGCTATCTCGAGGTGCGCTACGACGACGAGCGCAAGCGGGTCGTCTATGAGCCCCTGAATCTCACCCAGGAATATCGGAAGTTCGATTTCCTCTCGCCTTGGGAGGGCGTTCAATACGATCTCCCCGGTGACGAGAAGGCGAGCAAGTGAGAGCGCCCGTCGTGAACATCGGCGCTCTCCGCAGTCTTCGCTATTCGCTCTTCGCCCGCACGGGACACCACCGATGAACGACCAGAGCCTCCGCAACTTCAACCTCAACTTCGGCCCGCAGCATCCGGCGGCGCATGGCGTGCTGCGTCTGATTCTCGAGCTCGACGGCGAGGTGGTCGAGCGCTGCGATCCGCATGTCGGTTTTCTGCATCGTGGCACAGAGAAGCTGATGGAGGCGCGCACCTATCTGCAGAACGTGCCTTATTTCGATCGGCTCGACTATTGCTCGCCGATGAATCAGGAGCACGCTTTCTGTCTCGGCATAGAGCAACTGCTCGAAGTCGAGGTTCCGCGCCGCGGTCAGCTCATTCGCGTGCTCTATGCGGAGATCGGCCGTCTTCTCTCGCACCTGCTCAACGTCACCGCGCAGGCCATGGACGTCGGCGCGCTGACGCCGCCGCTCTGGGGCTATGAAGAGCGCGAGAAGCTCATGGTCTTCTACGAGCGGGCGTGCGGCGCGCGGATGCACGCCAATTATTTCCGTCCCGGCGGCGTCGCCCGCGATCTGCCGGATCGGCTCGTCGAGGATATAGGCGCGTTCTGCGATCCGTTCCTGAAGGTTCTCGACGATCTCGACGAGCTGTTCATCGGCAACCGCATCTTCAAGCAGCGCAACGCCGACATCGGCGTCATCTCGCTGGAGGACGCGTGGAAATTCGGCTTCTCCGGTGTGATGGTGCGCGGCTCCGGCGCGCCCTGGGATCTGCGCAAGGCGCGTCCCTATGATTGCTACGAGGAGATGGAGTTCGACATTCCCGTCGGCAAGAATGGCGACTGCTACGACCGCGCGGTGATCCGCATGGAAGAGATGCGCCAGTCGACCTACATCATGAAGCAATGCGTCGAGAAGCTGCTGAAGGCCGAGAATCGCGGCCCGGTGGCGACCGTGAACAATAAGATCTGCTCGCCGCCCCGCGCCGAGATGAAGCGCTCGATGGAGGCGCTGATCCACCACTTCAAGCTCTATACGGAAGGCTTCAAAGTGCCGGCCGGCGAGGTTTATGCCGCTGTCGAGGCGCCCAAGGGCGAGTTCGGCGTCTATCTCGTCTCCGACGGCGGCGACAAGCCCTATCGCTGCAAGATCCGCGCGCCGGGCTTCGCGCATCTGCAAGCCATGGATTTTCTCTGCAAGGACCATTTGCTCGCCGACGTCTCGGCGATCCTTGGTTCGCTCGATATCGTCTTCGGGGAGGTCGATCGGTGATCGGCGCTGCGATGATGGCTACGTATCTGTCGCTCGGAGCGACTGTGCAGGCGATCGCGAGTCGCGGCTCGTGTCGGCGTTTCGAACGGCTCGGCGACCTGCCGACGTCATTCGTCTACGACGGTAACGCCATGGGCGACGACCCGGAGTCGGGCGGGCAATGGGAAGTTTCCTGGTATACGAACGGAAGCTGCATGTGTTCGTCGTTGTCGGGGGGCGGCCCGCAGTCGGCGAAGCTGAGGAGCGAGCATCCCGAGCGCGACTTCGTAAAAACCGATTGGTTCTGCGAAACCATTCGTGAATTCAATGCTCGGTGGCGTTCCGGCGCCCCGACAAAGAAACGGAACTGACACTATGTCCGTGCGTCGTCTCGCCGAAGAGCAGCCCGCGAGCTTCGAGTTCACGCCCGAGAACAAGGCGTGGCTCGAGGCGCAGATCGCCAAATATCCGGACGGCCGTCAGGCTTCCATGGTCGTGCCGGCCCTGTGGCAGGCGCAGAAGCAGAACGACTATTGGCTGCCGCAGAAGGCGATCGAGAAAGTCGCGGACACGCTCGGCATGCCGTATATTCGCGTGCTCGAGATCGCGACCTTCTACACGATGTTCAATCTCGAGCCGGTGGGTAAATTCTATGTCCAGCTCTGCGGCACCACTCCTTGCATGCTGCGCGGCTCCGACGAGCTGATCGCCGTGCTCGAGCGCCGGGTCGGTCCGCAGCGTCATGTGACGGCGGACGGGCTGTTCTCCTGGCTCGAGGTCGAGTGCCTCGGCGCGTGTTGCAATGCGCCGATGGTGCAGATCAACGACGACTATTACGAAGATTTGACGGCTGAGAATTTCGAGAAGCTGCTCGACGATCTCGCCGCCGGCCGGCCGGTGAAGATCGGCTCACAGACGGGCCGCGTCTCCTCGGAGCCGGCGGGCGCGCTGACGAGCCTGACATCCTTCTACGGCGACGGCGCCAAAGCGCAGGCGGAGTGAACGACCCATGCTCGCCGACAAGGACCGCATTTTCACCAATCTCTATGGCATAGGCGACAAGAGCCTCGCCGGAGCGCGCTCGCGCGGCGCATGGGACAACACCAAGGCGCTGCTGGCGCTCGGCCGCGACAAGATCATTCAGGAAATGAAGGATTCGGGGCTGCGCGGGCGCGGCGGCGCCGGCTTCTCCACCGGCCTCAAATGGTCCTTCATGCCCAAGACGCCCGATCCCGCGCGTCCCTCCTATCTCGTCATCAACGCCGACGAGTCGGAGCCGGGCACCTGCAAGGATCGCGAGATCATGCGCAATGATCCGCAGACGCTGATCGAGGGCGCGCTGATCGCCTCCTTCGCCATGGGCGCGCACGCCTCCTACATCTATGTGCGCGGCGAGTTCATCGCCGAGCGGATCGCGCTGCAGAAGGCGATCGACGAGGCCTATGAGGCGCGGCTCATCGGCAAAGACAATATTCACGGCTATCCCTTCGACCTCTACGTCCATCACGGCGCCGGCGCTTACATCTGCGGCGAGGAGACGGCGCTGATCGAGAGCCTCGAGGGCAAGAAGGGCATGCCGCGCCTGAAGCCGCCGTTCCCGGCCAATGTCGGCCTCTATGGCTGCCCGACGACGGTCAATAATGTCGAATCCATCGCCGTCGCGCCGACAATTCTGCGCCGCGGCGCGAGCTGGTTCGCCGGCATCGGCAAGCCCAACAACACGGGCACTAAGCTCTTTTCCATCTCCGGCCATGTGAACAAGCCGTGCAATGTGGAAGAGGCCATGTCCATTCCCTTCCGCGAGCTGATCGATCGCCATTGCGGCGGCGTGCGCGGCGGTTCGGACAATCTTCTCGCCGTCATTCCCGGCGGCTCCTCGGTGCGGCTCGTGCCGGCGGATCAGATCATCGACTGTCCGATGGATTTCGACAGCCTCGTCAAGCTCGGCTCCGGCCTCGGCACGGCGGCGGTCATCGTGATGGACAAGTCGACCGACATCATCCGCGCCATCGCCCGCATCTCGTATTTCTACAAGCATGAGAGCTGCGGCCAATGCACGCCCTGCCGCGAAGGCACGGGCTGGATGTGGCGCGTCGTCACGAGAATGGCGGAAGGCCGCGCCCACAAGCGCGAGATCGACATGCTGTTCGACGTGTCGAAGCAGATCGAGGGACATACGATCTGCGCGCTCGGCGATGCGGCGGCCTGGCCGATCCAGGGCCTCATCAATCATTTCCGTGGCGAAATCGAGAAGCGCATCGATCGTTATGCGGCCAATCCGCATCCCGATCCGGTGCGCGTGGCGGCGGAGTAGGGCATTCCAATGACCAGAATTCTCGTCGATGGCGTCGAGGTCGACGTTCCGGCCGAATATACGCTGCTGCAGGCCTGCGAGGAGGCCGGCGCCGAGGTGCCGCGCTTCTGCTTCCACGAGCGTCTGTCGATCGCCGGCAATTGCCGCATGTGTCTCGTCGAGGTGAAGGGCGGCCCGCCGAAGCCGCAGGCCTCCTGCGCCATCGCGGTCAAAGATCTGCGTCCCGGCCCCGACGGCGCGCCGCCGGAAGTCTTCACCAAATCCCCCATGGTGAAGAAGGCGCGCGAAGGCGTGATGGAGTTCCTGCTCGTCAATCATCCGCTCGACTGTCCGATCTGCGATCAGGGCGGCGAATGTGATCTGCAGGATCAGGCGCTGGCCTTCGGCGGCGACAGCTCGCGCTATGCCGAGAACAAGCGCGCGGTCGAGGACAAATATATCGGTCCGCTCGTCAAGACGGCGATGACCCGCTGCATCCATTGCACCCGCTGCGTGCGCTTCACGGCGGAGATCGCCGGCACCAGCGACATGGGCGCGATCGGCCGCGGCGAGGATATGGAGATCACCACTTATCTGCAGACGGCGATGACGTCTGAGCTGCAGGGCAATGTGACCGATCTCTGTCCCGTCGGCGCGCTTCTGCCCAAGCCGCAGAATTTTCGCGCGCGTCCCTGGGAGTATCAAAAGACCGAGACGATCGACGTGCAGGATGCGCTGGGCTCCGCCATCCGCGTCGACGCGCGCGGCCGTGAGGTGATCCGCATTCTGCCGCGCCTCAACGAGGCGGTGAATGAGGAGTGGATCTCCGACAAGACCCGACAGGTCGTCGACGGACTGAAGGCGCAGCGCCTCGACCGTCCTTATATTCGCGAGAATGGACGCCTGCGTCCGGCCAGCTGGCAGGAAGCGCTCGGAACTGTGGCCGCCAAGACCAAGGCGACGAAAGCGGAGAAGATCGGCGCCCTCGTCGGCGATCTCGCCGCGCTCGAGGAAATCTTCGCGCTGAAGCTTCTCGTCGAGGGACGCGGCAGCGCCAATCTCGACGCGCGCCAGGACGGGAGCAAGCTCGATCCGCGCTTCGGCCGCGCCTCCTATCTCTTCAACGCGTCCATCGCTGGAATCGACGAGGCGGATTCGCTGCTGATCGTCGGCTCCAATCCGCGTAAGGAAGCGCCCGTGCTCAACGCGCGCATCCGCAAGCGCTGGCTGAAGGGCGATTTCCTCATCTCGGCGATCGGCGAGCAGGCGGATCTGACTTACGACTACGATTATCTCGGCGCCGGCCCGGACGCTCTGGCGCGCTTCATCGAAAGCGCGCCGACGGCCTCCGCCAAGCGCATCGTGCTGATCGGTCAGGGCGCGCTGACGCGTCCCGACGGCCGCGCCATTCTGGCGCTCGCCGCTCAGGCCGCCAGGAAACACGGCGGTCTGTCTGAGGGCTGGAACGGCTTCAGCGTTCTGCACACCGCGGCTGCGCGCGTCGGCGCGCTCGATCTCGGCTTCACGCCGGGGCAGGGCGGCCTCGACGCGGCGGACATAGCGAAGGCCGGCGTGCTCGATCTCGTCTTCAATCTCGGCGCCGATGAAATCGCGATCGAGCCGGGCGCTTTCGTCGTCTATATCGGCACGCATGGCGACAAGGGCGCGCATCGCGCCGACGTCATTCTCCCGGGCGCGGCCTATACGGAGAAGTTTGGCCTCTATGTGAACACGGAAGGCCGTGTGCAGGAGGCGCTGCGCGCGACCTTCCCGCCGGGCGACGCCCGCGAGGATTGGGCGATTCTGCGCGCGCTCTCCGGCGCTCTCGGCGCGCCGCTGCCCTTCGACTCGCAAAAGCAGCTGCGCGCCAAGCTCGGCGAGGCGCATCCGCATCTCCTGCGGCTCGATCAGATCGGCTCCGCCTCGGCGGCCGATCTCGAAGCGGTGGCGCTGCAGCCGGCGACCGCGTGGAAGGACGATTTCGCGCCTGCGATCACGGATTTCTATCTCACCAATCCGATCGCGCGCGCCTCGGCCACAATGGCGGAATGTTCGGCGCTGGCGCTGGATCGACTGAAGCAAGCGGCGGAATAGGAGCAAGGACGTGATCGACGGCTGGCTGCTGAACCTTCTCCTGATCATCGTGAAGAGCGTCGTTCTGACGGTCGTTCTGCTGGTCTATCTCGCCTATGCGATCTACATCGACCGCAAGGTCTGGGCCGCCGTGCAGCTGCGCCGCGGGCCCAATGTCGTCGGACCCTGGGGCTTGCTCCAGAGCTTCGCCGACATGCTCAAATTCGTGTTGAAGGAGCCGGTGATCCCGGACACGGCCAATAAGGGCGTGTTCCTGCTCGCGCCTTTCGTCACGGCCATGCTCGCCGTCGCCGCCTGGGCGGTCATCCCCGTCAATGACGGCTGGGCGGTCGCCGATCTCAATGTCGGCATTCTCTATATTTTCGCCATCTCCTCGCTCGGCGTCTATGGCATCATCATGGGCGGCTGGGCGTCGAACTCCAAATATCCCTTCCTGTCGGCGCTGCGCTCGGCCGCGCAAATGGTGTCCTACGAAGTCTCGATCGGCTTCGTCATCATCACCGTTCTGCTCTGCGCCGGCTCGCTCAATCTCACCGAGATCGTGCGCGCGCAGGATTCGCAATACGGCATTCTCGGCTGGTATTGGCTGCGCCTGCTGCCGATGTTCATCATCTTCTTCATCTCGGCGCTGGCCGAGACGAACCGCCCGCCCTTCGACTTGGTGGAAGCCGAGTCGGAGCTGGTCGCGGGCTTCATGATCGAATATTCGGCGACGCCCTACATGCTGTTCATGCTCGGCGAATATGTGGCGATCCTGACCATGTGCGCCTTGCTGACGATCCTCTTCTTCGGCGGCTGGCTGCCGCCGGTGAATATCGCGCCCTTCACTCTAATCCCGGGCGTGATCTGGTTCGTCCTCAAGGTCACATTCTTCTTCTTCTTCTTCGCCATGGTGAAGGCCTTCGTGCCGCGCTATCGCTACGACCAGCTCATGCGGCTCGGCTGGAAGGTGTTCCTGCCCATCTCGCTCGTCATGGTCATCGTCGTCGCCGGCATTCTCCAATTCGCCGGCTCGGCGGGCGCGAACTAAGGGAGTGACGTCATGAAGCTCGATCAAGCGGCCAAGTCGCTCTTCCTCACTGAGTTCATCGCCGCCTTCTTCCTGTCGATGCGCTACTTCTTCAAGCCGAAGGCGACGCTCAACTATCCGCATGAGAAGAACCCGATCTCGCCGCGCTTTCGCGGCGAGCATGCGCTGCGCCGCTACCCCAATGGCGAGGAGCGCTGCATCGCCTGCAAGCTCTGCGAGGCGATCTGCCCCGCGCAGGCCATCACCATCGAGGCCGGTCCGCGCCGCAATGACGGCACTCGCCGCACGACGCGCTACGACATCGACATGGTGAAATGCATCTATTGCGGCTTCTGCCAGGAGGCCTGCCCGGTGGACGCCATCGTCGAGGGACCGAACCAGGAGTTCGCCGTCGAGACGCGCGAGGAGCTCTACTACAATAAGGAGCGCCTGCTCGAGAATGGCGCCCGCTGGGAGCGCGAGATCGCGCGCAACATCGCGCTCGACGCCCCTTATCGCTGAGAACGCACGAGAGCCGGACGCAACGAGACGCTCGAGAGAGGACGACAAAGTGGCTGTGGCATTCTTCTATCTTTTCTCGGCGGTGCTGATCGCATCGGCTTTCGCGGTGATCGTCTCGCGCAATCCGGTTCATTCGGTGCTCTATCTCATCCTCGCCTTCGTCAATGGCGCGGGGCTTTTCCTGCTCGCCGGGGCCGAATTCCTCGCCATGATCCTCGTCGTCGTCTATGTCGGCGCGGTCGCTGTGTTGTTCCTCTTCGTGGTGATGATGCTGGACGTCGATTTCGCCGAGCTGCGCCAGGGCTTCAGCAAGCATTTGCCGGTCGGCGCGGCCGTCGGAGCCGTGGTGCTCGGCGAGCTCGGCCTCGTCGCGCTCGGCTGGCAGAGCGCGCCCGGCGCGAAAGAGGCCGCCGCGGCTCCGATCGTCGCCGGCGTGTCGAACACGGCGGCGCTCGGTCAGGTGCTCTACACCAAATATTTCCTCTTCTTCCAGGCTTCGGCGTTGGTGCTGCTCACCGCCATGATCGGCGCGATCGTGCTGACGCTGCATCATCGTCCCGGCGTCAAGCGGCAGAAGATCGAGGAGCAGAACGCGCGCACGCGCGACAATGTCATCGAGATCAAGAAAGTGCCCTCACGGGCAGGCGTCTGAGGGGATCGCAGCAATGGTCGTCGACCTCACCCATTATCTCGTCGTCTCGGCGATCGTGTTCACGCTCGGCGTCGCCGGCATCATCCTCAACCGCAAGAACATCATCATCATCTTGATGTCGGTGGAGCTGATCCTGCTGGCGGTGAACATCAACCTCGTGGCCTTCTCGGCCTCGCTCGGCGATCTGACCGGCCAGGTCTTCGCTCTGTTCATCCTCACGGTGGCGGCGGCGGAGGCGGCCATCGGCCTCGCCATTCTCGTCACCTATTTCCGCAACCGCGGCACGATCGCGGTCGAGGACATCAACTCTCTGAAGGGCTGAGCGCCGATGATCCAAGCAATCGTCTTTCTGCCGCTCATCGGCTTTCTCATCGCGGGCCTGTTCGGGCGGCGCATCGGCGCGCGCGCGTCCGAGCTCGTGACGACGACGCTGCTGTTCATCGCGGCCGGCTTCTCCTGGATCGTGTTCTTCGATGTGGCGCTCGGCCACGGCCACGCCAGCGCGCCAGTGCTCGCCAATTGGTTCACCTCGGGCAAGCTCAGCGTCGATTGGGCCTTGCGCGTCGACTCGCTGACCGCCGTGATGCTCGTCGTCGTGAACACCGTCTCGGCGCTCGTGCATTTCTATTCGATCGGCTATATGCACGAGGATCCGAGTCGTCCGCGCTTCTTCGCCTATCTGTCGCTCTTCACCTTCGCCATGCTCTCGCTGGTGACGGCCGATAATCTCGTGCAGATGTTCTTCGGCTGGGAGGGCGTCGGTCTCGCCTCCTACCTTCTCATCGGCTTCTGGTATCAGAAGCCGTCGGCCAATGCCGCGGCCATCAAGGCCTTCGTCGTCAACCGCGTCGGCGACTTCGGCTTCGCGCTCGGCATTTTCCTCGTCTTCCAGCTCACGCAATCCTTGAGCTTCGAGCAGGTGTTCGCCGCCGTTCCGGGCATCGCGGGCCATAAGATCCATGTGTTCGGCGCCGATTTCGACGCGTTGACGCTCGCGACCTTCCTGCTGTTCATCGGCGCGATGGGCAAATCCGCGCAATTCCTGCTGCACACCTGGCTGCCGGACGCGATGGAAGGCCCGACGCCGGTCTCCGCCCTCATCCATGCCGCGACAATGGTGACCGCCGGCGTGTTCATGGTCGCGCGCCTGTCGCCGATCTTCGAATATGCGCCGGACACGCTGGCTTTCGTCACGCTGATCGGCGCGATCACCGCCTTTTTCGCAGCGACGATCGGCCTCGTGCAGAACGACATAAAGCGCGTCATCGCCTATTCGACCTGCTCGCAGCTCGGCTATATGTTCGTGGCGGAAGGCGTCGGCGCCTATTCGCTCGGCGTGTTCCATCTCTTCACCCACGCCTTCTTCAAGGCGCTGCTGTTCCTGGGCGCCGGCTCGGTCATCCATGCGATGCATCACGAGCAGGACATGCGGAACATGGGCGGCCTGTGGAACAAGATTCCCTTCACCTTCGCCATGATGACGATCGGCACTCTGGCGCTGACCGGCGTCGGCATTCCGGGGACGGAGCTCGGCTTCGCCGGCTTCTTCTCCAAGGACGCCATCATCGAGGCGGCCTTCGCCGCCGGCGAGCATCGCAGCGTCGCTTATCTCGCCTTCATCTCCACGGTGGTCGCGGCGGGCCTCACCTCCTTCTATTCCTGGCGTCTCGTCTTCATGACCTTCTTCGGCAAGGCGAAGGAGTCTCATGCGGACGCTCGTGCCGCGCATGGCCATGACGATCACACGCATGCGGACGCTCACGCCCATGGTCATGACGATCATGCCCATGACGATCATGGCCACGGCCATCATGCGCCGCACGAGTCGCCGATCGTCATGCTGATCCCGCTCGCTGTTCTGGCGGTGGGAGCGGTGGCGGCGGGCGCCGTGTTCATGGGCGATTTCGCCGGCCATGGCTATGACGAGTTCTGGAAGGGCGCGCTCTATACCGGCCACGACAATCACATTCTCCACGCCATGCATGAGATCCCGCATTGGGTGTCCTATGCCGCGACGGTGATGATGATCCTCGGCTTCCTCGGCGCTTTCTTCGTCTATCAGCTGGCGCCGGGCACGGCGCAGAAGATCGCGCACGCCTTTCCGCGGCTCTACCGTTTCCTGCTCAACAAATGGTATTTCGACGAGCTCTATGACGCGATCTTCGTGCGTCCCGCCTTCGCGCTCGGTCGGCTGCTGTGGAAGGGCGGCGACGGCCGCATCATCGACGGGCTCGGCCCCGACGGCATTGCAGCGCGCGTCGTCGACGGCGCTCGCCTCGCGGTGAAGCTGCAGACCGGCTATGTCTATCACTACGCCTTCGCCATGCTGATCGGCGTCGCGGCGGTCGTCACCTGGTTCGTCGCAGGAGGTCTGCGCTGATGTTCGGCTTCGGCATTCTCACCGGCCTCACTTTTCTGCCGCTGGTCGGCGCGGCCTTCATCCTCACGCTGAAGGGCGAGAGCGAGGCGACGCTTCGCAACGCCAAATGGGCGGCGCTGCTGACGACGATCGTCGTCTTCCTGCTTTCGCTCGTCGTCTGGGGGCGTTTCGACACGGCGAGCGCGGCTTTCCAGCTCGTCGAGGAGAGGGCCTGGTTCGGCGCCGGCCTCACCTATAAAATGGGCGTGGACGGCTTCTCCATTCCCTTCGTGCTGCTGACGACCTTCCTGACGCCCTTCGCCATTCTCGCCTCTTGGGAGTCGGTGAAGTTTCGCTTGAAGGAATATCTCGTCGCCTTCCTCGTCCTCGAGACGCTGATGATCGGCGTGTTCTGCGCGCTCGATCTCGTGCTCTTCTATCTCTTCTTCGAGGGCGGCCTCATTCCGATGTTCCTCATCATCGGCATTTGGGGCGGCAAGCGGCGCGTCTATGCGAGCTTCAAATTCTTCCTCTATACGCTCGCCGGCTCGCTGCTGATGCTCATCGCCATTCTGGCGATCTATGGCAAAACGGGCACGACGGACATCGCCATTCTGCTCGAGACGAAATTCCCGCCGTCGATGCAGATCTGGCTGTGGCTCGCCTTCTTCGCCTCCTTCGCGGTTAAGATGCCCATGTGGCCGGTCCACACTTGGCTGCCGGACGCCCACGTCGAGGCGCCGACCGCGGGCTCGGTGATCCTCGCCGCCATTCTTCTGAAAATGGGCGGCTATGGCTTCATCCGCTTCTCTCTGCCCATGTTCCCAGACGCGTCGGCCTATTTCGCGCCGCTCGTCTATGCGCTGTCGGTAATCGCCGTCATCTACACCTCACTGGTCGCGTTGGTGCAGGAGGACATAAAGAAGCTCATCGCCTATTCGTCGATCGCGCATATGGGCTTCGTCACAATGGGCCTGTTCACCCTGACGACGCAGGGCGTGCAGGGCGCTATGTTCCTGATGATCTCGCATGGCTTCGTCTCCGGCGCGCTCTTCCTCTGCGTCGGCGTGATCTACGACCGCATGCACACGCGCGAGATCGCGGCCTATGGCGGCCTCGTCAATCGCATGCCGCTCTACGCCGTCACCTTCATGATCTTCACCATGGCGAATGTCGGCCTGCCGGGTACCTCCGGCTTCGTCGGCGAGTTTCTGACGCTCGCCGGGGCCTTCGTCGCCAATAGCTGGGTGGCGCTGTTCGCGACTTCGGGCGTCGTCCTGTCGGCGGCTTACGCGCTCTATCTCTATCGCCGCGTGGTCTTCGGCGCGCTCGAGAAGCCGTCGCTGCAGACGATCAGCGACCTCTCGGCGCGAGAGCTCGTCCTCTTCGTGCCGCTGATCGCGCTCACCCTCTATTACGGCGTGCGGCCGGGGCCGATCCTCGAGGCGTCCGCGGCTTCCGTCGCCAATCTTCTGCAATCTCACACGGCCCTGGCCAATGCGGCGCATGTCGTCGCCCAGGCCGCTCAATGATCGGTCGCTGACGATGTCGTTCTCAACCGCCCTTGCGCATCACTTCCTGCCGGAAACCATCCTCGCCCTCGGCGTATTGGCGCTGATTCTCATCGGCGCCTGGCGCGGGACGCGCGCCTTCGGCCTCGTCAACGAACTCGCGGCGGGGCTGCTCGGCCTCGCCATTCTGGCGCTGTTCTTCGGCCAGACGTCGGAAGCCTCGCTCTTCGAGGGCGCCTTCGTCGACGACGCTTTCGCGCGCTTCGTCAAAGTGCTGACGCTGGTCGGCTCGCTCGTCACCGTACTGATGTCGCGGGACTATCTGCAGCGCGCCAAGCTCGGCAATTTCGAGTTTCCGGTGCTGGTTGTGCTGTCGACGATCGGCATGCTGCTGCTCGTCTCGGCGGATAATCTCATCGCGCTCTATCTCGGCATAGAGCTGATGTCGCTCGCGCTCTATGTCGCCGCCGCCTTCGATCGCGACGACGCCCGCGCCTCGGAAGCCGGCCTCAAATATTTCGTGCTCGGCGCGCTTTCCTCGGGAATGCTGCTCTATGGCGCCTCGCTGCTCTACGGCTTCTCGGGGACGATCTCCTTCGACGGCATCGCCAAGGCGATCACTGGCGCGCCGCCGCTCGGCGTGATTTTCGGCCTCGTTTTCGTGCTGGCCGGCCTCGCCTTCAAAATGTCGGCAGCGCCTTTCCATATGTGGACGCCGGACGTCTATGAGGGCGCGCCGACGCCGGTCACCGCCTTTTTCGCCTCGGCGCCGAAGATGGCCGCCGTGGCGATCACCACGCGCATCGTCTTCACGGCCTTTCCGGGCATTGTCGGGCAGTGGCAGCAGATCGTGATCTTCCTCGCCATCGCCTCCATGCTGCTCGGCTCCTTTGCGGCGATCGGCCAGACCAGCATCAAGCGCCTGATGGCCTATTCCTCGATCGGCCATATGGGCTTCGCTCTAGTCGGCCTCGCCGCCGGCAATGAGGCGGGCGTGCGCGGCGTCGCGATCTATCTCGCCATCTATCTGGTGATGACGCTCGGCGCCTTCGCCGCCATTCTGCAGATGCGCGTCGAGGGTCGTCCGGTCGAGAAGATCAGCGATCTCTCGGGCCTCTCCCGCAATAATGGCACGGCGGCCTTCTTCCTCGCCATGCTGATGTTCTCGCTCGCGGGCGTGCCGCCGCTCGCCGGCTTCTTCGCGAAATATTACGTGCTGCTGGCGGCGGTGGACGCCGGGCTCTATCCGCTCGCCATCATCGGCGTGCTGGCGAGCGCGATCTCCGCCTTCTATTATTTGCGTGTCGTCAAGGTGATCTATTTCGACGAGCCGGCGCCGGCTTTCGATCAATCGCCTCTGTCGCTGCGCGCCGTGCTGGCGGTGTCGACCGTGTTCCTGCTCGGCTTCTGGCTCTATCCGGCTCCCGTGGTCGAGGCCGCGACGGCCGCCGCCAAGTCGCTGTTCTGAGCCCGATGGAGGGCGCGAGGCTCGGCGACCGCGCGCTCTCGCGCGGAGTTCGTCTCGAGATTTACAGCGAAATCGACTCGACCAACGACGAAGCCAAGCGTCGCGGCGAGGCGGGCGACGCCGGTCCCTTGTGGATCGTCGCCGCGCGCCAGACCAAGGGGCGCGGCCGCCTCGGCCGCAGCTGGAGCTCACTGACCGGAAATCTCCATGCGAGCCTGCTCGTCTCCGGCTTTGGGCCGGCGGCGCTCGCGCCGCAGCTCGGCTTTGCGGCTGGCCTCGCGACGATCGGCGCATTGATCGAGGCGACCGGCGCGGTCGATCGGCTCGCGTTGAAATGGCCGAATGATGTGCTGCTGGACGGCGAGAAGCTGGCGGGCGTTCTTCTCGAGGGCGTTCAGCCAGCGGGGCAGGGCGCGCCCTTCGGCTGCGTCATCGGCATAGGGGTCAATTGCGTCGCCTCGCCCGCCGATCTGCCCTATCCGGCGAGCGATTTGTCGCGATTGGGCGGTCCTTCGGCCGGCGCGCTGTTTGCTTTGCTCTCCGACAAAATGGAGGAGACGCTGGCCCTCTGGGCGGGCGGCTCCGGCTTCGCGGCGCTTCGCGAGCGCTGGCTCGGCCATGCGGCGGGATTGGGCGGGGAGATCGAGGCGCGTCTTCCACGCGAGACGGTGTCGGGCCTTTTCGAGACCATAGACGCCGACGGGCGCCTGATTATTTCGACCCGCAGCGGCCGTCGCGCCATAGAAGCGGGAGACATCTTCTTGCCGGCCCTCGCGGCGGCCCGGCCCGAGCCGGAGCGTGGCCGATGAATGAGGAAGTGAGCGAATTCGTCTTTGCGCCTTTGGGCGGTCTCGGCGAGATCGGCATGAACGCCGCTCTCTACGGGTTCGGCCCGCCGAAGACCCGCAAATGGCTGATGGTCGATTGCGGCCTCGCCTTTCCGGGGCCGGAACTGCCGGGCGTCGATCTCTTGATGCCGGACGTCACTTTCGTGGAAAAGATCCGCCGCGATCTGGTCGGGCTGGTAATCACCCACGCCCATGAGGACCACATCGGGGCGCTCTCCTTCCTCTGGCCCAAACTCGGCTGCACGGTCTATGCTACTCGTTTCGCCGCGAGCCTTTTGGAGGCGCGGCGTCTGCAGGAGGCGGGCTCGCCTAATATAGAGGTCGTCACTGTGGCGACGGGCCAGCGCCTCGACATTGGTCCTTTCGATGTCGAATTCGTCGCCGTGGCGCATTCCATTCCGGAAGCCAATGCGCTGGCGATCCGCACGCCGGTCGGGCTCGCCATTCACACCGGCGACTGGAAGATCGACCCGGAGCCGGGCGTCGGCCACCGCATCGACGCGGCGCGTTTCCGGGCGCTCGGCGATGAAGGCGTCGACGCGCTCATCTGCGATTCGACCAATATTCTGCGCGAGGGCGACAGCTTCTCCGAGAGCGATGTGGCGCAGACGCTGCGCAAGCTCATCGGCGACGCCAAGGAGCGCGTGCTGGTGACGACCTTCGCCTCCAATGTCGCGCGCATCCGCGCCGTGGCGGAGGCGGCGCAGGCGGCCGGGCGCAGCGTCGTCGTCGCCGGCCGCGCCATGGAGCGCGTCATTCAGGTCTCGCGCGAATGCGGCTTTCTCGACGGACTGCCGCCGTTTCTCTCGCTCGACATGTTCACGGCCCTGCCGCGCGACAAAATCGTCGTGCTGGCGACGGGCAGTCAGGGCGAGCCGCGTGCGGCCATGGCGCGCGTCGCCGAGAAGGAGCATCCGGTCATCAAGCTCGTCTCCGGCGATACGGTCATCTTCTCCTCGCGCGCCATACCGGGCAACACGCGCGAGGTGCATCGCGTCGTCAACAAGCTCTGCGACCAGGGCGTCGAGGTCATCACCGATCACGACCATCTCGTCCATTGCTCCGGCCATCCGCGTCGCGGCGAGGTCGCGCAGCTCTATGATTGGGTGCGGCCGCGCATATCGGTGCCGGCGCATGGCGAGGGGCATCATCTCTCCGTCCATGCTGCTTTCGCCAAGGCGCGCGGGGTGGAGCGCACCATCGGCGCCCGCAATGGCGACATTGTGCGTCTGTTTCCGGGGGAGCCCGGCGTGGTCGCCAAGGCGCCGACGGGGCGCCTGCTGAAGGACGGCGACGTGCTCGTCTCGGAGGATGACGGCGCCGTGCGCGAGCGCGCGCGTCTGAGCTTCTCCGGCGTGGTGTCGCTGGCGCTCGCCATCGACAAGCGCGGCGATCTCGTCGGCGATCCGGATGTTCTGATCTCCGGCCTACCGAAGAAGGGGCGCGACGGCGCGGACATGGGCGAGGTGGTGGACGACGCCATCTTCCGCACCTTCGACAATCTGCCACGGCAGAAACGGCGGGATTTCGACGCCGCCGCGACGGCGGTCGAGCGCGCCGTGCGGGCCAGCGTCAATGCGGTGTGGGGCAAGAAACCGCAAGTGCATGTATTGATCATCGAGGCGTGATGACGCATTTAGGTCCCTGGAGAAATTTCAGGGAAACGTCATGATCGGACGCTTGAATCATGTGGCCATCGCCGTCTCGGACCTCGCGGCGGCGACGGCGACATATAAAAATACGCTCGGCGCAAAGGTCTCCGAGCCGGAGTCTCTTCCCGAGCACGGCGTCACGGTCGTCTTCGTCGAGCTGCCCAACACCAAGATCGAGCTGCTGCAGCCGCTCGGCGAAGCGTCGCCGATCGCCGGCTTCGTCGCCAAAAATCCGGCCGGCGGCATTCATCATCTCTGCTATGAGGTGGATGATATTCTGAAGGCGCGCGACCAGCTGAAAGCCTCCGGCGCGCGCGTGCTGGGCGATGGCGAGCCGAAGATCGGCGCCCATGGCAAGCCGGTGCTCTTCCTGCATCCGAAGGATTTCAACGGGGCCTTGGTCGAGCTCGAGCAGGCCTGAACGAGCGAGGGCCGAAAGGCCCGGCGCGAGGTCGAGGAGCGCGGATTTTGCCATTTACGACGCCGCTCGCCGTAGCGATCTACCTCACGATATGGTGGATCGTGCTGTTCGCGATCCTTCCTTTCGGCATCCGCTCCTCGGAAGAGGAGGACGACACGCCGACGGGAGGGGATCCGGGCGCGCCCGTGGCTCCCAAGCTGTGGATCAAGGCTGTCGTGACGACGATCGTCTCGGCGATCTTGTTCTGGCTCTTCGTGCTCTATGTGAAATGGATGGCCTGAAGAGCGATCCGCTCGAGCCGGGGTTGACCGGCCCCTCGCCAACAGGTAGGGGTCGAGCCGCGGGGTGACGACGAACCGCGCGGGCGCGCCCCGCGGCTCGAAGCGAAATTCCAGCGAGCGCGTAGCTCAGTCGGTAGAGCATCTGACTTTTAATCAGAGGGTCATGGGTTCGAGTCCCATCGCGCTCACCACAATAGCAAAGACATAGAGATCCGCCCCGCTGGGGCGTCGCCCCGACTCTCGGTTCGCTGGCGCAGACGGCGCTCGGCCTCATCGTCATTTGGAGCGCAGGACTTCGCGATCTGCTGGAATTCGCCGGCGTCACGCTGAGTCTTTCGGCAGGAGCTGTCGTCATCGGCTGGTTTCGACAAGAAATGCGCCATGGCCTCGCGCCCGGGAAGCTTCCCGAGCTATGCGCCGCCATCGTGTTTCTGACGACGACGACAGGCATCATGGTCTCCGCTCTGATCATGCGGCCGGCCTCGGCGATTGCCGCCGCCATGCTGATCGGCGTCGGCCTTTTGGCTTACGCGCTGAGCCGCCCGAGGACGGCGAATTAGCCTGGGCGTGTTCTTCGCTGCGGTGGAGACGACAGGAGGCGGGGGGCGTTGCGCGTCATGGCGGGAGGTGTTAGAACAAAAAAAGAACATCGCGTGAATTGTGGACAAGGCGGCGGAACGCCTTCGCGCTCGCGCGTTTCGGACTAAGGTGCCGCGAGCATCATCAAGGCGGAGAGGGTCATGGCGGGCAGCGTCAACAAGGTCATATTGGTCGGCAATCTCGGGCGTGACCCTGAAGTGCGCACGCTGCCCTCGGGCGACCGCGTCGTCTCTTTCTCCGTGGCGACGACGGAATCCTGGCGCGACCGCAACACAGGCGAGCGCAAGGACCGCACGGAGTGGCACAATGTGTCTATCTTCAACGAGAATTTGGGGAAGATCGCCGAGCAATATTGCCGCAAGGGCTCCAAGATCTATCTCGAGGGCCAGCTGCAAACGCGCGAATATCAGGACAAGGACGGCATTCAGCGCCGCGCGACCGACGTGGTGCTGCAGCGTTTCCGCGGCGAGCTGACTCTGCTCGACAGCAAGGGCGGCGGCCGCGGCGAGGACGAGGGTGGCGGCGGCGGCTATCAGTCGAGCGGCGGCGGCTCCAGCTTCGGCCGCTCCTCGCCGATGGAGCGCGTGCCCGCCGAGCGCTCTCCGGCGCCGGCCGGCGGCGGTGGGCGTCTGTCGGATCAGCTTGACGACGATATTCCGTTCTGAGTCCGGAGGGAGATCGCGAGCCCTCGATGAAGGGCGGATCTGCTCCCTCTCCCGCGAAGCAGGGGAGGGGGCGCTCGAAATCTCTATGAGCTCCGCGAGCGCAGCCCATTCGTCCGGAATTCCCGCGACTGCGGCCGCGCGCTCTTCTGGCCTATGCGGCGGCCTTCGCCGGCCTTGCCTGTTCCCACCGGTTGCCAGCCCGGCACGAGATGATGCTTGCCGGGGCCGATGAGATCGGCGCGGCCCATGGCTTTCAGCGCCTCGCGCAGCACCGGCCAATTCTCGGGATCGTGATAGCGCAGAAAGGCCTTGTGCAGGCGGCGCTGGCGCAGGCCCTTCACGGCGTCGACCTTCTCCGACGCGCCGCGGCGCACCGGCTTCAGCGGATTGAAGCCCGAATGATACATGGCCGTCGACAGCGCCATGGGCGACGGCAGATAGGTCTGCACCTGATCGGCGCGATAGCCGTTCTTCTTCAGCCATAGCGCCAAATTCATCATGTCTTCGTCGCTGGTGCCCGGATGCGCGGCGATGAAATAGGGGATGAGGAAATATTGCTTCTTGGCCGCCTGCGCCGCCGCGTCGAACAGACGCTTGAAGCGGTCGTAGGAGCCAATGCCCGGCTTCATCATCTTGGAGAGCGGGCCGCTCTCCGTATGTTCGGGCGCGATTTTGAGATAGCCGCCGACATGATGCTCGACCAGTTCGCGCACATAGGCCGGGCTCTTCACCGCGAGATCATAGCGCACGCCCGAGGCTACCATCACTTTCTTGACGCCGGGAAGCGCGCGCGCCTTGCGATAGAGCTGGATCAGCGCGTCGTGGCTCGTCTCGAGATTCTTGCAAATATCCGGATAGACGCAGGAGGGCCGCCGGCACAGCGCCTCGGTCTCGCGATCCTTGCAGGCGAGGCGATACATATTCGCCGTCGGCCCGCCAATGTCGGAGATGATGCCGGTGAAACCTTCGGTCTGGTCGCGGATCGTCTCGATCTCTTTGAGGATCGATCCTTCCGAGCGCGATTGGATGATGCGTCCCTCATGCTCGGTGATGGAGCAGAAGGAGCAGCCGCCGAAGCAGCCGCGCATGATCGTCACCGAATGACGGATCATCTCCCATGCAGGGATAGGCTGCGTGTAGGAGGGATGCGGCGCGCGCGCAAAGGGCAGATCATAGACGCCGTCCATCTCCGCCATGGTCAGCGGAATGGGCGGCGCGGTGAGCCAAATATCGCGCGTTCCATGACGCTGCGTCAGCGGCCGCGCATTGCCCGGATTGCTCTCTCGATGCAGCACGCGCGAGGCGCGGGCGTAGGATTCGGGGTCATTGGCGACCTGCTCGAAAGCGGGCAGGCGAATGACGACAGTCTCGCTCTGCGCATCCTTGCGGATGCGGCCTTCGTCGGGCTCGTCAATGTCCTCGGCCGAGGCCTCGAGCCAGCCTTCGGACGTGGCGTCGCGCGTGAAGGCGACGCCGCGGATATCGGAGAAATCCTGCGCCATGCCACGCTTGGCGATGCGATGCGCAACCTCGACCAGTGCGCGCTCGGCATTGCCATAAAGCAGCAAATCGGCCTTGGCGTCGAAGAGGATGGAGCGGCGGACCTTGTCGGACCAATAGTCGTAATGGGCGATGCGCCGCAGCGAGGCCTCTATGCCGCCGAGCAATATTGGCGCATCGGGAAAAGCCTCGCGGCAGCGCTGGGCGTAGACGATGACGGCGCGATCCGGCCTTTTGCCGCCTTCGCCGCCGGGCGTGTAGGAATCATTGTGCCGCAGCCGCCGGTCGGAGGTGTAGCGGTTCACCATCGAATCCATGTTGCCGCTGGTGACGCCGAAGAAGAGATTGGGCTTGCCGAGCGCGCGGAAGGCGGAAGCGTCGCGCCAATCCGGCTGGGCGATGATGCCGACGCGAAAGCCCTGCGCCTCGAGCAGGCGGCCGATGATGGCCATGCCGAAGCTCGGATGGTCGATATAGGCGTCGCCCGTGACGAGGACGATGTCGCAGCTGTCCCAGCCGAGCGTCTCCATTTCGGCGCGCGACATGGGCAGAAAAGGCGCGACGCCGAAGCGATGCGCCCAATGTTTGCGATAGGAGAACAGCGGCTTGGCCGCGCCTCGATTTTCGGCGGCTTTCGTCATGGTCTCGTGAATATCATGGAAGGCGGGCCGGATGCGAGGAGTCTGACACCCCGGCCCTCGCTACACGATCTTCGCGAAGGCCGCGGCGCCGGCCTTGCCCGGCGGCTCGCGCTCGACCTGCGGCGCGCGCAGCGCCTCGGCGAGGGCGCCTTGCGGATCGGCGGCGCCTTCGAAGATCGCCTCGACGCATTTGACGCAGAGCGTCACCTTCGCATCGGCTAGGCGGTAGAAGACCTGCTTGGCGGCGCGGCGCGTCTCCACCAGCTCGGCGCGGCGCAGCTCGGCGAGCTGCTGGCTCAGAGCCGGCTGCTGAATCGCCGTCGCGGCTTCGATCTCGCCGACCGTGTGCTCGCCGGCGAGGAGATAGGACAGGATCATCAGCCGCTGCGGCTGCGCGAAAATCTTCAGCCTTTCGGCGGCCTCATTGGCGCGCTCGCGCGATTGGTAGAGTGCAGTCATTTGGAGTGTGGTCATTTGCCTGAATCTTTGCAAGTCCGATAGAACCAGCTGTCGGTCGCGCCGGGCGCGAGCGCCTCTTGCGCGGCGCTGGTCGGCGGCAGCAGAAGATCGCCGCCGGGCGTCCAGCCCTCCGGCGTCATCACCTCGCCGGAGGCGGCCTTCTTCAGCGCCGTGACGAGGCGCAGCATCTCCTCCACCGAACGCCCGACCGTCAGCGGATACCAAGTGAGCGCCCGCACGATTCCTTCCGGGTCGATGTAATAGGTCGCGCGCATCGCCGAGGAATCTCGGGCGGTCTCGTCCAACATTCCATAGGCGCGACCAATGGTCATGGTCGGGTCCTCGACGATGGGGAAGGGGACGGCGACGCCGAAAAGGTCGCGGATCGCCCGCACCCAGGCGAGATGCGAATAGAGGCTGTCGACCGAGAGCCCCAGCAGCGCGCAGCCCACCTCCTCGAATCGCGGCGCGGCGCGCGCCAGCGCCACGAATTCGCTGGTGCAGACCGGCGTGAAATCCGCCGGATGCGAGAAGAAGATCAGCCAGCGGCCGCGGAACTGATCGAGACGAATGTCGCCGCCGGTGGAGCGCGCCTGAAAAACCGGCGCGAGATCGCCGACGCGCAGCGCCCGCGCGGCCGTCGTCGGAGCCGGAATCGGTTCTTTTTCCATGGCTTTCAAATGCCTCCATTCCTCGCTTGACACAAGCAGACTATATAATTACATAAATAATGTAATCATGAAATTAAAGGGGAGGTTGCCATGATGGATGCAGCGCTCGAGCGGGCCGGGGAACAGATCCTCGCCGCCGCGAAACGGCCGTCGGTCCAGGTCGAGACCTTCTTCGACGAGCCGACCTTCACAGCGTCTCACGTCGTCTACGATCCAGCGACCCGCCATGCGGCGATCGTCGACAGCGTGCTGAATTTCGATGCGGCGTCCGGCCGCACCTCGACCAAGGGCGCAGATGAGATCATCGCTTACGTGAATCGTGAAAGTCTGATGATCGACTGGCTGCTGGAAACCCACGCCCATGCCGATCATCTCTCGGCGGCGCCTTATCTCCAGACCAAGCTCGGCGGCAAGCTCGCGATCGGCCGCGAGATCACTACGGTTCAGAACGTATTCGGCAAGGTCTTCAACTTCGGGACGGAGTTCGCCCGCGACGGCTCGCAATTCGATCATCTGTTCGACGATGGCGAGAGTTTCGCGATCGGCGAGATTCCTGCGATCACGCTGCATGTGCCCGGTCATACGCCGGCCGATGTCGCCTATGTGATCGGCGATGCGGCCTTTGTCGGCGACACGCTTTTCATGCCCGACTATGGCACGGCGCGCGCCGATTTTCCGGGCGGCGACGCCCGCGCGCTCTATCGCTCGATCCGTCGGCTGATGGCGCTGCCGGACGAGACGCGGCTGTTCCTCTGCCACGACTATAAGGCGCCGAACCGCGACACATACGCATGGGAGACGACGGTCGGCGCCGAGCGCAAGGGCAATGTCCATGTGCATGATGGAATCGGCGAGGACGAATTCGTCGAGATGCGCACGCATCGCGACGCGACCTTGGACCTGCCGCATCTGATCCTGCCCTCCGTGCAGGTGAATGTGCGCGGCGGTCGTCTGCCGCCGCCGGAGGACAATGGCGCGCGCTATCTCAAGCTCCCCTTGGACGTGTTCTGATGACGCTTCTCTCCTCGATGACGCAGGGTCTCGCCGGCGGGCTGATGATCGGCGCGAGCGCGTCGATCATGCTGCTCGCAGCCGGGCGCATCGCCGGCGTTAGCGGTCTCTTCGCCCGCACGATCGGCCTCACCAAGGCCTGCGGGCCGGATGGTCTGGCCGCGGGCTTCGTCGTCGGCCTGCCGCTCGGCGCGGGGGCGCTCGTTCTTCTCACGGGGCCGATCGAGATGCGCTTTCCGCCGCTGGCGATGTTGCTGATCGGCGGGCTGCTCGTCGGCTATGGCGCGCGGCTCGGCTCCGGCTGCACCAGCGGCCATGGCGTCTGCGGCCTGTCGCGCCTCTCCAAACGCTCGCTCGTCGCGACGGGAGTGTTCATGAGCGTCGCGGCGGCGACGGTGGCGGCGATGAATGCGGCGGGGCTCGCATGGTGAAAAGCTCCACTCTCCTCGGCCTTCTCAGCGGCGCGATCTTCGGCCTCGGCCTCGCCGTTTCCGGCATGGCCGATCCGGCGCGCGTGCGCGGCTTTCTCGATGTCTTCGGCGCTTTCGATCCGACGCTCGCTTTCGTCATGATCGGCGCGCTCGCGCCAATGGCGATCGCTTGGCGCGTCATGCGCCGGCTGGAGCGCCCGCTCGCCGCCGAGAGCTTCGATCTGCCGCCGACCTCGCCGATCGACGTGCGCCTCGTTTCGGGCGCGGCGATCTTCGGTCTCGGATGGGGCGTCGCCGGCCTTTGTCCCGGTCCTGCGCTCGCCGATCTCGCCCTCGCGCCGCTCGCTGTCGCGCCCTTCGTCGCGGCCATGGCGCTCGGAATGGTTCTGCAGCGCCTCACCGCGCAGAAAATGTGAAAGCCCGAGCGCTCGAACGAAAGGCCCGAGTCATGACCAGGAATGTCGGAACATTAGACCGCATTTTCCGTCTCGTCATCGTCGCCGCCATTGCATTGGCCTATTGGCTCGGCGCGCTCTCCGGCGGCCTCGCCATCGCGCTCGGCGTTGTGGCGATCATCGCCTTGGCGACCAGCATCGTCTCCTTCTGCCCCGCCTATCGTCTCTTCGGAATCTCGACCTGCAAGCGCGTCTGAACCGACGCGCTCCGCTGGTCGCAGCTTCTCCCCGACACACACCCAAAAAAGCGAACAAAAAAAGAGGAACGCACCGTCATGAGCTTTACGAAATTATCGTCCGCTTTCTCCGTTTCGCCGCAGATCTCCGAAGCCGATGTCGAGCGCGCCGCGCGCGACGGGTTTCGTCTCGTCGTCGATTGTCGTCCCGACGATGAGGAGCAGGGCCAGCCCAATTTCCACGACGTCGCCGAATGGGCGGCGAAGCATGGTCTTTCGGCGAGGCATGTTCCGGTGACGCCCTCGAACATAGACGACGCTTCCGTCGCCGATTTCGCCGGCGCGCTCGCGACTGCGGGCGGTCCCGCGCTCGGCTATTGCAAGAGCGGCAGGCGCGCGAGCGCATTATGGGCGCTGTCGCGGGCCATGCCGCTCGGCGCCGAGACGGTTCTTTCCGCGGCGAAAGAGGCCGGCGTCGATCTCGAGCCGTGGAAGACGCGCATTATCGCGCGTGGCGGCGCGCCGGCCGGCGACCGCGGTCCTGGCTCCTATGATGTGGTGATCGTCGGCGGCGGCAGCGGCGGCGTCGCCGCGACGGCGAGCCTTTTGAAGCGTCGGCCCTCGCTCTCCGTCGCCATCGTCGAGCCGGCCGATGTTCATTATTATCAGCCCGGATTCACCCTCGTCGGCGCCGGCGTGTTCAAGCCGGAAGTGACGAAGCGTTCGATGGCCTCGGTCATTCCCGACAAGGCCATCTGGATCAAGAAATCCGTTGCCGAATTCGCGCCCGATTCCGATGAGGTCGTGCTCGACGACGGCTCGCGCCTGCGCTATCGCGCGCTCGTCGTCTCGCCTGGCATAAAGCTCGATTGGGAGGCCATTCCCGGTCTCGTCGAAACGCTCGGCAAGAATGGCGTCACCTCTAATTATCGCGCCGATCTCGCGCCCTACACGCATTACCTCGCGCAGACTCTGCGCGGCGGACGCGCGCTGTTCACGCAGCCACCGATTCCGATCAAATGCGCGGGCGCGCCGCAAAAGGCGATGTATCTCTCCTGCGACGCATGGCGGCGCGCTGGCGCGCTCTCCAACATAGAGGTCGAGTTCCACAACGCCGGCCCCGTGCTGTTCGGCGTGCCGGCCTATGTGCCGGCGCTGATGGAATATGTGAAGCGTTACGGCATCGATCTGCGCCTCGAATCCAAGCTCGTCGCCGTCGACGGTCCGGGCAAGATCGCGACCTTCGAGGAGAAGGACGCCAATGGCGCGATCATTCGCGTCGAGCGCGATTTTGCGATGATGCACGCCGTGCCGCCGCAGCGCGCGCCTGATTTCGTCGCCAAAAGTCCGCTGGCCGCAGAGAGCGGCTTCATCGCCGTCGATCCCGAGTCGCTGCGCCATACGCGCTACGGCAATGTCTTCGCGCTCGGCGACGCCATAGCGACGACCAACGCCAAGACGGCGGCCGCCGCGCGCAAGCAGGCGCCGGTCGTCGCCATCAATGTGCTCTCGGTTCTCGACGGCAAGGCGCCGCATGTCGGATATGACGGCTATGGCTCCTGTCCGCTCACAGTGGAGCGCGGCAAGATCGTGCTCGCCGAGTTCGGCTATGGCGGCAAGCTGCTGCCGAGCTTCCCCAAATGGCTGATCGACGGCACGCGGCCGTCGCGCGCGGCGTGGTTCCTGAAGGAGCGGCTGCTGCCGCCGATCTATTGGAGCGTGATGCTCAAGGGCCAGGAATGGCTCTGCGCTCCGCATATGATCGAGAAGGGCGAGCAGCCCGCCGAATGACGAGGGCGTCCGACAGATCGCTTCGCGCAATCTGCGCCGCATCCTTCTCCCCGCTCGCGGGGAGAAGGTGGAAATTCGCGACATGACGAGGGCGATGTGCAACTCGAGCTCATTCAATATGTGATCGGCGCCGGCTGCGGCGCCGCCATCGGCTTCACGCTCGGCCTCATCGGCGGCGGCGGCTCGGTGCTCGCCGTGCCGCTGCTGGTCTATGTGGTCGGCGTGAAGGATCCGCATGTGGCGATCGGCACCAGCGCATTCGCGGTCGCCGTCAATGCGGCCTTCAGCCTGTGGAATCATGCGCGCTCGGGCTCGGTGAAATGGCGCTGCGGCGGCATATACGCTGCGGCCGGAATGCTGGGGGCCGTCGTCGGCTCGACGATCGGCAAGAGCTTCGACGGACAGCGACTGCTGTTTCTCTTTGCTCTGGCGATGATCATGACCGGCGTGATGATGCTGCGCAGGCGCGGCGCCGCGGGCGACGCCGCTGTCGAATGCACGGTGGAGCGCGCGCCGCGCGTCGCCTCCTTCGGACTCGTCACGGGATTGTTCTCGGGCTTTTTCGGCATAGGCGGCGGCGTGCTCGTCGTGCCGGGCCTCGTCGGCTCGACCGGAATGCCGATGATCAACGCCGTCGGCACGTCGCTCGTCGCCGTCACCGTCTTCGGCCTGACGACGGCGGCGACTTACGCGGTCTCCGGCCTCATAGACTGGCTGCTCGCGATCGTCATCATCGCCAGCGGCGCGATGGGAACGCTGATGGGCGCGGCTATGGCGCGACGCCTCTCGAAGAAGACGGGGCAGCTCACCGTCGCCTTCTCGATCGTCGTCTTCGCCGTCGCCGCCTACACGCTGTTCAACTCGCAGCTCATCGCGAGATGAGGCGCGAGAAGACGATTTCGGCCGCGCCTCTCACGCCGCCGACTCGTCGTTCCATCACAGGCATTCTCTGGAAGGCGCGGCCGCAGCGCGACCTTCGCCGGGCGGTCGCGCCTGCTCGGCGCAGATCCCGCTCAGCCCATTCCCGCCGTCTTCAAAATCGTGCGCGCATCGACGAGGGCGGCTTCGACGCCTTCGTTTTTGTCGAGCGCTTCGACCAGCTGCTTGAGACAATCGATTGCCGTGGGTTCGAAGAGACGCTTCGTCGAGAGAGTGTGCTCCCGCGATTCTTCGACAGCGCGAAGGATCGCGCGAACGTGCCGCAGCTTGTCCGCGAGCGGCTCGCCGAGCGACGACTTTTGCGCTTGCTCGTCGGAAAGGGGAGGGAGTTGACGCCGGCGCGCGCGCGTCGGATCTCGCCCGAAATTGATCGAGGGCTCGTTTTTTTTGGTCATCGTCGATGTCATCTGTATCGTTTTGGCGCGGTCGAGAGCTCCACAACGCGAGACTCTCAATGCATTGGAATTACGCATTTTTTTACAAGAACGCGTGATCCCGCCGCTTCCAAAATGGGACGCGTCGACGATCGTTCGTACGGTATCGCAAGCGCCGTGCCTCCAAATCCTTCGATCGGAGGAGATCGGGGAAACGATCGCATCGGGCGCGTCGCATTCGGCGCGTTCGGGCGCTTGCGGCATTATGATGCGGCGCTCGCCGCGCGATGGCGACGACGGCGCGAGAGGCGGCCGCTAGACTGCGCTTGTCGGGATTTGTCCGACGGGGGCCGAGGGCGGCGAAAGGCGTTCACCGATGCAGAAAATCTACAGCAGAGAAATCGTCGCCGCGCGCAAGGCGGCGCTCGTCGAAGCGATCGGCGCGCTGAGGGCGCGCGGCGTCGTCCCCAAGCTCGCGGCCGTCGTCTGCTCGGCCGATCCGGCGGCTCTGAGCTATGTCGCCGTCAAGCGCAAGCACGCCGAGGAAGTCGGCGCCGATTTCGAGGGCGTCGATCTCTCCCATGCCGGCTCTTACGGAGAAATCGCGATGCATATGCGTGCGCTCTGCGCGCGGCCCGATATTCACGGCGTCATTGTCGTCATGTCGTCCAAGCCCGAGGTCGACGAGATCGACGTGACCAATCTCGTCCCGGCGCATAAGGACGTCGACGGCCTCTCGGTCGGCAATCTCGGCGCGCTGCTGCAGAACGGACCGCATCAGCGCTTCATCGCGCCGGCGACGCCGCGCGCCTGCATCGCGCTGGCGGAGACGCAGGAGCCGCTCGCGGGCAAAACTGTCGTCGTCATCGGCCGCGGCCGCACAGTCGGCAAGCCGCTCGCCAATATGCTGGTCAACGCCGGCGCCACCGTCACGGTCTGCCATTCGGCGACGCAGGACATTCCGAAATTCTCGCGCGCGGCGGACATCGTCTTCGTCGCGACCGGCCGTCCGCATTTCTTCGGGCGCGACTATTTCTCCGAAGGCCAGCTCGTCGTCGACGCCGGCGTCGGCTTCATCGACGGCAAGCTCGCCGGCGATGTGGACGGTGCTGCGCTCGAGGGTTTCGACATTCGCCTCACGGCGGTTCCCGGCGGCGTCGGCCCGCTGACCTCCGTCCTCATTCTCGAAAATCTCTTGGCGCTGATCGCGCACGCCGAGGCGGCGCATCGACTGTGACCGATAAGCTCCGGGGCTGGAAGGCGCGCGCTCGCGAGAGCGGGCGGCGCCGGCCGGATCGGCTCTGGTCCGCAACTTGCGTGTCGTGGCGGGAAGCTTCTTGAAACGAGGGCGATCCCGATGGCGTTCACCTTTATCTGCAACACCAGCGCCGTGAGCGAAGGGGCCATGGGCCTGTTTCAGGCCGGCCGCAAGAGCGTCCTGCTGGTCTGGCCGGCCGGCGGCGAGCTGAAGGCTTTTCGCGGCCGCTGTCCACATGCCGACATGCCGCTCAATGAAGCCAGTTTCGACGGCAAGACCGTGCTCTGCAATTATCACAATTGGGGCTTCGACGGCGTCAATGGCAAATGCGTGACGCATCTCGTGCGCAACGCCCTGCATCCTTACGAGCTGAAGATCGAGGGCGACGAGATTCAGGTCGATCTCGGCCCGGCGAAGGCGGCGCGCGCCCCGGCGTGAGCCGTCGCCGGGCGCTTTGGCAGGGTTGTTGCTTCTAATTCTGAAACAGGAGCGACAGCCGTGCCCGAGACGCGAAGCATCACGACCGAGAAAGATTTCGAGCATCCGGTCGACGCAGTCTGGCGCGCCATGACGGATTCGGAATGGCTCGCCGTCTGGTTTTTCCCCAATGACATCCGGCCCGAGGTCGGACATTCCTTCACCATTTGGAGTCGCCCGATCGAGCGTTGGGACGGAGAATTCCAATGCAAGGTGCTCGAGGTCGTCCCCGGCGAGAAGCTCGGCTTCCGCTGGAAGGGCGGCCATGAGGAGCTCAAGGGCTTCGGTCACTATATGGATGTGACCGTCACCTGGACGATCTCCGCCCTGCCGAATGGCGGCACGCATTTCCACTTCGTCCAGGAGGGGATCTCTACCGATCCGACCTCCGACGCGCTCTATGACATCATGCTCAAGGGCGCGGACAGCGTGATGCGCAGCCTCGCCAAGCGCATTCCCGACCTCCTCGAGCACGAGCCCTGACGCAACGAGCCCAGACACACGGGGTCCGACCTCGGGCCGGGCTCCCGGTGGGTGGCGTAAAGGCGCGTCCGCACGTAAAATCAGCGACGCGCCGCTCTCGGCGCGATCGACCGACGGGGGGCATATGGAGGAGATCGCTGCATCTGTCGGCAATTACGTCGGCATATCGGCGCCGACCGCCCGTCTGGCGATCGGCCATATTTTCGCGTTTCTGGAGACGCGTGACGCCGCCATCGGCGGCGAGCTGATCGCGCGCGTGCCCGGCGGCCGCGAGGCCGTGGCGGAGGCGCTCGCCGCCCCGCGTCGCGGCCTGCTCGGATTGGCGCTCGGCGGCCTCGGGACTCTGGTCGGGAAAAATCAAAAAGACGTGATCGAGCTGACCTCGCGGCTGACCAGCATGGGGCTTTCCGCCGCGCAGCTGCAAAAGCTCGCCAAAGCGGTGTTCGTGCTCGCCGAGCAGGCAGTCGGCCGCGCCGAGCTGCAGACGATCACCGATACGATTCCGGGCTTCTCGAAATTTCTCTGGCCGAACGGCTGAGGCCGCTCGCTTTGGCCGGCGTCGAGCCGGTCGCCGTCAGATCGACCGCTCCATCCGCGCGAAAATTTCTGCCGACATGAAGCGCATCGAAATCCAGTCCTGCTCGGGTCTCAATGGTTAATTTCGATTCACCGTGAGAGCTTCGCCGGCCCCCTACGAGCCGAGGCTTCCGGCCTTATATGGCTGCCTATCGCAGACATGACGCTGGAGCGGCGACGCGATGACGCCAGTAGACGCCTCGGAGCGCGTCGACCTATCGATCTGCGATCGGGAGCCGATCCATGCGCCGGGCGCGATCCAGCCGCATGGCGTGCTGCTGGCTCTCGATCCGAACGATATGCGCATCGCCCAGATCGCCGGGGACACGCAGGCGCTGCTCGGCGCGCCGCATAGCGCGCTGATCGGCCAGAACGTCGAGGCGCGGCTCGGCGCCGTGGCGGCGACGCGATTGACGCGGCTCGCCGCCGACGCCGCCGGGCCGCGCTCCTGTCTCGCCTTCGAGACTGAGGCCGGCGATGGCGCGCTCGCGCTCGAGGGCGTCGTCCATCTCGGCGATGGCGTCATTCTCGTCGAGCTGGAGCCGCGGCGCGACGGCGTCGAGAGCGATCCGCTCGGACTCGTGCAGAAAATGCTCGCCGCGACGGCGGCGGCCGAGACGTTGGAGACCTACGCCGAGGCGGTGGCGCGGGAAACGGCGCTCGCCACCGGCTTCGACCATGTCATGGTCTATCGCTTTTTTCCGGACCGCTCGGGGAGCGTGATCGCCGAGGCGGCGGCCGAGGGCTGCCCATCCTATCTCGGCCTGCGCTTTCCGGCCTCGGACATTCCGCAGCAGGCGCGCAGGCTCTATCTCACCAATTGGCTGCGCCTCATTCCCGACGTCCGCTACACGCCGGCGCCGATCGAGCCGGCGCTCTCGCCCGCGACCGGGCGGCCGCTCGATCTCAGCCATAGCGTGCTCCGCAGCGTTTCGCCGGTGCATTTGCGCTATCTCGCCAATATGGGGGTTCGCGCTTCCATGTCCTTGTCGATCGTCGTCGGCGGCGAGCTGTTCGGCCTCGTGGCCTGTCACCATCGCACGCCGCATTTCATCGATCTGCGCCGGCGCGCGGCCTGCGAATTATTCGCGCAGATGATCTCACTCGAGTTCCAGAGCCGCATCGAGGCCGAGACGGCGAAGCGGCGTATGCGCGCCGGCGAGGTCCAGAGCCGGCTGGTCGGCGCGCTGTCGGGTCGCGCCGATCTCGCCGGCGCTCTGCTCGAGGGTAAGCCCGATCTGCTCGATCTGATCGAGGCCGACGGCTGCGCGGTCGTCGTCGAGGGGGAATGCGCGACGCTCGGCCGCACGCCGTCGACGCAGGAGATCGGCGCGCTGCTGAGCTGGATTCACGCGCAGTCGAAACAGGGCCTCTTCGTCAGCGATCGTCTGCCTTTGTCCTATGCTCCGGCCGAGGCCTTTTGCGACGTCGCCTCCGGCGTGCTCGCCATCGCCATCTCGCGCACGCCGAAGGATTATGTGCTGTTTTTTCGCGGCGAGCTGCGGCAGCTGGTCCGCTGGGCCGGAAATCCGGCCGAGGCGGTCGCGATGGATGGCGAGACGCTGACGCCGCGCGCCTCTTTCGAAGCCTGGGACGAGACCGCGCGCCTGCAATCGTCGGCCTGGAGCGACACGGAGATCGAAATCGCGCGATCGCTGCGCTCGGCGATCCTCGAAGTCTTCGTCCATGCGCTCGACCTCGCCGTGCGCGAGCGGCAGGCGGCGCAGGCGCATCAGCATTTTCTGATGGCCGAGCTCGAGCATCGCGCCAAGAACATATTGTCGGTGATCCAATCGCTGGTGCGCTTCACCGCGCGCTCCGCCGCTTCGCTCGAGGAATTCAACGCGACGCTGCAGAGCCGGCTCTCGACGATGGCGCGCGTGCAGACGCTGTTGACGCAGAGCCGATGGGAGGGACTGTCGCTGCGCGCTATTGTCGAGGACGAGCTCGCGCCTTTTCGCCAGGGGAGGGAGAGCGCCTGCCGCATCGACGGCGAGCCCGTGGCCTTGAAGCCGAAGGCGGCGCTCGCCGTCAGCATGGCGATTCACGAGCTCACGACGAACGCCGCCAAATATGGCGCGCTGTCGACGCCGGGCGGCCGCGTGCGCGTCGAATGGCGCCGCCGCCGCGAAAAGGGCGAGAAGCGGCTGACGCTGACCTGGAAGGAGAGCGGCGGCCCGCCGACGGCGCCGCCGAAGCGATCGGGTTTCGGGCGTATGCTGATCGAGCGCACGATGGCGATCGATCTCGGCGGCGAGGCGGAGCTGCGCTTTCCGGCGACGGGAGTAGAATGCCGCATCCGCATTCCCGTGTCGCAGATCGCTTTCGCCAAAGGCCCGCAGGAGAGCGAGAGGCACCCGCGTTCCGCCGCCGCGGTCGAGCCGGCGGCGCTCGCGCGTCGCCGCGTGCTGCTGGTCGAGGATGCGGCGCTCGTCGCGCTGTCGGTCCGCGAGTTGCTCGAGGAATGGGGAATGGAGATCGCGCAGAGCTGCGCGACTGTCTGGGATGGGCTGCGCGCGGCGCTGCGGCATGATTGCGACGTCGCTCTGCTCGACATAGACCTCGACGGCGAGCCCGTATGGCCGGTCGCCGACGCGCTCGCGGAGGCGCATGTCCCCTTCGTCTTCACCACGGGATTTGCGAATCGCGCCGTGACGCCTTCGCGATTTGCGGGCCGTCCCGTCGTGACCAAGCCTTATGCGGCGGAGGAGCTCGTCGGCGCGCTGTCGCGCGTCATGGCCCACAGCGCTTCGCCCCAAAAGGCGGGGCGGACATGAGCATTGTCTCGCCGGCGCGCGCGGCGCTGCGCAGCGCGACGCGCGCCGCGCATCTGCGGCTTCACGATTATCCCGCGCTGGCGGCGCTCGCGGCGGGAGAGATCACGCCGACGCAATATTTGCGACTGTTGGCGCGGCTCTATGGATTTCATCTGCCGTTCGAGCGGGCGCTGATCGAGGCGGCGCTGCGCCATGGCGTCGATGCGCGCATCGGCGCGCGGGCGCATCTGCTGGCGCGCGATCTCATCGATCTCGGCGCCGATGGCGCCGCAATCGCTAGCTTGCCGATGGCGGAGTCTCCCGCGCTGCGCAGTCCGGGCGAATGGCTCGGCGCGTTCTACATGCGCGAAGGCGCGACCTTGGGCGCGGCGCGCCTTTCCGCCGCGCTCGATCCGCTGCTCGGCGCCGGCTCCGCTCGCGGCCGGCGCTTCCTCTCCGATGCAGGAGGCTGGCGCGAATGCTGCGCGGCGCTGGAAGAGGGCGCATCGCGCGGCCTGCTGCCGGAGATGATCGACGGCGCGCGGGCGAGCTTCGAGGCGATCGAGCATTGGCTCGCCGATCAGAGTTTCACGCCGACCTCGCCGATCGCCCTGCGCGGCGCGCCGGGCAAATAGAGCGCTCTTGGCGACGGAGCGAGACCAGCAGCTCCGGTCGCGCCTATTTCGCCACGACGGCGACGACGCGCGCCGGGCCGCCGGTGCCGCCGGAAATCTTCATCGGCAGAGCGAAGACCACCGCGCCGGTCGCCGGCAATTTGTCGAGATTATCGAGATTCTCGAGCCCGGCGGCGTCGGCGCCGGCGACGATTCGATGCACCAGAAAATCCTGCGACGGGCCATTGTCGACGCTAGCCGTGTCTATGCCGATGAGCTTGGCGCGGCGATCGACGACGAGCAGCGCCGCCGCCTGCGCGCCATAGCCGGGGAAATGCAGATGCGTCGCGTCGCCGGGCGTGTCATCGCCGAGATAGGCCTTGCGGTCGCTCCAGCGCGCGCTCCAGCCGGTGCGCAGCAGCACGATCGCGCCTTGTGGAATGCGCCCATGCGCTTCCTCCCATTCCGCTATGTCTTCCGGCGTCAGCGTGTAATCGGGATTGGCGGCGGCCTTGGCGCTCACATCGATGACGAAGGCGGGCCCGACGAAGCGATCGACGGGAATTTCGGCGTTCGTCCAATGGCCTTGCGCGAAATGCAATGGCGCGTCGAGATGCGTGCCGCCATGCTCGGGCGAGCAGAAGCTGTTCGCGGCGTAGAAATAGCCGCGCTCGGTGAGGCCATTGTGCAGTGATTTGAGCTCGAAGCCCGAGGGCGAGGTCGGCCAATAAATGGTTTTGGCGTCGAAGGAATGGGTGAGATCGACGATGGTCGATTTGGAGAGATCGAGGCTCTGGCCGAAGGCCGGCGCCGCGATCATGGATGAGAGAAAAGCGGCCAGGACCAAGCCGCGGATCGGGTGATGCGCCATCGATCGATCTCCTCGCAAAGAGAAGCGATCCTGCCATACGCGAAAGCTCCGGCTCAATCGTGTGGAGGCCGGAGCGATTCCGTCATCAGGGCTCCAGGCTACGCCAGCGGAACAGCAGGCCGGCCGTCAGCCCGCCGAGCAACGGCGCCGCGAAGAACAGCCAGAGCTGCTCCAGAGCCTTGCCGCCGACGAACACCGCCGGGCCGAGCGAGCGCGCCGGATTGACGGAGGTGCCGGTCACACGAATGAGCGCGATATGGATGACGACGAGGGCGAGGCCGATGGCCACGCCAGCCGAGGCGGTGCCGCCATTGGTCGAGGTCGCGCCGAGGATGACGACCAGAAACAGGAATGTGCCGACGAATTCCGCCAGAAAGGCCGAGGTCGTCGAAATATTGCTCCATCCATTCTGGCCGAGGCCGGCGGCGGCGACGTCATATCCGCCTTCGCGGCCTTTCAATATTGCGTAGAGGATCGCCGCGCCGGCGATGGCGCCGAGACATTGCGCGATGATGTAGCCGATGAGATTGAGCGTCGAGAGCCGTCCCGCGGACCAGACGCCGATCGAGACAGCCGGATTGATGTGGCAGCCCGAGACTGGACCTATGCCATAAGCGAATGCCGTCACAGTGAGGCCGAAGGCGAAGGCGATGGGCAGCACGGCGAGCGGGCCGATCCCTTGCGTCGAGCTCAGCACGCCGCCGAGCTCGCCGAGCGTCACCGAGCCGCATCCGAGCAGCACCAGAGCGCCTGCGCCGATCGCCTCGGCGACATATTTCTTGATTGTCATTTCCGCACCTGTCGTTTCGTGAAAATCGAATCCGCATCTTGCAAAAGTCGGATCACCGTCGAAAATCGGCATCGCCGATGAACTGGAAATGAATAATCGCGCGGCGCTCGATGGGAGGAAACGGAATGTCGGGCTCTTCGTCCGCTTTGACGCATTCGCTCGATGTTTCGGCGTCGGCGCAGGGGCCGCTTTCGGGCGCGCGCTTCGTCGTCAAGGAGAACATCGACGTCGAGGGCCTCGTCTCCGCCAATGGCCAGCCGACATGGGCGGCGACTCATGCGCCCGCCGCCATCAACGCGCCCGTCGTCGATCGGCTGCTCGCCTGCGGCGCGCGGCTGGTCGGCAAGGCGCATATGGACGAGATGGCCTATAGCCTGCTGGGCGCCAACGCCCATTACGGAACGCCAAAAAATCCCGCTGCGCCGGATCGCCATCCGGGCGGCTCCTCCTCCGGCTCGGCGGCGGCTGTCGCGGCGGGCCTCGCCGATTTCGCGCTGGGCACGGATACGGCAGGCTCCTGCCGCGCGCCGGCGGCTTTTTGCGGAATTTACGGATTTCGCTCCTCGCATGGCGCGATTTGCGTGAATGGCGTCGTTCCGCTCGCCGCCTCGCTCGACGTCATCGGCTGGTTCGCGCGCGATATCGATCTCATGGCGCGGGTCGGCGACGCGCTGCTGCCGCGCGATCTCACGCAAGGCGCATTCGACGAGGCCGTCTTCCTCGGCGAGACTTTCGCGCAATGCGACGCCGAGACCGCCGCGGCCATGGCGCCGGCGCGGGCCATCGTCGCGCAAGGATTTTCCGAGCGAGACGTAACATTGGGCGAGGAATTCTGGGCCGAGTCGCTGCGTCATTTCCGCAATCTCCAGGCCTATGAGGCCTGGGGCGCGCATGGCGCCTGGATCGCGGCGGAACATCCGCAATTCGGTCCCGGCATAGCGCAGCGCTTCGACATGGCGTCGAAAGTGACGCCTGCCGCCAAAGCCGCGGCCGACGCGTTTCGGCGCGATGCGCGCGCGCGCGTCGCGGCCATGTTCGGCGAGAATAGCCTCATCGTCGTTCCGACGACGCCTTTCGTCTCGCCGCGGCTGGGCGAGAGCGAGGAAGCGCTCGACGCCAAGCGCTATCAGATGTTCCGCACGTTTCTCTTCGCCAGCTTCTTCGGCCTGCCGCAGATCAGCGTTCCGCTTTCGCGGCCCGCGGGCGCGCCGCCGCTCGCGATTTCGTTGATCGGCCCGCGCTGGTCGGACCGTCGGCTGATCGCCGCGGCGCGGGGGCTTTCGGGGCTGTAGCCTTTTCCGCCAGCACATTGTCGACGCCCCAGCGGAACAAGAGCGCCAGCACCGGCTCCAGCGAGCGGCCGCGCTCGGTGAGGCTGTATTCCACGCGCGGCGGCACTTCCGCATAGACGTGGCGCGAGATCATGCGATCACGCTCGAGATCGCGCAATTGCTGGGTGAGCGTGCGCTGCGTGATCGTTTTCAGCAGCCGCTGCAATTCGGAAAAGCGCTTGGTTCCATCGGCGAGACGAAAGAGGATCGACGGCTTCCATTTGCCGCCGATGATATCCATCGCGCCCTCGATCGGGCATTCGTCATATTCTACGTGCCGCTGCTTGCGCATGGGGTAGTATCCAATATTGCCGTATAGGCGGTATATGTCTGTATATGCGAAATTTCTGCGTACTTCACCAATGAAAAGCGTTTCGCTACCTTCGCGGCGTCTTTGATCCTAGAGGAGCGCGACACACTATGACCAACGCAATTTCTCCCGAGCTCTATTGGACCGTGCTGACCGCCGGCCTCGCCTCGGTCTTGTGGATTCCCTATATTCTGCAGCGCATTTTGGAGCTGGGGCCGATCGCGACATTCAGCGATCCGCTGCGTGATGTCGCAACCAAGGCGCCATGGGCGCAGCGCGCCAAGAACGCCCATACGAATATGATCGAAAATCTCGTCGTCTTCGCCGTGCTCGCATTGACGATTCAGATCATCGGCGGCGGCACGGCGGCGACGGCGCTCGCAGCGCTCTTGTTCTTCGCCTCGCGCGCCGCGCATTATGTCGTCTACACGCTCGGCCTGCCGTGGGTGCGCACGCCGATGTTTCTCATCGGTTTCTTCTGTCAGCTCACGCTGCTCTTCGCTATTCTGGCGCGTGGGTGATCTCGTGGCCTTCGTGTCTTCGTGGCGCATCACGCCACGAAGACGAGGGGGCCTCAATCCGATCCATGCTCCACCGACAGCAGCTTCAAAATGCGCTTGGCCAGCGAATCCCGCACGGCGCGATAGGACTCCATGATCGTCTCGCGTGAGCCGCTGGTCGCGGTGGCGTCGAGCGTCGGCCAATAGACGACATCGACCGCCATGGCGCGCGTGAATTCCAGCGCCTTGTGATGCGACTCCGGCGACAAAGTGACGATCAGATCGAAGTTGGAATCTTCCAAATCCTCGAAAGTGTGCGGCTTGTGGCGAGAGATGTCGACGCCGATCTCGTCCATCGCGGCGATGGCGAAAGGGTCGCTCTCGCCGCGTTTGAGGCCCGCGGAGGCGAAATAGATCTCGCGGCCGAAATAATGACGCCCCAGCGCCTCCGCCATGGGCGAGCGCACGGCGTTTTGCGTGCAGGCGAACAGCACGGCGCTCGGCCGCGATACGTGTCCGCCTCCCTCCGGCATGGGCTCAGCCCTTCCAATGCAGGGCCGTGACCAGCGTGAAGAGGCGGCGCGCGGTGTCCGAATCGCAGTCGATCTTGCCCTTCAGCCGTTCGGCGAGCAGGGCCGCGCCTTCATTGTGCAGCCCGCGCCGGCCCATGTCGATCGCCTCGATCCGGCTCGGCGTCGCGGTGCGGATCGCGGCGTAATAGGTCTCGCAAACCAGAAAATAGTCTTTAAGCAGGCGCTTGAAGGGCGTCAGCGACAAAATATGCGTGACGATCGTGACGCCTGCCTCGTCGCGCACGTCGAAGACGAGCTTGGCGTCATGCAGGGCGATGACGAGGGCGTAAGGCCCGCCGTCATGTCCTTCCAGCGCGAAGCTGTTGTCCTCGATGAGATCATAGATGGCGATGGCGCGCTCATGCTCCTGATCCGCCGTGCCGCGCCCGATGGATGCCTCATCGAGCGTGACGGAGATCAGCCGCTTGGTCGCGCTTGTCGACACCTCACGCCCCGCGCTGATCGAGGCGCACGGCCACAGAGCGCGCATGTGCCTGCAGCCGCTCGGCGTCGCCCAGAGCGACGGCGGCGGGGCCGATCTCCTTCAGCGAGGCGGCGTCGCATTTCAAGATCGACGTGCGCTTCACGAAATCCAGCACGCTGAGGCCCGACGAGAAGCGCGCCGAGCGCGCCGTCGGCAGAACGTGATTGGAGCCGCCGACATAATCGCCGATCGCCTCCGGCGTATAGGCGCCGATGAAGATCGCGCCCGCGTTGCGCACCTTGGCGGCCAGCTCCTCGGCGTCTTCCGAGACGATTTCCAAATGCTCGGCGGCGATGCGGTCGGCGAGCGGAATGGAGTCGGAGAGGTTCTTGGTCACGATGATCGCGCCATAGTCGCGCCAGCTCTTGGAGGCGATCTCGAAGCGCGAGAGCGTCGCCAGCTGGCGCTCGACGGCGGCGGCGGCCGCGTCGGCGAAGGAAGGATCGTCGGTGATGAGGATCGACTGCGCCGATTCGTCATGCTCCGCCTGGGCGAGCAGATCGATCGCCACCCAATCGGGATTGGCGGTCTTATCGGCGAGCACCAGAATTTCCGAAGGGCCGGCGATCATGTCTATGCCGACGAGGCCGAAGACGCGGCGCTTGGCGGCCGCCACCCAGGCGTTGCCGGGACCGACGATCTTGGCCACGGGGCGAATGGACTTGGTGCCATAGGCCAGCGCCGCGACGGCCTGCGCGCCGCCGACGCGATAGACCTCGTCGACGCCGGCGCGCTTGGCGGCGGCCAGCACCAGCGGGTCGATCACCCCATGCGGGGCGGGGACCACCATCACCAGACGATCGACGCCGGCCACCTTGGCCGGCACGGCGTTCATCAGCACGGAGGAGGGGTAGGAGGCGGTGCCGCCCGGCACATAGAGGCCGACCGATTCGAGCGCGCTCCAGCGCCAGCCGAGCTCGACGCCGGCCTCGTCCTTATAGCGCAGGTCCTGCGGCCGCTGGCGCTCGTGGAAGGCTTTGATGCGGGCGTGGGCGAGATCGAGGGCGGCCAGCGTCTCCTTCGGGACCTTGGCCTCGGCCGCGTCGATCTCGGCTTTCGTCAGCGCAATGCCGGTCTCGGCGAGGTCGATATGGTCGAAGCGCTTGGAATAATCGATCAGCGCCGGGTCGCCGCGGGCGGCCACATCCTCGATAATGCCGCGGACGGTGTCGTCGACGTCCTGGGCGGCCTCGCGCTTCGTCGCCAGCAGCGCGGTGAAGCGCTCCTCGAAATCCGCCGCCGACGCATCCAATCGCCAAGTCATGTTCTTCTCCAACCGGTATTTCCGGTTGTCATGACCTTCCCTCGCCGTCTTCGTCAAGCTCATGTGACGGACAGGCTTTCGCGGCCCAGCGCGGACCGAGGTCCTGGAGGCGGGCCTCGACGCACTCCACGTCCAAGGAAATCGCCGCTCCGCCGGCGAAAATCAGCGTCACCACGCCACCGGGGGGCTCGACGGCGGGCTCGAAAGTGACGGCCAGCAGCTCCAAAATCGCCTCGGGCCGGTCGCGGGCGATTTTGAGCTGACGGACCCGCCGCACCCCGTCGAAATGCACGCCGGAATGGCAGCGCTCGCGTTTGCCCTGCTCGGCGGCGGCCCAATCATAGCGGCAGCCGAGAAAGGCGAAGCGACGCTGCTCGGGCAGAAAGGCGATATCGCCGACGCGGACCAGCGCGTCCTGAAGCAGGGCGGAGAGGCAGGAGAGGTCCTCGGCGTCCATTGCCTGGAGCCTCAGACCATCGTGCTGTGGCGATGACGAGCGCTTGAACATGGAGCGGGCCTCCTGTTCGAGCATATGGCGAGCGCCGTTTCGCTGTGCAACCGCGCCGCTGAGGCGATGGCGCACGTCGAGTGGAAGTTTGCCGCGTGGTTTCAAAAGAGTGAGCCCTGGTCGCCGCCGCCCTTGTCTTTTCCGCGCTTCGGCCGTGCGGTAGGGGCCGGAGCGGGCGACGTGCCGCCGGATTCCGCTTGCGCGGCGATATGGCCGTCGGAAAATTGCACATCCAGCCTCTGGCCCGGCGCGATGTCGGCCGCCTGCCGCAGCAGTGCGCCCGTCTCGTCGCGCACCAGGGCGAAGCCGCGCGCGAGCACCTGCTCATAGCCGAGCGTCTCGCGTAGCTGATCGAGCCGCTCGAGCCGCGCCTGCCGCTCGTCGATTATGCGGATGAAGGCCGAGCGCAGCCGTTGCTCGGCATGGTCGAGCCGTCTTTGCGCGCCCTCGGCCTCCCGGCGGGAGAGGGCGAGGCGGGCGGCGAGGCCCTGCCGCAGGCGCGCCTGGAGGCCCTTCAGCCGTTCGGAGGCGCGCGCCAGCTCCGCCTGCGGCGAATGGCGGGCGAGCACATGGGAGACGCGCGAGAGAGCGAGGCGGCGGCCGTCCAGCGCGCGGCGTAGATTGCCGCGCAGCCGCTCGCCGGCGCGATCGGCGCGTTGGGCGGGCGCGAGCAGCAATTGCGCGCCCGCGGGCAGCATGCGCTGCAACGAGGCGAGCTGCCGCCGATTGGCGTCCAGAAGCCGCCGTTCCGCACCCGCGAGGCGGCGGGCGAGCGTCGCCGTATGCTCCACCAGCTCGGCGCGCACCGGCACGCATTTTTCTGCGGCGCCTGTGGGAGTGGGCGCGCGCAGATCGGCGACGAAATCGATGAGAGTCGTGTCGGTCTCATGGCCGATGGCCGAGACCAGCGGAATGGCGCTCGCCGCCGCCGCGCGCACCACGATTTCCTCATTGAAGCCGAACAAATCCTCGAGCGAGCCGCCGCCGCGCGCGACGATCAGCACATCCGGCCGCGGAATCGGGCCGCCGGGGGGCAGAGCGTTGAAGCCGTCGATCGCCGCGGCGACTTCCGCGGCGCAGGTCTCCCCCTGCACGCGCACCGGCCAGACGAGCACGCGGCGCGGAAAACGATCCAGCAGCCGATGCAATATGTCGCGAATCACCGCGCCGGTCGGCGAGGTGACGACGCCCACGACGAGGGGCAGGAAGGGCAGGAGCTTTTTGCGCTCGGCGTCGAACAGTCCCTCGGCGGCGAGGCGCTTGCGCCGCTCGTCGAGCAGCGCCATCAGCGCGCCGGCGCCGGCCGGCTCCAGAGTTTCGATGACGATCTGATAGGAGGATTTGCCCGGAAACGTGCTGATCTTGCCGGTGGCGACGACTTCCAGCCCCTCCTGCGGCTTCACGCGCAGGCGCAGGAAGGTCATCTTCCAGATCACGGCGTCGAGACGGGCGTTCTGGTCCTTGAGGCTGAAATAGACATGGCCCGAGGAATGCGGCCCCCGATAATTGGTGATCTCGCCGCGCACGCGCACATGGCCGAAGCGATCCTCCACCGTGCGCTTCAAGGCATTGGCGAGCTCGGAGACGGACAGCTCCGGCACATTCGGCCCGGCGGCGATCGGCGGGGCGGGATCGTCGCCCTCGGGGGCTGGGGATTTGGCGGGACGCTTGGCCATGGACGAGATATGGCCGATTTTGCGCCGTCTCGCGAGGGGGACCGGGCGCTCGTCCAGAGGATTGCGACGGCGCACGCGCAAAACAAAAGGCGCGAGGCTCTCGCGAGCCGCGCGCCCTGAGGTTTCGGAAGAAGAGGCCGAAAGTCAGTATTTGCGGACCAGCGGGCCGGGAGGCGCCATCAGCATCGGCGCCGGCGCCATCAGCGCGTAGCGGAAGCCGAGGCGAATGTCGTGCGAGGCGAGCTGGAAGGTCTGGCGCTCGCCCGCGCAGCCGGCGGCGAGGCAGCCGATGACATTGGTCTGGAACTTGCCCATGTCGAGATAGCGATAGCCGAGCTCGACCTTGAAATTGGGCGTGATGTTATAGGCGAGGCCCGCCATCACGGCCCAGGCAAAATTGGTCTTGGTGGCGTCCTGGGCGATGCCGAAGCCGCCGGCCGGCTGCGCCGAGAGATCATAGAGATTGTTCAGCCAATTGACCGCGACGCCGACGCCGCCGCCGACGAAGGGCGTGATCCCGTACCAGGTGCCGAGATCGACATAGCCATTGGCCAGGAAGACTGCGGCGCTGTGCTGCGCGCTGTAGATGTCGTAGCAGCGCGCGCCGCAGGCGAGGCCGAAGATGTTGGCGTAGCTCTGCGTGGCGCGATAGTTGGAGGCGGTGCGATATTCGCCCGTCACGTCGACGCGGAACCAATTGTTGATCTGATAGCCGACGCCGCCGCCCGCGAAAGCGCTGTCGCCGATCGAATATTGATCGAACTGCGGCGCCGGCACCAGGACGGTGGGGCTGAAGGTCGAGCGAAGCTCGGAAATCTGATTGACGCCGACGCCCACATCGCCGCGCAGATACCAGCCGCCGAAATCGGCGGGCGGCGGCGGCTCGATCGGCGGAGGCGGCGGCAGCAGAAGATCGGCGGCGAATGCGCTGAAGCTCATGGTCATGGCGGAAGCGAATGCGGCCGCTATGAAGAGGGCTCTCGTCTTGCCCATTAATGTCTTCCCTTCACGATAGAGGACCGCGGCGCGGACCCTTGGCTGGCGCCAATGTGAAGGAAGATTGAGGGAGAACGCTTAAAGTGGAGTTAACCTTACTGGCGATGTACGTAGTCGAGCGGCAGTAGCGAGTAGCAAATCGGCTGCTCGCTACTCCCAAAACCCTATTCGCTATTCGCTCTTCACGCCGCCTCGGCCCGGGTCAGCGCGTCGCAAATATCGTCCACGACGCTGACGACGATCTCGGGGTCGTCGCCTTCGCCCATCACGCGAATGACAGGCTCCGTGCCGGAGGGGCGGATGACGAGGCGCCCGGAGCCTTCCAGGCGCCGCCGTCCCGCCTCGATGGCGGCGATGACGCGCTCCTGCTCCAGCGCCTTCGCGCCGCGCGCGCGCACATTCTTCAGCACTTGCGGCAGCGGCTCGAAGCAGCGGCACACCTCGCTCACGCGGCGGCCGAGTTTCTTCACCGCGGCGAGCGCCTGCATGGCGGTCACGAGCCCGTCGCCGGTCGTGCTGTAATCGGAGAGGATCACATGGCCCGATTGCTCGCCGCCGAGATTGTAGCCGAGCTCGCGCATCCGCTCGATGACATAGCGGTCGCCGACGGCGGTGCGCTCGAGCGTCAATCCGAGCCCTTGCAAATGGCGCTCGAAGCCGAGATTGGACATGATGGTCGCGACGACGCCGGGCTTGGCGAGCAGGCCGTCGTCGCGCCAGCTGCGCGCGACGACGGCCATCAGCTGATCGCCGTCGATGACATGGCCGAGCTCGTCCACCATGATGACGCGGTCGGCGTCGCCGTCGAGCGCTATGCCCACATCGGCGCGCATCTCGCGCACCTTGTCGCGCAGCGCCTGCGGGGCGGTCGAGCCGACGTCGCGATTGATGTTGAAGCCGTCCGGCTGGTCGCCGATGGTGATGACCTCGGCGCCGAGCTCCCAGAGAGCTTCCGGCGCGACCTTATAAGCGGCGCCATTGGCGCAATCGAGCACGACGCGCAATCCCTCGAAGCTCATGTTCCGCGGCAGCGTGCGCTTGGCGTATTCGATATAGCGGGCGCGCACATCCTCGACGCGCTTGGCGCGGCCGAATTGCTGCGGGCCGGCGAGGCGGCTGGTCAGATCGCGGTCGATGAGCTTCTCGATCTCGGCTTCCGTCTCGTCGGTGAGCTTGAAGGCGTCCGGGCCGAACAGCTTGATGCCATTGTCCTCGAAGAGATTGTGCGAGGCGGAGATCATCACGCCGAGATCGGCGCGCATGGAGCGCGTCAGCATGGCCACAGCCGGCGTCGGCATGGGGCCGAGCAGCAGAACGTCCATGCCGACCGAGGTGAAGCCGGCGACCAGCGCATATTCGATCATATAGCCGGAGAGCCGCGTGTCCTTGCCGATGACGACGCGATGGCGTCTCTCGCTCTCGCGGTTGAACACGAGGCCGGCGGCCTGGCCGACCTTGAGCGCGAGCTCGGGCGTGATCTTCTGATTGGCGCGTCCGCGGATGCCGTCCGTACCGAAATAGCTGCGCGTCATTGCTTGTCGTTCTCCGAGAAACGGCGGGGGCGGCGACGCCGGAAAGGCGCGAGCGCCGCCGCCGCGGCGCCAATCGACCTCGAGATTATGGGCGTTTTCGGACGAAATCCGTCCCTACGCGCATCATCGGAAAAGGATATGAAGAAATATCGCTTCTCATATTGGCTGCTTCCATCGCCTTTCTCGCCCTGTGGTCTGTGCGTATGGCCCGGTTTCGCCCTTCCGGCGGCGGGGCTATGCTCGCGCCACGCTAACATGATCCGGGGGGCTCGATGAAGGTCGTCATCTATCACAATCCCGCCTGCGGCACGTCTCGCAAGGTGCTCGCGCGGCTGAAGGAGGCCGGGCTCGAGCCCGAGATCGTGCAATATCTGAAGACGCCGCCGGACCGAAAGACGCTGAAGGCGCTGCTGAAGCAAATGGGGAAAAGCGTGCGCGACATTCTCCGCGAGCGCGGTACGCCTTACGCGGAGCTCGGCCTCGGCGATGCTTCGGTGACGGACGAGGCGATCTTCGATGCGATCGAGAAGCATCCCGTCTTGATCGAGCGGCCGATCGTCGTCATCGGCGACAAGGCCGCTCTGTGCCGGCCGCCGGAGGCCGTCGAGGCGCTGCTCGCGTGAGCGGGGTCGGCGCGGCGACGCTGCTCGCCTATGTCGGCGCCGCCTTCGCGGAAATCGGCGGCTGCTTCGCCTTCTGGGCTGTCGCGCGGCTCGGCAAATCGGCGTTCTGGCTCGCGCCCGGCGCGCTCTCGCTTTTCGCTTTCGCCGCTTTGCTCACCCGCGTGGAGACGGAGGCCGCCGGCCGCGCCTATGCGGCCTATGGCGGCGTCTATATCGCCGCCTCGGTGCTCTGGCTCTGGGCGGTGGAGGGCGTGCGGCCGGATCGCTGGGATGCGATAGGCGCGACGATCTGCCTCATCGGCGCCGTGCTCATTCTTCTCGGCCCGCGCGGCTGAGCGCAAAAAAAGCCCGGCGGTTCGCGCCGGGCTTTTGTTTGAAATCGGGTCCGTCGATCAGACCGGATGCGGCTCCAGCCCGCCGGCGTCCGGCTCGGGCGAGGGCCGCGTGCGGCCGGTCGAGGGCACGGGCGAGGGGCGCGCCGGCGGGGCCGCGGGCGGCACATCCTCGCGCACCGGGCGCTTGCCCTGCAGCAGGCCGATCATCTCGTCGCCGGTCAGCGTCTCGAACTCCAGAAGGCCATTGGCCAGCACGTCGAGATCGCCGCGCTTCTCGGTCAGAATGCGCCGCGCGTCCTCATAGCCTTCCTGCACCAGGCGCCGCACTTCCGCGTCGATCGTCTGCTGCGTCGCCTCCGAGAGGGTCTGCGTGCGGCCGATCGAATAGCCGAGGAACTGCTCCTGCTGCGGATCGGCATAGGCCACCGTGCCGAGCTTGTCCGAGAAACCGAGCTGCGTCACCATCGCGCGGGCGATGCGCGTGCATTGCTGAATGTCGCTCGCCGCGCCCGAGGTCACCTTGTCGCGGCCGAACACCAGCTCTTCCGCCACGCGTCCGCCCATCGCCAGAGCCAGCATAGCCTTCAATTGCTCGAAGCTCTGCGAGATCTGGTCGCGCTCCGGCAGGCCCTGCACCATGCCCAGCGCGCGGCCGCGCGGGATGATCGTCGCCTTGTGGATCGGGATGGAGCCCGGCATGTTGAGCTGCACCAGCGCATGGCCGCCCTCGTGGAATGCGGTGAGGCGCTTCTCCTCCTCCGTCATCACCAGAGTGCGACGCTCGGCGCCCATCATGATCTTGTCGCGCGAATCCTCGAACTCCTGTCGCGTGACGATGCGCTTGCTGCGTCTTGCAGCCAGCAGCGCCGCCTCATTGACGAGATTCATCAGATCGGCGCCCGAGAAGCCCGGCGTGCCGCGCGCGACGACCTTCAGATCCACATCCGGCGCCAGCGGCACTTTGCGGGCATGAACCTTGAGGATCTTCTCGCGGCCGATGAAGTCGGGGTTCGGCACATTGATCTGGCGATCGAAGCGGCCGGGACGCATCAGCGCGGGATCGAGCACGTCGGGGCGGTTGGTCGCGGCGATGAGGATGATGCCCTCATTGGCCTCGAAGCCGTCCATCTCGACGAGCAACTGGTTCAGCGTCTGCTCGCGCTCGTCATTGCCGCCCCCTAAGCCGGCGCCGCGATGACGACCGACGGCGTCGATCTCGTCGACGAAGATGATGCAAGGCGCGTTCTTCTTGGCCTGCTCGAACATGTCGCGCACGCGGCTCGCGCCGACGCCGACGAACATTTCGACGAAGTCGGAGCCCGAGATGGTGAAGAAGGGGACGTTGGCCTCGCCGGCGATGGCGCGGGCGAGAAGAGTCTTGCCGGTGCCGGGCGGGCCGACGAGCAGCACGCCGCGCGGAATGCGGCCGCCGAGACGCTGGAACTTCTGCGGATCACGCAGGAATTCGACGATCTCCTGGAGGTCTTCCTTGGCCTCGTCGACGCCGGCGACATCCTCGAAAGTGACGCGGCCCTGCGTTTCCGTCAGCAGCTTGGCCTTGGACTTGCCGAAGCCGAGCGCGCGGCCGCCGGCGCCCTGCATCTGGCGCGACAGGAAAATCCACACGCCGAGAAAGGCGATGAGCGGTAGGCCGTTGATGAGCAGAGTCATCAGCCAGCTGTTGCCGTCGGCCGGCGGACGCGCGCTGATGGCGACATTCTTCGCGGTCAGGCGCTGCACCAGCGAGGGATCATTGGGCGCATAGGTCGAGAACGGCCGATTGTCGGAGAAATGTCCGCTGATCTCATTGCCGGCGATGGTCACGTCATGGACGCGCCCCTGGTCGATCTGCGTGAGCAATTCGCTGAAGCTGATATCGCGGATCGGAGTCCGCTGACCCGGCTGCTGGAACAGCATGACGAGCGCCACGACGAGCAGCCCGATGATCGCCCAAAGAGCGATGTTCCTGAAGTTTGCGTTCATGTCGAACCTTGCGAATGACGATTCCGCCCGAGCCATCCCGGAAAACGAAAGTCGTTTCCTGTAATCTAGGCGCGTCGGAAGCGATTGCCAAGAGAGCGCCTCGCGCGCTTCCGAGAGAGCGCCTCGAGCGCTTCCGAGCGAACGGCGCGCGTGTCGACGAGACCCTTCGATCGAAACGTCATACGATCGAAACGGAGTGGCTTTTTTGCGGCCGTCAGGTGATTTCGGCGCGCCGTCGCGGCGGCTCGGGCGCGATGGCGACGGCGTCGCCCTCCAATGTCACAATGGCGCCGCCCAGCGTTGTTTTGAAGCGCCTTTCGGCCGCGAGCGCCGCGGCGAGCCCTTCCCCTGCGCGCTCCAGACGCTCGAGCCGCGGCTCGCCGCCGCCGATGCGCGCGATCTCCGCTGCGAGCAGGCGCAGCAGCAGCTCGCGCGGCAGAGCGCGCAAGGCCGCGGCCGCGACGTGGAATCGTTTCGTCGCGCGTTCGGCCGGCAGCTCCAGCGCAGCGCGCTCGGCGCTCCAGGCGAGCGCTTCTTCGGCGCGCGCGGCGCGGGCGGAAAGGCGCAGCAGAGCTTTAGAGTCCAGTCCTTCCGCCGCGAGAGTGGCGGCGAGACGCCGCAGCCGCACGCGGGCATAGGCGGGATTCTCATTGGAAGGATCGCTGACGAAATCCTGTCCGGCGACGGCGCAGACATTTTCCAGCTCCGCTTTGCTAAAGCGCAGCAGCGGCCGCAGCAGCGGCTGCTCTTCTATGCGCGACTCCGCGGCCATTGCGGCGAGGCCGGCCGTTCCGCTGCCGCGGGTCAGACGGAACAGCACGGTCTCCGCCTGATCGTCGGCGTGATGGGCGGTGACGATGGCGCTCGCGCCGATCTCTCTCGCGCAGGCGCAGAGCAGGCGATAGCGCGCCTCCCGCGCGCGCTCTTGAATGCGCGTCGTCGGCTTTTTCCCCTGCCATCGAAGAATATGATGAACAAATCCGCGCGCGCGCGCCCAGTCGCCGACTTGCGCCGCCTCCCGCGCCGCTTCGGCGCGCAGCCCATGGTCGACAGTGGCGATCTCGATGCGCTTCTGCGCCGCGAGCGGCCAACTCGCGGCGAGCAGCATCAGAGCGATGGAATCCGGCCCGCCGGAAACGGCGAGCAGCAACGTTTCATGAGCGGCGAGCGGCGCCAGCGCGTCGGCGGGATCGGGAAGGGGCGGTTCGACGGGCATGAAGCGATTCAGACGAGAGCGCCCGTCAGCATCGCACCTTCTTACTTTCTTGCTGAGCGATTTCTTTCACCCGCGCCGGGGCGCCCGGATATTTCACCGCAATTTCGCCGAATGAGGCGCAGGCCTGCTCATTGGCGCCGATCTCATGCAGCGATTGGCCGAGCCTCAGCATGGCCTCCGGCCCCTGCGGCGAGCTCGCATGTTTGGCCGTGATCTCGAGAAATTTCTCCGCCGCCTCGCGATAGCGCTTCCGCAAAAAATAGCTCTCGCCCAGGTTGAAGATCGCTTGCGGCGCGAGACGGCTCTTCGGGTTGCGGGTGAGGAAGCCGGCGAAACCCGTTTCGGCGGCTTCATATTCGCCTTGACGCAGTTTGGAGACGGCGAGGTCGAACTCGTCTCTCGGCGTTTGCGGCGGGGTGACGGCCGGCGAGAGCGCAGCCGAGGTCGCGGCGGGCGGCGCTGGCGCTGGCGCGGCCGGCGGCGGCGCTTCGCCGAGACGCCCGTGCGTCAGATCGAGCGGAGCGCCGGGCGAACGCAGATCCGAGGTGCCGACTCCGCCCGCCGGAAGCGGCGCGCTCGGCGGAGTCGCGCCGATGGGGCGTGGCGCGCCGGGAGCATTCGGGTTGAGGCTGGGGTCGAAAGCGTCGCCGCGCCGCTGCCCGACAGGGGAGCCTGCGCCCGGGCCGGGCGGCGGCGCCTCCGGCGCGGCGACGGCGCGCGGCGGCGCCGATCCGGCGGCGGGCGGCAGGCCGGCGGCGTTCTCCTGCGAACGGCGCAGCTGATCTTCCAGCCGCCGCACGCTGTGCTGCAACTCCTCGACGAGACCGTTGAGCGAGCGGATCTGATTTTCGAGCCGGTCGATGCGGACGCTCGCCGCGCTGGCCTCGCGTCCGGCGGCGTCCTCCTCCGGGTCGCGATGGCCGAACAATTGCGTCACATCGAGACGGCGGCCGATATTCTGGCCGATGTTCTGAAGGCCCTGGCCGATCTTGTCGAGGCGCGGTCCGTTATTTTCGGGCTCGGCCGCGAAGGCCGCGCCGGCGGCCATTACGACGCCGAGGACGGCGCCGACGAAAATGGAACGTGACGAAAGCTTCATGGCGGAATCATTCGCGGGGAGCCGTATGGGACGAGGCGTAGCATAAGCCCGGTTTCGGCCAAAGTTTGACGAAGCCGCGGCGAAGGTCGCGCGAGTTGTGGCGAAGCGTTTTCTTCGCGGCTACTCTCGCTATCGTTTCGCCGTCTTTCTCCATAGCCGGTCCGCATGACGTGTCGTCGTCGCCCAGCCGTTTTTTTCGTGATCTGTGCCGCTTTTGCGGCGTCCCTGGCCCATGCGCAGGAGGCGGCCGGCGTCTGCGCGCCGGAGGCCGGCGCTCCGGTCGAGATCGCGTCCGTTGGCGCGGAGCTCGACCTGGCGACCATGGACGGGCGCCGTCTGACGCTCGCCGGCGTCGAATTTCCGTCGCGGGAGGCGGCGCGGGAGGATTTGCGGCGCTTTCTCTCCGAGCGTCTTTCGGCCGGCCGGCTGGTCTTCCTCTCCACCGCGACGGCGGCGCCGAATCGCTGGGGCGAGGTCGCCGCCGGGCTGTTCGTCGAAGGGGAGGGGGACGAGGCGCCGCTGATCTCGCTCGCGCAAGCGACGATCGCCGCGGGGCTCGCACGCTTTCGCCCCGATCCGGCCGCATTCGCCTGCCGCAATGGGCTGCTCGCCGCGGAGGCGCAGGCGCGTGGACGAAAGCTTGGACTTTGGGCCTCGGGCGAGTATCACATCGTCGACGCCGCTCGACCCGAAACGCTCGTCGAACAAAAGGGCATGGTTCTGGTGGAGGGCGTCGTCGGCAAGATCGGCGAGACCGGAGGCTCTCTCTATCTGAATTTCGGGCCGCGCCGGGGAGATTTCGCTGTCGTGATCTGGAAACGCAATCTCGAGACATTCACGCGGGCCGGAACGTCGCCCAGAATGCTCACGGGGCGGCGGGTGCGCGTGCGAGGATTGATTGACACAGCTTTTGGACCGCGCATGGAGCTTCTCTCTCCGGCGCAGATCGAGCTCCTCGGCGACGAACGCCCCGGCGCGCTCGGCCGGCCCTGAGGCGGGGCGGAGCGGCGCGCGTGTCGCCGCGCTCGCGGCTTCGCTGGCTTTCGGTCTTTCCGGCTGCGCCCAGCTCGAGCGGCAGGGCGAAATGCTCAATGGCGGAGCCGCGTCGCAAGCGCGATTGCCGCCGGCCGTGCCGCGCACCGTCGGCGGCGAGCAGCCCTCGACTGCCGAGCACAAGGATCTCGTCGCGCAATTCGGCGGCGAATATCGCTTTTTGTCGGCCGAGCGCTATCTCGACGAGATTTTGGTCAAGCTCGCGCAGGCGAGCGACACGCCGGGCCAGGCCGCCTATAAGGTGACGATCCTCAACACGCCGGTGGTGAACGCTTTTGCTCTGCCGAGCGGCAATCTCTATGTGACGCGCGGCCTTCTCGCCCTCGCCGGCGACGCCTCGGAGGCGGCCGCCGTGATGGCGCATGAGATCGCCCATGTGAGCGCGCGCCACAGCGCGCTTCGCGCCGAGCGCGAGCGTGAGGCGGAGGTCATCAGCCAGGCCGCGGCCGTCATTCAGAGCAAGCAGAAGAGCGACGACGTGCGCGCCTCGCAGCGTCTGTCGTTCGCGAGCTTCTCGCGCCTACAGGAGCTGGAGGCGGACGCGATCGGCGTGCGCGTGGTGGCGCGCGCCGGCTTCGATCCGTATGGCGCCTCGCGCTTTCTCGCGGCGCTCGGCAAATCCGCGGAGCTGCGCGCCGTGCTGTACGGCAAGAAGAAAGCGCCCGACCTCGACATATTGGCGACGCATCCCTCGACGCCCGATCGCATCGCCAAGGCGGTGGCGGCGGCGCGGCAGATCAGCGCCCCCGGCGTCGGAACGCGTGATCGCGAGGGCTATCTCGCCGCGATCAACGGCCTCGCTTATGGCGACGATCCCAATGACGGCTTCGTGCGCGGCCGCAAATTCGCGCATCCGCGGCTGCGCTTCACCTTCGTCGCGCCGGAAGGCTTTCTGCTCGAGAATTCGAGCGAGGCCGTCTTCGGCGTGAAGGAGGGCGACGACGAGGCGCTGCGGCTCGATCGCGTACGCGCGCCGGTCGGCAAGACGATCGAAGCCTATGTCGAATCCGGCTGGGTCGACGGGCTGTTGCGCTCGTCGATGAAGCGCATCGACGTCAACGGATTGCCGGCGGTGGTCGCCAGCGCGCGCGCCGGTGAATGGAATTTCAAGCTCGCGGTCATTCAGATCGACGATGAATTCTATCGGCTGATTTTCGCCGTGCGCGCGCTCGACGCGGAGGCGGAGCGACGTTTCGCCGCTTCCGTCGCCACATTCCGACGCTCGAGCTGGGAAGAGTCGCTCGATGTGCGCCCGCTGCGTCTCTCCATCGTGAGCGCGGGCGCAGAGGACACTGCGGAATCCATGGCGCAGCGCATGGTCGTTCCCAATCGTCCGCTCGAATATTTCCAATTGCTGAACGGCCTCGAGCATGGTGGCCGTCTCACGCCGGGCGAGAGATATAAGCTCGTCGTCGAGTGAGAAACGCGCGTCCGCGATGGAACCGTCGCGCTTCGAAAATGTTGTAAGCCTTAGAATTCCCGGGGGGGCGGACAGGCAGGGCGCCGATCGCGCAGCCGCCGGTCGCGTGACCGTCTGGGAGTTCTCCTCAATCGAGGCATCGTCGCAGCGCTTCTCATTCGATCGATCTTTCGATCGAAGCCTCGATCGCGCGCGACAGCCACCCCGGAGAGCGAGAATGGCTTATTTGCCCGGAGTCGGACGCGAACTCGTGAAGGCGGCGATGGATGCGCCCTTTCTAGAACGCGAAGAAGAAAAACGTCTGGCCATCGCGTGGAAGGACAATAAGGATACGGATGCTCTGGATAAGCTCGCCTCCGCTCATATGCGGCTGGTGATCGCGCTCGCTGTGCGCTTCCGTCATTACGGGCTGCCCGTCGCCGATCTCGTGCAAGAAGGGCATGTCGGCCTGCTCGAGGCCGCCGCGCGTTTCGCGCCGGAGCGCGACGTGCGCTTCTCCACTTATGCGACCTGGTGGATTCGCGCGTCCATTCAGGATTATGTGCTGCGCAACTGGTCGATCGTGCGCGGCGGCACCAGCTCCTCGCAAAAGGCGCTATTCTTCAATCTTCGCCGGCTTCGCGCCAAGCTCGCACATGCGCCGCAGTCGGAAGCGGGCGACGCTTTCCAGGCCATCGCCGGCGCCATCGGCGTCTCGCGCGCCGATGTGGAGCTGATGAACTCGCGTCTCGCCGGCTCCGATGTCTCGCTCAACAGCCAATTGGTCGAGGACGATTCCTCGACATCGGCCGAGCGCATGGATTTTCTCGTCGACGATCGGCCGCTGCCCGACGAGGTGGTCGAGGATCGCGTCGATTCCGGGCGTCGCGCACGCTGGCTCGCCGATGCGTTGACGCTTCTGTCCGAGCGCGAGCTGCGCATCGTGCAGGAACGGCGGCTCAGCGAGACTCTCGTTACGTTGGAGTCGCTCGGCGATCGCCTCGGAATATCGAAGGAGCGCGTCCGCCAGATCGAGAATCGCGCATTGTGCAAGCTGCGCAAGGCGCTGACCAAAGCCCAGGAGACGGCGACGCCGGCCGAATGACGCGGCTCCGCCGGCTCGAAAGAAAAAACGCGGCCCCGTTCGGGGCCGCGTTTTTTCTTTTGCGTTCGAGATTGCGCGCGATGTCAGGCGGCGCGCTCTTCCACGTCGTCCTCTTCGCCCTCTTCGCCGGCGTCGTCACTGGCGTCGGCGTCATCGCCGCCCTTGGGACCGCCGCGGCGCGGGCCCTTCTGCAGGAAGGATTCGATCAGCTTGAGCGATTCCGAATCGATGAGCTTGCGCACTGCTGCGACCTCGCGCGCCATGCGGTCGAGCGCCGCCTCATAGAGCTGACGCTCCGAATAGGACTGCTCCGGCTGCGTGTCGGACCGATAGAGGTCTCGCACCACCTCGGCGATGGTGACGAGATCGCCCGAATTGATCTTGGCCTCATACTCCTGGGCGCGACGCGACCACATTGTGCGCTTGACGCGCGCGCGGCCGCTCAGCGTGGAGAGCGCCTTGTCGACGACCTCGTTCTCGGCCAGCTTGCGCATTCCCACGGCGGCGACCTTGCTGGTCGGCACCTTCAACGTCATCTTGTCCTTGATGAAGCTGACGACGAACAGCTCGAGGCTGAAGCCGGCCACTTCCTGCGTCTCGATCGCGATGATCTGTCCGACGCCATGCGCCGGATAGACGATGAATTCGTTCGTCTTGAACCCGAGCTTCTGCGCCGATGTCTTCGCCTTCGCGGCGGGCGTCGGCGGTTTGATGGGGGCCGCAGCCGCGGCGCGCGCGGCGACGATGGCCTTGGGCGAAAGGGCCGAGCTCGCCGCTGCGCTCGTGGGAGCGGCGGGGGCTCTGGGCGCCGGCGAAGATTTGGCGTTGACCGCCTTTCCTTGTGTCTGTTTTGGCACTGGAATGGTTTCGCTCGAAGCTGGAGTTGAAACGGCCGCCGTCGCATTCCCCCCGCTCGCGCCCGCATCGGGGGCGGCGCTCGGAGAGACGACGTCGGAGTGCTCGATATCGATATTGGTCGCGCTCTGGCGCAAGGGCGTGGTGATTCTCGTCTCCCCGGTTACGCCGGCCGCAACGGCGATTGAAGTCTGATGCGTCTGCGGAGCCTCCGAGGAGGTCTGCGGGCGGATGGTCTCGACACGCGTCGCTTCGACGCTCGGCGCGGTCTTTTGGGTCGCCTCGATCTCGATGCGGCGCTCCGTCGCGCACGCAACCTCGCCGCTGCGCTTGGCTTCGCTGCTGCGGGTGGCGCTGGCGCGCGCCCGCGCCGGCGCTTCGGCGACGGCGGCCTTGGCGACCGCGATCTTGGCGATGGCCGCCTTGGCGATGGTGGTCTTGGCCGAAGCCGCGGTCTTGGCGCTATTCTGGGTCACTTCGGCGGCGGTCTTGGCGCTTCGCGCCGCGATGGATTTCGCCGCTCCAGACCGAGCCGCGCTGGCTTTGGCGGCGGTCTTGGCGGCGGCGCGCGTCCGAGAGGAGGCGGTTTTCTGCGTTCTGGCGGAGCCGCGCTCGGCGCTCGCCGCCGAGCGACCCCCAGAAGACTTGCGGCCGGCCGAAGGCGCGGCTCCTGCGCCGACGCTCGTCCGCGCGGGTTTGGCGGCTGTCTTCCCCGCCGCGGCGGCTGTACGCGCGCTCGTTTTCGCGGTCTTGGCGGCCGCGGTCTTGGCGGAAACGCTCTTTCCCGAAGCCGTCTTTCCCGAAGCCGTCTTGCCCGAAGTAGTCTTGGTGGAAGCCGTGGTCTTCGACGTCTTGCCTGCGGCGGTCGCGCTAGCCGACCTTTGGGTCCGCGTCTCGGAAGCTGCGGCCGTCCGCGCCGTTTTGCCCTCAGCGCCGCGTCGCGCTCCGGCGACGGACGCCTTGCGATTCTTTGCGGTCTTCTTGCTGGACGAGGGCATACGCGGATACTCCTTCTATTGTCCCGCTGTGGAGACGGGACGAAGCCTCGTGACCGAAGGGGCTCATTGCGCCCCGGCCAGGATAGCGCCAATGATCGCGCATGGTTCGGCTGGCGAAAGTCCGACGCTTCACAATATAGAGCCGACGCTGGCGGGCGCATCGCCGCCATCTTTGCCCATTCTCGACGTCGCGGGTTTATCTCCGATCGGGGCGCCGCGACGTTCGAGCCCTGCGCGCCCGAAAGTTAAGTCTTAATGTTCTGTATATCATGTGGTACGGCAGAAATCAAAGGAAAGGCGTCGGCGCCTTTCCGCATGGTTACGATCGGCCGGGGAGCAGCCGTTGAATCTCTTAACGATTTCGACGGCGCGGAGGTTGTGGACGGCGCGGCGTCAGTCGCCTTCGCCGGGCTCGGGCGAGAAATGCGCCTCCAGCTTGCCGGGCTTGCCGTCCCATTCCTTGGCGTCGGCCGGCGGCTCGCGCTTGACCGTGACATTGGGCCAAGTCTGAGCGTATTCGGCGTTCAGCGCCATCCATTTCTCGAGGTCCGGCTCGGTGTCGGGCTTGATCGCCTCGGCCGGGCATTCGGGCTCGCACACGCCGCAGTCGATACATTCGTCCGGATGGATCACCAGCATGTTGGCGCCTTCGTAGAAGCAGTCCACGGGACAGACTTCGACGCAATCCATATATTTGCACTTGATACAGTTTTCCGTGACGACATAAGGCATGGGGGGTCCTCGATCCGCGGGCTTGCTAGCGTTTTTGAGAATGGGTTGCAAGCGGCCTCCCGGCCCGCGCGGCGCGCATGATATCCTGCGAGGCGTTGGAAGGGAATCAGTCTATGGCGGAAATCGAATCGGCGCCCGAGGGCGCCACGGCCTTGCCGGGGGCGCGTTGCTTGACGGCGCGGGCGTTGCTGCTCGGCGAGCGAATCGACACGGGCGGGCTCGAGCGCGCCGATCTCGTCTCCACCTCGCCGCTCGCCTTTCCGGCGGGGCAGGCGGGCTTCGTCGTGCTCTACCGATTCGGCGTCGCCGTGCTGTTCGGCCTGTCGCCGCTCGAGGAGGACGAGACGCTCGCCAAGGTCGGCGCCCGTGTCGCCGGCGCCGCCACGCGTCGCGACGACGAGACATTGGTGCTCGAGATCACGCCCGACAGCGACGACAAGACGCTCGCCAATGGCCGTCTCGCGATCCGCGACGCCTCCGGCGAGCGGCTGCTGGTGGTGGCGGATGCTCTGGCCAAGAGCGTGGCGCTCGCCCGCGACGAGCGGCGCGTCAACGCCGTCTTCGACACGATCGAGCCTTTCGCCGCCGATCTCGCCAGCAAGGGGCGTCCGCCATGGCGCCGCCGCGCCATGCTCGAGCTCATCGGCCAGACGCTGCTGGTGCAGCATCGCGTCTCCGGCCGCGTGGCCGTGGAGGACAAGCCAGACGTGCTCTGGGACCGGCCCGATCTGGAGCGTCTCTACACGAGGCTCGAGGACGAATATGAGCTCGAGGCGCGCAGTCACACGCTGAAGACCAAGATCGAGGTCATTGGCGAGACGGCCCGCATTCTGACCGAGATCATCGACGTCGATCGCGCGGTGCGGCTGGAGGCGACGATCATTGTGCTGATCCTCGCGGAAATCCTGCTCACTCTGTTCCAGATCTTCGTGCAGCGGGCGCATTGAGAGCACTCATGCCGGAGGCGCGCGCGTGACCTTCGGCCAGCTCTCCATTCTGGCCGCGGCTCTGTTTCTGGTCGGCTCGGCGGAGGTGGTCGCCGGGCCGCTGATGACCGCGATGGCCCCGGATTTCGGCGTCGCGCCGGCCGCCATCGCCTATCTGCCGGCGGCCTATGGCCTCGCCTATGCCGGCTTCGCCATTATCGCCGGGCCTTTGTCCGATCGCTTCGGCCGCAAGCGGCCGCTGCAGGCAGGGCTGCTCGGCTTCGCGCTGTTCAGCGCCGGGCTGGCCAATTCCTCCAATCTCTCCGTGGCCATAGCGCTCAGCGGCCTCGCCGGCCTCTGCGGCGCTTTCGTGCAGCCCAATTCCCTGTCCTTCGTCGCTGATTCCTCTTCGCCGGAGGAGGTCGACGTCCGCACGGCGCGCGTTTTTATCGGGCTGATGTCGGCCTTCGTCGTCACGCCCTCCATCGCCGGATGGATCGCCGATCGTTTCGGCTGGCGCTACGCCTATTATCTTCTGGCGCTGCTGGCGGCGCTCGCCTTTGTGGCGGTCTCGGCGGCCTTTCGGCCCGGCCGCTCGCATGGCGGCGGGGTCGTCTCCTTCGTCGCCACCCATAGGGGCGCTCTGGCGACGCCCGGCGTCCTGCGACGGCTGGCGGCGAGCTATTTCTGGCTGGGCTCGGTGGCGGGCTTCGGCGTCGTCGTCGCGGATGTCGCGGCGCGCAAGCTGGCGCTCTCGCCCACCGACGCCGGCCTATTGGCGGGCTTTTTCGGCCTCGTCACCATCGCCGGCAATCTCGCCGGGCCTCTCGTGCGCAGGCTTCTCTCCTATAGGGCGCTGCCCATCGCCTGCCTCGCCGCCTCGGCCGGCGTTTTCGCTTTCGCCCTGCCGGCCGGCTCGGTCGCGCAGCTCGCGCTCATCGGACTGCCCTGGGCATTCGGCTATGGCTGCGGCGGGCCGCTGCATCACGCCCGGCTCAGCGGAATGTCGGCGCAGTTTCGCGGCACGATCAATTCCTATCACGCGAGCCTGCTCAACCTCGGCATTTTCTCGACGTCCTTCCTGTTCGGCGCGCTGGCGCCGAGCGGGCTCGGGGCCTTTTTCGCGCTGATCGGCGGAATATCGCTGATCGGCGCGACGCTGCTCGTCGTCGCCAATCTCGCCGAGCGCCGCGCGCCTACCAGCCGTTGAAACGCGCCGCCTCTTCGACGGCCGCGTCCGTCTCTCCGGGCGCGATCCAGCGGAACGACGGCAGCTGGTGGCGCGCGAAGGTGAATTGCCGTTTCGAATAATGACGCGTGTCGAGCTTGCCCTGCAATGCCGCCTCCTCGAGCGTCAGCTCGCCGCGCAAATAGCGCAGCAGATGCGGCGCCCCATGCGCGCGCATGGCCGGCAGAGCGGGGTCGAGACCGCGCGCGCCCATCGCCTCCACCTCCGCGAGCGCGCCTTCGCGCAGCATATCGTCGAAGCGCGCGTCTATGCGCCGATAAAGCTCCTCGCGCTCCGGCGCGAGGAAGAAGGCGAGGCATTGCGACGGATCGAGCAGCGAGGCCATGCGCGCTCCCTGGAAGGAGGCGAGCGGCTTTCCGGTCGCCTCGAGCACTTCCAGCGCGCGCAATATGCGCTGCGGATCTGAGGGCCGAAGCTTCGCCGCGGTCTCGGGATCGCGCTCCGACAGCCGTGCGTGAAGATATTCCGGCGCTCGGCCTTCCGCCTCGGCGCGGATTTTCTCGCGAATCTCGGGCGGGACTTGCGGAATGTCCGAGAGGCCGTAGAGCGCGGCCTTGTAATACATGCCCGTTCCGCCGGCGACGACAGGCGTGACGCCCTCCTGCGCCAGCTTTTCGAGCAGCAGGCGAAAATCCTCGAGCCAGCGGCCGACGGAATAATTCACGGCGGCGTCGACATGGCCGAACAGCTCATGGCGGACGCTGCGCTCTTCCTCCAACGTCGGGCGCGCGGTCAAAATGCGCAGGTCGCGATAGACCTGCATCGAATCGGCGTTGACCACGGCGCCGCCGATGCGGCGCGCCACGGCGAGCGCGAGAGCGGACTTGCCGCTCGCCGTCGGGCCTGCGATGAGAATGGCGCGTCTCGTCATCGGCCCTTCGCAACGACAAAACGAGCGAAATGTCAAAAGCCTCTGTCGAACATGTCGCGACTTTCATCGCCGGCGCCAGCGGCCCGCCGCTGACGGCCGAGGCCGTGCGCGCCTTTGCGCCCCCCGGCGCGCTGGATTGGCTGGAGAACGGCGTCGCCTGCGATGTCGCTTTTCCGCTCGCGCCAGAGGCGCTGCCGGATTTGCGTCTCGCGCTTCAGGCCGCTGCGAGCGCAGCCGGCGCCGATGTGATCGTTCAGCCGAAGGCCGGTCGGCGCAAGCGTCTCCTCGTCGCCGATATGGATTCGACCATGATCGGCCAGGAATGCGTCGACGAGCTGGCCGAATTCGCCGGCATTCGCGAGCGCATCGCGAAGATCACCGAACGCGCCATGCGCGGCGAGCTGGAGTTCGAGCCGGCGCTGCGCGAGCGGGTCGCTCTGCTCGCGGGCCTGCCGGTCTCGATCATCGAGACGATATTCGCCGAGCGCATCAGCTTCACGCCGGGCGCGCGGCGGCTGATCGCGACCATGCGCGCCAATGGCGCTTATACGGCGCTCGTCTCGGGCGGCTTCACCCCATTCGCCGAGCGCATCGCCGCCGGCCTCGGCTTTCATGAGGCGCGCGCCAATCGGCTGGAGACGCGCGAGGGGCGCATCACCGGAATCGTCTTGCCGCCGATCGCCGGCGCGGCGGCCAAGCGCGAGGCGCTCGACGAATTGCGCGAGACGCTGGCGCTGCCGGCGGAGGCGACGCTCGCGGTCGGCGACGGCGCCAATGATCTCGACATGCTCGCGGCGGCCGGCCTCGGCGTCGCCTATCACGCCAAGCCGAAAGTGGCGGAGGTCGCGGCCGCTCGCGTCGATCGCGCCGATCTTTCGGCGCTGCTCTTCGCGCAGGGCTATCGGTGGGAGGATTTCGTCGAGGGTTGAGCGTCAGGCGCGACCTTCCTGCGGAACGGTCGCGACTGCGAAGCGATAGCGGGCGCGGGTCGCCTCCGAGGTGAGAAAGGCGGCGATGGCGACGCCGATGAAATGCGCCAACAGCAGCGCGAAATTCACCAGCAGAACGAAGACGTCCAGCGCGCGGATGATCTTGTTCGGATCGGTGATGGCGATGCCGGGCGGCTGCGACACGGTTTTTGCGACGAGCAGAGAAACGCTCAGCGACAGGCCGACGAAGGAAATGATCACGCCGGCGAGGCCGATCAGCAATCCGAGTGAGAGAAACCAGAAGGCCGTGAGTCTATGGACGCCGAGATAATCGGCCCGCGCCACGGAGCGCGCCGCGCGCGTGTAGAAGAAGGCGAGCGCCGTCGCCGCGCAGAGCAGCAGAAACGCGAAGAGGCTCCAATAGATGGCGTCGCCATAGCCGGTCTGGCTGGGGCTGAAGGCGCGCCCGGATGTGGAAAATTGCAGCAGCACGGCGCTGGCGAGCGCAATAGCGAGCTGCGGCCAGAATTGCAGCCAGCCGAACAGGCGCAGACGCGAGGCGAGGCTTTGCGTCGGCGAAGGCTCGACGAGCGCCGGCGCGATCTGCGCCGATTCGGCCGGCGGCGCCTCCGGGCGGAAGCGGGAGAAGCTTCCGAGCGCGAGAGTGAGAGCGATCGAAGCCGCGAGGACATAGCCGAGCAGGCGATGCGCGGCGAGCAACGCATCCGAGGCTGTCGCGCCGGCGAGGCCGAGGGCCCGAGTCCAGGCCGGTCCGAGAAGATCGGCGAGCCTCGGGTCGGCGTCGGGCGAAACGGGCAGGGGGTGGCCGAAGACCTCGAGCGGAGCGCTGCCGAAATAGCCCCACAGAGCGCCGGTCGCGACCAGCAGCGCGAGCGAGAAATAAATGAGAAATTCGCATGAGGCGGCGGAGCAGCGGCGCCCCTTGGACCAGCGCGCCGGCAGCGTCGGCGGCGGAACTACGAGCCGCAGCACGATCTGCGCGAGTAGCAAGGCGCCGGCGAGGACGCCGAGCGCGACATGCAGCGCGAATGGAGGGCTCGTCAGCGGCCGCTCCGAATGAGCGGCGAGCCATCCGAGCGCCAGCGCGAGCGCGCCGAGCAGGATGACCGAGACGAAATTGATGCGGGCGATGATCGAGCGCATGGGAAAAGCGTCCGGCAAACGAAAACGCCCGCGTCGATCTCCGACGCGGGCGATCTCTTTCGCCAGATAGGGCGCTCTCGCGAAGGCGAAAGCCTGGGGCTGTCGTCAGTCGAGCGTCAGAGCGACGAAATGCGTGTCGCCCTGGGCGTTGGCGACGATCAGCAGCGCCGATTTCTTGCCGCCGTCCTTCAGCGCCTTCACCTTTTTCACGGCGTCGGCGGGATCGGCGATTGGCTCCTGATTGATTTCGAGCAATATCTCGCCCGCCTGCAGGCGCTTCTCGGCCGCGTCGGAGCGCGGATCGACGCCGGTGATGATGACGCCGTTCTTCACATTCTCTTTTATCTGGAAGCGGCTGCGCAGCTCGTCCGAGAGCGAGGAGAGCTCGAGGCCGAGCGCCTTCTGCGCGGCGGTCTTTTCGATCTGCTCATTCTTGGGCGCCTCGCGAGAGGCGACCTTTTCGCCATCCTCGAGACGGCCGAGCTTGATCGACTTCGTCTGCTCCTTGCCGTTGCGGACGACGACGACCTCTACGTCCTTGCCGACCGGCGTCGCCGCGACGAGCTTGGGCAGATCGCGCGATTCCTTGATGGGCTTGCCGTCGAATTTGACGATGACGTCGCCGGCCTTCAGCCCCGCCGTCTTCGACGGACCCTTGTCGTCGACGCCCGCGACCAGCGCGCCGCGCGTGGCGCCGAGGCCGAGATTTTCGGCGATGCCGTCATCGACATTCTGAATGCGCACGCCGAGCCAGCCGCGCCGCGTCTCGCCGAATTTCTGCAGCTGCTCGATGACCGGCTGCACCGTATTGGCCGGCGTCGCGAAGCCGATGCCGACCGAGCCGCCCGACGGCGACAGGATCGCCGTATTGATGCCGATCACCTCGCCGTCCATGTTGAACAGCGGGCCGCCCGAATTGCCCTTGTTGATGGAGGCGTCGGTCTGGATGTAATTGTCATAGGGACCGCTGTCGATATTGCGGTTGCGGGCCGAGACAATGCCGGCCGTCACCGAGCCGCCGAGGCCGAAAGGATTGCCGACGGCGAGCACCCAATCGCCGACGCGGGCCTTGTCGCTGTCGCCGAATTTCACCGCCTTCAGCGGCTTTTCGGGCTTCACCTTCAGCACCGCCACATCGACCTTCTGGTCCTTGCCGAGCACCTCGGCCTTGAGCTTCTGCCCGTCGGTGAAGATGACCGTCACCTCATTGGCGTCGGCGATGACGTGATTATTGGTGATGACGATGCCCGAAGCGTCGATGACGAAGCCGGAGCCGAGCGAGGCGGATTTGCGCTGGCGCGGCAGCTCCGGCGCGCCCTGGCCCTGCTGCTGGCGACGGCGCAGGAATTCCTCGAACAATTCGTCGAAAGGCGTCGAGGGCTGGCCGCCGGGGCCGGCGTCCTTTGACGGGCGCTTCTGGTCGACGGTCTGCGTCGCGGAGATGTTGACGACGGCGTCCGAGACATTGGCGGCGAGATCGGCCAGAGTGTCGGGGCCTTTGGCGTGCGCCGGCGTCGCCGCCAGCGGTCCGGCGACGAGCGCGCCGACGAGCCCCGCGGCGAGGGCGCGCCTCAGCGCCGTGAGTAGCGAAACGGACGCGGCAGATGTCATACTCTTGCTCTCCTGAGACCGGGCGGCGCCTCGCGCCGCGGCGACAGCGGGACTTGCGGTTCCGGCGATAGACGATGCTGCGAAGATTGTCGCACGACTTCGCTCGCACTCCGCCAGCAAAGCGGCGAGAGTTGGGCGTTCGCGCAAATCCTACCTTATGTACCTTATTTCCATCGCGACCGCGACTCTATTTCTTTTGCGGCGTCTGATCCTCGGCGGCTCTGCCGGCGGATGGCGTCCCGAAATAACGGAAGAAATCCGAGCGCGGCCCGACGAGAAAGCGGGTGTCGCCCGCTTTGAAAGCGGTTTCATAGGCCTGCATGGAGCGATAAAAGGCGAAGAAGTCCGGATCGCGGCCGAAAGCTTCGGCGAAAATGCGGTTGCGCTCGGCGTCGCCTTCGCCTTTGAGCTGATCGGCGCGGCGCTGCGCCTCGGCCTTGAGCACGATCACGTCGCGATCGGCCTTGGCGGTGATCTTCTGCGCCTGCTCGGCGCCTTGCGCGCGATACTCGGCCGCCTCGCGCGCGCGCTCGGTCTGCATTCGGCCGTAGACCTTCTCCGAAATCTGCTGCGGGAGATCGACCCGGCGGATGCGGGCGTCGACGACGTCGACGCCGAATTTGCGCGCCTCGAGATTGGCCTGCTGGCGGATCTTCACCATCAGCCCGGCGCGCTCGTCGCGCACGATCTGCTGCTGATTGGCCTCGCTCAGCACGCGCCGCACGGCGGAGTTCAGCACCGAGGCGAGCTGATTATTGGCGCCGGCGATACCGCCGACCGATTGGTAGAAGCGCAGCGGATCGACGATGCGATAGCGGATGAAGCTGTCGACCTCGAGCCGTTGATTGTCGGAGGCGAGCACTTCGAGATTGGGGCTCTCGACGTCGAGAATGCGATTGTCGAGGAAGATCACATTCTCGATGAAGGGAATTTTGAAATGCAGGCCGGGCTCGGTGATGAGCCCGCGGCCGGCGACCGGCTCGCCGAATCGTAGCACCAGCGCCTGCTCGGTCTGGGTGACGCTGAACAGCGCGCCGCCCGCCGCGATCAGCGCGAAAAGGGCGAGGATAACGCCGAAAAAAGCCAGAGAACCTTTCACTTGCGGCCTCCTTGCGTCGAAGAGAAGCCGGGCAGGGGCAGATAGGGAACGACCGAGCCGCCACCGGAGACGCCGGCCGGCGCCTCGTCGATGATGACCTTTTCGGCTCCGCCGAGCACGCGTTCCATGGTCTCGAGATAGAGACGCTGGCGCGTCACCGACGGGGCCTTCTTATATTGATCGTAGATCTGGTCGAAGCGAGACGCCTGTCCCTGCGCCTCGGCGACGATCTGCTCACGATAGGCCTCCGCCTCCTGCAGAATGCGGGCGGAGGCGCCGCGCGCCTCCGGCACGACGCGATTCGCATAGGCTTCCGCTTCATTGCCGAGCCTCTGGAGGTCCTGCTGCGCCGCGGTCACGTCGCGAAAGGCCGCGATGACCGAGGCCGGCGGATCGACCGAGAGCAGCAGCACCTGCAGCACCAATACGCCGCTGTGATAATCGTCCAGCACTTTCTGCATCAGCTGCTGGCTCGCCGGCTCGATCAATTTGCGGTCGGCGGTCAGGATTTTCTGGATCTGCGACTGGCCGACGATCTCGCGCATGGCGCTTTCGGCGACCGCCTTCACCGTCGCCGGCGGATTGGCGACGTTGAAGGCGTAATCCTCGGGATGCGCCGGATCGATCTGCCAGAAGACGCGGAATTTGACGTCGGCGATGTTCTCGTCGCCGGTGAGCATGAGGCTCTCTTCCGGCGCCTCCGGCGCGAGCGGACCGCGGCGCGTGGTCGGCTGCTCGCGAAAACCGATATCGACGGCGTTGCGGTCGGTAACGGCGAGCTTGATCACCGTCCCGATCGGCGACGGCAGATTATAATTGAGGCCGGCCTGCGTCTTGCCGCGATATTTGCCGAAGAGCAGATTGAGCCCGACCTCATTGGGGCCGACCGTGTAGAAGCCGCTGGCGAGCCAAGCGAGCACGGTCAGCAGCGCGAGAATGGCGACGCCGCGTCCGCCGAGGCCGGAAGGGAGCATTTGGCGCAGGCTGTCCTGCCCGCGGCGCAGCAGCTCTTCGAGATCGGGCGGCGCGCCGCCGCCGGAAGGACCGCCGCCCCAGGGACCTTGGCCCCAGGGGCCGTTGTCGTTCGGCTTGCGAGGGCCGCCGCCTTGACTGCTCCAGGGCATATCGACTCTTCGAAACAAGAGGAATGTGTCGGGCCGCGCCCGCCGATGGCGGACGCTGTTGTTTTATAGGCTTTGCGCGTGGCTTCGGCAATGAGCGGCGACGCGCGCGCGGCCGAATATCCTGCGCAATCGGCGCGTCATCGTCATCTCGGCGCCGCGATGGAGAGCAAATCTTTGAGCGAGAAGCCGTAATTGACGCCGACCCGAATGCTGTGCAGCGCCGACACCGTGCAGGTGGCGTAAGGGAGCGGGGATGTATTGGTGTCGTAGAGCGGGAGATAATGCTGCAGCTTGGCGTAGAGATATTCGGCGCGCACCGACACATTGTCCGTGATCGCGAATTGCGCGCCGGCGCCGACCGTCCAGCCCGGCAGGAACGGATTCTCGCGATTCGTCCCGTAAGTGTAGGGCGCGGCGATCACATTATAGCCGGAGAAGCTGCGCGGCGCGATGATATGGCCATAGGCGAGGCCGCCCGTCCCATAGACCAGCAGGCGATCGAAGGCATAGCCGAGGCGGATGCGGGCCGTGCCGAAGTAGCCGCCGCGCGCGCTCGACGCCTGGGCGTGGCCGTTGGAGCCGCCGCCGAGATCGCCGCGATAGGAGGCGTCGGTCTCGAAGCCGGCGATGATCTCCTTGGTCAGCGCGAAGGAATAGCCGAAGCGCAAGCCGCCCAGGAAGGCGGCGCCGTTCATCGGCACAGGGTCGGCGAATTCGCCGCCGCCGACGCCGGTTCCGGCGTCGAATCCGAAGGAGGGGCCGCTCCAGTCGATGGGCGAAGCCGTCGAGGCCGGAGTCGCGGGGGGCGGCGTCATCGGAGCGAGCGGCGGCGTCTCGCCGGCGCGTCGGCCCGGAACCTTGCAGCTGTCGTCGAAGCTCCAGTCGCCGGAGCCGAGCGCCGCGGGCGCGGTCGCGCCGCCGCTCGCGACAGTGACGAAAGTGCAGGGTGTGTCGAGCGTTCGACAGGCGCCGCCGCCGATCGGGCAGACCTCGATGACGCCGTCATAGAGAACCGCGTCGGTGCGTCCGAGCCGCACGCGCACGGCGAAACTGGTGCCGCGCACGCCGATCGTCGCATTGGGCGTGCGTACTTCGTAGTCCTTGTGGCCGGCCGGAGCGCTGATGAAGCGGAGCGCTCCCTTGGTGGCGCTGAAGACGGCGGTTTTGTCGTTGGAATAGACGAATTTGTCCAGCTTGACGCGGGAGGACGGGGCGAGCTGAAGATCGGTGCGGTCGTCGAAAACGAAGCGGCCGCGGCTCTCCGCGCCGGTGGACAGAACTTCGTCGGCATAGACGGCGTCGCCGACGCCGATCTTCGCCGTGCGGCCGTCCGATTCGCCGCGCACGTCCTTCTCGATCGCCGTGGCGCTGCCGATGTTCGGCGCCGCGCGAGAGAAAGACGTGAAAAAGGCGAGGACCGCGAGGGCGGCGACAAGTCTGCGCATGGTTGATCCGAAATTCTAAAGGGACGGGAATACGCGAATGCTCGCGCCCATCTAGCCCGACCATGAGCTTGAGCGCAACAGCGCGAGGGAAAGCAGAAGGGGATGAAGCCTCGACGAAGCCCGCCCTCGCGAGGCTCGCCATCGGGCCGGCGGCGTAGGGGGCTGGCGGAGACGGAGGGATTCGAACCCTCGATAGGGCTTTACAACCCTATAACGGTTTAGCAAACCGCCGCCTTCAGCCTCTCGGCCACGTCTCCGCAGGCGTCCTGAGACGCTCTTTCCGAAGCTCCGAATCTCGGCGCTTCGGCGAGCGCGAGTTGAGATATGCCAAAGCGGCAAATTCTTGGCAAGCGCGCTTATGCGCTCAGATTATTTTTGCCGGGCTCCGGTACTGTTGCGTAATTGACACAGCTTTCGACAAAAACCGCGATTTGGAGGACGAACAGCCCCGCCTTTGTTGACGACGCACGCAATGATCCGTAGCTATTCACCACAGACGGCGCGCTTCTCTGCGCCGGGTTGTAGCGGTCGGCGATCGATCGTGCGGGGCGCCCAGGGGTTCCGGCGGCGGCGGATCGAAGACCCATGAAATCTAACTGAGGGCCGTATGATGAAAAAGTCTTTGCTCGCCGCCTCCGCGCTCGCGCTGGCCGTCTCCGCGGGCTCGGCGTTGGCTGCCGACCTGCCGTCCAAGAAGGCCGCCCCCCTGCTGCCGCCCCCGCCGCCGCCGGCCGTGTGGACCGGGTTCTACGTCGGCCTGAACGCGGGTTACACCTGGGACGAGAGCAGCTCGGTGGCGGTCTCCTCGGGCTCGATCGCTCCGTTCAACCCGATCGTCGGCATCGCCGGCTCGGGCTTGCTCGGCACCAGCATCGACGGCTTCATCGGCGGCGGCCAGATCGGCTATAACTATCAGTTCGCGAACGCCTTCGTCGCGGGCGTCGAGGCCGACATCCAGGGCGTCGCCGGCAGCAACAGCGGCACGTCCTCGGTTGCGGCTTTCGGCCCGCTGACCTCGACGATCAGCGCTTCGAAGTCGATCGACTATCTCGGCACCGTTCGCGGCCGTCTCGGCTATCTGATCACCCCCTCGCTGCTCGTCTACGGCACCGGCGGTCTCGCCTATGGCCAAGCCAATCTGAGCAGCAGCGTGTTCCAGGCCGTCGGCGGTCTCGTCGGCACCTCGTCGAGCGCCTTCTCCGACACCCGCGTGGGCTGGGCGGCCGGCGGCGGCGTCGAGTGGCTGTTCCTGCCGAAGTGGAGCGCCAAGGTCGAATATCTCTATTACGATCTCGGCACGGTCTCGACCTCCAGCGTGATCTCCTTCACGGGCATCCCCACTCCGGTCGCCACCACCTCATCCTCGGCCCGCTTCAACGGCCATGTGGTTCGCGCCGGCGTGAACTACCACTTCAACCTGTTCAGCCCGGCCGCCGCTCCGGTCGTCGCCAAATACTGATTTGGCGGTCGCCCGATAGAGGCGAGCGAATAGAGAATAGTACGAAAAGCCCGGCGTATCGCGCCGGGCTTTTTGCTTGTCGTCGTCTCGGGCGGTTTGTTTGTTTCGGGCGACCCGTGCTTTCGTCACGTGAGCCGGGTCCAACCTCGCTCGCTGACGCTTTAGAGTTTCCAGCCGAAGTGGACACCGGTTCGGCGTTGGAAACGCGTCAAAACGAAAGACGCTAGACTTTAGCTGTGCTTCATCGAAACGTCCGCTTCGGTAGGAAGAGCCTCGCGTGATCGACCGCGATCCTGCCGGCGGCGATCGGCTTCTCGCCCGGCTGGCGCCTCAGAGCGAGTCGAGAAAAGATTCGATGCGCTCGAAATAGCGGGTCCAATCGGGCGCCGAGAAGCTTTGCGCGGCGCCAATGGCGGCGAGACGGTGGGGCGAGGCCGCCGCGCAGAAGTCCGTCACGGCGCGTTTCCATCCGAGCCCGTCGAGGGGCGAAAGGAAGAGCGCGCGCTCCTGCGCGATCTCGCGGAATACTGGAATGTCGGAGACGATCGCCGGCGTTCCGAGCGCGAGCGCCTCGACCACCGGCAGGCCGTAGCCTTCCGCGAAGCTCGGCATCAGCAGCGCATTGGCGTTGGCGAGCAGCCGGCGCAGCGCGGCCGCGGGCAGGTCGCTCGTCCAGCGCACATGGGGACGGATCGCCTCGCAGCGATTCAGCATGTCGACGATCTGCTCATTCTCCCAGCCGCGTCCGCCGACGAGGACGAGCTTGGGGACAGGCTGCGGACCCGCGGCCAGAGCGCGCCAGACATTGAGCAGCATCAGATGATTCTTGCGCGGCTCCAGCGTGGAGACGAGCACGAAATAATCGCAGCGCGCGAGCTGTTCGTCGCTCGCATCCGCGCTCTCGCCTTGCGTCGACGGCGCCGGCTCGACATGAATCGGAATGCGCGCGCCTTTGCGCGCGGTCTCGCGCTCGAGACGTTCGGCGACGATTTCGCTCATCGCAAGCAGCGCATCGGCGTGCCGCAGGATCGTGTCGATTCGCCTGCGAAACAGCGCCTCATAGCCGCGGCGGAAGAATTCCGGCCGATCGAGCGGCAGGAGATCGTGTACGAAGAAGACGGCGCGCATGTCCGGCCGCCGCTCCAGCCATCGAAACAGCAACGGGAACTCGCAGGCGTGCTGTCCTATGTTCAGATAGAGCGAATTCGGCGGCGGCGCGTGCGGCGCGTCATTGGCGAGACGCAGCGGCGTGCGCCAGAGAAATTGGCCGAGAGCGTCGCGCGGCGCAGGGGCCGTGACGGAGGGCGCGCGCTCCGCGCCGAGCAGCCAGCTGCGCAGCCGCGCCCATTCCGCCGAAGCGTCCGGCGCGGCGGGCGCGACATCGGCGACGATGCGGGCGAGGCGCGACGGCGCGAGCACATGCGGGCCGCGCGCGCCGTAATGCGCGGCGCAGGACAGGCGCGGATGCGCGGCGAAATGGCGTGCAAAAGCAAGATCGATACGCCCGATGCCGGCCGCGCCCGCCGCCCTTCCGAGGGAGACGAGATGCGTGGCGTCATAGACGATCGGGCGCGTCATATTCTTTTCTTCTCTACCAGAGCGCCGGATGGCGCGCATAGAGCGATAAAGCAGGATGAAAATAGGGATCGTCGCGAATGACCGCGCGCCAGCGGTCGCGGAAATAGTCGCGCTCTTTCGCATAGACGCTCATCGGACGAAACTTGGGCGAGCCGCGCGACGCCGATTCGTAATGCAGCAGCCGCGCGCTCGGATCATAGAGCGCGGTCCAGCCGCGCTCGCCGAGTCGCAGGCAGAGATCCACGTCGTTGAACTCGATCGGCAGATTGATCGCATCGAAACCGCCGACCGCGTCGAATTTGCGTCGCTCCACGGCCATGCAGGCGGCGGTGACGGCGGAGCTCTCATGCGCGAGGCCGGCGCGGCCGAGCCATGACGGCGTCTGCGGCGCGACCAGAGCGCCGAAATGTCCGGCGTCCTGTCCGAGCCCTAGGGTGACGCCCGCATGTTGGATGCGTCCGTCCGGATAGAGCAGCAGCGCGCCGACGGCGCCCGTCTGCGGCGCCATTGCGCGACGGGAGAGAGTCTCGAGCCAGTCCGGGCTGACGATCGCCGTATCATTGTTGAGAAAGAGGAGGACCTCGCCGGTCGCGGCGCGCGCGGCGTCATTGTTGAGACGCGCGAAATTGAACGGCTCGGGGCGCGAGAGAATGCGCACGCGCGGGTCCTTCTTCACCTTTTCGAAAGTGGCGAAGGTCTCCGCCTCGCGGCTGCCATTGTCGACGATGATCAGCTCGAAGGACGGATGCGTCGAGAGGCGCAATATGCTGTCGACGCAGGGGCGAAGAAGATCGGCGCGGTCGCGCGTCAGCACGATGACGGAGACGCTCGGCGCGGGCTCGGCGCGAGCGGGCGCGGATGGCGCGACGATCGGCGCTTCCGGTTCCTCGTCGCGCGTCAGCAGCCAGCGGCGCAGATGCGAAATCTCTGCGCGCGCGAGGCGGAAGGGCGCTGCGCGCATCGACTCGCCGATCGATTTTCCCGTCAGCGTCGAGGCGGCGTAGAAAGCACAACGGCCGAAATAGGAGCGCGCCGCCGCGAGCGAAGGGCTCCAATCGGGCGTGAAGCTCGGCCTCGGTCCGTTTTTCGTGCGCAGCAGTTCGTCGGCGTAGATCAGCTTGGCGTGCGGCGCGCGCGCGATGTGTTCGGCGAGCGAGGCGAAGGCGTGATCGGCCAATTCGTCGCCGGCGCGCAGAACCGCGACGAAATCCGTCTCGGCGAGCAGGGGAACGAGTTCCGCCTCGCTATGCGCGATGCGCGCGAGTGGGAGAAACGGGAGTTGGGATTGCCGCTCGATCGAGGCGAGAGTGAGCGCCTTTCGGTCGGGGGCGGCGCCGGCGTCGAGGAGCAGAATCGCAAAGCGCGGCGCCGTCGCGGGGTCGTTGCGCGGCGCGTCGAAGCCCGTCGGTTCGAAGCAGCGGGCGCGGCGCGCGCGCCAATTCTCGAAATCATCGAGCGGCTCGAAATTGCTCGCCCAATCGAGCGCATTCTCGGCCTCGCTGCGATAGCCGAAGAGAGTGGGCAGGAAATATGACCAGAGCTTCGCAGGCCTGCGACGCCAGACGCGCATCAGCGCCTCGGCGAGGCCGACCGGCCGCAGGCTCTCGATCATGAAGCCGAAAGGGCCGGGCCGATTGGTCGGGCTGATGAGAAACTCGCGCGCGCCGCGGGGCAGGGCGCCGATCCAGACGCCTGCGCCGGCCGCCGGGCCGGGGAGGATGCGGTCGATGGCGCCTGCAGGCGTCACGAAGCGCAGCACGGGCCGCGCCGGATCGTCGAGCAGGCTCGTGCGGAAAACCATCTCGACGAAAGGGCCGGCGCCGAAATCGGCCTCGATTCGAAGCCAGGGCTCTTTCGAGACAGAGACGAATCGCTCGTCGCGGACGATCACGTCCTTCGCGGGGGTCAGCGCGATTGCCTGCTGCGTCAAATGTGATCCACTTCTCGAATTGGAGGCCGCGCCGCGAGAGGCCGTCCAGAATAGCCGTCCTCTTGAGCGAGGTGCGACGGCTTGTCAACGTCATGGTTAATGTGGCGCGCGGCGCAATTCGTCATGAGGCGGAGGCTATTTCCGGGCGGCCTCGGCTCTATGTCAGCGAAAGACGCGCCCGCTTCTTGTCCCGCGACGCTCCGAGATTCGTTCCGAGACACAGGCTCGAAGAGATACGCCATGTCGTTGACAACCAGAACCTCGCTGGCGACCGGGCCGCTCCCGCCGCGCTCCGCCGCCGGCCCTGCGGCCGCTGTTCCGCCGGCGGCCGCCGATTACGGCAAAATGCCGTTGGACGAAGTGCTGACGCGGCTCGGCGTCGATCCGAGACGCGGGCTCGCCGCGGATGAGGCGCGCCGGCGACTGCGGGCCTACGGCCCCAATGCGCTGCCCGAGAAGCGCGTCTCCCTCTGGCGCAAGATCCTCGGCTATTTCGCCGGGCCCATGGCCTATATGATCGAGGCGGCGGCGATCGTCTCCGCGCTGATCGGCCATTGGAATGATTTCGCCATCATCTTCGCTCTGCTGCTGTTCAACGCCGGGCTCGAATTCTGGCAGGATCGCAAAGCCTCCAATGCGCTGGCGGCGCTGAAGAAAGGCCTCGCGCTGGAAGCCACCGTGCTGCGTGACGGCGAATGGAGCGCGAGGCCCGCGGCCGAGCTGACGCCGGGCGACATTGTGAAGATCCGGCTCGGCGTCGTCGTGCCGGCCGATCTGCGGCTCGTCTCCGGCGATTACGCCTCCATCGACCAGGCGGCGCTGACCGGCGAATCACTGCCCGTCGCCAAAAAGGTCGGCGATGTGGCCTATTCCGGCAGCATAGTGAAGCAGGGCGAGATGATCGGCGTCGTCACGGCGACGGGCGCCAACACATTCTTCGGCCGCACGGCGAGCCTCGTCGCCGGCGCGGGCGCAGCGAGCCATGCGCAAAAGGCCATGTTCGAGATCGGCGATTTTCTCATCGTCGTCGCCGTGGCGCTCGCGGCGGTTCTCGTCGCGGTGAAGGTCTATCGCGATCTCGTCGTCGCCGATGATTGGAGCATGGCGGACGCGCTCTCCATTCTTCAGTTCGTGCTGGTGCTGATGGTCGCCTCCATTCCGGTGGCCATGCCGGCGGTGTTCTCGGTGACGATGGCGCTCGGCGCGCTGGCTCTGTCGAAAGAAAAGGCGATCGTCTCCAAGCTCTCGGCGATAGAGGAGATGGCCGGCGTCGATATTCTGTGCTCCGACAAGACCGGCACGCTGACCAAGAATCAGCTGACGCTGAGCGAGCCTATCCTCTTCGAGTCCAAGGACGCGCAGGATTGTATTCTCGCCGCTGCGCTCGCCTCCAAGCTCGAGGATCGCGACGCCATAGACACGGCCTGCATCGACGCGCTGAAGGACAAGGACGCGCTCCGCGCCTATTCGATGACGAAATTCATTCCCTTCGATCCTGTCGCCAAGCGCACGCAGGCGACGGTGACCGATGCGCAGGGCAAGTCGATCATCGTCTCGAAAGGCGCGCCGCAGGCGATCGTCGATCTCGTCCACGCCGACGCAGACATCGCGCAGCGCGTGAAAAGAATCGTCGACGAACTCGCCGAAAAAGGCTCGCGCTCGCTCGCCGTGGCGCGCTCGGAGGACGATGGGGCGACGTTCCGGCTGCTCGGAATTTTGCCCATGTTCGATCCGCCGCGCGCCGATTCCAAGGTGACGATCGCCGCCGCTCGCGCCAAGGGCGTGGTGGTGAAAATGGTGACGGGCGACGACACCGCCATAGCGATAGAGACCGCGCGGCAGCTCGGCCTCGGCGATCATATCGTCGCGGCGGCCGATATTTTTCCCAAAGATCTCGATCCCAATCATCTTTCCGCCGATGTCGTCGACGCGATCGAGCGGGCGGACGGCTTCGCGCGCGTCTTTCCCGAGCATAAATATGCGATCGTGAAAGCGTTGCAGCAGCGCGGCCATCTCGTCGCCATGACTGGCGACGGCGTCAATGACGCGCCGGCGCTGAAGCAGGCCGATTGCGGAGTCGCCGTTTCCGGCGCCACCGACGCTGCGCGCGGCGCTGCGGCGCTCATCATCACCGCGCCGGGGCTTTCCGTCATCTCCAGCGCCATCGACGAGGCGCGGCGCATTTTCGGCCGAATCGAGAGCTACACGACCTATCGCGTCGCTCTGACCATCGACATCATGTTCGTCGTCGTTCTGTCGAGCGTGCTTTTGGGCTTTACGCCGCTCACCGCCGCGATGATCGTCGTGATGTCGCTGCTCGACGATGCGCCGATCATGACCATCGCTTATGACAATACGCCGGTCGAGCCGCGGCCGATACGCTGGCGAATGCCGCGGCTGCTCGCCATTGCGACCGTGCTCGGCCTCGTCTGCGTCGTCGAATCCTTCGGCCTGCTGCTCATCGGCGTCAGGGCGCTGGCGCGGGAGCCGCTGGGGGAGGCGATGCAGCTGTTCTCGCCACAGCAATTGCAGACGATGATGTTTCTGCAGCTCGTCGTCGGCGGCCATCTGCTGCTGCTCGTCGCGCGCACGCAGCGCTGGTTCTTCCTGCCGCCTTTTCCGGCCTGGAAGCTCCTCTTTGCGATCATAGCGACGCAGCTCCTCGCCGCGGCCATGTGCTACTTCGGGTGGCTCGTTCCGCCGATCTCGCTGCGGCTCATCGGCATCGTCTGGGCCTATTGCATCGGCTTTATGTTCATATTGGGATTGGCGCGCAAGATCGTCGCGCGCGTCGTGGATCACCGTATGAGACGGCAGGAGAAAAGCGTGGCCACGGTCGAGCGCCCGCTCTCCGGCGGTCTCGCGTTGGCGCGGCAGGCAGCCTCATCCAGAGGGTAAGCGAATGGATTGGCGTGACAAATACAGGGTCGAGCCGGGTGCGAAGCTCCGCCTCGCCGATTATGATCCTTCCGCTACGGGCAAGCACAAATCGCATGAGGAGGCGCTGCCCAAGATCAAGGAACATGTCGAGCGCATGGCGAAGCTGCAATATCTGCTCTATGCCGATGGCTCGCAGGCGCTGCTGATCGTGCTGCAAGGGCTCGACGCCGGCGGCAAGGACGGCACTATTCGTCATTTGTTCTCAGGCATGAATCCGCAAGGCGTTTCGGTCGCCTGCTTCAAGCAGCCGACGCCGATCGAGCACGACCATGATTTTCTCTGGCGTATTCACGCCCATGCGCCGGCCAAGGGCCAGGTCGTCATCTTCAACCGCTCGCATTACGAGGATGTGCTGGTGGTGCGCGTGCACAAGCTCGTTCCTCGCGACATATGGTCGAAGCGCTATGACGAGATCAATGATTTCGAGAGCCTGCTCACCCGCGACGGCAATGTGCGAATATTGAAATTCTATCTCCACATCAGCCCGGAGGAGCAGCTCGCGCGCTTCGAGCAGCGACTCGACGATCCGGCGCGCAATTGGAAGATCAGCGAGAGCGATTACACGGAGCGCGAATATTGGCCGCAATATGTGGAGGCCTATGAGGAGGCGCTGGCGCGCACGAGCACGAAGCAGGCGCCCTGGTTCGTGGTTCCGTCGAATCACAAATGGTTTCGCGATCTCGTCATTTCGCGAATCGTGGTCGACACTCTGGACGAGATGGGGCTGAAGCTGCCGCCGACGCGCGTCGATCTCGCGCAGATCGCGAAGAAATATCACGCCGCCGTCGCCGAGGCGAAGAACGGCGGACCCGGGCGGCGCGGCTGAATATCGCCGAAGCGAGGATTTCATGAGAGGTTTTATCGTGATTTCGGGCTGCTCGGGCGGCGGCAAATCGAGTCTGCTCGCCGAGCTCGCGCGCCGCGGCTTCGCTGTGGTCGAAGAGCCGGGACGCAGAATCGTCGCCGAGGAAATTGCGGGCGAGGGAGCTGCGTTGCCGCGGGTCGATCTCGCGGCATTCGCGCGTCGCGCCCTGCGAATGGCGATAGAGGACCGCGAGAGAGCTCGTCGCGAGATCGGGCTCGTGTTTTTCGATCGAGGGCTGGTCGGTAAGCATCCGGCGTGGACCGCAGGCGGGATAGGCTGAAGCGTCAGGCGCCGGCGCGCGCCTTCAGGTCTTTGTGGATTTCGATGAGCTCGACGAGAGTTTCGATGCCGAAGTCGGTGAATGCGAGAACGCCGTCGTCTCCGATGCCGTAGACCCAGATGACGCCGTCCTCTGTGTCCATTTCGAGAGCGATATCGTGGATGAAGTCGACGCTCTCGCCGAGGCGTCTGCGACGCGCTCGACGGTCGTGACGTGATCGACCTTGTTGACCTGCATGCTCAGGCCGCCAGCGCCGACCCGCGCGGAGCCGACGCTCGCCAGTTCCACGGCAGCAGTTCATCGAGCCGATGCGCTGGATGTCCGGCGATGCGCGAGAGAACGTCGGCGAGCCAGGCCTGCGGATCGACGCCGTTCATCTTGGCGGTGATGATGAGGCTGTACATCGCGGCGGCGCGCTGGCCGCCGCGGTCGGAACCGCAGAACAACCAGCTTTTCCGGCCAAGGGCGATGCCTCTCAGGCCTCGTTCGGCGGCATTGTTCGATAAGCATACGCGTCCGTCATCGAGGAACAGCGTGAAGGCCGGCCATCTCTTCAGCATGTAATGGATCGCCTTGGCGAGATCGTGCCCGCGCGAGAGTTTGGCGAGTTGCTCGCGCAGATAGATTTCCAGCGCATCGACGAGCGGGCGGCTAGACGCGTGCCGGACGGCGAGACGTTCCCCGGCGCTCTTGCCGTTGATCGACCTCTCGATCGCAAACGGCGCGTCGATCCGGCGCACGATCTCGACGGCGATCGGAGAGAGCGGGATTTCCTTTTTCCCCGCGGCCTTACGCCGCGCATTCTCGCCGATATCCGCCATGGCGAAGAATGGGCGCCGCGCATGGACCCAGCACGCGGCCTCGCGGATCGGGCCGGGCTTGCGCTCCGCCAGATACAGCCGGTTATAGCCGTCGTAGGCGTCCGCTTGCAGGATGCCGGAATACCCCGACAAGTGAGTCTGCGGATGTTCCCCGCGACGATCACGCGAATAATAAAAGATCGCGGCCGGCGGTCCGGCGCCGCCGAAAGGCGCGTCATCGCGAACATAGACCCAGCACCGGCCGGCAGCGGTCTTGCCCTTCGCCAGCACGGGCACGGTTGTGTCGTCCCCATGCAGCCGCTCCGCCGCCAGAACATGCGCCTCGACGAGACGCCACAGCGGATCGAGCGCCGCACACACGGAGCCGACCGCGTCGGCCATGGTCGACAGCGCGATCGGCGCGCCTTCGAGAGCATAGCGCTCGGCCTGGCGGTTGAGCGGCTGATGCTGGCCGAACTTCTCGAACACGATCATCGCGAGCAGGCTCGGACCCGCCCAGCCGCGCGCGACGACATGGAATGGCGCCGCCGCCTGGGTGATCTTCTCGCAGTCGCGGCAGGTGAACTTTTCCCGCACGGTCTCGACGACCTTCCACTGACGCGGCGTCGTCTCGAGCGTCCGCGTCACATCCTCGCCGAGCTTGCGCAATCGCGCGCCGCCGCAGCAGGCGCAAGTCGCCGGAGCTTCGATGACGACCCGCTCACGCGGCAGATGCTCGGGAAAGGTGTCGCGCTCCTGCGACCGCTTGCGCTCGAAGCTGGCGACCGTCGTCGTTTTGGCGACGGCGCGCTCCGCCGCGAACTCGTCCTCGGTCGCGCTCGCTTCCAGCTCTTCGAGTTCGAGCGACAACTGATCGAGCAGCCGCGCCGAGCGCTCCGACTTCTGCCCGTAGATCTGCCGTTGCAATTTGGCGATCTGGAGCTTTTGCGCCGCGATCAGCGCCATGTCTTCCGACGCCTTTGCAAGCGCGACGGCGAGTTGCGCTTTCAGCACGGCGTTTTCGTCGAGAAGGGCTTGGTTCACGGCGTCCATGAAGCGAAGTGAATCACAAATCGTGCGATTTGCAGCGCCCCAAAATGCAGTCGACCCCAGCTTTTTCTCACCCCGCGCTTTGCGGCCTGTAGGTGAGTTGCGGATTCCGCCAGTCGATCCCCTCGAGCATATAGGCCATC
>NZ_PUIV01000015.1 GCF_003113265.1 Methylosinus sporium
GGCTGCTCGGCGAGGCGGGCGCGGCAGGCCTTCAGAAAGTCCTGCCAGCTCTGTCCCTTCAGCTCGTTGGCGGCCTTGACGGCTTGATATTGCGCGCCGCATTCCTTCAAAACATTCGCCTGCGCTTTCGCTTCACCCGCGGCGACGGCGAGGCCGAGTGCGAGGGCGCCGGCCGCTGCGTAAGAGACGAGACGGATCGACATCAAATTTCTCCTTGGTGAGCGCCGTCGCCGATGAAGAGTCGTCGGCGCAAACGGCTCCCGACGGCCGCACTGCGAGCACGGCCTGTGCCAATTGTCTTGCATCGACGCATGGGCCGCAAGCTCGCCGCGACCGCAATGAGAATGTTATGAAACGCTCTTTCGGCAAAGATGGCGCGCATAGGGCGCGAGGGAAGGGGCGATGGCCGCTGAAAGAGAAAATCCACGCGCGTGGCGCGACGCTGCGGCGCTTCGCCATGCAGATGGCGTTTTGCGTTGTCCCTGGGCCGGTTACGATCCGCTCTATGTCGCCTATCACGACGACGAATGGGGCCGGCCGGAGCGCGATTCGCGCGCTCTGTATGAAAAGCTGATCCTCGATGGCTTCCAGGCGGGCCTCTCCTGGATTTCCATTCTGCGCCGTAGAGAAGGCTTTCGCGCCGCTTTCGAGGGCTTCGATCCGCAGGCGATCGCGCGCTTCAACGCCGCGCGCGTCGAAACTTTGATGCAAAATCAGGCAATCATCCGAAATCGCGCCAAGATCGAAGGCGCCATCGCCTCCGCGCGCGCCTATTTGGAGATAGAGGAGCGCCTGGGCTTTTCCGATTATCTCTGGGATTTCGTCGATGGCGTTCCGATCGTCAACCGCCCGCGCACGACGGCCGACGTGCCGACGCAGACCGAAATATCGCGCCGCCTCGCCAAGGATTTGAAGTCGCGCGGCTTCGCCTTCTGCGGCCCGACCATCGTCTACGCCTTCATGCAGGCGGTCGGCATGGTCGACGACCATCTGGCGGAGTGCCACAGATGCGCGGCGTGAAGGCGGGCAAGGCGGAGGTCGCCCCCCGCGCCTGGCAGCGTATGCTCTCCGGCCGGCGGCTCGATCTGCTCGATCCTTCGCCGCTCGATGTGGAAATCGAGGATATCGCCCACGGCCTCGCCCGCGTCGCCCGCTGGAACGGTCAGACGCGCGGCCCACATATATTTTCGGTCGCCCAGCACAGCCTGCTCGTCGAGGAGATCGCCTGCGCGCTGTCGCCCGGGCTCGGGCGCGAGGGGCGGCTGTTCATGCTGCTCCATGACGCGCCGGAATATGTGATCGGCGACATGATCTCCCCCTTCAAAGCCGTCATCGGCGACACATACAAGAGCGTGGAGAAACGCATTCTGACGGCGATCCTGCTGCGCTTCTCATTGCCGGCGGAGCCGGACGCCGCGCTGATGCGCCTTTCCAAAAGGGCGGATCGCGCCTCGGCTTTTTTCGAGGCGATCGGATTGGCCGGCTTTACACGCGCGGAAGCCGAGCGCATCTTCGGCCGGCCGGCGCTCGGCCCCGATGCTTTCCTGCAAGCGTTGGAGCCGATTTCGGTCGAGACCGCGCAGCAGCGTTTTCTGGCGCGCTTCGCCGCGATCGAGCGAGGCGAGGCGCGCAGTGTCGAGGGTGAGGCGTCGAAGTGACACAGAGAAGGTGAGAGATGGCGCACCTCTATGTCTGTTCGCTCACGAAGGTCGTCGACACGGTGCGCGCCAGCGGCGCGCGCTCGCTCATCACCATTCTCACCGCCGGCGCCTCGCTGGCGCGGCCGAGCGAAATCGTTCCCGAGCGCCATTTGCGCCTCGCCGTCTCCGACATAGAGGCGGATCAGGAGGGCCATGTGCTCGCCAATTGCGCGCATATTCAGAGCCTGCTCGATTTCGCCGGCGCATGGGACCGGCGCGAGCCGCTGGTCATTCATTGCTATGCCGGCGTCAGCCGCTCGCCGGCCGCGGCCTTCATTCTCGCCTGCGCGCTCGCGCCGCAGCGGGCCGAGACGGAACTCGCGCGCGAATTGCGCCGCGCCTCGCCCACCGCCACGCCCAATCGCCGTCTCGTCGCTCTGGCCGATCGCCTTCTCTCGCGCGAGGGGCGCATGACGGCGGCGATCGCCGAGATCGGCCGCGGCGCCGATTGCTACGAGGGGGCGCCCTTCGCGCTCGAGCTCGCCTGACGCACGGGAGATGATGAGCTTCGAACATCTGCGCGCGATGGAGGGACCGCTGCCGGTGGGGATCGGCCTCACCGCCGCGATCGTCGCGGCGCTGGAGGACGAGCCGCTCATTCTCACGGTCGTCGCCACAGGCGAGGACGCCCGCGCCGCTCTGCCCTCCGGCCCTTTCGATCCGGTGCGTCACCGCACTTTCGAAATCGGCCTGCGCGCCTGGGTCGCCGAGCAGACCGGCGTGACGCTCGGCTATGTCGAGCAACTCTATACTTTCGGCGATCGCGGCCGCCACGCCCGCGCCGGCGACCGCGATCCGCATGTGGTCTCGGTCGGCTATCTCGCCTTGACCCGCATCGCCGAGGGTGCAAGCGAAATTCGCGGCTTTCGCAGCTGGTATGAATTCTTCCCCTGGGAGGATTGGCGCGGCGGGCGTCCCGAGCTGATGGAGAAAGCCATTTTGCCGGGCCTCTCGGCCTGGGTGGAGGAGGCGCCGGATGCGCTCTCCTCTTCCGGCCTGCGGCGGCGGGACCGCGTCAATCTCCTGTTCCGGCCGCAGGGCCGTGGTCTCGACGAGGAGAATGCGCTCGAACGTTATGAGCTGCTCTATGAGGCCGGACTCGTCGAGGAGGCCTGGCGCGACGGCCGCGAGGCGGCGCTGAGGCGCGGCGTGAAGCCGCCGCCGCTCGGCGCGCCCATGCAGCACGATCATCGGCGCATTCTCGCCACCGCAATGGGCCGGCTGCGCGCCAAGATGAAATATCGCCCGGTAATCTTCGAGCTGATGCCGTCGGCCTTCACCCTCACCGAGCTGCAACGGACAGTAGAGGCGATCGCCGGCCGCCATTTGCACAAGCAGAATTTCCGCCGTCTCGTGGAAACCTCCGCCGCCGTCGAGCCGACCGGGGAGATGTCGCTGAAGACGGGCGGCCGCCCCGCGGCGCTTTTTCATTTTCGCCGCAATGTCTTGCAAGAACGTCCTGCGCCCGGCCTCAGGGTCGGCATAAGAGGATGATCCGGCGGTTAAGAGACTATTCACCCTGTCATGGTGAATTTTCTCTTGTCGGACGTCTGTAGAGCGTAGGGGTGTTGTTTGGGTTATCTGTCGCCGCCGCCTGCTCCAGCGCCGGTCGTCGTCTACAAGGATGTGGGCGGTCTCGTCTCGGAGTATCAGGCGCAAACGGAAATCTATCGCCGCGAGGGTCGCGAGGTTCGTCTGCACGAATGCCGGTCGGCCTGCACAATGGCGCTCAGCCTTCCGAATGTCTGTGTCTATCCGGATTCGCAGGTCAAATTCCATTTGGCCTATAATGCGATCGACCATCAGACCGACGCGGGCGTCTCCGCCGAGCTCTTCAATTACTATCCCGCGGCGGTGCGCGAGCGGCTCGGCTATCTCACCCGCCAATATCGGGTTCTCTCCGGCAGAGAGCTGATTTCGCTCGGTATTCGCAATTGCAACGGCGGCGGCCAGACGATGATCGCCGCCGCCGGCCGCAGCCGCCGCGGCGCGCAGACCATCGCCTCGGCGACGCCGGCCTCCGATCCGCTCGGCGATCTCGCGCAAAAGGTGCGCGGCGCGGTGTCGCAGGCTTTCGCCGATCCCACATCGCCGCCGCAGGGGCCGATCCGCCTCGCCCTCGCCGAGCGCGATCGGCTCGCCGCGACCGGCTCCGTCGACGCCATGCCGACGGCCTCCATCCGCTCCAATGGCGCCGCGCCGCTCGAGGCGCCCGAGCCGCCCCGCCGCCCGCCATCGGCCGCCTTCACCAGCGGCGACGCACAAAAAACGCCCGAACCGGCTCCGGAGGCGCTCGCCGCGCCGGCGCCGCTCATCCCCGGCGGCTACCCGATTCTGGCTACGGGCGCTTTCGTCCCGCCGCTCGTCGGCGGCGCAGCACATTGACTTTTAACGGAAGCTCGACATTGTGTCGCAAAGGCGGCCGGGCAATTTTTCGCCATTTTGTCGAAATAGCGTCCTCGATCTCACGGTCGAGACCGATTCGCCCGTGTCGAAGGGAGGCCGCGTCCAGCCGCGCCGAGGCGTGGGCGGGACATGGCGAAGGTGGGACGAAGCTGCGATCGATCCGTGGATCGGTCGCCCATGCGTTCGGCGCTCGCGTCTCGCAATTCAATTCGTCGGGCTGTCTCGCCCGCCGACCAGCGGAAAGAAGAGAGTTTTGGACGATCGGCGGGAAGGCGCGCCTCTCCTCTCACGACGGTCTATCGCGCGGCTCATGAGCGCCGCGGCGGCGCTGATCGCGGCGCTGGCTCCGTCCTTCACCGAAGACGCGGTCGCCAATGGCGACACGCGCACGCTCTATCTCTTCCACAGCCACACCAAAGAGCAGATCGCCGCGACCTATCTGGTCAATGGCCGCTATGATTCGGCGGTTCTCGAGCAGCTGAACTGGTTCCTGCGCGACTGGCGCCGCGACGAGCCCACCAAAATGGACCCGCGCCTCTTCGATGTCGTATGGGAGGCCTATCGGCAGGCCGGGGCGACCGAGCCGGTCCATGTCGTTTCCGCCTATCGCTCGCCGGAGACCAACTCCATGCTGCGCCGCCGCTCCCGCGCCGTGGCGAAACATTCGCAGCACATGCTCGGCAAGGCGATGGACACCACCATGCCGGGCATGTCCATGGAGCAGATCCGCGAGATCGGAATGCGGATGCAGCGCGGCGGCGTCGGCTATTATCCGACCGCCGGCACGCCTTTCGTGCATCTCGACGTCGGCGGCGTCCGCTCCTGGCCGCGTATGAGCTATGACCAGCTCGCGCGCCTGTTCCCGGACGGCAAGACCGTGCATCTGCCGACCAACAACCAGCCGCTCGCGCGCTATGAGGAGGCCAAGGCCGAGATCGAGGCGCGCGGCAACGGCGCCTATGTGCCGGCCGTCCAGCGCCAGAGCAAGGGTCTTTTCGCCATGCTGTTCGGCGGCGGCGAGGAGGACGAGGACAGCGGCGTCGCCACGGCTCCGCCGCCGACGGCGCGCAAGCAATGGGCGTCGCTGGCGCCGCGCCGCTCCGCCGGCGCCTCCGAGGAGGAGGAGAGCCTCGAGGCCGCGGCGCCGAGCCGTCGCGAGCCGGAGCGCATCGTCGCGGCCGAGCGCAATTTGCCGCGCGGCGAGACGCAGCTGAGCGCCGGCCCGGCCGATCCGCCCGCCGTCTCGCGCGCCGCCGAGCGGCAAAAGCCGGCGACGACGGCCTCGCTCGCGATATCCGCCGAGGAAGCGCGGATCGAGGCGAAGCTCGACGCGGCCCTCGCCGCACCCCTGCCGCCGCGGCGTCCGATGTTCCTGGCCCTCGCCGGCGCGCCCCTGCCGCCGTCGCGTCCGAGCGAATTCGCCGCTCTGGCGAGTGTCGCAGCCGCGCCGCCGGCCCGCCGCGCCGTGGGCGCCATCGCCAGCCTCGTCGATCTCGGCCCCGCCAGCCTGCGCGGCGGCGTCATCGAGGAGGCGCGTAGCGCCCCGCCGCCGCCGGCCGCGCATCCGGCGCCGTCGTCTGCTCCGACGTCTTCGACTTTCAAGTCTTCGGCTCCTCTCGAGCCTTCGCCTTCCAAGCCGGAGCCGCTGCTCGCCTATGCGCCGTCCGCCGCGCGATCGCTTCCTTATGGAAGCGAATTCGCCGGCTCCGAACTGCGCCTTCCCGCCGCCAGACCGGCCCCGATCGCCAAGCCCGCGGCGGCGAAAGTGGAGCTGGTGCCAGCGCGGCTGGACCGCTCCAATTTCCGTGCGCTGACGACCGCGGTCTCGGCGAGCCGGCTGCCGGGCGGCACGGCGCTCGGAGCCACTTTTGCCGCGCCGCGTTCGGCCGCCCGCGCCGATGCGGGATTGTTCGCGCCCTCGGCATCGAGCGGACAGGCGCAGGCTTTCGCCGGCCAAACGGCGATTCTGCCGACGGACCGCTTCGTTTCGACGCGCTGAGCCGCCGCTCGCTTTCGTGGAGCGGAGGAGGGTCGGCGCAGACCGCTGAATCAGTCCTTTATCTCGGTCTGAATGGTGAAGATGTCATAAGGGGGCGTCGCCTCCCCATTGGCGTAGGGCTCGGCCTCGCCGACCGCGCCATCGGGCGCGACCGAGCGGCGGACGACGCCGGCGACCGGCCCGCCATAGACCTGGATCGCGATCGAAACCTCCTCGGCCAGCGCATTGGCGAGGGCGGCGGAGGGGCCGGTCTTGGAGAGCCGCGCTTCGACCGCGCCTTTCTCCAATGCGTGCGCGTCTTCGGCCCCGCCGGGCAGGCGCCGCGCCACCGCGCCGCGCAAGACGCCGGCGATTTCCCAGACCCCCGGTTGCTCCAGCGACAGGCCGGCGCCGCCGGCGAGCACGGAGGCGACGACGGCGAAGCGCTCCTCGCCATCACTGTAGAGCTGGAATTGCCGCCCGCGCCCCGGCAGAGCCTCGGCGAAAACCGCCGGCAGGCAATCGTCGCTGGCGACGAGGCGGGTCATCAGATCGCGGCCGATGAGAAGAATCTCCCGCTCGCTGTCGGCGAGCTCGACCATCGACTGAATATCCCAGATGAATCGTTTGAGCGCCGGCGGAACCGGCCCTCTCTCGGTCGCGTTTGTGGTCATGCTCGTAAAAATGCAAGCGTCGCGCCATGGCCGCGCGACAGGCTGGCGCCGCAATTGATGGAGTCTGACGTCGCGAGGCCTTCGGAGACGGAGCGGGGCGGTGATCAAAGACTATATTCCGGAGCTGAGCGAGGTGCGCATGGTGCGTCGCGCGCCGGAACGGCCTTTCGCGCTCAATGGCGCCGACGCCCGCTATGTCGAAGCCTGCCTGCGCGATTTCGAGGCGGCTTTCGGCCTCGACGCCTATCCGGGCGTTCCGTTCGAGCAAATTCCGGGGCGCGCGCTGATCGGCGACTTGATCGACTGGTGGCGCGGCATGGACCCGGAGGGCGAGGCGCAGCAGAACGCGCATTCCCGCTTGCCCGGTGCGATCCGCCTGCTCGATACGGTGTCGGCGTTGATGGAGGAGCTGTCCCAGCGTCGCGCCGGGGAGAGCTGAGCGCGCGACGTTCAATTCTGTCGGTTAGCGGACAATTCTGGACGACTGCGCGCGCCGGCGACAGCCGGACGGGGTGGGGTTCAACGGCAAGACTCGGGCGGTCACCCCCTCCCGCTCGCCTTCGGCGATCGACCTCCCCCCTCGAGGGGGAGGTGCGAGCGGCCCTTTCTACTCAGGCTTCTACAGTTTTATTCGGCGGCTTGCGGCGCCGGCTGCAGAGCGTCGCGCAGCAACAGCGCGATATGGCGGGCCTTGCGGCCGCTGCCATGCTCGATCTGGTGGCGGCACGAAAAACCATTGGCGATCAGCGGAGCGTCGGGCGCGGCGTCGCGCATCGCCGGCAGCAGCGACAGTTCCGCCATTTTCATCGAGGTCTCGTAATGCTCGGCCTCAAGCCCGAAGCTGCCGGCCATGCCGCAGCAACTCGTCTCGACGATGTCGAAGGTAAAGCCCGGAATCCAGCCGAGCACTTTCTTCGTCGCCTTCATCACGCCGAAGGCCTTCTGATGGCAATGGCCATGCACGACCGCCTTGGGCAGATCGAGCGGCTTCAACGAAAGGCGCAGGCCCTTGTTCTGATATTCGCGGGCCAGAAACTCCTCGAGCAGATAGAGCTGCTTGCCGAGATCGCCGACCTCCGGCCCGAGCCCGAGACTATAGAGCTCGTCGCGCAGCGACAGAAGGCAGGAGGGCTCGAGGCCGATGATCGGCGTTTTGGCGGCGATCTCGTCGCGGAAGGCGGCGAGCACGCGCTCCGCCTCGCCACGGGCCTTTTTCACCATTCCGGTGGTGAGATAAGTGCGGCCGCAGCAGAGCGGACGGTCCGGCTCGGCATCGGTCGCCGCCGGCTCGGCGATGCGTACGCTATAGCCGGCATGTTCCAGCACCTCGACGGCGGCCTCGGCGACATGCGGGTCGAAGTGATGGCAGAAAGTATCGACGAAGAGGATCACCTCGCCGCGCGCGCCGGCGGTCGCCGCCGCCGGGGCCAAGCGGACGAACGCCGCGGGGGCCGGCTCGGGAAGGGGACGGCGGGCGGTGACACCGATCCATTTCTCCGCGAGCTGGGACAGAAGGCGCGAGCGATTGCGCAGGCGAATGGCGAAGCGCAGCAGAGCGCGATGGCGGCCCGTCCATTCCGGCACGCCGCCGAAGAGGCGCAGGCGCTTGGGCACGCCGACGATCTCGTGACGCTGGGCGAGATATTCGGTCTTGATCAGCGTCATATCGACGGCGCTGGGACATTCCTTCTTGCAGGCCTTGCAGGAGACGCAGAGATCCATCGCCTCGTCGAGGCGCGGATCGGCGAAAGCGCGCTCGTCGCTGCCGTCATTGAGCGCGGCCTTGAAGGCGGCGACGCGCGCCTCGGTGGAATGCTTGACTTCGCCGGTGACGCGATAGCTCGGGCACATGACGCCCTTGGCGGTCTTCTGACAATCGCGGCTGTGCATACACACGGCCACCGCCTTGGCGTAATTGCCGCCGGTGGCCGGAATGCCGGAATAGGCGTCGCCGATTCCATAGGTGTCGTAAGCCGACCAGTCGAGAAATGTCTTCATGCCGCCCGTTTCCTCGGGCGGCATGGAAGCAATATTTGCGCCGTCAGACGGCGGCTTGCGCCTCTTCCGCCGGAGCGGCGGCCAACTGCTCGGCGGGCAGCTCTTGCTGCTGCTCTTGCTCCTGCGCCGCGGGCTTGCGGCCATAGGTGACGATCCAGAGCCCGGCGCGGATCTGCTCGATCGCCTCATAGCCGGCGCGCGTGAAATAGGTCTCCAGCTCCTGCGGCGTCGAGGTCTTGCTGATCTGCGCCGGCCGTTCGAAGGGCGGCACAGCGCAATGTTCCTCGAAGAATTTCCAGCCGAGATCGGAGGTGATGTCCACATTGTCGACGAGCATACGTCCGCCCGGCCGCAGAATGCGGAAGCCTTCCTTGATGTAGCTGTAGCGATCCCATTCCTCGAGATGCATGAAGACGACCGTGCTGTAGACGACGTCGACCGAAGCGTCCGGAACATTGGCGAGGTCGAAACCGCTGGTCGGGATCGTGCGCACATTGTCGAAAGCGGCGAGGCGCTGGCGAATATGGCCGAGCATATTCTCGGCGACGTCGACGCCGATCCATTCCTTGCAGATCGGCGCGAGCGCGGCGCCGACGCGGCCGACGCCGGCGCCGATCTCCAGCACCACATCGTCCGGGCCTATGCCGACATAGGACTGCAGCATCTCGCGCGTGCCCTCGCCCATCTGGCGATAGATCTCTTCGTCCGTATAGCCGCTGACCGCCATTTTGGCGTCGTCCTGCGAGACCGAGACGGAATTCCAGATCGTCTTGTATTGGCTGCGATTGAGCTTGACGTGCTCGACGGGCAGCGGCTCGTTCTTCAACCCGACCAGGGAGCGGAGCGCGCGCGTGAGGCGTTTGCCGAGGGGGAGCTGCTTGGTCTTGTCCTGAATGCTCATGCCATTCCTCTATACGAGTCGCGTCCTCTACGAGAGGCGCGCCATTCCTCTGTGACGCGACGCCCGCTGGCGGCGCCCTTGTCGGGGTCGGGCGGCGGATGAAAGAGCAGGGCCCCGCCGCGCCGCGAGACGTCGTCAGCCTTCGGCGGGACGCCGTCTGGCGAAGACAGAAAATGTCGGAAGCGTGTTGCCCGCGGTTCCAATGATGTCGTCCAGCACGGTGATCTCTTCATAGCCGAGCGCGCGGAGCGCAGCGAGAACATCGTTCCTGTGCATCCAATTCGGGAAATCCATCGATCCTCCGCAAAAGGCCACGCTCCGATCGCCATAGCCGCGCGCATAGAGCCGCATGTCGAGACCTTCGAAACGCTGCGTCGCGCTCGGGGCGAGCCTGTCGTCGTCGACGATCACGGTCCAAAGATAGATCGCGTCGGCGCGCTCCGACATGGCGCGCAGCAGCCGCAGCGGATCGCGCATGTGGTAGAGCACGCCGCTCGCGACGATGAGATCATAGCGCGTCTCGGTCTGCTCGAGCCATTGCACGAAATCGCCGAGATAGAAGCGCGCATTGGGAAAATCGAGGATTTCCCGCGCCACCAGACATTTGAGGAAGGCGAGCCGGTTCGCCTCCACGGCGTCGACATGGGCGCCGGCTTTCGCGAGCATATAGGTGTGCGAGGCCTCCAGCGGGCCGAGCTCGAGCACCGTACGGCCGGAAAGATCGCCGAAACGTTCCATGGCCCAAGTGATGCGCGGATCGTCGAAGGTCGGCAGCTTTCCGGCGGAAAGGCCATATTCGACCGGAAAATGGCAGCTCCAACCCGGAATTGCGTCGACGGCGTTCTGGAACGACGGCGCGCGCGTCTCATCCCCTGAAAACAGATCTGTGACCGGAGCCTCCTCGGAGCGGGGGCGCGGTCTGAACCAATTTCGTCCTATCAATGCGAAAACCTCGCCTTTCGAATCCTGGCCGCGCCGGAGCCCCTAGCACATATTCGGCGCCGGCGCTCGTCCGTGCGCCGTCGCGCCCCGGGGCGCCGTTCTTCCGGCGCTGCGTCTTGCAGCGCGGCTTGCGCCCGCGCCCGGCTCCCCCCATGTTGACGGCGACTTTCCGCCCCCCTCGGAGCCCTCATGCTGCAAGCCGCTCTGGACGCCGCCCGTCAAATCTTCTCGCCGCCGTTCCGCAATGTCCTGTTCAAGAGCCTCGGCCTGACTTTCGTCCTGCTGGTGCTCGCCTGGACCGGGCTGGACAAGGTCGCGCTCTCTTTCCTCACCGTCGACAATTACTGGTTGCGAACGATCGTCACTTTCGCGACCGGCGCGGGGCTCGTCTTCGGGCTCGCCTTTCTCATCGCGCCGATTTCCATTCTCGTGGCGGGATTTTTCCTCGACGATCTCGCCGATGTGGTGGAGGAGGAAATCGATCCGCTCGGGCCGCGCGGGCGTCCGCTCCCGCCCGGCCAGGCGATGATCATGGCGCTGCGCTTCGCGTTGGTCTCGGCGGGCGTAAATCTCGTCGCCCTGCTGCTGCTGCTCGTGCCGGGCGTCAACGCCATCGTCTTCGTGCTGGCCAACGCCTATTTGTTCGGGCGGGAGTATTTCGCCTTCGCCGCGACGCGCTATTGCTCGCTGGAGGAAGCCCGCGAGCTGACGCGCCGCCATGCGACGACTTTGTTTCTGGCGGGATTGTTCATCGCCGGCTTCGTCGCCGTGCCGGGGCTCAACCTGTTCACGCCTCTGTTCGGCGTGGCCTTCATGGTGCGGATGCACAAGACGCTCGCCGCCCGCGCAATGGCGCGGGCGCGCTGAGCGCCTTTGGTCCGGGCGCGTTTTTAAAAAGCCGAGCGGCGTCCGCTTCGGCTCGAAAACGCGCTTTGCCGCTCAAGCCAGCCGCTGCGCCTGATATTGGCCGGTCTTGCGATAGCGATAGAGATAGGACGGAACGATCGCCTCGATCGCCGTCGGGGCGATCCCCAGGCCCTCGAGCGTCAGCCCGGCGGCCTCGGCCTGCGCGGAGACGACATTGTCGTGCCGCAGCAGCTCCACCTGATCGACGGTCGTCGTCAGCAGGCTGGGGAAAAGGCCGAGCGAGAGGCTGTGCAGCGTCTGCGTGACGCGCGCGATCATCGCTCCGGTCGCGAAGGACAGCGGCAGGATTTTGACGTCGCGCTCGGTGATCTTCAGCGCATATTCGACGATGGCGCGGAAGGTCTTCACCTCCGGCCCGCCGAGCTCATAGGTCGCGCCGGCCTGGGCGCGGCCGTCCACGGCCAGCGCCACCGCCTGCGCCACGTCGCCGACATAGACGGGCTGGAAGCGCGTCGCCTCGCCGATGACGGGCTCGACCGGCAGATAGCGCGCCAGAGCGCCGAATCGGTTGAAGAACTGATCTTCCGGGCCGAAGACGACGGAAGGACGCAGAATCACCGCGCCGGGGAAGGCGGCGCGAATCGCCTCCTCGCCCTCCGCCTTGGTACGGGCGTAGACGGAGCTGGAATTCTTGTCCGCGCCTATGGCCGAGACATGGACGAGATGCTTCGCGCCCGCCGCGACGGCGGCCTCGGCGATGGTCTTCGCGCCTTGCGCGTGCAGAGCGGAGAATTTCTGCTTGCCGCCCTCGGCCAGCACGCCGACCAGATTGACGACGGCCTCGGCCCCGCGCACGGCGGCGGCGACGGAGGCGGGATTGCGCAGATTGGACTGCACCGGGAAAATCTGCCCGACTTTGCCGAGAGGCTGCAGGAAAAAGGCGAGGTCCGGCCGCCGGCAGGCGACGCGCACGCGCCAGCCGTCCCGCGCCAGGGCCGCCACCACATGGCGCCCGATGAATCCCGACCCGCCGAACACCGTCACGATCCGCCCGGCATCCTTCACATCTGCGCTCATTCTTCGCCCCACGCCGATTCTCTCGGAGCGCTCGAAAATATCGCTCCGTTTCGGGCGGATGCTCTAGCGCGATTTGGGCGGAAAGGAAATGCGCCGCGCGAGCGTGACCGAAGCATGACGAGCGCCATTGACAAGCAGAGCGTCCGCCTCGTAAGAGAGCCGCGTTGCCCAGGTGGCGGAATTGGTAGACGCGCTGGTTTCAGGTACCAGTGGTGAAAGCCGTGGAGGTTCGAGTCCTCTCCTGGGCACCAAATCGAGACATCGGCATTGGCCGATGTCCGAGTTCGGCGCCTCCCCCGTGAAGAGCGCTGTTTCATTCCCATAATCGAGATCGATAATCGGCGCGCTTGCAAGAGAGGCGTCGCGGGCTCAGAACCGGACGGCGCCGCGCGGCCTGCTTCGCGGGCGGGCCTTTCCGGGGACATATCATGCGACGCGCTCTCTCTGCCTTTCTCGCGCTGCTGGCTCTCGCGCTTCTCTACGCCGGCTACGCCTTTCTCTCGCTGCGCCAGCTCGAGGCCGGCGTGAGAGCGGGCGACGCTGCGGCCATTTCGGACCATGTCGATTTCCCCGCCGTGCGCGCCTCGATCAAGGAGCAGCTGGGAACCGTCGTGATGTCGCGTGCGCTGGGGGAGACCGACAAGAGCCGCAACGCCGGCGCGCGGCTGGGCGCCGGCCTGCTGGCGGCGCTCGGTCCCGCGCTCATCGACACGGCGGTGGACCGATTCGTCTCGCCGTCCACCATCGGCGCCCTGCTGGCGCGGCGCGCCTCCGCGCCCCAGCCCGGTCCGGAGCCCGAAGGCGGCGCCGAAGCCGGCCGGATGAAGGAGCTCGATCTGAGGCGCTTCGCCGATCGTTTCGAGCTCGTGTCGCCGACGCGGTTTCTCATCACCCACAAGGATGGCGTCGCCATCGTCTTCGCTCTCACCGATTGGACGTGGAAGGTCGCCGATATTCGCATTCCGCCGGATAGTCTGAAAAAGATCATGCGTCCGGATGCGGGCGAGCGCCCGTGATCTCTCCATGAAAGGCTCTCCTCGCCTTTCCATCGCGAGCTTGCGCGCCGGTCTCGTTTCGGCGGGTCGCATTCCCGATTGACGCGGGCGGGCGTCGCGTTAAGAGCTTTCTTCATGACGAAGACGCACAAGGGCGCCGCGCTGCTCGGGCAGAAGACGGCGCTGCCCAATTCGCCGGACGAGGCCGAGCTCGACCTCGTGGCCAATCCGCATCCGGGTGAGACCTATCTCGTCCGCTTCGTCGCGCCGGAATTCACCTCGCTCTGCCCAGTGACCGGTCAGCCGGATTTCGCGCATATCGTCATCGATTACGCGCCGATGGAATGGCTCGTCGAATCGAAATCGCTGAAGCTCTATCTCGGCAGCTATCGCAATCACGGCGCCTTCCACGAGGATTGCACCATCCGCATCGCCAAGGATCTGGCGGCGGCGATGACGCCGCGCTGGCTGCGCATCGGCGGCTATTGGTATCCGCGCGGCGGCATTCCGATCGACGTCTTCTGGCAGACGGGCGAGCCGCCTGCGGGACTCTGGCTGCCGGATCAGGGCGTGCCGCCCTATCGCGGGCGGGGCTGATCGCTCTATCGCAGCGCCTTCGCCAGCCGATCGAAGGCTAAAAGCTCCTCGAGCAGCGCCGGCAGATCGCGCAGCGGGATCATATTCGGCCCGTCGGAGACGGCGCTGTCGGGATCGGGATGCGTCTCGATGAAGAGACCGGCGACGCCCACCGCCACAGCCGCCCGCGCCAGCACGGGGACGAAGCGTCGCTCGCCGCCGGAGGCCGCGCCGAGCCCGCCCGGCTGCTGCACGGAATGGGTGGCGTCGAAAATGACCGGAACGCCGGTCGTCTCGGCGAGAATGGGCAGCGCGCGCATGTCGGAGACGAGGGCGTTATAGCCGAAGCTGGTTCCGCGCTCGGTCGCCAGCGCGCCGGCGGCGCCCTCGGCGCGCAGCTTGTCTATGGCGTGGCGCATGTCCCAGGGCGCGAGAAACTGGCCCTTCTTCACATTGACGACGCGCCCTGTGCGCGCCGCCGCCGCGAGGAGATCGGTCTGGCGGCAGAGGAAGGCGGGGATTTGCAGAATATCCGCCACTTCGGCGACAGGCGCGCATTGCGCGGCCTCATGGACGTCGGTGAGGATGGGAAGGCCGAAGCGTTCCTTGATCTCGGCGAAGATCGGCAGAGAGGCGGAAAGGCCGAGGCCGCGCCCCGAGGCGCCCGAGCTGCGATTGGCCTTGTCGAAGGAGGCTTTGAAGACGACGCCGATTTGCAGCCGAGCGGCCAGCTCGGCCAGAGCCTGCGCAATTTCGAGGCCCTGCGCGCGGCTCTCCAGCGCGCAGGGGCCGGCGATGAGGGCGAGCGGCAGATGATTGCCGAAGGTCACGCGGCGCAAAGGCGCGCCGACCGTGACTGTGAAGAAATCCGCCGCCGCTTTGCTCATTCGCGGGAGCTTATCACTCGCGCCCGCGGGATCGAAGCGCGTCGCGTCATTCGGCGCTGGAGAGTGCGGCGAGAGTCGCCCATGTCTGCGCGATCGTGACCTCGTAAGGCGTCGTCGGCCGACCGATCAGCGCCCTGAGCTGGAGGCCATTGTCGAACAGCGCGCCCTTCGCCGCGCCGGCGTCGGAATCGGCCAGCAGAGCGGCGAATCCGTCCGGCAGGCCGGCGCGGACGAGAGCGGCGGCGAAATCGGCCTCGGGCAGGTTCTGATAGTCGATCTTCCGCCCCGCGGCCTCGCCGATCGCGGCGGCGAATTGCCCGAGCGTATAGGCGTCGTCTCCGGCCAGTTCATAGACGCGGCCGGCGTGATCTTCGCCCGTCAGCACGGCGGCCGCGGCCTCGGCGTAATCGGCGCGGGCGGCGGAGGCGATCCGGCCCTCGCCGGCGCAGCCGATGAAGACGCCATGCGCCAGCGCCGGGGCGATGGAGGCGGCGTAATTCTCCGTATACCAGCCGTTGCGCAGCAGCACGAAAGGCGTTCCCGAGGCGCGCAAGATCGCCTCCGTCTCGCGATGCTCCTGCGCCAGCGCCAGCGGCGAGACATCGGCGCGCAGCAGGCTCGTATAGGCGATGAGCCCGACGCCGACTCGCGTCGCCGCCTCTATGACATTGCGATGCTGAGCCGTTCGCTGGCCGATCTCGCTCGAGGAGATCAGCAGCAGCCGATCGACGCCCGCGAAGGCCGGGGCCAGCGTCTCCGGGCGGGAATAATCGGCGATGCGCAGCTCCACGCCGAGGGCGGCGAGATCGCGGGCGGCGTCGCTGTCGGTCCGGCGCACGCCGGCGACGATGCGCGTCGCCGGAACGCTTCGCAGCAGTGCGCCTATGACGAGCCGGCCGAGCTGGCCGGTCGCGCCGGTGACGAAAATGCGCGGCTGAGCAGGGGAAGTCATAACAGCGTTCCTTTCGGGTTCGTTTCTGATACAAGGTCTCTAACCAAGACCGAAGAGCCCGTGAAGGAGGCAGTTTTTTGGGACCAGGCGACGCCGAGGGAACCATCGCCAATGCGCGGGAGGAGCTCGCGCGCAAATTCGACGCATGGCGAGAGGTGGCGCTGGATGCGAGCCGCTGTCCGGTGCGCGATGTGCTGGATCGCGTCGGCGACAAATGGACGACGCTGATTTTGATGGCGCTGGCCGGCGGGCCGCAGCGCTTCGGCGCGCTCAGCCGCGCGGCGCCCGATATTTCCAAGCGCATGTTGACGCAGACGCTGCGCACTCTGGAGCGGGACGGGCTGGTCGCGCGCCGCGTGTATCCCACCAAGCCGCCGAGCGTGGATTATCGGCTGACGCCGCTCGGCGTCGCCATGATGGAGCCGCTCGCCGCGCTCATTCGCTGGGCGGAGCAGAGCCATTCGGCGATCGTCGCGGCGCGGCGGCGTTTCGACGAAGGTCCGGCCGAAGAGAGCGCGGCGTGAGCCGGGCGCGCGTCAGCCCGGCTCTTGGGCCTCGGTCGGGGTCACTTTCAGCACGGTGATGCGATTGCGCATCTTGCGCAGCACCTCGAAGCGGAAGCCGTGGAAGTTGAACACCTGCCCAGCCTCGGGAATGGCCGCGGCCTCATGGATGACGAGGCCGGCGATCGTCGTCGCCTCCTCGTCGGGCAGGCTCCACTCCATCACGCGATTGAGATCGCGTAGCGGCACTGCGCCGTCGACGAGCACCGAGCCGTCCGGCTGCTGCCGCACGCCCTGCATTGCGAGATCATGCTCGTCGCGAATGTCGCCGACGATCTCCTCGAGAATGTCCTCGAGCGTGACGAGGCCCATCACCTCGCCATATTCGTCGACGACCAGCGCGAAATGCGTCTTGCGCTTCAAAAACGCTTCGAGCTGATCCTCGAGCGTCGTCGATTCCGGCACGAACCAGGGCTCGAGCGCTATGTCGTCTATATCGAGCTGGGAGAAGTCCGCTTTCGCCGCATCGAGCGCGCGCAGCAGGTCCTTGGAATGGATGACGCCGATGAAATTATCCGGCCGGTCGCGCCACAAGGGCATACGCGTGAAAGGCGAGGCGAGCACTTCGCGCACGATCTGCTCGGGCGGAAGATCGGCGTCGATGGTGCGCATTTTGGTGCGATGGATCATCACATCGGCGACATGCAGCACCTGAAGATCGAGCACGCCGCCGAACATGTCGCGCCAATTGCGCTCGACGGTTCCCTCTTCGTGCATGATGTCGACGGCGCTCTTGAGCTCGTCATAGGGCGAGAGCAGCGTGCGGCCATGGCCGATCTCGACGCCGACGAGCTTCAGCACGCCGCGCACGAAGGCCTCCACCGCAAAGAGCAGCGGGCCGAAGACGGCGACGAAGACGCTGATGACGCGCGCGACGCGCAGCGACAGCCGATCGGGATGGTTGATCGCCACGGTCTTGGGCAGCACTTCGGCGAAGACCAGCAGCAGCGCCGTCATGATGATGGTGGCGTAGACGGCGCCGCTCTCGCCGGTGAGATAGACGAGCACGCTGGTGGTGAAGGCCGAGCCGCCGATATTGACCAGAGTGGAGCCGAGAAGCAGCGCCGCGATCATGCGGTTGCGCTGGCGCAGCAGACGATTGACCAGCGCCGCGCGGTGGTCGCCCTCCTTCTCCAGCGCGTGCATATGCGCATGGGACGCCGCTGTCAGCGCCGTCTCGGAGGCCGAGAAGAAGGCCGAGAGAAGCACGCACAGCAATACGACTAGTGTCGCGACCCAGATGTCGACATTCTCCAGGCCCGCTTCCGCTCCGCCGTGCATGACGCCCCTATTCGCGCGCGATTTCGTCTTTGAGGAAACTGCGCAGTTGGTCCACGTCTATGCCCTTCTCGACGAAGGAGCGTCCGATGCCGCGCGCGAGAATGAAGGTGAGCGCGCCTTTCTCGACCTTCTTGTCCTGGAACATGGCGTCGAGCATGGCGTCGGCGTCGTCGCGCCAGCCGGAAATATCGCGAATGCGGGTCGGCAGGCCGACGCGGGTCAGATGGCGGCCGACGCGTTCGGCGTCCTGCTGGCTGCAGAGGCCGAGCCGCGCCGAGAAGCGGAAGGCGCAGACGAGGCCGATGGCGACGCCCTCGCCATGGACGAGGCGCTCGCCGTCGTAATGCACGAGCCGCTCCAGCGCATGGCCGAAAGTATGGCCGAGATTGAGCAGCGCGCGGTCGCCCTGCTCGGTCTCGTCGCGGGCGACGATCTTGGCCTTGGAGCGGCAGCTCACCGAGATCGCCTCCACGCGCGCGGCGCGGTCGGCGAAGACGGCGGAAGCGTTGTTCTCCAGCCATTCGAAGAAGAAGGCGTCGTCGATGAGTCCGTATTTGACCACTTCGGCGTAGCCGGCGCGGAACTCGCGCAGCGGCAGCGTCGCCAGGGCGTCGACATCGGCCAGCACCAGCGCGGGCTGATAGAAGGCGCCGACGAGATTCTTGCCTTGCGGCGTGTTGATGCCGGTCTTGCCGCCGACGGAGGAGTCGACCTGCGCCAGCAGCGTGGTCGGAACCTGCACGAAGCGGGAGCCGCGCCGCACGCTCGCCGCCGCGAAGCCGGCGAGGTCGCCGACAACGCCGCCGCCGAGCGCCAGCACCACATCGCGCCGTTCGATGCGCGCCTCGAGAATCTCCTCACAGACGCGCTGGAAGACCGGGAAGGATTTGGACGCCTCGCCCGGCTCGACGACGATGGAGACAGTGCGAATGCCGCTTTTCTCGAGGCTCTGGCGCAGCACGGGCAATTGCAGCCGGGCGACATTGGCGTCGGTGACGACGGCGCAGGCCGCGCCCGGCGCGATGCGGGCGAGATGCTCGCCCGCCTGCTCCAGCAGCCCGGCGCCGATGATGATGTCATAGGCGCGGCCGCCGAGCCCCACTTCGACAGTCTGCGGCTCGACGGGGGCGGGCGGCGTTCGTGACGTCATGAATCGATCGAATCCTCGTGTAGTCGCGCTCTCCGGCGCGCCATGCGCCCATGCCAGCAGCGCCGCGATCGTCTCTTCGACCATCACCTCATGCGCCACATCGCGGGAGAGCACGGCGATGTCGGCCTGACGATAGACGGGATAGCGCTCGTCCATCAGCCGGCGCAATACGGCGGCGGGGTCGCTGGTCTGCAACAGCGGCCGGTCGCCCTTGCGGCGCACGCGGCGCAGCAGAACGTCGTGAGCGGCGTCGAACCACAGCGAGACGCCGCGCTCCTTCACGCGGTTGCGCGTGGTCTCGTCCATGAAGGCGCCGCCGCCGGTCGCCAGCACGCAGGGCTCGCCGGCGAGCAGCCGGGCGATGACGCGGCGCTCGCAGTCGCGGAAATGCGCCTCGCCATATTTGGCGAAAATATCGGGGATCGACATTCCCGCCGCGGCGGCGACGATCTCGGCGTCGGCGTCCTTGAACGGCAGGCCGAGGCGCTGCGCCAGACGCTGGCCGATGGAGGTCTTGCCGGAGCCCATCATGCCAACCAGCACGAGCGAGCGGCCGAGCAGTGCGCCGCGAATGGCGCGCGCGCTGTCAGCGGGCGGAGTCTGTCCGCCCGGCCGCGCCGCATGGCCGCCGATCGCCTGCACTTTGCTCATGAGGAGTAATCTACACCGCGCCGCCAGGAAATTCAGCCCCCATTTGCTCATGGGGGCAGCAGCGGCTCGAGAAAACGGCGGATGAAACCGAGCATTCGCGGCTCGGCGAGCTCGGCGCGCCGCGCGACCATGCGCACGCCAGCCAGCTCCGGCTTTTTCTGCGAGGCGATATAGGAGCTTACGCGCGTTTCCAGCTCTGCGGCGGACAGCGGCGATTGCGCGATTCTCATGCAGGCGACGCGCGGCCCGGCGTAGACGATGGTCCAGTCGGGCGAAAGCCGCGCCTCCTGCGGCGCAATGCCTGTTTCTTCCTCGAGCTCGCGCAGCAGATTGGCCTCGAGATCGACCATGCCGTCGCGCAGATCGCTCGGATCCGGCGTGCCGGCGGGAAAATAGATCGCGCCGGCGGCGGAATGATCCGCCCCCATCTCGCCGAGCAGAAAGGCGCCGTCGGCCGAGCGCAGCGCCGGCATGGAGAAGCAATTGTAGACGCCGGCGTCCGGAAAGCCGAAATCCCGCCAGGCGAGGAAACGCGAGAAGCGCGTCTCGAAGAATTTGACGCCGAGCGCCGTCTCGCCGCGCGAGACGCTGTGCGCGAGCAGCACGGGGCCGTCATAGAGCGCCGGCACGGCGGCGCGGCGCTCGGCCCAATGCGCGTCGATCTCCGCGCCGCGCAGCCGGTCGAAGGCCCAGTCATGCGGCTCGAGGACGCAATGCAGGGCCGAGACGCCGACGATCTCGACTTCGCCGCTCATAGATCCAGATCTCCGCGCTGCACTTCCACCGCATGGCCCGCCACTGTGACGGCGACGAGCGCGCCCGCCTCGATTCGCGAGCCGAGGATGATGCGGGAGGGGCGGCCCATGGCGTAGCCCTGCTCGATGACGAATTCATGCTCGCCGTCCTCGGGCGCCTCGAAGGCGTGGGCGACTCCGGCGAAGGCCGCCGCCGCCGCGCCGGTCGCCGGGTCCTCGCCTATGCCGACGCCATTGGCGAACATTCGGGCCGCGACCGCGCTCGCCGGCTCTACTGTCTCACTCGTGTAGAGATAGGCGCCGATGCGCTCGCCCAGCAGCGCGGCGAAGGCGGCTGGGTCCGGCCGCGCGCGATCCAGCGCCGCGCGCGAGCGGATCGGAACGAAGACGAGCTCCACGCCCGCGGAGAAGGTCGACGGCGCGTGACGGCCGAAACCGATCTCCTCGCTTTCGAGGCCGAGCGCTTTGGCGAGCGGCGCCGGCTCCGGCGACCATGCGCCGCGAACCGGCAGGCGCGGCGCCGTGAAGCGCGCGAGAATGGCGCGCGAGGCGTCCCTCACCACATCGCAGCGGACGAGGCCGATCTCCTCCTCGAGCGCGATGACGATTCCATTGCGCGTCAGCATCTCGGGCGCGCGCTGCGTCGCCAGCAATATCGCCGCGCCGATCGTCGGATGGCCGGCGAAGGGCAATTCGCGCAGCGGCGTGAAGATGCGCAGCCGCGCGGTATTGATGGAATCGCGTGGCTCCAGAACGAAGACCGTCTCGCTCAGATTGAACTCGCAGGCGATGGTCTGCATCGTCGCGCTGTCGAGCCCGTCCGCGCCGAGCACGACGGCGAGCGGATTGCCGGCAAAGCGCGTGTTCGTGAACACGTCGAGCGTGGAGAAGCGCAATCGCATGGTGCTGACGCAGGCTCGCTCAAGGCCAGGGCGGATCGCCCTGAATGGAGAGGATGGTGATCGAATCGCGGAACTCGATCAATTCGACGATGAGGCCATTCTCGAAGCGTATGAAATCGGCGAGATCGACGCGGCCCTCGAGGCCTGTGCCGCGACGCCGCCGGAGTCGATGATGACATCGTCGATCTGCTGCTCAGATTGAGCGAAATCGATATTGATCGCGCGCAATATATTCAGCAGCGCGTCGACGCCGAAATGGCGGCCGGCATAGGGGATGCGGGATTTGTCGCCGACGAATTCGCAGACGACGTCCTGCGCGCAGAAATCCCGGACGACGGCGAAATCGCCGTTTTCGGCGGGCTGCCGCGCAAGCAGCTCGACGCGGCGCCGGATTTCGTCGCGATCGAGCCCGGGCGGAGGGCGAGAGAAAAAATCTTCGCTATTCGTCATGCAACGCCTCGATCCGCGATTATCGGGCCGCGATTATCGGGGCCGAGGATCGTCCCGCTCGATCAGCGCCTCGGCGGCGGAGCGTCCCCAGCTGTGATAGTCGAGATATTCGAACATCTCGACCACCTTCCCGTTCCGCCAGTACAGGAAATGCGCCATGTCCAGCGTCGCCGTGCGGCCGGAGTTGCGATGGCGCCAGGAGTTGCGCCATCGCACCGATGATTTCGGCCCATCGACGAGGATCGCCAGCACCTCGCCGCCGAGCGGCTCGTAATTGACGTCGGTCAGCCGAATATTCTCCTTGAACGCGTCGCGGCCGTGGAGAACGCCCGGAAGAAACAGGCCTTCCTTGGTGCCGTGATAGCGCACGACGACATCGCGTGCGAAGTAGCGCATCATCTCGTCGATCCGGCCCGACATGCGCAGGCGCGTGATCTCGAAGACGTTGCGTCTCAATTCGCGACGATGCTCTTCGTCAGGCTCGTCGATTTTCGGCTGCATCGCGCTTCCCCGTCATGAGGGCGGCCGTCTCTCCGCGCCTCTTTCGACGATGCGTTCGATCCGAGCTGGGCGTCGTGATCGTCTCCTTTAGAAAAAAGGATCAGTTGCGGTCCTTGTCGACCAGCCGGTTCTTGCCGATCCAGGGCATCATGCCGCGCAGGCGTCCGCCGACTTCCTCGATCGGATGAGCGGCGTTGCGGGCGCGGGTGGCCTTGAAGGACGTCTGGCTGACCTTGTTCTCGAGCATCCAGTCGCGGGTGAACTTGCCGGACTGAATATCTTCGAGCACGCGCTTCATCTCGGCCTTGGTGTCCTTGGTGATGATGCGCGGACCGGTGACATATTCGCCATATTCGGCCGTGTTGGAGACCGAATAATTCATATTGGCGATGCCGCCCTCATAGATGAGGTCGACGATCAGCTTCACCTCGTGCAGGCACTCGAAATAGGCCATTTCCGGCGCATAGCCGGCCTCGACCAGCGTCTCGAAGCCATTGCGGATCAGCTCGACGAGGCCGCCGCAGAGCACGACCTGCTCGCCGAAGAGATCGGTCTCGCATTCCTCGCGGAAGGTGGTCTCGATGATGCCGGCGCGGCCGCCGCCGATCGCCGAGGCGTAGGAGAGGCCGAGCTCGAGCGCATTGCCGGAGGCGTTCTGATGCACGGCGATAAGGCAGGGGACGCCGCCGCCCTTCAGATATTCGCCGCGAACCGTGTGGCCGGGGCCCTTGGGCGCGACCATGATGATGTCGAGATCGGCGCGCGGCTCGATGAGATTGAAGTGGATGTTGAGGCCATGGGCGAAGAACAGCGCCGCGCCGGATTTGAGATTCGGCGCGAGCTCGGCGGCGTAGATCTCGCCCTGCAGCTCGTCCGGCGTCAGCATCATGACGACATCGGCCCATTTGGCCGCCTCGGCGACTTCCATCACCTTGACGCCGGCGCCCTCGGCCTTCTTGGCGGAGGCGGAGCCCTTGCGCAGCGCGACCGCGACCTCGCCGACGCCCGAATCCTTGAGGTTCAGGACATGGGCGTGGCCCTGGCTGCCATAGCCCACCACAGCGACCTTCTTGCCCTTGATCAGATTGATGTCGGCATCCCGATCGTAATAGACGCGCATATTCTCGCTTTCCCCCACAGGACGACAGACGCCGTCGTTCGGCTTCAAGAGTTCCTCGACCGCCGGGCGGTCCCGGAGGCCTGTCTTTCCAGCTTGATTTTACATTGTTTTTCCGTCGGCTCGGGAAGACGGTCGAGGCGACGGGCAATTCCGCGGGACCTTTCTACGCGCCCATGGCGTGAAGGTCAAAATCTCGAGGATCGCCCGATCAGATCGGGTCCGGCCCGCGGGAGATCGCCGCGACGCCGGTGCGCGAGACCTCGACGAGCCCGATCGGGCGCATCAGATCGACGAATTCATCGATTTTATTCGGCTTTCCGGTCAGCTCGAAGATGAAGCTCTCGGTCGTGGCGTCGACGACGCGGGCGCGGAAGGCCTCGGCCAGCTGCAGGGCGGCGTTGCGCTCCTCGCCCTTGCCGCGCACCTTGACCATGGCCAGCTCGCGCTCCAGCGAGCGGGCGGAGACGGTGAGATCGGTGACTTTATGAACCGGCACCAGCCGCTCGAGCTGATGCTGAATCTGCTCGATCGTCTCCGGCGTGCCGGAGGTGACGACGGTGATGCGCGAGAGATGCTCGCCATGGGCGACCTCCGCCACCGTCAGGCTCTCGATATTATAGCCACGGCCCGAGAACAGGCCGACGACGCGCGCCAGCACGCCCGGCTCATTGTCGACCAGCACGGCGAGCGTATGCGTCTCCACATTGGAGCGCGACGTCGGCGAGGAATAGGGCGAGGGCGGGGAGAGGGGAGCGTTCATGGGTTTGTTTCCAGCGAGTAGCGAATAGCGAGCAGTCGAAAGCGAAGCAGCTCCATCCGCCGCTCGCTATGCGCGCTCGCGTCACACCAGCATCTTGCCCTTTTCGTCGATGATCGAGCCGAGCTCGATTCCGGCGTCGTCGGAGAGATCGGCGAGCAGCATGTCGTTATGCGCCTTGCCCGAGGGGATCATCGGGAAGCAATTCTCGCCCTTCTCGACGAGGCAGTCGAAGATCACCGGCCCGTCATAGTCGATCATCTCCTGGATCGCGCGATCGAGATCGGCGGGGTCGGAGCAGCGAATGCCCTTGGCGCCGAAGGCCTCGGCGAGCTTCACGAAATCGGGCAGCGCCTCCGAATAGGAGTGCGAGTAGCGCCCGCCGTGCAGCAGTTCCTGCCACTGGCGCACCATGCCCATATATTCATTGTTGAGGATGAACACCTTGACCGGCAGGCGATATTGGATCGCCGTCGACATTTCCTGAATGTTCATCAGAATGGACGCCTCGCCGGCGATGTCGACGACCAGCGATTTGGGATGCGCGAGCTGCGCGCCGATCGCCGCCGGCAGGCCATAGCCCATGGTGCCGAGCCCGCCGGAGGTCATCCAGCGATTGGGCTCGTCGAAATGATAATGCTGCGCGGCCCACATCTGATGCTGGCCGACCTCGGTGGTGATGTAAGGATCGCGATCCTTGGTCAGCGCATAGAGACGCTGCACGGCGTATTGCGGCTTGATGACCTTGTCCGAGTTGCGGAAGGCCAGCGACTTGCGGTCGCGCCATTCGTCGATCTTCTTCCACCAGGCGTCGAGCGGCTGCTTCTCGGCATGCATCGCCTCGGCGCGCCAGATGCGCACCATGCTCTCCAGCACATGGCCGCAATCGCCGACGATGGGCAGATCGACCTTCACATTCTTATTGATCGAGGAGCGATCGATATCGATGTGGATTTTCTTCGAGCCGGGCGAGAAGGCGTCGAGCCTGCCGGTGATGCGATCGTCGAAACGCGAGCCGACGGCGATCATCAGATCGCAATCGTGCATGGCGTTATTGGCCTCGAAAGTGCCGTGCATGCCGAGCATTCCGAGCCAGCTCGGCCCGGAGCCCGGATAGGCGCCGAGGCCCATCAGCGTGGAGGTGATCGGGAAGCCGGTGAGCGACACCAATTCGCGCAGCAGCGTCGAGGCGGCCGGGCCGGAATTGATGACGCCGCCGCCCGTGTAGAAGATCGGCCGTTTGGCGGCGGCCATCATCTTCACCGCGCGGCGAATGGCGTCGGTGTCGGCGTCGAGCTTGGGCTGATAGGTCTTGTGATGCACATTGCGCGGGCCGGTATAGGTCCCGGACGCGAATTGCACATCTTTCGGAATGTCGATGACCACCGGCCCCGGCCGCCCGCTGGAGGCGACATAGAAAGCCTCGTGCAGGATGCGCGGCAGATCGGCGATATTCTTCACCAGATAATTATGCTTGGTGCAGTGGCGCGTGATGCCGACCGTGTCGCATTCCTGAAAAGCGTCGGAGCCGATGAGATGCGTCGGCACTTGGCCGGTGATGCAGACCAGCGGAATGGAGTCCATCAGCGCATCGGTGAGGCCGGTGATGGTGTTGGTGGCGCCGGGGCCGGAGGTGACGAGCAGCACGCCCGGCTTGCCGGAGGAGCGGGCGTAGCCCTCGGCGGCATGCGCCGCGCCCTGCTCGTGGCGCACGAGAATGTGCCGCACCTTCTCCTGGTGGAAGAGAACGTCGTAGATCGGAAGGACGGCGCCGCCGGGATAGCCGAAAAGCACTTCGACGCCCTGATCCTTCAGGGCCTCGACCACCATTTCCGCTCCGGTCATCTGCTTCGCCATTCTCTCCAGCTCCGCTTTTCTCGACCCTCGAGACATAGGACCGCGCGGGCGCGCCCCCATAGGCAATAAAAAAGGCCCCCTGGAGGGCCTCGGATAAGCGCCAGCGGCGGAAGCTCGGGTTCAGACCCGCTCCGTCTCCAGCGCCCTGCCTACGAGAAGAATGCCCTTCACGGCCCGCTCCAGGTGAAATAACGGATCAGACGTTACGGGAGACGACCGCAGGGGTCAAGGCGATTCCGCGGGCAGAGAGGCGATCGGCGCGCGCGCCGGTCCCCTCGAGCTTGGCCGGCGCGGCGAATTCGTGTACGCCTCCGTCGCCTCCCCACCAGAACGAGTCGAAGATGAAGCGCTTTTTCGAATCCTTCCTGTTTATGTCGCGCTGGCTGCTCGCGCCCTTCTTCGTCATGCTGGCGGTCGGGCTCTTGGAGCTGCTCTATAAAGCCGGCGTTCATCTCTTCGAGGCGACGGCGCATCTCGTCACCGCCACCGAATCCAATATGACGCTGCTGGTGCTCGATCTCATCGACATGACGCTCACCGGCGCGCTGGTGGTGACGGTCATGCTGTCGGTCTATGAGAATTTCGTCTCCAAGGTCGATACGGACAGCCAGCCCGGCTGGCCGGACTGGATGGGCTCGATCGATTTCTCCGAGCTGAAGCTGAAGCTGCTCTCGACCATTGTCGCCATCTCGGCGATCAAGCTGCTCGAAGCCTTCATGGACGTGCCGCATATGAATGACCGAGATTTGTATTTCTATCTCGGCATTCATCTGACCTTCGTCGTCTCGACGCTGGCCTTCGCTCTGTCGGAGCGCCTCGCCGGCGGCCATGGGACCAATCACGGCGAGCAAGGGCATTGAGGGCGCGGTAGCGCCCGCTCAGCGTTTCTTCACGAATTCCGTGCGCAGCACCAATCCTTTGATGGTGTCGTGCCGGCAGTCGATTTCTTCCGGATCGTCGGTGAGGCGGATCGAGCGAATCACCGTGCCCTGCTTCAACGTCTGATTGGCGCCCTTCACCTTCAGATCCTTGATGAGGGTGACGGAGTCGCCGTCGGCGAGCGCATTGCCGGCCGAATCCTTCACGATTTTCGCCTGCGCCGCCGCCGCGGCGAGCTGCGACGCCGGGACCCATTCGCCGCTCGCTTCGTCATAGACATAGTCTTCGTCGTCGGCCACGCGAACCTCTTTTCGATTGAACGCCGCGCGCGAGAGCCGCGCATCGGGATGCGCTCTCTTAGGCGACCGCGCCGTCCCGGCGCAAGGTGGAGCGGAGCGATGCGTTTCTCGAGGGGCGCGACGCTTCTAGAATCTGCGGCCGGGCGGCGCGAGCGCGCATTTCATCACGGCGATGACGCCGCCATCGTCATATTTCAGCGTGCCGGCGGCTGTGTCGAGCAGGTTGCGAATATGCTGGTCTCGGCATTTGCCGCTCGCGGCGACGCAGATTCGGTCCTGTCCGAAGCTCACCGCATCCTTGTCGACGCTGACCGCATAAGTGACTTTTTGCGTGTCGCTGGAGCCGCTCGCGCCGGAGACATAGCTATCGCCATCGCGATATTCCTCGGCGACGCCATCCTCCCAAATGAGCTGCACGAAGCGCCGGCCGGTGTCGATGTCGATCGCGACCGTTCGACCGGTGCGCCCGCAATCGAGATGAATTTCCGAGGCGAGGGCGTGCGGCGCGAGCAGCAGCGCTAGGGCCGCGAGGGCGTAGAGTCTGGCTTTCATTCCATGTCCCGCAATGCGCGCGTGGCGCGGCCTCGTCAATTTCTCGGCAGAGAGGAGCGCATCTCGTCGCAGGCGCGCAATTGCGCCTCGGTCGCGGACCAATAGGAGATTTCGCAAAGGGCCTGATAGCGGCTGGCGACGAAGATGGACCACAGAAAATAGCCGAAGCCGGCGACGCCCAGCGCGAGCAGCATGTTGCGACTGAAAGCGTTCATGATCGCCCTTCCGCGCCGATCCGGCGTGACGTCCCCGCCGCGTCATCCTGGCGCTTGCGCAGGACCGGGTCAAGCGCGTTCCCGCCCGCGCCGGAGCTCCGAGCAGGCATGTTTTCCAGCGTCAGGGCGGCGCTCGTCGACGCCGTGGTCAAAATCGCTGAATGAGCTATATTGCCGGCATCTTTCAAAGCAGGCCGCCATGAAACCCTATATCGCTATCGTCCATCAGGAAGAGGGCAGCGCCTATGGCGTGAGCTTTCCAGACGCGCCCGGCTGCTTTTCGGCGGCCGACGAACTCGACGATCTCTTCGCCATGGCCACCGAGGCGCTGGAGCTATGGGCGGAGGGAATGCGCGAGGATGGCGCGCCGATCCCCGAGCCGCGCGAATTGTCGAAATTGAGAGACGATCCAGAATGGGCGGAGAGCTTCGAAGGAGCCGCCTTCATCATCGCGATCGAAGCCCCTTGGGACAGGCTCTCGCGCGCGGCGGAATAGTCAGTCCTTCGGCCAGCCTGCCTGACGATAAATGTCGGCGGCGGTCTTCGGCGGAATATTCTTCTTCGGATGAGCGACGGTGATGCGCCCGACCTTGGTCGGATGCTTGTATTGCCGATGCGAGCCTTTGGAGCGAACGAGCGCCCAGCCTTCGCGTTCCAGACGTCGGATGATCTCGCGGCTGTCGGTGAGCATGATCGTCTTCGAAGAAAAATCGATGGCGATCTATTGATGACATTGGAACGAATAGCGCAAGCAGTCTTGTTATGTCTGTTTACGTCTGTGCATAAGTTCCTATCGGCGCCCCGCCGCAGGCACTGCCGAGCAGCGAGATCAAATGGAGCGGGGCGGCCGCAGGGAGGAGACGGCCGCCCCGGCCGGACGCTCAGAAGAAGCCGAGCTTGTCCGGGCTATAGCTGACCAGCAGATTCTTCGTCTGCTGGTAGTGATCGAGCATCATGCGATGATTCTCGCGGCCGATGCCGGACTGCTTGTAGCCGCCGAAGGCCGCATGGGCCGGATAGGCGTGATAGCAATTGGTCCATACGCGTCCCGCCTGCACGGCGCGGCCGACGCGATAGGCGCGGTTGACGTCGCGCGTCCACACGCCGGCGCCGAGGCCGAAGATCGTGTCATTGGCGATCGCCACCGCTTCTTCGTCGGTGTCGAACACCGTCACCGAGACGACGGGTCCGAAGATCTCCTCCTGGAACACGCGCATCTTATTGTTGCCGGCGAGCACTGTGGGCTTCACATAATAGCCGCCGGAAAGATCGCCGCCGAGTTCGGCGCGGCCCCCGCCGATCAATATGTCCGCGCCTTCCTTCTGGCCGATGTCGATATAGCCGAGGATTTTCTCCATCTGCTCCTTGGAGGCTTGCGCGCCGATCATCGTCTTGGCGTCGAGCGGATCGCCCTGCACGATGGCGCCGACGCGCTTCACCGCCTTCTCGATGAATTTGTCATAGATGCTCCGCTGCACCAGGGCGCGGCTGGGGCAGGTGCATACTTCGCCCTGATTGAGCGCGAACATGGCGAAGCCTTCGAGCGCCTTGTCGAGAAAAGCGTCGTCCTCCGCCGCCACATCGGCGAAGAAAACATTGGGCGATTTGCCGCCGAGCTCCAATGTCGCGGGGATGAGATTGCGTGCGGCATATTCGCCGATCAGCCGTCCCGTGCTGGTCTCGCCGGTGAAGGCGATCTTGGCGATGCGCGGCGAGGAGGCGAGCGGCTTGCCGGCCTCGAGGCCGAAGCCGTTGACGATATTGACGACGCCCGCCGGCAGAAGATCGCCGACGATCTCCGCCCATACGAGTATCGAGGCGGGCGTCTGCTCGGCCGGCTTCAGCACCACGCAATTGCCGGCGGCGAGCGCCGGGGCCAGCTTCCACGCCGCCATCAGCAAGGGAAAATTCCACGGAATGATCTGCCCGACGACGCCGAGCGGCTCGTGGAAATGATAGGCGACCGTGTCGTGGTCGAGCTCCGATATGCCGCCTTCCTGCGCGCGGATCGCGGAGGCGAAATAGCGGAAATGATCGATGGCGAGCGGAACGTCCGCCGCGGTCGTCTCGCGGATCGGCTTGCCATTGTCCCAGCTCTCGGCTTCCGCCAGCGCCGCGAGATTTTGCTCCATGCGATCGGCGACCGCGTTGAGAATGCGCGCGCGTTCGCCGACGCTGGTTCTGCCCCAGGCGTCCTTGGCGGCATGGGCGGCGTCGAGCGCGATTTCTATGTCGGTCTCGTCGGAGCGCGGAACCTCGCAGAGAATCTGTCCGTTGACCGGCGTCACATTCTCGAAATAGCGGCCGGCGCGCGGAGCGACCCAGCGGCCGCCGATGAAGTTCTCATAGCGCGCCTTGAATTTAGGCGTAGCGGAGCGGAGGAATTCGGGCCTCGTCATGACGTTTCCCCTTGACTGTTTCACGCGCCTTTGCGGCGTCGGGGGAAATCATCCGCCCGCGCGGCCGGCTGCGCCAGAGGGGGAAACGCAGGAATGGCCTCGAGGTGTCGCAGATTTGCGACAGTCGGGACGGAATCTAATGTCCCTGCGACAATCCGAGCCGGCCGAGCTTGCGATGCAGCGTGGCGCGGCTGACGCCGAGCAGGCGCGCGGCGGCGGTGACATTGCCATTGGCGCGGGCGAGGGCGCGGCGAATGGCGCCGCGCTCGGCGTCTTCCAGCTCGGCGTTTTGCAGCGCGGCCTCCGCCTCGCCGCCGCCGGCCAGAAGATCGGCGGCGGGAAGCTGCGAGGCTATGCGCGCGTCGGTGACGCCGAGCTCGAGCCGCGCCGCGCGCGTCGCGCCGATGACGAGATCGTGCCGATCGACGGCGAGCAAGGCCGCGCCGCGCTCGGAGGGCGCCGTCAATATGCGCGCGCCGGCGAAGGCCTCGCGGAAATGCGCGGCCTCGATCGCCCGCGCGGCCTCCGCGACAGCGACGGCGACCAGCGCGACCACGCCGCCGGGGAGAGATTCGCGGCTGCTGGAGACGTCGAGGGCGGCGGCGAGGCGCCCCTCATGATCGTAGATCGGCGCCGCGGCGCAGCTCAGCCCCGTGTTGCGCGTGTGGAAATGCTGATCGCGATGAATGGTCAGCGCGCGGCCTTCGGCGAGGCAGGCGCCGATCGCGTTGGTGCCCTCGCGCGCCTCGCTCCAGACGGCGCCCGGACGTAGGCCGCGCGCGTCGAAATCCGGCGCATCCGACTCGGCGCTGCGTCGCTCGAGCGGCACGCCCTCGATATTGCTGAGCAATGTGCAGCAGCCGAGCTCGGCGACAGCCGCGAACAGGCGGTCGAGCGGCTTGCGCGCCGCGCGCAGCAGCGGCGCGAGCCGCTCCCGCGCGTCCTGGAGCGCCGCCGCTTCGATCAAATCCGGCGCGCGGCGCGCATCCGGGTCGAGCCCATGCAGCGTGACGCAGCGCCGCCATGAAGCGGCGACCGCCGAGGCCGCGGGCGCCGCATCGTCATCGATGACCGAGCGGACCCGGTCGATATGGCTCACCTCGCGCCGTTCCATTCCAGGCTCTCCCATGGGAGGACGGGTCAGCATAGCGCGGCGCGCGGATGCTTTCACCTCCCTTGCGTCCGCTCGGTGCCCTGCGCGAATGCAGCTTTCGACCGACAAGCGTGTCCAGCCGAAGTGGATACCGGTTCGGCGTTGGAAACGCGTCAAAACAAAGGACTAGAGTCTAGTAGGCGAGGCGCGAACCGTGACCGCCGCGACGCGGCGCGGTTTGTCGCGCCCATGGTCATTATGCGTAGGGTTTACCGAAATGTTTACTATATTGATGCGTAATTCCCTTCCGTAGCCGGTGAAGTTCACGTCAGTCGAACGAAAAGATTCGACGTGTCGAGTGCGCAAATACTCTAGCTGTAGTTACGTAGAGCGGACAAAAAACCGCCAAATTGTAACTTCAGTTTCTCGAACGTTCGGGGGGCTGAGAGTTGATCCTCGTTCTGGGCGCGGGTGGCGTAGTCGATCGGCTTCACATGAAGCTCAACGACAGTGTGCGTAACGGAAGTGTTTCCGAAAGTGGGGGTGGATGCGTAAGAATCCCGGTGAACGATCCTTGCTCAATTCATTGTCGCGCCGTGAAATATCTCGCCGCCTTCTGATCTCGACTCTGTTCGTCGCAGGCACCCTCACAGTGGGCGGTTTCGCGGGTCTCGCCATGCGTAGCGCGGAAGAGACGGCCGCGCCATCGGCTGCCGCGTTCGAGATCGACTCCCCCGCCGACACGACGGCCTCGATCGAGGCGCCGTCCTTCTCCATTCCCTTCGGCGTGCTGGTCGGCGATCTGCGCTCGCATGTCGCGCCCAAGACGGTGGTCGCCGCGCTGGAGACGCCCCATTCTTCGCCGTCGCCTTTGGCCGCGACGCCGGCTCCGCCCGCCGCGCAGCGGATCGCGGAGGAGGAGGCGGACAGCGCGCCGCTTCCGCCGCCGCGTCCTTCCGAATTCGGCCTGCGCGTGCATATGCCCATCATCCGCAGCGCGCGAAAGACGGCCTCCGCGCCGGCGCCGGAAGAGGATAGCCGCTCCTTTTTCGAGAAGGTCTTCGGCCCCTTGCAGCCGACCGGCAAGGCGCTCGCCTATGCGGCGCCGGAGACGGGGCTGTTCGACGGCCTCCGCAATGTGACGCGCGGCAATCCGACGGCGGCCTATGACAATCAGACGGCCGTCTACGACATCAGCGGACATACGGTTTATCTGCCGGACGGCACGCGTCTCGAGGCGCATTCGGGCCTCGGCGACAAATTCGACGATCCGCGTTTCGCACATGTGCGGATGCGTGGCGTCACGCCGCCGCATACTTACGATCTCACCTTCCGCGAGCGCCCGTTTCATGGCGTGCGCGCGATCAGGCTGACGCCGATCGGTGGCGAGGGCGCCATCTTCGGCCGCGCCGGCCTGCTCGCGCATACCTACATGCTCGGTCCGCGCGGCGATTCCAACGGCTGTGTGTCGTTCAAGAATTACGCCGCCTTCCTGCGCGCCTTCGAGCGCGGCGAGATCAAGCGCCTCGTCGTCGTCGGCAAGCTGTGAGCGTTCCCGCTCGAAGCAGTCGTTCCCGAGAAAGCAGCGGCCCTTTCCTCCTGATGCGGAGGGGCTGCAACCCTCCCCCTCATGCCGAGGAGGTCGCGCAGCGGCCGTCTCGAAGCACGAGGGGGAGCTTCCAGTGGGCCGCATGTGAAATTTCCCACATGCTTTAGAGACGCGGCCCGCTCGCCGCTCCTCGGCATCGATCGTTTTCGCTTTTCACAATCCCTTCGGCTCGTCGAATGCCGGTAGCTTGCGGCAGCCGAGCGCGCCATATTCCTCGACGCGCTTGCGCGCTCCCGGCGTGCCGCGCCGCGGCGGATCGAGCGCGATCCAGGAAAACAGCGTGAAGGCCGCGTCGCAGGGCTTGCCCACGGCGACATAGGCGTTGGCGAGATCGACGAACACGCGCTCATGCACTTTGGCGCGATCGTGGAACAATTCGATCGTCGTCTTATATTCGCCGATCGCGGCGTCATAGCGTTTGGCGGCGAACAGCGCCCTCGCGCGCAGATAATGAAAATCCGCATAGATCGGCTGTTCGGAGATCAGCGCGTCGGCGATCTTCAACGCGGTGTCGGCGTCGCCGATGCGCAGGAACAATTCGCCGGCGCGGCCTTTCTCCATGGCGCTGTCCGGGCAGGCCGCGGCAAAGCCGCCAAAGCTTCGCGCCGCGACGCGCTCCTCTCCTTCGGCGATCAGCGCCTCGGCGAGAGCCGTGATCGCGCGCTTGTCGCAGGGCTCGCGCAGCAGCTTGGCGAGCTGCGTCGAGATTTTCGGAGAGGCGACCAGCCGCGCGCGCAGCGGCTCCATCTCCAGCCGGGCGTAGACGGGCGCAAATTCGTCGGCCGGGGTCGGCGCGCCGACGGCGTTCGCGGCCGTATAGGCCTCGCGGCGCAAAAAATCGCCGAACTCGGGCGCGACGACGACAGCGAGGCCGAGAGCCCCGGCGACCGCCGCGACCACGCCGATCCAGAGTCGGCTCTTTTCCGGCGAAGGCGGCGGGGCGATGCGGTCCCCGCGATCGATCTCCATGGTCAGATCCCAAAATGTGCGCGTCGACAATAATGACGAAAACTAGACGAAGATCGCGGCGAAAGCGCGTCCGGCGTTTCCCTCGTCTCAAACCTCCAGCAAAATCTCCTCCAGCGCGGCGTCCAGCGCCTCGGGCTCCGGCTCCTCTATCGTCGCGCTCTGCGTGAAGATCAGCGCGCAGCGCACATTTTTGTGCGGATAGAGCCGCCGCGCCGCGGCGCGATAGACGGCGAGCTGGCGCAATTGCGCCGGCGTCGCCGGATGGCGCGGCGCGCCGGTCTTGAAATCGGCGACGATGACGTCGGTTTCCGTCTCGGCGAGCCGGTCGATGCGGCCGCAAATGGCGATCTCGCCGCGCGGGCTGTCGAGCCGCGCCACGATCTCCACCTCCGGCGCCGAGCCAGGCCCGAACAAAGGCGCGAGCGAGGCGTGGCCGATGACCGCGAGCACGGCGGAAACGAGCCGCTCGCGCTGCGCGGCGTCGAGCGGGGCGGCGCGCAGCTCCAGAAAGCGCAGCGCCGCCTCGACGCGCCGCTCCGGCGGCGTGTCCGGCAGGCGTTGCAGCAGCGCATGGGTGAGCCGTCCGACCAGCAGCCGCTCGCGGTCACTCCGCGTCGGCGCGGCGGAACTCTCCTCGCCGGCGAAAGGATCGGCGGCCGCCAGCGCCGTCGCCGGCCGCAAGGGCGGGGCCGGCGCGCGCTCCTCCGGCGCAGGCGCGCGCGCATAGGGCGGGACGGAGATCGCCGCGGCTTCGCGTGCCTCGCCCGTCGTCGCCGCGCCATGCGCCGCATCGCCATAGAGCAAAATCTGCTTCGTCTCGTCGAGCGGGTCCGGCGCGCTGTCGCAGGCGGGCTCGAGGGCGTTGCGGATCGCGTCATACCAGCAGCCGGCGCCGCGTCCCGCCGGCCCATGGAAGCCGCCGACATAGAGCCGCTCTTCGGCGCGCGTCAGCGCCACATAGAGCAGCCTGCGATGCTCCTCCCGCGCCGCCTCGCGTAGCGCCTCGCGCGCGCTGGCGACGGCGGGCGGATCGGCGGCCATATTGCTGGACCAGACCAACACCGCGCCATCCTCCTCGCCGAGCCGGAAGATTTTGGGATCATGCCGGCCGGAGGGGCCGCCGCAAGTGTCCGGCAGAAAGACGATCTTCGCCTCCAGCCCTTTGGAGGCGTGCACGGTCATCACGCGCACGGCGTCGCCGGCCGCCTCCATGTCGCGCTTGACGGAGAGCTGCAGGCTCTCGACTCCCGCCAAAAATCCGGCGAGGCCCTGCGCCTGCTCGCGCTCGAAGGAGAGCGCGAGGCGCAAAAATTCGTCGATCGCGTCATTGGCCTCCTGGCCGAGCCGCCCGACCAGCCTCTCGCGCCCGCCGCCGGCGCTGAGAATATGGCTGTAGAAATCGAATGGCGCGCGCGTGCGCGCCTCGCGCACCCAAGCATCTACCCGCGCGGCCGCCTCTCTATGCGCCGGCTCCGGCGAGGCGGCGAGCGCATCGATGAGCGCGCCTTCGCGCTTGGGCGCGAGGGCGATGAGATCATCATCGGTGAAGCCGAAGAGCGGCGATTTCAGCAGCGTCGCGAGGGTGAGATCGTCCTCGCGCAGCAGCGCGACGCGGCCGAGCGCGACGAGGTCCATCACCGCAATATGGCCGGAGAGATCGAGACGATCGGCGCCGGCGACGGGAATCGCCTCCGCCTTCAGCGCGCGAATGACGCCTTCGAAAAAAGCGTCGCGCTTGCGCACGAGGATCATCACATCGCCGGGCCGCACGGGGCGCATCGCGCCTTTGTCCTCGACGCATTCGCCATTTTGCGGCGCGAGCAGCGCCTTCACCTTGCGTGCGATCTTGCGCGCGAGCCGCGCCGGCGGACCGGCCTCGTTCACATAATCGAGCGGCAGGCGCCAATCCTCCGGCGTCTCCGCGCCTTGCGACGATTCCGGCTCCCAGATTTCGACGAGGCCGGGCACGTCGCTCTTCCAGGCTTCGTGCACGGGCGCGGGTTCCTCTCGGTCCGCCGCGAGGCCGCGCCTGTTCTCCTCGACCGAGAAGACGATATCCACCGCGCCGAGCACTTGCGGCGAGGAGCGGAAGGAGCGCGTCAGCCGCACCGTCTCGAAGCCGAGCTCGGCGTCACGGAAACGGCGCGCGAAATCGCGGCGCATAGCGTCGAATTTCTCCGGCGCCGCGCCTTGAAAGGAGAAGATCGACTGCTTCTCGTCGCCCACGGCGAAGAAGGTGCGGATGCGCCGCGTGGCGCCGGCGCCGGCGCAGAATTCATCGGCGAGCGCGGCCAATATGTCCCATTGCGCCGCGCTCGTATCCTGCGCCTCGTCGACGAGAATATGATCGATGCGCGAGTCGAGCTTGTAGAGCACCCAGGACGGGCTCGAGCTTTGAAACAGCCGGCGCGTGCGCTCGATGAGATCGTCGAAATCGAAGAGGCCGCGATTGCTCTTCATCCGCTCATAGGCGGAGAGAATGGCGTCGCCGATCCGCGCCAGCGCCATGGAGCGATCGAAAGCGGCGGCAGCCTTGCGCTTTTCCACCAGCGCGACGAGCCGATCGCGCTCATCCTCGAGCCGCGCCAGCAATGCGGGCTGCTGCTTTTGCAGTGCGGCCGAGATCATCTTCTGCTTGCCGAGCCCGCGCGGCTCGCCGTCCTTCTTGAAGAAGACCGACAAGTATTCCTCGACACATGCCGAGCGCTGGTCATTAGCGCCGCCGGCCAGCCCAGCAGCGATCATCAATTGCGCGCCGAGCTTCCCATCATTCGCGCCGCCGCCGCGCAGCGCCTGCGCGATTCCCGGCCAGTCACGAGGCGAAAGCCCGCCTTCGATAATCTCCCGCTCCACCGCCTCGAGCGTCTCGCCCTCGCGCAGCCCTAAGCGCTCGCGCAGCAGCTCCGCATAATCGCCGGACGACAGATTGCGATGCGCGGCCCTATGGCCGAGCAATTCCGCGATCAACTCGTCGAAGCCCCCGCCCGAGCAGAGCCGCGACACCGTCTCAAGCGCCGCGCGCAATTCGCCTTCGTCCAGCACGGCGCGGGCGAGCGTCTGCCGTCGCGCGCGCTCCAACAGCTCGGCGCGCTCCAAATCGTCGAGCACGCGGAAGGACGCCGCGACATTGGCCTCGAAGGGAAAGAGATGCAGAATCCTTTCGCAAAAGGCGTGGATGGTCTGAATTTTCAGCCCGCCGGGCGTCTCCACCGTGCGCGCGAACAGGCGCCGCGCGAAGACCAGCTCCGCGCGCGACGGCTGCGGCGCGCCGGTGGCGAGAATGGCGGCGGTCAGCGCCTCATCGTCGAGCAGCGCCCAGCCGGCGAGAATATCGAAAATGCGCGCCGCCATATTGGCGGCCGCGGCCTTTGTGTAAGTGAGGCAGAGAATGCGCGAAGGCGGAGCGCCGGCCAGCAGCAGCCGCACCACGCGCTGTGAGAGAACATGCGTTTTGCCCGAGCCCGCATGGGCCGCCACCCACGCCGATTGCGCGGGATCGGAAGCGGCGCGCTGCCGCTCCCGCGTGTCCTTGGCGATGGGGCGTCTGTCGCTCATCCAGTTTCCATTCGGAGCGAAGGAAAGCGTTTACGGCGATGTCTTCTCGATATTCTCGGCCACCACATCGTCGATCATGCTGTCGAGATCGGTCGCCTTCGTCTCCTTGGTGAAGAGGAGCGCGACGATTGTCGAGGCGCCGAGCACAGCGAGATAGAGGCCGACCGATTCCGCTCCGTAATTTTGCGCGATCCATGTCGCCACGAAGGGCGTCAGCGCCGCGCCGAGTATGGAGGCGAGATTATAGGAGACGCCCGAGCCCGTATAGCGCGTGTTGGTTGGGAAAAGCTCCGGCAATATGGCCGACATCGGCCCGAAGGTGAGGCCCATCAGCGACATGCCTGTGCTGAGGAAAACCAATATGAGCCCGCGATTGGCGCCCTCGCCGGTTCCGATCAGCTCCTTGGAGAGGAAGAAGCGGAAGGAGAGGCCGAACAGCACGATTGCCGCCGTCACGATCAGCAGCAGCTTGCGGCGCCCGATCCTGTCGGCGAGATGCCCAGAGACGGGGATGAAGCCGGCGAAGAACAGCACGGATATGAGCTGCAGCACGAGAAAATCGCGATAGCCTATGCCGAGATTGCCGAGCGCGACCTTGCCTATGCCATAGGATAAAATCCACGTCGTCATCAGATAGAAGAGACCATAGGTCGCGACCATGATGAAAGTGCCGAGCAGGAGCTCTTTCGCATTGTTGCGAAACACATGGGCGAGCGGCGATTTCAATTTCTCGCCGCGCTCCAAGGCGCGGGCGAAGACCGGCGTCTCATGCAGCTTCAAGCGCACATAGAGGCCGAGTGTGACCAGCAGAATGGAGAGCAGAAAGGGCAGCCGCCAGCCCCAGGCGAGGAAATGCTCATCCGGCGTCGCGCGCGTGGAATCGAAAGCGAAGAGAATGGTGAGCGTCAGAAAGAATCCATTGGCGAGAATGAATCCGAAAGGCGCGCCGAGCTGCGGCCACATCGCCGCCCAGGCGCGCTTGCCCTTATCGGCGGTCTCGGTGGCGAGCAGGGCCGCGCCCGACCATTCGCCGCCGAGGCCGACGCCCTGGCTGAAGCGGAAAATGGTGAGCAGGACCGGCGCGAACAGGCCGATCTGATGATAGGTGGGCAGAAGGCCGATGGCGAAAGTGGCGAGGCCCATCAGCAGCAGCGAGCCGACCAGCGTCGCTTTTCGCCCGACGCGATCGCCGAAATGGCCGAAGAGCACGGAGCCGATCGGCCGCGCGACAAAGGCGACGCCGAATGTCGCCATGGAGGCGAGCAGCGCCGCGCTGCCCGCGCCGGCCGGGAAGAACAAGAGCGGAAACACCGACACGGCGGCGGTGGCGTAGATGTAGAAGTCGAAGAATTCGATCGTCGTGCCGACGAGGCTCGCGAAGATGATGCGATTTCTGTAGCTTTTATCCGACCCTTCGAGAGCCATTTCAAATTCCTCGCCCATGTCCGAATGCGGCGCGTCGATCCGGCGTTTGCGAGGATCGAAGGCCGTTTCGGGAAACCATACAAGAAATGTAGTTTGACCGCTATCGACGGCGGTCGCCGCCCCTAGCTCCGATCTTTTGCTTAGCGAGACGTGAATGCTCGGCCGCACGGCGTCGTCCCGAAGCGGGAAGAATGGCACGAGAGGTGGACAAAGCCCGTCCGAATCGGGGGCGGCGGAAACGGGCGGCCGATTCCTTGCCGAAGCGTCAATCAGCGTGGTGAACGCTTCGTAAACGCCGCGTCTGGGCGCTCACGCCGCTCTCGCCATGGTCGAGGCGACCGTCGCTCGCCTCTACACGCCGCCATCATCGCGCCGCTCACTCACCGTGGCGGCGCGGCCTGCTGCGAGGGCCTCTCAGGGCAGCGTGCGGAAGAAAAGGCCCCTGACCCTGCCGTCGGGCGCGAGGTCGATGCGCCATTCGGTCTCGCTTTTTTCGAATTGCGCGCGATAGACGTCCCAGCCGTCCACGCCGACGCCGACGAAGCGAATGTCCTTCAACTCACCTTTGGCCGAGAGCTCCTCCGCGATCGCCTCGGCTCGCTCTCGCGCCAATGTGGCGAGCGGCTCCGTCATGCGCGTGGACTCGACCTCTCCGCACCGCGCTTCGTCGATCGTTCGGCGGATCGCCTCTTCGCTGTCCGGCTGCGGCCGATTTTCGCGGATTCTGCGCGCCAGCTCCTCCTCTGCGCGTCGGGCCTCCGTTTCGTCGATCCGCCGCGCGACCAATTCGACGCCGTTCTGATGGATCGTCAGCGCATTCGCTGTTTGGTCGCGGTCTACGGAAAAGACGAGCTGAGCCGGGACGACCTTCAGAAAGAACTCGGTCTCGCTCTCTGGAAAAATTTCATAGGCAGCCTGCCCGGTCACTTGACTGAAAAGCCGGTCATCGTTGCGCGTGATCGTGATCCCGCCCCTGATGGCGTCGAATTGGTAGGCGCCGACGTAGCGATCGTAGAGTTCTGGATCTATGGGCGTCATCTTGCGTGGACGCGCCTGCTCGTAGCGGCGCTGCGCGATCAGGTCGAGCGATGTCTGCGTCATGGTCGTCTCCTTTGCGAGCGTTATGAGTTCGTCGAGCGAGAGCGTCCCGCCCGTGGAAAGTTTCGTTCGGGCGGCGCCGACGAGCGCCAGCTTCTCGCCGATGCGCTGGCGTTGTTCGGTGAGCGCCGACTGTTGCATTCCCAGAGTGCGGTCGAGATCGATTGCGCGGCCCTCGAGCAGCGCGGCGATGCGGGAGAGGCTGAGGCCGAAGCGCTTTAGAGCGAGCACCTCGTGAAGGCGGGCGATCTCTTTTTCCCCGTACAGCCTCCAGCCCTTCGCCGAACGGGTCGGCGTCAGCAGGCCGCGCTGCTCATAGGTTCTGAGGCCGCGAACCGTGACGCCGATGCGTTCTGCGCACTCCGCCGCGGTCAGCAACATATCCTTGCGTCTCGACTCTCTCACCGGACGAGCCCTCCTGTTCCTCAGGGTCTAATCTATGACCCAAGGGACGGCGCAAGCGTCATTTCGCGACCTCGGAAGCGACGCGGTGCGAGGCCCCGTGTCTGGCGTCGCCGCCGCGCGCAAGGCGCGGGATGTCGCGTCGATAGGCTCAGCGAAAAGTGAATGCGGCGCCGCTTCCGCCGTCTCGAAAGTGGAATTGCAGCACGAGAGGTGGACAAACCCTGTCCGAATCGGGGGCGTCGAAAATCGGCCGTCGATTCCTTGCCGAAGCGTCAATCATCATGGTGAACGCTTCGTAAATGCGGTGGCTTCGCGGCTCGTCGCGTCAGCGCCTTCACAGGCTTAGCGAGTGGTGAATCGTCGGCCTCCTCGCTCCGTCCCGAAAGTGGAATTGCGGCACGAGAGGCGCACAAACCCTGTCCGAATCGGGGGCGCCGAAAATGGGCCGTCGATTCCTTGCCGAAGCGTCAATCATCATGGTGAAGGCTTCGTAAATGCGGTGTCTTCGCGTCTCGGCGCATCACCGCCTTCATAGGCTTAGCGAGTGGTGAATTGTCGGCCTCTTCGCGCCGTCCCGAAAGTGGAATTGCGGTACGAGACGCGCACAAACCCTGTCCGAATCGGGAGCGTCGAAAATAGGCTGTCGATTCCTTGCCGAAGCGTCAATCTTCATGGCGAAGGCTTCGTAAACGCGGTGTCTTCGCGGCTCGGCGCGTCGTCGCCTTCACAGGCTTAGCGAGTGGTGAATCGTCGGCCTCTTCGCGCGGTCCCGAAAGTGGAATTGCGGCACGAGACGGGCACAAACCCCGTCCGAATCGGGAGCGTCGAAAATCGGCGGCCGATTCCTTGCCGAAGCCTCGAGGAACATGATGAACGCTTCGTGACTTCGCGGTGAAGCGTCACTCCTCGCCGCCGCCGCCCTCGCGCGACCATTCCTTCACCCGTGCGAGATGGTCGTAGTCGCTGTAGCGCGAGGCGAACTCCACCCATGGCCGCGAGGGATAGGGCGTGTCGGCGAGACGAAACTGATTCAGCAGCACGAAGAGATTGGCGCGATGCTCGGCGACGACGTCGCCGAAACTCTTGTCCTTGAATTTCAGCCATTGCGTCTCGCCGCCGGTCTTGCTGCCGAGCCGCACATAGGCGGCGCCGGCGACGTGCGGCGCGCCGATGGATTCGAAGGCGCCGGCCTCGATCATCGCCGCCTCCAATGTCAGCTGCGGCGAGAAGCCCGCGCCGACTTGTGATGCGGTCGGCGGATTGCCGGTCTTGTAATCGAAGACGAAAGCTTCGCCGCTCGCGTCCACCTCTATGCGATCGGCGACGCAGGAGAGGGTGAAGACGCTGCCGTCGGCGAGCGTCAGCTTCCATCCGGCGCCTTTCTCGATGAAAATCTCGCGCGCCTGCTCGCGGCGTTCACGCTCGAAAGCGAGCGCATGATCGAGGCCGGCCTCTATGCGCGGCCAATCGAAGGCGATGAAGGACGGATCGTCCAAGAACTCGCCGAGCTCCTCGCGCGCGATATCGACGAGCAGCGCGCGCGCGTCTTCCGGAAGCGGGCCTTTGGGATGCGCCTCCTGGAATTTCGCCAGCGCGGCGTGAACGGCGACGCCGATCTCGCGGGCGCCCTTGAGCGCGCCGAGCGGCGGCAAGGGCGGCAGACGCAGAATATATTCGGCGAAGATGGAATAGGGATCGCGGCGCAATTTTTCGACGCGCGTGACGCTGAGCCGCGTCGGCCGCAGCTCCACGGGCGGGCGCGGCAGCGGGCGAGATATGGCGCGAATCTCCTGCGGGCGATCCAGCGCGGCGGCGAGCGCGCATTTTTCATCGCCGCGCGCCTTGCAGGCGGCAAAGGCCTCGCCGGAAAGCGCCGCCAATCGCGCGATCAGGCGCGAGACGACGGTCGGCGCGCCGTCGCGCTTTTTCGCGCGGCTGACGACGACTTCCGCCGCGCCGAAGGCCATGGAGAAGTCATGCGCCGTCTGGCCGATGCGGCGCTCCGGCGGCGAGAGGCCCAATTGCCGGCGCATGGCGCGATTGAGAAAGGCGCCGGATTCGGCCTGTGGCGGCCAGATCGTCTCGTCGAGCCCGGCGAGCAGCGCGAGATCGGCGTCGAGCAGGCGCGCTTCCAGCAGGCCGAGAATTTTGAGACGCGGATGCGCGCGGCGCGGGCTGGGCGCGCTCATCTCGAAGGCGAGGCGATCGAAGAAGGAGGCGTAGCCGGCGGCGTCGAAGACGAGCGCGCTGCCTGCGGCCTCGAGCGCGTCGAAGAGCTGCAGCAATTGCTCGACGCCCTCGCCCGCGGGCTCCTTGTTGGCGATTTTCTCCAACGCCAGCGCATGGGCGCGTGCCCGCTCGCCGAGGCGCGCCTCCGGCGTGAGCGCGCCGAGAGGCGAAAGCGCTTCGTCGAGGCGGGCGAGCAGATCTTCGATCGCGCGCCAATCCTCCTCGCAAATACGTTTCAGCGCCGGATGGGCGTGCGTCTCTTCGGCGAGCCGGCGCGCCGGCGCGGCCATGGCGGCGAAGGAGCCGCCGCTCTCGACATTGCGCAGCACGGCGATCTCGACCAGCGGGGCGAGGCGCTCGATCTCCGCACGCTCGAGGCCAAGGCGCGTCAGCGGATGGGCGAGAAGCGCGGCTGCGTCGATGGCCGAGGCGCCGTCCTCCGCCGTGGCGGCGACGAGCCGGGCCAGCGCGCCGATCGGCGTCGCGCCGAGCGGGCGGCCGGCCGAATCGTCGACCTCGACTCCCCAGCGCGCCAGCTCGGCGCAGACGCGGCGGGCGATGTCGCGATCGGGCGTGATGAGCGCCGCCGTGCGGCCCGGCGTCTCCAGCGCTTCGCGCATGGAAAGGGCGAGGGCCAGCGCCTCCTCACGCTCGTCCGCCGCCTCGATGAAGGAGACGCCGGCGAGCGCATTCGCGAAGCCCTCGGCCGCGGCGGCGCGGAAGTCGCGCCAATAATCGGTGCAATCGGCAGGGAGCAGCGCCTCGGCCAGCAGCCGCGTCCGCGCTTGCAGCACGGGCGGAGCGGAGCCGAGGGGGCGGACTTCCTCGCGCGTGACGCCCAGGGTGGATAGGAGGCGCTTCAGCAAAGTCTGCGGATGGGTGAAGCTCGGCTCCTCACGCTCATTCTCGCCATCGTCGCCGACGCGGCGCCAGGCGGCCTCGTTTAGCTCGAGATCGAGGCCGGGCAGGATCACCGCGCCGCGCTCCATTCGCGCGATCGCCGCCAAAAGGCGCGCCGTCGCCGGATGCGCGCCGGTGGAGCCGAGCGCGATCACCGGGCCGCGCGCGCCGCCGCGCTCGAGATGCGCGATCTGCGCCTCGATCAGCGCCGTCTGACGCGCGGCGCGGTCGATGAGGCCGCAGCCGGAGAGAATATTCGGCCAATCCTCGAGCGCGATTTTCAGAAAATTGGCGGTGATCGCGAAGAAGCGGTCATAGGCCTCCTCCGCGAGGCCGGCGAGCGCGCCGGCGCCGAGCTTCTCGATCGCGAATTCGTCGATGAGCCGCGCCAGCTCGCCGGAGAGCGCATAGGCGCTGGTGGGGGAGGGGGCGATCAGCAGCATTTCGCGCGGGTCGTGCTCGACAGCGCCGGTCGGGTCGATGGAGACGATGGCGTGGCGCAGCGCGCGCGCCCATTGCAGCACCAGCTCGGCCAGAATCAGCCGGCGGTCGAGCTCTTCGATCGCCGGCGCCAGCGCCAGCTCCAGCGTCGCCTCGCTGGAATCGAGATCGGCGTGGAACAGCGCCGAGGCCTCCTGCTCGTCGAGATCGCCGAGCGGCAATATGCGCGGCAGCAACGCCGCCGGCGCCTCGATCGCGGTGGAGAATTGCGCCGCCAGCGCCCGCGCGGCGCGCTGAGTCGGCACATAGATCGTGGTGGCGGCCAGAGCCAGCGGGCCGCTCTCGCGCGAGAGGCCGGGGATGATCGCGCCATCCAGCAGCGCTCGCGTGAAGGCGCCGAGAAAGGAGGCGCCGGAGGCTATGGAAAATACGTAGCGAGACGCCATTTTTTTCTCGGCGGGTGGAAAGAAAGCATAAGCTGAGCAATTCACATCTGAATTCTGTGCATTGCGCGTGATTGCGGAATTGAAACCCGCTGGCAGAGGAGAATACTCCGGGGCGGCGACCGTGGCGATGGTTTGGCGGTGCGCCGGCTTTTTCGAGAGCGAATAGGTTTCGAGGGAACTCGCCGATGGACCGATCGTCGAGCGATTCGCACGCCGAGCTCCGAGAGACTTCTGCGACGACGCGGCCTTCCCGCCGCGCCGCGGGGGGCGGGGACGATTTGCGCCACGCCGAGGCGGCGCGGCTGGAGGCCGTCCTCGCATGTCTGTCGGACGCTGTCTTGTCGATCGACGACAAGGGCGTGGTGGTCGGCGTCAATGGCGCCGCGGGCGCGCTGTTTCGCTGCTCCGCCGAGACGCTGCTCGGCCGGGAGGCGGCGCATTTGTTGCCTGGAAGCGGTCTCGCGGCGGGGGAGCGGCGATCGGACGGTCTCGCTCTGCGCCCCGATGGCTCGACCTTCCCCATTTCCCTCGCCGTCAATGAGACGCGCGGCGCCGTCCGCCAGCGCATCGCCGTCATTCGCGATCTCACCGAGGAGCGCGCCGCCGAGGCGCTGCTCTGCGAGCTGCGTTCGGAGCTCGCCTATGCCGGGCGGCTCGCCGCAATGGGCGAGCTGGCCGCCGCGCTGGCGCATGAGATCAACCAACCCTTTTCCGCCATCGCCACCTATGTCCGCACCGCGCGTTGGCTGCTGCAGCGCAAGCCCAAGCAGAGCGGCGAGGTCGAAGATATTCTCGACAAGGCCGGGGCGCAGGCGATGCGCGCCGGCGATATCGTGCGCCGCTTGCGCGAGTTCGTCACGCGCGGCGAATCGGTGAAGACGGTGCAGAGCCTCAGCGCTCTGGTCGAGGAGGCGAAATCGCTGGGCGTCGCCAGCGCGCGCCAGGTCGGCGCGCAGATCAGCGTCGCCGCCAAGGCCGAGAATGACGAGGTTCTCGCCGATCGCGTGCAGATCCAGCAGGTCATCGTCAATCTCATGCGCAACGCCGTCGAGGCGATGGATGGCGCGCCGCGGCGCGAGCTGTCGCTCTCCACCTCCGCCGCCGACGGCTATGCGCGGCTCGACGTGGCCGACACGGGCCATGGTCTGAAGGACGGCGCCGGCGCGCTGTTTCAGCCCTTCCGCAGCAGCAAGGCGAGCGGAATGGGCATAGGGCTTTCGATTTCCCGCTCGATTGTCGAGGCGCATGGCGGACGCATTTGGGCCGAGCCCAATCCGCGCGGCGGCGCGATTTTCAGCTTCACACTTCCTCTCGCGGAAAGGGCCAGCCTATGAGACCAGCGCCGCTCGTGCACCTCGTGGACGATGATCCGGCGATCCGCGACGCGCTGACGCTGATGTTCCGCTCGCGCGGCTTTCGCCCGCGCGCCTATCGCGCGGCGGAGGAATGTCTCGCCGAAGCGGGGCCGAAGACATCGGGCTGCATCGTCGCCGATATGCGGCTGCCGGACATGACCGGCGTCGAGCTGACGCGGCGGCTGCGCGCCTCCGGGGCGACGCCTCCCGTCGTCATCATCACGGCTTGCGCCGGCGCCTCTCTCGCGGTGGAGGCGATGGCGGCCGGCGCCAGCGATCTGTTGGAAAAGCCCTTCGACGACGAGGCGCTGCTCGCCTCCGTGCGGCGCGCGCTGGCGGCGCGGCGCGGCGAGGGCGACATCGACGCCGAGACTCGCGCCGCGCTCGCGCGCTTCGGCGAGCTGAGCGAGGATGAGCGGCGCGTGCTGGCCGGCGTCGCCAAAGGCCGGCCGAGCCGCGACATAGCGGAAGGGCTCGGCCTCGAATTGCGCGCGGTGGAGCTGCACCGCGCCAATATCATGGCCAAGGCCAATATCGGCACGCTGGTCGAGCTGGCGCGGCTCTCGGTGATCGCCGCCAGCGTCAAGGCGAGCGAAGGACGCGAGCCTAATCCGCCGATGCGGCGCCGCCGTTCAAATCTTCGGGGCGCGGCTGCAGCATGATGTTGTAGCCGGCGTCGACGACGTGAATCTCGCCGGTCACGCCGCCCGACAGCTCCGACAGGAAATAGAGCGCCGAGCCGCCGATCTCGTCCAGCGTGATCATGCGGCGCAGCGGCGCATGGGCCTTTTGAAATGCGCCCATCGCGCGCGCGCCGGTGATGCCGGCGCCCGCCATGGTGCGGACAGGTCCGGGCGAGATGGCGTTCACGCGGATGCCGCGCGCGCCATAATCGGCCGCGAGATAGCGCACGGAGGAATCGAGCGCCGCCTTGGCGACGCCCATGACGTTATAATTTGGCATCACATGCGTGCCGCCGCCGAAGGAGACGGTGAGCATGGTCCCGCCATTCTTCATCATCGCCGCGGCGCGTTTCGCCGCCTCGGTGAAGGAGAAGCAGGAGATGACCATGGTGCGGATGAAATTCTCGCGCGATGTGTCCGCGTAGAGGCCTTTCAGCTCGCTTTTGTCGGAATAGGCGAGCGAATGGACCAGAAAATCCAGCTCGCCCCACTCCTCCTGCAGCCGCGCGAAGACGGAATCGAGGGACGCGATATCGTCCACATCGCAGGGGATCACCAGATTGGAGCCGAGCTCCTCGGCGATCGGGCGGACGCGCTTGCCGAGCGCCTCGCCCTGATAGGTGAAGGCGAGCGAGGCCCCATGCCGCGCCAGCGCTCGCGCTATGCCATAGGCGATGGAATGATCATTCGCGACTCCCATGACAAGGCCGCGTTTGCCCTGCATGAGGCCCGTTGAAACCGTCATCTTTGATTGGTCCTATTCTCGTCAGGCGTCGGGGTGCTTGAACACCAGCGACGCATTGGTGCCGCCGAAACCGAAGGAGTTGGAGAGCACGGCGCGCAGAGCGACATTGTCGCGCCGCTCGCGCAGGATCGGCATATCGGCGAATTCGGGATCGAGCTCCTCGATATTGGCGCTCTCGCAGATGAAGCCGTTCTGCATCATCAGCAGCGAATAGATCGCCTCCTGCACGCCTGTCGCGCCGAGCGAATGGCCGGTCAGCGATTTCGTCGCCGAGATCGGCGGGCATTTGTCGCCGCGGCCGAAGACCTCGCGGATCGCCTCGATTTCTTTCTGATCGCCGACCGGAGTCGAGGTGGCGTGTGGATTGATGTAGTCGATGGGCGTCTTCACGCCGGCGAGCGCCTGGCGCATGCAACGCATCGCGCCTTCGCCGGAAGGGGCGACCATGTCATGGCCGTCCGAGGTCGCGCCATAGCCGGCGATCTCGGCGTAGATTTTCGCGCCGCGCGCCTTGGCCCGCTCATATTCCTCCAGCACCAGCACGCCCGCGCCGCCGGCGATGACGAAGCCGTCGCGATTCTTGTCATAGGCGCGCGAGGCCGTGGCCGGGCGGTCGTTGAAGGAGGAGGACATGGCGCCCATGGCGTCGAACAGAACGGAGAGCTCCCATTCGAGCTCCTCGCAGCCGCCGGCGAACATAATGTCCTGCTTGCCCCATTGGATCATCTCATAGGCGTTGCCGACGCAATGATTCGACGTCGCGCAGGCCGAGGAGATGGAATAGTTCACGCCCTTGATCTTGAACCAGGTGGCGAGCGTCGCCGAGGCGGTGGAGGACATGGCCTTGGGCACGGCGAAGGGGCCGACCTTCTTGGGTCCCTTGGTGCGGGCGATATCGGCGGATTCGACCACCACTTTGGTCGAAGGGCCGCCCGAGCCCATGACGATGCCGGTGCGCTCATTGGAGATTTCGTCCGGCGCGAGGCCGGAGTCGAGAATCGCCTGATCCATGGCGACATGATTCCAGGCCGTGCCCATGGCGTGGAAGCGCATGGCTCTCCGGTCGAGGAGGGTGGACGGGTCGAGAGTCGGCGCGCCATGCACCTGGCAGCGGAAGCCGAGCTCGGCATATTTGTCCGCCTTGACGATGCCCGACTTCGCCTCATGCAGAGAGGCGACGACTTCCTGCGTATTGTTGCCGATGGACGAAACGACGCCCATGCCGGTCACGACCACTCTTCTCATGTCCAAACTCCCTCGCGCCGGCGGGCTCGGTCGTCCCGTCTGGTTATGGCGGCGTCTCGCGCGCCCTCGATCGGCGTTCCGTCAGGCCGTCACGCGGCTTCGGGCTTGGCGAGACCGACCTTCAGGTCTTTCGCTTCGTAAATACGTTCGCCGTCCACCTCCACCCAGCCATCGGCGATGCCGAGGACGAGCTTGGATTTGAACACGCGCTTGAAATCGACGCCGTAGCGGACGAGCTTATTGTGCGGCCGCACCTGGCCGCTGAATTTCACCTCGCCGACGCCGAGCGCCATGCCGCGGCCGGGCAGATCCAGCCAGCCCAGAAAAAAGCCGGTGAGCTGCCACAGCGAATCGACGCCCAGGCACCCTGGCATCACCGGATTGCCCTTGAAATGACAGTCGAAGAACCAGAGGCTCGGATTAATGTCCAACTCGGCGCGCACATAGCCTTTGCCATGCGCGCCGCCCTCTTCGAAAATTTCTGTGATTCGGTCGAACATGAGCATGGGCGGCAGCGGAAGCTGCGCATTGCCGGGACCGAACAGCTCCTCCCGCGCGCAGGCGAGCAGATCCTCATATCCGAATGACGAGCGCCGTTCGCTCATGATGTTCCTTTTTGCGTCTTCGACGTGACGATTCCCGGTCGCGCCGCCGGCCGGAAGCCGCATTCGTTAACATAGGCGCCGGCCGGGTCAAAGGGGGCGAGCGGCTCGTTATGCGCCGGCGAGGAAAAAGTTGTCTCTATGCCCGAGCTTCCCTATTGTAAGCGAAGAGACACATTGCCGGGCGGGAATGAGAGGCGAATGACGGTCGAGCGAGCCATGGTCGATGCGACGGAGCGGGTCGACGCCATGCGGCGGCTGCGCAGCCGGCTGATGGCCGCCGGAATGCGGCCGACGCGCCAGCGCGTCGCGCTGGGCGGCCTGCTGTTCGGCAAGGGCGACCGCCATGTGACCGCCGAAAAGCTGTTCGAGGAGGCGCTGGCCGCCGATCTGCCGGTCTCGCTCGCCACCGTCTACAACACATTGCATCAATTCACCGATGTCGGCCTCTTGCGCGAGATCGCGGTCGATGGCGCGCGCATCTATTTCGACACCAATGTGTCGGAGCATCATCATTTTCTGCTCGACGGCGAAGGGCTGGTCGACATTCCCGGCGCCCATGTCGACGTCGCCAGCCTGCCGGCCCCGCCGGCGGGCATGAGGATCGCCCGAGTCGATGTGGTGGTCCGCCTGTGCAAGGACGAGGACTGAGGATCCGAGGGCGCTTCACCCTCCCCTCGAGGGTCGGACGGTGAATCCGTCCGGGGTGGAGTGAGCCCGAAGACTTGGAGCGTGGCCCGAAGACTTGGGGCGCGGCACCCTCCTCCCGAGCGCCTTCGGCGCTCGATCACTCGATCTTCTCCCCCGGATAGACGCCCCACAGGCCCTCCTGCTTCACATAGGCGTCGAAGCCCTCGCCCGAGACTCGGCACCAGGAGCCGTCGCAGCGGCGCAGGCTGGCGACGACGCCGGGCGAGAGTTTCGCCACCGGCGTCGTTCTATCGCTGGCGTAGGCGAGGATCGGCTCCTTCTTCCAGGGCGCGACGAGGGCGGTGCGGCGGCCCGAGAGCAGCGAATGCAGCACCCAGCCCTCGGTTCCCTCCGAATCGCGAATTTTCCGCCAAATCTCGAATTCCGCGGTGATTTCAACCGGAAGGCCGGCGCGCTCGAACACCCAGAGCGTCGGGTGCTCCTTGCTCGGGCCCTCGTGCAGATTGACGCGGTCCGATTTGAGGCTGACATAACGCGGCAGCGGCAGGCCGGACGCCGAGCCGGTCTGCTGCTGCGCGCCGGCCTTCGCCGCCGCGCCGACGAGCAGTGCGACGATAATGAAACGGACCGCGGCGGCCGCGCATCTTCGGCTCGGAAGGGGCTTTTCGTCCATTTCTACTCTTCTCCCCGAAGACGCCTCTCGCAGCTGCGAACGACGCCTCGTCTTGTCTTTGTCCCGCCATCTGCTAGGAAGTTCGATAGGAAAGGGGCGTGGGCGGCGAAAACGCTCTTTTCATCCATCGTCGTTAAGACATGGTTGAAGAGACGCAAAGCCGCCCCGAGGCGCGATCGGCGGAACGGCTCCCTCGGGCGCCGGACAGATCGGTCGAGCCAGGCGGGAGGACGAAGGGGAAGATGGCGAAAAAGAAGCCGCTCGTCGTGGTGACACGTCGGCTCCCCGAGGTGATCGAAACCCGCATGTGCGAGCTGTTCGACACGCGCCTCAATGTGAGCGACCGGCCGGCGACCCATGAGGAGCTCGTCGAGGCCGTCCGCACCGCGGATGTGCTGGTGCCGACGATCACCGACCGCATCGATTCCGGCCTCATCGGCCAGGCCGGCGACCAGTTGAAGCTCATCGCCAATTTCGGCAATGGCGTCGACCATATCGACGTCGCCTCGGCGCTGCGCCGCTCGATCACCGTCACCAATACGCCGGGCGTCCTCACCGAAGACACGGCCGATCTCACAATGGGCCTCATCCTGGCCGTGGCGCGCCGCATCGTCGAGGGCGCCCGCACGATACCGGACGGCTCCTGGGGCGGCTGGTCGCCCACTTGGATGCTCGGCCATCGCATCACCGGCAAGCGCCTCGGCATCGTCGGGATGGGCCGCATCGGTCAGGCGCTGGCGCGACGGGCCAGCGCATTCGGCCTTTCCATCCACTATCACAACCGCCGCCGCCTGCCGGCCGAGATCGAGGATCAGCTCGAGGCGACCTATTGGGAATCGCTCGACCAGATGCTGGCCCGCATCGACATTCTGTCGATCCACTGCCCGCATACGCCGGCGACCTATCATCTGCTCTCCGCCCGCAGGCTCAAGCAGCTGCGCCCGCACGCCATCATCGTGAACACCGCCCGCGGCGAGATCGTGGACGAGAATGCGCTGATCCGAATGCTGGAGGCGGACGAGATTTCCGGCGCGGGCCTCGACGTCTTCGAGCATGAGCCGGCCGTCTCGCCCAAGCTCGTCAAGCTCGCCAAGGCGGGCAAGGTGACGCTGCTGCCGCATATGGGCTCGGCCACCAATGAGGGCCGCGTCGACATGGGTGAGAAGGTCATCATCAACATCAAGACCTTCATGGACGGGCACCGCCCGCCCGATCGCGTTCTGCCCAGCATGTTGTGAGGGCGCGTTTCCGCATCTCGCTCGCGCGCGTCGGAGATTTCCGGCGCTTTTCCGTTCGGAAAAAAACCACAAGACGCGCGCCATTCTCCTGAAGCGATTCGCGAAGGATCGTTCTCGAAAAGGATCGAAGGATGAGACGAATTCTGACCGCGCTTCTGGTCGGCCTCGCCGCCTGCGGCCCCGCGCTGGCCAAGGGCAAGCCGGCGCAAAAGGAGAAGGAGCAGCAGGAGGCGACGGCGCAGGAGTCGCCGCCGAACTACAAGCCCTTCCCGCATAATTATATTTTCAATCTCAAGGACATAAACGGCAAGGCTCCGCCCGCCGACATTTGGATTCGCATCGACACGACGATGCGCGGCTCGGGCTTTTCCGGCTGCAAGTCATGGTCCGGCGTTTTCGTGGTCGGCGGCAATCGGCTCGGCCCCAAGGCCATGCCCGCCGTCGCCGACGCCAAATGCGATCCCGCATTGCAGGCGATCGAGCGCGATTTCTGGCAGGTGATGCTCTCCGGCCCCTATTGGGACACGCAGGGCTCGGACCTCATCCTCAAGGGCGCCAAGGGCGGCGTGCTGCGCTTCACCCGTTCGCTCTGATCCGTTCGGGGCTCGAGCCCGGCGAGGATCGCGCAATGCTCGAGGTTCTCGCGGTCTCCGGCTATCGCTCGCTGCGGGAGCTGATCCTCCCGCTCGCGCAGATCAATGTCGTGACGGGCGCTAACGGCAGCGGAAAATCCAGCCTCTATCGCGCTCTGCGCCTTCTCGCCGACACCGCCCGCGGACGGCTGGTGAGCTCGCTCGCGCGGGAGGGCGGCATTCAGTCCACCCTCTGGGCCGGGCCGGAGCAGATCGGCCGGGCCGTGCGCGCCGGCCGCTATCCGGTGCAAGGCGTGGTGCGCAAGGGGCCGGTGCAATTGCGGCTCGGCTTCGGCGCCCGCGATCTCTCCTACGCCGTCGATCTCGGCTTTCCGTCGCCCGGTCTCGGCGTCGCCTTTCTGCTCGATCCGGCGATCAAGCGCGAATGCGTCTGGACCGGGCCTTTGTTCCGCCCTTCCGCTTTGCTCGCCGATCGCCATGGCCCGGGGCTGCGCGCCATGGACGACAGTGGAACCTGGCGCGTGATTCCGACGCCGATCGCGGATTTCGAGAGCATGATGACGGAATTCTCCGATCCGCGCGCCGCGCCGGAGATGATTTCCGTGCGCCGAAAGCTGCAGTCCTGGCGCTTCTATGATTGTCTGCGCACGGATGTGGAGGCGCCCTGCCGAAGACCGCAGGTCGGCACGCATACGCCCATCCTCGCCGACGACGGCGCGGACATCGCCGCCGCGTTGCAGACCATTCTCGAGATCGGCGACGCCGAAGGGCTCGCGCGGGCCGTGGACGACGCTTTTCCCGGCGCCGCCATAGAGATTGAAACGCGCGACGGCTGGTTCGAGCTCGCCATGCGCCAGCACGGGCTGCTGCGGCCGTTGAAAGCGGCGGAACTCTCCGACGGGACCTTGCGCTATCTGATGCTGATCGCCGCGCTGCTGACGCCGCGTCCGCCGGAGCTGCTGGCGTTGGACGAGCCCGAGGCGAGCCTGCATCCCGATCTCATTCCCGCTCTGGCGCGGCTCATCGCCGCCGCGGCGCAGAAGTCGCAGATCGTCGTGGTGACGCATTGCCGCGAGCTGGCCGATCTGCTCGTCAGCGAGCCGGAGTCGCGCGCGATCGAGCTGACCAAGGATTTCGGCGAAACGCGCCTCGCCGGCGAGACCTTCCGGCCGCGCTGGGAATGGCCGAAGCGTTGACGCGCGTCAGCTCACCTTCTCTTCTTCCTGCGCCTTGGCGGAGAGGCGTTTGACGCGTTGCCAGAAGGCCCAGGCGCCGAAGATGACGAAGGGCATGGCGGCGGCCGCAGCCTCCTCGCCGGTGAAGCCGAAGGGCAGGTAGCCGGCGTCCTTCAGACCCTTGAAGAAATAGAGCGAGAGGCCGGCGACATAATAGCTGAGCGCGGCGATGGAGAGGCCGCCGACCAGCTTTTGCAGGCGCATCTGCAACCGCGCGCGGCGATTCATATCGTCGAGCAGATCGCGGTTCTGCTGCTCCATCTCGAAAGTGATGCCGGTGCGCATCAGATCAGTGGCGCGCTCCACCTGCCGGGCGAGACGGGCCTGCCGCGTCTCGAAGGCGTTGCAGGTCTCGATCGCCGGATCGAGCCGCGCGCTGAAGAAGGCCGAGATGGTGGTATATTGGCTCTCCTTCGCCTCCTGGATGAGATTGAGGCGATTCTTGACGATGGCGTGATAGGCGCGGCTCGCGCCGAAGCGGAAGGCCGTGCGCGTCGACAGCGCCTCGCTCTGCGCCAGAAGGTCGCTGAGGCGTTTCAGCAGATCGCGGCTGGTGCGCATGTCCTGCGTCCGGCTCAGCGCCTGGGTGATGTCGGAGATTTCGCGCTCCATGGCGCGCAGCTCCGGCCCGGCCTCGCGCGCTTCGGGCAGGCCGAGCAGCGCCATCGTGCGATAGGTCTCGATTTCCAGCACGCGCTGGATCAGCCGTCCGATCTCCAGCGCGCCGACGGCGTTGGCCTTCACCAATAGGCGGGTGAAGCCGAAGGCGTCGGGCGCGAAATCGGTCATCACATGCGCCGCGCCCTTGGCCGCGCGGATCACGCAGAGGCTCTGCGAATTGAACAAATTGACGAAGGGCTCGTGCGAATGGCCGCTCTCGATCGCCGATAGATGCGCGGCGACGATCAGCCGGCCGGGAGGACGAAAGGCGATCTCGCCGGTTCCGATCGGATCGGGATGGGTGAAGGGATCGCCGGCGTCTTTCTCGGTCGACCAGGTGTAGGTGGTGAATTCCGTATGCTGCTCCCAGCGCAGTCGCCAATCGCCGATCGAGAGGCGCTGGAATTTGGCGTCATCCGGGCGCGGAACCAGCATATGGGCGCGGCAGAGATCGGCGAGAGCGGCGCGGTCGGCCCTGGCCTCCTCCTCATTGGTGGCGAAGGCGAAATGATAGACGCGCTGCGGCAGGGTGATCGGCAGGAACGGCCGCGCGTGCAATTCTGCGAGAACCGCGGCGCGGGCTTCGTGCTCGACGAAGCGTCCGACGATGGGCGCGCCGCTCTCCTGGTCTGACGCCATGCTCTTTGCTCTCTCGTCTCGTTTTGCTCTTCCCGGCGAGCTAGGTCCTCGCCGAATCGCTCTCGAGGATAGCGAGCGAGCCTGCCTCGGGAATGTGACAAAACGAGCGAAAAGGCGAGGCGTCGCCGCCTCGCCGTCAGCTGCGTCTGTCAGCGGTGATGAAAGCCGCCGCCATGGAAGCCGCCGCCACCGAAGCCGCCATGATGAAAGCCGCCTCCGAAGCCGCCATGATGGAATCCGCCGCCGAATCCGCCGACGCGGTGGAATCCGCCCCCGCCGAACCCGCCGATATAATGGGGACGATAGCCCCAGCCGCCGCCATAGCGGGGGCGATAGCCCCAGCCGCCGCCATAGACGACCGGGCCGCCGCCCCATCCATAGCCGGAATAGTAAGGATAGGGGTAGGGATAGCCGTAATCGTAGGGATAGGCGTAACTGGGCGCGTAGGCTCCGGCCGCGATCAGGCCGGCCGCCGCCGAGGTGACGACCGCCGCCGCCGGATCATAGCCATAGCGATAATAACGCAGCGCGTGACGTCGATGCAGAGGCCGACGATGATGTGTGTAGCGCACGTAATGGCGATGCGGATAGCGGCTGTAATGGACCGCTTCGATCGCGCCGGGCGGGGAGACGACCGATTTGCCGGCGACGCTGGTGACGCCGGCGAGCGCGTCTCCCGAGGACATTATGATGGCGAAGGTCACGCCGATCGCGGCGAAAAAGCCGGATTTCCATGAGTTGTGCATTTTCTCCTCCTTACTGCGACGCAAAAGCATTTTGTATCAGGGCTCGAATTTCAGCTCTTTGGCGAAATGCGTCAGGCGGGCGGCGACGCGGGCGCGCACGCGCGTCGCGGTCGCCGGAAACTCTTCCAATATGCGCAGGAACAGCGCGCGGGTGATTTTGAGAATTGTCGCCGGCTCGCGCGCTATGGCGGTCGCCGGGCGCGTCGTCTCGGTGATGAGCGCGGTCTCGCCGATCAGCGCGAAGGGCCGCAGCACGCGCTCGGCGGGACGGCCGTCATCATGCTTCTCGAGGGCGATGGAGCCATTGGTCAGAATGAAGCCGCCGTCGGAGGGCTCGCCGCGGCGAAACAGCGCGTCGCCGGCGCGCAGCAGTTTGGTCTCGGCGCTGAATGTCAGAAGGCGCAGCGCCTCGATCTCGAAATCCTCGAATAGAGGAATGCGTCTCAGATTGGCGATGTCGTCGTCGAGAGCCATGTCTCGGATGCTTTCTTCGGGGCGTCTCGCCGGGCGTGGTCAGCGCGCGCGGGAGAAGACCAATCGATAGCCGTTCTTTTCGGTGAGAAGAAGGCGGGCTTCGGTCGGGTCGGTTTCGATCTTGCGCCGCAGCCGGCTGACGTGAGTCTCCAGCGTGCGCGTCGTCACGGTCGGATGATAGCCCCAAACCTCGCGCAGCAACATGTCTTTCGTCACTACCGCGCCGCCAGCCGCCGCGAGGCGCGTCAGTATCTCCGCCTCCTTCTCGGTGAGCGGCACGCGCCGGTCGGCGACGCCCGAGAGCTCGAAGGCGCCCGGCCGATAGCGATAGGCGCCGATGGCGACGATCGGATGCGCCGGCTCCTCGGCTCCCGCCCGCAGCCGTGCGAGAAGATGGGCGAACCGGAAGGGCCGCGCGATATAGTCGGAAGCGTGCGGCGCCATAGGGTCGCCGGGCGCGCCGATGAGGAGGACGGTTCCGGGGAAGTTTTCGCGGGCCGAGCGCGCGAAGGCCTCGCCGATCGTGGCGTCGACGAGCAGAAGATCGCAACCGCCCGCAGAGAGCAGTCGCGTCGCCTCCTCGGCGGAGGCGGCGGACGCGACCGCGAATTCGGGATAGCGGGCTAGCTGCTCGGCGAGAGATGCGCGCAAGCCCGCCGCCGCGAGCAGCAATATGGCGCGCTTTTGCGGCGTCGGCGCTCCGGTCATGGCCCTATGATCGACCAAGGGCGAGCGCCGTTCAAGGCGCAGGGCGAGGTGGAGAGAGGGATGAGCCAGGGTTTTTCCCGCCATCGCGGCGGGGTCACGGCGCTGAAGGTCGCGCGGCGGATCGGCGGACGGGAGCATGAAGGCCGGCTGATCGCGGGCGATCTCATGCTGCCCTGCGCGCTCGGCCGCTCCGGGATCACGCGCCGCAAGCGCGAGGGCGATGGCGCGACGCCGGCGGGAAGCCATGAGCTGCTCTATGTCTATCTACGGCGCGGCCGGGCTGCGACTCCGCGCTCCGTCGCCGCGCGCTTCCTCCGTCCGGACGATCTGTGGTGCGACGACGCCCGGTCCTTTCTCTATAACCGGCCGTTGCGTGGGAAGACGCCGCTCGGTCATGAGCGGCTCTGGCGGTCCGATCGGCTCTATGATGTCGTCGGCGTGCTCGACTACAACATCCGCCCGCGCGTGCTGGGGCGCGGCAGCGCCATTTTCTTCCATATAGCGACGGAGACGCTGGGGCCGACGGCGGGCTGCGTGGCGCTGCGGGCGCGCGATATGGCGCGGCTGCTGCCGCGTCTCGCCGCCGGTGTCCGCATTGTCGTCGATTAAGGCTTCGAATAGTCGCGCTCGCCCATAATGGCCGAGCCGATGCGGACATGCGTGGCGCCGAGCTGAATGGCGAGCTCGTAATCCGAGCTCATGCCCATGGAGAGCTCTTTCAGCCCGTTGCGGGCGGCGATCTCGGCGAGCAGGGCGAAATGCGGCGAGGCCTGCTCGCCGACCGGAGGCACGCACATCAGCCCGGCGATCTCCAGCCCATGCTTCTCGCGGCACTCGGCGATGAAGGCGTCGGCCTCATGCGGCAGGACGCCGGCCTTTTGCGGCTCCGCCCCGGTGTTGACTTGCACCAGCAGGCGCAGGCGTTTGCCCTGGCGGCGCATTTCCTCGGCCAGCGCCTCGGCGATCTTGGGCCGGTCGACGCTCTCTATGACGTCGAAGGTCTCGACCGCCTCGCGTGTCTTATTGGATTGCAGCGGGCCGATGAGGTGCAGCTCGACGCCGGAGAAGCGCTGGCGCAGCTCGCCCCATTTGGCGCGCGCCTCCTGCACCTTGTTCTCCCCATAGACGCGATGGCCGGCCTCCAGCAGCGGAACCGCCGCCTCGGCCGGAAAGGTCTTGGTGACGCAGACGAGGGTGATCTCGGCCGGGTCGCGGCCGCAATCGCGGGCGCGTGAGGAGATGGCGTCCTTGGCGGCGTTCAGCCGATCGACGACGGTCATGGGAGTTTCGGCCTCAGCGGACGAATTTCAAAATAGTGAAAATAGCTCCGATGAGAACCAGATTGAAGCCGAACACCCACCGGAGAATATCCGTCTTGGACTGAGAGACTTCCAGCTTCAGGCGTCCTTCCACCTCGATGAGCTCTCGCTTCAGCCGCCCCTCGACTTCGGCGAGGTCGCGCTTAAGCAATTCCATGTCGTGCCGAACATCGCCGATGTCCGCCTTTGTGGCCACGCTCTCGGAGAACGCCGTCTCCAACGCCTCGGCGGAGGCGCGCGCCTGCTCGGGCGAGAAGCCGCCGCGGGTGAGACGGTCGATATAGGCGAGGGGGTTGAAGAGCACTTGCGCCGACATGGCCCGGATATAGCACGCGCCCCGCTTCCCGGCGAGAGGCGCCTTTGACAAGCCCCGCCCCGCCCGGCATTACAGGCGAAACTCCACAATTCGATCAGGACCGCTCGGACCCATGAGACCAGAACGCTACGACTTCGCCGCGGCCGAGCCCAAATGGCGAAAGATTTGGGACGAGCGGCAGGTTTTCACCTCCGGCGATACGACGAAGCCGAAATATTACGTGCTCGAAATGTTCCCCTATCCGTCGGGGCGCATCCATGTCGGCCATGTGCGCAATTATTCGATGGGCGACGTCATCGCCCGCTATAAGCGCGCCAAGGGCTTCGACGTGCTGCATCCCATGGGTTGGGACGCTTTCGGCCTGCCGGCGGAGAACGCCGCCCAGCAGAGCGGCTCGCACCCTGCGACCTGGACCTACGCCAATATCGCCTCCATGCGGACGCAGCTCAAATCCATGGGGCTGTCGCTCGACTGGTCGCGCGAGATCGCTACTTGCGACCCCGCCTATTACAAGCATCAGCAGAAGCTGTTTCTGGATTTCCTCGCCGGCGGCCTCGTCGATCGCAAGCAGTCCAAGGTCAACTGGGATCCGGTGGACATGACCGTGCTCGCCAATGAGCAGGTGGTGGACGGGCGCGGCTGGCGCTCCGGCGCGCTGGTCGAGCAGCGCGAGCTGACGCAATGGTTCCTGCGCATCGGCAAATACGCCGATGATCTTCTCACCTCGCTCGACACGCTCGACCGCTGGCCGGAGAAGGTGCGGCTGATGCAGCGCAATTGGATCGGCCGCTCGGAAGGGCTGCTGGCGCGCTTCGCCATCGCCGGCGATCCGACGGGCGAGATCGAGGTCTTCACCACGCGGCCGGACACTTTGTTCGGCGCGAAATTCGTCGCGCTGGCGCCCGACCATCCGGTTGCCCGCGCCGCGGCTTCCAGCGACCCGGCGCTCGCCGCCTTTGCGGAAGAGTGCCGCCATATCGGCACGTCGGTGGCGGCGATCGAGACCGCCGAGAAGAAGGGCTATGACACGGGCCTGCGCGTCGTCCATCCCTTCGATCCGTCGTGGACGCTGCCTGTCTATGTCGCCAATTTCATCCTGATGGATTACGGCACGGGCGCGATCTTCGGCTGCCCGGCGCATGACCAGCGCGACCTCGATTTCGCCAATGCTTATGGCCTCGGCGCGACGCCGGTCGTCTGCCCGGAGGGCGTCGATCCTGCGACTCTCATCGTCAGTGAGACCGCTTTCGACGGCGAGGGACGGCTCGTCAATTCGCGCTTTCTCGACGGGCTCACCGTCGCCGAGGCGAAGGAGGAGGTGGCGAAGCGCCTCGAGACCGCGCAGCTGCACGGCCGGCCGCAGGGCGAGCGCAAGATCAATTACAAGCTGCGCGATTGGGGCATATCGCGGCAGCGCTATTGGGGCTGTCCGATCCCCATCATCCATTGCCCGGATTGCGGCGTCGTGCCCGTGCCGAACGCCGATCTTCCCGTGAAGCTGCCGGAGGATGTGACCTTCGACAGGCCGGGCAATCCGCTCGACCATCATCCGACATGGAAGAATGTCGCCTGTCCGAAATGCGGAGCCGCCGCGCGGCGCGAAACCGACACGATGGATACTTTCGTCGATTCGTCCTGGTATTACGCGCGCTTCACCGATCCGCACAATGAGTCGGCGCCCGCCGCGCCGGAGCAGCTCGCACGCTGGCTGCCGGTGGATCAGTATATAGGCGGGATCGAGCACGCGATTCTGCATCTGCTCTATTCGCGCTTCTTCTCGCGCGCCATTCGCGACACCGGCCATGGCGGCGTCGGCGAACCTTTCGCCGGCCTCTTCACCCAGGGCATGGTGGTGCATGAGACCTATCGCGCCGCCTCCGGCAAATGGATCGCGCCCAGCGAGCTGCGTTTCGAGACCAGCGACAAGGGCCGCCGCGCCTTCCTCATCGAGGAGGGCGAGGAGGTCGCGATCGGCGCGATCGAGAAAATGTCCAAGTCGAAGCGCAACACGGTCGACCCAGACGACATTATCGCCAGCTATGGCGCCGACACGGCGCGGCTCTTCGTGCTCTCCGATTCGCCGCCCGACCGCGATGTCGTATGGACGGAGGAGGGCGTGCAGGGCGCCTGGCGCTTCGTGCAGCGCGTCTATCGTCTGGCCGGCGAGCTGGCCAATGCCGCGGCGCCCGTCGGCGCGTCGGCGCCGGCCGAGTTCGGCGCGGCGGCGCTCGATGTGCGCAAGGCGACGCATCGCACCATCGCCGCCGTCGGCGACAATATCGAGCGTCTGCGCTTCAACACGGCGATCGCTCGCATTCGCGAATACGCCAATGAGCTGACCGCGGCGCTCGACAAGGTGGAGACGGTTCCGGTCTCCGCCGATCTCGCCTTCGCCTTCCGCGAGGCGGCGGACGTTTTCGTGCAGCTGATCGCGCCGATGACGCCGCATGTGGCGGAGGAGTGCTGGAGCGATCTCGGCCATTCCGAGATCGTCTCGCTGGCGCCCTGGCCGGAGGCCGATCCTACTCTCGTCGCGCAGGACATGATAAGCTTGCCGGTGCAGGTGAACGGCAAGAAGCGCGCGGAGATTCTCGTGGCCCATGACGCCGATGAGGCGACGATCCGCGAGGAGGCGCTGACGCAAGAGGCCGTGCTGCGGGCCATGGAAGGCAAGCCGTTGAAGAAGTTCATTCTCGTTCCCAAGAGGATCGTCAATGTGGTCGTTTGAACGGCGGCGCGCTCTGTCTCCTTCCGAATCGGGCCGAGGGGCGTTTCCACCTCCCCCTGGAGGGGGGAGGTCGATCGCCGCAGGCGAGCGGGAGGGGGTGACGCCCGAGTCTCGGAAGCGACCCCACCCCGGACCGCTTCGCGGTCCGGCCCTCCCCCTGAAGGGGAGGGTGAGGCGCACCCTTTCCCGCGTTGGCCCGGCTGTCTTCGGCGTTTTCGCCGCTCTGGCGCTCTCGGCCTGCACAGTGCAGCCGCTCTATGGCCCCATCGGGACCGACGCCCCGCTGACGGCGGAGCTTCATGCGGTCGCGGTCGATCCGATCCCGGACCGCATCGGCCATTATGTCCGCAACGAGCTGATCTTCGCCCTGAACGGCACAGGCTCGGACGAGCCGCCGCGCTATCGGCTCATGGTCGCGCTGAAGGAGCGTGTGCAGACGCCGATCCTCGACACTGTCACCGGCCGCGCGACATCGGCGACCGTGATCGTCGACGCCGAATATAAGCTCATCAATATCGCCGACGAGCAGGTCATCACCAAAGGCGTCGCTTTCGGCGTCGCCAGCTATGATCGTTTCAGCAATCGTCTCGCCAATGTGCGCGCCGCGCGCGACGGCGAGATTCGCGACGCCAAAGTCATAGCGGATATGATCCGGACGCGGGTGGCGACGGCGTTGTCGAAGAGAGAGAGAGTAGCGAGTAGATCTACTCGCTATTCGCCGTTACCCGAGCGCCCATGACCGCCATCAAGACCCGCGACGCCGAGCGCTTCGTGAAGGCGCCGCCGGCCAATATTTTCATGTTCCTGCTCCATGGCGCCGACGCCGGCCTCGTGCGCGAGCGCGCGCTCGCCATTGTCGCGCAGCGCGTCGACGATCGGCATGATCCGTTCCAATGTGTGGAGATGAGCGGCGACGCCGTGGCCGCTGATCCGCTGTCGCTGCTCGACGAGGCCAATACGATTCCGCTGTTCGGCGGCAGGCGTGCGATCATCGTCGAGACGGGCGGCAAATCCATTGTCTCGCCGCTCGAGCAATTGCTCGCCGCGCCGCCGGTGGATTGCGCCATCGTGCTCACCGCCGGCGCGCTGAAGCGCGATGCGCCGCTGCGCAAGCTGATCGAGCCGTCCAAGATCGCCGCCGCCGTCGAATGCAATCCAGACGATGAGCAGGATCTGCATGCGCTGATCGACAACAGCCTGCGCGAGGCGGGCTTTTCCGTCACGCCGGAGGCGCGGCTGCTGCTGCAGGCGGCGCTCGGCGAGGATCGCCGCATGAGCCGTTCCGAGCTCGCCAAGCTGATGCTCTATAAGCATGGCGCGAGCGCGATCGAGGCCGGCGATGTCGAGGATATCGTCGCGCATGCCTCCAATATCGCCTCCGATCGCTTGGTGCTGGACGCTTTCTCGGGGCAGGCCGACGCCGCTGGCGAAGCCTTCGACAGAGCGGTCGCCGGCGGCGGCGACGCCGGGCAGCTATTGAACGGCGCGCTGCGCTACGCGATGGCGCTGCATCGCGCGCGGCTCACCGTGGAGCGCGAGGGACGGCCGGATTTCGGCATCACCATTTTGATGCGCAGCGGTTTCGGCTTCTCGCAGCGGCCGCAGCTCGAGCAGCATTTGCGTATCTGGTCCGCGGCGAAAGTGGCGGCGCTGCTGCCGGCCTTGCGCGACGCCAATCATCGCGCCCGCGCCAATGCCGCTCTGGCGGAGATGGAGGCAGGCCGCGCGCTGTTGCGCATAGCGAGTCAGGCCGGGCGGCGCTGAGCGCCCTCTCCCCCGCTTGCGCGGGAGAGGGGCGCTCGTCGCCTCAATGCGCGAGCGCTTTGACGATCTGCTCCACGGTCTTTTTCGCGTCGCCGAACAGCATCATCGTATTGGGCCGGAAGAACAGCTCATTCTCGACGCCGGCATAGCCGGAGCCCATGCCGCGCTTCAAAAAGAGAACCGTCTTCGCCTTCTCGACGTCGAGGATCGGCATGCCATAGATCGGCGATTGCGGATCGGTCTTGGCGGAAGGATTGGTCACGTCATTGGCGCCGATGACGAAGGCGACATCCGCCTGGGCGAATTCGGAATTTATGTCCTCGAGCTCGAAGACCTCGTCATAGGGAACATAGGCCTCGGCGAGCAGCACATTCATATGGCCGGGCATACGGCCGGCGACGGGATGAATGGCGTATTTCACCTCGACGCCTTCCTTTTTCAAAAGGTCCGCCATCTCGCGCAGCGCGTGCTGCGCCTGCGCCACCGCCATGCCATAGCCCGGCACGATGATGATCTTGCCGGCGTTCTGCATGATGTAAGCGGCGTCCTCCGCCGAACCCTGCTTGACCGGGCGCTTCTCCACCGCGCCCGTCGCCGCCGCCGTCTCGCCGCCGAAGCCGCCGAGAATGACGGAGACGAAGGAGCGGTTCATCCCCTTGCACATTATGTAGGAGAGGATGGCGCCCGAGGAGCCGACCAGCGCGCCGGTGATGATGAGCGCGAGATTGCCGAGCGTGAAGCCTATGCCCGCCGCCGCCCATCCCGAATAGGAATTGAGCATGGACACGACGACCGGCATGTCGGCGCCGCCGATCGGAATGATGAGCGTCACGCCGAGCACGAAAGCGACGAGAATGACGAGAAACAGCCAAAAGCCGCTCTCCGTCGTCGCGAACAGGACGATGAAGCCGAGCAGCGCCAGCCCGAGCAGAATATTGATCGTGTGACGCTCTGCGAGCAGGAGCGGCTTGCCGCTCATCTTCTCGGCGAGCTTCATATAAGCGATGATCGAGCCGGAGAAGGTGATCGCGCCGATCGCCGCGCCGAGCGACATTTCGAAGAGGCTTCCCCCTTCGATGTGGCCGGGCGCGCCAATTCCGAAAGCCTGCGGCGCATTGAACGCCGCGCCCGCCACCAGAACTGCGGCGAGGCCGACGAAGGAATGGAACAAGGCGACGAGCTGCGGCATTTCCGTCATCAGCACGGTGCGCGCCTGCCACGCTCCGATTCCGCCGCCGATGGCGACGCCCGACACCATGAATAGAAATCCGCTGAAGCTCGGCGCGCGCAGCAGCAGCGTCGTCGCCACGGCGACGCCCATGCCGATCATGCCGTAAAGATTGCCCTGTCGCGACGTCGCCGGCGAGGACAGGCCGCGCAGCGCCAGAATGAACAAAATTCCGGCGGCGAGATAGAGAAGGACCGCGAGATTGCCGCTCATGGCGTCAGCCCTTCTTCTTGTACATCGACAGCATACGTTCGGTGACCATGAAGCCGCCGAAAATATTCACGCTGACGAGGCCGAGGGCGACGAAGCCGAACCATTGCGCCCAGCCGGCTCCGCCGCTGGCGTCGGCGTTTGGGTCGACGCCGACCGCGAGCAGCGCGCCGACGACGATGACAGAAGAGATGGCGTTGGTGACGGACATCAGCGGCGTATGCAGAGCCGGCGTCACCGACCAGACGACGTAATAGCCGACGAAAACGGCCAGCGCGAAAATCGCGAGGCGGAAGACGACCGGATCGACGCCGCCGGTGAGGCCGTGGGAGGAGGCCGCCGCCGCCACTTGCGCCAGCTGGTCGGAATAGGATTGCGCCTGATCGGCGAGCTGGCGCGTCGCCTCGGCTGCGCGGCGAGCCGTTTCGAGCATTTGCTGAGTCGTGTCGGATGCCATGTGCCAACGCCCTTTCTTCGCTCGGCCCTCACGGGGCCGGCGTGATCAAGCCGCAAATCGCGAATCGATGACGGCGCCGTCGCGGGTGAGGGCCGTCGCCTTCACCAATTCGTCGTTCCAATCGATGGCCAGAGTCTTCGTCTCTTTGGAGATGAGAGTCTCGACGAAGGCGAGCAGGTTTTTTGCGTAGAGGCCGGAGGCCGTCGCCGGCAGGCGGCCGGCGAGATTGACCGCGCCGACGATCTTCACGCCATTGTCGACGATTGTCTCGCCGGGCTTGGTCAGCTCGCAATTGCCGCCGCGCTCGGCGGCGAGATCGATGATGACCGAGCCGGCGCGCATGGAGCGCGCCGCCGCCGCGGAGATGAGCACGGGCGCTGGCCGGCCCGGAATCAGCGCCGTCGTGACGACGATATCCTGCTTGGCGATATGCGCCGCGACCAGCTCCGCCTGCGCGGCTTGGTATTCCGGCGACATTTCCTTGGCGTAGCCGCCGGAGGTCTCGGCCTGGCGGAATTCGTCATTCTCGACGGCGATGAATTTCGCGCCGAGCGACTCGACTTGCTCCTTGGTGGCGGGCCGCACATCGGTGGCGGAGACGATGCCGCCGAGTCGGCGCGCGGTGGCGATCGCCTGCAGGCCGGCGACGCCGACGCCCATGATGAAGATTTTGGCGGCCGGAACCGTGCCCGCCGCCGTCATCATCATCGGGATGGCGCGGCTATATTCTGCGGCGGCGTCGATGACGGCGCGATAGCCGGCGATATTGGCCTGGGAGGAGAGGACGTCCATGACCTGCGCGCGGGTGATGCGCGGCATGAATTCCATGGCGAAGAGCGTCGCGCCGGTCTGGGCGAGGGCGGCGAGCTCTTTCTCATGTTTGAAGGGATCGGCGATGGCGACGATCGCGGCGCCGCGCGCAATGCCGGACAGCTCGCCCGGCGCCGGTCGGCGCACGCGCAGCACCACCTCGGCATTATCGGAGGCGGCTGCGGCGCTCGGCGCTATCGCGGCGCCGGCCGCGGCGTAATCGGCGTCCGAGAAGCCGGATATGGCTCCGGCGCCCGATTGGACCACGACTTCCGCGCCGAGGTTCTTGAACTTCTTTACGGTTTCCGGCGTCGCAGCGACGCGCGTCTCGTTCTTGTCAGTCTCGGCTTGAACAGCAATGCGCATTGACGAAACTCCATTTTGCGGAGAATCGGTTTCGCGTGGCCGGATGGCCGCGCGGTTCGCATTCGGTCAGAAACTGTAGAGAGGACCCGTGGAGCGGCGCATCGGCGATCGACGCGCCGGGTCTTCAGCGCGCGAGGAAGAAATACAGCAGAAGCAGCGTGACGACGCTGGCCGCCGTTCCCACCTTCAGCAGCGTCAGAAAGCCGTTATAGGTGGCGAGATGCTCCGCAATGTCTGACGAAGCCTCGTGATGATGGTCGGCCATTCCTCTCCCCTCGCGCTCTTGCGTTTCGGCTCGCCCGTCGAGGGGCGAAGCAGTGTGATGCTAGACGAGCGCGCTCGATCCTGCAATGTCGCAATCGTCGCGGTTTTGTCCCCGCATTCGACAAAAAAGCCCCGGATCGCTCCGGGGCTTCTTTATTTCCTGTCTCGGATGGAGATCAGAAATCCATGCCGCCCATGCCGCCGCCGGGCGGCAGAGCCGGGCCGCTGTCCTTCTTCGGCTGCTCGGTGATCGTCGCCTCGGTGGTGACGATGAGCGCCGCGACGGAAGCCGCGTCCTGCAGAGCCGTGCGGACGACCTTGGTCGGGTCGATGATGCCGAGCTTCACCAGATCGCCATATTCGCCGGACTGAGCGTCATAGCCGAAGCTGTAGTCCGTGGACTCGAGCAGCTTGCCGACCACGACCGCGCCGTCGCCGCCGGCGTTGTCGACGATCTGACGGGCCGGAGCCTGGATCGCCTTGCGGACGATCTCGACGCCGGTCTTCTGATCGGAGTTCGCGACCTTGACGTCGCCGAGCACGGCGATGGCGCGCAGCAGGGCGACGCCGCCGCCGGGCGAGATGCCTTCCTGCACCGCGGCGCGGGTGGCGTTCAGCGCGTCGTCGACGCGGTCCTTCTTCTCCTTCACCTCGACCTCGGTCGCGCCGCCGACGCGGATCACCGCGACGCCGCCCGCGAGCTTGGCGAGACGCTCCTGCAGCTTCTCACGGTCGTAGTCCGAGGTGACTTCCTCGACCTGAGCCTTGATCTGAGCGACGCGGGCCTCGATGTCCTTCTTCTCGCCGGCGCCGTCGATGATCGTCGTGTTCTCCTTGTCGATGCGGATGCGCTTGGCGCGGCCGAGCAAGGGAAGCGTGACGTTCTCGAGCTTGATGCCGAGATCCTCGGAGACGACCTGACCGCCGGTGAGGATGGCGATGTCCTCGAGCTGAGCCTTGCGGCGATCGCCGAAGCCCGGAGCCTTCACGGCCGCGATCTTCAGGCCGCCGCGCAGCTTGTTGACGACGAGCGTGGCAAGAGCCTCGCCCTCGACGTCCTCGGCGATGATGAGCAGCGGCTTGCCGGTCTGCACGACGGCCTCGAGGATCGGCAGCAGCGGCTGCAGCGTCGACAGCTTCTTCTCGTGGATGAGGATGTAGGGGTCCTCGAGCTCCGCGACGAGACGCTCGGCGTTGGTGATGAAATAGGGGGAAAGATAGCCGCGGTCGAACTGCAGGCCTTCGACGATGACGGTCTCGGAGTCGAGGCTCTTGGCCTCTTCCACCGTGATCACGCCCTCATTGCCGACCTTCTGCACCGCCTTGGCGATCTCCTGGCCGATGAAGCTGTCGCCATTGGCCGAGATGGTGCCGACCTGGGCGATCTCGTCGTTGGAGGTGACCTTCTTGGAGTTCTTCTTGAGGTCGGCGACGACCGCCTCGACGGCGAGGTCGATGCCGCGCTTCAGATCCTGCGGATTGAGGCCGGCCGCGACGGCCTTGGCACCTTCCTTGGCGATGGCCGCGGCGAGCACGGTCGCCGTCGTGGTGCCGTCGCCGGCGGTGTCGTTCTGCTTGGAGGCGACCTCACGAACGAGCTGCGCGCCGAGATTCTCGAACTTGTCGGCGAGCTCGATCTCCTTGGCGACGGTGACGCCGTCCTTGGTGATGCGCGGAGCGCCGAAGCTCTTCTCGATGACGACGTTGCGGCCCTTGGGGCCGAGAGTGACCTTCACCGCATTGGCGAGGATTTCGACGCCGCGCAGGATACGGTCGCGCGCGTCGGAGGAAAAACGAATGTCCTTGGCTGCCATTTTCGTTCGGCTCCGTTGAAGAGAAAAAGGTGCGAGGGTCTAGCGGCTCAGGCGATCACGCCCAGAATGTCGCTTTCCTTCATGATGAGGAGGTCTTCACCGTCGATCTTGACCTCGGTGCCGGACCATTTGCCGAACAGCACGCGGTCGCCTTCCTTCACGTCGAGGGCGACGAGCTTGCCGCTCTCGTCGCGGGCGCCCGGGCCGACGGCGATGATCTTGCCCTCGGCGGGCTTCTCTTTCGCGGTGTCCGGAATGATGATGCCGCCTTTGGTCTTGTCTTCGCCTTCGAGGCGCTTGACCACGACGCGGTCGTGGAGGGGACGGAACGCCATGTCGTCTTCCTTCGTTGCTGCCCGGCCGGAGCGCGCGGGCGAAAGATTGAATAAAATGCCTGTTAGCACTCAAAGAGGGCGAGTGCCAGCAGGCTGGCCGAGACATAGGAAGGGGCCCCCTCGCCTGTCAAGTGCGGGCTGCGCCGAAATCGCGCGCCAAAGTCGCAATTGCATAAATTTGTGTCTTGCCCTGCCTTTTATTCTCTCGTCGCGGCCGAATTCGGGCAATGTCCGGCGCTGGAGTGGGAATGTTCCGCGAAGTTCTGCGGGCCTCGCCGCGTCGCCGCTCGCCGTGCGATAGGCCCGTGCTTCGGCATATGATTTGCTTGCTCGCGAGGCATGACAATGGACGCCGTGGAATCGACAAAGACCGCATTCGACGTCATCGGAGGACAGGATGCGATCGACCGTCTCGTCGAGACGTTCTACCGCAATATGGACGAGCTGCCGCAGGCGCGTGGCATTCGCGCGATTCATGCTGCGGATCTCGGCCCCACCAAGGCGGTTCTGAAGCTCTATCTGGCCGAATGGCTGGGCGGACCGAAGAGCTACTCGGAGCAGCGGGGACATCCTCGGTTGCGGATGCGTCACATGGGTTTCGCGATCGGCCCGGCCGAGCGCGATGCATGGATGGCCTGCATGACTGGCGCGCTCGATGAGGTGGTCGATGATGTGAGACTGCGTGACTCCCTGAAGCAGAACTTCGCCAAATTGGCGGATTGGCTACGTAACGACCCGGATAATCAACATGACAAGCATCACTGAAACGGCGTTTGCGACTTTGGAAGAGCAGAAGCGGCTGCTCAGCCCGGTTCACAAGGGACCGACCGAGAAGGCGGGGCGCTTCGGCTTCCGCGGCAAGCTCGCCCTGAAATTCGCCCAACAGTTCGCCGATGAGGCGCGCCCGCCGGAACTCTGCTCCGATCAGGTCATTGCGGTGGCGGAAGCCGGCAAGCCCACCTTCGACTTTTTCGCGCAGTGGGTCCTCTCCTTCGAGCATCTCGGAAACGTCGCCGAAGTGCTGAAGGGACTGCTCAGCCCGGAAGGCAAATATTTCATCTTCGCCAATAATATCGATCTGCTCAGCAAATATCAGGTCGAGATCGACGGCATCAACTTCTATGTGCTGCCGATCGACGAATCGACAGTCTATAACGAGCTGCTCGAGCTGTTCTACATAGAGAAGAACGATCTCAAGAAAGCCACGACCGCCGGCAAGATCGACGCCGTCGCCAATGCGGGCATCGCCTTCGACCAGACTTTCGAGAAGATCACCTTCGAGAAGGGCCTGGAAGTGATGGGTCCGGTGCGCAACCGCAACGAGAATCGGCCGGTCTGACGCGACCGGACATCTCGGTTTCGATCACGCAATCCAGGGGCTGTTTCGGCTCCGGATTGCTTTTTTTTCTGACCGCGATGCTTCTGCCGCGGCCATGGGCGGTCCGCTGGCCGACGCAGATGGTTAGTCGCCTTCCAGCCGCGCTTTTGCGCAGGCGCGGACCAGCTCGTCCTCGTCATCGAGGAAAGCGGGCAGCAATTCCGCCGCGCATCGCTCCGCGACGGTGAAGCGAATGCGCAGATCCTCGTCTTTGCTCATCGCCACGAGGCGGTCCTCGGGCAGCCGCTCGGCGACGACGAGGCGGACGAGCGGCTCCGGATCCTTGATCAGGAGATGCAGCTTGTCCAACGGAATACGGCGGGCCACCCAGCGCCGGACTTCCGGATCTTCGTCATGGACGGCGATGGTGAGCAATTCCGGGGCTATGCGTCGAACCACATGAATGCGGACCAGATAATCCGGATCCGAATACATGGCGAGCAGCGCGGCGCCCTCCAGCCGATTGGCGATGACGATGCGCACGCGCGGCTCTGGATCATGCGCGAGATGCGCGATGCGCGCGGCGGGGAGGCGCGACGCCACAGTCGCGCGGACCTCCGGCTCAGGATCGTCGAGTAGAGGCGGCAGCCGCAGGACCGAGGCGTAACGAGCCGCGCGCGCGCGCACCTCGAAATAGGCGTGATCCAGATAGGAATCAGCCAGTTGCGGATGCCCGCGAAAGAAAAGATCGACGCGTTTCGCGCGTCGATCGCGCACGCAGGCCGAGCCCTTGCGGCACAAGCCTTCGAGATTGAGCGCCACATGGGAGCATTCCCTGCAGCGAATGGGACGTCCGCGCCAGTCGAGCGGATCGTCGCTGATTCTCTCTGGTTCTGCGGCCATTGGGAGCCGTCTTCTTTCGTGGAATCAAAACTTCTTTACAGGGATATCATATTTTTGCAGCGCATAGCCGATTTGCCGGGGGGTGAGCCCGAGAAGCCGAGCCGCTTTGGCCTTCACCCAGCCGGCTTGTTCCATGGCCTCGATCAGCTTGTCCCGATCGGAACGATGATCCGTCTCGATGACGGTGCAGTTCTCGGCGCCGGGACAGGCGGCGGGTTGCGCCGGGGCGACGGGAGCCTCCGGCTCCTCGACGACAGGCGCCCGCGCGACCGCGGGCCGCGCGGGCGGCGGCGGAGCCTGCGGCTTGGACACGATCGGCAAAGGCGTGAAGCTCGGCGGATGGAGCCCGCCGATCGAGGTTTCACGCGAGCCGTTCCAGAGCACGGAGGACAGGCAGCCGTCGTTGCGACAGGAGAAATCCTTGTCTACGATCGCGTCGTTGCGCGCCAGCGTCGCAGTGCGATAGACGCAATTCTCGAGCTCCCGAATATTGCCCGGGAAGCTGCATTCATTGAGCACTTCCATCGCCGACTCGGAAAGCGTCAGATGGACATTCTGCTCATTATTGAAGCGGCGCAGGAATTCATTGGCGAGCGGCGCGAGATCGCCCCTTCGCTCGCGGAGCGGCGGCAGGAAAATCGGCACCACGCTGATCCGATAGTAGAGATCGGCGCGGAATTCGCCCTTCTGCACCGCTTCCTCAAGATTGCGGTTGGTGGCGCAGACGAAGCGCACATCGACCTTCATCGTCCGCGTGCCGCCGACGCGCTCGAATTCGCCTTCCTGCAGCACGCGCAGCAGCTTCGCCTGGAATGCGGGCGTGATGTCGCCGATCTCGTCCAGGAACAGAGTGCCGCCGTCGGCGAGCTCGAAGCGGCCTTTGCGCAAGGCGGCGGCGCCGGTGAAGGCGCCTCGCTCATGCCCGAAAAGCTCGGATTCCAGAACGCTTTCGGGCAGGGCTGCGCAATTCAGCTTGACGAAGGGCTTGCTCTGCCGCGGCGAGAGATTGTGGATCGCCGCCGCGAACAGCTCTTTGCCAGTGCCGGACTCGCCCCGCAGCAGCACGGTCGATTTGGCTTTCGCGACCACCCGAATCTTCTCGACGACCGCTCTGACCGCCGGGCTGTCGCCGACGATTCCTTTTATGCCTTCCAGCCGCGCCTCCACATGCGCGACCCGGTCGCCCTTCTCGAGCCTGGCCTTCTCCTGCATCAGCCGATCGCGATCACGGGCGATCAGCTTGTGGAGCCGAAGCGTCTGGCCCACCAGATTGGCGATCATTGTCAGGAAGCGGACGTCGTGATCGAAGCGCACGGATGAGCGGTCGCTATAGACGCGATCGACCGTCAATGTGCCGACGACGGAGTCGCCTTCCTTGATCGGCACGCCGATCAGCGAAAAGGGCTGCCCGTCCGTCGGGCCCCATTCGGAGAGATCCGTGCCCTCGAACAGCGGCGAGGCCATGACATTCTCGACCACCAGCGGCATTTTGGTCGCCACGATCTGCCCGACCGCGCGCTCGGGAAGATGTTCGAAGAATTTCTTGGCGTTTCCTTCGCTCCAGCCCGATCCGACGACCACTTCCGGGTCCCCATGTGAATCGAGCAGGGCGATGAGGCCGTGCCGCATGTCGAGAAAGCTCGACAGCAGCGCCAGCACCCCCGCCAGCGTTTTCTCGAGCCGGTTGGGCGACGCCAACAGTTTCGAAATTTCATAGATTCCGACGAGAGCAGATTCGCTCGGGTCGAACGCGCGAGCCTGAGCCGTGTTCATGCTGCTTCCAGCTTCGTATCCCATCGACGTGCCTGACGTTCCGCGGGAATCGATAGTTCACTGTGGAATGATTAGCAACTAACGTGCCGTTGCCGTGACGTCTTCTGGGCAGACTCGCGGCGGACGACGAGCCTGCGCCGCTCGATTCAGGCAACGCCTTGCGCAAGCTCGTAAATAACTGTCCAGCCGACGTATCCTTTGGGGTCGAGCACTCTCAAAATATCCAGATTTTCCATCGCCTTCGGCTTATTGCCGCGCTTGAGCTGGATGAAGCTCAACGCCTTCAAAGTGTACAATGCGAAGTGCTCCGGCGAGCCCGGCGCCGTTTCTTTCAGCGGCCAGCTATGCGGATCGAGCGGCCAGCCGCATTGGCGCAGCGCTTCCTCGAGGCCCTGATTCGCGACGATCCAGGCGACTTCCAGATTGCCCATATAAGTATGAATTTTATAGAGACAGTAATAGGCGGGCAGCTCGTGCGGAGACAGCTCGAGCGCCTCTCGAAACAATTCGTCCGCGCGCGCCTTGTCGCTTCGATAGGCGAGGACGCCCTTCTGCAAGAGTTCATTGACGGCCGGCGACAATTCGCCGAAGTCCACGAGGTCGGATTCGCGAGTGAGATCGTTCATGCCGCGCCGGCAGGCAAATGTCGCGCCAATCGCGCGCCTCGCCTATCGACCGCTCGGCCCCACGGCGTGACGCAAAACCGCGGCGGCCGGGAACGTCGCGCGGACGCCGGAAGCCGGACAAGTGATCCCGAGCGGCATAGTGTCGCGTTAACGACAGCCTGCTGAGGCGCTTTCCGACATGTGTCGGTATTTGGACAGGTTCCAAACAAACGGTTTTTGTCTCATAATTTCAATCGGCTAATCCGGCGCTGAGGCATGGCACGCTTGTTGCGAACCTCGGGCCCGGACACCGCTTCCGCGACAGCGCCGGCGCAATGGCAGACGGATATGTCGCGACTGCGTTCCGCAAGGGTTTGAAACTCTTCAAATCGTGAGGAACCGAACATGGAATCTCTTTCTACCGAAACCGCCGCGGTCGGCGGGGCTGAATCGATCGACGACGTGATGCAGAAGATCGCCGAGCACAAGGGCTGCGGCACCTCCGGCGGTTCCGGCAAGGCGAGCTGCGGCTCGGGCGCCGGCGAGAACGACCTGCCGCAGGAAATCTGGGACAAGGTCAAGAATCATCCTTGCTACAGCGAGGAAGCCCATCACCACTATGCGCGTATGCATGTCGCGGTCGCGCCGGCGTGCAACATTCAGTGCAACTACTGCAATCGCAAATATGATTGCGCCAACGAGTCGCGCCCCGGCGTCGTCTCCGAGAAGCTGACGCCCGAGCAGGCTTCCAAGAAGGTTCTGGCCGTCGCGTCGACGATCCCGCAGATGACCGTTCTCGGCATCGCCGGCCCGGGCGACCCGCTCGCCAATCCGGAGAAGACCTTCAAGACCTTCGAGCTGATCGCCGCGACTGCGCCCGACATCAAGCTCTGCCTGTCGACGAATGGTCTCGCTCTGCCGGAGCATGTCGACACGATCGCCAAGTTCAATGTCGATCACGTCACCATCACAATCAACATGGTCGATCCGGACGTCGGCGCGCAGATCTATCCCTGGATCTACTACAACCATAAGCGCATCTACGGCCGCGAGGCCGCCGAGATCCTGACGCAGCATCAGATGCGCGGCCTCGAGATGCTGACCGAGCGCGGCATTCTGTGCAAGGTCAACTCGGTCATGATCCCGGGCATCAACGACAAGCATCTCGTCGAGGTGAATCGGGCGGTGAAGTCGCGCGGGGCCTTCCTGCACAACATCATGCCGCTCATCTCGTCCCCCGAGCACGGCACCGTGTTCGGCCTCAACGGCCAGCGCGGCCCGACGGCTCAGGAGCTGAAGGCGCTGCAGGACAGCTGCGAAGGCGAGATGAACATGATGCGCCATTGCCGCCAGTGCCGCGCCGACGCGGTCGGGCTGCTCGGCGAGGATCGCAGCGCCGAGTTCACGACCGACAAGATCATGGCCATGGAAGTGACCTATGATCTCGAGAGCCGCAAGGCTTATCAGACGAAGGTCGAGGAAGAGCGCCTGAAGGTCGCCGCCGCCAAGAACGCCGAGCTGGCGACGCTCGCCGGCGAGGACAATGTCGACATCAAGATCCTGATCGCCGTGGCGACCAAGGGCAGCGGCCGCGTCAACGAGCACTTCGGCCACGCCAAGGAGTTCCAGATCTACGAGCTCAGCACCTCTGGCGCGAAGTTCGTCGGTCATCGCCGTGTCGACCTGTATTGCCAGGGCGGCTATGGCGAGGAGGACAGCCTCGACACGATCATCCGCGCGATCAATGATTGCACGGCGGTGTTCGTCGCCAAGATCGGCGGCTGCCCGAAGAACGATCTGGTCAAGGCCGGCATCGATCCGGTCGATGAATTCGCCTTCGAGTTCATCGAGCAATCGGCGATCACCTACTTCAAGCGCTATCTCGACAAGGTGAAGAGCGGCGAGATCGAGCACAAGGAGCGTGGCGACGCGACCATCCGTCAGGGCGCCTTCATCACGGCCTGACACCGAAGCGATAGACATTCGCCAACATCGAAGC
>NZ_PUIV01000016.1 GCF_003113265.1 Methylosinus sporium
CCGCCCCGCCACACATGATGACCGGCAGTATCTTCGTCATGTCTCGCCTTTCGGTCGAGGGATGGATCGGCGGGGGCAGTTCACGCGGCGGAAGCAGCTTTTGCAAATATGTTCAAACAGATCGAGCGCTTCTGCCACGCAGGTCTCGTCCCTGCGGCCGTCCGCCGACGATTTCGTGAGCTATAGGCCGAACGCGTCGCCTTTGGCAAGTGGACGCGGGCTCTCGTGGATGCGGGTCCCTGCGGCCCCAGCGGACGAAACCCGCGCTGGGGCGGCCGTGCGCGTTCCTTCGGGATCATTTGGGTTGCGGCGAGGCGGGAGCCTCTTTCGGTAGGCGCGCGCGGCGCTCCGGCAGGGCGGCGAGAATGCGCTTTCGCTCCGCCGGCGTTGCGTCGCGCCAGCCGGCGATCTCGCCGATCGTCCGTGCGCAGCCGACGCAAAAGCCGGTCGGCGCGTCGATGCGGCAGATTTTGATGCAGGGCGTTTCGGCCATCACACGTCCAAATTGGCGACGTTCAGCGCATTCTCCTGGATGAATTCGCGGCGCGGCTCGACGATGTCGCCCATCAGCTTCACGAAAATATCCTCTGCCTCCACCGCCTCCTTCACCTTCACCTGCAGCAAAGAGCGCACCTCGCGGTCGAGCGTCGTCTCCCACAATTGCTCGGCGTTCATCTCGCCGAGGCCTTTGTAGCGCTGAATGGTGAGGCCTTTTCGGCCCTGCGCCGCCATCGCGTCATAGAGCGCGATCGGGCCGGAGAGCGCGGTCTCGTCGCCGCGTCGCGCCAGCGCCGCCGGGCCGGCGAAAATCTCGCGCAGGCTCTCCGCGCGCTCTTGCAGCTTGCGCGCTTCGCTCGAGGCGAGCAGAGCGGCGTCCAGCGTCACCGCCTGCGCCACGCCGCGCAAAGTGCGGCGGAAGACATAGCCGTCGTCGCGCAATTCGCCGGTCCAGCCGCGCTCGGTCTCTTCCGCTATGGCGTTGAGACGCTCCGCGACTTCGGCCGCCTTGGCTTCGTCGGGCGGCGATTGCAGCGCGCCGGCCATCGACGTCTGCTCGACGACATTGCGGTCATAGCGCGAATGCAGCCCGTTCATAATGGTGCGGAAGGAGCGCGCGTCCTCCAGCGCCGCGCGCAGATCCTTGCCGGCGCGCGTCTCGCCATTGCCGCAGTGGAGCGCGGCGCCGTCGAGCAGCGAGTCGATGAGATAATCCTCGAGCGCGCGCTCGTCCTTCAAATATTGCGTCGATTTGCCCTTGGTCACCTTATAGAGCGGCGCCTGCGCGATGAACACATGGCCGCGATCGATCAGCTCCGGCATCTGCCGATAGAAGAAGGTGAGGATCAGCGTGCGAATATGGGCGCCGTCGACGTCGGCGTCGGTCATGATGATGATCTTGTGATAGCGCAGCTTGTCGGCGTTGAACTCGTCGCGGCCTATGCCGGTGCCGAGCGCCGTTATCAGCGTGCCGATCTGCTCGGACGACAGCATTTTGTCGAAGCGCGCGCGCTCCACGTTCAAAATCTTGCCGCGCAATGGCAGCACGGCCTGGAATTCGCGATTGCGGCCCTGCTTGGCCGTGCCGCCGGCGGAGTCGCCCTCGACGATGAAGAGCTCGGCCTTCGCCGGATCGCGCTCCTGACAATCGGCGAGCTTGCCGGGAAGATTGGCGACGTCGAGCGCGCCTTTGCGCCGCGTCAGCTCGCGGGCCTTGCGCGCCGCCTCGCGCGCGGCGGCCGCCTCGCAGACTTTGGAGACGACGCTTTTCGCCTCTTGCGGATGCTCCTCGAGCCATTGGTCGAGCAGCTCGTTGACGACATTCTCGACCGCCGGACGCACTTCGGACGAGACCAGCTTGTCCTTCGTCTGCGAGGAGAATTTCGGGTCCGGCACCTTCACCGAGACGACGCAGGTCAATCCCTCGCGGCAGTCGTCGCCGGTCAGATCGACCTTCTCGCGCTTGGTGAGGCCGGAGCGCTCGGAATAGCCGGTGATCTGCCGCGTCAGCGCGGCGCGAAAGCCCGCGAGATGCGTGCCGCCGTCGCGCTGCGGGATGTTGTTGGTGAAGGCCAGAATATTCTCGTGATAGGAATCGTTCCACCACAGCGCGACTTCGACATTGATGTGCTCGCGCTGGCCGTGAATGAGGATCGGCGCGCCGATCAGCGCCGATTTGGCGCGATCGAGATAGCGCACGAAGGCCTCGAGCCCGCCCTCGTAATAGAGGTCCTCGCGCTTTTGCTCCGCATGGCGCGCGTCGGTGAGCACGATATGCACGCCCGAGTTCAAAAAGGCGAGCTCGCGCAGGCGATGCTCAATGGTCGCATAATCGAACTCGACGACCGTCTTGAACGTCTCCAGCGACGGCAGAAAGGTGACTTCCGTTCCGCGCTTGGGCTTGCCGTCCTCGATCGGCGCGGCGCCGACCACGGCGAGCGGCGCGACGGAATCGCCATTGGCGAATTCCATGAAATGCTCGCGCCCTTCCTGCCAGACGCGCAGCTTCAGCCAAACGGAGAGGGCGTTGACGACCGAGACGCCGACGCCGTGCAGGCCGCCCGAGACCTTGTAGGAGTTCTGGTCGAATTTACCGCCGGCGTGCAGCTGGGTCATGATGACCTCGGCCGCGGAGACGCCTTCCTCCTTGTGAATGCCGGTCGGCACGCCGCGGCCATTGTCGGTCACGGTGCAGGAGCCGTCGGCGTTCAGCGTCACGGTGACGAGAGTCGCATGGCCGGCGAGCGCTTCGTCGATGGCGTTGTCGACGACCTCATAGACCATGTGATGCAGGCCGGTGCCGTCATCGGTGTCGCCGATATACATGCCCGGGCGCTTGCGGACGGCGTCGAGGCCGCGCAGCACTTTGATGGAATCCGCGCCATATTCGGGCGGCGTCGTCGCGTCGGCGTCGTCGGTCATGGTCGGAGACTCCTCAAGGGTGAGCGGGCGATTCGAGAGCTTTGATTTTACCGCCAAACGCGGCCGAAAAGCACGAAAAACCAGGGTCGGCGCCAAACCGGTCCGGCAAGACCTCTTGCCGAGTCGGTCTCTCGGCTCCTCACGCCGCGACGAACGCCCCCGGCAGGCGCAAGATGCGGCAGGGGCCGCCCGCCGCCACAGCGCCATCGCCCGCCTCGCGGATGAGCAGCGCCTGCGAGCGCGCCAGCTCGGTCAGCAGCGAGGAATCCTGCAAGGCCTGCGGCGTCGCTGTGAGCCGTCCCTCGGCGTCGCGCGTGAGCGTCGCGCGCATATAGTCGCGGCGGCCCTTATTCGGCTTCAGCGGCGCGCCGGCGACGGCGGCCTCGGTCTCGTCCGCGCCCGCGCGCGGATCGCCTTGCAGCGCGCGAATGAGCGGGCCGAGGAAGACCAGCGCGCAGACGAAAGCCGCCACCGGATTACCCGGCAGGCCCAGAATGCGCGCTTCGCCCAGCGTTCCATGGATCAGCGGCTTGCCCGGCCGCATGGCGATGCGCCAAAAGTCGAGCGCCATGCCCTGGCGGGCGAGGGCCGGCCGCAGCAGATCGTGATCGCCGACCGAGGCGCCGCCCAGCGTCACCACAATATCGGCCTTGGCCGCGCGCGCCTGCTCGAGGCCTTTTTCCAGCTCGGCGATGTCGTCGCGGAAAATGCCGAGATCGATCGCCTCGGCGCCGGCGGCTTCGGCGATGGCCGCCACCGCATAGGAATTGCAGGCGATGATTTGCGCCGGGCCGGGCTCGGCGCCGGGCGGAACCAGCTCGTCGCCCGAGGCGATCAGCGCCACGCGCGGGCGCCGCGCGACGGGAAGCAGCGGATGATTGATGGCGGCGGCGAGCGCCAGCTCGCTCGGGCCGATGCGCGTTCCGGCGAACAGTGCGGGATCGCCCTCTCGGAAATCGAGCCCGCGCGCGCGAATATGCCGGCCGGGCGGGGGAGGGGAGGCGGCGCCGACGCCAGCGGCGTCGATCATGGCGTCCTCCTGCAGGAGGATCGTGTCCGCGCCGTCCGGCACGGGCGCGCCGGTGAAGATGCGCACGGTCTCGCCGGCGCCGAGCGCCGAGTGATAGCCATGGCCAGCGGCGCTCTCGCCGACGAGCGTCAGCCGCGCGCCGGGCGCCGCGAGCTCGGCGGCGCGCAGCGCATAGCCGTCCATGGCGGAGACCGCGACCGGCGGCTGCGTGCGGCGCGAGACGAGATCCTGCGCAAGAGTGCGGCCGAGCGCTTTGAAGAGCGGAACCTCCTCGTCGCCGGAGAGACGCGTCGCGCCGGCGAGCACGCGGGCGAGCGCTTCGTCCACGGACAGCAATTTGTCGTCAGCCATTTTTGTCCATTTCGTCGCGACGCCATTCGCCGGAGCGTCCGCCGCGCTTCTCGACCAGCTCGACGCCCTCGATGCGCATCCCGCGATCGACGGCCTTCAGCATGTCGTAGATCGTCAACAGAGCGACGCCGACCGCGGTCAGCGCCTCCATTTCCACGCCGGTCTTGCCCGTGACCGAGACTTCCGCCGTCGCGCGCACGCCGGGGAGATTGGCGTCCGGCTCGAGATCGACCGCGATCTTGGTGACGGGCAGAGGGTGACAGAGCGGGATCAGCTCATGCGTCTTCTTGGCCGCCATTATGCCGGCGACGCGGGCGACGCCGAACACATCGCCCTTCTTCGCCTGTCCCTCGACCGCGAGAGCGAGCGTCGCGGCGTCCATCACGATCTGTCCGCGGGCGATGGCGACGCGTTTCGTCTCCGCCTTGTCGGAGACGTCGACGATATGCGCCTCGCCCTTGTTGGAAAGATGCGTCAGCAAGCCCATTCTACGTGCGCACCCGCCTGTGATCGCCCTTGACCGAGCCATGCAGCAGCTTGCGTGTCGCCGTCGTCACATCGTCCTTGCGAACGAGGCTCTCGCCGACGAGGAATGTGAAGACGCCGGCCTTCTCGAGCCGCAGGCAATCCTCATGGCTCGTTATGCCGCTCTCGGCGACGATGATCCTATCCTTGGGAATGCGCTCGGCGAGCCGCTCGGTCGTCTCCAGCGTGACGTCGAATGTATGCAGATTGCGATTGTTCACGCCGATGAGCCGCGTCTCCAGCGCCAGCGCGCGGTCGAGCTCTTCCTCATTATGCACTTCGACGAGAACGTCCATGCGCAGATCATGCGCCGTGGTGTTGAGGCGCTCGGCCTCCTCGTCGGAGACGGCGGCCATGATGATCAAAATGCAATCGGCGCCGTGGGCGCGCGCCTCGAACACCTGATAGGGATCGTAGAGGAAGTCCTTGCGAATCGCCGGCAGGTGAGCGGCCTTGCGCGCGGCCTCGAGATCCTCGAGCTTGCCCTGGAAGGAGGGGCCGTCGGTCAGCACCGAGAGGCAGGCGGCGCCGCCGGCTTCATAGGCGCGCGCCAGCGCCGGCGGGTCGAAATCATGGCGCAGCACGCCTTTGGAGGGGCTCGCCTTCTTGATTTCCGCGATCAGTGCGATGCGGCCCTCGGCGAGCTTGGCCTCGATCGCATGGACGAAGCCGCGCGGGGGATCGTGGTCGCGCACATTGCGCTCGAGCGTCGCCAGCGGCATACGCACTTTGGCGTCGTTGATCTCGGTCCGCTTATAGGCTTCGATCTTGCTCAGAATGTCGGTCATGCCGCTTTTGGTCCTTCGCGCCTTCGAGAGGTTTTCTACCACGAAGACACGAAGGACACGAAGCATTTCCCGCCAGCGCGGCGGCGCGCCGCAGTCTTTTCTGGCGGTGCGGCGTCGTCACGCATTGGAGACGCGGATAAGCGCCTCGAGCTTCGCCTGCGCGGCGCCGCTGTCCAGCGCCCGCGCGGCGAGATTTGCGCCTTCGTGAAGATCGGCGGCCGCTCCGGCCACGACCAGCGCCGCCGCGGCGTTGAGCACGGCGATATCGCGATAGGCGTCGCGCGCTCCCGCCAGCACGGCCCGCAGCGCGTGGGCGTTATGGGCGGGATCGCCGCCGACGAGCGCCTGCGGCTCCGCCCGCGCCAAACCGGCCTCCTCGGGCGAAACGACGAAGCCTCTGACGGCGCCATCCTCGAGCGCGACGACGAGAGAGGGCGCGGTCGTCGTCAATTCGTCGAGCCCGTCCTCGCCATGGACGAGCCAGACGCGCTTGTAGCCGAGCTCCGCCAAGACGCGCGCCAGCGGCTCGAGCAGCGCGCGCGAGGAGACGCCGAGCAGCTGCTTTTCCACTCGCGCCGGATTGCACAGCGGGCCGAGCAGGTTGAAAATCGTGCGCAGGCCGAGTTCCCCGCGCACCGGCGCGGCATGGCGCATGGCGGGGTGATGCGTCGCCGCCGCCATGAAGCAAATACCTGTTTCCGAAAGGCAAAATGCGGCGTGCTCGGGCGTGACGCCGACCTTGACGCCGAGTTCCGCCAGCACGTCGCTGGCGCCGGAGCGGGAGGAGGCGGCTCTTCCGCCATGCTTGGCGACGCGCACGCCGCAGCCGGCGACGATGATCGCCGCCAGAGTGGAGACATTATAGGTGCCGGCGCCGTCGCCGCCCGTCCCGACAATGTCGATCGCATCTTGCGCGCCCGCGACCGGCGCCATCGCCGCGCGCATGGCCTCCGCCGCGCCGATGATTTCTTCCACCGTCTCGCCGCGCTGGCGCAGGCTCATCAGAAAGGCGCCGAGCTGCGCCGGCGTCGCGCCGCCTTCGAGCACGGTGGAGATCGCGGCGCGCGCCTCCTGCCGGGAGAGGGTCGCGCCGGCGGCGAGGGCGGCGAGATAGGGCTTGATGTCGGTCACGGCCGAATGTCTCTGTTGAAGTAGAGCGAGCCTTCAGGCTCGCATTGGCTCACGCGACTTTGGCGGGGCGGCGCGTCGCGTTCCACTCCTGCGCGAGATCGAGGAAATTGCGCAAAATCTTGTGCCCATGCTCCGAGGTGATGCTCTCGGGATGGAATTGCACGCCATGCACGGGCGCGCTCTCGTGCGAGAGGCCCATGATGAGTCCGTCCGGAGTCTCGGCGGTGACGCGCAGGCAGGAGGGCAAGGTCTCGCGCGCGACGATCAGCGAGTGATAGCGCGTCGCCTGGAATGGCCCCTCTATGCCGCGGAAGATCGTCTCGCCCTTGTGCAATATGGTCGCCATTTTGCCGTGCACGGGCAGGGGCGCGCGGATCACATCGCCGCCGAACGACAGGCCGATGGACTGATGGCCGAGGCAGACGCCGAAAATCGGAATCGTCGCCCAGGCCGCCGCGATGAGATCGAGGCAGATGCCCGCCTCCTTGGGCGTGCAGGGGCCGGGCGAGAGCACGATCGCCTCCGGGCCGGCGGCGAGCACTTCGGCGACCGAGACCGCATCGTTTCGCTTGACCGTCACCTCGGCCCCGAGCGAGCCGAAATAATGCACGAGGTTGAAGGTGAAGCTGTCGTAATTGTCGATGAGCGTGACTTTTGTCATTCGCGCTTGGGTCCGGTTCTCGGCGGCGTGGGCTGCTCGCCCGCCGCGGCTCGATTTTTTCGGCTCTTCGGCCGCTCAAGTCAATTCATTCGCGCCGCTCGGCGGGGGAGCCGGCGCCTCTAGCCGCGCCGTCCGAGCCGCCAGTCCGGCCGCAGATTGGCGATCAGCATGATCTCGCCGATGCTCTGGCGCGTCAGCAGGCCGACGAGGACGCCATCGGCGTCCAGCACGCCCATGGCCGAGGCGCCGGCGAATTTCTCGATCGTCTCGTCGAGCGGCGCGGCCGCGCTCACGGTGGGGGCGTCGCGCTGCACATGGGGCGCGATCGGCGCGCTGCGGTCGTCGGCCTTCAGCGCCTCGATTATGTCCGAGCGGTCGAGCAGCCCCATGAAGCGGCCGTCCGCCGCGACCACCGGAAACTGGTCCTGCGAGGTGGCGAGCAGAGTCTCGACCGCCTCGCCGAGATCGGCGCCCCAGGCAATGGCGGCGATGCGGGTCTCCATGGCGTCGGCGACGGAGAGGCCGCGGGCAGCCTCGCTCGCTACGGTCATTTGCGCCTCGCCGCTGGCGGCGATGTAGACGAATATGGCGATGAAGACGAGGATGGGATTGCCGAACAGGCCCAAAAAGCCCAGGGCGAAGGCGAAGCCCTGGCCGATGAAGGCGGCGATGCGCGTCGCCTTGCCGCGCGGCAGCCACATTGCGAGCGCGGCGCGCAGCACGCGGCCGCCGTCCATGGGGAAGGCCGGGATCATGTTGAACAGCGCCAGAAACAGATTGGCGGCGGCGAGACGCGCGAGCACATTGAGATGCGGATCGTCGAGCTGCGCCAGCGTCTCCGGCTGGAAGGCGCCGAGCGCGATGAACAGCGCAGCGGCGATGACGACATTCACCGCGGGGCCGGCGAGCGCGACGAGCAATTCCTGATAGGGTTTTTCCGGCATATGGTCGAGATTGGCGACGCCGCCGATCGGCAGCAGCGTGACCTCGGTCGAGAAAATGCCGAAGCGCCGCGCCATCAGAATATGCCCGAACTCATGCAGCACGACGCAGGCGAAAATGAGCGTGATGAAGATCACGCTGTCGCGCGCCGCCGGCGCGCCGCCGCTGCGATAGGCGGAAAAGCCGATCCAGGCGAGCAGCAGCAGAAAAGTGATGTGAATGCGGACGGCCGTGCCCTTGAACGAGCCGAGCGTGAGCGACCAGCGCATGGAAGAGGCCCCTCTATCGACGTGACGACCGCGACGCCTGCTCATAGCAGAAATCGTCGACATTCGGCCAAAAATCCCTGACATTCGGAAAAGAAAAAGGGCGATCGACGCGTGACGCGCAGATCGCCCGAGTGGAGCGGAGAAAGCTATCAGGAGAGGAGGAGACGTCAGAGGCGATAGCGAATCTGATCCGTCCAGAAGCGCTCGAGGCGCGTCAGAGCGGTGTTGACGGTGCGGAACTCCGCGGTCGAGACGCCGCCGATCTGCTCCACCGTCGTCGCGTGCTTCTCATAGAGAGCGGCGACGATGTCGTGAACCTCCTTGCCCTTGGGCGTGAGGCTGATGCGCACGGAGCGGCGATCGACGCGCGAGCGGGCATGGTGCAGATAGCCCATCTCGACGAGCTTTTTCACATTGTAGGAGACGTTGGAGCCGAGATAATAGCCGCGCGTGCGCAGCTCGCTCGCGGTGAGCTCCTTGTCGCCGATATTGTAGAGCAGCAGAGCCTGCACCGAATTGACGTCGCCACGATTGCGACGATCGAACTCGTCCTTGATGACATCGAGCAGGCGGCGGTGCAGACGCTCCACCAGCGTGAGGGATTCGAGATAGATCGGGCGAATTTCGTTGATCTTCTCCGCGCGGACCTGCGCCGCCTCGGTCTTCGACGCCGTATTCATGAACAAGCTCCGTCTCGTCTTTTGCGCCGGATATTCGATAGTCCGGTCCGTGTCTCGATGGGCCAGAACCTATCCGCCGCGAATGAAGACCGCTTTAAACAACAGTCTGAATCCGTCGTTTACCTCCACTACCTTCGATGCGGTAAATAGCCAGTGAATCAAATTGTTAGAATTGCGTTAGGGGTGTTGCGCGCGCCGCTTCGCGCGTCTTACCCGAGCCGGGAGAAAAATGCGCGCGCCTTTCGCCCGATACGGCCGAGGCGGCCCTCGACAGCCTCGGCCTCGGGGCCGCGCCGCCTGCGGCGCTTCTCGCGCAGGCGCCGCGCCTCATAATCGCGGCCGGCCTCGAAAGTGAGGAAGAAATAGAGGCCGATGAGCGAAAGATCGAGCGCGATCAGCCAATAGCCGCCGGCGAAAAATCCCGGCACGCTCAAGGTCACGAAGATTTGCGCGCCGGCGATGAGCAGCCACAGCACGCCGCCCCAGGGCGTCGCCAGCCAGAGCCCGACGCCGGCGACGAGATCGAGCACGGCGAAGAACACGATTGCGATGGCGGCGTTGGTCGGCGCCTCGTCGAATATGGGCCGGCTCGCGGCGAGCACGATCACCCATTGCATCACGCCTTGCAGCAGCCAGAACAGCGCCATTATGCGCATGAACAGCGTGAGCATATGGCCCCAGCGCGCCGCGTCGCCCGCAGCGCCGGCGTCGCCGAGACGGATCGGCCGGTGCGGGTCGTCCGCCTCCTCATAGAGCGTATGCTCGGTCACGCCGCGCCTCTCTCGCTCCGGCTCTACTGCCCGCGCCGCGCGCGCGTCGCGAAGCGCACGGCCTCCTCGGCGGCGCGGAACAGCGCCTTCGACTTGTTCACCGTCTCGCGATGCTCGTAATCGGGGTCGCTGTCATAGACGACGCCGGCGCCCGCCTGCACATGCATCTTGCCGTCTTTGACGATCGCCGTGCGCAGCACGATGCAAGTGTCCATCTGGCCGCCGGCGCCGAAATAACCGATGCAGCCGCCATAAATGCCGCGCTTGTCCGTCTCTAATTCGTCGATGATCTCCATGGCGCGCACTTTCGGCGCGCCGGAGACCGTGCCGGCCGGAAAGCCGGCGGCGAGCGCGTCTATGCAGTCGCGCGCGGGATCGAGCGCGCCTTCGACATTGGAGACGATATGCATCACATGGCTGTAGCGCTCGATGGTGAAGCTGTCGGTCACGCGCACGCTTCCCGTCGCGGCGACGCGGCCGACGTCATTGCGTCCGAGATCGAGCAGCATCAAATGCTCGGCGCGCTCTTTCTCATCGGCGAGAAGATCGGCGGCGAGACGCTCGTCCTCCGCCTTCACCGGGCTGCGCCAGCGCGTGCCGGCGATGGGGCGGATCGTCACCTTTCCTTCGGCGACGCGCACCAGAATCTCCGGCGATGAGCAGACGATCTGGAAGTCGCCGAAATTGAGAAAGCATAGAAAAGGCGCCGGATTGACGCGGCGCAGCGCGCGATAGAGCGCGAAGGCCGGCAGAGCGAAAGGCGCGGTGAAGCGTTGCGACAGCACGACCTGAAAGATGTCGCCGGCGCGAATGTAATCCTTGGCTCGCTCGACCATTTCCAGGAAACGCCCGGGCGCGGTGTTGGAGACCGGCTCCTCGGCGAGAAGATGCGGATCGGCCTCCGCCTCGCGCTGCTCGAGCGGCGCCTCCAAGGTCGCGACCACAGAATCGAGCCGCGCGAGCGCCGCCTCATAGGCGGCCTTGGCGGAGACGCCCGCCGTTGGGCGGGCGGGCGTCACCACGATGATCTCGTCGCGCACATTGTCGAAGACGACCATGACGGTCGGCCGCAGCAAGATCGCATCGGGCACGCCGATCTTATCGTCCTTGGCCGGGGCGAGGCGCTCCATCAGCCGCACAGTGTCATAGCCGAGATAGCCGAACACGCCGGCCGCCATCGGCGGCAGATGCGCGACCTCGTCGATCGCGGATTCGGCGAGCAATTCGCGCAGGGCGTCGAGCGGCGGTTTCGCGCAGGGTTCGAAAGCATTCGCGTCACGCAACGCGCGGCGGTTGATCTCGGCCTTCTCGCCATGGATGCGGAACACGATGTCGGGGTCGAGCCCGATCATCGAGTAGCGGCCGCGCGCGGCGCCGCCCTCGACCGATTCGAGCAGGAAGACATTGGCCGTCCGCGCGCGCGTCAGCTTCAGATAGGCCGCGACCGGCGTCTCCAGATCGGCGACGAGCCGCGTCGCCACTAGGCCGGCGCGGCCCGCCTCATGGGCGGCGGCGAATTCGTCGAACGAAGGTTCGGACAATGCGCTCACTGGTTCTGATCCGCTCCGCCGGTCGCCGCCTGCAACGCATGTTCGTTGATCGACACGTTGAAGACCTTCTCGAGCGCGCCGACATATTGCTCGAGTATGTCATTGGTGAAGGCCGGCCGCAGCTGGTCCGCCGCCGCCTTGGCCTCGATGGAGGCGGGATCATAGGCCGGCGTCGTCGCGCTCTTCACCTGGAAGACGAGGCGCCCGCCATCGACCGCAGCGGAGCCGGCGCCCTTGGACGGCGCGTCGAAAATGGCGACGATCGCCGCAGTCGACAGCTCGGGATGCGGCGCGCGCTTCACATCGCTCAAATGCCGCGTCTCGGCGCCGGCGCCCTTGGCGACATCCTCGATCGCCTTGCCGGCGCGCAGCTCCGCGGTCAGCGCCTCGGCGCGCTCGGTCAGCGCCTTCTGCTGCTTCTCGCCGCGCAGAGCGGTCTCGACCGCCTCCTTCACCTCGGCGAAGCTGCGCTGGCGCGCCGGCTCCACTTTGGCGATCTCGAACCACACATAGCCGCCGTCGCGTGTCGGCACAGTGTCGTTGTCGACGCCGACGTCGGAGGCGAAAATCGCCTTCAGCAGATCCTCGGAGCCGAAGAGGCCGGCGATCTCCTTGCCGGCGGGATCGAGTCCGGTCGAATCCGCCGCCTCGATCGTCGCGACGTCGAGGCCGGCCGATTTGGCGGCCTCGGCCAGCGTCTTGCCGCCGGTGCGCTGATCCTCGATCGAGTCGTGCAGCGTGCGCACGGACGGAGCGGCGCGCTGCTGCGCGATCTCGCGGCGCAGCTCGTCGGCGGCCTCCTCGAAGCTGCGCGTGAAGACGCTGGGGATGATCTTCTCGACCTGGAGAATGGCGAAGCCGAACGCCGTCTGAACCGGGCCGACGAAGCCCGGCTCGCGCGAGGCGAAGACCTTTGCGGCGATCTGCCGGTCGCCGAGGTCGCGCTCCTCGAGCAAGCCGAGGTCTATGTCCTTTTGCGAGAGCTTGCGCTCTCCCGCCAGCGCGTCGAAGGAGAGGCCGCCCTTCAGCCGCTCGAGCGCCTTATCGGCTTCGTCTTTCGAGGCGAAGAGAAGCTGGCGCAAATGGCGCTTCTCCGCCGTGCCGTAGCGCTTGGCCTTCACCTCGTCATAGAGCTTGCGAACCTCCGCCTCGCTCACCTCCTGCGGCTTGGCGAGCGAAGCCGGCGTCACGGCGAGCAGAGCGAGCTTGCGATATTCGCGGGCGCGAAAGCTCTGCTCGCGATCGTCGAAATATTTCTTCAGCTCCTCCTCGCCGGGCTTGGCGACCTCGCCAGCGGCCGCGGCGGGGAGAAGGAAATAATCGATCTCGCGAACCTCGTTGCGGAAGCGATGCAGCGCCTCCAGCACCAGGGGCGGCGGCTCCATGCCGGCGACGATGGAATCGGTCAGCTCCTTGCGCAGATAGCCGCCCTTCTGCTCGAGGAGAAAGCTGCGCTCTGTATAGCCGGCGTCGCGGATGAGCTGCTTGAAGCGGTCGGAGTCGAATTTGCCGGCCGGACCTTTGAAGACATTTTCATCGCGGGTGAGGCGCAAGGTCTCGTCTTCGGAAATGGCGAGGCCGAGCGCTTTCGTCTTCTGGTCGAGCGACAGATCGGTGATCATGCGCTGGAGCACCTGCTGGTCGAGCCCGAAGCGGCGCGCCTCCTCATTGGTGATGGCGCGGCGAGCGCGCTGCTGCAGGCGGCGCAGCTCATTCTGATAGGCGCTGCGATAGGCGTCGACCGAAATTTCGCCCGCGCCCACTTTGGCGAGCCGCGTGGAGGTGAAGCCGCGGAACACGTCGCCTATGCCCCACACCGCGAAGCTCAGCGCGATGAAGCCCATGACGAGCCCGAGGACGATGCGGCCGATCCGATGTTGCGAGGCGATGCGAAGGCCTTCCAGCATGATTTGGGGCTTCCCTTGGGCGTTGCGGTCTCCGGCTCTTTCGTGCGCTCACGGCCGGAATTGGCGCGGACTATAGGTAGCGTCGCCTCCACTTGCAATCTTGCGCTCCGCCGCCCCTTCGGGCGGGCTCTGGCGCGGCGGCGCGCGGCGTGGGCCGAGGGAACCGACCCGCTTCCCGCACGTTGTGACGCCCTGGGGGGCCGCCGCGGGCGCTGGCTCGCGATACGGGAGTGTGCATATGAACCTCACGAATCTGACCATGGGCGCGGTCGCGCTCGGATTGCTCGCCATCTCTCTACCGGCGATGACGGCTCCGGCGCTGGCGCTGCCCTCGGCGGTTCCGGCGCTCGCCGCCGGCGCGGCCTCAGATATCGCCAAGGCTCGTTATCAGGACTATCCGGGCGCGCGCGCCTCCAAGGCGACGAAAGGTCGCTCCTCGGCGACGTCTCAGAAATATTCCAAATCCGGCGCCGCCTCCGGCAAGGCGCGCATGGCCGGCCAGAGCGGATCGCAGGGGCGCTCGGCGATCCAGGGCCGCTCCTCCTCCAGTCAGGGCCGCTCCTATAATAATCAGGGGCGCACTTACAACCAGGGGCGCTCCTCGGTCGGCGGCCATGGCATAGCGCCCTATAGCGACATTCCGCATCGCGCCATGAAGCATCGCGCGCACTAAAGGCGGGCGCGCACTGACGAAGCGCTCTTCGATCGCATCGTTCTGGCCGTCGGACGCGTCTCGCGCCGGCGGCCACGCGCGCTTAACGCGCCGTTAACCATGGGCGCGGACACTCGGGCCACTGAGACATCGCCTCGGCGTCGCTCAGGAGGTCCTTCATGTGGACGGCAGCGGCGCGCCGCCTAGCGCCCCCTTCGCGGCCCAATGGCCTTCGGATTCTCGGCGTCATCGTCGTGTCCGTCTGCGCGGGCGCGGCGGCCGGCTTTTTTCTCGGCTCGCGCACCGGCGTCAAGACCGCGCTGCAGGCCGCGCAGAGCATAGACGGCCAGACCCTCGCCAAGGCGCTCGACTGGAAGCCCGAAGTCTCCTTCGGGATCGAGCAGCGTCGCGAGATCGCCCGCTTGCTCGACGAGGCGCGGGCGACGCGCGCGCTGATCGAATCGCTTCGCCACGACGAGGAGGCGCTGCGCGCCGGCGTGCGGCTGCGCGCGCTGGAGACGGCGCGCGATTTCGGCGCCGCGCGGCTGGAGCAGATCGAGCAGCGGCTCGACCGGCTCGACGGCGCGCGCATCGATCCCGCGCCGACCGGTTCCCTGCCCAAGGGCGAGGCCCGCCGCGAGTCCCGCGCCGCGCCGATGGGGACGCGGTGATCGCGCTCGCGCCGGCCCGGCGCCGATTTTTTTCGGCGATCCCGCCCGGCGGCGACACGCAATTGTCATAAGGCTTGGCCATTGGACGGCGGCGCGTGGCTTTTTCCGTCTCTGCGGAGATGACGGCGATATCCGGCTGTGCGACATGCTGTCCCGCCGGAGCCCCAGCCGCCGGCCATCCCTGCGCCTCGCTTCGCCGAAAGCCTTCGATCATGCTGAATCGTTTCGTCGCGCTCACCTCGCTCGGCCGCCGCACTCTGCCCAATCTGTGGGATTTCGTCGCTCTCGCGCTCGTCCTCGGCGTTTTCGCGCTCGCCGCGCCGGGCTGGCGCGGCATGGCGCTGCCGCTCGAGGCGCCGGAGACGGCGCAATTGTCGCTCGATTATTGGGAGCTGCCCTATTACGGACTGCGCACGACGCTGCGCATGTTCGCGGCGATCGGCTTCTCGCTGCTCTTCACGCTGGTCTACGCCACGCTCGCCGCCAAGAGCCGGCGCGCCGAGATGATTCTGGTGCCGCTGCTCGATGTGCTTCAGTCGGTGCCGGTGCTCGGCTTTCTCTCCTTCACGGTGACGTTCTTTCTCGGCCTCTTCCCCGGCTCGACGCTCGGGGCGGAGGGCGCGGCGATCTTCGCCATCTTCACCAGCCAGGCTTGGAACATGGCCTTCTCCTTCCACCAGTCGCTGCGCACCGTGCCGCGCGATCTCGACGAGGTGGCCAAGGGCTTCGGCCTCACGCCCTGGCAGAAATTCTGGCAGCTCGAGGCGCCCTTCGCGATGCCCGGACTCATCTGGAACATGATGATGTCCATGTCCGGCGGCTGGTTCTTCGTCGTCGCCTCGGAGGCGATCACCGTCGGCGACGTGAATGTGCGGCTGCCGGGCGTCGGCTCCTATCTCGCTCTGGCGATCGAGAGCAAGCGCATCGATTGCGTCGTGGCGGCGGTGGTCGCTGTGGCGCTCATCATTCTCGCCTATGACCAATTGCTGTTTCGGCCTATCGTGGCCTTCTCGGGCAAGTTCCGAGTCGAGCTCTCCGCCTCGCAGGACGAAGCCGAAAGCTGGGTGCGCGATCTCTTCGTGCGCACGCGCTGGCTGCGCGCCGCCGCCGCCTGGCCGGCTTCGCTGCTGCGCCGCGCCTCGCTGTGGAAAATGGCCTTGCCCTACGCGGCCCCGCGCCTGCCGGAGAGCCGCCGCGGGGCGGTGGTCTTCGATGTCGTATGGTTCGCGGCCGTCGGCGCGGCGCTGCTCTATTCGCTGTCGCTGGTGTTCGAATTTCTGCGCAGCGCGGTGAGCCTCGAGGAGTTCCGCCACGCGCTGCTGCTGACATTCTACACGATGATCCGCGTCATCGTGCTGATTGCACTGGCGACGCTGATCTGGGTTCCGATCGGCGTCTTTGTGGGCCTGCGTCCGCGCATCGCCGAGAAGATCCAGCCGCTGGCGCAATTTCTGGCGGCCTTTCCGGCGAATGTCCTCTTCCCCATCGCCGTCATCGGCATTCTCACCTTCCGGCTCGATCCCGACATATGGCTGTCGCTGCTGATCATCTTCGGCACGCAATGGTACATATTGTTCAACGTCATCGCCGGCGCCTCGGCTTTCCCGAACGATCTCCGCGAGGTCTCCGCCAATTTCGGCATTCGCGGCTTCGCCTGGTGGAAGAACGTCATTCTGCCGGCGATCTTCCCCTATTACGTGACCGGCGCGCTCACCGCCTCGGGCGGCTCGTGGAACGCCGCCATCGTCGCCGAATATGTGAAATGGGGCGACGACACGATCGAGGCGCAGGGCATAGGCGCCTATATCGCCGCGGCGACCGCGGCCGGCGACTATCCCAAGATCGTGCTCGGCGTCTCGCTGATGAGCGTCGTCGTCATTTTGTTCAACCGTCTCTTCTGGCGCCAATTGTTCGGCTTCGTCGAACGGCGCCTGCGCCTGTCCTGAAGGGTTCCGCCATGTCCGCGACGAAAGCGCCTCTGCTCGAGCTCCGCAATGTCTTCCAGGCCTATGGCCGCTCTTCCGGCGAAAAAGGCCCGATCGTTCTCGACGATATCTCGCTGCGGCTCGACGATGGCGAGATCGTCGGCCTGCTCGGACGTTCCGGCTGCGGCAAATCCTCGCTGCTGCGCATCGTTTCCGGCCTGGCGCGGCCGACCGGCGGCGAGGTTCTCTATCGCGGCGAGAAAGTGGCCGGCCCGGTCGATGGCGTCGCCATGGTGTTTCAGAGCTTCGCCCTGTTTCCCTGGCTCTCCGTGCTCGCCAATGTGGAGCTCGGCCTGCGCGCCAAAGGCGTGCGCGAGGCGGACGCTCGCCGCCGCGCGCTGAAGGCGATCGACATCATCGGCCTCGACGGCTTCGAGAACGCTTTTCCCAAGGAGATTTCCGGCGGTATGCGCCAGCGCGTCGGCTTCGCGCGCGCGCTCGTCGTCGCGCCCAATATTCTCTTGATGGACGAGCCTTTCTCGGCGCTCGACGTGCTGACCGCGGAAACCTTGCGCACCGATCTCCTCGATCTGTGGGTGGAAGGCCGGATGCCCATCAAATCCATACTGATGGTCACGCACAACATCGAGGAGGCGGTGCTGATGTGCGACCGCATCGTGGTGCTCTCCTCCAACCCCGGCCGCATCGCCGCGGAAATCCGCGTGACGCTGGCGCATCCGCGCAATCGGCTCGATCCGGAGTTCCGCCAGCTCGTCGACCAGATCTATGCGCTGATGACGCGCCGCGCCGAGCCGGCGAAGATGCGGGAGTCGACCTTCCCGGGCCTCGGCCTCGGCATGGCGCTGCCCACCGTCTCGACCAACACGCTCGCCGGCATGATCGAGGAGGTGGCGGCGCCGCCTTATGACGGCAAGGCCGATCTGCCGACGCTCGCCGACAGCCTGCAGCTCGAGATCGACGAACTCTTCCCCGTCGCCGAGACGCTGCAGCTGCTGCGCTTCGCCGAGCTCGCCGAGGGCGACATAAGGCTGACGACGGCCGGCAAGCGCTTCGCGGAGATGGACGTCGACCAGCGCAAGAAGCTGTTCGGCGACCATTTGCTCGCTTATGTGCCGCTGGCGCAGCGCATCCGCCGCGTGCTGGACGAGCGGCCGTCGCATTACGCGCCCGCCACGCGCTTCCGCGAGGAGCTCGAGGATTACATGAGCGAGGACTATGCGGAGATGACGCTGCGCAGCGTCACCACCTGGGGCCGCTATGGCGAGATTTTCGCCTATGACGAAGGCGCGCAGGCCTTCAGCCTGGAAAATCCGCAATAGGCGCAAATGGGCGCGCCATCGGTCACCGCACGCGGTTCAGTTGCCCGCGCAGCTCGCCTTCCGGATGCTTGGCCGAATGGATGTTGAAATACCATTGGCCGTCTTCGAGTTGCTTGACCTGCTTGGCGTCGAGCGTCGCTGAGCCCTGGAATGTCTCCTCCAAGGCCTCGACCGGCAGCACCGGCGCGGCTTTCTCGCCGGCCTTGGCGGGCCCATGGAAATGCGCCTTCAGCTCCTGGCCCTCGAGACCGACAAAATAGCCCTTCCAGCTGATTTTCCGGGTCTTGGGGTCCAGCGTCACGGCGATGGAGCCGACGCCTTTGCTTGCGCTCGGCGGAGTTTCCGCGCCGCCGGAGAGATCGCCCTTGAACATCTGCACTTCGGCGAAAGCGGGCGAGGACGCGACGGCGAGTGCGACCGCGGCCGCGAGCGATGCATTCCTGGACATTTGTAGACCTCCTGTGTCAAATGGCGGAAACAGCGCCCCCGAGGGCTTGCCACCTAACGCGTCCGCGCGACGCTTCAAGCCGCCTGCCCGAGCCTTTGCGGCTGCGGCGCGAGAGCAGATCGTGCGGCGGCGCAGAGATTTTGGGAAGACGACATGGCCGAGTGGTATAACGAGATCAGCCTTGAGGATTTGAAGAGCGGCATCGCCGACAAATCGATCATTCTGGTCGATGTGCGCGAGGCGGACGAATACGCCCAGGGCCATATCGACGGCGCTTTGTTCGTGCCGCTGTCCGCCTTCGATCCGAGCAAGATTCCGGCGCCGGCCGAGGGCCAGAAGGTCGTGGTCTATTGCCGCTCCGGCAAGCGCTCGGTGAACGCCATGGAGCAGGCCCGCCTCTTCGGCCGCCGCGACGTGAGCACGCATTTCGGCGGCGGCATCATCGGCTGGCAAAAGGCCGGGGAGCCGGTCGTCACGGGGATGTGATGGCGCTGCAGGCTCACCTTTTTGCCTGCAGTAGATCCATGAAGAGCCGTGCGGCGCGCGAGGGCGTGCGTCCCGGCGCTGCGGCCAAGCCGAATTCGCGGTAGAGCGGCGGATCGAGCCGCGCGACACGTAAGCCCTTCCGATTTTCCGGCAAGGTAGACTCGGGCGCGAGGCCGACGCCGACGCCTTCGCGGACGAGCGCAATGGCGCTCGTCCAGTCGCGCACCTCCATTCGGATATTCGTCAAAGACAAGCCGGCATGTTCGGCGAGCGTGCGCGCATGGATATGGCATCCTCCGGTCGCGAGCACGAAAGGCTCCGCCGTCAGTTCGGCGAACGACACGGATGATCCACGTCGCGCCAGACGATGAGAGGAGGGCAGAACGCAGACCCAGGCGTCCCGCCCAATCGTGATCGTGTTTCTCTCTGGTGGCGGATTCAATACGACGCCGATGTCCACCGATCCCTCGTCGAGCCAGATCTCGACCTCCTGATCATCCGTCTCCAGCGCGATCACGTCTATGTCGGGGTGGAGCGTGCGGAAGCGCCGGAGCAGGGGCGGCAGAAAGGTCGCGAATACGCTGGGGAAGGCGGCGATGCGGAGCGCGCCGAACGGCTCCCCGGCCGCAATCGCCGCTTCTCGGCGGATCGCCTCCACATGAGTGAAGGCCGCGCGGGCGTGCTCGAGAACGCGTTCTCCGAACGCCGTCAGCTCGATTCCGTTTGCTTTCCTCACCAATAATTTGACGCCGAGACTCTCCTCCAGCGTCGCGAGCGCCTGGCTCAGGCCGGACTGCGTGACGCCGATCGCTGCGGCCGCGGCGGTGATGCTGCCGGATTCTGCTATGGCGATCAGGCCGCGGAGCTGTGTCAGCTTCATATTAGAGCTGCTTATATGAGAAATCTTATTCCGTAATTTTTCTTCTTCCCTGCGTCATGTCAACATGCCCGCGTCCTTCTTCGACGGAGATGTCCGGATGAAGCTGTATTTTGCCGCCGGCGCCTGCTCTTTCGCGCCGCATATAGCGTTGCAGGAGCTGGGGTTGCCCTACGAGCTGGTACGGGTGAACAATCGAACCAAGAGGACGTCGGAGGGCGGCGATTTCTGGACGGTCAATCCGAAAGGCTATGTCGCCGCGCTCCGCCTGGATTGTGGCGCGACGCTGACCGAAGCGCCGGCGATTCTCCAATTTCTCGCCGATCTGAAACCGGAGGCGGGGCTCGCGCCGCCGAACGGCGAATTGGAGCGCGTGCGTCTTCAGGAATGGCTCAACTTCATCGCCAGCGAGCTTCACGCCGGTTCGAGCCCTTTGTTCGATCAGGCGTTGCCGAAGGCGGCGCGAGAGTTCTTCGAGGCGCGACTGTCCAAGCGTTTCGATTGGCTCGATTCGGCATTGGCGGACCGTCCGTTTCTGATGGGCGGGGTTTTCACGGTCGCCGACGCCTATCTCTTCACTGTGCTCGGCTGGATGCCGCGCTTCTCGATCGATCTCGGGCGTTGGCCGAAGATCGGCGCCTATGTCGCGCGGATTGCCGCGCGCTCTTCTGTGGAGGCGGCGCGGGCTCGCGAGGCGGCGATCCCTGCGGTCGAATGATCGTAGCGGCTCGAAGCCCTCACTCCCACTCGATGGTCAACAGGCTTGAATTCGTATTGTGCGTATTGGACTTTCCGCCCGCGACCCAAAACCATACCAACTCCAATACCATCAGGATAAGGGCTCTGGATTCGTGGATTCTATATGATGATATTCCCGCCATAAGCGGGCGCACATCATAAACGAGCGCCGCGAAAATGCAGACCAAAATTTAGACTGACCAGTCTCGCAAGAAGGGAGGGTCTTTTGAGTCCGGCTCGGGATTGGGCCGGCTGACAGACAATCGCGTTGGAACAGGTAGGGCCGCGCCAAAAATAATAGCCTCGCCGCGCCCCAGCCCGGCAAGCTGGCGGGATACGTTCACCCCCGCTGTTTCCGCCGCCGATGCGACCGCCCGCTGATCTGCTTCGTTATTGAGTCGGAACACCGCCCATGTGCCGCATTGCGAGAGCACGGTCGGGGAAACCTCGGACGGGCGCTGGGTGCTGATGAGCAGGGACAGGCCGAACTTGCGTCCCTCTTTCGCTAGTCTTTCATAAGCAAGCGCCTGCTGCCCGCCGTCGGATTCACCGGGTAGCTGACGCAGATAGTGGTGCGCCTCTTCCAATGCCAGCATCGTAGGATGGGTATTGCCGGGGCCGCGCTTGAAGATCTCGGCGGCGAACATCTCAAGCAGCGAACCGAGGACGAACGGCATAAGATCCTGGGTCAAGCGGCTGAGGTCAACGATGTGAATTGACCAATCGTTCTGATCGAAGGCAGGCGGTCCAAATGCCTCCCGAACGAGCGCGGCGCATTCGGCATCCATGCTCAAGGGACGCACCAATCCAGGGCCGCCAGCGATCTCCACAACCGATGTAAACTGTGGGTCTTCGATCAAGCCGCGTATGCGGTTAATCATCGACTGAATATGGCCATACTGGAAGGCGTTTCGTTCTACACCATTCCGGCCCGGCGAAAGCACATACCATTCTGTGGCTAGGCAGGACAACGCGCGCATGTGCGGCCACAGGTTCGCTAAAGGCGATGTTCCTGCCCTTATCGCGGCAATCGCCTGATTGGCTTGCGTGGGATTGCCGGTGTGACAGTCATCGAAAAGGACGTTGGCCTGCCCGCCAACCGGCTTTGCACCGTGGGCGTCCGCTTCCACAAATCGCAGATGCTCAATAGCGAAGCGCAGCGTCGGCATCTGCGCTTTCTCGCTCGGTATTAGCAACCGGGACAGGCCGTGCCGACCAAGGGCGTAGTATGGAATCCGAAGCCCGCCATTGGGGCCGCCTAGCTGCGTGATCTTCACGCGCTGTCCGAGGTGGGCGAAGGCGGGCGTATATTCGCCGTTCACGTCGAACACGACGATCCGCGACTTGGGCAGGCGCAAAAGCTGTTGCAGCACGGCCGCGACGAAATGAGTTTTCCCCTGACCTGTCGAACCAAGGATCGCCATGTGACGCCCGAGCACCTCGTCAATGTTCGCGCAGACTTCTACCGCCCGGTTCCGCGAATCCGCACCAAGCCTGATTTGCTCGGCCTTGATGCCGGTCGCACCGATGGTCGCCACCGTTTCGATGTCGGAGAGCGGATAGACACTCGCCCCGAGAACAGGCAGCCGCCATTCCTGCGGTGAAAAGATCAACTTACCGTCACGCTTTGCCAGAAAGCCGACGACCCGGCCGCGAAGCTGGCGCAGCGGCTCCTGCGGGACATTTTGGGACCGCCCGCGCCCTAGGGCATGGACTTCGCGCGGCTCGGCGAACGCGACCGTCATGATCCGAAGGATAATCGTCTCGGCCCCGGCGTCGATCCCTACCAAATCGCCCGGCTGCTCGACGGTCGATAAACCGTCGCGGTGCCCGGCGACATGACCACGGGAGTCTTCAAGCAGATTGACCAGAAGCTGCGGGCCGTCGATCTCGACCACATATCCGATTGGGCGGCGAGAACTCATTCGAACAAACCCTCGAAGCCATCGCCGGGCGCGGAGGCAGCATCGGGAGCGGCCCCGACTGCCTTATTCGCATCTGCTTTTCCGGCGGGTTTCTTCGACACCTGAATGTTCGTGGCCTGCTTGAGCAGCACTTCAAGCTGGCGCGCACGTTCCGACACCTCGTCCAGCATGGCCGGTTCGGGCAGGTCGTTCGCCAGTGCGTCGAAGAAGCCTCCGGCTCCGAAGCCGCGCACCGTCACCTGCGGAAGCTGCGCCAGAAGCAGGCGCTTAAGCTGCTCGTTGGGCTTGATCGCCTCGCCGGTCGCGGCGAGCGTGTCATAGATGCCCAAACGGTCGATCTCAGGAAGGTAGATGATGAGTTGCAGGGTCGGGTTCTGTAGCGCCGAAACGATAAGACGATTGATGTGATCGTCTGCGAACCCATAGCCATTGACGATGAGGCAGGCGTTCGGCCGGGAGAGAAATTCGGTGAAGCGGCGGATGATCTCGCCATATACGAACGCGGTGGTATGAACGAATTTCGACGCGCCGGGGAAGATCATGAAACCCGGCCAGTCATCTGGCTGATCCGACGCAATGAATAGATCCACCAACGGCTTCACGCTGGCGCAGGGCAACTCGCACACGCTGCCCGACCTGCTCGCCGTCCACGAAATCGAGCCGTGCAGCTTGCCAAGATAGAGGTTGTATGTGCCGAAACGTGCCTCACCGCGCGCCTGCACATTGCGAAGGCCAAGATCGAAGCTGCTCGGACGAAAGGCGCGGTCGTGCGTCCCTGAAAAGCCGTTCACGCAATGGAGGCCCAGCGCCTCGGCCGACCATTCCAGCGCGAGGTCGTAGTTGGTGGTAAACGCCCACGGGGCGGCCTGACCGGGCTGCCGATTTCCGGCAAGCCGCGACACAAGCTTGATGTGGTCTGACAGCTTGGGGTTCAGGATGGTCTGATCCGGCTCCGACCACAGCATTTCATCAAGAATGGCGGCTCGAAGCACGGCCTTTCGCAAGGCGTGCCGCGCCGCCTTCAGCTTGGTCAAGTCAGCGCCAGTTCGTTCGCCGTCCAGACAGGCAATTTCCAGCCGGTCGAGTAGGAATTCGACGTTGCCCGGCTCGCCGTCCGCAAGAAACTTATTGTCCCGAAGGAACCGGATTTGTTCAGCATATTCGGTCGTAAGGAGCGCCCACACGTCCGACATGACCATGCCGCCGACACCTTTGGAGGCTCCGGCGCCAAGCAGGACGCCGACATTTTCTAACCGGATCGCAAGTGCAAGATGCGCCGAAAATTCCTCGGACATTAGCTGCCGGCTTCCCCTGATGGCGAAGTGTGTCATGGCAGCTCCTCCTTGAGGGCTTTGAACTTTGAAACCGCCTGAACCGCAGCTCGCGCCGCGTTCTCCAATGTCGGCATAAGCCTTTCGCGCGTAATCCCTTCGCGTTGGAGCATCAGGCGCAAGGTAGGAATCTCGGAAGCGGGAAGCACGATGCGCCTCAGCATCGGGTGCGCTTCATCATAGAGATAGTAGTCAGGCTCATCTGGGTCAGTCTCTTCCTCCTTGTGGATGGCGTAGACGACATCTTGCACACTGGGCCAATCGCCATTGCGCTCGAAAAAGCCCAGCGCCCATTTGTGCTCAATCTCAAGGAGCAGACCATCCTGAGCGGTGATGAAATCGTTGCCTCGGCGGCGGGGCACGAGTGAACGCATCAGATTACGACCGATCCCGTCCTCCCAATGGTGCATCATGGTGATGGCATGCATGTCGAGCGCCCAGACGCATAGGTCAGTCTGGTCGAGGCCCGCGGCGTAGTCTTCCTGTGCGAAGAAAACTGCGAACATAGGATTGAACGTCCAGTCCAGAAAGCGTGTCGGAACACCGTAATGTTGCGCTATCCCAATATCCTCGGCTCTAATGAACGGGCTGTAGCAGTCCGGTTCGGCCCGAGTGTCGTCAATGACGCTTGGCCCGTAAGCGAGGTCCATGGCATATTCCGAGACGGGCTCGACAACGTCGAAACCCATCTGCCAGCCGATGCGGCGAAACTCGTTCAACACAATCTTCTCACCATGCGTCCAAGCAAGCGCTCGGTGCAGAGCTGTTCCGCGCTCGACTGGCTCGGTGGCTTCGACTTCGGCTTGCGCGAGCCCGGTCAGCAGATTGTGAAGCGGATTTCCCTCATGAGCACTTCGCCAAGCCCTCGGCTTTAGGCGCCACGAAACGTTGCGATGCCCGCGGAAAATCCAACGGACCGGGTCGCCGTCGTCTTCGTGCCAGACGGGATTCGACGCCCTCAGCAGCGCCATGAATGCGCCTGCGTCCATCACAACTCCCCCTTGAACGCCTTGTCGAGAATCGCGGGAAGCATTGCGTCCAGCTCGGCGGCGGTTTCCTCTTGGAACGCCTTAACCGTATTGACCTTGGCTTGCAGCGCATCGAGTTCGGCAACTATGCTGCTTTGAGCTTCCAACGACGGATAGGAGAACGGTGTCGCTCGTAGAATCGCTTGCGATATATTTACCTGTGCATCTGCAAGGCCGGTCTTCCTTGCAACCAAGTGGCCTTGGGCCTGCGGCGAGGAAAGAGCATATTCAAGAAAACGCGGATTGATCATGTCGAGTTTGGGACGAATGCGGATCAGCTTGTCAGAGATCATGAGGTTGGGGTGATCCTTACGGGCGGTAGCCGGAACGCCGACCCGCTTCATGGGGCCAGCCCTGGTAACCAACACATCGCCAGCCTTCACAGAAAGCTCTGAACGGGCGGCGGCCGAAAACGGGAGACATTTATTCTCGTGAGGCCAAAATTCACACCATTGCACTGAGGTCGTTTTCAGTACACCCCATTGACCTTCATTGGCTGGACCATCTTCACATTGTGGACTCCATCCAGCATCCAGCGATTGCGCTATTTCGTCCACGCTGGCAGCCGTCCAACCCACGGATCGGCTGTCGAAGAGTGCGCCGACAGCTTTACTAAAGATGGCGCCCGCCTCGTCTAGCGCCATCGACCTAAGTTGTTTCGCCTCCGCCACCTTCGCGGCCAGTTCCTCGATGCGCGCGACGATGCGGCGCTGCTCGTCAAGCGGCGGGAGGGGGATATTCAGGGCTTTGAAGCGACCTTCTGATAGCCTGACTCGATTGGTGGTGCCTTCGCTGGCTCGTTTGCACAGCTCGACAAACGAGGCAGTCTTTGACATCCAGCCAAGGAATGCGGGGTCCAGACGATCCTTGGCCACATCAAACAGAGGAAAATCGTTGGTGACGACAGCGCCATCCAGATCATCGGGAATAAGGCCGCTTGCGCCGTGCCGCGCGTCAATGCGCGAAATGATGAATTGCCCGGGCTTCGCCCGGTAGCGGCGGTCTGCGGCGATCTCAACGCCCTGCACCTGCCGGCGCTCGACAACCCCCTTGCCGTTGATGCGAACCGTCACCTCCTTGTAGGTTGCTTCCGGGTCGAGCGGAATCATGTGCTCGGAACGACGGAGCACATCGCCAAGCGCGACTATCGGCCAGGCCGCACTCATGCGCTCGCCCCCAGAGCGGCCTTGATCTCCCGCATCAGCTCGGCGATCCGCAGCTCCTTCTTCAGAATGTCGTCGGCAAGCTGCTCCGGTGGCAGATGCTCGAAATCCACTTTGGCGCGCGGGTTCTTGCGGTCGAGGTTGCAGCCCGCTGCCAGCAATTCCTTGGCCGGTACTTTCCACGCCTGATCGTTTTCCTCGCGCTTCGTCCACCACGCCATGCAGCCCGTGAACTCCTCGAACTGCATGGGCTGGGTCTTGGTGTAATTCTTACGGCCCTCAGGCAGGGGCTGTTCGTAATACCAGACCTCCTTCGTCGGGCCGGAGCGGTCGAAAAACAGGATGTTCGTCGGAATGCCGGTGTAGGGCGCGAACACGCCATTGGGCAGCCGCACGATGGTATGGAGGTTGAACTCCTTGATCAGTTCCTCCTTGATGCGCGCGCAAACGCCGTCGCCGAACAGCGTTCCATTCGGCACGACGACCGCCGCCCGCGCCGGGCGGCTAACGGCGGTCGGCTGGCGTTTGAGCTTGCGCATGATGAGCTGCAGGAACAGCAGCGCAGTTTCCGCCGTCTGGCGGTCTTCGGGGAAGTTGCCCTGGATGCCCTTTTCCTCTTCCCCGCCAAAGGGCGGATTGGTGAGGATCACATCGACGCGCTCTTTCTCGCCGATCTCGGAGAGCTTGAAGCGCAGGGCGTTGCCGGGGTCGATCTGCGGCGCGTCCAGCCCATGCAGCAGCAGGTTCATCTGGCAGAGCAGATAAGGCAGGGATTTAGGTTCGCAGCCGGTGATGGTGTCGTTTTGCAGGCGCTTGCGGTCGGCGACGGTCTTCACCTGTTTTTCAAGGTGGTTGTACGCCTCCACAAGGAACCCGCCCGTGCCACTGGCCGGGTCGAGAACGGTTTCGCCAAGGCGCGGGTCGGTGACTTCCACCATGAAGCGGACGACAGCGCGCGGCGTGTAGAACTCGCCGGAATCGCCCGCCGCGTCGCGCATTTCTCGGAGCATGGATTCGTAGAGCGCGCCGAGGGTGTGAAGCTCGTCGGACGACGTGAAATGAATCCCCCCAACCTTGTTGATGATGTCGCGGAGCAGATAGCCGCTTTTCATGCGGTTATCGACGCCCTTGAACACGGTGGCGATCACGTCGCGGCGGTTGTCGCCGTTGGAACTGGAAAGCGCCCGCAAATAGGCGAATAGGCCGGGGCCTTTCTTTCCGTCGGCGCGCACGGCTTCCTCGGCGTTGATGAAGGAAAGCAATTCATCGCCCGTGATGCCTTGGTTGTCGGCGGCCCAATCGCGCCAGCGATACGGGGCCTCGATGGCGGCCTTGAACTTCTTGCCGGACAGCGCGGTTTCTTCCTCGCGCTGCTGCTCGAGGTCGTCGAGGAATTTGAGGAACATGATCCAGGTGAGAAGCGGCAGACGGTCGAGGTCGCCGTTCAGCCCCTTGTCCTTGCGCATGATGTCGCGCGCAGATTTTAGAAGGCTCCCGAGCATCTGGGAGGTCGTCATCGGTGCGGCGTCTGCGCCGTTCTTCTTTTTAGTTCGCGCCATAGAGCAATCCTTGCAGGTCATTTACGGCCCGGCGAAGCTCGTCGGGGCCGCCGAACAACTTGATGATTTCGGCGGGTTGGCCGTGGGTCGAGATGGGCGGAACTTTCAGCACGTCCGGCAGGACAAATTGCGCGTCGCCGTGTTCCGCATATTTTTCCAGAAGCTCGTCCAGCACCTGACGCGCTTCGGGAGAAAACTTCTCGAAATAATCCTTGCGCTCGGCCTTGAGGCGCTGCGCCCGCTCGCGCCTTGTGCGGAGCGGCGCATTGAAAGCCAGATGGCAAAGGAGGTCGAAGGGGTCGGCGTCGGTCTGGCCCGTCTGTTCGGCCAGCACGTTAAAGTCGATGCCGCGCTCGGCCAGCGCGGCAATAATCTCGCTGCGCTGGTCGGCATCTGCCCAACGCCTGCGAAGCTCGGCGGAGGTCGGTGCCAGCGAGCGAACGCTTTCGGCGGCGTAGTCTGTGTATTTGACGACGCGAAGCTGCTTGCCGTTCGGGTCAAGCTCGTGGACCAAGTGGGCCACGACTTCGACCTGGCCTCCATCGAAATAGAATTTGCGCGGCTCGCCAGTCGGCGGTTCGATCACGCCGGGTTCGCCTTCCTCGGGTGGGGCAGGCTCCGGTTCCTGCCCTTCGGGGACGATCTCCGTCGTCGCGGTGGTTTCCCCGGCCTCGTTCACTTCCTCTTCCGTGATTCGGGCCGGATCGCCGTCGAAATCCGGGTCGGCGAACATGCGGGTGGCCGACCCAGTGTAGTCGATGATGTTGAACCACAGCTTGCCGTAGTCATCGCGCAGGCGCGTCCCGCGCCCGATGATCTGCTTGAACTCGCTCATGGAGCCGACGACCCGCGCCAGAACGACATTCTTACAGGTTGGCGCGTCAACGCCGGTCGTCAGCAGTTGCGACGATGTGAGGATAACCGGCGTTTTGGTTTCGAGGTCCTGGAACTTAGACAGATGGCCGCGCCCGATAGCGCCCTCGTCGGCGGTGACGCGCGCCACATAGTCGGGATACTGCGCCACAAGGTCGGCATTGAGGTTGACCAGAGCCTGCCGCATTTCCGAGGCGTGTTCCTGATCGACGCAGAACACGATGGTCTTGGCGAAGCGATCCGTCTTTTTAAGGAAGTCGGTCAGGTGGCGGGCGATGGCCTCCGTCCGCGCGCGCAAGGCGATGGTCCGCTCGAAGTCCTTGGTCTGGTATTCGTCATCGGGGATGGCGCGGCCAAAGCGGTCAACCTCGTCCCTGCTTGGCCGCCATCCGGCCGCGTCCCATTGGGTGACGACGCGATGCACGCGATAAGGCGCGAGAAAGCCGTCGTCGATGCCCTGCCGCAGGCTGTATTCGTAGATCGGATTGCCGAAATAGAGGTAGGTGTCGCGGTTGTCCTCGCGCAGCGGCGTGGCTGTCATGCCAAGCTGGTAGGCGGGCTTGAAGTGCTCAAGGATGACGCGCCATGAACTGTCGTCCCGCGCGCTTCCCCGGTGACATTCATCGACGATGATGAGGTCGAAGAAGTCCGGCGGATAGTCCCGGAAAAGCCCGGCGCGGCGCTCGTCCTCGGCGAGCGCCTGATAGATGGCGAAATACATTTCCCGGCTTTTGACGATCTCGCCGGATTCGATCTTGTGGCGCGCGTCCCCGAAAGGGGTGAAGGTCTTGTCCTTCGGGTCGTCGATGAGAATGTTGCGATCCGCGAGGAACAGGATGCGCGGCTTGCGATGCCCCCCGGTCGTGTTCCAGCGGCTCGACCAGAGCTTCCAGCATATCTGGAAGGCCACGATGGTCTTGCCCGTTCCCGTCGCCATAGTGAGAAGCAAGCGCTTCTTTCCGGCAAGGATGGCTTCGACCGTGCGGTTGATGGCGATCTGCTGATAGTAGCGGGGCGGCTTGCCGCCGACCGTATTGTAGGGGGCGATCAGATGCTCCACGCGCTCGGGCGTGTTGATTCCGCTGCCCGTCTGATAGCGCCGCCAAAGATCATCGGGGGTCGGGAAGTCGACGACGCGCGTTTCCGTCCCCTTGAAATAGTCGATCTCGATGATCTCGGCGCCATTGGTGGCGTAGGCGTATTTAAGGCCGAGGATTTCCGCATAATCGCGGGCCTGCTGCACGGCATCGGTCGCGGATCTATAGCTGGCCTTGGCCTCGACCACGGCAAGCGGAAAGTCCCGCGTGTAGCGCAGCAGATAATCGACCCGCTTGGGCGGCTTGCGGACAAAGCCCTTGCCCACGGGAATGACGCGGCCATCCGTGATGGTGCGCTGCTCGGCGATGGAATGGGGTTCGTTATCCCACCCCGCCGATTGCAGCTTGGGCACGACGAACTTTCGGCATGTGTCGGCTTCGTTCGTCATGCGCCCCCGCTGCCCCCTTGCTGCTCCTCTACCTTACGCTTTATCCAGTTTGCGATTTCCTGCCGCTGGAACCGCCACGATCCGCCGACCTTGAAGCCAGGAATCTTGCCTGCCGAGGCAAGCTTGTAGGCGGTCTTCTCATTGATCTTGAGAAGTTCCGCCACCTCCCGGATCGTCAGGATTTCGTCGGCCATGCGCCCGCCGTGACTCGTGGTTGGGGAAATGTATAGAAGATCAGAGAAAATCAGGGAAGATAGCGGTAGCTGCCCATCCTGAGGGGCGAGCAGCGGCGGCAGGGCCGGAGCTGCTGCCGCATCATATTGGAGAATCCGCCCTGAAAGCGGATTTTAAGGTACAATCCGTTTACTGCTTCATATTGAAAATTCCGTGCTAAGAGCGGATAATGAGATATGATCCGAGTCGAGCGATCAGCCCTGTCCTCCTACGCTTCCGGCCTGCTTGCTGCGGGCCGGGGAGTCTTTTCTGCGGATGAAGCGCAGAAGGAGATCGGCATCGGCCGAGGCGCATTCCTCGACGCCGCCGAGCGTTTGCAGCGGCGCGGCCAGCTTCTCCGGCCCCGGCGCGGCTTCTACGTGGTCGTACCGCCACAACACGCCACGACGGGAGCGCCGCCGCCCGAGTGGTACATCGACGCCCTGATGCGCCACGAAAAACGGCCCTACTATGTGGGGCTGCTGGCCGCGGCGGCGGCCCACGGCGCCTCCCATCAGGCCGTCATGGAGTTTCAGGTCGTCACGGACAAACTCCTGCCCGACATTGAGGCCGGACGGACGCGGATCGTCTTTTCCTACCGCAAGGACATGGCGGCGGTGGCGGCGGGGATCGAGGATCGCAAGACGCAATCGGGCTATATGAAGCTGTCCTCGCCGGAACTCACGGCGCTCGATCTGACGCGCTACCCGCAATCCGGCGCGGGCCTGGACAACATAGCGACGGTGTTTTCCGAGCTTGCCGAACGGCTGCAACCGGAAAAGCTCGCTTCTCTGTCGAGTGCTTTCGAGAAAGCGGTCGTACAACGCCTTGGGCATCTGCTCGGAAGGCTGGGGCATCCCCAGATCGCGGAGACGATGTTCGCGGCGCTAACGGCGCGCGGATCGCTGCCGTGGGTCGAACTCGATCCCAAACAGGCGGGCGATCCCGATTTGTCGCCGCCGCCATCCGAACGCGATGCACGCTGGCGCGTGATCGTTCGGCGACCGCCGGAGATCGACGAATGATCCCGCAGGACTACATCACCGCCTGGAGCCGCGTCGCACCGTGGGCAGGCCAGCGGCAGGTCGAGCAAGACCTCATCATCAGCCGCGCGCTTGTCGCCATTTTCTCCGATCAGTTCCTGCGCGGCGAACTGCGCTTCCGTGGCGGCACGGCGCTCAATAAGCTGCATTTCCCCGCACCGCTGCGCTATTCGGAGGACATCGACCTCGTGCGGACGAGCGCCGGACCGATTGGGCCGGTCCTCGATGGTGTTCGCGCTGTGCTGGAACCGTGGCTTGGCAAGGCAAAGTCCGATCCGAGCCCCGTCGCCCCCAAACTTCGCTTTCGCGTCGATGCGGAAGGCGAGCCTGCTGGTGTGCGTATCAACCTCAAGGTCGAAATCAACACGCGCGAGCGGGAAGCCTACGATCCGCCCATAGAGATTCCATTCGGCGTCGAAAACCCGTGGTTCACCAGTGAGGCGGCGATCCCGACCTTCTCGCGGGAGGAAATGCTGGCGACCAAACTGCGGGCCTTGCTTCAGCGCAACAAGGGCCGCGATCTGTTCGACCTCGATCACGCGCTCACCGTGTTCGAGGGGCTGGACACGGCCCGGATCGTTGAATGTTTCCGCCTTTACCTCGAAAAGGCGGAGATTGCGATTTCGAGGGCCGAGGCGCAACAGCGCATGTTCCAGAAACTCGCCAATCCGACCTTCTTCACCGACATGCGCCCGCTGCTTTCGACGGATCGCGCCAAGGCCCTTACCGACGAAGCGCTCAAGGCCACCTTTGTCCGGGTGATGAAGGAACTGATCGACCGGATACCCGGCGACGAATGGGCGAAGGCCGGGGAAATGCGGGAACGGTTCGGAGTCTAGGCATGTGTGTCGATGCCAACACTTCGGCCGTCCTCGAACGCCTCCTTCCCCTTCGCAGTCCAGAGCGCCAACACCTTCTCGCGCTCATCGCTTCGGAGCTTGTCGGCCATCCAGAGCAGCGCGCCGTAGATGATGGCGCGGTCATCGCCGGTCAGGTCCACGATTCCGGTTTTGACGACGAGGCCGCCGAGTTCGATCAGATGTCGCGTGCGCTTGCGGCGCTCGATCTGCCAGGCGCGCATGTCATGCCGCGCCTCTGCCGTCTGATGACGGTTGCGCGCCACTGTGTTGCGCCGAAGCGCCGCCAGTGTTGCGGCCAGGCGCCGACGCAGTTCGTCGCGACCGGCCCTGAAAGTACGCGGCCCCGCGTTTCGCCCATGCCTCCCTCTTTCCGGCATCCTTGGTTTCGGCCAGCACGATCAGTGCGCCCGCCAATTCGTCGGCGCTGAGCGCGTCGGCTCCAGTCGAAATGACCAGCTCACCAAGCTGTTGCACCTTGCGGTTTCTGAGGTCTCGCGCCTTGTGTTCGAGCGACTTCAGTTCTGCGTCGAAGTCCCGTGGCTTGCGCATCATGTCCTCCACATGCTGTCGATGGGGCGATGATAGTCGAGCGCCTGCCGAAATGCTGTAAGGTCGTCGGGACAGTTGGGGACGGCGTGGTCCCTCCCGAGAATTTTTCGAGGGAGGGCGCGCTTATACGTCGTTCCGACGTGCGCTTCGCTGTGGTGATGTTCGGATCGCGATGGCGATCTATCATCTTCACGTCAAGGTCATTGGCCGCAAATGCGGCTCCAGCGCGGTGGCGTCCGCCGCCTACCGCTCGGCCTCGCGGTTGCGCGACGACCGACTCGGACGCAGTCATGATTTCTCGGCCAAGCGCGGCGTCGTCCATTCCGAGGTAATGCTGCCGGAGAATGCGCCGGAGCTGTGGAAGGACCGCGAACAACTTTGGAACGATGTCGAGGCGCTCGAGGTCAGGAAGGATGCGCAGCTTGCCCGCGAAGTTGAATTCGCCCTTCCTCGCGAGATGACGGAGCGCCGGGGCATCGAACTCGCCCGCGACTTCGTGCGGTCCGAATTCGTAGACCGGGGCATGATCGCCGACCTCAATGTGCATTGGGATATGGCCGAGGACGGAATGCTGAAGCCCCATGCACATGTCATGCTGACCATGCGCTCGGTGGACGAGAATGGCTTCGGTCCGAAGGTGCGGGAGTGGAACCGCACCGAGTTGCTCGAACGCTGGCGGGAGCGTTGGGCCGAGCTTGCCAACGAGCGTCTGGCCGAACTCGACGTCGACGCGCGCATCGACCATCGCAGCCTGGAAGCGCAGGGCATCGTGCTGGAGCCGCAAAGCCAGATCGGCGCGCCCGCACATCGCATCGCAGGCGAAGGCATCGAGGTTGCCGACCGCGCGGAAATGCACCGCGAGATCGCACGCAACAACGGCGTGCGCATCATCGCCGATCCTTCCATCGCACTAGACGCGATCACGCATCAGCAATCCACCTTCACGCGACGCGACATAGCGCTGTTCGCGCATCGCCACAGCGACGGCATCGACCAGTTCAACGAGGTCATGGGCGCAATGCGCAACGCGCCCGATCTTGTCGAACTCGGCAAGGACGGCCGGGGCGAGGACCGCTTCACCACCCGCGATATGATCGAATCTGAGCAGCGCCTGCACCGTGCCGCCGAGATGATGGCCGAGCGGGAACGCCATGAAGTGAACGACAGGAATCGCGAAGCCGCACTGGCTCGTGCCGAACAGCGCGGCCTTGTGCTTTCCGGAGAGCAGGCCGAGGCGCTGGCGCATGTCACTGACGGGCGCGATCTCGGCGTCGTTGTTGGTTACGCCGGAACGGGGAAGAGCGCGATGCTGGGTGTGGCGCGCGAAGCTTGGGAAGCGGCGGGCTACGAGGTTCGTGGCGTGGCGCTGTCCGGCATCGCCGCCGAGAATCTCGAAAGCGGATCGGGCATCTCGTCGCGCACCATCGCCAGCCTGGAACACGGTTGGGGACAGGGCCGCGATGTGCTCACCGCGTGCGATGTTCTGGTGATCGACGAGGCGGGCATGGTCGGCACGCGCCAGTTGGAGCGCGTGCTGTCCCATGCCGCCGAGGCCGGCGCCAAGGTGGTGCTGGTCGGCGATCCGCAACAGTTGCAATCCATCGAAGCCGGCGCGGCGTTCCGGTCTGTCCGCCAACGTCACGGTGGGGTGGAGATCGGCGAGGTGCGCCGCCAGCGGGAGGACTGGCAGCGCGACGCCACGCGCGATCTGGCGACTGGCCGAACCGCCGATGCGCTCAATGCCTATGACAAACATGGCATGGTCCATGCCGCTGCGACACGGCAACAGGCGCGCGACGATCTGATCGACCGCTGGGATCGCGACCGGCAGGCGTCGCCGGGCCGCAGCCGCATCATCCTCACCCACACCAATGCCGAGGTGCGCGCTTTGAACGAGGCCGCGCGCGGCAGGATGCGGGACGCCGGAAATCTCGGCGACGAGGTGCGCCTGGTGGTCGAACGCGGTGAGCGCAGCTTCGCAAGCGGAGATCGCGTCATGTTCCTTCAGAACGAGCGCGGCCTCGGCGTCAGGAACGGCACGCTCGGCGCCATCGAAGAGGTCAGCATGCAGAGCATGAGCGTGCGCACCGATGATGGTCGTTCCGTTCGTTTTGACTTGAAGGATTACGACCGCATCGACCACGGCTATGCCGCAACCATCCACAAAGCGCAGGGCATGACCGTGGACCGCACCCATGTTCTGGCCACGCCGGGCCTGGACGCCCACGGCGCCTATGTCGTGCTGTCACGTCACCGCGACGGCATGGAGCTGCATTATGGCCATGACGACTTCGCCAGCCAGGACCGGCTTCTCGGCGCCCTGTCGCGCGACCGGGCCAAGGATATGGCGTCGGATTACGAGCGGCTCGAGCCGGCGCGCGATTATGCCGAACGGCGCGGCATCACCTTCCGCGCCCGAGTGGCCGAGATCGTGCGCAAGGTCGTGCCCGAGAAGGTGCGCGGCATGTTCGACGGCCTGCGCCTGCCCGCCGCCGGCGGACAGGGGCCGGAAAGGAAGGTGGCGGAAGACCCGGAAGCGGCGCTGCGTCGCGCCCGCACCAAGGCGCTCATCCGCCATGCCCGCGCCGTGGATGCGATCTTCGAGATGCATGAGAGAGGCGGCAAGGCCAACCCGGAACAGGTGAAGGAATTGCAGGAGGCCCGCAAGGTCTTCGAGGAGGTGCGGCCTTATGGCTCGCACGATGCCGAAGCCGCCTACAAGAAGAACCCGGAACTCGCCTCGGAAGCGGCCACGGGGCGCACCGCCCGCGCCATCCGCGCCCTACAACTCGAAACCGAACTGCGCACCGATCCGCAGCGCCGCGCCGATCGCTTCGTGGAACGCTGGCGGGAGCTCGGCCAGACCAGCCAGCGCCAGTATCAGGCGGCGGACATGTCCGGCTACAAGGCCACGCGATCGGCGATGGGTGACATGGCGCAGAGCCTCGAACGCGATCCGCAGCTCGAGTCGATCCTCGCCGGCCGCAAGCGAGACCTCGGAATCGGGGTCGAATCGGGCCGCCGACTCGGATTGGAACTCGCCTTCAGCCACGGCATCGACCTTGGCAGAGGCCGGAACATCGGACTTTGACCCCGCCTATTTTCCGCCGCCGGCGCGCCACGCTGCGACGGCGCGCAAAACCCTCTTGCACAGCGATAAATCCTTGCCCTGTCTGGCTCGGGAGCAGTCAGACAAAGCCAGCAGAAGTCGAGGCAGCCGTGCACCCACCAGACCGTATCATCCGCCTGAAAACCGTCCTCGCCCGGACCGGCCTCTCGCGGTCCACTATTTACCGAAAGATCGCCGAGGGCACCTTCCCGGCACAGATCAAAATCAGCGCCAACGGCGCGGGCTGGTATGAATCCGACATCGACCGATGGATCGCCGATCCCGCTGGCTGGCGAGCCACCAATGACAACGACGAGCCCAGCGCAAAGACGACCCGCCATGTCCCCCGCTGACGCGCCGGAGCCGGGCGAATATCTCGTCCTCGCCAATGACAACAATACCGTGGATGGCCCCACCGCCGAACCGCCGCGCAACGCCGATGTCATCATCCCCGAGCTTGGGCACCTCATCGGCCGCAGCACGGCCCGCGAGGACTTCGCCGCGTGCATCGCCGGCGCGAATGACAACGACAAAGGGTCGGAAGGGGATGACAGAATAAACGCGAGCCGCACGTAGTTCAGAGATCATCGTCCAGTTCGTCGTCGTGGACCTCGGCGGCACGTCGCTTCGCGTCCGCGATCAGCTCTTTTGCGGATTCGCCCTTCACCCAGGCGTCGAGCATGTCAGCCCAGCACTGAAGCATGATCTTCCGCTCGGCGAGGTAGCGGTTCACGTTGTAGACGGCCGCGATCCGGTTCCGAGGCGCGTGGGCCAAGCTCATCTCGATCCAACGATCATCGAACTTGGCGCGGTTCAGGCCGGTCGAAAATGTACGGCGCAGGTCGTGAACACCGAAGCTCTGAAAATCCGGGTCATCCTCGCGGATACGCTCTACCACCGTGTCGATCACGCGGTTGAGTGTGGCGTTGCTGATGGGCGTGTCGCCGTCGTATCGGCCGGGGTGAAGGTATCGGCTTGCGCCGAACATGGTGCGGAACGCCGTCAGAATGTCGAGCGCCTGATCGCTTAGCGGGACGACATGCGTCTTGCCTGCCTTCATGCGCTCGGCCGGGATCGTCCAGCGCGCGGCGGCGAAGTCGATTTCCTTCCATGTGGCGTCGATGAACTCCGATTTGCGGACGCCGGTCAGCAGGACAAACTTCACCGCTGAGCGCAACGTGGGCGCCGCCGTCACATGATCCAACGCCGCCAGGACCGCGCGGACCTCCGATGGAGACAGGGCGCGCTCGCGCGGCTCGAAGGTGGCGATAGTGCTGGTGCGGATCGACTCGGCCGGGTTGCTCACGTCCAGCCCGCTTCCCTGAGCATGGCGGAACACCAGCAACACGACCTCGCGGACATGCACGGCGACGGCCGGCCCGCGCTTCTCTTTAACCTCGTCGCACAGACGTTTGAGACGCTGCGGCGTCACTTCCCCCAGCTTGAGCTTCGACAACTCTCCCGCGATGGCGCGATCATAGACGGATCGGCGCATCGCCAGGGTGCTGTCGGCCAGTTTCTCGGCCCCCGACTTGGGATCGGCTTTGTGCTTGAAATAGGCTTCCGCCCATCCGCCGAACGTTAGCGCCTCGGCTGACGCAGTGCGTTTCTCCACCTTGGCTTTCGACGGCGACTCGCCCCGCTCGACCTGACGCCGGGCGCGCGCCAGCAGCGTCCTGGCCTCCGCAAGCGACACCTCCATGCCGTATTCCAGCGCGTCGGGCGCCCGTGTGAGCTTGCGCGCCGCCTCGGCGCTATATCGGCCGATGGTCAGCGTCTCCTGCCGTCCGTTCACCCGGTAGTGGTATCGAAACGAGATGACACCCGTGGGCGTGACGGCCGCGTGCATCCCGTCGCGGTCCGCCACCTTATACAGCTTGGCCCTCGGCTTCAGAATTTTCAATTCTTTATCAGTGAGATGGCCCATAAATCCGCATCCGGTCTGGGGCGAACCGATACCATCAAGATGGACTGTTGGTATCGGAAGCCCGTTTCTCGACCATCCTGCGCCATACCAACATCGCTACCAACAAAGTGGCTCGGCTGGGGTGACACGCAGCGATACGGGGTGGGAAAAATAATCCTTGTCAGTCAAAGAGATCATACGATTTTTGGCACGGAGCGGGACGGTCTGAAACCACCCTAATTCACTCCCACTCGATCGTCCCCGGCGGCTTGCTGGTTACGTCATAGACCACGCGATTCACCCCGCGCACCTCATTGATGATGCGCGTCGCCGCCCGGCCGAGAAACGCCATGTCGAAAGGATAGAAATCCGCCGTCATTCCGTCGGTGCTCGTCACCGCGCGCAGGGCGCAGACATGGTCGTAGCTGCGGCCGTCGCCCATCACGCCTACGGTGCGCACCGGCAGCAGCACGGCGAAGGCCTGCCAGATCACGTCATAGAGCCCGGCCTTGCGGATCTCGTCGAGATAGATCGCGTCCGCCTTGCGCAAAATCTCCAGCTTCTCGCGCGTGATGCCGCCCGGGCAGCGGATGGCGAGGCCGGGGCCGGGGAAGGGGTGGCGGCCGACGAAAGCCTCCGGCAGACCCAGCTCGCGGCCGAGCGCGCGCACCTCGTCCTTGAACAATTCGCGCAAGGGCTCGACCAGCTTCATATTCATGCGCTCGGGCAGGCCGCCGACATTGTGATGCGATTTGATCGTCACCGAAGGCCCGCCGGAGAAGGACACGCTCTCGATCACATCCGGATAGAGCGTGCCCTGCGCCAGAAATTGCGGCGCGCCGCGCCCGTCGGCGGCGATCTTCTTCGCCTCTTCCTCGAAAGTCTCGATGAAGAGGCGGCCGATCGTCTTGCGCTTGACCTCCGGGTCCTCGACGCCTTCCAGCGCTTGCAGGAACAGCTCCTGCGCCTCCACATGCACGAGCGGGATGTTGTAGTGATCGCGGAAGAGGGTGACGACCTCCTCCGCCTCGCCGCCGCGCAGCAATCCGTGATCGACAAAGACGCAAGTCAGCGCATCGCCGATCGCCTCATGGATCAGCACAGCGGCCACGGCGGAATCGACGCCGCCCGAAAGCCCGCAGAGCACGCGGCCGGAGCCCACCTGGCGGCGGATCGCGTCGATCGCCTCGCCGCGAAAGGCCGACATGGTCCAATCGGATTTCAGCCCCGCGACCTTATGCACGAAATTGGCGATCAGCTTGGCGCCGTCCGGCGTATGCGCGACCTCGAGATGGAATTGCACGCCGTAATAGCGGCGGGCTTCGTCGGCGATCGCGCCCATGGGCGCGTTCTCCGAGGCGGCGATAACGCGAAAGCCTTCCGGCAGGCGGGTGACGCGGTCGCCATGGCTCATCCACACGGGATAGCGGGAACCCTTTTCCCACACGCCGGCAAAGAGCGGGCTCTCCTCGACGACGCCGATCTCGGCGCGGCCGAATTCGCGATGATGGCCGCCCTCCACGGCGCCGCCCAGTTGCGCGGCCAGCAGCTGCTCGCCATAGCAGATGGCGAGCACGGGGATTTTCGCGTCGAAAATGCTCTGCGGCGCGCGCGGCGAGCCGTCCTCGGTGACGGAGCAGGGGCCGCCGGAGAGGATCACCGCCTTGGGGCGGATTTCGGCGAAGGCGCGCTCGGCGTTTTGGAAGGGCGCGATCTCGCAATAGACGCCCGCCTCGCGCACGCGCCGCGCGATGAGCTGCGTCACCTGCGAGCCGAAATCGACGATCAGCAGCTTGTCGTGGCGATCGGCGATGTCGTGATGGAAGCTCTCAGTGGCGGTCATGCTGGTCTTTCGTGTGTGGGGGCTCGCGAGACGTAGTGACTACCCCTCGTCGTCGGCAATGCGCAAGAGCGCGGCGCGCCCCTCGGGATGTTGCGACCCGGCCGGCGAAAGGCGAAGGCCCTGTCTGCGAGGACTGCTCACATTTGCGGAGGTTTCTCGGAAAACATCGTCTCGGCGTCCTGCGCCCCATGAATGACGCGCACGATTCCAATTGGACGCATCGACGGCTCATAGACGATCAAATAGGAAAAGACCGGCCAAAACTTCACCATCTCGTTGGTGAGGTCCCCTCTTCTGTGCCCTATCCCTGGGTTCTCGGCGATGACGCGCAGCGCGCGACGTATTTCCCGCAGGACATGCCGGGCGAGCGTCGGACCGCCTTTGCGGGTCAGATAGCGCCTTATGGCCTCGAGATCGCTCTGGGCTTCCGGCGAAAGGCGAAAGCGGCTCACTCGGCGCCGCGCCGCTCCTCGGCGTCGATCTCCGCTTCCAGCCGATCGAATACGTCCTCGCCGTCCTCGCCTTTTCCGGCCCGCAGCGACGTGAGGCCCGCCGCGATCTGCGCGCGGATCTCATCCTTGCGCCAGGCCTCCAGCCGATCGCGCTCCTCCATCAGGCGCAGCGCTTCGCGCACCACTTCGCTCGCGGAGGTGTAGCGGCCGGTCTGCACCTTCTGATGCACCAGCTGCTCGAGCTCTGGGGTAAGGCTCACATTCATGGGGTCGCCCGGGGACAAAGGTCTCTTTGGCCTAAGATAGCGCAATAACGAGCGTTGACAAATTTCGTTATTCACCCGCGCTTCAGCACGCACACATAGAATCCATCGGTCCCCGCCGTCAGCGGCGTCAGCCGAAACCCCGCCCCATGCGGCGAGGAGAATTGCGTCAGCTCCGGCAGCCCGGCCTTGGCCGCCGCCTCCTCGGCCGGAACGGCGGAAAAATCCGCATGTCCTTCGAGAAAGCGCGCGATCTGCGCCTCATTCTCGTCGATCAGCAGTGAGCAGGTCACATAGACTACGCGCCCGCCCGCCTTCACGAAGCGCGGGGCCTTGTCCAGCAGTTCCTGCTGCTCGGCGATGCGCTCCTCGAGCGCGCCGGGGGCGAGGCGCCATTTGGCGTCCGGGTGGCGCCGCCAGGTTCCGGTTCCGGTGCAGGGCGCATCGATCAGCACGAGGCCGCAGCGCGCCTCGAGATCGGCGAGCACATCCGCCTTCCCGCGCGGGGCGCGGACCTGCACATTGCGCGCGCCGGCCCGCTCGAGGCGCGGATAGATGGGGGTGAGGCGCCGGCCGTCGTCGTCGAAGGCGTAGATCTGCCCGCGATTGTGCATCTGTCCGGCGAGGGCCAGCGTCTTGCCGCCGCCGCCGGCGCAGAGGTCCAGAACCTGCTCGCCGGGCTCGGCGGCGCAGAGCAGGGCGGCGAGCTGCGAGCCTTCGTCCTGCGGCTCGACCAAGCCTTTGACATAGGCGGACTCTGCCGTCAGCGCCGGGCCGCGTCCCTTGGTCGGCGGCGCGATGCGCAGGCCGAGTGGCGACAAAGGTGTCGGCTCCGGCGAAAGATGTGCGAGACGGCGCAGCGCGTCCTCGCGCGAGGCCTTCAAAATATTGGCGCGCAGATCGATCGGCGCGCGCGCGGCGAGAGCGCGGCCCTCCTCGGCGGCGGCCGCGCCGAAGGCGGCGGCGAAGCGCTCGGCCAGCCATTCGGGATAGTCGCCGAGAATATGCGCCGGCGCGCCCTCGAGCGTCGCCGCAGCGAGGCGCTCGCGCTCCTCATCCGTGAGCGGGGCGGGGGCGTGGCCCTCGCCGGAGAACAGCGCCGCGATCTCCTCGACGGACAGCCCGCGCGATTCGCGCAGCGCGCCGACGACCACGGCGCGGGGCGCGTCGGAGCCCATCAGGAAAGCGGCCGAGGCGCGTTTGCGCAGCGCGTCGAACACGAGGCTCGAAATGGAGGCGCGGTCCTTGGAGCCGGCGAATCGGTGCGAAAGCCCCCAATCCTTGATCGCATCGGCGGCCGGACGGCGGCGCTCGGCGAGTTCGGCGAGGATTTCTATGGCGGCGGAGACTTGTGCGGCGGGAGTCATTGTCGCTCTGCTTTACGGCGTCGCGAGCCGGCAGGCCAGCGCCGGCGCGTCCCTGAGACCAGATAGCGCGTGAAAAAACAAAAAGTCTCAGAAAATAGCTATAGTCGCGCTCATGGCCACATTCTAGCCTCAATGGCCTCGCTCAAGTCATGTTGCGCCGCGAAATCCTCGGCGTTTTCCACCCCATCGACGGAAGCCAAAAGATGCGCTCTCTTCGTCCGTTCGCCGCCATTCTGCTCGCTCTCTCCCTCGCCGCCTGCGCGGCTCAGTCGCAGCCCGATTTGACCCCGCCGCCGAAGAAGCCGCTCGACGCCAAGACCCAGCTCGAGACCGGCCGCAAATATTGAGTTTTCGCTTCGCCGCCGCGGGTCGTCGCCAAAAACGGCCATCCGCGCGGCGAAGATCGCTCTTCGGCGTCATTCCGCGATCGAGGATGCGTCCGCGTAGAGCAGCGCCAGCAGTTTCGCCGACAATTCTTGCGTCGTCAGGCCCAGAGCGAAGGCGGTCTGTCGATAATCGCCGTTGAAGCGGCGCAATGTGCGCAGCACCAGCCGGCGTTCGACGGCCTCGATCGAATAGCCGATGAGCATGTCCACGGCTATATCCGCGGTGTCGAGTGGAATTTGCCCGTGCTGCTGCGCAGGCCGGGCGGCGGCGCGGTCGATCGCCTCCTCCTCTCCGGCGATCAGCAGGAGTCGGCTCCGCTCCGCCCCGTCTGTCGGGATGCGCGGGCGTTTGCGCCGATCCGCTCCCATCGGCTCGCCTTTCGACGCCAGCGAAAATGCGACGGGATCGCCGATGGAGAGATAGGGCCCGTCTTCGTCGAACCGCACCAGAAATTGCGGCGCGAGGCCCTGGAAGTCGGCGGCGTAGACGAACGTCAGCTCCGCGCCGAGCGCCCGCAGCCTGACGCGTCGATACATGCTCGGATCGTCGCCGGATCGGCGGCTCTCCGAAACTTCGTCACGACGCGGGCCACGCCGTCCGAAGGCCGATGCGCCGGCGCAGGCGCCTGTGGAGCGGCCCGACATCAGGCGTCTCCTCGCGCCTGCCAGCCCGCATAGACGCCGACAAGGGCCGCCAGAAAGACCAGCGCGGCGGCAAACGCTCCTCCGGCGGCCAGAAGCCCGATAACCGCGCCGGAGACAGCGGCGATCATCATTCCCGTGACCGTGTCCGACACGCGGATGTCCGCGGCCTCGAGATCGCGCGGGCGCGCCCGCTCGTCCGGGACCGCGAGCTCGTCGCGGCCGAATGCCGAAGAAAAAGAAGAGATTTTTTCCTCTCCGCCTCGGCGTCGGGCTGCAGCGTCAAACTCTCGGATTTGCGGCATAAACGGTCCTTTGTGACCATAACTAGCGCGTAAAAATCCTGTGACATCGTGCGCATGTTAGCATTGTAATTACAGGATTATTTTAACCGAGCGCATATTTCAAGGCGCGGGAAAGAAAGGACCGATTTTGTCAAGCCTTTCTGTCTCGTAACGAGATGGTTTGGTAGACGAAAACCGATTCTTTACGACGTGGCAGCGCCGTTTTGGCATCGAGACACGAGAACAAATAATGATCGTCGGCTATGCGCGAGTATCCACAGACGAGCAAAAACTCGATCTGCAGATCAAAGCCTTAGAAAAGGTAGGATGTGATGAAATTTTTACAGATCACGGACGGTCAGGACTTGATTTCGGTCGCGCGGGTCTGGAGAAGGCGATACGAAATTTGAAGTCCGGCGACACTTTGATCGTCTGGCGCCTGGATCGGCTCGGCCGGTCTTTGCCGGCTCTCGTCGCGTTGATGGATCAGCTCGGCAAGCGAGGGATCGATTTTCAGTCTCTGACGGAGAACATCAACACGACCTCGTCGGGCGGCCGGCTGATGTTCCATATGATGGCGGCGCTGGCCGAGTTCGAGCGCTCCCTCATCAGCGAAAGAACGCGGGCGGGGCTGTCCGCCGCGCGTGCGCGCGGCTGCACGCTCGGCCGGCCGAAATCGCTCAGCCCCGATCAGATCGCCGACGCCTTCGAGGCCATACGACATGAGAAGACGCAGATGCAGGAGGTGGCGGAAGAGCTGGGTGTATCCGTTCGCACGCTCCAGCGGAGCCTGCGCAACGCCTTTCCCGCCGGGAGGGGCTAGAGTCTTTCCGTGTTTCATCGAAACACGGAAAGACTCCAGGCTTTTGTTTTGATCGCGTTTCCAACGCCGAACCGGCGTCCGCTTCGGCTAGAAAATGCGCCAGTCTCGTCGATCGCGACGAGTCTTTTCATGTTCCACCGGACATGAACAAAGGCTCGTCGCGCGCGGCCGCCGCGAATGTCATTCGGCCTCGAACTTGCCGCTCGCGCGATGCAGGGCGCGAATGCGCCGGACCGTGCCGGTGGAGGAGCGGTAGACCAGCGTCTCCGTCTCGATCGCTTCCCTGTCGAAGACCGCGCCGAACAGCAGCGGCCCGTCGGTGACGCCGGTCGCGCAGACCATCACATCCCCGGAGGCGAGCTCCTCGAGCGCATATTTCTTGCGCGGATCGCGCACGCCCATTTCCGCCGCCCGCGCGATTTTGGCCGGGCTGTCGAGCACGAGGCGGCCCTGCATCTGGCCGCCGACGCAGCGCAGCACGCCGGCCGCCAGCACGCCCTCCGGCGCGCCGCCGGCGCCGAGATACATATCGACGCCCGTCTCCGCCGGCTGGGCGGTGAAGATGATGCCCGCCACATCGCCGTCGCTGATGAGCCGCACCCGCGCGCCCGCCGCGCGGCAACGCGCGATCAGCTCGGCATGGCGGGGCCGGTCCAATATGCAGATGGTGACGTCCTGCGCCGCGACGCCCTTGGCCGCGGCGAGGGCGGCGATATTGGCGTCCGGCTCATTGTCGAGATCGACGACGCCCGGCGGATAGCCGGGGCCGATGGCGATTTTGTCCATATAGACATCGGGCGCATAGAGCAGCGAGCCGGCCGCGGCGATGGCGACGATGGAGATCGCGCCCGGCATGTCCTTGGCGCAGAGCGTCGAGCCCTCGAGCGGCGCCACGGCGAGATCGACGCGCGGGCCGCCGCCGGCGCCGACCTCCTCGCCGATGAACAGCATGGGCGCGGAATCGCGCTCACCCTCGCCGATGACGACGCGGCCGCGAATCGCCAGCCGGCCCAATTCGCTGCGCATGGCGTCGACGGCGGCTTGATCGGCTGCCATCTCATCGCCGCGCCCGCGCCAGCGCGCGGCCGCTACGGCCGCCCGCTCGGTGACGCGGGCGAGCTCGAGGGTCAGATTGCGATCGAGGGTCTTTTCTGCGGCCGATGCGGGGCGCGCCATGCATTTTTCTCCGGCGATGCGCTATTCGCGCTCGATGCGGATGACCTGCGCCGGCTCGGCGATGACGCCGTCGGCGTAGATGGCGTCGAGCGCTTCGCGCACCAGACGTTCTGTCGTCGCATGGGTGATGAGAATCACCCCGACTTGGGTGCCGACCTGGGCGGCGCCGCTGCGCCGCGCCGCGCGCGCGCCATGCTGCATGATGCTCTCGAGCGAGATTTTGCGCTCGGCCATCGCCGTGGCGATGGCGGCGAAGGCGCCCGGCACGTCCGGCACTGCGAGGCGAATGTAATAGCCGCCCTCGTGCAGCGCCGCCGGGGCGCGCTCGAGCTTGCGCAGCGAGGCGCTGGGCAGGCCGAAAGGAGCCGAGCGCACGCCTTTGGCGATATCGGCGATATCGGCGACGACGGCGGAGGCGGTGGCGTCGCCGCCGGCGCCGGGACCGACCAAGGTCAGCTCATGCACGGCGTCGGCGTCTATGGTGACGGCGTTGGTGACGCCCATCACCTGGGCGATGGCGGTGGTCTTGCGCACCATTGTGGGATGCACGCGCTGCTCTATGCCCTGGGCCGTGCGCTGGGCGACGCCGAGCAGCTTGATGCGGAAGCCGAGCTCGCCCGCCGCGTCTATGTCGGCGAGGGTGACGCGCTCTATCCCCTCTATCTCGACCGCCTCGGGCGCGATGCGCGCGCCGAAAGCGAGCGACGCGAGAATCGACAATTTATGCGCCGAGTCGAAGCCGCCTATGTCGAAGGTCGGGTCCGCCTCGGCGTAGCCTAAGCGCTGCGCCTCCTTCAGACATTCCTCGAAGGAGAGGCGCTCGGCCTCCATACGCGAGAGGATGTAATTGCAGGTGCCGTTCAAAATGCCATAGACGCGCTCGATCGAATTGCCGGCGAGCCCCTCGCGCAGCGTCTTGACGATCGGAATGCCGCCGGCGACCGAAGCCTCGAAGGCGAGCGCGACATGGCGGCTCTCGGCCAGCTCGGCCAGCGCCGAGCCATGGGCGGAGAGCAGCGCTTTATTGGCGGTGACGACCGACTTGCCCTTGGCGAGCGCGGTCTCGACGCTGACGCGCGCCGGTCCTTCGGAGCCGCCGATCAGCTCGACGAAAAGATCTATGCCGTCCGCGGCGGCGAGGGCGATCGGATCGTCATAGAAGGCGGCGCCGGCGAGGTCGACGCCGCGGTCCTTGCCCTTGTCGCGGGCGGAAACCGCCGTGACGACGATCTCGCGCCCCGTGCGCGCCGCCAGCGCTTGCGCCTGCCTTAGCAGCAGCCGCACGACCGAAGCGCCCACCGTGCCCAAGCCCGCGACGCCGACGCGCAAAATTTCCGCCATTTGACCCTGTTCCGGAAAAAGGAGCTCGCGCCGCGGCGCAGGGCCGTGGCGCGCGCTGTTGTGACTTATTCCGGCGAAGGGATCAAGGAAAGCCTTCCCGCGAGGCGGCGAGCCTCAGCGGCTCAGCAGCCGCATTTGGCCTCGCAGGACTTCTTCTCGACCTTGGCCTTGTCGATATTGCCATTATAGGCCTGCGACGCCTTGATCCAGACCTCGTCGCAGCTCTCCATGCAGTGTGCCTGCTTGTCGTCGCCGCGATTGTCGCAGCTCACTTTTTCGATCGGCCGCGGCGAGAAGCCGAGATCGCCGACCCGATGCGGCGTCGCCTGGGCGAGTCCGGCGCCGGCCGCGGCGGCAATGAGGGCGAGGGTGCAGACGAGGCGAATTTTCATTGTCGTTTCCTCCAATTGCGGGCCTCACGAAACGTCGCTCGCGCCGATCGCGAGGGCGTCCGGGCCTTCTTCGGTCGTTTCAGGCGCGCCGCCTTCGACCTGCGGGGCGGTCGAAGGCGGCGCGCGCCACATCCCGCTTTTCTCCGCGGACCGGTCGCCTCGAGAGGGAATAACGGGCGGCCGCCGGCGATGAGCCGTCGGGATGCGAACGGGCGCGATCGCCGACGCGGGAGCGCGCCAGCAATTGCATCGTTATACGATCAAATTCATATCGTGTAACGATGTATCTGGCAAGCCCGCGCTCGCGGCCGTGGCGCGTTCTGGCGAGGGGCTGGGGCAGGGACCGATTGGCCGAGCCTGCGACTGTGAAGTCTGCGACTTGACGGACGGCCCTGGAGCGCGCATGTTAGCGCTATGACGAGCACGCTCCACTCCTGCATCCTTTGTCGGATCATTATCAGCTAGCGCAAAAGCTGGCCGGAGCCGTCACGTCTCTCTTCATGACACGCAATGACGCCCCGGGCCGGCAGGCCGAGGGGAAATTCATGTCGTCCGACGCTCCCGTTCTGAAGCTCTACAATACGCTGACGCGCGCCAAGGAGGAGTTCCGTCCCCTCGATCCGGCGAATGTGCGCATGTATGTCTGCGGCCCCACGGTCTATGACTACGCCCATATCGGCAATGCGCGGCCGATCATCGTCTTCGACGTGCTGTTTCGCCTGCTGCGCCATCTCTATGGCGCCGATCATGTCACTTATGTCCGCAACATTACCGACGTCGATGACAAGATCAACGCGCGGGCCGCCGAGCGCGGAATCACCATCCGCGAGCTGACCGAGGGCACCAACAAGATATTCCAGGAGGATGTGAAGGCGCTCGGCTGCCTCGAGCCGACCGTGCAGCCGCGCGCGACGGAGCATATCGCCGAGATGATCGCGCTCATCGAGAAGATGATCGCCGCCGGCCACGCCTATGCGGCGGATGGTCATGTGCTGTTCGACGTGCCATCGATGGCGGATTATGGACGGCTGTCGCGCCGTCCGCTCGACGAGATGATCGCCGGCGCGCGCGTCGATGTCGCGCCCTATAAGCGCGGCGACATGGATTTCGTGCTGTGGAAGCCGTCGAAGGAGAGCGAGCCCGGCTGGGAGTCGCCCTGGGGTCGCGGCCGGCCCGGCTGGCATCTCGAATGCTCGGCCATGTCGTGGAAACATTTGGGCGAGGTGTTCGACATTCATGGCGGCGGCATCGATCTCGTATTTCCGCATCACGAGAACGAAATCGCCCAGACGCGCTGCGCCTTCGGTCACGAGGCGATGGCGAATTACTGGATGCACAATGGATTCCTGCAGGTCGAGGGCGAGAAAATGTCCAAGAGCCTGGGGAATTTCGTGACGATAAACGAGCTTCTGCACACGGAGAATTTCGGCGGGCGGAAATGGCCGGGCGAAGTGCTGCGCCTCGCCATGCTGCGCACGCATTATCGCCAGCCGATCGATTTTACGGTGAAGGCGCTGGAGGAGGCGGAGGCGAGCCTGCGCAAATGGAGCGCGCAGATCGGCGAGGTTTCCGCTGGGCCCGCGGCTGCGGGCGAGGTTTTGAATGCGCTCGCCGATGATCTGAATACGCCACTCGCGCTCGCATCGCTGCATGAGCTGGACGCCGCTGCGCTCGACGGAGCGTTGAAGCTCTTCGGCATAGACATTCGCGCCTATCGGCAATGGGTCGAAGGCGAGACGAAACAGGCTGTCGATGTGGATCAGGTTTCCTCATTGATCTCGAGTCGTCTCGCCGCCCGCGCCGCCAAGAACTGGGCCGAGTCCGACCGCATTCGCGACGAGCTCGCGGCGATGGGCGTCGCGCTGAAGGACAATAAGGACGGCACGACGACATGGGAGGTGAAGCGATGAAGCTTCACTGCGCTCGCGCATTAGCCAACAATCACGACGCGCGACTCCTTCTCCCGCTATGCGGGAGAAGGTGGCCCGGCCATAGGGCGTCCGAGAGGACGCCCGTCGCAAGCGAGGGGCTTTTGGTCGGGTCGGATGAGGGCTCGCTGCGGCGACGGGAATCGTCAGACATCGTCACGGACCCTCATCCGACCCTCGCTGACGCGAGGGCCACCTTCTCCCATAAATGGGCGAAGGAGACGCGCACGAAGATTCCGTCTTTCGTGAGAGGAGACAACGCCCATGCTTAAGAACGACTGGCGCAGATTTCTGCCCTTTCCGGGGCATTGGGCGTCTTATCTCGTGTTCAAGCTCATCATCCTCGCGCTCGCAGCCGTCGCCGCATGGCATGTGCTCGCGGCTTTCGAGCTGATCTAGCCATGGAGCGCGCCGCTTCCGCTCCCGGGCTTCGTCCCTTTCTGCCGACCGATGCGCCGCGCCTCGCGCAATTGTTTCGCGCGAGCATAGAGACGCTCGCGGCGGAAGATTATGGCGAGGACCAGCTCGCCGCCTGGGCCGCCGCCGCCGATGACGAAGAGGCTTTCGCCAAAAAGCTCGCCGGCGCGCTCACCATTGTCGCCTCGCTCGACGGCGAGATCGCTGGCTTCGCCGCGCTGCGCGACAATAAGCTCTTCGACATGCTCTATGTGCATCCGCGCGCGGCGCGGCGCGGCGTCGCCTCGGCGCTCGCCGACGCCATGGAAAAGCTCGCCGCCGCGCGGGGGACGCACGAGATCAGCGTCGACGCTTCCGACGCGGCGCGCGATTTTTTCGCCGCGCGCGGCTATGTCGCCCATCAGCGTAACATGCGCGAGCTGCGCGGCGAATGGCTCGGCAACACCACGATGAAGAAGACACTCGAGAGCAAGGCTGCAACGCAATGACACGGGAGAGGCTGACGCTCTTCGACACGACGCTGCGCGATGGCGCGCAGACGACCGGCGTCGATTTCTCGCTCGCCGACAAGCGCCAGATCGCCGCGATGCTCGACGAGCTCGGCCTCGATTACATCGAGGGCGGCTATCCCGGCGCCAATCCGCTCGATACGGAATTCTTCGCGAAACGTCCGCCCTTGAAGGCGCATTTCGCCGCCTTCGGCATGACGCGGCGGCAGGGACGCTCGGCGTCCAACGATCCCGGCGTCGCCGCTCTGCTGGACGCCGATTGCGATTGCGTGACCTTCGTCGCCAAGGCCTGGGATTATCAAGTGCGCGTCGCTTTGCGCTCGACGCTCGAGGACAATCTCGACGGCATTCGCCAATCCGTCGCGGCGGCCGTCGCGCGTGGCAAGGAAGTGCTCGTCGATTGCGAGCATTTCTTCGACGGATACAAGGAAAACCCCGATTATGCGCTGGCCTGCGCCAATGCCGCGCATGAGGCGGGCGCAAGATGGATCGTGCTCTGCGACACAAATGGCGGCTCGCAGCCCAATGAGGTGGAGCGCATCGTCGCGGAGGTCGCGCGCGTCATTCCGGGCGCCAAGCTCGGCATTCACGCGCATGATGATACGGGGCAGGCGGTCGCCGTCTCGCTGGCCGCGGTGCGCGGCGGCGCGCGGCAGATACAAGGCGCGCTCAACGGGCTCGGCGAGCGCTGCGGCAACGCCAATCTCACGACGATCATCGGCAATCTTCTGCTGAAGAGCGAGTTTTCGGATCGCTTCGAGATCGGCGTGACGCGTGAGAGTCTGACGCATTTGACGCGCACCAGCCATGCGCTCGACGAATTGCTCAATCGCGCGCCCAATCGTCACGCGCCTTACGTCGGCGCCAGCGCCTTCGCCACCAAGGCTGGCATTCACGCCTCCGCAGTGCTGACCGATCCGCGCACTTACGAGCATGTGCCGCCGGAGAGCGTCGGCAATCAGCGCCGCGTGCTGGTGTCGGATCAGGCAGGAAAATCCAATATCATCGCCGAGCTGGAGCGATTGGGAATTTCGCTCGCGAAGGACGATCCGCGGCTCACGCGCCTGCTGGACGAGGTGAAGGAGAAGGAGGCGCAAGGCTACGCCTATGAAGGCGCCGACGCCTCTTTCTATCTGCTCGCCAAGCGTGTGCTCGGCGAGGTTCCGCATTATTTCGACATTGAGCGCTACAGCGTCGCCGTGGATCGCCGCTTCGGCGTCAATCTCGGCGCGGAGGAGGCGGGCGCGGAGGCGATCGTCAAGCTGCGCATAGACGGGCGCTCGACGATCTCCGCCGCCGAGGGCAATGGCCCGATCAATGCGCTCGATGTCGCGCTGCGCAAGGATCTCGGCAAATATCAATCCTTCATCGAGGATGTGAAGCTCGTCGATTATCGCGTGCGCGTGTTCCAGGGCGGCACGGATGCGGTGACGCGCGTGCTGGTCGAATGCGCGGACGCCAAAGGGGAGATATGGTCCACCGTCGGCGTCTCGCCCAATGTCGTCGATGCGTCTTTCGAGGCGCTGGTCGACGCGATCGTCTATAAGCTGGTGAGGTCTGGCGCGGTCTAGCAGCTCTTCCTTCTCCCGCCTGCGGGAGAAGGTGGCCGACGAAGTCGGGTCGGATGAGGGCTGCTTCGGCTCGCGCAAATCGTCGAGATCGTCGCGGCGGCGACTGCCCTCATCCGACATCGCTTCGCGAGACCACCTTCTCCCATTTCATGGGAGAAGGGAGCGCGCGCCTTCAAAAATGCTTTTCTATCGCCGTCTCGTCGCCTTCGCTCTTGGCGACGCGTGTCGCGCGCAGCATGGGGATCACATCCTCTATGCGCTCGGCGACCATATAGCGCACCTCATAGCCAGGGCGGATGAAGCCGGCGTTGTGCATATGCGCGAAGAGCGAGAGCAGCGGCTTCCAGAAGCCGCCTATGTCGGCGATGACGAGCGGCTTGCTGTGGCGGCCGAGCTGAATCCAGGTCAATTGCTCGGTCAGCTCCTCGAGCGTGCCGATGCCGCCCGGCAGCGCCACGAAAGCGTCGGACTTTTCGAACATCAGACGCTTGCGCGTATGCATGTCCGGCACGACCTCCAGCTCGGTGACGGAGGAGAGCGCGACCTCGCGCTCGTCGAGAAAGCTCGGAATAATTCCAGTGACCTTGCCGCCCTGCGCCAGCGTGGCCCTCGCGACGGCGCCCATCAGGCCGCAGGAGCCGCCGCCGAAGACGAGATTCACGCCTTCGCGCGCTAGCGCTGCGCCCAGCGCTTCGGCGGCATGGGCGTAGACGGGATCATCGCCGGTGGAGGAGCCGCAATAGACGCAGACGCTTTGAATTTTTTTCAGATCGCTCATTTTCGTTTGATGACCCGCTCCAGCGGCTGCGTCAAGGCCGGCGGGGGCCGGCGACGTGAGCGGAGCGCTCGTGCGTTCGCACTTCAAACCACTTATATGAAATCCAGATGTCATAGCGGCGCCTCCGTTGGAAGGACTGGAACAGGGTGATGCGACAGGTCGGTGCAGAAGAAGAACAAGCTTCGGCGCAAGTCTCGGTACATGGGGTCGTCGAAGAGATAGAAAAGCCGCTCGGCCGGGAATCCGTGATCGCGACCATTCGCAAGCTCTGGCCCTATATATGGCCCAAGGGCCGGCGCGACCTGGAGCGACGCGTTCTCATCGCGCTCGCTCTGCTGCTCGTCGGAAAATTGGTGAATATGGCGGTCCCCTTCGCCTTCAAATGGGCGGCGGATGGCCTCGCTTCGGACGCCGCCGTCCCGACGATCCTCGGCGGCGCCGTCGGCTTCACCATTCTCTATGGCGTGCTGCGCGCGCTCTATGCGCTGCTGACTCAGGCGCGCGACGCGCTTTTCGCGGCCGTCGCCATGCACGCCGTGCGGCGCCTCGCCAATCACGTCTTCGTGCATATGCATCAATTGTCGCTGCGCTTTCACATCGGCCGCAAGACCGGCGGCCTGACGCGCGTGCTGGAGCGCGGCCGCGACGGCATTGAGACACTCACGCGGCTCGTGATGTCGACGGCGGTTCCCACAATCGTCGAGTTCGCGCTCGTCGTCGGCGTGCTCAGCGTGCAATTCGATTGGGATTACGCCCTCGTCGCCATGGCGACGATCGCGGCCTTTCTCATCTACACGCTCATCGCCACCAATTGGCGCATCGCCATTCGCCGCTCGATGAACGAGAGCGACGTCGACGCTAATGTGAAGGCGATCGACAGCCTTCTCAACTATGAGACGGTGAAATATTTCGTCGCCGAGCGGCGCGAGGCGGAGCGCTATGACAAATCCATGGCGATCTATGAGAACGCCAGCATTCGCTCTTACATATCGCTCGCGCTGCTGAACGCCGGGCAGGCGGTGATCTACACGATCGGCCTAGCGGTCATGATGGTCCTATGCGTGCAGGGCGTGCGCAGCGGGCGCAACAGCGTCGGCGATTTTGTGCTGGTGAACGCCATGATGATCCAGCTCTATCAGCCGCTCAATTTCATGGGCACGCTCTATCGCGAGACGCGACAGGCGATCGTCGATATCGAAAAAATGTTCGCCATTTTGTCGCAGCAGCCGGAGATCGCCGATCGTCCCGGCGCGCAGGACCTCGAGGTGAGGGAAGGGCGCATCGTCTTCGACGACGTGGTCTTCGCCTATGACAGCAAGCGGCCTATATTGCAGGGTGTGAGCTTCACGGCGGAGCCCGGCGCGACCATCGCGATCGTGGGGCCTTCGGGCGCGGGAAAGTCGACGATCTCGCGGCTGATGTTCCGCTTCTACGAGCCGCAGGCGGGGCGCGTCACCATAGACGGGCAGGATATTTCGGCCGTTACGCAGCGCTCGCTGCGCGAGGCGATCGGAATGGTGCCGCAGGATACGGTGCTGTTCAACGACAGCATCGCCTACAACATACGCTATGGCCGCTGGGACGCGAGCATGGAGGAGGTGCGCGAGGCGGCGCGTCTCGCGCAGATCGACAGCTTCATCCGCTCGCTTCCCGATGGCTATGAGGCGCAGGTCGGCGAGCGCGGGCTGAAGCTCTCGGGCGGCGAAAAGCAGCGCGTCGCCATAGCGCGCACGATTCTCAAAGCGCCGCCGCTGCTCATTCTCGACGAGGCGACATCGGCGCTCGACAGTTTTACCGAGCATGAGATTCAGGAGGCGCTGGCGCGCGTCTCGCGCGGCCGCACGACGCTCGTGATCGCGCATCGGCTGTCGACGGTCGTGGATGCGGATGAAATCCTGTTCCTCGATCGCGGCCGCATCGTCGAGCGCGGCGCGCATCTGCAATTGCTGGAGAAGAACGGCGCCTATGCCGCCATGTGGCGCCGCCAGCGGCAGGCGGATGAGGAAGGCGCCCGGCGCGGAGACGCCGAGCGACGCGAGACCGAGGAAATGCCCGCGTGAGCGCTAGCGGGCGGTCGGGCCGCGACGACCATCGCTCAGGCGGCTTTGCGGGGAAAAACGCATAGCAATAGCGATCGTCAGAAAGACGCCGACCGCCATTGCTTCCCAGGCCCCGGCGAGATCGGCGAAACGGTCTCGGATCGCGCCGGCGGCGAAAGGCGTGAGGCTGGCGATGATATAGCCGCCGCCCTGCACGAAGGCCGCGAGCTCGCCGGCGCGGGCCGGATCGTCGACATGGTCGAGCGTGACGATCAAGGACAGCGGAAACAATGCGCCGAGGCCGAGTCCCAGGAGCATCGCCGCCGGCCATGCGAGCGACAGAGGCGCCACGGCCACGCAGATCAAGCCTGCCGTTATGCTCGTCAGCACGACGAAGAGCGGCCCGCGGCGATCGGGAAAGCGCGCGATGAAAGCGGAGACGGCGAGGCTCGCGGCCACTTCCGCGAGGGTGACGCCGGCGAGCAGATAGCCGCTATAGGCGCGGCTCTGGCCGAGGCTCGTGTAATAGGGCGGCAGCCAGGCGAGGACCAGTGTGAAGGCGCCGGTGCCGACGCCGAAAAACAGCATCAGCGTCCAGGCGCGGCCGTGGCGCCATAAGGGCTCCGTCGTCTGGCTCACGCCGCCGCCGGCTTCTCTCGCGGGGAAAGGGAGCAGCAGCCAGACGAGCGTGGCGATGAACGCTGGAACCGACCAGACGCCGAGCGCGGCGGGCAGGCCGAAGTCGCGCTCGAGCCCGGCGGCGGTCGCGGCGGCCAGAGCTGCGCCGCTCATGATGCCGGTCGTGTAGAGCCCCATGATGCGGCCTGCGCCTTGGCCGAAACGCCCTTTGACGAAACCGGGCAGAAGCGCCTGCACGATCGCGACGCCGAGGCCGGCCGCCGCTGCCGTCGACAGCATTCCGGCGGCGTCGTTCCATTCCGATCGGCTCGCGCAGGCGAGGGAAATGACCGCGATCCCGATCGCGACGCCGGTCTTCGCGCCGAGAAGCCGCGTCAGACGTCGTCCCGCGAAGGCTCCGACGCCCATGAGAAACACCGGCAATGTGGTGAGCAGCCCGGCTTGCGCCGAAGACAGCCCCGCGGATTTTTCGATGATGTCGAGAATTGGGCCGAGTCCGGCCATGACCGGCCGGAGATTGAGCGCGAGGCACAGGATCGCGATCAGGGCGAAGCCATGCCCCTCGTTTCTGGCGCGGGTTTCAGGAGAGGCGGTCGCGCTATCGGCTGTGGTCATGGGCTCACTCGCAATTTTTAGGGGGACGACGCGCGCCTTGCGGCAAATTCATTGGGCGGATAATATCTCGATGATAAGTATCTTTATGTCAAGATATATGGACGGACTCACAAAATGAACCAGGACCGCGCTGCGCTGGCCGCCCGGCAATGGAGCCGCGAAAGGCCTGATTTGAATCCTTTTCCGATGGAGGCGCTGGGCCGGCTGCTCGAGCTGGCGTCGCGGATCTCGCGCGATCGGCTGGCCCCCGTCTTCGCGGAATTCGGCCTGCAGACTGGCGATTTCGACGTATTGGCGACGCTCCGCCGCGCCGGCCCGCCTTATGCGCTGACGCCCACGGCGCTCTATGAGGCGACGATGATCTCCTCCGGCGGCATGACGGCGCGGATCGACCGGCTGGAAAAAGCGGGCCATGTGGCGCGTATCAAGCATCCGACGGATCGGCGCGCGGCGCTGGTGGGGCTGACCGAGCAGGGGAAGTCGCTGATCGACGAGGTCTTGCCCCGCCATGTGCAGGCCGAAGTGGCGGTCTTGTCGGCGCTGACGGAAAACGAGCAGAAGACTCTCGATCGCCTGCTCGCCAAGCTTTTGGGCGGCCTGTAGCGCCGCCGCCGCCGCAGGGCGTTTCTTCGCGCTTCCATCCTCGTGATTCCGGGGCCATATTCGCGGCCATGGCCTCTCCACCTAAAAAGCCGAAAAACCCCGCGAAGCCGACGCGCGCCAAGGCCGCCAAGCCCGAGGTGTCGCCGATCGCGCCCCATTTGCAGGCGTTGCTCAATCCCGGCCTCGCCGAGCGGCAGGCGGGCTTCGAGGAGGCGCCGCAGGCGGCCTATGACGCCGGCGCGATCGATGGGGAGCTCGTCGATCTCGGCGGAGCAGGCGGCGTCTCGGCGACGATGGAGAGCCTCGAGCAGCTGCTGAAGCTCGGCGATCCCAATCTGCGGGAGAAGCGGCCGTGGACGCCGCATCGGCCGGAGCGGCCGCAGAAGAGCGAAGGCGGCGTCAAATTCGATCTCGTCTCCGATTACGAGCCGCGCGGCGACCAGCCGCAGGCGATCGAGGAGCTGGTCGCCGGCATAGAGGCGAATGAGCGCGATCAGGTGCTGCTCGGCGTCACCGGCTCCGGCAAGACCTATACGATGGCGCAGGTGATCGCCCGCACGCAGCGGCCGGCGCTGGTGCTGGCGCCCAATAAGACGCTGGCCGCGCAGCTCTATGGTGAGTTCAAAAGCTTTTTCCCCAACAACGCCGTCGAATATTTCGTCTCCTATTACGATTATTATCAGCCCGAGGCCTATGTGCCGCGCACCGACACCTACATCGAGAAAGAATCCTCGGTGAATGAGCAGATCGACCGGATGCGCCACGCCGCGACGCGCGCGCTGCTGGAGCGCGACGACGTCATCATCGTCGCCTCCGTGTCCTGCATCTACGGCATAGGATCGGTCGAGACCTACACCGCGATGACTTTCGGCGTCAGCCTCGGCGAGAAATTGGAGCAGCGTCAGCTCGTCACCGATCTCGTCGCTCTGCAATATCGCCGCATTGGCTCCGATTTCACGCGCGGCACGTTTCGCGTGCGCGGCGATACGGTCGATATTTTCCCGGCTCACTATGAGGACCGCGGTTGGCGCATCTCCTTCTTCGGCGATGAGGTGGAGTCGATCTGCGAGTTCGATCCATTGACGGGGAAGAAGACGCAGGACCTCGAATTCGTGAAGGTCTACGCCAATTCGCATTATGTGACGCCGCGCCCGACGCTGCTGCAATCGATCAAGGCGATCAAGGACGAATTGCGGGGGCGGCTCGGCGAGCTGAACAATGCCGGGCGTCTCGTCGAGGCGCAGCGATTGGAGCAGCGCACGCGCTTCGATCTCGAGATGATGGAGGCGACCGGCTCTTGCGCCGGCATCGAGAATTACTCGCGCTATCTCACCGGTCGCAAGCCCGGCGAGCCGCCGCCTACTCTGTTCGAATATCTGCCGGACAATTCCATCGTCTTCGCCGACGAGAGCCATGTGAGCATTCCGCAGATCGGCGCCATGTACAAGGGCGACTTCCGCCGCAAGGCGACGCTCGCCGAATATGGCTTTCGCCTGCCGTCCTGCATGGACAATCGTCCGCTGCGCTTCGAGGAATGGGACGCGATGCGCCCGCAATCGGTCGCCGTCTCGGCGACGCCGGGCGATTGGGAGATGGAGCGCACGGGCGGCGTCTTCGTCGAGCAGGTCATTCGCCCGACCGGTCTCATCGATCCGCCTGTGGAGATACGTCCGGCGCGCTCGCAGGTCGATGATCTTCTCGGCGAGGTGAAGGCGGTGAGCGACGCGGGCTATCGCTCGCTCGTCACCGTGCTGACCAAACGGATGGCGGAGGACCTCACCGAATATCTGCATGAGAATGGCGTGCGCGTGCGCTATATGCATTCGGATATAGACACGATCGAGCGCATCGAGATCATTCGCGATCTGCGCCTCGGCGCCTTCGACGTGCTGGTCGGCATCAATCTTCTGCGCGAGGGATTGGATATTCCAGAATGCGGCTTCGTCGCCATTCTCGACGCCGATAAGGAAGGTTTTTTGCGCTCAGAGACATCGCTGGTGCAGACCATCGGCCGCGCCGCGCGCAATGTCGACGGACGCGTGATCCTCTATGCGGATCACATCACCGGCTCCATGCAGCGCGCCATGGACGAGACCGATCGCCGCCGCGCCAAGCAGCAGGCCTATAACGCCGAGCATGGCATCACGCCGGCGAGCATAAAGCGCGACATCGCCGATATTCTCGGCTCGCTCGCCGAGCAGGATCATGTGACCGTGGACGCCGGCCTCTCCGAGCTGGCGCCGGGCCACAATATGCAGGCGACGCTCGCCGATCTCGAGAAGCGCATGAAGGCGGCCGCCGCCGATCTCGCCTTCGAGGAGGCGGCAAGGCTGCGCGACGAGATTTCCCGCCTGCAACGCGCCGAGCTTCTCGCCGAAGCCAATCCGCTGATGCGCCCGCGCGGGCGGGGAGGGGAGACGCCTGCGATCTCCGGCACGCGCGCGCGCAAGCCGACCGACGCCGACATGGGTCCGCATAATTTCGGCGGCGGCGAAGCGCGGCCGCTGTCGCGCCCTGCGCCGCGGTCGATGGCGGGCAAGGCGGGGACGAAGGTGGTGAAGGGGAAGCTGAATAAATAGCGCGAATCTCGCCGCGCGATTCCTTCTCCCACTTGTGGGAGAAGGTGGCCTCGCGAAGCGAGGTCGGATGAGGGGCGCTGCGATTTCCCGCTGACGACGTTTTCGATAATGCGAGGAGGCTCGGACCCTCATCCGACCCGACTTCGTCGAGCCACCTTCTCCCGCAAGCGGGAGACGGGAGCGCCCATTCTGCGCGGGAGTGCTCACAAGACTTGCGGCCGCCCGCGGCTTTCGTCATCCTGTCGGCCCGGTCATCCACGAATCGTCAAGAACCCCATGCCCGTCTGGACCAACGAACAGGAGCGCGCGCTCTCGGCCGTCGCCGCATGGCTGAAGGATAGCCGCGCGCAGCTGTTTCGTCTGTTCGGCTATGCCGGCACGGGCAAATCGACGCTGGCGCAATATATCGCCGAGAGCGTCGACGGCGATGTCGTCTTCGGCGCCTTCACCGGCAAGGCGGCGCTGGTCATGCGCTCCAAGGGCTGCAAGGACGCCCGCACCATTCACAGCCTCATCTATCGCGCCACCGATACGGAGACGGAGGAGCCCGCCTTCGAGCTGAACGAGGACAGCGACGCCGCGAAAGCGAAGCTCATCATCATCGACGAATGCTCCATGGTCGATGAGGAATTGGGCCGCGATCTTCTCTCCTTCGGCAAGAAAGTGCTGGTGCTCGGCGATCCGGCGCAATTGCCGCCGGTGAAGGGCGGCGGCTATTTCACCGAGGCCGAGCCGGATGTGATGCTGACGGAAGTGCATCGCCAGGCGGCCGACAATCCGATCGTGCGCCTCTCCATGATCATTCGCGAGGGCGGACGGCTCGATTATGGCGTCTATGGCGAGACGCAGGTGGTGCGGCGCGACGCGCTCGATCCCGCGCTCATCACCAATGCCGATCAGGTGCTCGTCGGTCTCAATCGCACGCGCCGCGCCTATAATAATCGGCTGCGACAGCTGCGCGGTTTTGTCGGCACGCTGCCGCAACCGGGCGAGAAGCTGGTCTGCTTGCGCAATAATCGCAAGAAAGGCCTGCTCAATGGCGCGCTGTTCAAGGTGAAGAGCGCCGGCGCTCTGCGGCGCGGCAAGGTGCGCCTGCTGGTCGAGCCCGAAGAGATGGCGGGAAAGTTTCAGCGCGTCGGCGTGCTGCCGCAATTCTTCGAAGGCGGCGACGCCGAGATTCCCTACGCGCAGCGCAAGGATACGGACGAGTTCGATTTCGGCTATTGTCTCACCGTGCACAAATCGCAGGGCTCGCAATGGGACGATGTCGCTTTGTTCGACGAATCCTTCGCCTTTCGCGAGCACCGCGCGCGCTGGCTCTATACGGGTGTCACCCGCGCCGCGCGCAGGCTGACGGTGGTGACATGATTTCGTCGCGACGCTCGCGATGAGGGACGAGCGCTCCTCATAGAGGATCAGAGGCGATGGCTTTATCCGATGACGATGCGATCGAGCGGCTCGCTTCGAAAGTGATCGATCGAAGCATGCCGAAAGCGGAATGGACCCATGCCGCGCATTTCGCGACGGCGCTATGGCTTTTGCGGAACAGGCCAGATATCGCGACAGCCGTTGAAATCCGCGAAATCATAACGCGCTACAATGAGGCGACGAACACGGCCAACACGGATGCGAGCGGCTATCACCACACCATCACGCTCGCTTCGATGCGGGCCGCCGCCGAACATTTGCGCACGCACGCGCCCGATGCGCCGCTTCATGCGGTGCTTCGATCGCTCATGGCCTCGCCGCTCGGTCATCCAGATTGGCTCTTGTCCTATTGGAATCGCGAGACGCTGTTCGGCGTCGCGGCCCGGCGGGCCTGGGTCGAGCCGGACCGCGCGCCATTGCCGTTCTGAGCCTTCGCCCGTCGATGGGGCGGACGCTCGCGGTTGACGCTCGGGGATAAGGGGTATATGCATCTTTCTCATGAGCGAGCCTGATCCGGCCGAAGTGAGAGCCTGCGCGCAGAGCTGCGCCGTCGCCAATGTGCGACGCGCGGCGCGCGCCGTCGGCAAGCTCTATGCGGAGAGTTTTTCCGGGCTCGGCCTCGAGCCGACGCAATATTCGCTGCTCGTCGCCTGCTCGCTGGCGGAGGGTTGGACGGTCAGCAAGCTCGCCGAGACTTTCGTGCTGGATCGCAGCGCGCTGGCGCGCAATCTGGCGGTGATGGAGAAGCGCGGGCTGTTGCGCGTGAAGGCGGGCGAGGATCGCCGCACGCGCGAGGTGACGCTGACCAAGCAAGGCCGCGCCACTCTGGCCATAGCGCTGTCGCTGTGGCGCGCGGCGCAGACGAAGGCGGAAGCAAAATTCGGCGCCGAGAGATTGGCGCGTCTCGTCGGCGAATTGCGCGCGCTCGCCGCGGCCGTTCAGGAAGAGTGATGTAACGGGTGGAGCGAGAGCGAGCCTGAAGGCTCGCGGTCCAGTTTTCGCGCAAGCAAAAAGGGGCATATGCATATGTCTATCGAAGCTCACGATATGCTGTCGTCGCCGGCGCTCGCGCCTTTCGAGGCGCGGCGACTGCGCGAGATGGCGCTCGCCGCCGGCGCCGACGACGTCGGCTTCGTCTCCATCGACGATCCGGCGATCGCTTTCGAGCGCGCGGAGATTCTCGCGGCTTTTCCCTTCGCGAAAACGCTCGTCTCTTTCGTGATGAAGATGAATCGCGAGAACATCCGCAGCCCGGCGCGTTCTTCCGCCAATGTGGAGTTTCATCGCGTCGGCGACGAAACCGATGCGGTTTCGCACCGTCTGGCGCGATTGTTCGAGGATATGGGGCGTCGCGCCGCCTATCCCGCCATGGCTTTTCCGATGGAGGCCGCGAATTGGCCCGGCAAAATGTGGGTGATCTCGCACAAGCCGGTCGCGGTCGCTGCCGGGCTCGGCAAAATGGGCGTGCATCGCAATGTCATTCATCCCAAATTCGGCAATTTCATTCTGCTCGGGACGGTGGCCGTCGACGTCGCGCTCGATTCCTATTCGCGCCCGCTCGATTACAATCCCTGCCTCTCCTGTAAGCTCTGCGTCGCCGTCTGTCCGACGGGCGCGATCGCGCCGGACGGCGCTTTCGATCTTTCCGCCTGCTACACGCATAATTATCGTGAATTCATGGGCGGCTTCATGGATTGGGTGGAGACGATCGCGCAGGCGAAGAACGCCGCCGGATATCGCGAGAAAGTCAGCGATGCGGAGAGCGTCTCCATGTGGCAGAGCCTCGCCTATGGGCCCAATTACAAGGCCGCCTATTGCCTCGCCGTTTGTCCGGCAGGCGAGGATGTGATCGCCGCCTACCGCGACGATCGCAAGGGCTTTCTGGAAACCATCGTCGATCCGCTGAAACAGAAGGCGGAGACGATCTATGTGACGCCGGACTCCGACGCCGAGGATTATGTGAAGCGGCGCTTTCCGCACAAGAGCGTGAAGCGCGTCGCCAATGGAATGCGCGTCGCCTCCATCGCGGCTTTCGCGCGCGGTTTGTCGCTGCGCTTTCAAAAGAAGCGCGCGGCCGGGCTCGAGGCGGTCTATCACTTCGCTTTCAGGGGCGCGGAACGCAAAGACCTCACAGTGAGAATCGCGAACGGCCGGCTCGAGGTGAAAGAGGGGTTGATCGGCGACGCCGACCTCCGCATCCGCGCAGATGCGCAGACCTGGCTGCGCTTCCTGCGCAAGGAGACGGGCCTGCTTCGGGCGCTGATCACCTTCAAGATCGGGCTGAGCGGCGACCCGCGGCTGCTCGCGGCCTTCGGGCGGTGCTTTCCGTGATGTGACGAAAGCGCGCTCTCTGCTTCAGACGATCGGGTTCTTGAGATAGAAAAGGAACTCGTATTTTCGTGGATCGGCCTTGATACAATCGGGTATGTCGAGCGCATGGACGCTCGCGATATCCGCGAGATCGACTTCCGCCAGCTCGGGGGCGAGAGCGTCGAGGAAGGACTGATAGATTTCGGCGTGCTCTTCGCGTTGCTTGGAATGATTGTGGCGGCCGAATCGGCCATCGATGGCGCCGAAGCGCGATCCGCCGGGTCCCTCCACAATGGCTGAATGTTTGATATCGAAAGCCGATGCGCCTCCCATGCTCGAGAAGTGCCATCCGCCATTGGCGATAATTCGCTCGTGTCCGCGCGGTTCTCTGGCGCCGCCGACGCAAGCCGCTCGCTGTTGAAAGGGGTCGCCGAGCCGGGCTCCTTGCGGAGTAACGCCTTTCAGCATGCCGTAACGGCAAGCGACCGTTCCTCTCCATGGAAGATTATTGGCGCATGTCGATGATGCATTATTGACGAAGAATTTCTTCATGATCTGCTCGAAAATCACGATATCTGCCTCCGCGAGCAGATCGGGCAGTTGCTGGACACATTCGGAACGAGGAATTTCGTCGATGTCGGAAATCAGTATAATGTCGTTATCGTCGAGATTCATTGTCGACAAAGGGCGCATAATGCTATTGCGATGAAAATTCTCAACTATATAGTATAGTTCCGTGCGATCTTGAAATGCACTTGGGATGTCGTCCAAAACGTAATAAACGACAGTCCTTCCCGATTGCGCATATTTATCCGAAACGCCTGAAAAATACAGAGGCTTGTCCTCGTAGCGGTGCGTTTTGCTCGCTTCTACGACAACAAATGCGTCGATGATTTCGGCGAGTTCGGCAGTTCTGATTTCGAGCATTTCGGTTTCATTATAGGCAATGACGCAATCGACGATCCTGACCATTTTCCATGCTCTCGTTTGACCGGCCAAGCCGGCAATGCGGCGATCCAGCGAGCGGCCGACCTACCCGAGAGCGCGCTCGTCGAATCTCCAGCCCCCAATTTGCCGCTGGATCGTAGGCCATAGTTTACCTGCTTCCTATCGTCCAGGGCAAGACGTTTCAACAGAACACGTTTCAACGGAACACGTTTCGAGAGAACGTGTTTCTCGACGGCGGCTGCCGCTTTCGGCTGCGGATCGGTGATCGCAGGGTTACGAAAATTTCATCCGGCGACAATGTCGAGGCAATGCGCGGGCTGAGAATATGCTCGACGGAAAGACTAACCGACAGGATATTTCGACATGACCGCCATCTCTCTCGAATCGATCATGACGATTTTGAACCGAACCATCGAGGTCGCCGTGGTCGTTCTGTTCGCGACGCTGCTCTATCTGGTTTTCGTTCCCTGACCCTTCCCGCCTCCGCTCCCTCGAGACTCCCCCGGCGCTCTGCGCCGGGTTTTTTTCGACGCGCGGCCGGAGGCGGCTGCTTCGCCGCCTTTGACCAGCCCCTTTCTTTGCGCTAAATCACCGCGGTAACGAGCCCTGGCGTTACGCGCCGGGGCTTTTTCGTGGCCGCGCAGGATAGACAGAAGACGCCCATGGCGAATGTGGTCGTGGTCGGCGCCCAATGGGGCGACGAAGGCAAGGGCAAGATCGTCGATTGGCTCTCGCTCGAGGCCGATGTGGTGGTGCGCTTCCAGGGCGGCCATAATGCCGGGCACACGCTCGTCATCAATGGCGTGACCTATAAGCTCGCGCTGTTGCCCTCGGGCATAGTGCGGCCGGGCAAGCTCTCGGTCATCGGCAATGGCGTCGTCGTCGATCCGCATTTTCTCATCGGCGAGATCGAGCGTCTGCGCGAGCAGGGCGTCGAGATCGGCCCGGACAATTTCAAGATCGCCGAAAACGCCCCGCTGATTCTCTCCCTGCATCGCGAGCTCGACGCCTATCGCGAGGAGGCGGCCGGCAATGGCGTGAAGATCGGCACCACCAAGCGCGGCATCGGCCCCGCTTATGAGGACAAGGTCGGCCGCCGCTCGGTGCGGCTGATGGACCTCGCCGAGCCGGACACGCTGGACGACAAGATCACGCGGCTGCTCGCCCATCACAATCCGCTGCGCCGCGGTCTCGGCCTGCCCGAAATCGCGCCCGCCGCCGTGCGGGACGAGCTGCTCGACGCCGCGCCGAAGATTTTGCCTTACATGGATGCGGTGTGGGAGCTGCTCGAGGATCTCCGCCGCGCCGGCAAGCGCATTTTGTTCGAGGGCGCGCAGGGCGTGCTGCTCGACGTCGATCACGGCACCTATCCTTATGTGACCTCCTCCAACACGGTCTCCGCCTCGGCGGCCAGCGGCTCCGGCCTCGGGCCGGGGGCGATCGGCTATGTGCTCGGCATCGCCAAGGCCTATACGACGCGCGTCGGCGGCGGGCCTTTCCCCACCGAGCTGCATGACGAGATCGGCACGCTGATCGGCGACCGCGGCCATGAATTCGGCACCAACACCGGCCGGCGCCGGCGCTGCGGCTGGTTCGACGCCGTGCTCACGCGCCAAGCCGTGAAAACCTCCGGCATATACGGCATCGCTTTGACAAAGCTCGATATTCTCGACGGCTTGGACGAGATACGCGTGTGCACGCATTATCTCCTGGACGGCGCCCGCATCGACCGCCTGCCGGCCTCGCAATCGGCGCAGGCGCGGGTGGTCCCGGTCTATGAGACGATCGAGGGCTGGAAGGGGACGACCGGGGGCGCCCGCTCCTGGGCTGATCTTCCCGCCCAGGCGATCAAATATGTGCGCCGCATCGAGGAACTGATCGGCGCTCCGGTTGCGCTCCTCTCCACCAGCCCCGAGCGCGACGACACGATTCTCGTGCGCAATCCTTTCGAGGATTGACGGGAATCGTCCGAGGTGGTCTTAGAACCCTATGGCCGACTACTATTCGCTGCTCGCTCGCGCAGTCGCCGCGCTGCCGGAACCCGCGCCCCAGTCGCGGCAGGCCGTCTATGAACGGGCGCGCAAGGCGCTGTTCAACCAGTTGCGCAGCATTCAGCCGCCCGTCGCCGAGGAAGATATAGAAGCCGAAGGCCGCGCGCTGGACGAGGCCATTGCGCGCATCGAGCTCGAGATCGTCCGCGATCAGAGCGCCGCCGCCCCGCTTCCGGCGACAGAGGCGAAGCGCCCGCGCGAGGCCGAGAAGAAAGAGCCCGTCAAAAGCGCCGAACCGGCGGCTGCGCCCAAGCCGGAAAAAGCCGCGCCGGTCGAGGAGGCGCCCGCGCCGCCGCAGCGGCCTCCGGCCCCGCTGCCGCCTCTGCCAGAGCCCGCCAGCGTCTCGCGTCGCGTCATCGTCATCGGCGGCGTGCTGGCCGCGGTGGTGGCGCTCGTCGCCGTGCTGGCGTTGCAATTCCGCGAGCGGCCGGAGGATCTCGCCAAGCTGCAGCCGGAGCCCTCCGCCGTGGAAACCGCCGAGGGAGGCAAGCTCGCCGATCGCATCGGCGGCGACAGCGAGCCGCCGCCGTCGCGCGCGCCTGCGGAGCAAAAGTCCCAAGCGGTCGCCGTCGCCCAAAAAGCCGAGCTCTGGGTGGCTGCGCCCGAGGAGGCCGCCAAGGTCAAGACCTATCCGGGCACGGTGATCTGGCGTCTCGACAGTATGCCGGCCGGACCGGGGCAGCCGGTTTCGCCGGCCATACGCGCCGAGATCGATTTTCCGACCGCAAAGCTGAAGACGACGATCGTCATTCAGAAGAATCTCGATCCCACGCTTTCGGCCTCGCATACGGTGAATGTGAATTTCAGCCTCGCGCCGGGGAATGAGCTCAATGGGATAAAGGCGATCGGCCCGATCCAGATGCGCCGGCCGGAGGCGCAATCGGGCGAGCAGGTCGCCGGCGTTCCTGTGCCGATCACCGAAAACGCCTTTCTCATCGGCCTGCTGCGCGGCAATCGCGAGGCCCGCAATATCGTGCTGCTGCGCGCGCCCATGGTGCTCGATCTGCCCATGCAGCTCGAGGACGGCCGCGCGGCGACGATCTCGCTGGAGAAGGGCCCCGGCGGCGAGCGCGTCTTCGCCGATGCGCTCGACGCCTGGAGATAGGCGCGCGTCCGGGTTTCGAGGGCGAGCCCGAAGGCTCGCTTCTCGAGCAGCCTCGGTGAAATAGGCGGCGCGCGGCGCCTTCCCGCTGCGGCCGCCCTGGCCCTATAATCGGCGCATGACGCATCCTTTCTTCTCGCTGCATTCGCATGGCTTCGTTCGCGTCGCTGTGGCCGGCCCGCGCACGCGCGTCGCCGACCCCGCCTTCAATGTCGCGCGCACGATCGAAATGGCCCGCGAGGCGGACGCCGAAGGCGCGTCATTGGTCCTGTTTCCCGAGCTCGGGATCAGCTCTTACGCGATCGACGATCTGCTGCATCAGACCGCGTTGCTGGACGCCGTGGAATCTGCGATCGGGCGATTGCTGGAGGCGAGCCGCGCATTGCATCCGCTGATCGCGGTCGGCGCGCCGCTGCGTTGGCGCGGGCGCCTCTACAATTGCGGGCTGATCATCCGGCGCGGCGAGATTCTCGCCGTCACGCCGAAAATCTATCTGCCCAATTATCGGGAATTCTACGAGAAGCGGCATTTCGCTTCCGGCGCCTTCATCGCCGGCGAAGAGATGGAGATCGCCGGCCAGACCGCGCCTTTCGGCTCCGACGTGCTGCTTGAGGCGAGCGATTTTCCCGGCCTCGTGATCCATACGGAAATCTGCGAGGACGTCTGGGTTCCGATCCCGCCCTCGACGCGGGCGGCGCTCGCCGGCGCGAGCGTGCTGCTCAATCTCTCGGCCAGCAACGCCATTGTCGGAAAATCCGACTATCGCGCGACGCTCTGCTCGGCCCATTCGGCGCGCTGCCTTTCCGCCTATCTCTATTCGGCCGCGGGGCAGGGCGAATCGACCACCGATCTTGCCTGGGACGGCGAGGCGATGATCTATGAGAATGGCGCTCTGCTCGCCAAGGCGGCGCGCTTCGCCGATGAGCCGCAGCTCATTCTCGCCGATGTCGACCTCGGCCGGCTCGCCGCCGAGCGTATGCGCCAGGTCACTTTCGGCGATTGCGCCGACATGGAAGCCGGCGCGACGAGCTTTCGGCGCGTTCCTTTCGAGTTGCACGCGCCGCGCGACAAAAACCTCGGCCTGTTGCGCGAAATCCCGCGCTTTCCCTTCGCGCCGGACGATGAAGCGCGGCTCGCAGAGCTCTGCTTCGAAGCCTTCAACATTCAGTCGCACGGCCTGCGCCAGCGGCTCGCGGCGGCCAATTTTCAGCGCCTCGTCATCGGCGTCTCGGGCGGGCTCGATTCCACCCATGCGCTGCTCGTCGCCGTCACCGCCTTCGACGCGCTCGGCCTGCCGCGCGAGAATATTCTCGCCTATACGCTGCCGGCCTTCGCCACCACCGACCGCACCAAGGCCAACGCCTGGCGGCTGATGCGCGCATTGGGAGTCTCGGCGCAGGAGATCGATGTGACGGCCGCCTGCCGGCAAATGCTGGAGGACATCGGCCATCCCGCTTCGCGCGGCGAGCCGGTCTATGACACGACTTACGAGAATGTGCAGGCCGGCGCGCGCACCTCGCTCTTGTTCCGCCTCGCCAATCGCCACGAGGCGCTGGTGCTGGGCACGGGCGATCTATCGGAGCTGGCGCTCGGCTGGTGCACCTATGGCGTCGGCGATCAAATGTCGCATTACAATGTCAACGCCTCAGTGCCGAAGACGCTGATCCAGCATCTCATCCGCTGGTGCGCGCGCGACGCGCATTTCGGCGCCGAGACGGTCGCCGTGCTGCGCGACATTCTCGACACGGAGATTTCGCCGGAGCTGGTGCCGGGCGACAGCGTGCAGCGCACGGAAGATGTCGTCGGCCCCTATGCGCTGCAGGATTTCAATCTCTTCTATACGACGCGCTACGGCTTCGCGCCGTCGAAGACGGCGTTTCTGGCCTTTCACGCCTGGAGCGACGCAACGGCCGGCCGCTGGCCCGCCGACATTCCGGCGGAGAAGCGCCGCGCCTATGATGTCGAGGAGATCAAGCATTGGCTCGGCGTCTTCGCGCGCCGCTTCTTCGCGACGAGCCAGTTCAAGCGCTCGGCTCTGCCCAATGGGCCGAAGGTCAGCTCCGGCGGCTCGCTGTCGCCGCGCGGCGACTGGCGCGCGCCGAGTGATTCGAGCGCTGCGGCCTGGCTCGCCGATATAGAGGAAATTCCCTGAGCGGGACCAAACGCCTCGCCGGCGCGTCTTTGCGTCGGCGAGGACGGGCGGCGGGCTGCGCGGAACGAACGCTCGCAGTCCCTCTAAACGACTGCTCGGGTCACATATTCGCGAAAGCGGTGATCGCGGCGGTGACGGCGGCGCAGGTTGCGACGATCGATAGGATAGCCGTAATCGTGTTCATGAGCGCTTTCCCCATTATTCGTCGTTATGGGGACGAGCGGCCGCTCCTCGCGGGCGCTCGCCCTGGGTCGACGGTTCACGATAGCACGGCTCGGTCCGCTTTGCGACATTTTGTCGCTCCGCGGATTCGGCTTTTGTCAAAATCTCTCCGACCACGGCCTCAGCTCGACCTCGAAGGACCAGGCGCTGCGCTTCTGGCGCAGGAGATCGAGATAAGCGTCGGCGATGGCGTCGGGCTCGAGCGTGGCGTCGGCCGGGTCGATGCGGCCTGCGTCGCGGATCACCCCGTCGATGACGATATGGGCGACATGCACGCCCTTCGGCCCCAATTCGCGCGCCGCGCTCTGGGCCAGCGCCCGCAGCGCGAACTTGCCCATGGCGAAGGGGGCGGAGATCGCATAGGCCTTGAGGCTCGACGTCGCGCCGGTGAAGAACAGCGCGCCGCGCCCGCGCTTCTCGAAGCGCTTCGCCGCCTCCCGCGCGACGAGAAAGCCGCCGAAAGCGTTGACGTCGAAGGCTCGCCGCACCGCCTCCGGATCGAGCTCCGCCAGCGGGCCGCGAATACGCGCGCCGGCGTTGTAGACGACCACGTCGATCTCGCCGAGCTTCGCCTCCGCCGCCTCGAACAGCGCCTCGACCGAAGCGGGGTCGGTCGCGTCGGCGGCAAAGCCCTCGGCGCCGGTTTCGGCCGCTATGGCGGCGAGCCTTTGCGCGTCGCGGGCGGCGACGCCCACCTTCAGCCCGTCGGCGGAAAAGCGTCGCGCCAGCGCGGCGCCGACGCCGGGGCCGGCGCCGACGATGAGCGCGGCGCGATAGGGAATATCGTTCATTTTTCGTCCTCGAGGCTCGGCCGCGGCGCGGCCGCGACGGTCAATCGTCGAAAGCGACGAAGCAGCGCAACTCTATGCTCGCGCGCGGGCGGGCGCTCTGCGGCGTCGCCGGATCGTCGAAGGCGGTGTGAGGCGAAAAGCGCGCCACACGGCGCGAGAATCATGACATTTCGAGCAGCAGGACCTCGCCGAATAGGCGATGGCGTAGCTCGCCCCGCCGGTCGCGGAAAACGAGATCGCCCGGCGCGACGCTGCGCGCGTCGCAGACGGCGACCGGGGCGTCCTCCGCCGGGCCGAACAAGGGCAGTCGAAAGAATCAACGGGACGAGAGGTCGGCGTCCACGGTGACGAGATTGCGCCCGCGCGATTTGGAGACATAGAGCTTGGCGTCGGCGCGCTGGATGAGGCTCTCGGCGCTCTCGCGCGGCGCGAGCTGCGCGACGCCGAAGGAGGCGGTGATGCGCCCGATCGGCGCGCCGCCCTTGATCGCCCATTTCTTGGTCTCGAATTCGGCGCGAATGCGCTCGGCCGTCGCTTTCGCCTCGATGAAGGAGACGGAGGGCATGATGATCGCGAATTCCTCGCCGCCATAGCGCGCGACCGTATCCTTCTCCTCGACATGCTTGGACATGGTCCGGGCGAAATTCTTCAGCACCTCGTCGCCGATCAAATGGCCATGGCCGTCATTGATTTTCTTGAAATGATCGATATCGGCCATGATGAGGCTGAGCGCGCGATCCGCCGCGGCGGCCGCTTTCGCCTCGCGCGCCAGCGTCTCGTCGAAATGGCCGCGCGTGAACACTTGCGTCAGCGAATCGCGAACATTGAGTTCTTGCGTCTCGGCGAGCTCTGCGCGCAATTGCGTGATCAGCCGCTGCGAATCCTCCAGCCGGCGCTGATGCTCCTCGGTCTCGCGCAGCATTTTCTGGTTTTCGGCGATCAGCAGAACGATGGCGGCGCGAATCTGATCCGGGCTCGACGTCGCGGCGAGATCCCTATGGCCTTTCACCAGAGCCGCCGAATAGGTCTTGTTGCTGTCGAGATGGGCGCGCACGAGCGAGAGAATCGTGCCGAGCTCGCCGTCGATCAGCCGCCGCATCTTGACGAAATCCTCCCCGACGGCCCCGCCGCCGCGGCCCGAGCGGGTGACGATTTCCACGAGGCGCGGCGTCCCCAGCAGAACGCCGATGAAGGAAACCGTGATCAGCGCCAGATTGCGAATGAGAGCCAGGGGCTCATGCGCGACGCGAACGGGCTCGCCGGAGAGGCCGACGCCGGCGGTCTCCCAATTGTCGAGCGACCATGTCCACAGCGAAGCGAGGTCGGGCGCCGCGAAAAATCCGGCTCGAATAAGAGCGAAAACGCCTGCTGCGACAACCAGAGCGACGCCGGCGACGAGGGCCCAGCGTCTCGAATCGAGTTTCATCTCAATAATCTCTTCCGCCTCTGCCGCCGAGATATGATCTTTCGGCATCCTCTCGCCGGCGGATGGATGCTGGCGAGGCGGACCGAATCACATCCCCGCTCGGCGGCTATTTTCCCTTCTCTTCGGCGCGCGTCCATAGCCACCTTAGTGGCGGCGGGAGAATAGCGTCGATCGAGCGGGCGTTTCAGGACGAGATTTTCAGGACAGTTTCGGATGCGCGCGGATCAGACGCCCTGGCCATTCTCGTCCATGGCGACTCGCCGCGCGTCGGAGAGCGCCTTGATCGCGAGGCCGCAAACGGCGAAAGCCGCCAAAATCATGATCGCGGCGTCCAGCCGCGACACGCCGGCGTCGACGCTTTCGTCGACCCCCATGGCGTGGGCGGCGAAGGGCCAGACCGCGATCAAAATGCGAAACTCCGTCGCGCCGAGGCCGATATAGGCCATTTGCTGCACATGGCGGACAATGGCCCGAATATAAGTATAGGCCGAGAACAGCAGATAGCAGATCAGCACGACGAAGGCGGATTCGAACGACAAAAACGGCGAGAAGCCGAAGGCGACGATGATCAATATCTGCGAGAACAGATCGCAAATATGCTCGACGAGGCTGAGCCGAGGATTGGCGGTGTTGCGATGCAGCGCCACCGGGCCGTCCAGCGCCGCGCCGAACCAGTTGAGAAAGGCGCCGAGCGGGATCAGCGTCATCCACAGGGGCGACCAGCGGCTGCCGATGAGCGCCATGGCGACGATGACGGCGCCGATGAGGCCGATGCGCGTCAATTGCAGAGCCGTCACCGACTCCGGCAGCTCACCTATGATCGCGCGCAACAGCCTTTGCTCGGCCGGCGCCAGAAAGCTCTGATGATGCCCCGACTTATAATCGGCGATCTTCATATGCGACGCTCTCCGCGGTTGTCTCCGCTCGATCGGTCGGCTGTCACGCATGGCCCGCCATGCGCGCTCCGCCTTACAGCCATTGTCTCACATCACCGTCTGGGCGCAAGTCCGCGCGGCAATCCGCGCCGACCGCTGCGCGAGGGTCTTAAGCCAAGCGTTAACCTTTCGAGAGCCATAGTGCGCGCGAAAACGGCGAGGACATGACCGATGGCGAGAGCAGGCTCGGCGCGGGGCCGCGAGAATATTTCCCGCTCGCATGAGGCCGCGGCCGCGCGTTGCGCAGCGGCGCGTCGTCGCGTCATCTCTATGTCTTACAAGGCGAATTCAGCGCATCTCGGCTCCTCGCTCGGCATCGTCGAGATCCTCGATGCGGTATTGACTGTTTCCGATCTGCGTCCAGCGACCGCGAGCGCGGCGGAGCGCGACCGCGTCATTCTCTCCAAGGGCCATGCGGCCATGGCCTATTACGCGGCCCTCGAGCAATATGGCCTCGTCGCGCCGGAGCTGCTCGACGCCTATCTGCAGAACGGCACGCAGCTCTGGGGGCATGTCGGCCTCAGCGAGGCGGTCCCGGCGATCGACGCCACCAGCGGCTCGCTCGGCCATGGCCTGTCGCTGGCGGCGGGCTTCTCGCTCGGCCATCGTCTGCGCGGAGGCGATCATCGCGTCTTCTGCATTCTCTCGGATGGCGAATGCGACGAGGGCTCCACTTGGGAGGCGGCGCTCTTCGCCGGCGCGCGCAAGCTCTCCTCGCTCACCGCCATCGTCGATTACAATCACATTCAATCACTGGCGCCGACGAAAGAGGTGATGGACCTCGAGCCCTTCGGCGCCAAATGGCGCAGCTTCGGATTCGAGACGATCGAGCTCGACGGCCATGATTGGGCGGCGCTGGTCGCGGCGCTCGAGCGGCCCACGCGCGGACGCCCGCGCGTCATCCTCGCCCATACGGTGAAGGGCAAGGGCGTCGCCCGCATCGAGAACACCGTCGCCTCGCATTACAGGCCGGCGCTCGCCGCCGATCTGGAGCTCGCCTGATGCGCAAGCGGATCATCGAGCTCATAGAGGCGGACGCCAGCGTCGATCCGCGCATCGTCTTTCTCACGGGCGATCTCGGCTTTTCTTTCGTCGAGCCGCTCGAGCAGGCGCTCGGCGAGCGCTTCGTCAATATGGGCGTCGCCGAGGCCAATATGGTCTCGGTCGCCGCCTCGCTGGCCGCCGGCGGCTTCCGTCCTTTCGCCTATTCCATCGCGCCCTTCATCACGGCGCGCTGCCTCGAGCAGATTCGCAACGACCTCTGCTATCAGCGCCGCGCCGTGCGGCTGATCGGCGTCGGCGCCGGCTTCTCCTATGGAACGCTGGGGCCCTCGCATCACGCGCTCGAGGACGCGACGATCATGGCGGCGCTGCCCGATCTCGTCGTCGCCAATCCGGGCAACGCCGCCGAGCTCGATCGCTGCTACGCGGCGCTGCTCGACGATCCGCGCCCCGCCTATTTCCGTATCGCCCGCGAGAGCGGCGCATCTTATGGCGCGCCGATCTTCGCGCCGCAGACGGCGGCCTTCGCGGCGCGCCGCGGCGCCGATGTGACCTTGGCGACGAGCGGCGGCTCCGTGACGCAATGTCTCGCCGCGGCGGAGATTCTCTCGGGGGAGGGGATCGAGGCCGCCGTCGTCAGCGTTCCGATCGTCCAGCCTTTCCCGGCGGAGGCTTTCGCCGCGCTTTTGACCGGCGCGCCGGTCGTTTCCGTCTTCGAGGGCTATCGCGGCAATCCGCTGTCGGTCGGCGTGATGGAGACGCTTCTCGCGCGCGGGATGGGCGAGGCCTTCGTCGATCTCACCGCGCCGCAGGCGTTTCCGAGCCTCGTCGGCGACACGGAGACTCTGCGCCGCCGCGCCGGGCTCGATCCGGCGATCATCGCGGCTCGGGCGCGCGCGCTCGTCACGGGCCGCGGCGAGCGGCTGCTCAGCGGCCGGGCCTGACCATTGCGTGTCTTTCTCACCGGCGGGTCCGGCTTCCTCGGGGCGGAGGCGACGCGGCTCCTCGTCGAAGCGGGCCATGAATGCGCCGTCCTGCTGCGCGGCGATATCGAAGCGACGCGGCTCGCGCCTCTCGCCGCGCGGCTTCATGCGATCCGCGGCGATCTCTTCGCGCCGGAGAGCTATCGCGAGGCGTTGACGAATTTCGCGCCCGACGCGCTCCTGCACAGCGGCTGGCGCGGCGTCGCCGGGGCGGAGCGCAATGATCTCGGCCAGCTCGACAATATCGTCGCCACGGGACGATTGGCCGCTGCAGCCGCCGACGCCGGCGCCCGCGTTCTGATCGGCGTCGGCTCGCAGGCCGAATATGGCCTCCTCTCCGGCCGCGTCGCGGAAGACGCCGCGACCGAGCCGACGACGCTCTATGGGGTCGCCAAGCTCGCCGCCGGCCGGGCCCTACTCGCAATAGCGGCGGAGCGCGGGTTGCGCGCAGTGTGGGGGCGCGTCTTTTCTCTCTATGGTCCCGGCGAGGCGCGGCTCTGGCTCGTGCCGTCGCTCATTCGCGCTTTCGCGGCGGGCCGTTCGCCCGACCTCACTCCTTGCGAGCAGATTTGGGAGTTCACCCATGTCTGCGACGCGGCGGCGGCGCTGCTCGCGCTGCTCGACCACGAGGCGCACGGCGTCTTCAACATAGGGTCGGGCGAGCCGACGCCATTGCGCGACGCCGTTCTGCTCTTGCGCGATCTGACGGCGCCGGGCGTCGCGCCGGGATTCGGCCGCACTCCCTATCGCCCGGATCAGATCATGCATCTCGAAGCCGATATTTCCCGCATTTGCGCCGCGACCGGCTGGCGGCCCCGCGAGCCTTTGGCGCGCGGCTTCGCCGAAACGGTCGAATGGTTTCGTTCCGGCGGCGGCGAAAAAATTGTTAACCACGTCCTGTAGCGCATGGGACACAGGGGGGCGATAAAGCGCGGGCGTTGCGTGGAAGGCCTTGTCTTCGACATAGAGACGGGGTCATTTGGGCGCGCGGCGAAGCTTCGGGAGCGGCCCGGAGCATTGGTCGGGGGCGGCGTGGTTTTGAAGACGCTTCGTATTTTCGGTGTTTTGGCGG
>NZ_PUIV01000017.1 GCF_003113265.1 Methylosinus sporium
AGGCCTACAAACCCCGCGATTGCGGCATTTGCGAGAAGCGCGGCGGTCGCCCCGCTTCGCCCGCCGCGCTTCTCGCAAATGCCGCAATCGCGGGGTTTGTAGGCCTCGCGCGCGCGGCCGCTTGTGGACAAACGGCGCCGCCCACGCCGGGACGTGACGAATTTCGGCCGCTCCCTTATACTCCGCCTCGAGATTCCGACGGCGACGGCGAACGCGCCGGCGTCGAGCTTCGGCGGCGCCTCGTGTAAGGTCCGCTCGAGCGCCGCGCGCGACCCGAGGGATTCGACGTCGGAGCGATCGACATTCGCTCCGAGCGACAAGCGAGAGCCTTTCCGATCCGATCGGATCGGCTCTGAAGAAGACGAAACACGAGAGGCCTTGCAATGCCGTCCTATCTCGATCTCGCCGTCACCATTGTGGTGCTGGTCTCGGGCCTGCTCGCGCTGCTGCGCGGCTTCACGCGCGAAGTGCTGGCCATTTTGTCCTGGGTGGCGGCCGCAGCAGCGGCCTATTATTTGCATCCGCTCGTCGTGCCTTACGTCAAGCCCTATGTCCCGAAGGACAATATCGCCCTGCTCGCGGCGGCGGCGATCGTCTTCTTCGCGACTCTGGTGGTGGTGTCGCTGTTCACCGTGAAGCTCTCGGACGTCATCCTCGACTCCAAGATCGGCGCGCTGGACCGCACTTTGGGCTTCCTCTTCGGCGCGGCGCGCGGTCTGCTTCTCGCAGTCGTGGCCTTTGTGTTCTACGCTTGGCTGGTGCCGGACACGAGCCAGCCGGAGTGGATCAAGAACGCCCGCACCAAGCCGGTGCTGCAAGCCTCCGGCGACAAGCTGCGCGAATATCTGCCCGACGACATCGAGGGCCTCGTCGCGAAGATCAAGACCAAAAAGGCGGGCGTCGGCGCGGATGAGCCGCCGGCCGAATCCGACAGCGACGCCGGCAAAGGCGACGCCGAGCCTGCGCCCGAAAAGCGCGGCGATCTTACAAATCGCCCGTCCGTCGCCACATATGGCGCGAACGAACAACAGAAACTCGACGCCCTCGTCTCGGGTCACAAGGCGCGCTGAGCGCTCGGGACTCTTCGGCGCAAATGGTGGAGTGGCGAAACATGAATGGTTCCGACCTGGACGGCGGCGGGCGTCCTTCCATGTCGAACATCGAGGCCGAATCGAACATAGAGAGAGAGCCGAACATCGAGGCCACGTCCGGCGACGACGATCTCGACGGCGATCGGCTGCGCGAATATTGCGGCGTCTTCGGCATATTCGACCATCCCGAAGCGACAGTGCTGACCGCGCTCGGGCTGCACGCCCTGCAGCACCGCGGCCAGGAGGCGGCGGGCATCGTCGCCTTCGACGGCAAGCGCTTCAACTCGGAGCGCCGCCTCGGCCTCGTCGGCGATCATTTCTCGCATGAGAGCACGATCAAGCGCCTGCCCGGCAATTCGGCGATCGGCCATGTCCGCTACGCCACCACCGGCGAGACGATCCTGCGCAATGTGCAGCCGCTGTTCGCCGAGCTCAACACGGGCGGCTTCGCCATCGGCCACAATGGCAATCTCACCAATGCGCTCACGCTTCGCCGCGATCTGATCGAGGAAGGCGCGATCTTCCAATCGACCTCCGACACGGAAGTCATTCTCCATCTCGTGGCGCGCAGCCGCAAGACGCGGCTGGTGGAGCGCTTCATCGAGGCGCTACGCTCCATAGAGGGCGCCTATGCGCTCGTCGTGCTCTCCAACAAGAAGCTCATCGGCGCGCGCGATCCGCTCGGCATCCGCCCGCTCGTCATCGGCGAGCTGGACGGCAAATATATTCTCGCCTCGGAGACTTGCGCGCTCGACATCATCGGCGCGCGCTTCGTCCGCGACGTCGAGAATGGCGAGGTCGTCGTCATTTCGGAAGAGGGGCTCGAAAGCGTCAAGCCCTTTCCGCCGCAGCAGATGCGTCCCTGCATCTTCGAATATATTTATTTCGCGCGCCCCGACTCCATCGTGCATGGCCGGCCGGTCTATGAGGTGCGCAAGGCGATGGGCGCAGAACTCGCTCGCGAGCGCAGGATCGAGGCGGATGTCGTCGTGCCGGTGCCCGATTCCGGCGTGCCGGCGGCCATCGGCTATGCGCGCGAGTCGGGCATTCCCTTCGAGCTCGGCATCATCCGCAATCATTATGTCGGCCGCACCTTCATCCAGCCGACGCAATCCGTGCGCGAGATCGGCGTGCGCCTCAAGCACAGCGCCAATCGCTCCGTCGTCGCCGGCAAGCGCGTGATCCTCATCGACGATTCGATCGTGCGCGGCACCACTTCGGTGAAGATCGTGCAGATGATGCGCGACGCCGGCGCGCGCGAGGTGCATTTCCTGATCTCGTCGCCGCCGATCACCAATCCCGATTATTACGGGATCGACACGCCGCAGAAGGAGAAGCTGCTCGCCGCGACGCATACGCTCGAGGAGATGCGGCGATATATCGGCTCGGACAGCCTCGCTTTTCTCTCGATCGACGGCATCTACCGCGCCATGGGCGAGGACAAGCGCGACCCCGTGCGGCCGCAATTCACCGACCATTGCTTCACGGGCGACTATCCGACGACGCTGACCGATGTGACCGAGGAGCGCGTGCGCACGCAGCTGTCGCTGCTGGCGGAAGCGAGCTGAGCGGAATGAATTGACGCCTGTGTGGGCCGCGCTATGATATCATTGATATCGTCTGGACGTTCCGCATGGCTCAGCTGCTCGTACGCAATCTCGCCGACGACGTGAAGCAAAAGCTTCGGCGCCGAGCGTCGGAGCATGGGCGCAGCATGGAGGAAGAGGCGCGCCGCATCATAGAGGCGGCAGTCGGCGGCCAAGGGGCCGAAGACTATGGATGGGCCTCTCGCCTCTCTGCTCAATTCTCCGAATTCGGCTTCTCCGATGACGAGGCGAGCGTTTTTGAGCTCCGCGAAGCGGCGCGGCCGGCCGAATTCGATTGATCCTGCTCGACACGAATGTCGTCTCGGAACTCGTGAAAGCGAGACCGCATCCATTGGTCCTGGCGTGGCTCGATCGCCATCCTTTCTCTTCGGTCTGGATATCAACTATTTCCGTGATGGAGCTGCGCTTTGGCTTGGAGCTTCTCGACCCGAGCCGCAGGAAGGCGGAACTCGCCGCTGCGCTCGCCCGGCTGACGGAATCGACATTCGGCGACCGCATAGCGCCTTTCGACTTGAAGGCCGCCGAGGCGGCCGGCCGGCTCGCGGCCGCACGCCGCCGCAATGGAACGACCGTCGACCACCGCGACACACAGATCGCCGGCATTGCTCTCGCCCATCGCGCGCGGCTCGTCACACGCAATATCCGCGATTTCGCCGACCTCGACGTCGAAGTCACGAATCCTTGGAATGAATGAGACGCTGGCGTTTCGCGCGCGCAAGTCGCCTCTCCCGACATGTCGGGAGAGGCGCAGCCGATCATTCACCAGCTGTATTTCAGCCCGCCCTTGCCGCCGTAGCTGCGAGTGACGTCAGAGAACTCGCCCTGGAAATCGACGAAGAGCGCCAGCCGATCCTCGAGATAGAGCTGCGCGCCGGCCTTGATCTGCGCGAGATTATAGGCTTCCCGCGGACCGAAGACGGAGAAGCTCGCTCCCGGCAACGCGACCAGCGTATTGGTCATGCGCCGCTGCGGGAAGAACTCATGCACCCAGGCGACGCTGCCCGTGGGCGTGACGCGCCAGCCATTGTCGAGGCGGAAGCTGTCGGAGAAGCGCAGGCCGAGGAAGGTCGGCAGCGAGGTCGTCGACTGGCCCCGATTCGTCAGCGCCAGCGGGCTCGCCGGATTGAGGCCCTTCTCGGTGAAGGCGTCGGATTCGTAGAAGGCGACCTCCGCCGCGGCGAAGGGCGTCAGCTTCACGCGGCCGATGTCGAAGCCATGGCCGATCTCGCCGCGCGTGCGATATTCGCGCGAGGAGAAATCCGCCGTGAGCTTGTCATAGGGCAGAAAGCCGAAGCCGCCGGCCGTGCGCGTCGTCGAATTCTGAAAGACGCTGAAAGTCTCGCTCAATTCGACATAAGAGCGGCCGAAGAGACGGCTCGTATAGACGCCGCCGTGGAAAGCGGTGATCTCGCCGCTGCTCTGCTGCGACGCGACCGAGAAATTCGACGAGCTGCCGCCGGCCGCGACGCCGACGAGCCAATCGGGATCGATCTGATAATCGAGACCGATGATTCCGCCATAGTAATTGGCCTTGGCGGAAGGCGAGCCGAGGCCGGCGTCGGACGAGGTGTCCACTGCGCCGCCGAAGAAGGAGCCCCAGGCGCGCCAAGTGCGGGTGAAGACCGGCGGGCTCTTCACGACGATCGGACCTTTGCGCGATTGGAGCTTCGCATAGTTGAGCGCGCCGGCGACGCTCTCGCGCGAGGTGATTCCGGTGACGTCGCTGGTCTCGCCCGAGCGCCAGAAGGCGGCCTGATCGGCGATCGCCGAGCTCGCCAGCGCGCTGACATGGATCGCCGTCGATTGCGCGCCCGCGAGGCCGGCGCCGCTCAGCGTGTCGAACACCGATTGCGCGCCCTGCGCGCTCTGCAGATAGAGCGTGTTGAAGAGGCTCGCGCCGGCCGCGCCATAGGGGCCCTTGCTCGCCGCCGTCAGCGCATTGGCCACAGCGAACTGATTGGCGCTCGCCGCCACTGCGCCGAAGGCGAGATCATTGCGGTTCAAGCTCAGATAGACATTATTCGCGTCATAGCCGAGCCGCGGCGTCAGAAAGGCGAGATTGGTTCCGACGCTGGAGAAGGCGCCGCTCAGCCCGCCCTGCGCGTTCAGGATCGTGTAGGACGTGCTCGGCAGATAGAGGCCGGAGCCGGCGAGAACATTCACCGAGCCGTTGAGCGAAGCCGTCCCCGTGACATTGGTCCGATCCGCGAGCAAGGGCGTCGCGCGCACCGAATAGATCGCGCCCGACTGGAAGGCGAGCGCGCCCTTCACTGTCAGCGTTCCGATGGCGTCGACGGCGCCCGGCGCGAGCGTTCCGCCCGAGTTCACCGTCACATTGCTGACCGTTCCGGCGCCGGCGAGCGCGCCGCCCGCATTCACCGTGCTCGCCGAGACGATCGAGCCGGCGATCTCCAGCGTGCCGCCATTGACGATGGTCGGGCCGGTGTAAGTGTCGGTTCCGGTGAGCGTTAGATGGCCGGTTCCGTTGAGCGTGAGGCCGCCCACACCGGAAATGTCGTTGTTCCACGAATCCTTGGCGTTGAAGCCGCCCCGCGAGGCGTCCATCGTGATGGAGACTTGCGAGCCGAAGGAGCCATAGCCATCCGCCGCGGCGAAGAGATTGAGCCGCGCATAGCCCGAGCCGTCGTCGAGCGGCTGGCCGGAGGGGAGCTCCGTCGTGGCCAGCACGTCGCGCAGCTGCGCCGTGGTGAGATAGGGAAAGCGGCTGGCGATCAGCACTTCCGCGCCGACGGGAACCACGGGCGCGAGATTGGTGGCGCCGACCGGCGAGAGGCCGTAGGTCAGCCAATAGGTGTAATTGGCCTTGTCGGTCGAGATGCTGCTGAAGCGATCGGTCGCCGAGGTCGCGGCGCAGGCGGCGACGCCGCCGGAGCATGTGTTCAGCAGCGCGCGAAGATCGCTCTGCGCAGCGGCAAAGAGCGCCGGGAAATCGCTGGTCGTGGTGATGGTTCCGCCGAGTAGGCCCGGCACGGTCCGATTGGCGTAATCGGGATTGCCGTTCAATATCTGCACCAGATCGTAATAAGTCTGGATGCGCGCGCCGATGACATCGAGCGGATAATGCGCGCCGAGCACGATGCGGCTGTTGCCGAATTCGGCGCCGCGCGTGATGAGCTGCTGATAGCGCTCGGGCACCATGATCGCGAGCAGCAGGCTCGAGGTGAAGCCATAGGTGGAATGGCCGCTCGGGAAGGAGGCGTTGCTCTTCAGCGTCGGAATGATCGCCGTGGCGGAATTGGTCGAGACGCCGAAATAGTCATTGGCGACGAAGGTCTGAATCTGCGTCGGCGCGACCTGCGCCGGACGGCTGTCGCCTACCGTATTGGCGTTGGCGGGCAGCGGATTATAGGCCTTGTCATAGACATTGAACTGGCCGCCCGCCGGCAGCGAGACGCCGACCGCCTGATGCGCCGGATTTCCGTCCGTGCTGCCATTGGCGAAATAATTCTTGGTGAAGGCGGAGTCGCCGGCCGTGATCAGCGTGTTGATCTGGGTGAAGAGGCTGGAGAAATTCGCCGAGAGGGTGGTCGCCGTGTAATTCGCCGCGACGGAATTCTTCGTCGCGAAGGTCGCGAAGAGATTGGAGCCGAGCCCGTCCGCCACCGACATGCCATTCTGCATGGAGCCGACGAGCGAGGCGATCGTATTGTCGGAAATTGCCTGCGCGCGCACCGCCGCAGAGGAGTTATTGTTGATGTCGATCGCCGTGGCGAGATTTTGATCGAGCACAGTGACGCCCGCCGGCGTATTGCCGAGAAGGCTGAAGCCGGAGAGCAGATTGGCGTTGGCGATATTGGTCGCCGATTGCGCCATGGCGGCCTGAGGCGCAATGCCGAAAGCGCCGGCGAAAGCCGCCGAGGCCAAGAGACGTCTTTTCATTTTTGTGGCTCTCCTCATGAGCTTAGCTCGAACTTTGCTGTTCCTTTGCCCCTATTGCTCCTTCGTGTATGCCTGATGACATCGCGGCCGGGACGGCGCGGCCCCGCTCTTGCTTTGCACGCGCTCGAAAGGGCTCTCATGACGCCGGAAGCAGACGACAAGCGCCTCTACGCCCCCGCCGCCGCGCGCAATCGCGGGCCGATCCTCGACGTGCTGCGCGAGGAGTTGCCGGCGGAAGGGCTCGTGCTGGAGATCGCCAGCGGCACGGGCGAGCATTCCGCGCATTTCGCGACCAATCTGCCGGGGCTCGTCTTTCAGCCCACAGACCGCGACGAAAGAGCGCGGGAGAGCGTCGCCGCCTGGGTCGCGGCGATGGGGCTTCCCAATCTCCGCACGCCGCTCGCGCTGGATGCGACGCAGCAGCCTTGGCCGGTCACGCAGGCGGATGCGATCGTCTGCATCAACATGATCCATATCTCGCCTTGGGAGTCGACGGAGAGCCTCTTCGCCACGGCGGCGGCGATGCTGCCGGAGGGCGCGCCAGTCTGCCTCTACGGCCCCTATAAGCGCGGCGGCGCCCATACCGCGCCCAGCAATGAGGAGTTCGACGCCAGCCTGCGCGCGAACAATCCCGCCTGGGGCGTGCGCGACCTAGAGACGGTGATCGCCTGCGCGCAGAAAAACGGGTTTACCGAGCCGCGCATCGTGGAGATGCCGGCCAATAATCTGACCCTCGTGTTTCGCCTGCTTCGTGCTAGATAGGCGCTCATGACAGCGCCCGCCCGCGAGCCGATGACGATAGCGGACTTCCTCGCCTGGTCGGAACGGCATGAGGAAGGCCATTATGAGCTCGTCGATGGCGAGATCGTCCCCATGCCGCGCGAGCCGTCCGAGCATGTGGCGGCCAAGGGCAAGATCTGGCGCGCCGTCGCCGAGGCTCTGGCCCGCGTCGGCGCGCCTTGCGAGGCCTATGTCGGCGGCCTGGGCGTCGCAGTGGATGCGCAAAATGTCTATGAGCCCGACATTCTGGTGAATTGCGGCGCTCCGATCGCGACGGAAGACATGCTGGCCCCCGCCCCTATCGTCGTCGTCACGGTTCTCGGCCCCTCCTCCGATACGAACGACGAGAGCGTGAAGCGTGAGGGCTATTTCCGTGTGGCGAGCCTCGCCCATTATCTCATCGTCGATCTCGCCCGCCGCGCCGTGACGCATTGCCGCCGTGACGACGGGGCGGCCTTGCGAGAAGAGACCGTGACCGAAGGGTCGATCCGGCTCGATCCGCCGGGCCTCGACCTCGCGCTGAAGGATATTTTCGCATGACTCTGGAAGGCCGCGTCGCCCTCGTCACCGGCGCCTCGCGCGGCATAGGCCGCGCGCTCGCCGTCGCTCTCGCGCGCGAGGGCGCGCATGTCGTCGCGCTGGCGCGCGGGCAAGGCGCGCTCGAATTCCTCTATGACGAGATCGTCGGCTTCGGCGGTCAGGCGACCATCGTCCCGCTCGACGTCACCGAGTTCGACAATCTCGACCGGCTCGGCGCCTGTATTCACGAGCGCTGGAAGAAGCTCGACATGCTCGTCGGCAACGCCGGCCTGCTCGGCCCGGTGACGCCGCTGCCGCATGTCGATCCGCCGCAATGGAGCCGTCTCTTCGACGTGAATGTCACCGCCAATTGGCGCCTCATTCGCGCGATGGACGTTCTCTTGCGCGCATCCGACGCCGGACGCGCGGTGTTCGTCACCTCCGGCGCGGCGCATCGCATCAAGCCCTATTGGGGGCCTTACGCCGTCACCAAAGCGGCGCTGAACGCGCTCGGCCGCACTTACGCCGCCGAGACGCAGAACACCTCACAAGTGAAGGTGATGCTGGCCAATCCCGGCCCGCTGCGCACGCAGATGCGCGCCGCCGCAATGCCGGGCGAAGATCCGATGACGCTGCGCACGCCGGAAGATCTGGCGCCCAAGCTCGTCGCTCTGTGCCGCCCGGATTGGAGCGAGACCGGCAAGCTCTACGACTTTCCGACCGACAGCATCATCGATTTCGCGTGAGCGCCCGAAAGGCGCCCACGCCGCTCCGCCTCACCCTCAGCGGTGATGATGATGATGATGATGATGGTGGTGTCGGTGGCAGAAACGGCCGTGATGGCGGCCGTGGCGACCGACCGGCTCCGGCACGTAGCGCAGGCTGAGATGGCCGACGCCGGCCGAGAGAATGAGACCCGTATTCGCCTCGACCGAAATCGGCTGCAGCGTCACAGTGTCATTGGAGCCGCCGACGAGCACCGAGCCGCCGCCGCCGACGCCGAGCGCGAAAGAGCCATGCGCGCCGACATAATCGCCGGCGAGAGCGCCCGGACCCGTGGCGCCGCTCGCCGCCACAACGCCCCAAGCGAGCTCGCCCGGGCCGCCGACGCCGATCACCGCGCCGACATTGGTGACGCTGCCGACATAATGGACCGGCGGCGCGCCGCTCTCATCCTCGAAAAGACAATCGACCGTGCGCTCCTCGACGACGATGGCGACCGTGTCGCCGGAGAGCTTGCACTCCAGCACGCCGGCGCGGCCATGCGCCGAGGCGGAGACCGGCGCGAGCGTCGCCAGCAGAGCCGCGACGCCGACCGGCGCGGCCGCCAAACGAAACAGAGACTCGAGATAAGCCGTCATAGTCACCTCCCCTTTGTCGCCGCGCCCCCCGCCCTCTGCGGCAAAACATGCGCGGCGCTTTCGAAAGCCCGTCTTGTGCTTCACCGTCACATAAGGACAGAGAAGGCCCTCTGAAAGTGCGTCCCCGCACAGGGCCGCGCTCGCCCTTGCAGCGCGGGCTTTTTCATCCGATCTTAGCGGCCGGGGCGGGAGCGATCGGAGAGGAAAAACAAGCGTGTCGCAGGGACTTCCCGTCGTGATCGAGCGGCCGATGACGGAGGCCGACCGCGCCGCTCTGCAAGCGGCGGTCGAAATTCTGGAGCGCGAGAGCTTCGCCGAACGGCTCACCGCGCTGGCCGGACGGCAGATCGGCTTCGCCGGCCGCATCATTCCCACAGCCTTGCAGGAAGTGGCCGCGAGCGCGACCCGCCGCGGCATCAAATCGGCCCTGCGCGTCGCGATCTCGAGCCTCGATCCCGCCGCCCCGGCGCGCGACGCCTCGCGGCTGCATCTGCGCCTCGCCGCGGCGAGCGGCGCGATCGGCGGCGCCATCGGCCTCGCCAGCCTGCCGATCGAGCTGCCGGTCTCCACCGTGATCATGCTGCGCTCGATCGCCGACATCGCCCGCAGCGAGGGCGAGAACCTCGCCGATCCAGAATCGACGATCGCCTGCCTGCAGGTCTTCGCGCTCGGCGGCCATGCGGAGGAAGGCAACATCCTAGAGGGCGGCTATCTCGCCATTCGCGGCCTGCTCGCCAAAACGGTGAGCGACGCCGCGCATTATGTCGCCGCGACCGCGGTCGCCGACGAGACGGCGCCGGTGCTGGCGCGGCTCATCGCGCAAATTTCGACGCGCTTCGGCGTCGTCGTCTCGCAAAAGGCGGCGGCGCAGGCGGCGCCCATACTCGGGGCCTTGGGCGGCGCGGCGGTCAATATCGCCTTCACACGGCATTTCCAATCGCTGGCGCGCGGCCATTTCACCGTGCGGCGATTGGAGCGCGCCTATGGCCGCGAGATCGTCTTTGGCGAATATGCACGCATGGCCGGACGCGCGGCCGCCTGACTCGATCGACGCGCGCGCGAGCCTATTTCGCCACTTCCGCCGGATGCAGCGCGCGCCAGAGATTTTCCACCTGGCTCAGCGTGCCTATATTGGCCTCGTTCTCCTCGAGCAGAATGGCGTCGGCCTCTTCCGCGCTGGCGCGCAGCTTGGCGAGATCGGCCGGCCGGCGCTCGCCATTGCCGGTCTCGCCGGGCGCCGTGTGATAGCGGACGAGATCGAAATCATCATTGGCGAGCCGCATGGAGAACCAATAATCGATCTGCGGCGGGCAAGGCGCCGCGGCGAGCGAGACGATGATCTCGCGCACGAAGCTGCCGCCGAGCGCGAGCAGCTTGGGCGCGCGCGCGCATTGCGCCTTCGTATCGGGCGCGCGCAGAATGGTCGCGACGGGATAATGCGGATCGGGCCAGAGAAGATTGAGCAGATCGAGCAGATCGCGATCCGTTCCCACGGCGACATTGTCGCGACGCCAGTCGAAATCGAAAGGGCCGAGGCCCGCTTCATCGCCGATGAGGCGCGTCGCCTCGCGCGTCGCCAGCGAGGCGCCGAGCAGATTCCAATGCGTGCCGCCGCGCGGAAAGAAGTCTATGTCGAAATCCTTTTTGCGCGCCTCCAGCAGCGCCGGCGAATCGACGAAGCGCAGCCCGCGCGCCTCTAGCGCCGCGCGATAGGGCGTGAGCTTGTCGATGGTTCCGCGCGCCTGCGCCGGGCATTTCATTCCGGCGGGCAAATACTGCGGATATTGCGAGGCCTTGGATGGCGAAATCACATAGGCGAAACCTTTTCCGCGCGCATGGGCGGCGGCCTCGTTCTCGGCGACGCGCTGCGCCCAGCGCGAGAGCGCCGTCTCCTCGGGCGGCGCGCCGCGGCGGCAGAATTCATCGATATAGAAACGCTCGAACAATTGCGCGTCGCGCCCGATGACGAGGCCGCTCGCGCCGGAGGCGCCGAACAGCGAATAGAGCAGCTGATTGCGCGCGCGCACCGCGAAGGGAAACACCGGCAGCGATTGCGCGAGATTGTCCGAGAAGCTCTTCTGCGTCTCGCCGGAAAGGATTTTCGCGAGCGAAACCTCCGTCGGCGCCGGCTTGGCGACGCCAGCGAGCGGATTTGCGCTGCGCAGCCGCAATTTCGGATAGTCGCGCTCGACCGCGTAATTCCAAAGGTTCGCGAGAAAGAAGAACAGGACAGCGCCGGCGGCGGCGTAGATGGGCGAGCGATGCAGAAGCGTGCGGCGCATCGTCAGAACCGGAAATAGATGAAGGGCTTGAACGGATCGGCGAGGCCCTTGCCGACCGCGCAGACAAAGAGCAGCGCGAGAAAAGCGTTGAGCGCGAAGGCGTGACGCTGCGCCAGCAGGCTCGCGGAGAGCCTGTCGCCGAAGGAGAGATAGAGCCGCTGTGAGAGGCAGATCGCCGCCGCTAGGGCGAGCACGACGAAGTGATAGGCGGGAATAGCGACCGGCTCGGCGCCGCCCGCGAGAGGCCGCGCCATTGCGAGATAGAAGGCGCCCGCCTGCTCGAGGGAAGAAGCGCGAAACACGGTCCAGCCGATCGTCACCACGACGAAAGTCAGAAGATTGGCGAGGAAGACCGGGCGGCGCTTCAGCCAATCGAGCAGGAACAGCCGATCGAGCACCAGGAAGAGGCCATTATAGGCGCCCCAGGCGACATAGGTCCAAGCCGCGCCGTGCCACAGGCCCGAGGCGAGGAAGCAGAGCCAGAGATTGACCTGCGTGCGCGTTTCGCCGCGCCGATTGCCGCCGAGCGGAATGTAGAGATAGTCGCGAATCCAGGAGGTGAGCGACATGTGCCAGCGGCGCCAGAATTCGCTGACGCTCGCCGCCACATAGGGCATGTCGAAATTCTCCTGCAGCCGAAAGCCGAACATGCGCGCGAGGCCGATCGCCATGTCGGAATAGCCGGAGAAATCGAAATAGATCTGAAAGGTGAAGAACAGCACGCCCGCCCATGCGTCGAAAAAGCCGATGCGCGACGCGTCTTGCGAAAAGACGAGATCGGCGCCGCCGGCCAGCGTGTCGGCGATGAGCAGCTTCTTGCCGACGCCGAGCATGAAGCGCGCGAAACCTTCAGTGAAATCCTCGCTGGTCGCATGGCGGAACCGCGCCAATTGCTCGGCGATATCGTGATATTTGACGATCGGCCCGGCGAGGAGCTTCGGAAAGAAGAACACATAGAAAGCATAGAGCGAGAGACTCTGCGCCGGCTTGGTCACGCCGCGATGCACGTCGACGAGAAAGGTGATCTTCTCGAAGACGATGAAGGAGACGCCGATCGGCAGCGCGACCGACGAGAAGGCGAGCCCCGGCATGGTGAGCGCGCGCAGAACGACGTCGAGATTGGCGACGAGAAAGCCCGCATATTTGAAATAGACGAGCAGGCCGAGATTGGCCGAGACGCCGAGCGCGAGCCAGAGCTTGCGCGATTTATGCTCGGGCGGAAGCGCTGCTATGCGGCGCGCGATGAAGACATCGGCGAAAGCGGAGCCGAGCACGACGAAGACGAAGAGCGGCTCACTCCAGGCGTAGAAGAAGAGGCTCGCCGCGAGCAGAATGGCGAGGCGCGCGCCGCGATCGCCGCCGACGAGCAGATAGAGGCCATAGACCGCGGGCGCGAAGAGAAACAGGTACAGCGGTTCGTAAAAGAGCATCCTCTCGTCCGCGGCCCTTTCCCTCGTGGAGGACTGCGTCTTAGCAGAGTGGCGGCGCGCGAACAATCGGCGGCGCAGGCTCGGCTCGCGAGCGAAAGCGCGGCGGGAGCGTCGGCTGGCGCATCGCCCGCGGGGCGCTATCTGGCTCTGCGACGCTCGCCCGCCGGAGGCCGGATGGATATCGACTATCTCGTCTCGGCCTTTGTGACGCTGCTCGTCGTCGTCGAGCCGCTCGGCCTCGCGCCCGTCTTCGTCGCCGCGACCTCCGGCCTCGAAGCGCGGACCAAACGCGCAATCGCCTTTCGCGCCAGCGTCTATGCGCTCGCGATTCTGGCGGGCTCGGCGCTGATCGGCCAGCGGCTGCTCGGGGCCATGGGCATTTCCATTCCGGCCTTCCGCATCGCCGGTGGATTTCTTTTGTTTTCGATCGCCTCCGAAATGGTGTTCGGCGTGCGCATACAGCGCGATTCCAAAGCGGCGGAAAAGGCGCTCGCCGAGCATGTGCACAATATCGCCGCCTATCCGCTGGCGATTCCGCTGATGGCCGGTCCCGGCGCCATCACCGCGACCGTGCTGCTGGCCAGCGACGCGCATGGCGATGTGACGCTTCTCGCGAGCCTGATCGCGGTGATCGCCGCCATAATGGCGATTTGCCTGATCTTCTGCCTGATCGCGGGAGAGGTGGCGCAATTCTTCGGCACGGCGGCCAATGTCGTGCTGACGCGATTGCTGGGCGTGCTGCTCGCCGCCCTCGCCGTGCAATTCGTCGCCGATGGCGCGCGGGCGTTTCTGCAAGGGTGAGCGGCGACGCGATCTCGCGGGATCGCGTCGCCGTCTCGCGTCAGTGGTGGACGTTCGCCCAGATCTTGCGCTTGGTGAAATACACCAGGAAGGACAGGACGATCAGGAAGCCGACCACCTTCAGGCCGATCGACTTGCGCTCCTCGAGATGCGGCTCCGCGGCCCACATCAGGAAAGCGCTGACATCCTTCGCATATTGGGCCGCCGTCTGCGGCGTTCCATCGTCATAGGTCACGGCGCCGTCCGAGAGTGGCGGCGGCATGCCGGTGCGGCGGCCGGGCATATAGAGGTTATAATATTGGCCGGGCGCCAGCTCGACGCCCTGCGGCGCATCCACATAGCCGGTGAGCAGAGCGACGATATAATCGACGCCATGCTCCTGATAGGAGAAGCCGGGCAAAGCGTCGGCGAGGAACAGCGGGAAGCCGCGCGAATAGCCGCGCGCCTTGGCGAGAACCGACATGTCCGGCGGATAGGCGCCGTTGAGCGCCGCCCGCGCCGCCTGCTCATTGGGGAAGGGCGGCGGGACGCGGTCGCTGAGCCGGCCGGGGCGCTCGAAATAATCGCCGGCGTCGTTGGGGCCGTCCTTGATCTTATAGCTCTCGGCCAGCGCCTTGGCCTCCGCCTCGGAGATCTCCGGCCCGCCCTTCTCGGCGAAATTGCGGAAGGCGAGGCGCGAGATCGAGTGGCAGCTCGAGCAGACCTCCTTATAGACCTTGTAGCCGCGGCGAAGCTGCGCATTGTCGTAATGGCCGAAGGCGCCGGCGAAGCTCCATTCCTGCCGCGGCGGCTTGGGCTGCGAATGCGCGCCGCCCTCCTCGGCCAGAGCGGCGCCCGCCGCGCCGGCGAGGGCCGCCGCCATGACGATGGACTTCCAAGAGTCGACAACCGACTTCATGATCGATGCTCCTCGACGCGCGTCACGCATGGGGCTTCTCCTCCGGGGTGGCGGCCTCGCCGAGGGAGGCGGCGATGGAGCGCGGCTCCGGCAGCGTCTGCTCATATTTGCCGAGCAGCGGCAGCACGACGAGGAAGTGCAGGAAGTAATAGGCCATCAATATGCGGGCGGCGATGAGATAGACGCCCTCCGCCGGCTGCGCGCCGAGATAGCCGAGGCCGACCGCGACGAAGACGAAGACCCAGTAGAACTTCTTGAAGGCCGGACGATAGACGCCCGAGCGCACCTTCGACGTGTCGAGCCAGGGCAGCGCCGCCACGATGAGGATCGAGGCGAACAGCGCGATGACGCCGATCAGCTTGTTGGGGATGGCGCGCAGGATCGCGTAGAAGGGCAGGAAATACCATTCCGGCACGATATGCGGCGGCGTCACCAGCGGATTGGCCTCGATGTAATTGTCGGGATGGCCCGTGTAGTTCGGCACGAAGAAGGTGAGCCATGCGAAGAGCCCGACGAAGACCACGAGGCCGACGGCGTCCTTCAGCGTCGCATAGGGCGTGAAGGGCACCGTCTCCTTCTCGATGTCCTTGACCTCGACGCCGGTCGGATTGTTCTGCCCCGTCACATGCAGCGCCCAGACATGAAGGCCGACGATGGCCACGATGACGAAGGGCAGCAGATAATGCAGCGCGAAGAAGCGGTTGAGCGTGGCGTTGTCGACCGAATAGCCGCCGAGCAGCCAAGTGGTGATGGAATTGCCCACATAGGGAATGGCGGTGAAGAGATTGGTGATCACCGTCGCGGCCCAGAAGGACATCTGGCCCCAGGGCAGCACATAGCCCAAAAAGCCCGTCGCCATCATCAGCATGAAGATCACGACGCCGAGGATCCACAGCACCTCGCGCGGCTCCTTATAGGAGCCGTAATACATGCCGCGAAAGATGTGGATATAGACGGCGAGGAAGAACATGGAGGCGCCATTGGCGTGCGCATAGCGCAGCGCCCAGCCCCAATTCACATCGCGCATGATGTGCTCGATCGAATCGAAGGCGAGCGTCGTCTCCGGCGTGTAATGCATCGCGAGAACGATGCCGGTCACGATCTGCGCGACCAGCATGAAGGAGAGGATCGCGCCGAAGGTCCAAAGATAGTTGAGATTCTTCGGAACGGGATAGGCGACGAAGGATTCGTGGATGAAGCCGAGGATCGGCAGGCGCCGCTCGAGCCAGCGCGCAAAGCCGCTCTTCGGCGTGTAAGTCGAATGTCCGGTCATGAATGTCGTCTCGGAGGTTGGGACGGCGACGGGGCCGCGATCAGCCGATCTTGATCTTGGTGTCGCTCAGGAAAGCGTAATCGGGCACTTCGAGATTGCTCGGAGCCGGACCGCTGCGAATGCGGCCGGAGGTGTCGTAGGTGGAGCCGTGGCAGGGGCAGAACCAGCCGTGGAACTCGCCCTCATGGCCGGTGGGAATGCAGCCCAGATGCGTGCAGACGCCGACGACGACCAGCCATTCCGGCTTTTTCACGCGCGCCGAATCGGCCTGCGGGTCGGGCAGCTCGGCGAGCGGGACGTTCTGCGCGGCCTCGATCTCCTGTTTGGTGCGGTGCCGCACGAAAACGGGCTTGCCGCGCCATTTGACGGTGACGATCTGCCCCTCGGGAATGGCCGAAATGTCGAGCTCCGTCGAAGCCAGCGCCAGCGTCGAAGCATCCGGATTCATCTGCGCGATCAGCGGCCATACGGCGGCGCCCGCTGCGACCGTCGCCGCGGCCCCCGTGGCGAGGAACAAAATATCCCGGCGGTTCGGCTCCGCCTTTGTCGCATTGCTCACTTTCTGGAACCTCTCTCGCGAGTTCGACCTTGGCCCCCTTGCCTCTCGGCTCGGAACACGAATAGAAACAAATCTATTCGCGAGGGCGCGCCTGTTTTGAGCAGTTTGGCGTGAGACCGCAAGCGGCCTTCGCGTCGCTGCGACAAATAGCGCGCTTGCCGCCGCCTCGGGATCAGTGGCGCAGCAGCCCGCTGTTGTCCACAAACGGCTCGCAGGAAAATTTGTCAACCGCCAGACCCGCGCCGGGCCTGCAGCGCCACGGACGCCTCTTGACGGGAGCGGCGCCGGCGGCCCTCATGCGGGCTCCCGAAGTGGAGCGCATCGAAGTGAGCGGCCGTTATCTGGTTTTCGTGGCGACGGTTGTCAGCCTGATCGCGGTTCCAGGACCGGATATGCTCTATGTGCTCGGCCGCTCGCTGGCCTCCGGCGGACGGGCGGGCTGCTTTTCCGCGGCCGGCATAGCGTCTGGCTATGCGCTGCTCACCCTGCTGGTGGCGGCGGGGTTTCAGCTCGTCTTCGAGGCGTTTCCGGCGCTGTTCCTCGCCCTCAAATATATAGGCGTCGCCTATCTCTCCTGGCTCGCTTTTCGGCTCGTCCGCTCGGAGGGCGGGCTCCACGCGCCGAGCCGCGGCCCCAGGCGCAGCGAATGGGCCTCCTTCTCGGCCGGCGTCGCGACCAGCCTGCTCAATCCCAAGGGACTTCTCTTCTATTTCGCCATATTGCCGCAATTCTTCGCGCCCGCCGACGGGCCGTTCTGGCGCCATGCGCTCGTCTATGGCTGGACGACGAGCTTTCTGTGCCTCACGCTCTATTCCGCGCTCGGCTATGCGGCGAGCTATGGCGCGCGGCGGTGGACGCCGGAACCGTCGGCGAGTCGCGATCTCTCACGGCTCGCCGGCGTTCTGCTGCTCGTGTCGGTGCTGGCGATGCTGGGCGCCGAATGGAGCGGCGTCGCCACCCCGCGCTGACCGTCCGCCGCGCCCCGGCCTCATTTGGTCAGGATCGGCGCCGGCGGCGCAGCGGCGGGCGTCGCGAAATGATAATTGACGCCGCCACGCACGATATGGCCGGCGCTCTTCACATTGAGCGGGACGGCGCCGAAATTGGTGGAATAGGCGACGCCAGAATCCGCGAGCTCCGTATAGAGATATTCGCCCTTCACCGTGATTTTGTCGGACCATGCGTATTCGACGCCGGCGCCCGCGGTCCAGCCGGCGCGCACCGTCGTTCCGGTGGAGAGCTGGCCGAGGGTCAGCGGAAGCTGGGAGGTGAAAGCCGTCGGCACGAAATCACTCCCATAGGCGAGACCCGCCGTTCCGTATATGAGCCAGTTGCGCGTGAAGGCGTAGCCGGCGCGGCCGCGGAATGTGCCGAACACGCCGGTCTCCGTCGCGCTCGGCGTGTTCCAGCCGACCGTCTCCGCATTCTGCGACCCGCGATAGCCGAAATCGGCTTCGAGGCCGAGGACGATCGTCGGCGTCCATTGCCAATTATAGCCGAGCGTTCCGCCGCCGAGGAAGCCCGCGCCGCGAATGGGCGTGTCGCGCAAATAGGTGAAGGTCCCCTCGCCGAGCAGCGCGCCAGCATAGGCGCCGACATAAAACCCCTGCCAGCTGAACGCGGGAGCCGGGGCCGCCAGCGGAGCGGGCGGCGCCTTGGCGGAAGGAAGATCGGCGGCGATGGCGGAGCCCGCCGCTAGCGCGCCGACAAGGGCGCCGATCAGCCGAAGCCTGTCATTCATATATCGCATGTTTGCACTCCTCTAACGCTCGTCGCCGCGCGCCGCTCCACGCGAGCGCAGCGAAAGCGGCCAAAACTTCAATAGAGCTTGACGGTCAGCGTGCCGCCGAAAGTGCGCGGCTGCGCCTGCAGCGTCACGGTCGCCGCCGACGTGACCGATCCCGGACTCCAGGCGGTGACGTAGCGCTGATCGAAGAGATTCTTCGTCCAGAACATCAGCTGCCAGCTCTCGTCGTCGGCGCGCAGTCCCGCTCCCGCATTCACCAGCGCATAGGCTGGCTGCCAATATTGGAAGACGGAATAAGGATTGGTGAGCCGCTGCTTGTCGCGCCAGGACAGATTCGCATAGAGGATTCCGGTGACGGGACGGTTGGCCCAGCCGCCGACATCGGCGAAGAGATTGCCGAGCGGAAGCTCGTAATTGGCGCCGGCGTTGAACGACCACAGCGGGAAATTCTCGAATCGTGAGTTGTCGCGATTGAGCGACGCCGGCGCGGCCGGCTGGCCCGCCACCGTCGGCCAGAGCCAATCGGCCGGCGGCGGCGATTTGTCGAAATTGATGTAGCGCGCTTCCGCATAGGCGCCGTTGAGCGTGAGCCACAGGCGCTCGACCGGGCTCCAGCGCGCGTCGAGTTCTATGCCGCGCAGACGCACATGACCGATGTTGCCGAGATAGTTGCGACGCAAGACCTGGCCGGTGCTGTCGCGATAGTCGGTGTTCACGAGCTGCGCCTGATAATTGAAAATATCGTTCCAATAGACGTTGGCGTTGACGATGAGCTTATTGTCGAGCCAATTGGTCTTGACGCCGAACTCATAGTCCCAGGACACCTCCGGCTTGGTGATGACGGGCTGAAACTGCTTGAAGTTGCCCTTGTCGTCGAGGATCGGCTGCGCATCCGTATTGGTCGCGCCGGATTTCTCGCCGCGCGCCACCGAGCCATAGACGAGGACGTTCTCATTGTAGCGATAGGACGGATTGAAGAGGCCGGAGAGCGAGTTGAAATATTTCGTCACAGCGCCCGTATCGTAGAAGCCGACGCCGCCGCCGCCGCGGATTGCGGCGTCCACCACAGCAGGATTGAGGCCGACGCCCCAAGCCTCGTCCCAGGCGAACACCGAGCCTTCGCGAATCTCATAAGTGTCGCGCAGGCCGAAGGTCAGCGCCCATTGCTCGTCGATGTGATAGGTCCCCTGCCCGAAGGCCGCGACGCTGAAGGTCGTCGCCTTGCCGTCGCGATGACTCTTGAAGCCGTTGAGCAGCGAGTTGCGCTGCGCGATCGCCGTCGCCGAGCTGCCCGAGTTGAACCAGCGTCCGGCGTCGGAGCCGAAATCGAAATGATTGAGGGACCAGACGCGCTCATAGAGCGAATAGAGGCCGGTCTGCCATTCGAAGGTCTGCTCCTTGGGCGAGGTGAGGCGAATCTCCTGCGAGAATTGATCGACGGAGACGTCATAGGCGTTGGAAGTGATCTCGTTGAGCTGCTCGCCGAGCGAGTTGCGCGGATGCAGGCGAAACTCGCGCCAAGCGGAGATAGAGGTGAGCGTGTTCTCGCCGAGGCTCCAGGTGAATGTGTCGGAGACGCCGATCGTGCGCTGATCGAGCGTGCCGACGCGCGTCTGAAAGCGCGTGTAGGGATCGTAGGTGAGGATCGGCTTGCCGAGACGATTGGCCAGCGTCGTCGCATAAGACGCGCCGAGCGTTCCATTGGCGAAGAGCGGCACGGAGTCGCCGATCACGCCGCTGCCGGAATTGTTATATTCATGCGAGGTGGAGCGGTCGAAGATGAGCCGGTTGGTGATCTCGTCGCCGACATAATAGAGCTGGCCGCGCACGCCCCAGCGATCATTGTTGAGATAGCTCGCGCCGGTGACGGCGTCGCGTATCCAGCCGTCGCCCTTGTCGAGATAGAAAGTGACGCGATAGGCGAGCTTGTCGTCGATGATCGGGCCGGTGACGTTGAGCTTCTCGATGAAGCGATTGTAATTGGCGAAAGACGACTCGATCGTCGCCGAGCGCGTGAAAGCCGGCAATTGCGTGCGGATGACGACCGCGCCGACCGTCGTGTTCTTGCCGAGCAGCGTGCCCTGCGGGCCGCGCGCCACCTCGAAAGATTGCAGATCGACGAAGTCCTGCCACTGAAAGCCGACATGGGTGTAGAAAACATCGTCGACGATATAGCCGACCGACGCCTCCGAGCCGTCGGCGCCGCCCGATGACGCGCCCGTGCCGCCGGCGACGCCTCGGATCGCCGTGCCGGAGGTGCGCGGGTTGGAGATGTTCGGACGATAATTGGGGACCTTCTCGGCGAAATCGGACAAACGCTCGAGACGCTCGCGCTCGGCCGCCTTGGGGCCGACGACGCTGACGGGCAGAGGAACGTCCTGCGCCTTCTCCTCGCGATTGCGCGCCGTGACGGTGACGTCGTCGACCTGCGCGCTCGCCGCGGCGGCGCCGGCCCGGCCGACCACCGGATCGGGGATCGGCGCCGGAGCCGTTTGCGCCGCAGCCGAGCCGCCACATGCCATTCCAACGGCCAGAACGCCGGCCGCCGCCAATGACGCAAAACCGACGCTGCGCAACAAATTCGCACGCGACGCGCCGCCTGTTCCCCTCGCTTTCGGCATCACTGAATTCTTCCCCATGTCCCGCCGCGCGCGGCTCTCGTGAGACGCGGCGCGGGTTACGCTCGCTCCACCATGGCGCGCTTACGTATAATATCTATAGATTACGTATATTTATAAGAGCGCGTCAACAGCTGCGCTCGACCTCTTCGCAACGCTGCGACTTTCTGGAGCCGCCTGTGGCGCCGACGCCACAGGACGATACGCGCGAACGAAGAGAGCCCCGCCTCCTCGAGGGAGGCGGGGCTCTTCTAGTCTATCCTATGATATCAATAGAGATTGAGATCGGCTGCGCGCCGGTCAGGCGGTCTGCGCGGCGCGACTTTCGCGCTTTTCGCCGCTCGCCGCCTGCGGAGCCGGAAGCGAGCGCCGCAGACGCCGCCAGGCCAACACCACGGCGCTGGCGCTTAGCGCGACGCCGAAGGAAATCCACACGCCCATCCAGCCCCACCAGAGCCAATGATTGCGGAACCAGCCGAAATCCCAATGATGCACGGCCGAATAGAGCCAACGATAGGCGCGCCGGCTCGTGTCGAATTTCGCGAGCAGGCGGCCGTCCGCCGGATCGATATAGAGCGATGTGCGCTCCGCATCCGCGAAATCGACGCGCAGCACGGGCAAGGGCTTGTCCAGCGCCGTCTGTCGATGATTGGCGAAATAATAGGAATCATAATCGGCGAGCGTCTCGGCGCCGGCGATGGCGGCGCCCTCCTTCAGCCGTTCCGCGGCGGCGAGCAGCGCCGGCTCGCCGAGGCTCGCGACGGCCCCCGGCGCAGAGACGGCGCGGCGCGCGCCGTCACGCGATTGGGCGATCAGCAGCGCCTCCTCGCCCAATCGGCTCCAGGAGAGCTCCACGACATCGGCCGAAAGGCCGAGCGTTGCGGAAGGCCGCCACTCGCGCAGGGTCTGCGGCAACCCGGCGCCGCGATAGCGCCCGAGTTCCTCGCGGCTCGCCGTCGCCTGCGAGAATATCTGCCCCGGATTGGTGGAGAGAAAGCCGCTCGCAGCCCAGCCGAAAGCGAAAGTCCCGCCGATGAGGCCGGCCCAAAAGTGATATTTCAGCCAGCTCTCTCGATAGGGCTGCGTGCGGCCGCGCGCATAGGTCGGACGGCCGAAAAATCCCGGCCTCCACTTGATCCAGCCGAGGACGATTCCGGTGAAAGCGCCGACGGCCGCGAAAAATCCGGCATAGGTCAGAGCGTCGCGCCGATAATCGCCGGCGCCGAGCGCGTCCAGCCAGCGGAAGAGATGCAGCCAATTGCCGGCATAGACGAAAGCGCGCTCGACCCGCGTCGCCACTTGCGCGACCTCGCCGCTGCGCGCGGAGACGATGATCTGCGTTCCCGCCGCATCGCCGACCGCAAAGCGATGGAAAGGCTTCAGCGCCTCCGCATTGCGCAGGCCGACGGCCGCCTCCACCGTGTCGAGATAGAGCAGCGAGGGCGCGCCGAGCCAGTCGCGCGCGATGCGCTCGGCCGCCTCGCGGTCGAATTCGAGCAGCGCGCCAGTGGTCGCGGAAAGAGCGAAACGGCGGCCGGCGTCGTCCTCGACGAGCCAGACCGGCTCCTCGCCGATCCGCAGCAGCCGCGCATCGGCGACGCCGCGCTCGCTCTTGGCGCCGCCGTGGTCGGCGCGCGCGCGCGCCGCGCCGCCCCCCATTCCACCCCCGCCCATTCCGCCGCCGCCCGCTTTCACGGCCTGCGCGCGCGCCGGAGCGCTCGCGGTCAGCGCCTCGCCGAGCGAGAGCCAGCCATCCTGCGGGAGCAGCGCCGGCGCATGAGCGAGCCGCTGCGCGCGATCGATCGTCGGCGAGCCGATGAAAGCAATGGAAAGTCCAGTCGAGAACCAGACGAGCATGAACAGCGCCAATACGACGCCCACCCATCGATGAAGGAAAAGCAAGATCGACATTCGTGACGCTCCGCCTCGCGCTGAATGGCCGCCGGCGTCGATCCGCCCGCGGCGAAATCCCGAAAAATCGTCACGAAACATAAATGACAAATACGACTAGGTAAATAGGAATATATCCAGTTTTCCGCGCTATTGCAGCGCGATGCGCGCCTGCGCCGCCACCCGCCCGGCGACGAATCGCGGGATCGCCACAAGCGGATTCTCCACAATCGCCGAGGCGTCGCCTCCGGCGCTAGCGTTCCCCCTGCGCCTGAGACGATCGCGACGTCGCACGAAATCGCGATCGATCGGTGAAGGCGATCTGCGGAGGAGCGGATGGGCGTCTATATCGCGCATACTCGACGCAAAACGAAACCGCACAAGCCGGAGATATCGGCGATCGACGCTGCGGCGATCGCGGCGCGCGAGCAGGCGCTCGCCGCGTTGCGCGAGCAGCAGCGCATAGAGGCAGAGCGCGCCCGCGCCGAGAAAGCCGCGCGCGCATTGCGGCGCGCGGTCGGCAAGCGCATGAACGCCTGCGATCCCGACACATCGGGACGTCGCCGCACGGCGGCGCGCGCGGCTGGAATCATGCTGATCTCGGCGACCGGCGGCGTGCGCACGCAGAGCGTCACTCTGTTTCGCGGCTCGGGACGCGCCGGCTCCGATCTCTGGCTCGCCGATGTGCAATTCGAGCAGGAGAGAGGCGTCGCGCATTTCATCAATGATCTCGCCACGCCGGCCGACAAGGACGCGCTCCATGCGATGCGCGCGCTGGCGCCGCGCATCGCCGAGCATATTTTCATCGGCGCCCCGCCGCAGGACGGCGTCGACGATCGCAATATGAACACCGCCTTTCGGCTGGCCCAATCTTTCATGCACAAGACTCACTACACGGCCTCGCTCTCCGAGGAGGAGAAGGAGCGGCTGAGCCTCGCGATCTTCGAGGAGATGCAATCGGTCACGGCCATGCGCCTGCGACATTTGCACAAGGAGCTCGAGCGCATCGTCGAGACGCTGATGCACAAGACGAAACTCTCGCGCTCGGAATGCAATGGCGTCCTCGCGCCGATCTATGAAGGATACGAGGAATTCCGCCGCGCCGAGCAGGAAGGCCGGCCGCAGCGCGCGCCGCGATATCTCGAGACGCCCGCCGAGCGATCGCCCTCTGTCCAAATGGAAGAGGAGGACATTCCCGCGACCGGAACGCATGGCCGCTGAGCGGCCTCAGCCGATCGCGAGATAGACGACGAATCCCGAGCCGAGCAGCAGCAGCGCGGAGAGAATGACGAGCTCGACGACGCCCGCGTCGAATCCATGCTGCGCCTCATCGGCGATGAGACGCCGCGTGTGAATGAAACGCACGGTTGCGACTATGATAAGCACAACGCCGCCGAGCGCCAGCAGGCCCCCGCCTCCCCCGCTCGTCAAAGGTCCCGACAATTTTTCGAAACGCCGCAATATCGCGCCGCGCTCCGCCTCGGGAAGCGTGAGGCTGATCGTGCGCACGAACAGATCGAATTTTTCGATCACGAAGCCGAGCGCCATGATCGCTATGCCGGTGCGAACCCATGCGAGAAACGTCCGCTCATTGGCGGCATGGCTGACATAGTCGCGTATCATGGCGTCTCCTCTCGCGGCTCCGGACGGATGCCGGCGGATCATATGCGGGGCGACGAGACGACGCACATTGATCCGCTTCGATGGCGCGATAAATAGCCCCTCGTCGATCCGCAGACATCTTCGGAGCTTCCGCCATGATCTATCCGTTGACGCGCCTGTCGGCCGCCATGCTGATCGCCGCGACCGCGGCCTCCGCCCAGGATTGCCGATCGACGAGCGATTCGGGAGCCACGCGGTGCATCTCCGGCGTGCTCTACAGATGCACATGCACGCGCGGCGTCGGCGCGACGACCTGCACATGGGACAATGCGGCGGCGCTCTGCTCGGCGCTCTCCGAGCGGAACGTCCCTATGGGCGAGGGAGACGCGAAGGAAGAGACGCCGGCGAGCGCCGCCGCGCCGACCCCGTGACGCTCAGATGCCGGCGCCGAAGGTGAAGGATTCGCTCAGCGGCTTCGCCTGAGTGACATTGCTGCCCGCCGGCACGCTATGCGTCAGCCAGACATTGCCACCGATGACGGAGCCGCGGCCGATCGTGATTCGTCCGAGCACAGTGGCGCCGGCGTAGATCACCACATCGTCCTCGATGATCGGATGACGCGCGCCGCCCTTCACCAGCGCGCCGCTCGCATCGACCTCGAAGCGCTTCGCGCCCAGCGTCACCGCCTGATAGAGCCGCACATTCTTGCCGATGATCGCGGTCTCGCCGATGACGACGCCGGTGCCGTGATCGATGAAGAAGCCTTCGCCGATCTCCGCGCCCGGATGAATGTCGATTCCCGTCGCCGAATGGGCGATTTCCGAAACGAGCCGCGCGAGCATGGGCGCGCCGAGCAGATAGAGACGATGCGCGAGCCGGTGACGAATGATCGCCGAAAGGCCAGGATAGGAGAACACCACCTCGTCGAGGCTCTTGGCCGCAGGATCGCCCTCGAAGGCTGCGCGAATGTCGGTGTCGAGCAGCGCGCGTATCTGCGGCAGCGCCTGCGCGAAAGCGTCGACGATCTCATGCGCGCGCGGCCGATGGTCGATGGTTCCGTCATCGGAGCCATTGGCCAGCAATAGCAGCTCGCGGCGCACCTGCTCGCGCAATGCGCGCAGGCTCTTGTCCAGCGTGTAGAGCACGAAGCCGTCGGCGCCGTCGGTGGTCAGCTCCGGCGGACCGAAATGGCGAGGGTAGAGGCTCGCCGCGAGGTCCTCAATAATCTCGATCGTCGCCTCGCGCGAGGGCAGTTCGGGCAGGCGCCCGTCACGATAGCGCCGCTTCTGTGAGGCGCGGCGCAATTCGCCGAGCTCCGCGACAATGCCGCCGAGCCGCGGAAAGCCGCCGAATTCGGCTCTGGTGGGAATGGGCTCCGCCTGCGGCCCATGCTTTGCTTGCTGCGTCACCCGCGCCGCCCCTCAACTCAGTCTATAAATCTACTACACTAATGTGGGATGGAGGACAACTGGCGCGAGGGCGCGCGAGCGCCTAATCTCGCGGCGAAGACCGAGGAAAAAGATGACGATCGAAAATCCGCTGCTCTCGCCGCCGCCCTCCGCCTCGTCCCCCGCTTTCGGCCTGCCGGCCTTCGGCGCGCTGAAGGCCGAGCACTACCGTCCCGCTTTCGAGGCCGGCATGGTGGAAAATCTGGCCGAGATCGCGCGCATCGCCGAAAATCCCTCGCCGCCCGATTTCGAGAACACGATCGCCGCTCTCGAGCGCTCCGGCCGCCTTCTGGCCCGCGTAGGCGGCGTCTTCTGGAATCTCTCCGCGACCGACTCCACGCCTGAGCTTCAGGAGATCGAGCGCGAAATGTCCGGCGCGCTGGCGCGGCACGAGAATGAGATATTGCTGAACGCCGCGCTGTTCGCCCGCGTCGACGCGCTCCATGCGCGTCGCGACGCGCTGGCGCTGACGGCGGAGCAGGCGCGCGTGCTGGAGCTCACGCATAAGCGCTTCCTGCGCGCCGGCGCGAAACTCGACGAGACGGCGAAGCGCCGCATGGCGGAGATTTCCGAGCGCCTCGCTACTCTCACCACTTCTTTCGCGCAGAATGTCCTCGCCGACGAGGCCGATTATCTCCTGCTGCTCGAGGAGAGCGATCTCGACGGACTGTCGGAAGATTTCCGCGCCTCGGCGGCGCAGGTCGCGCAAGAGCGCGGCGCGCCGGGCAAATATGGCGTCACCCTCGCGCGCTCGAGCGTCGAGATTTTCCTGCAGAGCTCGACGCGCCGCGATCTGCGCGAGACCGCTTTTCGCGCCTGGGCCAGCCGCGGCGAGAATGGCGGCGCGACCGACAATCGCGCGCTGATCGCCGAGATTTTGCGCCTGCGCGAGGAGCGCGCCCGGCTCAACGGCTTCGCCAATTTCGCCGCCTATAAGCTCGACGATACTATGGCGAAGACGCCAAAAGCCGTGCGCGAGCTGCTCGACCGCGTCTGGGCGCCGGCGCTCGCCGCGGCGAAGGCCGAGCGCGACGATCTTCAAGCGCTGGCGGAACGCGACGGCGCCAATGTCGCGATCGACGCCGCCGACTGGCGCCATTACGCCGAGCGCGTGCGCAAGGAGCGCTATGATCTCGATCAGGCGGAGATGCGCCCCTATTTCCGGCTCGATCGGATGATCGCCGCCGCCTTTCATGTCGCGGAGCGCTTGTTCGGCCTCTCCTTTGTCGAGGTGGAAGGGCTCGATCTCTATCACCCGAGCGTGCGCGCCTTCGACGTCCGCGATGCGACAGGCGAGCATGTCGCGCTCTTTCTGGGCGATTATTTCGCGCGGCCCTCCAAGCGCGGCGGCGCCTGGATGTCGGAGTTTCGCGGCCAGGAGAATCTCGACGAACGCATTCGTCCGATCGTCGTCAATGTGCTGAATTTCTCACGCGCGCCCGATGGCGCGCCGACGCTGCTCAGCCTCGACGACGCGCGCACTTTGTTTCACGAATTCGGCCATGCGCTGCACGGCATGTTGTCGGACGTCACCTATCCGCTCGTCGCCGGCACGAGCGTCGCGCGCGATTTCGTCGAGCTGCCCTCGCAGCTCTATGAGCATTGGCTGCTGGAGCCGGAAATTCTCCGCGCCTATGCGCGCCACGCCGAGACCGGCGCGCCCATGCCGGAGGAATTGCTCGAGCGCATTCAAAAGTCGCGACACTTCAACCAGGGCTTCGCCAGCGTCGAATTCTGCGCCTCCGCCTATGTCGATCTCGATCTGCACGAAAGCGCCATCGACGAGAGCTTCGATGCGCTTCGCTTCGAGCGCGAGAGCCTCGCGCGCATATCGATGCCGGAAGAGATCGTCATGCGGCACAGAACGCCGCATTTCACCCATGTCTTCGCCGGCGACGGCTATTCGGCGGGCTATTACTCCTATCTCTGGGCGGAAACGCTGGACGCCGACGCCTATGAGGCTTTCCTCGAGGCCGGCGATCCTTTCGCGCCCGACATTGCGGAGCGCCTGCGCCGTCACATCTACGCCGCCGGCGGAACGCGGGACCCGGCCGAGGCCTATGTGGCCTTTCGCGGCCGAATGCCGAATGTCGACGCGCTGCTGCGTCAGCGCGGCTTCGCTCGGTAAGAGCGCGAGCGCAGCGTCGCGCCCCACGAATGTCACATTCGTCGCCGCTATGCTGTGATCGCATGACGAAGCCTCCCTCCCCCTCCAAGCGCAGCGCCATCGCGCCCTTCATCGCGATGGATGTGCTGAGCGAAACGCGCGAGCTCGAGCGGCAGGGCCGCCGCATCGTCCATATGGAGCTGGGCGAGCCCGGCGCTCCGGCGCCGCGCGCCGTGCGCGAGGCCGCAACGCGCTCGCTCGCCGAAGGCGCCATAGGCTATGCCGAAGCGCTCGGCCGCCCGGCGCTGCGCCAGCGCATCGCGCGCCATTATGGCGAGGCCTATGGCGTCGACGTCTCGCCGGAACGCGTCATCGTCGCCACCGGATCGTCGGGGGCGTTCCTATTGGCCTTTCTCGCCGGCTTCGATCCGGGCGCGCGCATCGCCATGACGGCGCCGGGCTATCCGGCCTACGCCAATATTCTCGCCTCGCTCGGCCTCGAGTCCGTGCTGATCGATGTCGGCGCCGACACGCTCTATTCGCCGACCGCCGCTCTGCTCGAGGCGGCGCATCGCGCAAAGCGCCTCGACGGCGCGCTGCTGGCGAGCCCGGCCAATCCCACCGGCGCGATGATTCCGAGCGACGAATTTCAAAAAATCTGCGCCTTCTGCGAAGACGCCGGAATTCTCTTCGTCTCCGACGAAATCTATCACGGCCTCTCCTATGAGCGGCCTTGCGAGACGGCGCTGGCGCATTCGCGCAACGCCATCGTCGTGAACAGCTTTTCGAAATATTATGCGATGACCGGCTGGCGGCTCGGCTGGCTAGTCGCGCCCGAATCTTTGGTGCGGCCGATGGAGCGGCTGCAGCAATCGCTCGCCATTTCGGCGCCGACGCTGGCCCAGATCGCCGCGCTCGAGGCTTTCGAGGCGAAGGCGGAGCTCGAGGCGGTGAAGGCGAGTTATGCGCGCAGCCGCGCGCTGCTGCTGGAACGGCTGCCGCGCTTGGGCTTCGCCGAATTCGCGCCACCGGACGGCGCCTTTTACATCTACGCCGATATCTCGCGTTTTTCCGCGGATTCGGCGGCCTTCTGCAAGCGAATGCTCGAGGAGGCCGGCGTCGCCGTCACGCCGGGAATCGATTTCGATCGCGCGCGCGGCAAGCGAATGCTGCGCTTCTCCTACGCCGGAGCGGAGAGCGAGGTGCGCCTCGGCCTCGACCGCCTCGCCGCTTGGCTCGGAAAGTGAACCGACCTTTTAAAACAAAGGTAGCGTAACGGCGACGCGCGCGCCGCCTTTCACAGCGCGGCCGATCGTCACCTCGCCGCCATGCGCCTCGACGAGCGCGCGCACAATGGCGAGGCCGAGGCCGGCGCCGCCCGCGCCGCGACTGCGCGATGTCTCCAGCCGGCTGAACGGCTCCAGCATCAGCGCGCGCTGCGCCTCTGGAATTCCCGGCCCTTCGTCCTCCACGGCGATCTCGACGCAGGCGCCGCGCGACGTGAGAGAAACATGCGCGGCATGGCCATATTTCAGCGCATTGTCGATGAGATTGGCGAAGACGCGACGCAGAGCCAATCGATCGCCGAGAACGATCGCATCGGCGACGCCGCCAAAATCTATATCGACAGCAGCGCTCTGCGCACGATCCTCGACCTCGGCGCGAAGCAGCGCCGCGACATCGATCATCTCGCGCACGAGCTCTCCGGCGCCGGCGCGGCTCGAGAGAAGCGCATCGTCGAGCAGCCGGATCATATCGTCTATGTCTGCAACGGCGCGGCTCCGCTCGCCATCGTCGGCGATCGCTTCGACGCGCAGCCGCAGGCGCGTCGCGAATGTGCGCACATCATGCGAAATGCCGCCGATCAGCGCCATGCGCGCGCGCAGGAGACCGAAGAGCCGCGCCTGCAATCGCTCGAACGCGACGACGAGCGCGCGCACTTCCGGCGCATTGCCGCGCCGGCGCGGCAACGGCGCCGGCGCGCCGGAAAGATCGATCGCGTCGACCACGGCGGCGAGACGCGCGATCGGCTTCGTCTCGCGATGCATGACGAGCAGCGCGCCGAGCGCCACGAGCGTGCCGAAAAGGCCGGCGAGCAGCCCGACCGGAACGCCCGAACGCGCCACCATCATCGCGCCGCGCGTGTCGATGAGCAGCGTCTCGCCGCCCCGCAATGAAATGCGGAACTCGAGCGCATTGGAGAGCGCGCCCGCGAGACGCGGAAATCGGCGGCCGATCGACAAAGTGGGGCGCCATTCCAAAACCAGCGCGCGGCCATCCAGCGCGTCGGCATAGTCGCGGCGAATGTCGTCCGCGACGAGCGGACCGGACGGCGCCGCGACCACGCCGGCCGGCAAAAGCCGCGGCGCGAATAGGGGCGACGCCACCGCCTCCAGCGCCAGCGCGCGCATTTGCGACGGCGTGCGCTCGATCAGCTCGACGACGGCGGCGACATGTTCGGGCGTCGGCCGCGCCCGCGCGCTCTCATCGGCGGTGAAGCGATAGAGAGCAGCGATGGCGGCGACCCAAACAGCGGTCAGGCTCACGATGACGATGAGCGTGAGGCGCGCGGCTATGGTCCAGCGCGACATCATGAGAGGCGCCGGACCTCGGCTTTGAACAAATAGCCGCCATTGCGCACAGTGGCGATGAGATCGCCGCTCGCCCCCGCCGCATCGAGCTTCTTGCGCAGGCGCGAGACCAGCATGTCGATCGCGCGGTCGAAAGGATCGGCGTTGCGGCCATACGTCCAATCGAGCAATTGATCGCGCGTCAGCACGCGGCGCGGATGCTGGACGAAACAGGCGAGCAAATCGAATTCCGCGCTGGTCAGCGCGATCGGCGCGCCGGCCGATTCGAAGTTGCGCGCGTCGAGATCGAGCACGAAGCGATCGAAAGAATAGCGCCGGCTCGCCGGTCGGCTCGGCTCCGCCTGGGCGCGGCGCAGCAGCGCGCGCACGCGAGCGAGCAATTCGCGCGGCCCGAAAGGCTTCGTCAGATAATCATCGGCGCCCATTTCGAGGCCGACGACGCGATCGATCTCGTCGCTTTTCGCCGTCAGCATCAGGATCGGCAGAGAATCGCTCGCGCGCAAGCGCCGGCAGATCGAGAGGCCATCCTCGCCCGGCAGCATCAGATCGAGGATCAGCAAATCCGGCCGTGCGCGAGAGAGCGATTCGTCCATCGCTCGCGCATTCTGAGCGAGAATGAGCTCGAAGCCCTCGCGGCGCAAAAAATCGCCGACCAGCCGGCCGATCTCGGGATCGTCCTCCACCATCAGAATTCGGGCCGCGGGCGCGCTCATGAGGCGAATGTCGATCCATCGCGCCTTTCAGGCAAGAGCGCGGGAGGCGCTGTTACACGATGTTACGAAAGCCCGACAAAAGGAGACGAAAAGTCGCGCGATGGTGATCGGCGCAGGACGAAGCGCGCGCATCCTCATCCTCACGTCGAAGCATCGACGGCAAGAGGAAGAGGAGATTTCACATGTTTCGATCCATCGCCGCTCCGGCTCTGGCCGTGCTGACGATATTCGCCGCCGTCTCCGAGGCCGACGCCTGGACGCGCAGCGGCTCTTTCACCGGCCCGCGTGGGACGAGCAATTGGAACGCTTCGAGAAGCTGCGGCGGCGGCTCTTGCTCCTGGGGGCGCGGCGCCTCCGGTCCGCACGGCGCCTGGAGCCGCTCCGGCGCCGCGAGCTGCGCCGGCGGCGTCTGCAATGTCAGCGGCCAAGGCTCGGGACGAGGCGGCCGATCCTATAGCTATTCCCGCTCCGTCTCGCGTTGAGCCGCCAGGACATCGCATCATGCCGCAACTCACGAACTCTCCGATAGACCTCCATGCGAGGCTGATCATTCTCGCCGCCGCCATCGGCTTCATGGCGCTCGAATATGCGTTCGCGCGTTTTACCGCGCACGAGCGTCACGATCTGCGCGAGAGCGCCGCCTCGCTGGGCGTAGCGCTCGGGCGCTCGCTGCTGCGCGGGGCCGAGGCGCTGATCATGGCCGGGCCTTACGCCTTCGCCTATGAGCATCGCCTCCTCGATTTCGATCCGACGAGCGCGCTCGCTCTCGTGGCGCTCTTCATCGGCGTCGAATTCTTCTATTATTGGGACCATCGCGCCTCGCATCGCGTGCGCTGGCTGTGGGCGACGCATAGCGTTCATCATTCACCGACGCGCATGAATTATACGGCGGCGGTGCGGCTCGGATGGACGGCGGGGCTCTCGGGCAATTTCCTGTTCTTCCTGCCGCTCGCCTTCATCGGCTTCCACCCCATCGCCATAGCGCTGATGCTGACGGGCAATCTGCTCTACCAGTTCTTCATCCATACAGAACTCTGCCCGCGCTTGGGCGCGCTGGAATATGTGCTCAACACGCCGGCGCATCATCGCGTGCATCACGCCTCCAACGAATCCTGTCTCGACAGAAATTACGGCGGCGTGCTGATCGTCTTCGATCGCCTATTCGGCACATTCGCCGAGGCGCCGAAGCAGGAAGCGCTGCGCTACGGGCTCGTCGGCGGAACGCCGAGCTTCAATCCGCTGAAGATCGCGCTCGGCGAATGGGCCGCAATGTTCCGCGACGCCGCCTCCGCCGCCGATTGGCCCGCTGCGCTGTGGACATTGTTCGCGCCGCCCGGCGCTTCCGAGGAAACGCCCCGCCCCGGCGAGGCGAAGACCATCCCGGCCTGAGCTTTTCAAAAAGAGGAGAATGACGATGAACAAGACAAAGCTTTACGCCCTCGCCGCAGCGGCGCTCGCCCTGGCCACGGGTCCGGCCGCCGCGCAGACGTCGCCCGCCGGCGCCAAGGCCGATGTGATGAAAAAAGCCTGCAAGGCGGATTATCGGCGCTTCTGCAGCGGCGTCATGCCCGGCGGCGGCCGCATCATCGCCTGCCTGCAGAACCACGCGTCGGAACTCGAGCCGGATTGTGCGAAGGCGCTCGGCAAATAGGCTCCGCTACAGAAAAGAAAGGCGCGACGGCCGCTCGAGGCCGTCGCGCTTTTTTCGTCACTCGCCGCCGAGCGAGGCCTTGGCCCGCTGCCACCAGCCGCCCTTCTTGGGACGATTGGGGTCGGCCTCGGTAATGATCGTCTCGGTCGACTTGCGCGGCGGAGCCGGCGGAGCGACGGCCTCATGCACGATCGGAGACGGCGGAGCCGCAGGCTCCGGCGCAGGGGCCGCGGGAGCGGAAGCCTCCGCAGGCGCCGGGAGAGCCTCGGGCGCAGGCGCGCTCGGGGCGGCGGCTTCGACCGGCGGAGCCGAAGCGGCCGGAGCTTCCGGGGCCGGAGCCTCCGGGGCCGACGCCTCGGCGATCTGGGCCGCCTCCGTCACGGCGGGAGCCGGAGGCGCCTCGGTCGCCTCATAAGGCGGAATATGCGCCTCGGCCGCAGAGACGGCCGTCTCGGCGACGCCCTCGTCGAGCGGGAAGGCGCCCTGCTCGCGAAACTCGGGCGGCAGCGGCGAGGATCGCGTCCAGCGGCCGGCGCGACGACCGCGTCCGCCGCGGCTGCCACGTTCCGCCGGCCGCGGAACCTCATTGGCCGGCGCGGCGGGCACGCCATCGATCTCCGCGACAATGGCGAGGCCTTCATCCGACGGCTGCTCGGCGCCCGGCGCCGGCGCTTCTCCGCCGGACAGTCCGCCGCCGCGTCCGCGACGACGGCGCCGACGGCGGCCGCGGGCCTGACCCTCGCCCTCCTCCCCGGTGAAAGGCGCGCGTTCCGCACGCTCTTCCCGCCGCGGAGCCTCCGGCCGACGCTCGGCAATGATTTCGCCTTCGTCCGCCTCGGCCTCGGTCTCGGCCGGCTCGATCTCCTCCTCGAGATCGGCGAGCGAATCGACACGCAGCGGCTGCTGCGTCGGAAGCTCGCGCACGCCGGTGGCCGGCTCGCCGCGCTCCAGCGCATGATAGGAGGTGCCGGTAAGGCTGTCGTCCGCCGAAACGGTGATGGCGACGCCGAAGCGGCGCTCCAGCGCCTGCAGATGGCCGCGCTTCTGATTGAGAATATAGAGCGCCACCACAGTGCGCGTGCGCAGGATGATGTCATGCGCCGCGCTCTTGATGAGCGCATCCTCGAGCACACGCAGCACATGCAGCGCGATGGAGGCGGTGGAGCGCACCGTGCCGGCGCCGGCGCAATGCGGACAGGGCACGGTCGAGCCCTCGAGCACGCCGGCGCGGATGCGCTGGCGCGACATTTCGAGCAGGCCGAAATGCGAGATGCGACCGACCTGAATGCGGGCGCGGTCGTTCTTCAGCGCGTCCTTCAAGCGGCGCTCGACCGAACGATTGTTGCGGCTCTCTTCCATGTCGATGAAATCGACGACGATGAGGCCGGCGAGATCGCGCAAGCGCAGCTGGCGGGCGACCTCGTCGGCCGCCTCCAGATTGGTGCGCAGCGCCGTGTCCTCGATATTGTGCTCGCGCGTGGAGCGACCCGAGTTCACGTCTATGGCGACCAGCGCCTCGGTCTGATTGATGACGAGATAGCCGCCCGATTTCAGCGTCACCTGATTGGAGAAGAGCGCGTCGAGCTGCGCCTCCGCGCCGGCGGCGGCGAAGATCGGATTGGGATCGCGATAGAGGCGGACGTTCTTGGCGTGGCTCGGAATGAGCATACGCATGAAATCCTTGGCCTCGCGATAGGACTCCTCGCCGGAGACGATGACCTCCTCGACGTCGCGGCCGTAGAGATCGCGAATGGCGCGCTTGATGAGCGAGCCTTCCTCATATACGAGCGTCGGCGCGGAAGAGCGCAAGGTCAATTCGCGCACGCTCTCCCACATGCGCAGCAAATATTCGAAGTCGCGCTTGACCTCGGCCTTGGTGCGCGTCGCGCCGGCGGTGCGCAGAATGACGCCCATGCCCTCCGGCACCTCGAGCTCCTGCACGATTTCCTTGAGGCGCTTGCGATCGGCGCCGTCGGTGATCTTGCGGGAGATGCCGCCGCCGCGCGCGGTGTTGGGCATCAGCACGGAATAGCGGCCGGCGAGCGAGAGATAGGTGGTCAGCGCCGCGCCCTTGTTGCCGCGCTCTTCCTTGACGACCTGCACGAGCAGAACCTGGCGGCGCTTGATGACCTCCTGGATCTTATACTGACGGCGCGAGCGCGAAGGCCGGTGCGGAACCTCTTCCATGGCGTCGCCGCCGATATGCTCGACGTGCTCTTCCTCGTCCTCGTGCTCTTCTTCCTCGTCATGGTCGTCGTCGCGGCGGCGCGCCTCGGCCTCCTCGCGCTCCGCCTCATGCTCCTCGTCGCGCTCTTCCTGGCGGCGGGCCTTGGCCTCGTGATCGGCCTCGGCCGGCTCGACGGGCGCCTCTTCGGCATGGCCGACCTCGACGACGCCGAAGCCTTGCGGATCGACGGAAATCGGCGCCTCGGCCGCCTCCGGCGCGAGCGTCTCCGCGACAGGCGCCGATTCGGGCTCGGCGCTCTCGACGCTCAGGTCCTGCGCCGGCGTCTCGGCTTGCGCTCGCGTCTCGGCCTCGACAGGACCAGCCGCCTCGACGGCCGGGGCCTCGGCCTCGGCGCCCTCCTCGTTTTCGGGCGCGCTTTCGGAAATCACCTCATCGGCGTTGGCGCGCTTCTCTGCGCCGTCCGAATGGCGGCGGCGCGAGCGGCGGCGTCCGCCGCTGTGCTGGCGCGGCTCCTCGTCCTCCTGCTGATGGACGCGGCTCTCCTCCTCGAGCAGAGCGATTCGATCGGCGACGGGAATCTGATAATAATCCGGGTGAATTTCGGCGAAGGCCAGAAAGCCGTGACGATTGCCGCCGTAATCCACAAAGGCGGCCTGGAGCGAGGGCTCCACGCGCGTGACCTTGGCGAGATAGATGTTGCCGCGCAGAGGCCTTTTGTCGGCGGCTTCGAAGTCGAATTCCTGAACGCGATTGCCGCGTAGCACGACTACGCGGGTTTCCTCCGGGTGGGAGGCGTCGATGAGCATTTTGTTGGCCATGAGAAACTCTTTGCGGCGCGACGCGAGGCGACGCCGGCGGTCTCGAGCGAACATCCCCTAGAGGATGATGCGACCGCGGTCCGGCGAAGCGTCGGAGCGTCGACGCGTGTTTTCTGGGAGTTGGTGTCGATCGCGAAACATCGGATACGCGAACCGGCGCGACCGCCGGCGGACTGGGCGAGAGGCCCGACCGGCCGCCGAAGCGAATCCGACCGGGAGCCGAAGTGACGACGGCTCGGCGCGACAGCGCGAATCGATTGCTCCGCCGGCGCGCGATACTCGCGAGCTGAGCGGGGCCTCGATCGGCGGCATGTCATGGACTTCGCCATGAGCTCGTACTTCGCCATGAGCTCGTCACAAAAACCTTATGTCACAGCGCCTTACGGCGGCGCCCGCCCGTCCGGAACCCGCGCGCGAGGCGTGCATTCGAACGTGTTCGTTCCGCGGAAAACGCGCCGTCCGTCCCGAGACGGTTCCCAGCGCCGAGAGCAATGAAATACGCGCGGCGTATTTCGGACCCTTCCACGGAACGTTTCCATACATAATGTCTCGAAGGCGACACCGCAAGTTGGGCGGGCCCATTCCGCGCCTTCGCCCACAGCCTGTCCTAAACTTCGCGTTAACCAGATATCCTCAGAAAGATTTCGGGCTCGCGCCCATGCGCGAGCCGCGCCATATTGTTTTCGGGCGAGCGCGCGAGCGGGGCGATTTTCGAAATGAACGACAGGCGACCGAGGGGAGCTCGGCCTTTGCGGGCTCAGGATCGGTCGGGCCGGCTCGCGCCTCGGCGACGATTTTCCGCGGTGGCTCTGGCCTTTAGCTTGGCTTTCGCCCCATTCGGCGCCGGCGCGGAGCCGGCGCCGCCGGCCGAGCCGGTGTCGGCGATCGCCGCGCGAATCGAGCAGAAGAAGGACCGGGCGCGCCTCGTCTTCGAGACGACGGCAGAGGTGACGCCGACCGTCTTTCCCGTCGCCGATCCGTACCGAATCGTCGTCGATCTGCCGGAAATGGCCTTCCGGCTCGACCCCGAAATCGGCCGCCCGGCCAAGGACAAGCGCGGCGCGGACGATCTCGTCGCCTCCTTCCGCTTCGGCCATTTCGCGCCGGGACGGTCGCGAATCGTCATCGATCTCGCGCGTCCGGCCAAAATCATCCGCGCCGAGAGCGATTCGAAGCTGAAGTCTCCCCGTTTCGTCGTCGAGCTCGAAGCGACCGACCCCGCGAGCTTTGCCGCAGAGGCGGCCCGAAGAGCGCCGGCCGCCGTCCCGAGAATCGCACAGAGCGCGGCCGTGGAGCCGCCTCCGCCGCCGCCGGGAAGCAAGCCCATGCTGATCATCGACCCCGGTCATGGCGGCGTCGACGTCGGCGCGGCCGGACCGCATGGCGAGCAGGAGAAGACCATCGTCCTCGAATTCGCCCGCGTGCTGAAGGCCAAGCTCGAGGCGAGCGGCAGACTGCGCGTGGCCCTCACCCGCAATGAAGACGCCTTTATGGCGCTCGACGAGCGGGTGCGCGTCGCTCGCCAGGCAGGCGCCGAATTGTTCTTGTCGATTCATGCGGATACGCTCGGCGAGGCGAGCGTCGAAGGGGCGACGGTCTATACGGTCTCCGGCCGCGCCTCGGACGCCGAGGCGGCGAAGATCGCGGAAAAAGAGAATTTCGCCGATCGCGCCGCCGGGCTGGAGCCGAAATCGGAGGACGCCGGCGAGGTCGGCGACATTCTCTACGACCTCACCCGCCGCGAGACCCGCGCCTATAGCCGCGTCTTCGCCCGCACGCTGATCGCCTATTGGCAAACCTTCGGCCATCTCAACAAGAATCCGAGCCGTTCCGCCGGCTTCGTCGTGCTGAAGGCCTTCGATATTCCCTCGGTTCTGCTCGAGCTCGGCTATCTTTCGAGCGCGCGCGATCTCTCGCGGCTCGTCTCGCCGGAATGGCGCGAACGCGCGGCCGCGGCCACAGCGCAGGCGATCGAGCGCTATTTCGAGGAACGCCAGGATCCGGCTCGCGAGCAGGCGCAGGCCAGCGCGCCGGCGCAAGCCGTGGCCGCGACCGCGCGCCCACAATAAAACATAAAAACTGGCATAAGGATGGGCGCGGATGCGGGGCCGATTCGGGTTTCCGTCGCGATAAAATATCTCTAAACGAGACGCCGACGGCGCGACGCGCGCCAGATTTCACGGCAATGCGTCTCCTTCGAGGATCATCCTTCATGCGTCTGCTCGTCCGGTTCTTCGGCTTCCTCTTCGCGACCGGCGCCATCGTCTTCCTGATCGCCGTGACGGCCGCCGCCGGCGTCGTCTATGTGTTCTCGAAAGACCTGCCGGACACGGCGCAATTACGCAATTACGAGCCGCCGGTCACGACGCGCATCCACGCCAATGACGGCTCCATTCTCGCCGAATATTCGCGCGAGCGCCGGCTGTTCCTGCCGAGCTCGGCGATTCCGCCGCTCGTCAAGCAGGCCTTCATCTCGGCCGAGGACAAGAATTTCTACACGCACAACGGCGTCGATTTCGAAGGCATCGCCCGCGCCGCCTCGATCCTCGCCCAAGGCGGCCGGCACATGCAGGGCGCCTCCACCATCACCCAGCAGGTGGCCAAGAACTTCCTCGTCGGCAATGAGCGCAGCTTCGAGCGCAAGATCCGCGAGGCGCTGATCTCCTTCCGTATAGAGGCGGCCTATCCCAAGGACCGCATCCTCGAGCTCTATCTCAACGAGATCTATCTCGGCCTCGGCAATTACGGCGTCGCCGCCGCGGCGCTGAATTATTTCAACAAATCGGTCTATGAGCTGACGATACCGGAAGCCGCCTATCTCGCCGCTCTGCCCAAGGCGCCGAACAACTATCACCCCTTCCTGCATCGCGACCGCGCGCTCGAGCGCCGCAATTATGTCATCGATCGCATGGTCGCCGACGGCTTCGTCTCGCAGAAGGACGGCGACAAGGCCAAGACCGAGCCGCTCGGCGTCAATCCGCGCGTCACCTCGCCCAACACCTATGTCGCCGGCTTCTTCGCCGAGGAGGTGCGCCGCGAGCTGCTCGACAAATATGGGGACAAGAAGCTTTATGAGGGCGGCCTCTCGGTGCGCTCGACGCTCGACCCCAAGATGCAGGCCATCACGCGCAAGGCGTTGGCCGACGGCCTCGTGCGCTTCGACGAGGCGCATGGTTTCCGCGGGCCGATGCGCCATATCGACATCTCCTATGATTGGGGCCTGCCGCTCGCCGATATTCCGGCTCTGGGTGATGTGAAGCCCTGGCGTCTCGCCGTGGTGCTGGAGACGAATGACAGCTTCGCCCGCATCGGCCTGCAGCCCGGGCGCGAGAAATCCGGCGAGGTGGCGCGCGAGCGCGAGACCGGCCAGCTCGGCCAGGAAGGGATGCGCTGGGCCGGCCGCAGCATTCGCGCCGCCCTGTCGCCGGGCGACGTCATTTATGTCGAGCCGCTCTCGGGCCGGCCGGGACAGTTTCGGCTGCGCCAGATTCCGGAAATCTCCGGCGCCATGGTGGCGATGGACCCCTATACGGGCCGCGTCTTCGCCATGGTCGGCGGCTTTTCTTATGATCAATCGGAGTTCAACCGCGCGACGCAGGCGCTGCGCCAGCCGGGCTCCTCCTTCAAGCCCTTCGTCTACGCCACCGCGCTCGACAATGGCTACACGCCCTCCTCCTCCATTCTGGACGAGCCGATCACCATCGTGCAGGCCAATGGCGAGAGCTGGACGCCGGAGAATTTCGAAGGCGCGCATGGCACCGGCGCACATCCGCTGCGCTATGGCATAGAGCACTCCAAGAATATGATGACGGTGCGCCTCGCCAAGGACGTCGGAATGCCGCTGATCGCCGAATACGCCAAACGCTTCGGCATTTATGACGAAATGCCGCTCTATCTGCCCATGGCGCTCGGCGCCGGCGAGACGACGGTGATGCGCATGGTGACCGCCTATTCCATGCTCTGCAATGGCGGCAAACGGGTGAAGGCGACGCTGATCGACCGCATTCAGGACCGCTGGGGCAAGACGATCTACCGCCATGACGAGCGCCAGTGCCTGGGCTGCGACGCCCCCAAATGGGAGAGCCAGAACGAGCCCAAGCTGATCGACAAGCGCGAGCAAGTGCTCGATCCACTCACCGCCTATCAGATCACCTCGATCATGGAGGGCGTCATCGAGCGCGGCACCGGGCAGTCGATCAAGGCCGTGGGCAAGCATCTCGCCGGCAAGACGGGCACCACCAACGAGGCCAAGGATCTGTGGTTCGTCGGCTTCTCGCCCGATCTCGCCGTCGGCGTCTATATCGGATACGACCGCCCGCGCCCCGTCGGCGAGGGCAAGAGCGCGCAGGCGGCGACCTATGCCGCGCCGATCTTTCGCGACTTCATGACGGTGGCGCTGAAGGACAAGCCCGACGTGCCCTTCCGCGTGCCGCCGGGAATCAAGCTGATCTCGGTCGATCCGCATTCGGGCCTGCGCTCCAAGGGCGCCGGCTCGATCCTCGAGGCCTTCAAGCCCGGCACTGCGCCTCCGGATTCCTACTCCCCGGCCGGCAGCGACGGCGGGCTCCAGTCTGGAGCCGCGCAGGATGTGGACAAGCAGGTGGGCAGCGGAACGGGCGGGTTGTACTGAAGCGGGGCGGGAAGCGATGTTCGGCCGATGATGACAGCGATCGATCCGATCATGAGCCGCTTCCGCGCCGCGCTCGGCGAGGCTTACGGCCCGCGGCTCGAACGAGTCGTGCTATTCGGCTCGAGGGCGCGCGGCGATGCGCGTCCCGATTCCGATTATGACGTGGCGATTTTTCTGACGGATATGGAGAGCTTCGGCCGCGAGGCGGATCGGATCGCCGAGATCGAGACAGACATTCTCTACGACACCGGGGCCGTCATCAACGCCCTGCCCTTCATCGCAGCAGCCTATCGCGAGCCGACCGCGCTGATGGGAGAGCTACGACGCGAAGGCGTCGATCTGTGAAAGCGGAAGCCGCCGACTTTCTCGAGAAGGCGCGCGAGGATCTGAGCGACGCCCGAAAGATCGCCGCGATCGGACTCTCCAAAGTCGCCGCTCGTTGCGCTTATTACGCCGCTTTTCACGCAGCCGAAGCCTTCATCATCGAAGCGACCGGAAAGAGCGTGAAGACCCACTCCGGCGCGAGAGCCGAGTTCGCTCGTCTGGCGAAAGACAGCGGAGCGATCGACAAGTCGCTGCCGAAATTCCTCGCGAAAGCCTATATTTACAAGGAAATCAGCGACTATGGCGCCGGTCCCGGCGCCGATGTCACGCCCTCTGACGCAGAAGAGGCGATCGTGGCGGCGACGCACTTCATCGATAGCATAGCGGCTTTGCTGGCTAGAGAGTGACGCCTCTACTCCCCCGCGCTCCGCAGCGCCGCCGCAGCGGCGAAGGGGCAGAGCGCCAGCGCGCCGAGGCTGATCGCGCATAAAATAGCGAAAGGCGCGGCGAAGGACACTGTGCCGCCCGTCGCCGCCTCCGCCGCCGAGACGCCGAAAATCAGCACCGGAATCGTCAGCGGCAGCACCAGCAGCGCCATCAACAGGCCGCCGCGGCGCAGCGTCACCGTCGCCGCCGCGCCGATGGCGCCGATCAGCGTCAGCGCCGGCGTGCCGGCCAGCAGCGTCAAGGTCACGGCGGCGAGCGCCGTCTCCTCCTGCTGGAGCATCAGGCCGAGGAAGGGCGCGGCGAGCGTCAGCGGCAGGCCGGTCGTCACCCAATGGGCGGCGCATTTCGCCAGAACCGCCAGCTCGAGCGGCGCGCGGCCGAGGTGAAAGAGATCGAGCGAGCCATCCTCGAGATCGGCCTGGAACAGCCGATCGAGGCAGAGAAGGCTCGCCAGCAGTGCCGCGATCCACAAGATCGCCGGACCGATGCGGGCGAGGAGATTGGGGTCCGGGCCGATGGCGAAGGGGACGATCGAGACCATCACCAGAAAAAACACGACCCCCATGGTCGCCGAGCCGCCGATGCGGCGAGCGACGCGCAAATCGCGCAGGAAGAGAGCGAGAAGCGGAGAATTCACGAATTCGCCCCCAGCGCCAGCTCGCGCGCATCCTCGAGGCCGAGCGGCTCGTGAGTCGCGGCGATGATCATTCCGCCGAGCGCGCGATGCTCCATCATCAGCCGGGCGAGTCGCACCCGCGAGGCGGCGTCGAGCGCGCTGGTCGGCTCGTCGAGCAGCCAGAGCGGCCGGAAGACCACCAGCAGCCGGGCGAGCGCGATGCGGCGCTTCTGCCCAGCGGAGAGCATGGCGACCGGCGTCTCCGAAAGATGCGCGAGCCCTACGCGCTCCAGCGCCTCCGCCGGGGCGAGGCTGCGCCGATCCGGCTCCTCCCCCAGAAATTGCGCCCAGAATTCCAGATTTTCACGGGCGCTGAGCGGCGCCTTCAGCCCATCGGCATGGGCGAGATAATGGAGCAGCGTCGCCGGCTCTTCCGCCTCCGTGGCGCCCTCGATCGCGATATGGCCGGAAAGACGCGGCAAAAGGCCCGCGAGCGCCCGCAAAAGCGTCGATTTGCCGGCGCCGTTGCGGCCGGTGACGATCAGCGCCTCGCCGCTCGCGAGCGAGAAGCCGAGGCCCGCCAGCACGCGCCGGCCGCCGCGGGCGACCGCGAGATCGTCCACCCGCAGGCGCCGCCATCCCGAAGGTCGGAGCCCGGAGTCCGGCAGCGGCGAGAGAGGCGGTTCTGAACTCATAGCTCGCAATAGAACAAGTTCTGTCCGAAAGAAATCGCCTCGCGCGGGCGAGGCGATCAAATCGTTCGTCGAACGACCCGTCCGATTCCGATGGCGCTCTCACGCTCCGAAATACATTGCGTCTTACTCCGGCCCCGAGCCGATCACTGCCCATCCACCATCGCGGTCGCGCTCGCATGAGAAGACAGGTCCGTCGCCTTGACTGTGGCCTGGGAGACATTCACAAGATGCACATCAATACGCGCCGTGACCGCCCCGACAGTCGTCGCGACCGACTGGAGTTCTCCGAAGCTCGTTGTCGTCGGAGCGCCGCCGGCTGTGATGCTGTATTCGATATTGACATTGCCATTCGGCGTAAAGTTCGTTCCATCTACTCTAAAGAACCTTCCGCCCGCATCCGTCAACGAGGAAATTGAGATTTGAGGCGTGACGCCGATGGGCTGAGTTCTGACGCCCGTAGCTGGGCTCCACCACAGAGAGCCGCGCTGGAAATCCTGCCGCCGGATGGGCGCCCCTTGATGTTCCTGGTATTCGGCCGTGATCGGATAGCCGAGCGCGCTCCGTTCCCAACCCATATCGGCCCATTTCTGACGGATCGCGCCATATATCTCGACGGCGCCGGTTTGCGGCGTCCAATATATCGACGCCTCTGGCTTGCCGGGCGAATGAATAGCGCGAAAATGGTTGTATCTGCCGACCGTGTCTGGCGTCGTCGATTCGTCAATTATCGGATAGCCTAGCGCGCGCTCCCATCCAAGCTGCGCCCATTTGCCCCTGATAGCGCCGTAGACCGCGTGCGCCCCGGTCTCGGGCGTCCAGTAGATCGACGCCTCCGGTTTACCCGCCAAGTGAACCGCGCGAAAGTGATTGTATCTCCCGATGCTGTCGGGCGCCGTCGATTCGTCGGTAATCGGATAGCCCAGGGCGCGCTCCCATCCAAGCTGCGCCCATTTGCCCCTGATAGCGCCGTAAACCGCGTGCGCCCCGGTCTCGGGCGTCCAGTAGATCGACGCCTCCGGCTTACCCGCCAAGTGAACCGCGCGAAAATGATTGTATCTCCCGATGCTGTCGGGCGCCGTCGATTCGTCGGTAATCGGATAGCCGTAATTTTCGAATCCGGTTTGTGCCCACTTCTGTCCGATTGCGCCCCAGACGGCGTTCGCGCCGGTCTCTGGATGCCAATATATAAATCCAAATGCGAAGCGATTGAAGCGACCGCCATAGCGCGCATCCGCCTCGTCGGAACGCGCGTCGCCGAGCGTTCCACGTTCGCCGCCCAGCGCCCGCCACTTGTCTCCGATCGCGCCATAGACAGCGAAAGCGCAAGCTGCCGTGGCGCAGAGGTTTCCAACGACAACAAGTCCGATCAAATATTTGTGATTACTCACTCAAACCTCCCGCCTCACAGGTTTCAAGAAACATTCGAAACTCTCCGCTCTCGGCAAAGATCAAGAAATACGTCGTAATACGCTTATTGTTCTACGAGAAAGCAGAGACTGTTTGATCTTACGAAATATTCGACGCTTCGTGCATCATCCGTTTGGGGGAGACGGCATTGGGCGGCAGAGGCTGCTGCAGCTGCAGCTGCAGCTGCGCATGAGCCGACGCAACTATGGAGGCGTCGACCGCTCAGAATCGGCCAAAGTCGCCAATGGCGAGCTCCCGATGTGTAAGGAGGGATGCTTTCGCTGGCGCTCCCGGCCGGAAGAATGCTAAGCCTTCCTGCCGACGGCGGGTGCCACGACAATCGTTCCGCGCCCGCTCTTCCATTGGAGCGACCGCGCCCTTCGAGCGCGGCGAAAAGATCGGGACAACGCGCTAAGTGGCGAAGCATAACAGCCTTTCGGATTACGCATCGAGACGATTTCGTTTCGCCGGCAATGCGCTCCTCCAATATCACGATCCCTTCTTCGCGCAGATCGATCGGCTTCGCGCCGATTTCGAGGCGAAGGGAACGCATTTCGTCAGCTTCGCCAATTACGACTATCTCGGCCTCGCCAATCACCCCAAGATTCTGGAGGAGGCCGATCGCGAGCTGCATCGGCTCGGCGTCGGCGCGCTGGCCTCGCGCCTCGTCGGCGGCGAGCGCTCGACGCACAAGCCCTTCGAGGCGGAGATCGCCGAATTTCTCGGCATGGAGGCGGCGCTGACGCTGGTCTCCGGCTATCTCGCCAATGTGACGACCATCTCCTGGCTGCTCGGCAAGCGCGACGCTCTGTTCATCGACGAGCTCGCCCACAACAGCATCGTCGCCGGCTGCGAAGCCTCGCCGGCCGAGGTCATCAAGTTCCGCCACAACGACTTCGAGCATCTGGACCATCTCCTCGCCAAGAAGCGCCAGGACTTCCGCCATGTGCTCATCGTCGTCGAGGGCATATACAGCATGGACGGCGACACCGCCGATCTGCCGCGACTCGTGGAGCTGAAAGACCGCCACGACGCCTGGCTGATGGTCGATGAGGCGCATTCGCTCGGCGTGCTGGGCGAGACGGGCCGCGGCCTCGCCGAGCTGCAGGGCGTCGATCCCGGCCGGCTCGATCTCGTCGTCGGCACAATGTCGAAGACGCTCGCCTCCTGCGGCGGCTTCGTCTGCGCGAAAAAGCCGGTCATCGACTGGTTCCGCTACACGCTGCCGGGCTTCGTCTACAGCGTCGGCCTCTCGCCGGTGATTCTCGCCTCGGCGCGCACCGCTCTGCGGCTGATGCAGGAGGAGAGCTGGCGCGTCGGCAAGCTCGCGCGCAACGCGGAGCTCTTCCGCGACTACGCCCATGCCAATGGGCTGAGCACCGGGCCGGCGATCGGCCGCGGCGTGGTGCCGATTCTGTTCCAGGACAGCGTCGAGACCATGTGGGCCTCGCAGCATCTGCTCGGCCTCGGCTTCTATGTGCCGCCGATCGTGCAGATCGGCGTGCCCAAAGACCAACCGCGTCTGCGTTTCTTCCTCTCCGCCAATCATTCCGAGGATGAGATTCGCGCCGTGCTCGACGCGCTGCGCGATCTGCCGCCGGTGGCCGCAGAGGCGCATGAATTGGTGAAAAAGGCGATGGCGGGCGCGAGCCTGTGAGGGTAACGAGGGAGTGAGCGGGGCGTAAAGAAACGCAGGCCGCCGCTCGCGACCGCCTGCTCCCCACTCGCTCCGCTCTCCCGCGTCGATATGCCAGCTTTCGCTCGCTTCTCTAGCTCGATAGGTGTTCGCTATGGCCGGCATCGAGATTGTTCCTGTCGATAATCTTTTGCGATTCCTGACCTTCTGCAAGCTGCCGCGTCTCATCTATAAGGGCCAGAAAGGCTTCGCGCCTTCGCTCGACGCCGAGCGCTGGAATCTCTACAGCCACAAGCTCAATCCGCATTTCAAGCATGTCGAGGCGCAGGAGTTTCTGGCGCGCAGGGACGGCAAATGGGTCGGCCGCATCGGCGCGCAGGTCTATAAGCCCGAGATTCAGCCCGTCTCCACCTCGCGCTGGCAATTCGGCTCGCTCGACGCCATCGACGACATAGAGGTGGTGCGCGCGTTGACGCAGGCCGCAGAGGAATGGCTGCGCGCGCGCGGCGCGGAGACCATCGTCGGCCCCTTCGCACCGGACATCAATGGCGAAAGCGGCATGCTGATCGACGGCTTCGAAGCGACGCCGATGTTTCTGATGCCCTGGCATCCGCCCTATCTGTCGCGGCTCATCGAGGCGCTGGGCTATGACAAGGCGAAGGATCTGATCTCCTACCGTCATCTCTCCGCGGAGCAGGATCTCAGCAAGGAACGCCGCATCGCGGATCGCCCCGAATGGCGCAACCGCTTGAAGATTCGCCAGCTCGATCGCGATCATCTGAAGCAGGGCGAAACCGCGCTGATGTCCGATCTCTTCAACGACGCCTGGCGCGGCAATTGGGGCTTCGTGCCGCTCGGCAAGGACGAACTCGACGGCTTCGCGGACCTCATGAAATATGTGATGCCGCCGGAATTCGGCATTGTGCTCGAATTCGACGGCGCGCCGGTCTCCTTCGCGGTGGCGCTGCCCAATCTGCACGAGATCACCGCCGATTTCGACGGCAAGCTGCTGCCCTTCAATCTGTTCAAGCTGATCTCGCGCATCCGCAAGCACAAATTCTCGACCGCGCGCCTGCTGCTGCTCGGCACGCGCAAGACGCTGCAGAACAGCGCCACGGGCGGCGCGATCCTGCTGTCGCTGATCGAGGACATGCGGCGACGCAGCTGCGTCGACGCCAGCATCGTCGCGCTCGAGGCCGGCTGGGTGCTGGAGGACAATATGGGCATGCGCAAGCCGATCGAAATGTTCGGCGGCAAAATCGACAAGATTCACCGCGTCTATGAGAAGCGCGTGGCGGGCGCGCCGCCCGCTGCAACCGAGGCTGTGAGAGAAGAGGCGACTCCATGAATGTCATCTCGATTTCTTCGACGTCCTCCGCCGATCGCTCGCATGTCGAGCGTCGCCGCCTCATTCTCGAGGCGCATCCGGAAGTGAGGACGCTGTTCGGCAAGGACGATCTCACTTTCAAGATCACCGCCGGCATATTCGCCGGCCAGCTGCTGATCGCCGCCATTCTCGGCTGGCTCGGCCTCTCCTATTGGCCCCTGACCTTGCTGCTCGCCATTTGCGTCGGCGCCTTCGCCAATCACGCAGCTTTCGTCGCCATTCATGACGCAATCCATAATTGCGTGTTCGACAACACGCTCTACAACAAGCTCACCGCTCTGCTCGCCGATCTGCCCAACGCCTTTCCGACGGCGATGGGCTTTCGCTGCTATCACATCAAGCATCACTCGCATCTGTCAGCCTATGATTACGACGCCGACGTTCCGAGCCATTGGGAAGTGGAGTGGGTGGGCGACAGCACATGGCGCAAGGCGCTGTGGCTGTTCTTCTTCCCGGCGATCCAGCTGGCGCGCCTCTCCCGGCTCAAGGGCACTGTGCCGATCATGGGCCTGTGGACCTATATCAACGCGGCCGTCATCCTGCTCTTCGACATCTTCGTGCTCTGGGCCTTCGGCCCTAATGCGCTGCTCTATCTGATCCTCTCCTTCTGGTTCTCGGTCGGCGGGCTGCATCCCTTGAGCGCGCGCTGGGTGCAGGAGCATTTCGCCTTCGGCCCCAATCAGGGCACGTTCGACTATTACGGCCCGCTCAACAAAGTCGCGCTCAACATCGGCTATCACAACGAGCATCACGACTTTCACGAGATTCCCTGGCGCCGCCTGCCGGAGCTCACCGAAATGGCGCCCGAGTTCTACAAGCCGCTCGGCGCGCATTATTCGTGGTTCGCCCTGCTCGTCACCTTTGTCTTCGACCCGCGCTATTCGCTGCGGACGCGCTCCGCCAATGTGGAGGCCGCCAGCGCCGCGCAGCTCGTTCCCGTCCCGGCGGAGTAGAGTTTCCCATGACTGCGACCGAACACGAGGCGCTCGACGCCTCGCCGCGCCTCTTCGAGAGCGACCTTCTCGACAAATATTCGCGCGTCCATCATCTGACCCCGCCGCTCGTCTATGGGCCGATCATTCTCTGGCTGATCGCCTATGCGAGCAATTATGCGAGCGCGGGCTATATCCTCCTCGCCTTCGTCGCCGGCTATGCGGCCTGGACGCTCACCGAATATTTCGGCCATCGCTTCCTGTTCCATACGGTGTTTCCGCTGCCCTTCGGGCTCGGGCCGCGCTTCCAGTTCCTCATCCATGGCGTGCATCACATCTATCCGAGCGATCCGCTGCGGCTCGTCATGCCGCCGCTGCTGTCGACGCCGATCATGCTGATCGCGCTCTCGCTCATCCGCCTCGTCTTCGGCGGCGATTTCGCCTGGCCCATGCTGGCGGGCTTCATCGCCGGCTATGTGCTCTATGACTGCGTGCATTATTGGACGCATCACGGCCAGCCCAAATCCAAGCTCGGCCATCTGGTGCGCCGGCTGCACATGCTGCATCATTTCCGTGATCCGGAGCGCGGCTTCGGCGTCCATGCGATCTGGTGGGATTACGTCTTCGGCACCAATTACGAGCAGGGCCAGACGCCCGGAAACCGCGCGGTGTGACGGGCTTATCGTCGCAGGACCTACTATGCGCCGCTTTCGGTCATAAATGAGCCGAGGCGCCGGCGCATAGGACGCATAGGCAGGCGTCCGCCGCGCCTCGAGCGAGCCGAACCATGTCGAGCCTCAAAGGTCCGCCTGTGGCGAGTTCCGATCTGCAGCGCGCCGAGCATGGCCGTATCCGCGCGATCTTCGTCGCGCTCGCGCCGCAGCTCGTACGGTGGTATCGCTCCTCGCTGTCCTGGCGCCTCGCCATCGGCCTGCTCGCCGCGGCCGCGGGCGTCGTCTGGCGGCTGCTCATCGCCGGCGAGAGCGGCGGCCACACCTATGTCACCTTCTATCTCCCGGTCCTCGTCGCCTCCTTCACCGGCGGCGCTGTGTCCGGCGCTCTGACACTGCTCCTCAGCGCCGCCGTCGCCCAGCTCTGGATCGCGCGGATCGAGGGCCTCGAGGACGCGCTCGCTTTCGCCACCTTCCTCACGACCAATGGCCTCATCGTCGTCGTCGGCGAAGCCTTCCAGCGCACGCTGACCCATATCGACAACCTCGAGACGCGCCATGCGATGGAGCGGCTCGCGGCGCAGAATGCGCGGCTCGTCGAGCAGTTCGGCAATGTCGCGCTGGCGGCGCCGGGAGTCGTCTTCTCCTTCCGGCTCGACACGGGCGGCTTCAGCTCCTGCCCCTATCTCGCCGAGAATGTGCGCACCGTTTTCGGCGTCGCGCCGGATGAGATTTCCGCCAACGCCGCGCCCATGCTCCGCCGCATCGACGGCGCCGACGCCGAACGGATGCGCGCCAGTTTCGCGCGTTCGGCGGCGCAGATGACGCTGCTGCGCGAAGAATTCCGCTACAGCCATCCCACCAAGGGGACGATCTGGCTGGAGACGCAGGCGCAGCCGGTGCGTCAGGCGGACGGCTCCACCGTCTGGCACGGCTATGCGCAGGATGTGACGGAGCGCAAGCGCGAGGAGGCGGCACGGCTCGAGGCCGAGCGCGCATTGGAACAGCGCATCGTCGAGCTCGAGCGCGCCAATGAGCGGCTCGCCCGCTTCGCCTATGTCGCCTCGCATGATCTGCAGGAGCCGCTGCGCAAGATCGTGGCCTTCTCGCAAATGCTCGACGCGGCCGTCTCCGCCTCCGATCAGAAGGACATTTCCTATGCGAGCGAGGTGATGCGCGGCTCGGCGCTGCGGGCGCGCGAATTGGTGGAGGATCTGCTCGTCTATTCACGCATCGTCGACGCCCCGCTGAAGGTGCAGCGGCGCGAGCTGCGCGTCGAGATCCAATCGGCTCTGACCGACCTCTCCGAGCTGATCGAGGAATCGAAGGCAGATGTGACCCTCGATGCGCCGCGGGTCCAGTTCGAGGCGGACCCTCCGCAATTCGCGCGGCTCATGCATAATCTGGTCAGCAATGCGATCAAATTCCGAAGGCAGGGGGAGACGCCGCGCATCGCCATCGCCGGCCATGTCGAGGACGGGCTGCTCCGCCTCTCCGTCTCGGACGACGGCGTCGGCTTCGAGGCGAAATATGCGAAAGCCATCTTCGAGCCGTTCAAGCGCCTGCACAGCAAATCGGATTATCCCGGCACCGGCATCGGTCTCGCCATTTGCAAGACGATCGCCGATCGCCACGGCTGGATGCTGACCGCGCGGTCGCAGCCGCTACAGGGCGCGACATTCGAGGTGACGATGCGCTTGCCGAGCTGACGGCCGCGCCCTGGATTTGCGAGATGCGACCGAGACCAGATCATGCATGAGCTTTTCGCGCTCGCCGCGCGCTGCCGCGCCCTAACCGGCCGGATGCGCTATCTCGGAGCGTCGGGGCTCACTTTAGCCGCGCTCGCGCTGCTGGCGCTGCTGCGCGACCGGCTGCCGCCCGGCGAGCTGCTCTTGTTTCTGCCCGCCGTTCTGCTGTCCGCCCTGTTTTTCGGCGGCGAGGCCGGCGGCTGGTCGGCAGCCTTCAGCGCCGCGCTCGCCGCCTTGTTCCTGTTCCAGGGAGAAGGCTTCGCCGTCTCCGACCCGGCGGAAGCGCTCGCGCTCGTGCTGTTCATCTGCGTCGCGCTCTTCGTCGTCTATGTGCTGCAAGAATTCTCGAACGCGATCGACCGGCGCGACGACGAGACGGCCGCCGCCCAGGCGCTGGCGACCAAGACCGAGCGATTGAGGCGGCTGTATCTACAAGAGATGGCGCATCGCACGAAGAATGATCTGCAATTCGCCGGCTCCATGCTGCAGATCGAGGCGCGCGCGCTCGACGATGAAAGCGCGCGCGCTGCTCTGCTCGCGGTGGCGAGCCGCATTGCCGTGATGAGCCGCGTCTATGCGCTTCTCCAGCACGGCGACATGTCCGATGTTTCGATGAAGCCGCTCATCGGCGATCTCTGCGCCAATCTTCGGCTGGCGCTCGTCGGCGTGCGGCCGATCGCGCTGCGGACGGAGGTGGCCGATTGCACGCTCGGCGTGGACGAAGCCCGCGCGCTCGCGCTCATCGTCAATGAGCTCGTCGGCAATGCGCTGAAATACGCCTTTCCCGAGGATCGTCCCGGAACGGTGCGCGTGCGCTTGAGCCGCGACGGCGACGATCTGACTTTGACGGTGGAGGATGACGGCGTCGGGCCCGTCTCGACCGAAGCGAAGGGCGCCGGCGTCGGGCAGAAGCTGGCGCGCTCGCTCGGCCAGCAGCTCGGCGGCGCTCTCGTCATCGAGCCGGGCGAAAAAGGCCTGCGCTGCGAGCTGCGCTTCCCGGCCCCGCCCAGGTGAGGCGAACGCTCACCCGGCCCGCAGCTCGATTTCCTCTATATCCTCGTCCGAGAGGCCGAAGTGATGGCCGATCTCATGGACCAGGACATGGGTGATGACTTCTTGCAGCGTGTCCTCGCCATCCGCCCAATAATCGAGGAGCGGACGGCGATAGAGCCAGATCATATTCGGCGGCTCGCCGGTATGTCCCGTCGCATCGCGCTGGGCGAGGCCATGGCCGCGAAACAATCCCAAGAGATCGAACTCCGTCTCGCATTCCATCTCCTCGAGGATTTCCTCGTCCGGAAAATCCTCGACATGGATCACGAGCCCTTCGCAGAGCCGCGTGAAGCGCGACGGCAGCGATGCGAAAGCCGCATCGGCCAGAACCTCGAAATCCTCGAGCGAAGGGGCGCGCAGGCCGGCGAGAACGCTGTCGTCGAGAGGCGAGGCCATTCCGAGACTACCTCCAGCTGCGAACATCCACGAAATGGCCGGCGATGGCCGCCGCCGCCGCCATGGCCGGCGACACGAGATGGGTGCGGCCCTTGAAGCCCTGACGGCCCTCGAAATTGCGGTTCGAGGTCGAGGCGCAGCGCTCGCCCGGCGCGAGACGATCCGGATTCATCGCGAGGCACATCGAGCAGCCCGGCTCGCGCCATTCGAAGCCGGCGGCGGTGAACACTTTGTCCAGCCCCTCCGCCTCGGCCTGCGCCTTCACGAGGCCCGAGCCCGGCACGACGATGGCGTTGACCTTGGCGTTGATCTGCTTGCCGGCGACCACGGTCGCGGCGGCGCGAAGATCCTCGATGCGGCCATTGGTGCAGGAGCCGATAAAGACGCGATCGATGGCGATGTCGCTCGCCTTCTCGCCGCCCTTCAGGCCCATATATTCGAGCGCGCGGGCGATAGCCTGACGCTTGGCCGGACTGGCGACGCTGTCCGGCGTCGGCACGAGGCCGGTGATCGGCATCACATCCTCAGGCGAGGTGCCCCAGGTGAGGGTCGGCGGCAGGGCGGCGGCGTCGAGCACGATCACGCGGTCGTAATGCGCGCCTTCGTCGGAGCGCAGCGTCTCCCAATAGCGGACGGCGGCGTCGAATATTTCGCCCTGCGGGGCCTTGGGCCGGCCGCGGAGATATTCGTAAGTCTTCTCGTCCGGCGCGACGAGGCCGGCGCGGGCGCCGCCTTCGATCGACATGTTGCAGACGGTCATGCGGCCCTCGATCGAGAGATCGCGGATCGCCTCGCCCGCATATTCGATCACATGGCCGGTGCCGCCGGCGGTGCCGATCTCGCCGATGATGGCGAGAATAATGTCCTTGGCGGTCGCGCCCTCGGCCAGCTTGCCGTCGACGCGCACCAGCATATTGGCGGCCTTTTTCTGGATCAGCGTCTGCGTCGCCAGAACATGCTCGACCTCCGAGGTGCCGATGCCGTGGGCGAGCGCGCCGAAGGCGCCATGGGTGGAGGTGTGGCTGTCGCCGCAGACGATCGTCGTGCCGGGCAGAGTGAAGCCCTGCTCCGGGCCGACGATATGCACGACGCCCTGACGCGAATCATGCTCATTGTAATATTCGACGCCGAATTCCGCGGCGTTGATGGCGAGCTGCTCGACCTGCGCCTTGCTCTCGGGATCGGTGATCGGCAGAGAGCGGTCGGTCGTCGGCACATTATGGTCGACGACGGCCAGCGTCTTGCCCGGCGCGCGGACCTTGCGGCCGGAGGTGCGCAGCCCCTCGAAGGCCTGCGGGCTCGTCACCTCATGAATCAAATGGCGATCGATGTAGATGAGGGACGCGCCGTCCTCCTGCTCGTGAACCACATGATCGTCCCAGATCTTGTCGTAGAGCGTGCGCGGGCGTCCTGCCATTTGTCTCGTTCCTGCTCCGAGCCGTAAAAAGAACCGTAATTCGGCCTCGACCGAACCGGGTAGGCTGTTCTACTCGCAACATGGGCGGCTTGGAAGCATGTAATCTCGCCGACGCCCCAGCGGGAGGTCCCTTCGACGTGACGCGAATATCGACGGCGCCGCCACAAGCGCTGACGGCGGCGCTGGAGCGCCTGTTGGACGAGCGCTCGCGCCGGGCTCTGGCGGAGCGGGCGGCGCGCATTTCCGCCCTCTATCGCTCCGGGGGAACGACGGCGCAGGCGATCCTCTGTGAGGACGACGCTCTCGCCTACGCCCTCTATCGGCTTCCGGCCACCTATGCGGCGACCGTCCATGTGCTCGGCCGGCTCACGGAGCGGGCGCCGGATTTCTCGCCGCGCCGAATGCTGGACCTCGGCGCCGGCCTCGGGACCGCGAGCCTCGCCGCGCGTGCGATCTGGCCGCAGATCGACGAGAATGCGCTGCTCGACCGTAGCGAGCCCTTTCTCGCGCTCGCCCGCCGGCTCGCCGGCCCGGCCTTGGAAAAGGCGCGAATCATCGCCGGCGATCTGTCCGCGCCGCCCGCGCTCGGCGCGCCTTTCGATCTCGTCGTCGCCAGCTATGCGCTGACCGAGATCGCGGAAAGCAGCCTCGACCACGCCATCGACGCCGCCTGGGCGAATTGCGCCGGCGCTCTGATCCTCGTCGAGCCCGGCACGCCGCGCGATTATGCACGGCTGATGCGGATGCGGGCGCGGCTCATCGCCTCGGGCGCGCGCGTCTCCCTGCCCTGCCCGCATTCGGCGCCCTGCCCGCTGGAGCCGCCGGACTGGTGTCATTTCTCGGTGCGGCTCGCCCGCTCGCGTGACCATAAGCTGCTCAAAGGCGCCGACGCGCCCTTCGAGGACGAGAAATTCGCCTATCTGGCGGCGACGAGAGAGGAGGCGGCGATCGCTCCGGCCCCGGCTCGGATGCTGGCGCGGCCAGAGGTCCTAAAGCATGGATTAAGGATAAAGCTTTGCACTGTGGCGGGAATCGAAGAAGTTACGGTGCCAAAGCGCGATAAACAGACCTTCGCGCCTATAAAAAAGAAAGACTGGGGCGACGAAGTCGTCCAAGGGGAAACACCGGCGAGGGAATGACATGCAGCGCCCGAGGGTCGCGCCCTATCTCACCGTCTCGCCGGCCGCAGGCGCGATCGCTTTCTACACCGCCGCTTTCGGCGCGCAGCAACGGGCGCTGATGCCTTCCATGGATGGAATGCGCATCGCCCATTGCGAGCTCGCCATCAATGGCGGCTCGGTGATGCTCGCCGACGTCTTTCCAGAATTGGGCCACGCCAGAATGCCGCTACCCGGCGAGCAGGTCACCGCCTCAGTGAGCCTGGAATATGACAAAGCGCATGAGGTGGACGAGATCGTCACCCGCGCGACCCAGCTCGGCGCCAAGGTCGAGACGCAGCCGACCAACACTTTTTGGGGCACGCGCTACGCCGCGCTGCGCGATCCCTTCGGCCACAGATGGATTTTGAACGCGCCGCTCGATTCCTCGGGCGGCTGAGCTTCAGCAAGCGCGGCGTCACGGCTCGACGAAGAAAGACCGCCGCATCGAGGTCCAGGTTTCGAGCGCCAGCTCGATCTCCGACGGCGATTCGCAGCAAAATTGCGCCAGCGGCGAAGCGTCGCCGACAAGAATGGACGGAACCACCGCCGCCCGCGCCGGCGTCACGGCGCCGGACACGCTGGCGGCGATGACGAAAGCCTGATCGAAAGGCCGCGCGGCCTCGATCGCCCGAGCCAGCGGCTCCGCGCCCTCGCCGGCGTCATGGAGATTGGCGAAGCGGCCGGCGAGGCCGAGCCCTTCCGCCACAGCGGCGAGGGCCTGCGTCCCTGCCGCAAATGCGATATGGGTCCAGCCCTTGGCGGCCAGCGCCTCCAGCGTCTCCGCCGCGCCATCTACGAGCCGCCAATCCGGCTCGCGGCGCGCGACGACGCCCTCGAAATCCCAGAACAGGATTTTGCTCATCGATTCTCTCGCATAGAAACGATGAAGCGATCCTGCGGCCTACCGCCATACAGGATCGCTCCGCCACGCTTCGCAATGTCGGAAAAGGCTCCGGGAGCCTTACTCGGCCGCGGGGGCCGGCTTGTCCTTGGCCTTGGCCTTATTGTCGATGCGCTCGGCGATACGGGCGGATTTGCCGCGACGGTCGCGCAGATAATAGAGCTTGGCGCGGCGGACCTTGCCGCGGCGGACCAGCTTGATCGAGTCGACCAGCGGCGAATGGAGGGGGAACACGCGCTCCACGCCCTCGCCATAGGAAATCTTGCGGACGGTGAAGGCCTCGTTGAGGCCGCCGCCCTGGCGGGAGATCACCACGCCCTCATAGGCCTGGATGCGGGAGCGGTCGCCTTCCTTCACCTTCACATTGACGATGACGGTGTCGCCGGGGCGGAATTCCGGGATCGACTTGCCTTCGAGAAGGCGGGCCGATTGCTCGGCGTCGAGTTGCTCGATGATGGAGGGCATGAAAAAAAACTCCTGCCGTTTCGCCTGTCGCCGCCGCGGCGGCTCAAAGCGAGCGTTTCGGGACGCTGTTTTGATTTGGACGCGTCGCCATACACGAGGCGGCGCCGATTGTCGAGAGAGGGCGCTAAACCAAGGAACGCGCGCTCACCCTCCCCTTCAGGGGGAGGTAAGGAACGCCTCTTCCGGCAGCTCTTCTCCGACGCACGGTTGGCCCCGTCTTCGCATGGCGCGGCCGGAGCGGCGCCGCGGGCGCCTTTTAAAAGCGCGAGACCGAACAATGGCGCAAGACTTTCGCAGGATCGACGTCGCCGCCGCGCGCGACGTGATGAGCCGCGGCGAGACGCTCGTCCTCGACGTGCGCGACCCGCAATCCTTCGCGCGCGGCCACATAGAGGGCGCGGAGAACGCCTCCCAGGACGATATGACCTATTATCTCTTCGAGACGCCGAAGAACAAGCCGGTCATCGTCTGCTGCTATCACGGCAATTCCAGCCAGTCCTACGCCCGCATCTTCGCCGATATGGGCTTTGCCGAGGTCTACAGCCTCGACGGCGGCTATGACGCCTGGGCGGCGGCCGAGCGGGCCTGAGGCGGGATAGTTGCGCTCGGGTTCTTGCGCTCGGGCGCCCGCATTGTCATAAGGGCCGCCGGCCTCAACCACTCGGCGCTCCTCATGACCAGCTTTCTGCAGCGCGTCTTCTCCGGCGTGCAGTCCACCGGCAATCTGCATCTCGGCAATTATCTCGGCGCGATCGTCAAATTCGTCGAGCTGCAGCAGAGCTTCGACTGCCTCTATTGCGTCGTGGACCTGCACGCCATCACCGTGCCGCAGGACCCGATCGCGCTGCGCAACAACACGCGCGAGATCGCCGCGGCCTTCATCGCCTGCGGCATCGATCCGAAGAAGAACATCGTTTTCAATCAGAGCCAGGTGGCCGAGCACGCCGAGCTGGCGTGGGTGCTCAATTGCGTCGCCCGCATCGGCTGGCTGAACCGCATGACGCAGTTCAAGGACAAGGCCGGCAAGGATCGCGAGAACGCCTCCATGGGCCTGCTCGACTATCCGGTACTGATGGCCGCCGACATTCTGCTCTATCGCGCCACCCATGTGCCGGTCGGCGAGGATCAGAAGCAGCATTTGGAGCTCGCCCGCGACATTGCGCAGAAGTTCAACAACGACTTCGCCGAATCGATCGCGCGCAACGGCTTCAACGACGCTTTCTTCCCGCTGCCGGAGCCGCTGATCTCCGGCCCGGCGACGCGCGTGATGAGCCTGCGCGACGGCACGAAGAAAATGTCGAAATCGGACGCGTCCGATTATTCGCGCATAAATCTCTCCGACGACGCCGATCAGATCGCGCAGAAGGTGCGCAAGGCCAAGACCGATCCCGACGCCCTGCCGTCGGAGGAGAAAGGCCTCGAGGGACGGCCGGAGGCGGATAATCTCGTCGGCATTTTCGCGGCGCTGTCGCAGCGCACGAAAGCCGATGTCCTCGGCGAATTCGGCGGCTCCAATTTCTCGACTTTCAAAGTCGCCCTCGTCGACCTCGCCGTGACGAAGCTCTCGCCGATCACCGCCGAGATGCGCAAGCTGATGGCGGACGCAGCCTATATCGACGATGTGCTGCGCGACGGCTCCGCGCGGGCGCGGGAACTGGCGCGCACGAATATGGATGCGGTGAAGGATATCGTCGGCTTTTTGCGCTGACCGATCTGCTTTAGGCGAGCGGCTTCGGGCCGCCGCTCGCCCAGTCCAGCAATTGCACCGTATGGACAATGGGAATCGCCGTCCCCTGCCCGATCTGAATCATGCAGCCGAGATTGCCGGCGGCGATGGCCTGCGGCGCGACCAATCGGATATTGGCGACCTTGCGCTCGCGCAACGCGCTCGCCAGCTCGCCCTGCAGGAGATTATAGGTTCCCGCCGAGCCGCAGCAGATGTGGCTCTCGGGCACGGGAACGACCTCGAAGCCGGCGCGGCGCAGCAGCTCCATCGGCAGATCGGCGATCTTCTGCCCATGCTGCAATGAGCAGGCGGAATGATAGGCGACGCGCAGCCGTCCGACATCGACCGACGGCGCGAAATCGAGAGCGGCGACGATCTCCGTCACGTCGCGCGCCATTGCGGCGATGCGCGCGGCCTTTTGCGCGAGCGCGGGGTCATCGCGGAACATATGGCCATAGTCTTTGACCGTCGTTCCGCAGCCGGATGTGTCAATGACGATGTGATCGAGCCCGCCGCATTCGATCTCGCGCGTCCAGGCCTCGATATTGTGGCGCGCGAGCGCATGTGACTCCGCGCTCTTGCCGAGATGATGCGGCAGCGCGCCGCAACAGCCGGCGCCCTCCGCCACCACTATTTCCGCGCCGAGACGCGTCAGCAGCCGCGCGGTCGCTTCATGAATTTTCGTGTCGAGCACGGTCTGCGCGCAGCCGCTCAGCAGCGCGACGCGCATTTTGCGCGCGCCCTGCGCGGCGAGGCTTTGCGGGCGATCGATCGGCGAAGGCGTGGGTAGACGGGCCGGCGCCATTGCGATCATGTCCCGCATGCGTCGCGGCAGCAGGCCGGCGAATGGACGCGCCAACGCCGCGGCGCGCATGGACCGGCGAAACAGCGCCGGCCGCGTCAGCACAAAAGCGAGCGTCGCGCGCAACATGCGATCGAGGAGCGGACGCCGATAGGTCTTCTCAATATGCGTACGCGCATGATCGACGAGATGCATGTAATGCACGCTCGACGGACAGGTCGTCATGCAGGAGAGGCAGGAAAGGCAGCGGTCGACATGACGCACGGTGCGCTCGTCTGCGGCGCGGCCGTTCTCCAGCATCTCCTTCATGAGATAGATGCGCCCGCGCGGCGAATCGAGTTCGTCTCCGGTGAGCAGATAGGTCGGACATGTCGCCGTGCAGAAGCCGCAATGGACGCAGGCGCGCAGGATTTTCTCCGACTGCGACATGTCGGAATCGGCGAGCAGCTCGGGGGAGAAATGCGTCAGCATCGCTTAACTCTAGAACTCCGCGCGCAAGCGGCCGCGCTCTAGAATGAAGCGCGGATCGAACGCCTCCTTCACGCGCCGCGTGAGCGAGGCGAGAGCGGAAGGCTGCGGATGGAACACATCCACGCGCGCGCGAATATCGGCGTCGGCGCGAATGAGCGTCGCATGGCCGCCGAGCGCATAGACGATGGCGCGTATGACCGTCGCATGAGCGTCCGCCGCCGTCTCGAGGCGCAGCCAGACGAGGCCGCCGGCCCAATCATAGAAATGCGCGATGAGCGGCGCGTCGGCGCCGCGCAGCCTCTCGACGAAAGCGAAACCGTCCGTCGGCGCGAGCGAGACGCGCCATATGACGCCCTCCCCCGCGATCGGCTCGGCGTCGCGAAGGCGCGACCAGAATGCGCGGCTTTCGTCTGCTGCGAGAACGCTCGTCGCGCCGCCGAAATCGGCGAGAAAGCGCGCGAGATCATCACGACGCGTCGTGACGGAAATCGGAGGCCCTTCGAGCCGCAGCGCCGCCGCGTCGCCCTGCGGATCATAGGCGAGGCTCGACACTTCATAAGGCGAGCCGGACGCTTTGCGCAGCGCTGCGAGGCCCTTCTCCGCGCCGAGGCTGGAGAGCAGCAAGGTCTCCTCCGTCTCCGCCTTTGGCAACACCTTCAACGTCAGCTCGGTGAGCGCGGCGAGCGTACCATAGGAGCCGGCGACGAGCTTGGAGAGATCATAGCCGGTGACATTCTTCATCACGCGGCCGCCGGATTTGACGATCTCGCCGCGGCCGGTGACGCTGCGAAAACCGAGAAGATGATCGCGCGCCGCGCCCGCCTTTATCCGTCGCGGGCCGGAGGCGTTGACGGCAATCACGCCGCCGATGGTGGCGTCGTCGCGCGCGCCGCCGAGCAGCGCCGCATGATCCATCGGCTCGAAGGCCAATTGCTGATTTTGCGCATCGAGCAGCGCGACGATCTCGCGCAAGGGCGTTCCCGCGCGCGCCGTCAGCACCAGCTCTTGCGGCTCATAGAGCGTGACGCCGGAGAGCCCCACGAGCGAGAGCACATGCTCGTGCGCCACAGCGCGTCCGAGCGCGGCTTTAGAGCCATGGCCTTCGATCGACAAAGGCGCATCTCGAGCGAGCGCGGCGCGGATGGCCTCGGCGACGTCGGCTTCGTCTCTCGGCGTCAGGCGCATGTGACGTGCTTCCCGAGTCGCGCCGCGCGACTCCTTCTCCCACGAGTGGGAGAAGGATAGCGGCGGCGAGACTCAGCCCTTCTCGGGCAGGTTCAGCCTTATGTGCAATTCGCGCAGCTGCTTGGCCGTCGCCTCGGAGGGCGCGCCCATCAGCAGATCCTCGGCGCGCTGATTCATCGGGAACAGCACCACCTCGCGCAGATTCTCCTCGCCCGCGAGCAGCATCACGATGCGATCGACGCCCGGCGCAATGCCGCCATGTGGCGGCGCGCCATATTGGAAGGCGCGATACATGCCGCCGAATTTCTCGATCAGCACATTCTCGCCATAGCCGGCGATCTCGAACGCCTTCTTCATAATGTCCGGGCGATGGTTTCGGATCGCGCCCGAGGACAATTCGATGCCGTTGCAGACGATGTCGTATTGATAGGCGAGAAGATCGAGCGGGTCCTTCGACTCCAACGCCTCCAGGCCGCCCTGCGGCATGGAGAAGGGATTGTGCGAGAAGTCGATCTTCTTGTCGTCTTCGTTGTATTCATACATCGGGAAGTCGACGATCCAGCAGAATTCGAAGACATCGGTCTTCGACAGCCCGAGCTCGGTTCCGACGCGCAGACGCGCGGCGCCGGCGAGCTTGGCCGCCTTCAGCTCCTCGCCGGCCGAGAAGAACAATGCATCGCCGGCCTTCACGCCGCCCTTGGCGGCGAGCGCGGCCAGCGCCTCCGGCGGGATGAACTTCGCGATCGGCCCCTTGCCGATCAGCGCGCCATTCTCCTCGTCGAAGATGATGTAGCCGAGGCCCGGCGCGCCTTCCGAACGCGCCCAATCATTGAGCTTGTCGAAGAAGCTGCGCGGCTGCGCGGCGGCGCCCGGCGCCGGAATAGCGCGCACCACTTTGCCCTTGAAGGCTTTGAAGCTCACATCGTCGCGCGCGAATTCCGCGCTGACGTCGGCGATGATGAGCGGATTGCGCAAATCCGGCTTGTCAGAGCCATATTTCAGCATGGCGTCGCGGAAGGCGATCTTGGGGAAGCTCTGCGTCACCGGCTTGCCGCCGCCGAATTCCTCGAACACGCCGCGCAGCACGGGCTCGACGCAAGCAAACACGTCTTCCTGCGTCACGAAGCTCATTTCGATATCGAGCTGGTAGAACTCGCCGGGGCTGCGGTCGGCGCGGGCGTCCTCGTCGCGGAAACAGGGCGCGATCTGGAAATAGCGATCGAAGCCCGCCACCATCAAGAGCTGCTTGAACTGCTGCGGCGCCTGCGGCAACGCGTAGAATTTGCCGGGATGAATGCGCGAGGGCACCAGAAAGTCGCGCGCGCCCTCGGGCGAGGAGGCGGTGAGGATCGGCGTCTGGAACTCGAAAAAGCCCTGGGACTTCATGCGCTGGCGCAGCGAATCGATCACCTGGCCGCGCAGCATGATATTGGCGTGCAGCTTCTCGCGGCGCAGGTCCAGGAAGCGGTATTTGAGCCGCGTCTCCTCAGGATAGGGAAGGTCGCCGAAGACCGGCAGCGGCAACTCGGCGGCGGGGCCGAGCACCTCGATCTCGGTGACATAGACCTCGACGAGGCCGGTCGGCATATCGGGATTTTCTGTGCCGGCGGGGCGCTTGCGCACCTCGCCGTCGAGGCGCGCGACCCATTCGGAGCGCAGTTTTTCCGCGGCTTTGAAGGCCGGCGAATCGGGATCGACCACGCATTGCGTGAGGCCGTAATGGTCGCGCAGATCGATGAACAGAACCCCGCCGTGGTCGCGAATGCGGTGGCACCAGCCGGAGAGCCGGATTTTCTCGCCGGCATGGGCCTCGCGCGACTCTCCACAATTATGCGAACGATAGCGATGCATCTCGAGTGTCTTTGTGTTCGTAGGGAGGGATGTTTCTAGCCGCGGAGAAGCGCAGGGGGAAGGGGCGGTGTCAAGCGGCGGGGCGGCTCATGTCTCGATCGGGTGAAGGAGCGAATCCCCGACCCTCGTCCTGAGGAGCCGCCGCAGGCGGCGTCTCGAAGGACGGTCGCGAGCCGAATTCATGGGTTTCTCGCTGCGGCCGTCCTTCGAGACGCCCGCTTCGCGGGCTCCTCAGGACGAGGGGTTGGGAACTTCGTCCTTCGCCCATAGGGCCTGACCTTGGTGTCTTCATGGTGAAATTCGAACCACGACGACACGAAGAGGCGCCCCGCCGCCGGAATCCGGCGCGGGAGGATGGGAGGTCCGGGACGCCGCGGCTCCGTTCGGCCGTGGCGTAAAAAGAGACGCGCATCGAAGCCGGAAAGCATCCCGGACCACGGCCGCCTTTTCTGTTCGCCGCCTGCGGGCTCAGGGTTGTTTTCCCCTTTCGGGTAGTCTACCCCCGCGCGAGCCTCGGAAATTCGGCCGACTTTCGCATGTGTTCCCACATGCCTCAGCACGAAGGAGAAGCCGTGCCGGCGGCGTGGCGTCGCTCGAGACGAGAGAGGGTCTGCCCCCGCCCTTACGAACCGCGCCCCCGCCGACGCCGCCTACCCTTCAAGGCGACGCCCCACCGGCGGAGGCAGGGAAGAAGATAGGAATTTAGTCCGCAGACGTCAAGGGTGGGGGGTGATGATCCAAAATGTATCGCTATTGGTCGGAGCCATCCACCACGTAGCTCGCCGCAGCAATTCCTTCCGCTTTGAATTTTCGAGAAACCCACGCCATCTCTCTACAAACAACCCGTACTTCCAAGGATGACGATCGAAAAACCCGTCTCCCAATGCGGCCAATAGCATCAATTCAAAGCGTTTTGTCTGACCTTGACGCCCGCCTTCGGCAAGAAAGCTGAGCCGATCGTCATCGTAAGGAGCTATTGCAGCCTCAACTTGCTGAAGATCATGAAAGCCGAGATCTTTTAGGAGCCTCGTAGTCCAATCGTAGGACCAAGACGAAATTCTTCCATCTGCTCCAAGCCTTTTATCAAGAAAAAATTTCAGTGAGTTTGGTGTTATTTTAATACCTGTCAGATTTCCATGCTGGACCATCGACTTCGCATGACTTTCCAACTCTTGATCTGCATTTTGTATGGCTTGAAACTCTCGGTCTGCGATCTCCAGCATCCCAGCAAGTGCCATAAAGCGACGACGTATTTCTGTTGGAATTGTCTTGGATGATTTATATTGTATGTCGTGCTCAATTTCTGCCCATGCGTGCTGTAGAATAGTACGAAGCTGAACCTCAACGATCGCCCCTGAAAATCTATGATACTCAGAAAGGCGAGTCCTATCGCCCTTAATTTGAAGAAGATAGTGAATGCTTTGATAGCCAAACCTATCCTCTTCAATCAGTGCCAGCCCCTTGTTAGATTTCTCTAAAATGTCAAACTCTTCATTTAAGATACTATCAACGTCAGCTAATGTTCCAGGGAAATGCGTAATTACGCGAACAACTGCAAGATCCGTAATATCCTTCAATGGATTCTTATATTTTGGCAAATTAGGGTCAATCTCAAGAGGAATCGCCGCCCTCCGGCCAAAACTCTCCGCATCTTTGGCGCGAGACTGAATAGAGTGTACTTTAACGCCTCTATTTTTAATGCACTCTTGAATTATTCTAGCAACAACTGTACACAAATCTTGTTAAAAAGGCTGAACTCGCAAATATTCCGCAACAGCCGCCTGCGAGTGCGCATCAATGCTACGCTCTTCAACGCAAATATTCTCTTGCATCTCAGACATATACCGTCTCTATTTCAATTCAGTTATGATCCCCATGTCCTCAACACCCCCTCACCGCGTAAACCGCAGCGCTGCGAACAGCAGTCCGCCGACCGCGAGCTGCGTCACCACCATCCAGCGCAGGATTTCGACCTTCAGATTGGCCGCGCTCGTCTCGATCTTGGATTCGAGCCGGTCCATGTCGGATTTGATCTTCGTCTCGAGCCGATCGATGTCGGATTTCGCGGCGACGCCGTCGCGCAGAGCGACGTCCAACGCCTCGGCGTGAGCGCGCGCTTCTTTCTCGTCGACGCCGGCTTCCCGCAGGCGATCGACATAAGCGAGACGGTCGAAAACAAAGGCCGATGAGCTCATGGGCCAAAAGATAGGCTCGTGTCGACCGGAAGGCAAACGGCTTCTGCGCTCTCCGTCGCTGGGCGAGAGAGGCCGCCCTCACGCCTTCCATTCGAACGGGTTCAGCGTCGGCGCCCCCAGCGCTTCGAAATCCCGCATATCGCGCGTGACGACGGTCAACCCGTGGACGATCGCCGTCGCGGCGATCATCGCATCCTCGATCAGCCCATCCGGCTTGCGATGCATGAGACGCGCCCATTGGCGAAAGGCGGGCGCATCCATGGCGAGAACATTATAGGTCGCCGCGACCTGCTCCAGCCAGGCTTCGATCGCAGCGGCGCGTTCGGCGTCGCGCGCGCGCGTGATCTCGATCCCCGCCTGAATCTCGCCGATCGTCACGGCCGACAAATAAAGGTCATGGTCGGCGACGCTCTCCAGCCAGGCAATGACGCCGCCATGCGGCCGCGCGCGCCGCAATTCCGAGACGACATTGGTGTCCAAGAGATACATTAATCGAAGCCGCGGGGCGGCCGACGACGCCGGGCGCCCCGCTCCGGCAAATCCAGATCGCCGCGCGCCGAGTCGGACAGGAGCAGGGCCTTCAATGTCGGCGGCGCGGATTGACGAAGCCTGCGCCATTCGCCGATCGGGACCAGAACAGCGGCCTCCGCGCCGCGCCGCGTGACCATCTGCGGACCCTCGTGGAGACACGCGTCCAACAGCTCGCTGAATCGCGCCTTGGCGTCCTGGACAGCCCAGCTCTTCATGATGCGCCCTCTGCTGACCAGTCAGATAACTAGTCATTTTGTCGCATCGGCGCAAGCGACGAGCGAAGCGAAGGCGGCGCAGACGGTTTCCTCGCCCTTCGAGACGCCGGCTTCGCCGGCTCCTCAGGATGAGGAACTATTTCCTAATCGCTCGGGCGCTGGACGCCGAATCTCGCCTCGGGCTATCACCGCTCCACTGAAACGCGCCCGCCCCGCCCACCAAAGAGCCCCCATGATCCCCTGGACCCTACTCGATACGGCTCCCGTGCCCGGCGGCGAGGGCGAGCTGCGGCTCCGGCGGCGGGGCGCGGAATTTTCCATCCGGCTCGGCACGGTCGAGCTGATGAACAGCCGCATCAGCGGCTCGGAGGAGGCGCTGGCCACGCTCTCCTGCGCGAAAATCGCAGGGAGGGCGCAGCCGCGCATCCTCATCGGCGGGCTCGGCATGGGCTTTACCTTGCGCGCCGCGCTGGGCGTGCTCGGGACGAAGGCGCAGATCGTCGTCGCCGAGCTCGTGCCGGCCGTCGTCGCCTGGGCGCGAGGGCCGATGGCGGAGCTGTTCGGCGACAGCCTGACCGACGAGCGCGTGCGCATAGAGGTGGAGGATGTCGGGCGAGTGATCCGCTCCGGCCGCGGGAGCTATGACGCCATTCTCCTCGACGTCGACAATGGCCCCGAGGGCCTCACGCGCGACTCCAATGGCGGGCTCTATGGCGTCGAAGGATTGCGGGCGGCGCGCGCCGCGTTGCGCCCCGGCGGCGTGCTGGCCGTGTGGTCCTGCGCTCCGGATCGTGATTTTGCCGCACGGCTGCGCAGGACCGGCTTCCACATGGAGGAGGTGAGGACGCGCGCCAGAGGCCGAGACGGCGGCGCACGGCATGTGATCTGGCTCGCCACGCGCGCCGATTCGCCGCCGCGGCGTCCTGAGGCGGAAGCGTGACGCGCAATTCGGCGGAGGCCGAGCCTTTTTTCTGGTGGGAAGGCGAGATTTTGGTGGTCAATATTTTGGGGCGGCCGGCCGCCAGTCGCGACGCCATCGGCAAGCCCAGGGGCCATCAGCTCGAGGTCAGCGTGACCACGGCGCCGCGCCGAGGCCGGGCGACCGATCACATGGTGCGTTTTCTCGCCGGCGAGTTCGGCGTCGCGCCATCGGCGATCGAGGTGGTGTTCGGCCGCATGAATGTCAACAAGCAATTGCGAATCACGGCGCCGCAGAAGCTCCCGAGGCCGTTTCGCCGTTCGTGAGCGCGACGACGCGCATTCATCTGGGCGGAACGGGCGGCCGCCCCCTTCCCCTTGCACGGATTCTCGTCTAACACACGGCCGACCGCCGGGCCGGGCCTCCCGCCCCGCCGGGTCTCGTCTCACGGAGGGCGCGCTGGACCTTGGAAAGGCTGCAGCGCGGCCTTTTTTTGTGCGCGCCGGCGCCGCGACAGACGACAAGACGCGCGCTCTCCCCCATTCTGGGGAGCGTCCCGCGACGAAAGGATGACAGACGGACCGACATGCCGAAGCGAACAGACATCTCGACCATTCTGATCATCGGCGCCGGCCCCATCGTCATCGGCCAGGCCTGCGAATTCGACTATTCCGGCACTCAGGCCTGCAAGGCCCTGCGCGCCGAGGGCTATCGAATCGTCCTCGTCAATTCCAATCCCGCGACGATCATGACCGATCCCGACATGGCGGATCGGACCTATGTCGAGCCGATAACGCCCGAGATCGTCGCCAAGATCATCGAGAAGGAGCGCTACGCCATTCCCGGTGGCTTCGCGCTTCTGCCCACCATGGGCGGCCAGACGGCGTTGAATTGCGCACTCTCGCTCGAGCGCATGGGCGTGCTGCAAAAATTCGACGTCGAGATGATCGGCGCCAACGCCCAGGCCATAGACAAGGCCGAGGATCGCGAATTATTCCGCGAGGCCATGACCAAGATCGGCCTGGAGACGCCGCGCTCGCGCCTCGCCAACGCCACCGACGTCAAGACCTCCGACAAGGCCAAGCGCAATGCCGAGATCGCCGAGATCGAGGCCTCCGCCCTCTCCGCCGAGGAGAAGCAGAAGGCGATCGCCGATATTCGCCGCCGCTGGGAGGCGGACGAGTCGGAGCGCAAGCGGCGATACATTTCCAAGGGCCTGACCGAGGCGCTAGAGGCGCTGGAGGATATCGGCCTGCCGGCGATCATCCGGCCGTCCTTCACTTTGGCCGGCACGGGCGGCGGCATCGCCTATAACAAGGCCGAGTTCATCGACATCATCGAGCGCGGCCTGGACGCCTCGCCGACCACCGAAGTGCTCATCGAAGAGAGCGTCATCGGCTGGAAAGAATATGAGATGGAGGTCGTCCGCGACAAGGCGGACAATTGCATCATCGTCTGCTCGATCGAGAATATCGATCCCATGGGCGTGCATACGGGCGATTCGATCACCGTCGCCCCTGCCCTGACGCTGACCGACAAAGAATATCAGATCATGCGCGACGCCTCGCTCGCCGTGCTGCGCGAGATCGGCGTCGAGACCGGCGGCTCGAATGTGCAATTCGCCGTCGATCCCGCCACCGGCCGCATGATCGTCATCGAGATGAATCCGCGCGTGTCGCGCTCCTCGGCGCTGGCCTCCAAGGCGACGGGATTCCCCATCGCCAAGGTCGCCGCCAAGCTCGCCGTCGGCTACACGCTGGACGAGATCGCCAATGACATCACAGGCGGCGCGACGCCGGCCTCCTTCGAGCCGACGATCGACTATGTCGTCACCAAGATTCCGCGCTTCGCCTTCGAGAAATTCCCCGGCGCCGAGCCCATTCTGACGACGGCGATGAAATCCGTCGGCGAGGTCATGGCGATCGGGCGCAATTTCGCAGAATCGCTGCAAAAGGCGCTGCGCTCGCTGGAGACCGGCCTCTCCGGCCTCGATGAGATCGAGATCGACGGAATGGGCCGCGGCGACGATATGAATGTGCTGCGCGCCGCGCTCGGCACGCCGACGCCGGATCGGCTGCTCGTCGTCGGCCAAGCGCTGCGGCTCGGCATGGATCCGCAGGAGATTCACGAGGCCTGCAAGATCGATCCCTGGTTCATCGCGCGTCTGCAGGAGATCGTCGCGCTGGAGGCGCGGGTGCGCGCCTTCGGCCTGCCGAAGGACGCCGATAATTTCCGCGCCTTGAAATTCGCCGGCTTCTCCGACGCGCGCCTCGCCACACTCACCGGCGCCGGCGAGAAGGAAGTGCGCGCGGCGCGGCGGGCGCTCGACGTGCGGCCGGTCTATAAGCGCATCGACACTTGCGCGGCGGAATTCGCCTCGCCCACCGCCTATATGTATTCGACCTATGAGACGCCTTTCCTCGGCGCGCCGGCCAATGAGGCGCGGCCGTCGAATCGGCGCAAGGTGGTCATTCTCGGCGGCGGGCCGAACCGCATCGGCCAGGGCATAGAGTTCGACTATTGTTGCTGCCACGCCTGCTTCGCGCTCGCCGACGCGGGCTATGAAACCATCATGATCAACTGCAATCCCGAGACTGTGTCGACGGATTACGACACCTCCGATCGTCTCTATTTCGAGCCGCTGACGGCCGAGGACGTGGAGGAGATTTTGGACGTCGAGCGCAGCAATGGGACATTGCACGGCGTCATCGTCCAATATGGCGGCCAAACGCCCTTGAAGCTCGCCCATGCGCTGAGCTCGGCGGGCCTGCCCATTCTCGGCACGCCGGTCGATTCGATCGACCTCGCCGAGGATCGCGACCGTTTCAAGCGGCTGCTCGACAAGCTCGGACTGAAGCAGCCGAAAAACGGCATCGCCTATTCGGTGGAGCAGTCGCGGCTCGTCGCCGGCGAGCTCGGCCTGCCTCTGGTGGTGCGGCCCTCCTATGTGCTGGGCGGACGCGCGATGGCCATCATCCGCGATCAGAACACGCTCGACGATTATCTGCTCGGCACGCTGCCGAGCCTCGTGCCTTCCGATGTGAAGGCGCGCTATCCCAATGACAAGACCGGGCAGATCAACACGGTTCTCGGCAAGAATCCGCTGCTCTTCGACCGCTATCTCACCGACGCCATAGAGGTGGACGTCGACTGTCTCGCCGATGGCGAGGAGGCGGCCATCGCCGGGGTGATGGAGCATATCGAGGAGGCGGGAATTCATTCCGGCGATTCGGCCTGCTCGCTGCCGCCGCGCTCGCTGTCGCCGGAGATGGTCGCCGAGCTCGAGCGGCAGACGATCCAGCTCGCCAAGGCGCTCGGCGTCATCGGGTTGATGAACGTCCAATACGCGCTGAAGGACGGCGAAATCTTCGTGCTCGAGGTCAATCCGCGCGCCTCGCGCACCGTGCCCTTCGTCGCCAAGGTGATCGGCGCGCCCATCGCCAAGATCGCGGCGCGGATCATGGCCGGGGAGAAGCTCTCGGCCTTCACTCTGCCCACCCGCGCGCCGAATCACGTCGGCGTGAAGGAATCGGTCTTCCCCTTCGCGCGGTTTCCCGGCGTCGACACCGTGCTCGGGCCGGAAATGCGCTCGACCGGCGAGGTGATCGGCCTCGACCGCAGCTTCGAGGCGGCCTTCGCCAAAAGCCAGCTCGGCGGCGGCACAAAGGTGCCGCGGCAGGGAACGGTCTTCGTCTCGGTGCGCGACGCCGACAAGCCGCGCGTCATACCGGCGGTCCAGCAGCTGGTGAGCCTCGGCTTCACCGTGGTGGCGACGGGAGGCACGGCGCGCTATCTGCAGGAGCAGGGCGTGCCGGCGCAAAAGCTCAACAAAGTGTCGGAAGGGCGCCCGCATATTGTGGACGCCATCAAGAACGGCTCGGTTCAGCTGGTGTTCAACACGACCGAAGGCGCTCAGGCGCTGGCGGATTCTCGTTCCTTGCGCCAAGCTGCGCTATTGCATAAAGTCCCCTATTATACGACTCTGGCCGGCGCGATCGCAGCAGTCCAGAGCATCAGGGCCTATGTATCGGGAGATCTCGAAGTCCGCGCCCTTCAGGACTATTTCGCGTCGAATGCGTGACCTCGCGCCGCGCGAATATAATTGAAGGCCGCCGCATCCGCGGCTCGTTCATGTCGAGGAAGTCCGACCGTCCGCCGCAGCTTTCGCTGGTCCGGGGGCGCCGGGAATTTTGTTGACCGGGTCAGGACCATCCAGGAGCGAAAGAGCAAGAGACATGGTGGACAAGGTGCCCATGACCGCCGCCGGCTACGCATCTCTCGACGAGGAGCTGCGTCAGCGCCAGCAGATCGAACGTCCGCGCATCATCCAGGCGATCGCCGAGGCGCGCGCCCATGGCGATCTCTCGGAAAACGCTGAATATCATGCCGCGAAAGAGGCCCAATCGCTGAACGAGGGCCGCATCGCCGAGCTCGAGGACAAGCTCTCCCGCGCCGAGGTCATAGACGTATCCAAGCTCACCGGCAATACGGTGAAATTCGGCGCGACGGTCACCGTCGTCGACGAGGACACCGAGGAGGAGAAGGCCTATCAGATCGTCGGCGAGCCCGAAGCCGATGTGAAGAGGGGCCGCGTCTCCATCGCCTCCCCCATCGCCCGCGCGCTGATCGGCAAGAAGGCCGGCGACACGGTCGAGGTGAAGACGCCGGGCGGCGGCAAGAGCTATGAGATTTTGAAGGTCGCTTTCGTCTGAGCGGCATGGGCGGCGAGGCCCCCTCCCCAGCCCTCCCCCGCTGCGCGGGAGAGGGAGCAGACTCGGGGACCCAAGCGGAATCTGAAAAAGCTCGCGTTATCCTTCTCCCACTTGTGGGAGAAGGCAGCCCTCGCGTCAGCGAGGGTCGGATGAGGGCGCCTCCCGCAGTCCAATATTCTGCCGATCGGTTTGGACACTCATCCGACCCGGCCATTAGCCCGGCGCTTGCGACGGGCGTCCTATCGGACACCCTATGGCCGGGCCACCTTCTCCCGCGCGCGGGAGAAGGGAGAGCCCAAACCGCCTGGGTCCTCTCCGACACCCGCGCCGGCCATGAGGTCCAGAGTCTCGGCATAGCGGACGCCCTCGGCCTCTCCCCCCGCCTCATTCGCCTCGCCCCGCGCGGCCTCATCGCCGCGCTCGCGCCCTTCGGCCCGATCGATCCGCGCGAAGCGAAGCTGCTCGCCCCGCCCTATCCCGATCTCGTCATCGCCTGCGGCAGGCGGACGATTCCCTATATGCGCCATGTGAAGCGCGCCTCCGGCGGCGCGGTCTTCACCGTCTATGTGAATCGCCCGGCCAGCGGGCTCGGGACGGCGGATGTCATCGTCGCGCCGCGCCATGACGGGCTCGTGGGAGAAAATGTCATCGCCCCGCTCGCGCCGGCGAATCGGCTGACGCCACAGCGCCTCGCCGAAGCGCGCGCCGCTCTCGACCCGCGCGTCGCGGCGCTGCCTGAGCCGAGAGTGGGGCTGCTGATCGGTGGGGATAGTCGGCATTTTCGGTTTTCGGAGAGGGATGCGGAGAGGCTTCTCGCCGACGTCGGCGCCATGCTGGACCAGGGGTGGAGCGTCGCGGCGACGGTCTCGCGGCGGACGCCGGCGCGGCTCGTCGAGGCTTTGCGCGAGCGGCTCGTGGGCCCTCATCCGACCCCGCTTCGCGGGGCCACCTTCTCCCACGAGTGGGAGAAGGAAGCGCGCGCCTTTCTTTGGGCGGGGGACGGCGAGAATCCCTATCTCTCCATTCTCGCCGGCTCGCAGGCGCTGCTGGTGACGGCCGATAGCGTCAATATGGTCGCCGAGGCGGCCACGACCGGCGCGCAGGTCCATGTCTTCGAGCCGGAGGGCGGCGCCGCCAAGATCGCCGCCTTTCTCGATGCGCTCGAGCAGCGCGGCGCTTTGCGCCGCTGGCGCGGCCGGCTCGAGCATTGGCGCTACGAGCCGCTGAACGAGACGCCGGCCATCGCCGAAGAGATCGCCCGCCGCTACGCCGCCTTCCGTGGGGCGGCCCCCGTATTGCTTCATGGCTCGTGCGCTTCGTAATAGATTCGCGAGTCGCCCGAAGATCACGAGCGGTTGCGGCGCAACGCATAATGGCTAGATTGCGCCCATCCGAACGCGCCGCGCCGTCCGCGCGGAGACATTCGCAAAGAGCCTCTTCATGTCCGCAGACGATAAAGGCCGCCTGCACGCCCGCGTCATCGTGCTGGGGTCCGGCCCCGCCGGCTATACGGCGGCGATCTACACCGCGCGCGCCATGCTCGAGCCCGTGGTCATCGCCGGCTTCGATCAGGGCGGCCAGCTCATGATCACCACAGATGTGGAGAATTACCCCGGCTTCGCCGAGCCGATCCAAGGCCCCTGGCTGATGGATCAGATGCGCGCCCAGGCCGAGCATGTCGGCGCCAAGCTCGTCTCCGACCATATCGTCGAGGCGCGGCTGGACAAGCGGCCCTTCGAGCTATTGGGCGATTCGGGAACGCTCTACACGGCGGACGCGCTCATCATCGCGACCGGCGCCAAGGCCAAATGGCTCGGCCTTCCGAGCGAGGAGGCGTTCAAGGGCTATGGCGTCTCCGCCTGCGCTACTTGCGACGGCTTTTTCTTCCGCGGCAAGAAGGTGCTGGTCGTCGGCGGCGGCAATACGGCGGTGGAGGAGGCGCTCTATCTCTCGCAGATCGCCGCCGAGGTGACGGTGGTGCATCGCCGCGACTCCTTCCGCGCCGAGCGTGTGCTGCAGGAGCGGCTCGCCGCGCGGCCGAATGTCAAAATCCTCTTCGATCACGCGATCGACGAGATCTTGGGCGGCAGCGCCCCGCCTTCGGTCACGCAGACGCGCGTGAAGAACGTCAAAACCGGCGCGACGCAGACGCTGGATGTGGACGGGGTCTTCATCGCCATCGGCCATCAGCCGGCCTCGGAGCTGTTCGTCGGCCAGCTGGAGCTGAAGCCCTCGGGCTATATCGCCGTGCAGCCGGGCACGACCAACACCAATATTCCGGGCGTGTTCGCGGCCGGCGATGTCGCGGACGAGACCTATCGCCAGGCGGTGACGGCCGCCGGCCTCGGCTGCATGGCGGCGCTGGATGTGGAGCGATATCTGCTGGAGACGCCAGCGCATGCGAGCGACGCGCTCGCCTCCGAGGAGCCTTTGTGAGATAGCCCCCTCCCCGGCCC
>NZ_PUIV01000018.1 GCF_003113265.1 Methylosinus sporium
GGGAGAAGGAGACGCGCACGGAGATTGCGGATGAGCTTTTCGGATATCTCGGCCGAGATCGTGGCGCTCATGCCCGATTTGCGCGGGCGTCTCGCCGCCAATGAGCCGCTCGCGCCGCTCACCTGGTTTCGCGTCGGCGGGCCGGCGCAGCTTCTCTTCTCGCCGGCGGACGAGGAGGATCTCGCTTATTTTCTCGCGCGTCTGCCGCGTGAGATTCCTGTCATGGTCATCGGCCTCGGCTCCAATCTCATCGTGCGCGACGGCGGCGTCGACGGCGTCGTGGTGCGGCTGACGGCCAAGGGCTTCGGCGCCATCGCCGTGGAAGAGGGCGAGCGCATTCGCGTCGGCGCGGCGGTTCCCGATGTGAAGCTCGCGCGCGCGGCGGCGGACGCCGGCATAGACGGTCTCGCCTTTTATCGCGGCATTCCCGGCGGCGTCGGCGGCGCGCTGCGCATGAACGCCGGCGCGCATGGCGGCGAGACGAAAGATGCGCTGATCGAGGCGCGCGGCGTCGATCGCTCCGGCAATGTGCGCGTCTACACGAACGCCGAGCTCGGCCTCTCCTATCGCCATAGCGACGCGCCGGAAGATGTGATTTTCACGCAGGCGCTGTATCAGGGCCGCAAGGGCGATCCCGCGACGATCCTCGCCGAGATGGAGCGCATCACGCAGGCGCGCGAAGCCTCGCAGCCCATTCGCGAGAAGACCGGCGGCTCCACTTTCGCCAATCCGCCGGGGCATAAGGCTTGGGCTTTGATCGACGAGGCCGGTTGCCGCGGGCTCGTCGTCGGCGATGCGCAGGTCAGCGAGATGCATTGCAACTTCCTCGTCAATCGCGGCCATGCGACGGCCGCCGACGTCGAGGCGCTGGGCGAGGAAGTGCGGCGGCGCGTGCAAGAAAAGAGCGGCATTCTCCTGCGCTGGGAGATCAAGCGGATCGGCGTCCCATGAGTCCTCGGCGGCGGGCGCTCTCTACCCTCCCCTTCACGGGGAGGGTCGGATCGCGAAGCGATCCGGGGTGGGATGAAATTCCCCAGATTCGGAGGCTCACCCCCTCCCGAGCGCCTTCGGCGCTCGACTTCCCCCCTCGAGGGGGAGGCGAAGCCGTCTCGGCTCGCAGGGAATGCTCGAGATGAGCGTGATCGAGAAGAGCGCCGTCGCCGCGCCCGCGCAGGACGACGGACTCCTTCGCGCAGCGTCGAGCCCGCTGCTCGGCGGAGCGCTCGCGCTCGTCGCCATCGCGCAGCAGCTCATCGGACATATCGATTGTGATGTCTCCTGGTTTTTGACCTTTGCGGAGAAAGTCCTCGATGGGCGCACAGCCTATGTCGAGGTGAGCGATCCTAATCCGCCGGCGGCCTTTCTTTCGCTCATGCCTGCCGTGCTGCTCGCCCGCGCGCTGCATCTTCGGGCGGAGGCGGTCGTCGTGGCGCTCGTCTTCTTCGCCGCCGTGGCGTCGATCGGCTTGTCGTTTCATCTGCTGCGGCTGAGCGCGGCGCGCAGCCTCCGCGAATGGATGCCGCTCGGCAATGCGGCGATCTTTCTGCTGCTGGTCGCGCCGGAGATCGTCTTCGCGGAACGCGAGCATATCGCGCTGCTCGCGCTTCTGCCGCTGCTCGCGACGCTGGCGGCGGAGGAGGGCGCGCGCCCGTCGCCGTGTTTCGCGCGGATCGCCGCGGGAGTTTGCGGCGGCGTCGCGGTGACGCTGAAGCCGCATTTCGCGCTCGCCGTCATTCTGCCGGCGCTGGCGATCGCATGGCGCGCGCGCTCGCTTCGCGCTCTGTGGCGCGTGGAGCTCGTTTCCGCCGCGCTCGCCTCCATCGCGCTGACGGGCGCGACGTTGCTCGCCTTTCCGGCCTATCTCTCGCAGGCTCTGCCGCTGGCGCTCGAGGTCTATGGGCCGGCGCGCGACGATCTCGGCCACTTTCTGACCCATTCGCTCGCTCTGGCCTATCTCGCGCTTATGGCCGGATTTCTCGTCGCGGCGCGCGGCGCGCTCGGCCGGGCGCCTCTCGTCGCGCTCGCCGCCTCGCTCGGCTTTTTCGTCGCCTTTCTGCTGCAAGGGAAAGGCTGGATGAATCACGCCTATCCGGCGATGATCCTGCTGCTCTTCGCCTGGATATTTTTCGCGCTGCGCGAGGCGGCGCCGGCGACCGGCGCGAAGTCGGCGCTGATGAAATTCCTGTTCCTGCCCGCGCTGCTCGCCGCGCCGGCCTATTTCGGAATCGTCGAGCAGCTGACCGACCGCGAGGAGCATGAGGGGCTGCTGGCCGCCGTCGCCGAGGTCGCGCCGCCACATCCGCGCATCGCGACTATCGCCAGCCAGCTCGATTTCGGCCATCCGCTGACGCGGCGGCTCGACGGCGAATGGGTCGGACGGCAGAATGCGCTGTGGACGACGGCCTTGGTCGGGCGGCTGCTGGAGACGGCGAGGCCGCCGCGGCGCGAAGCGCTGGAGGCGCGGCGCAGCGCCGATCTCGCCGCATTGGCGCAGGATATTCGGGCGGGGCGCCCGGATGTCGTCGTCGCCGAGGATCGGGCGACTCGGGAATGGGTGCTGAAACGCCCGGAAACGGCCGCCGCGCTGGACGGCTACAGGCTCGCGAAACGGGCGGGGGATGTAGAGATTTGGCGGCGGGCGGAGTGAGCGTCTGGACATGCCGTCCGTTCGGCCTATAGTAAGACGGTAAGACGTAAGGAGCGCGAGCCATGCCGTCCGTTAGGCGCCAGACGGTCTATTCGAAGGTTTCGGTGAAGAGCCAAACGGTTCTGCCCGCCGAGGTCCGCGAGCGTCTTCGCATCAAGCCGGGCGATCGGCTGCGCTATGTGATCGACGACTCGGGCGTGCGGATCGAGCGCGGCGCGGCGAATGAGGAGGAAGATCCCTTCGCCACTTTCACCGAATGGGCGAGCGACGCCGACGACGAGGCCTATGCCGATCTTTGACGCGATATTCGCGATCGGCGAGAGCGAGCCTGAAGGCTCGCGGTCCGTGGGGCCGTTTTGGACCGCGAGCCTCGAGGCTCGCTCGCGGAGGCGCGCGCAATGACGCGCTATGCGCCGGGCGACGTGGTCGTCGTGCCCTTTCCCTATTCGGATCGATTTGCGGAAAAGCGACGGCCGGCTCTGGTCGTCTCGAACGACGAGGTGATGTCCGCCGGCTTTCTCTGGCTCGTCATGATAACGACAGCGCAGAATTCCGGCATGGAGCAGGACATCATAATCGAGGATTTGTCGGCCGCCGGGCTTTCGCGCCCGTCGATCGTGCGGCCGGTCAAGATCGCCAATGTCGAACCGTCTCGGATCGTGCGGCGCGCCGGACGACTGGGGGCCGAGCAGGCCGAAGCGGTGTTCGCAGCGGTGCGTTCCTTTATCGGGCGAGATCGCCCCAAACCACGCAAAGGTGCGTCATGACAGCTCACATCGCCGTGCTCATGGGCGGATTCTCCTGCGAGCGCGAGGTCTCGCTGCGGTCGGGCGAGGCGAGCGCCAAGGCGCTGGAGAGCGTCGGCTATCGCGTCACCCGCGTCGACGTCGGCCGCGACGTCGCCGAGGTTCTCGCCAAGCTCGCGCCGGATGTGGCGTTCAATGCGCTGCACGGACGTTTCGGCGAGGATGGCGCCATTCAGGGCGTGCTGGAAATTCTGCGCATTCCCTATACGCATTCGGGCGTGCTCGCCTCGTCTCTGGCGATGAAGAAGGATGTGGCCAAGAGCGTGATGGCGGCGGCTGGCGTGCCTGTGCCGCGGGGGCGGGTGGTTCATCGTCTCGAGGCGGCCAAGGCCCACGCCCTCGAGCCCCCTTACGTGCTGAAGCCGGTGAGCGAGGGGTCGTCCTTCGGCGTGTTCATCGTGAAAGAGGGGCGCTCGCATCCGCCGCAGGAGCTGGCGAGCGCCGATTGGCGGCATGGCGATTTCATGCTGGCGGAGAATTTCGTCGACGGCCGCGAGCTCACTTGCGCGGTGATGGGCGACCGTCCGCTCGACGTCATCGAAATCCTCCCGGTGTCGGAGGAGTTCTACGGTTTCGACGCGAAATACGCGAAAGGCGGTTCGAAACACGTGCTTCCGGCAAATCTTAAACAAAATATTTACCAAGAGGTCCAACAGTTGGCGCTCGAGGCTCATCGGGCTCTCGGCTGTCGCGGCGTCAGCCGCGCGGACTTTCGATACGACGATCGCCCGGAAGGCACGGGCGAGCTCGTTGTGCTGGAGGTCAACACGCAGCCGGGCATGACCGAGACCTCGCTGGTTCCCGAAATGGCGGCCCATGCCGGCTATTCGTTTGGCGAGCTCGTGAGATGGATGGTGGAAGACGCGTCCTGCGATCGTTGAGAGAGCCTGTCGAGGCTCTCTTCGATGTCGCGCATCCGCATCCCGTCCAGGCTGGTTCTCTTCACGCTGGTTCTCTTCACGCCGGCGCCTATTCCGCCCCTTACGTAAATCCCGTCGGCTCCGAGCCCGCCGAGCGGCGCGGCCGCTCGGCGGCTTCCGCCGCGCAGGCGGAGCGCGGGCGTCTCTCGCGCATCGCGGCTCTGCCGGGGATCGGCACGGCGGCGCTCGCTCTGCTGTTCGGCGCTGTGGGCTCGGCCGGCGTCGCGCACAATGGCGGCTATGCGGAATTCGTCGCGCGCAACGGCGCGCCACGCGACATAGTGGCGCGCGCGCTCGGCTTCTCCATCGAGGTCGTCACCATCAGCGGGCTCGGAGAGCTCTCCGAAAGCGACGTGCTCGCCGCCTCGGGCGTCAAGCCCACCAACTCGCTGCTCTTCCTCGACGCCGAGACGATTCGCGAGCGGCTGACCGCGCTGCCGCTGGTCGAGAGCGCGCGCGTGCTGAAGCTCTATCCCGATCGGCTGATCATCGCGCTCGAGGGGCGGCGTCCTTTCGCGCTCTGGCAGCGCGACGGCAAGCTCTCCGTCGTCGCCGCCGACGGCGTCGTCATCGACGAGATGCGCGACGAGCGTTTTATCGGCCTGCCCTTCGTCGTCGGCGAGGGCGCGGAGAAGCGGCTCGACGAATATATGCGGCTGCTGGAGGCCGCCGGCGATCTCAAATCGCGCGTGCGCGCCGGCGTGCTCGTCTCCGGGCGGCGCTGGTCGCTCGACATGACCAATGGCGTCGAGGTGAAGCTCCCCGAGCGCGAGCCGGAGGCGGCGCTGGCGCTGCTGCAGCGACTCCAGCGTGAGGCCAGGATACTCGACAAGGATGTGATCTCGATCGATTTGCGTGCGTCCGGACGCGTCGCGGTTCGCCTTTCCGAAGAGGCGGTCGCGGCGCGCGCGGCCGCGACGTCGCGCAATTCACGCAAGGGCGGCCAGACATGAAGCCACATATCTTCCCGCCGCGAATGAAGCAGCTCGGCGCCCGCCGCAGCGCCACCATGGCGGTGCTCGACGTCGGCACGTCGAAGATCGCCTGCATCATCGCCCGGCTGACGCCGGTGGGCGAGGGCTCGCCGCGCGGGCGCACGCATCGCGCGCGCGTGCTCGGAATCGGCCATCAGCGCTCGCGCGGCGTCAAGGCCGGCCAGATCGTCGATATGGAGGAGGTCGAGAGCGCCGTCCGCCGCACGGTGGACGCGGCCGAGCGCATGGCGCGCTCGCAGGTCGACGCCATCGTCGTCACCGCTTCGGGCGGCCGGCTCGCCTCGCAGCATTTCGCCGCCAAGACGCGCGTCGTCTCCGGCGCCGTCGCGCCCTCCGACGTGCATCGCGTGCTCGAGGCCTCCGCCGCCCATGTGACGGAGCGTGGCCGCATCGTCGTCCATTCGCTGCCCACCGGCTTCTCGCTCGACGGCACCGCCGGCATTCGCGAGCCCGCCGGCATGGTCGGCGGCGAGCTCGGCGTCGATCTCCATGTCGCCAGCTGCGATCAGGCGGCGATGCGCAATCTTCTCGTCGCGGTGGAGCGCTGCCATCTCGGCATTGAGGCCGCCGCCGCGGCGCCCTATGTCGCCGGCCTCGCCGTGCTGGAGGCCGATGAGGCGGAGCTCGGCGCCATCGTCATCGACATGGGCGCCGGCGTCACCTCGCTCGCCGTCTTCTCCGGCGGCGCGCTGGCGCATGTCGACGCGGTGACGCTCGGCGGCAATCACATCACCATGGACATCGCCCGCGGCCTCGATTGCCGCCTCAGCGACGCCGAGCGTCTGAAGACGCTCTATGGCGCAGCGATCTCCTCGCCCTCCGACGATCGCGAGACGATCGCCTTCGATCATGTCGGCGAGAGCGGCGAATATCCGGCCCATGCGCCGAAATCGCATCTCGTGCGCATCATTCGTCCGCGCGTCGAGGAGACTTTGGAATTCCTGCGCGATCGGCTGGCGGCGTCGGGCTTTTCGGCCCATGCCGGCCGCCGCGTGGTGCTCACCGGCGGCGCCTGCCTGCTCACCGGCCTGCCGGAGGCGGCGCGCCGCATATTGGGCGGACAGGTGCGCGTCGGCCGGCCGGCCGGCATAGACGGCCTGCCCGAATCGGCCCGCAGCCCGGCTTTCGCCGCGGCCGTCGGCCTGCTCGTCTATCCGCAATTTTCGGGGCGCGAATATTTCGAGCCGCGCCAGGAGGCGGAGATGCGCGGGACCGGGACCAATGGCTACTTCTCTCGGGTCGGACAATGGTTGAGGGACAGTTTTTGAAGTTTTCGAGCAAGGAGAGCGAGGCGCGCGTCGGCGAAACGCTCCGGGGACGGCAACCGACGCGCAGTCGCATGAAAATCAGTCGAAAGGTCTGGCGATGACGATCAATCTCAAGGCGCCCGAGCTCCGGGAATTGAAGCCCCGCATATTGGTGTGCGGCATCGGCGGCGGCGGGGGCAACGCCGTCAACAACATGATCATGTCGGGCCTCTCGGGCGTGGACTTTCTGGTCGCCAACACCGACGCGCAGGCGCTCGCCTCCGCGCGCGCCGAGCGCGTCATCCAGATGGGCCTGCAGGTGACGGAAGGCCTCGGCGCCGGCGCGCAGCCGGAAGTCGGCCGCGCCGCCGCGGAAGAGGCCAAGGACGAGATTCGCGAGCATCTTTCCGGCGCGCATATGGTGTTCGTCACCGCCGGCATGGGCGGCGGCACCGGCACCGGCGCTGCGCCCGTCATCGCCGCCACGGCGCGCGAAATGGGCATTCTGACCGTCGGCGTCGTCACCAAGCCCTTCCATTTCGAGGGCGCGCGGCGCCTGCGCATCGCCGAGAGCGGCATCGCCGAGCTGCAGAAGTCGGTCGACACTCTGATCATCATCCCGAATCAGAATCTTTTCCGCATCGCCACGGAGAAGACCACCTTCGCCGACGCTTTCGCCATGGCCGATCAGGTGCTCTACTCGGGCGTCGCCTCGGTCACCGACCTCATGGTCAAGGAAGGGCTCATCAATCTCGACTTCGCCGACGTGCGCTCGATCATGCGCGGCATGGGCAAGGCGATGATGGGCACGGGCGAGGCCACCGGCGAGCGCCGCGCCAGCCTCGCGGCGGAGGCGGCCATCGCCAATCCGCTGCTCGACGAAGTGTCGATGAAGGGCGCCCGCGGCCTCTTGATCTCGATCACCGGCGGCAACGACCTCACCCTCTATGAGGTGGACGAGGCGGCGAGCCGCATCCGCCAGGAGGTGGACGAGGACGCCAACATCATCCTCGGCGCGACCTTCGACTCCTCGCTCGAGGGCGTGGTGCGCGTGTCGGTGGTGGCGACGGGCATCGATCTGCCGAGCACCGCCGCCGAGGACGCCGCCGCCGCGGAAGCCCGCGTGCTCGAGGCCGCCGAGCGTCTGCGCGCGCAGGTGGCGGCGCAGAGCCGCCCCTCGATCGTTCATACGATCGCCGAGCCGGCTCCGCAGCCGGCGCCTCATGCCTATGCGCCCGAGCCCGCGCCGGTCCCGACGGAGCGCCAGCCCTCGTCCTATTACGGCGAGCCGCAGCAGCAGGCGCCCGCCGCTTCGCGCGACGTCTATCTGGAGCAGGTGGCGACGCGCCCGGCAGCCTATGCGCCGGAGCCCGCTCCCCAGCACGCCCCGATGATGGAGGCGCATGAGCCCTACATCCCGCCGGCCGCCGAGCTGCCGCGTATGCGTATGCCGCAGATCGAGGATTTCCCGCGGCCGGTGCAGGAGCAATATCGGCAGGCGCGCGGCGAGGCCGCCGGCCAGGCGCCGGAGGCCGCGCGCCGCCGCACGCTGCTGGAGCGTCTCGCCTCCTTCGGCGCGAGCCGCCAGGAGGATGCGCTGCAGGGGCCGGCGACCGCCGCCCCGCGTCCGCAAATGCGCCCGCAGGCTCCCGCGCCCTCGCAGAGCCATGCGGAATACGCCAAGCGCCCCGTCGCCCCCGCGCCGCAGCCGGCGGCGGGACACGCCGGGCTCGATCCGCATGGCCGCCGCGTCGCGCCGGCCCGCTCGATCGAGGACGAGCAGCTCGAGATTCCGGCCTTTCTGCGCCGCCAGATCAACAGCTGATCGCGCCCGCTGGATCGCGAAATCTGTGAAAGGCCCGCTTCGGCGGGCCTTTTCTCATTCGCGCCGATTGTAACATTTTGTAAAAAACCGTGACTGGAGCCCCGCTGCGGCGCGGATTATCTTGCGCCGGCGCCACTCCGCCACAATGGCGCACAGTTGCGCGCGATGCGGCGCGCGAACCCGCCTCTCCCGGGAGTGAAACGGAAGTCATGACCTCGCGTCGACCGACGATGCAGACGACGCTCGCCGCCGCCGTGACGCTGGAGGGCGTCGGCGCGCATAGCGGCCGCGCCGCGCGGCTGGTTCTCGCGCCCGCCGAGGCCGGCTCGGGGATCGTCTTCACGCGGTTCGGCGGCGTGGATGCGCTGCGCGCCGAGGCGCATAATGTCTCCTCCACCGAGCTCTGCGTGCGTCTGGGCTCCGGCGCCGCGTCGATCTCGACCATCGAGCATCTGATGGCGGCGCTGCGCGGCCTTTGCGTCGACAATGTCGCGATCGACGTCGACGGGCCGGAGATACCGGCGATGGACGGCTCGGCGGCGGCCTTTGTCGCGGCGATCGACGAAGCCGGGATTGTGAGGCTCGCCGCGCCGCGCCGCTCGATCGAGATACGCGCGCCGGTGCGCGTCGCCGACGGCGCCGCCTGGGCCGAGCTTTCGCCCGCGCCCTCGGGCTTCTCCCTGGACGTCGAGATTTCCTACGCCGCCGCGCCCATCGGCCGCCAGCGACTGCGGCTGCGGCTGACGCCGGCGCGCTTTCGCACCGAGATCGCGCGGGCGCGCACCTTCGGCTTTTTGTCGGACGCCGAGCGTCTGTGGCGCGAGGGCAGGGCGCTCGGCGCCTCGCTCGACAATACGATCGTCATAGCGGAAGGGCGCGCGCTCAATCCGCAGGGCCTGCGATTCACCGATGAGTTCGTCCGCCATAAAATGCTCGACGTGCTCGGCGATCTCGCGCTCGCCGGCGCGCCGATCATCGGCGCCTTCCGCTCCTATCGCGGCGGCCACAGTCTCAATCTCGCGCTCGTCGAGACGCTTCTGGCGACGCCCGCGGCCTTCGCCTTCGTCGGCGCCGACGAGCGGCCGCGGCCTCGCGGTCCCGCGCTTCTTTGCGCGTCGCGCTGAAAGAGCGAGCCTGAGGCTCGCGGTCCGGTGGCGCGCTCGAACCGGCGCGCAAATCGCAGGATGTGAGCGGGATGTGTCGTCGCGCCTCACTAGAAATCCGCCCTGAACTCGGCTATAGGACGAAAAAATATCCTCCGTTCGCCGCGCGGATTGCGGCCGGCGCGACGAACGGATCTCCATGCTCGGAGTCCGCCCTCCCATGTCGCTCGAACCATTCGGATATATTCCTTTGTCGTTGTTCGCCTGGGCCGCGCAGATGATCGCGTTCCATGGGATCGGCTACGCATTCGAATGGTGCGATTCGACCGGCCGGCTGCGACGCTTCAAGGTTCGCGATCTCGATCGCATGAGCTATCGCGCGCTGCTGCCGCGCGTATTGTTCAACCAGACGGCGATTCTGCTGCCCTCCATGCTGGCGGTCGAATATCTCGGCCTCGCCTTCGTCGGCGCGCCGCATCTGACCTGGACCGCGCTCGTCCTCACCATGATCGGAATGCTGATCGGTCATGATGTGGTGCAATATGTCGCCCATCGCCATCTGCTGCATCATCCGGCGCTGATGAATCGGCTCGGCCATGCGCTGCACCACCAGACCGGCGCCAGCAAGGCGATCAGCGCCTGCTATCAGTCGAGCGCGGATTTCTTCTTCGAGATCGTGCTGCCCTATCTGCTGCCATTGGTTCTCGTCGGCGGCGGCGGCGCCAGCGTCGCCTTTCACTTGTGGACGACCAGCCTCGGCGCGCTCGGAGGGCTCTATGAGCATTCGGGCTATGATTTCGGCCTCGCCTTCCGCGATCCCGCCGCGACCGGCTGGCGCAAGCGGCTCAACGCCGCGCTCGACCATCTCACCACCAGCATGGCGCACGGCTATCACCACACGCGCGGCAATGTGAGCTTCTCCGACGGCTTCGGCACGCCCGGCATTTGCGATACGCTGTTCAAGACGCGCTGGGACCTCGTGCCGGAGCGCGTGCGGCGAAGAGAGCGGGCGGCGGCCTCCGCCTGACGTTTCGGTCTTCCGGCAGCATTTCGCCTTCGCGCGAAAGTCTCGACCGCAAAGGGCGGCGCGCGCCATAATCTCGCCCGATCCGGCACGTCTCTTCGAAACAGGGGAGGGCGTTCGTACGAGCGCCTTCCCGAGTGGCGCCCTTCGGCGAATTGGTTTAGAGAAGCTTAAATAACGTCCCCGCGAGGCCGAATCCATGATCGCAAGCCCGTTTCGCCCCACAGATCTCGCGCGCGCAGCGCTGGCGGCGGTCCTCGTCGCGGCTCTCCCGGCGGCCAAGGGACGCGCCGATATTCTCGACAGCATAACGAGCGGCTTCGGCCTGTTCTCCGGCGAGAAATACAAGACCGAGATTCTCCCCGAAATCCCGGCCGAGGATATCTATAATCAGGGCCTAGCCCGCATGGAGAAGCATGATTACGAGAACGCCGCCAAGAAGTTCGGCGAGCTCGAGAAGCAATATCCCTTCTCGCAATGGGCGCGCAAAGGCCTCTTGATGCAGACCTTCGCCCAATATCAAAAGCCCGCCTATGACGATGCGGTCGCCTCGGCGCAGCGCTACATCGGCCTCTATCCGACCTCTCCCGACACGCCCTATATGTACTATCTCGCGGGAATGTCTTATTATAATCAGGTCCCGGCGGTGATGCAGGACCAGGAGAGCGCGGAGAAGGCGCTGGCCATTTTCACCCAGCTCGTCGAGAAATTCCCCAAGTCGGAATATGTGACCGACGTCAAATACAAGATCCAGGTGGCGCGCGACCAGCTCGCCGCCAAGGATATGATGGTCGGCCGCTTCTATCTGACGCGGAAGAATTATCCGGCCGCGGTCAATCGCTTCCACGACGTGCTCGCCAAATATCAGACGACCCGCCACGCCGAGGAGGCGCTGTATCGGTTGACGGAAGCCTATTTCGCCATGGGCGTCGTCAATGAGGCGCAGACGGCGGCTGCAATTCTGGGGCATAATTTCCCCGATTCGTCCTGGTACAAGGACGCGCATTCGCTGCTCGCGACGGGCGGCGTCGCGCCCGAGGAACATCATGGCTCCTGGCTCTCCAAGATCGGCAAGACGCTCGGCTCCAGCTGAGCGTTCGCGAGGGCGAGCCGAGGGGGCCGGAAGAGTAGAGCGCGCTCATGCTCGTCCGTTTGTCTATCCGTGATATCGTTCTCATCGACAGGCTCGATCTCGAATTCTCGTCTGGCCTGACGACGCTGACCGGCGAGACCGGCGCCGGCAAATCCATCCTTCTCGACGCTTTCCTGCTGGCGCTGGGCGCGCGCGGCGACGCTTCGCTCGTGCGCGCCGGCGAGGAGCAGGGGCAGGTGACGGCGGCTTTCGATCTGCCGCGCGACCATCCCGCGCTCGCCGCGGCGCGCGAGTTCGGCCTCGACGCCGAGGATGAGCTGGTCTTGCGCCGCGTGCAGACCAGCGACGGCCGCACACGCGCCTTCGTCAATGATCAGCCGGCCAGCGCCCAGGCGCTGCGCGCCATCGGCGCCTCGCTGGTCGAGATCCATTGCCAGCACGATGATCGCGCGCTCGTCGATCCGAGCGCGCATCGGGCGCTCGTCGACGCCCATGGCGCGCTCGGCGACAGAGCCGCGCAGGTGCGCGAGCTGTATGGCGCATTGCAGCGCGCGCGCCGCGAGCTGGCCGAGGAGGAGGCGCGCGTCGCCAAGGCGCGCGCCGAGGCCGATTATCTGCGCCACGCCAATGAGGAGTTGGACGCGCTGGCGCCGCAGCCCGGCGAGGAGGCCGCGCTGGCCGAGCGGCGCCAGACCATGCAGCGCTCCGAGAAAGTGGCCGGCGATCTGCGCGACGCGCTCGAGGCTTTTTCCGGCGATCATTCGCCCGCCGGCGAAATCGCCTCCGCCGCCCGTCGTCTGGAACGGCGCGCGACCCAGGCGCCGCAGCTGATCGAGCCGCCGGCCAAGGCGCTCGCTCAGGCGCTCGATGCGCTCTCCCTGGCCGAGCAGGCGCTGGAGCAGGCGCTCCGCGACGCCGATTTCGACCCGCGTGAATTAGAGCGCATAGAGGAGCGGCTGTTCGCGCTGCGCGGGGCCGCGCGCAAGCATCAGACCAGCGTCGACGCGCTGCCCGCGCTCGCCGAGCGTTTCGCCGCCGATCTCGCCGCGCTGGACGCCGGCGAGGCGCGCATCGTGACGCTGAGCGAGGCTGTCGCCAGAGCGCAGGCCGCCTACGCCAAGGCGGCGGAAAGCCTTTCGGCGGCGCGGCGCGCGGCGGCCAAGACGCTCGACGCTCTGGTGGAGGGCGAGCTGAAGCCCTTGAAGCTGGAAGGCGCGCGCTTTCGCACGGAGATCGTTAGCGATCCTGCGACCGGCGGGGCGGAGGGCTATGACCGCGTGGAGTTCTGGGTGCAGACCAATCCGGGCTCGCGGCCCGGCCCGCTCGTAAAAGTCGCCTCCGGCGGCGAGCTCGCGCGCTTCATGCTGGCGCTGAAAGTCGTGCTCGCCGATCGCGGCTCGGCGCCCACGCTGGTTTTCGACGAGATCGACACGGGGGTCGGCGGCGCGGTGGCGGACGCCATCGGCCAGCGTCTGGCGCGGCTCGCGAAACGTGCGCAAGTGCTCACCGTCACCCATGCGCCGCAAGTGGCGGCGCGCGCCGGCCGGCATTTGCGCATCGCCAAGGGCGCTGTGAAAGGCAAGGCGAAAGATCATGTGGCGACGCGCGTCGCCGAGCTGGAGGAGGCGGAGCGGCGCGAGGAGATCGCCCGTATGCTCTCGGGCGCGGCGATCACCGACGAGGCCCGCGCGGCGGCCCGCCGGCTGCTGGAAGGGGCGGGGTAGGACGCCTCCGCCGCTCTCGAGCCCCGTACGGATTCGCGCCGATTTGGCGAAAGCTCGATCTCGGGTTAAGAAGCGCTAACCAAATCGGCTCGGGAGGACGAATGAGACTGGCGATTTGCGCGGCGACGGCCGCCATGGGCTTTGCGCTCGCGGGCTGCAATTCTTACGCTCCCGAGAATCAATTCGTCGCCAAGGCGGTGGACGAGCCGCCGCCGCCGAAGGCGAAGCTCTCGCAGCGCGAGAAGCTGGAAGACAGCATTTCCCGCTGCGCTCGCACTTACGACATTCCCGAATCGCTGATCCATACCGCGGTGCGCCGCGAAAGCAATTACAATCCCGCCGCCAAGAACGGGCCCTATTGGGGCCTGATGCAGATTCGCTACGATACGGCGCGTAGCGTCGGCTACAGCGGCCCGGCCAAGGGCCTGCTCGACGCCGAGACCAATCTCTCTTATGCCGGCGCCTATCTCGCCAACGCCTTCCGCGTCGCCGGCGGCGACGCGCAAAGGGCCATTCAGCTCTACGCCAAGGGTTTCTATTACGAGGCCAAGCGCAAGGGGCTGCTCGGCCAGATGGCCAGCGGGCGCTCGGTCACGGATGAGCAGAGCGAGCCGATCGCGCCCGCCGTGGCGAAAGCCGAGCCGCAGCCGTTCGTGCTGGCTGCGATCGATATTCCCGCCGGCAAGCATGTCAGGGCGGCGGAACCGCAGGCCCAGCCGGAGCCGGTCATGATGTATACGGAGGCGCAGGCTCCGATCGCGCTCGAGGCGCAGACGGCGCAGCAGCAGTAGAGCCGCCGGTTCTCAGTCGTTCTACGGGGCGGGGATTTCGTTCTGTTCATGTTTCCCGCGTCACGGCCGCGCTCGTCGCGGGGCATGACGCGGCTGCATAGGAATCGTCGAGCCGGGCTCGGAGCTTCGGCCCGAGCCCGGCTGCTCGCATTGCCTCCCGCGCCGCGCTGGCCTAAGACAGCCCGCCGCCCTTTTCGCCACCAGCACGCGCCGATGCGAGACGATTCTTTGCCCAAGATCGAGACCGAAACGCTCGCGGATCTGCGCGACGAGATCGACCGCATCGATCGCGAGATGCATGGCCTGCTCATGCAGCGCGGCGAGATCATCGATCGGCTGATCGCGGTCAAAGGGCCGAACGGCGCCTCCGCCTTTCGCCCGGACCGCGAGGCGAAGATGATGCGCGCGCTGGTCTCGCGGCATAGGGGCCTGTTGCCGGTCGATACGGTCGAGGGCATTTGGCGCATCATCGTCTCCACCTTCACCTATATGCAGGCGGAATACTCCCTCCACGCCGATGATTCCGGCGGCGACGCCGCCATGCGCGACAGCGCGCGCTTCCACTTCGGCTTCACCGTGCCTTATGCCGCGCATCATGGCGCGGGCGCCGTGGTCGCGGCGGTGGCGGGCTCCAAGGGCGATCTAGGAATGCTGCGCTCCGCCGGCGCGCAGGAGGAGGGCGCCTGGTGGGCGAGGCTCGTCGGCGAAAACGCGCCCAAGATCATCGCGCGCCTGCCCTTCGTCGAGCGGCCCAATCATCCGGCCGGCCTGCCGGTGCTGATCGTCGCGAAACCCCTGGCCGAGGCCGCCTCGCAGGATATCGCCCTCTATGCGCTCACGCTGCCGAAATGGCATCCGGCCGCCCCTGCGGCGATCGACGCGCTGGCCGGCGAGATTCTCGCCACCGCGCCGCATGGCGGGGAGCTGTCTCTGCTCGTCGCCGCGCCCGGCCATGTGAAAGCCGCGCAATTTGTGGAAGAGCTGGCGCGCGCCGGCGTCGGCCGCGTCCGCGCCGAGCCGGTCGGCAGTCATGCGGCGCGTTTCGAATTGGACACTGCCCGCAGCGGCGTTTTTGCCCCGAGGAGTTGACGAGATGACCAAACCTGTCGTGCGTCGAAGCGTGCTGGCGATCGACGCTTACGTGCCCGGCAAGAGCGCCGCGCCGGGCGCCGCGCGCGTCTTCAAGCTCTCGGCCAATGAGACGCCGCTCGGCCCGTCTCCCAAAGCCGTGGACGCGCTGCGCGCGCTGGCGCCGAAGATCGCCGCCTATCCCGACGGCTCGGCGACGCGGCTGCGGCAGGCGATCGGCGCGGCGCATGGGCTCGACCCGGAGCGCATCGTCTGCGGCGCGGGCTCGGACGATATTCTGGCGCTGCTCGCGCATGCTTTCATCGAGCCGGGCGACGAGGGAATCTACACGCAATATGGATTCCTGGAGTATCGCATCGTCATTCTCGCGGCGGGCGGCGTTCCGGTCATCGCGCCGGAGACGAATTACAAGGCGAGCGTCGACGCGATTTTGGAGCGGGTGACGGAGCGCACGAAAATCGTCTTCCTCGCCAATCCCAATAATCCGACCGGGACCTATCTGCCGAAGTCGGAAATACTGCGGCTCGCCGATGCGCTGCCGCCGCATGTCGTGCTCGTCATCGACGCCGCCTATGCGGAATATGTGCGCGCCGAGGATTATTCGGCGGCTCTCGAGCTCGCCGCGACGCGCGACAATGTGGTGACGACGCGCACCTTCTCGAAAATCTACGGCCTCGCCGGGCTGCGGCTCGGCTGGGGCTATGGCGCGGCGCCGATCATGGATGCGCTGAACCGGCTGCGCGGCCCTTTCAATGTCAGCGCCGCGGCGATCGAGGCGGGCATAGAGGCGGTGCAGGACAAGGCGCATGTCGAGGCGGCGATCGCGCATAATGCGCGCTGGCTGCCTTTCCTTACGCGCGAGATCGAGGCGGTGGGGCTCGAGGTGCTGCCGAGCGTCGCGAATTTTATCGCCATTCGCTTTCCCGATGAGGCGGGGCGCACGGCGGCGGACGCCGATCGTTTCCTCACCTCGCGCGGGCTCGTGCTGCGCGCGATCGGCGCTTATGGAATGCCGCAATTCTTGCGGTTGACCGTCGGCTCGGAGGAGGCCGATCGCCTCGTCGTCGCGGCGCTCGGCGAATTCACCGCCTCATGGCGCGCGGCGCCGCGGGCCGCGCATGGCTGACGCGCGCGCGCCGATCTTCGAGAAGGTCGCGCTGATCGGCCTCGGCCTCATCGGCTCGTCGATCGCGCGCGGCGCTCGCGCCTATGGCGCCGCGACTCGCATCGCCGCGAGCGACGCCTCGGAACAAGTGTGCGCGCGCGTGCGTGAGCTCGGCATAGCCGATGAAACCACCGCCGATCTCGCGCAGACCGTGACGGGCGCCGATCTCGTCATTCTCTGCGTGCCGGTCGGCGCTTGCGGAGAGGTTGCGCGCGTGATCGCGCCGCATCTTTCGCCGGGCGCCATTCTCTCCGACGTCGGCTCGGTGAAGGGCGCGATTGTCGCGCAGGTCGCGCCGCATGTGCCCGCGAGCGCGCATTTCATCCCCGCGCATCCGATCGCCGGCACGGAATATTCCGGCCCGGACGCCGGCTTCGCGACGCTGTTTCAGAATCGCTGGTGCATTCTCACGCCCCAGGACGGTTTCGACGGCGAGGCGGTGAGGAAGCTCTCGGCCTTTTGGACGCGGCTCGGCGCCAATGTCGAGACGATGAGCGCGACGCATCATGATCTGGTGCTCGCGGTGACGAGCCATCTGCCGCATCTCATCGCTTACAATATCGTCGGCACGGCCGCCGATCTCGAGGAGGTCACGCAGTCGGAGGTGATCAAATTCTCGGCCTCCGGCTTTCGTGATTTCACGCGTATCGCCGCCTCCGACCCGACCATGTGGCGCGACATTTTCTTGAACAACAAGGACGCCGTGCTGGAGATGCTCGGCCGTTTCGACGAGGATTTGACGGCGCTGCGCCGCATGATCCGCACCGGCGACGGCGACGGACTGTTCGCGCTGTTCACGCGCACGCGCGCCATCCGCCGCAGCATCATCGAGCAGGGGCAGGATACGGCGGCGCCGGATTTCGGACGCTCGGCGCCGCGCGAGGAGTGACGGTCGGGATCTTTCCAAAGCGCGCGGATTGGCGGAAGCTTCATCGATAGATTTTTTCATGTTCTTTCGAGAGTTCTTCGATGACGCCGAGCATCCATCGATCCGATCCGAACCGACGTCCCGATCATGACTTCGTCGATGGCGAGCTGAAGTTTCTGGTCGTCGGCAATTTTTGCCGTCTGTTGGACAAGAGGCGGACGCCCGGTCGAATCGAAGCGGTCATGCCGTCTTCCGCGTCGTTTCGTTGGCGGATACTCGACTTCGAGGATGCCGGGGCGCATTGGGACGTTCCTTTCGAAAAAGTCGTCGAGCTCCAGTTCGAGATCGGAAGCGACGAAGAGCCGCCGTCGATCGTCGACGAATTTCGAAAAGAGATCGAAAAATTCCGACATTCGCTCGTCGTGAGAGCGTCGCTCGTCGAGAGAGAGGCGACGCTGCGCCGCATTCGCGAGGAGGCGTCGGCGATCGAGGAGCGGCTCAGAGCCGACCTGCCCGCTTTGCGCGACCTCTCGGTCCTGGAGTGGCAGGCCGCGACAGCGATCCCGATCGCGTTACAAAATTACATGGAGGAGAGCGGTTGCGCCGAGCAGGAACGCATGACGGCGCAAATCTATGTCTCCAATCCATCATCGGGCGAATGGATCAAGGCCATGGAGATCGTGCTGGCCGAGATGGGGTTGAAGGATTTCGTCGGCCGCGCGATCCGCTCCGAAGGTCTTTTCGAGGGAGTCGGGAGCAAGGAGCTTCGTCGGCGATATCTACTCGCGCGAATGGCTTTTCTTCGAGCGTTATTTCGCCTGCTCGGTCATGACGAGGTCCGGCTCTTTCGCGGCATGTCGAGCGAAGGCCGATGGCGTAGCGGAGCCGAAAAGCTCTTCTCGTCATGGACGTTCTCGCCGGACGTCGCGAGGAGCTTCGCCACCTTCGACGGTGACGGGCGTATGCGGCAGTCCTACTTGGTCATGAGAACATTCCCCGTCGAGAAGCTCTTCATGACCTGCATCGAAACGCAGCAGATGAGGGAACGCTTTCAGGAGGCCGAGGCGGTGGTGATGCATGACGAGGAGGATCGGCTGCTCTGGTGATCGTCAGCGCGTCCGACAGCTCCTCGTCGCGCATCCGTCGCCTTCGGCGATGGCGCAGGGCGGCTCGGCGGCCCCCCCTTTTCTGGTCAAATGTCGAATGTCACATGGCCGTGCGCGTCGATCGGCCACGACGGATTCCAGGCGATCTCCCATGCGTGGTCGTCGGGATCGGCGACATAGCCGCGAAAGCCTCCATGCGGTGGCGCGTCGGCCGGCCGCAAAAGCGCGCCGCCGGCATCCAAGAGCCGTCGCATGACCAGCTCGACATCCTCTTTATTCGAGACATTATGCGCGAGCGAGAAAGCGCCCGGCGTGCGGAGCGCGGAGCGATTCATATCGGCCTCGAGCGCGTCTTTCCGAAAGGCGCCGAGAACGAAGCCGTTCATCTGGTAGAAGATGATTTCCGGGCTCTCGAAGACGGGCCTCCAGCCGAAGCCCTCGACATAGAAACGACGCGAGCGCTCCAGATCGGAGACGCCGAGCGTGATGACGGAAATCTGCTGTTGCATTCCACGACCTCATTGTCCGCCGGCGCGTGATTGCGCAGGCGTTAAAGGCCATGGGACACATCGCGGCGAGCGAAGGTCAGGACCCGCGATCGCGGGGATCGGGCCAACCGCACCGATCTCTCCTTTTTTGACGGCTGATTTTTAATCCGCCGCGCGTCGCGGGGCAAGACGAGGAGCGTCGCCTAAATCAGCCCCATCACCTGCAGCGCGTCGGCGATCTCCTCGCGCCGTTTCTCCACCGCCGCCTCGCCTTCGCGCACGGCTTCCTCCGTGCGGTCGAATTCGAGCAGACCGATATGGCCGACGCGCGGCGTGATGTGCACGTCGGGCGGATCGCCGGCGAGGCGCGAGCGCGTCAAGCGGTCCTGCATTATGCTGAGCGATGTCGTCATCACGCCGAAAATGCTCGGGCGGTCGGGGTCGCGGCGGAAGACGCCGCGCGTGAGCGCCTCGGTGAGCGAGGCGACGAAGGGCTTCTGCTTTTGCTCGAGCAGAGTCGCCGGATCGAAGCCCATGGTCGAGGGAATGCGCGCGGCGTCGCGCGACTTGCCGATGATGTCGGTGTTGAGATTGACGGCGATGACGAGTTCCGCGCCGAGCGCGCGGCAGGCGGCGACGGGCAGAGGATCGACCAGCGCGCCATCGGCGAGCCAGCGCCCGTCCACCTCCATGGGCGGGAACAGGCCCGGCAGCGAGAAGGAGGCGCGCAGCGCTTCGGCGAGATCGCCCTTTTGCAGCCAGATCTCATGGCCGGTGACGAGATCGGTGGCGACGGCGACGAAAGGCGTCGGCAAGGTCTCGACGCGCATGGGGCCGAGCGCGCGGCGCAGCTCCATCAGCAGGCGGTCGCCCTTGATGAGTCCGCCATAGCCGAGCTGGAGATCGAGATAGGAGACGATCTTGCGCTTGTCGAGCGAGGCGGCCCAGGCCTCCAGCTCGTCGAGCTTGCCGGCGAGAAAGCAGCCGCCGACGAGCGCGCCAGCCGAGGTTCCGGCGACGACATCGAAGGAGACGCCCATCTTCGTCAAGGCGCGCAAGGCGCCGGATATGCGCCCAGCCGCGCGCCATGCCGGAGCTGAGCGCGAGGCCGATTCTCCGCCGGCCGAGCGGATGCTCCGCGGTTTCGTGCGTTTCCGTCGCTTCCATCGCCATTGCCGCTCAGGCTCTTTTCTTCCGTCCGCGTCGCTCACATATCATATTCGCTACATTCGTGGGACGGGGTGGCGCAGCTCATGTCGCGAGGGGACGGCCGAAATGAGCGGCGAGACGATCGAATATGATCGCTTTCGGGTGATGGTCGAAGCCTCGCCGGCGGCGATCCTCATCGTGGGCGCCGACGGGCTGGTGCGCTACGCCAATCGCGAGACGGAGATTCTCTTCGGCTATGCGCGCGACGAATTGATCGGGCGCTCGGTCGATCTGCTGACCCCGGCCGTGACGCGCCGCCGACATGCGGCGTTTCGACGGCTCTATTACGTCGATCCCGGCCGCCGCATGATGGGCGTCGGCCATGAGATAAGGGCGCGGCGGCGCGACGGCTGCGAGTTTCCAGTCGAGATCGGCCTCGCGCCGCTCATGACGGAGCGCGAGCTTCTCGTCACGGCGACGATCATCGATATGAGCGAGCGCCGCGCGGCGGAGCGGGCGCTCGCCGGGAGCGTCGCCGAGCTGGAGCGCGTCAATGAGCGGCTCGGCCAATTCGCTTATGTCGCCTCGCTCGATCTGCAGCAGCCGCTGGCGGAGATCGCGTCGCAATCATCGCGCCTCGAGGCGGCGATGAATGCGGGAGGCCTTGATGAAATCATGCAGGCGAGCGCGCATATGCGCTGCGCCGCGGTGCGCGCGCGCAAGCTCGTCGAGGATCTGCTCATTTATGCGCGAACCATCTATGGCGATCAGCAATTGGAGGCGCTGGAGCTGCGCGAGGAAGTGCAATTCTCGCTCGCCGCGCTGGCGCAATCGATCGCCGCGGGAGAGACCAGGCTCGAGGTCGATCTTCCCGCCGCCGCTTTCGTCGGCGACCGCGCGCAATTCGCTTGCCTGATGCAGAATATCGTCGCCAACGCCATCAAATATCGCAAGCCCGGCCGGCCGGCCGAGGTGACGATCGCGGCGACGCTGGAGGAGGGCGCGATCCATCTGTCGATCATCGACAAGGGCGTCGGCTTCGAGCAGCAATTCGCGCAGAAGATTTTCGAGCCGTTCAGCCGGCTGCAGAGCGATGTGGAATATGCCGGCACGGGCATAGAGCTGGCGATCTGCAAATCCATCGCGGATCGCCACGGCTGGGAGATAGAGGTCGAATCGCAGCCGGGCGACGGGACGGCGTTTCGCTTCGCGATTCCGACGCTGTTCGCGCCGTCTCTGTAAGTCCTTCTCCCGCATGCGGGAGAAGGAGCGCGCGTCAGCCGAGGCGCGAGGCGGTCTCGCGCAAATGGGCGAAGGCGCCTTTCGCCGCGTCGACGATCGCCTCCGGCCCGCGCGGGCGCTTGCCGCGCATTCGCGGTTCCTTCGGCGCCTCGTCGCGCATCAGCCGCGGCTGCGCGAGATGCGGCGCCACGCCCTCGCGCATCACCGCGCGGCGTAGTGGGCCGAGCGCCGTCATGGCGATGAAGCCGGCACCGCGAATGAGATCGATCGGCAGATAAGGGATGATCAGCGAGCGATTGAGCAGATCGACCCCATGGGTGCGGAAGCCGATATCGGCGCGGCGGTGCATTTCGTAACGCATCAGGGCGCGCGAAAGCTCCTTGGGATTGCGCAGATCGACGCTGGCGAGGCAATCCTCGAGATCGGCGACGTCGCGCAGGCTGAGATTGAGCCCCTGCGCGCCGATCGGCGGAAACACATGGCAGGTCTCGCCGACCAGCGCGAGCCGCGGCGCGGTGAGCCGCGACACTTGCAGCCCGCCCATGCGGAACTCGCCAATGCCGCTCTCGATCGTGATGGAGCCGAGTTTTTCCCGAGAGTAGTCCTCCATCTCATATTGCAGCTCGTCGCGCGGCTTGGCGAGGCGGCGCTTGGCGTCGCGCGGGCTCATCAGCCAGACGAGGCTGGAGCGATGCTCCGCGCCCTCGCGCGGCGGCAGCGGCACCAGAGTGAAGGGGCCCGAGCGCGTGTGAAATTCGGTCGAGACATTGTCGTGCGGCAGCTCGTGGCGCAGCAGGGCGGTGAGAGCGACCTGCGGATAAGTCCATTCCTTCGTGTCTATGCCGGCGGCGGCGCGTGCGCGGCTGGCGCGGCCGTCGGCGGCCACGATGAAATCGGCGGCGATGCGGCGCCCGTCGGCGAGGATCGCGGCGGCGCCGTCGTCCTCGAATTCATAGTCGGCGATGTCGCTCTCGACGATCTCGAAGCTCTGCTCGGCGCGCGCGTGCTCGAGCAATATGGCGGTCAGCTCGTCATTGGAGACGTTGAGGCCGAAGGCGGGAAGATCGATCTCCTCCGAGCGCATCACGAGATCGGGCACGGGGAGAAGCTGGTCCGTGTCGTCGATCATCTGGATCGTCTCGATCGGACAGGCGGCGGCGCGCACCTTCTCCAGCACGCCGATCGAATCGAGAAAGCGCACCGAGGCTTCGAACAGCGCGATGGTGCGGCCGGGCAGAGGCGGAGGAAAGCGCCCGGCGAGCGTCACGCGCCAGCCGGCCTTCGCGAAAGCGAGGGCGGCGGCTATGCCGGTGGAGCCGGCGCCGGCCACGAGAATCTGCGTGTCGATCGCAGGGCTTTCGCCCGCTATAGTCTCGGCCATATGCTTCGTCTCCGTTTCGGGAATCCTTCTACACCAAGGGGAGGGGAAGGCGAAGCCGTCCGCCGGCGGCTTTCCGTCGCTACTCGAAAATCTGTTGGCTTTGTCGCCTGCGTCAATCCATGGTCGCAATCGACGCGGATTTTTTGCGCTGCGAAGTCATTCGGAGACGATCATGGTGAAGGCGATACGCATTTACGAGACGGGCGGGCCGCAGGTTCTGCGCTATGAGGATGTCGAGCTTCCTCCGCCCGGCCCGGGCGAGGCGCAGATCGTCCAGAAGGCGATCGGCGTCAATTACATCGATGTCTATTTGCGGAGCGGCTCCTATCCTTCGACGCTCCCCTTCGTCCCCGGCTTCGAGGGCGCCGGCGAGGTGGTCGCGCTCGGGGAGGGCGTCGATGAATTCGAAATCGGCGATCGCGTCGCCTATGTCGGCCCGCTCGGCGGCTATGCGGAGGCGCGTAATCTGCCTGCGGCCGCGCTGGTGAAGCTGCGGAAATCGTTTTCTTTCGAGACCGGCGCCTCGATGATGCTCAAAGGGCTCACCGCGCAATATCTGCTGCGCCGCACCTATAAGGTGAAGGAAGGCGACCGCATTCTCGTCCATGCGGGGGCGGGCGGCGTCGGCCAATTGCTCTGCCAATGGGCAAGCGCGCTCGGCGCGCATGTGATCGCCACCGTCGGCGACGCGGAGAAGGCGAAAATCGCCAAAGAGGCGGGCGCGGAGCATACGATTCTCTATCGCAGCGAGGATTTCGCCGCCGCCGTGCGGGACATCACCGGCGGCAAGCTCTGCGACGTGGTCTATGACGGCGTCGGCCAGGCGACTTTTCCCGCTTCGCTCGATTGCCTGAAGCCTTTCGGACTTTTCGTCAGCTATGGCTCGGCCTCCGGCAAGATCGAGGCTTTCGACATAAATCTCCTGTCGCAAAAAGGCTCGCTCTTCGTCACGCGCCCCTCGCTCTTCGCTCACATCGCGCGGCGCAAGGATTATGAGAAGATGACGAACGACGTGGTCCGCGCGATCAAAAAGGGCCTATTGCGGCTCGAGCGGCCGGCGCTCTATCGGCTCGAGGACGCCGCTCTCGTCCATGCGGATCTCGAGGCGCGGCGCACGACAGGCGCGCTCGTGCTCGTCCCCTGAGCCGTCGCCGCAAAATCTTCGCAGATGTGACATTTTGGTCACAGCGCGGGCGTTGCGGCGTAGGTCGCAGAATTTAGCGGATTGAATTTGCGGGCGCTGCCGAATCGCTATGTTCGGCCCCGCCCGCTCGGGCGGCGCTCGAGCGCGGCCGTGTGAGCGCTTTTCGCGGCCAAGCCTGGACAAATGCGACCTTTTATGCCGGGCGCAGCCTCGCGGAATCGGATAGGCTCCGCAATTGTTCCGGCTTCGAGGTTCCTCCCACCTCACGATGGGCCGGGGCCCACTTCCAAAACCCGGCGTTCTCGCCGGGTTTTTTTCCGCCCGCGGCCGTCGCTCGGGCCGCGCGTCTTTCCGCCTTTTTCTATGATTAATAGAAGCTTATGTCGATGTGTCGGGCCTGCGAGGGACGGCGAGCGCCGTCTTTGCCGCGCGCTTTCGCTCCCGCGCGCGCTTCTGCGCGGTTGCATTCGGGCTCAAAACGGCACATCTTGAAGGACGCGGCGCCAGCGCCGCGAAGCATGAGGGTCACAAGCTGACGACAAGTCTTCCCGGGGCGGCGCGCGCGCCGTCTCAGCCGGCTTCCGGGCCGATCGGCCAGATCGCCGGCTCCATCGTCCAAAAAGTCCTCACCAGCCTCGACGACTCCAAGGCCGAGGACGTCATCTCCATCGATCTGCGCGGCAAGACGTCGATCGCCGATGACATGGTCATCGCGACCGGCCGTTCGACCACGCATGTCGGCGCCATCGCCGACAAGCTGCTCAAAGCCTGCAAGGAGGCCGGTCTCGTCGCTCCGCGCGTCGAGGGTTTGCCGCAGTGCGATTGGGTGCTGATCGACGCGGGCGACGTCATCGTCCACATTTTCCGGCCCGAGGTGCGCCAGTTCTACAACCTCGAGAAAATGTGGGGCGGCGCGCGGCCGAGCGAGCTGCGCGCGGTCTAAAAGCGGCGCCGCTGGGGGCGAAACGAGACAGGGCGGCGTTCGCCTCGACGCGAATGTCCGTAAGGGGACATGCGTCTCGGAATTCTTTGTGTCGGGCGGCTCAAGGCCGGCCCGGAGCGCGATCTCTACGCGCGTTACGCCGCCCGCATCGCGGCGATGCGAAATCTCGGGCTCGTGGGGCTCGATCTTCAGGAAATCGACGAGAGCAGGGCGCGCAATCCGGCCGAGCGCATGGCGCAGGAGGGCGAAGGACTGCTCGCCGCTCTGCCGGCCGGCGCAAAGCTCGTCGTCTTCGACGAGCGTGGGACCGCCGCCAGCAGCGCCGATTTCGCCGCCATGGTCGCGAGCCAACGTGACAAAGGCGCGAAATCGCTGTGGTTCGCCATCGGCGGCTCGGAGGGGCTGACGCCTGCGGTGCGGGAGAAGGCGGGCGCGGTCTTTTCCTTCGGGCGCATGACGCTGCCGCATCAGATCGTGCGCATTCTCGTCGCCGAGCAGATCTATCGGGCGACGACCATTCTCGCCGGACATCCGTATCATCGCGCCTGAGGCGCCTTCATGCGTCCCCGCCGAGGGGACACGGAGCGAAGGGACACGATGATTGCATCTCGAGGGTCGGCCGCGATCAGAGCCAGAGGACCGAAATGACCGAGCCGCCGCTGATACGCTTCGTCGTCTGCGTCGGAGACGTTTGCGACCGCGAGGGACGCGGGAGCGTGCTGCACGAGCGCTTGAGCGAGGCGCTCGACTTCGATTTCGGCAAAGGGATCGCCGCCGGCGAAATCGCCTGCGTGCGGCGCAGCTGCCTGCGCCATTGCTCGCGAGGAATCCCCATGGTGCGGATCGAGCCGTCCGGCGACGTTCACGCCGATCCGGACATAGAGCAGATGCTCGATCTCGTCGTCGAGGCGCTCGCCGGCTGAGTGAAAACGCCTTATTCGTCCCCGACCTTGGCCGGCTTGAGCACCACAGGGCGCAGCAGGAAGGATGGAATATGGTCGCCGAGGCCGATGACCGGCGGCCCGTCGTCCTCCGGTTGGCGCGTCGGCCGGCGGTCGCGCCGATCGCCATAGGTCGGCGGCCGCTCGGGACGGGCCGGCCTGGCCGGCGGCCTCGCCTCCCGCTCTGGTCTCGCCTCGCGATCTTGGGCGGCGCGCTCCTGACGGGGAGCGCGCTCTCGAGGCGGCTCACGCTCCTGCCGGGCCTCGCGACGCGGCTCACGCTCGGACCTTGCTTCACGCTCTGTTCTGGCCTCGCGTTCTGGCGCGGCGCGTCGGCCGCTCCGCTCGCCGCTGCTGCGCGAGCGCCCGCGTCCGCGCGATTCACGGGCCGGCGCTTCGGAGGGCGGCGGCAACTCGTCGAGGCCGGGGCCCTCCCAATCGATCTTCTTGCCGATCAGCGTCTCGATCTGATCGAGATATTTGCGGTCGTCGTCGGTGACGAGGGTGAAGGCCGTGCCCGAGCGGCCGGCGCGGCCGGTGCGGCCGATGCGATGGACATAATCCTCGCTATGCGTCGGCACGTCGAAATTGAAGACATGGCTGACGTCGGGAATATCGAGGCCGCGCGCCGCGACGTCGGAGCAGACGAGGAGATTGACGTCGCCATTCTTGAAGGCGTCGAGCGAGGCCATGCGCGCGAGCTGGTCCATATCGCCGTGCAGCGCGCCGGCGGAAAAGCCGTGCTTGTCGAGCGAGCGATGCAATATGGCGACATCGCGCTTTCGATTGCAGAAGATGATCGCGTTTTTGAAGCTGTCCGCGCCGCGGATGATCCGGCGCAGCGTCTCGCGCTTCTCGGCGTGGCCATGGGTGGCGACCAGCGCCTGGCGGATGGTCGCCGCCGTCGTCGAGGCGCGCGCCACCTCGACTCGTACAGGATTGTGCAAAAAGGCCTCGGTGAGGCGCGTGATCTCCGGCGGCATCGTCGCGGAGAAGAACAAAGTCTGCCGCGTGAAGGGCACCAGCTTGCAGACGCGCTCTATGTCCGGGATGAAGCCCATGTCGAGCATACGATCGGCCTCGTCGATGACGAGGATCTCGATATTGGTGAGCAGCAGCTTGCCGCGATCGAAGAAGTCGAGCAGGCGGCCGGGCGTCGCGATCAGCACATCGGCGCCGCGCATGATCTTGGCTTCCTGATCGCCAAAGGAGACGCCGCCGATCAGCAGCGCGACATTGAGCTTGTGATTCGCGCCATATTTGGCGAAGCTCGCCTCGACCTGCGCGGCGAGCTCGCGCGTCGGCTCGAGAATCAGCGTGCGCGGCATTCGTGCGCGGGCGCGGCCCTGCTCGAGCCGGCACAGCATGGGCAGCGTGAACGCCGCCGTCTTGCCTGTGCCCGTCTGGGCGATGCCCAGAATGTCGCGCCCCTGCAGCGCCGGAGGAATGGCCTGTTCCTGAATGGGCGTCGGCTTGGTGTAGCCGGACGCCTCAACGGCCGCGAGGACCTTTTGGGAAAGGCCGAGTTCGTCGAAGGTCATCAATTGTCCTGGTCGCGGCTTTCATGACATTTGGCAAGGGAAGGGCGCGCGTGTGCCGCGGGGGCGCGCGTCGTCCTCGAGAGGCGGGACCGTCGCAAATGACGTTTGTGTTCCGCTGGCGTTCTGCTCGTCGTCGGGGGAGCAAGACGCGCGCCATGCTTGAAGCCGAACGCGTCGGATGTCAATGGAATTGACGCGGCGCATCATGAGCGGCGCGCGGGGGCAGCGGCCGCGCGCGCTTCGATTTCGCCCTATTTCGTGCCGGGCCCGCAGGGCGTGGCCGGCGCGACGGCCTTTTGGCCTGGCGCGATCGAGCCGGTCGCGGCGTGATCCACGCCGACGAAGCCGATGTGATGCAGAGACTGAGCCGTCGACGCGGGCTGCGCCGCCGCCGCCTGCACGCGGCCGCGCTCCTCTTTGTGAACAAAAGCGAGAAGCGGCAGCTCACCGTTTTGTAACTTTGCCGACAGGACGTTGGCGCCGAGCACGCAGGCGAGCGCCACCACAGCCGAACCCAAGGCAACTTTTTCGACGAGCTTGCCCGCCGTGTCCCGCCGAAACCGATCCAGCATCGTCATTCGCGCCTCTTTTGATTGCGCGCCACGCTTTTTGACCGGCCTCGATTTTAGGGGGTGGGAGTAAAGGACGTGTTTACGCTCGTGGTTTTCGACAGGTGCGCCGTCGCGGGGGCGGAATCGAGTTATTGGCGGCGCCCTTTGGAAACCCAATCGCGGCGCCGGGTCGCGCCTCGCGCCTCATTCACTTGTTCCGCCGCTGCGGCACATTATGTCCTAGGCGTATTGTGGACGGCGGCGCGCTGGAGGCGTCGCATCCGAGGCGCGCCTCGGAGTTTTTTCGGCGGTTTCAGCTTTTCGGGTCTTGCCAATGCTCCCGCGAGAAAGAACACTCGGCGTCTCTCCGCTTCGCCCGCGCCGCGAAAGTCGGCGAGGGGCCCGCGGCACGGAGAATGCTACGCATACGCCGGACGGGCCTGTCGCGGGCGAAACTTCGGAAAGGGGAATGAGGAAAGCCGAGGTGACAGTGATCGACGATCTTACACTCGACAGCCGGGTTCCCTTCGCTACGGAACGCCGCGCGTCTCCCCATGCGGCCGGGAAAGAGCCTCGAAAGAGCGGCGGCGGCGGCGACGGTGGGTCGGGAACGGCGCTGATCACCCGCACGCGGACGCAGACGCGGCGGCCCAACATGTATCGCGTCTTGTTGCTCAACGACGACTACACGACCCAGGAGTTCGTGGTCATCGTTCTGCGTAAATATTTCAACAAGAGCCTGGAAGAAGCCACTCGGATAATGCTGCACGTGCATAATCACGGCGTCGGCGAATGCGGCGTCTACACCTATGAGGTGGCGGAGACGAAAGTCACGCAAGTGATGGATTATGCGCGCAAGCACCAGCATCCGCTTCAGTGCATCATGGAAAAGAAGTGAGGGCGGACGATCGATGCCGACATTCTCGCGCAACCTGAAGCAGTCACTCGACCGCGCGCTCGCCTCGGCGAGGGAGCGGCATCATGAATATGCGACTTTGGAGCATCTGCTCCTCAGCCTCATAGACGACCAAGACGCCGCGGCCGTGCTGCGCGCCTGCTCGGTCGATCTCGATCTGCTCGCCAAAAATTTGCGCGAATACATCGATCACGAGCTGGACAATCTGGTCAATGAATCGGCAGGCGACTGCAAGCCGACCGCCGGCTTCCAGCGCGTCGTGCAGCGCGCCATCATCAGCGTGCAGTCCTCCGGTCGCGAGGATGTGAGCGGCGCCAATGTTCTGGTCGCGCTCTTCGCCGAGCGCGAGAGCCACGCCGTCTATTTCCTGCAGGAGCAGGATATGACGCGCTATGACGCGGTCAATTACATCAGCCACGGCATCGCCAAGCGGCCGGGCCTCTCGGACGGCTCGCGCGCGCCGCGCGGCGTCGAGGACGAGGCGGAGCGGGGCGAGGGACGCGAGGGGCGCGAGGGCGAGCAGCGCAAGAAGGAAGGCGCGCTCGAGGCCTATTGCGTCAACCTCAACCGCAAGGCGCGCGACGGCCGCATCGATCCGCTGATCGGCCGCGAGTCCGAGGTGCTGCGCACCGTGCAGGTGCTCTGCCGCCGGCAGAAGAACAATCCGCTGCTGGTCGGCGATCCGGGCGTCGGCAAGACGGCCATCGCCGAAGGTCTCGCTCGCAAGATCATTCAGAACGAGGTTCCCGAGGTGCTCTCCGGCGCGACGGTCTTCGCGCTCGACATGGGCACGCTGCTCGCCGGCACGCGCTATCGCGGCGATTTCGAGGAGCGGTTGAAGCAGGTCATCAAGGAGATTGAGGCGCATAAGAATGCGATCCTCTTCATCGACGAGATCCATACGGTGATCGGCGCCGGCGCGACCTCCGGCGGCGCGATGGACGCCTCCAATCTGCTGAAGCCCGCGCTGGCGCAGGGCACGCTGCGCTGCATCGGCTCGACCACCTATCGCGAATATCGCCAATATTTCGAGAAGGACCGCGCTCTGGTGCGGCGCTTCCAGAAGATCGACGTCAATGAGCCGTCGATCCCGGATGCGGTGGAGATCGTCAAGGGCCTCAAGCCCTATTTCGAGGAGTTCCACAAGATCCGCTACACCACCGAGGCGCTGAAGGCCGCGGTGGAGCTCTCGGCCCGCTACATCCATGACCGCAAGCTGCCGGACAAGGCGATCGACGTGATCGACGAGACCGGCGCCGCGCAAATGCTGGTGCCGGAGTCCAAGCGCAAGAAGACGATCGGCCTCAAGGAGATCGAGACCACCATCTCGACCATGGCGCGCATCCCCGCCAAGACCGTCTCCAAGGACGACGCGGAGGTTCTCGCCCATCTCGACGAGACCTTGAAGCGCGTCGTCTATGGCCAGGACAAGGCGGTCACGGCGCTCACCTCGGCGATCAAGCTGGCCCGCGCCGGCCTGCGCGATCCCGAGAAGCCGATCGGCTGCTATCTCTTCTCCGGCCCGACCGGCGTCGGCAAGACGGAGGCGGCGCGCCAGCTCGCCACCTCGCTGGGCATTGAGCTGATCCGCTTCGACATGTCGGAATATATGGAGCGTCATACGGTGAGCCGGCTCATCGGCGCGCCTCCCGGCTATGTCGGCTTCGATCAGGGCGGCCTGCTGACCGACGGCATCGACCAGCATCCGCATTGCGTGCTGCTGCTGGACGAGATCGAGAAGGCGCATCCCGATCTCTTCAACATTCTTCTGCAGGTGATGGACCACGGCAAGCTGACGGATCACAATGGCAAGCAGATCGACTTCCGCAATGTGATCCTCATCATGACGACCAACGCCGGCGCCGCCGATCTCGCCAAAAAGCCCATCGGCTTCACGCGCGGCAAGACGCATAGCGCCGAGGACAATGAGGCGATCAATCACCTCTTCGCCCCGGAGTTCCGCAATCGTCTCGACTCGATCGTCCATTTCGGCCATCTGCCGGAGGAGGTGATCGCCCGCGTCGTCGACAAATTCATCCTGCAGCTCGAGGCGCAGCTCGCCGACCGCAATGTCACGATCGAGCTCTCCGACGAGGCGCGGTCCTGGCTCGTCGAGCATGGCTATGACCAGGCCATGGGCGCGCGTCCAATGGGCCGCGTGATCCATCAGCACATCAAGACGCCTCTGGCCGACGAGGTGCTGTTCGGCCGGTTGAAGAATGGCGGCGCGGTGCGCGTGGTGGTGGTGACGGACGACGACGGCGCCAAGACGCTGGGCTTCGTCTTCCCCGAGGGTCCGGTGCTGCCGCGTCCCGAGCGCGACATTGTCGAGGCCGGCAAGAAGCGGGCGTCGGCGGCGGAGAGCGGAGCCGAGCCGCGCAAGAGCCGCAAGGCGAAGGACGGCGACGGCGGCAAGGATGCGGGCAAGGGGGAGCCGGCGCCGCGCAGCGCCAGCGCGCGTCCGCGCAGCGTTCCGGAGACGCCGCTCAAGAATTGAGCGCGCGAAATCCTCACGGGATGTTAATGACTTCGACTGTATTCTCGAAGCCGGGCTCATGCCCGGCTTCGTCGTTTGCGCACTCCTGCGCGTTTGTCCGAGAGTCGAAGTGGGTGAGCGTCGAGGTAGGAACATAGATGCGTGTGGCGATCGTTCACTATTGGTTCGTCGGCATGCGCGGCGGCGAGAAGGTCGTCGAAGCCCTGATTCGCTTGTTTCCGCAGGCCGATCTCTTCACCCACGTCATCGATCCGGCCGCCGTCTCGCCGACGATCCGCTCGCGTCCGATCACGACCAGCTTCATCCAATCGCTTCCCCGCGCGGCGAAATATTATCGGCAATATCTGCCCTTAATGCCGCTCGCCTGTGAGCAGCTCGATCTGCGCGGCTATGATCTCATCATCTCGAGCGAGTCCGGGCCCGCGAAAGGGATCATTCCGCCGCCAGAGGCGCTGCATGTGTGCTATTGCCACTCGCCGATGCGCTATTTGTGGAACATGTACCATGAATATCGCGAGGAATCCGGCCGGCTCACGCGGCTGCTGATGCCGCCGCTCGCGCATTATCTGCGCAATTGGGATGCGCTGTCGGCGACGCGCGTCGATCATTTCATCGCCAATTCCACGACGGTCGCGCATCGCGTCGAGCGCTATTATCGCCGCTCCGCCGATGTCGTGCATCCGCCCGTCGCCGCCGACGCTTTCTCCATCGCGCCGGCTGATGAGATCGGCGATTATTATCTGATGGTCGGCGAACTCGTCGGCTATAAGCGGCCAGATCTCGCCATCGACGCCTTCAATGCGAGCGGCAAGAAGCTCGTCGTGATCGGCGGCGGCGCCAATCTGGAGGCGATCCGCCATCGCGCTGGCGCGACCGTGTCCGTGCTCGGCCCGCAGCCTTTCGACGTTCTGATGCGGCATTATTCGCGCTGCCGCGCGCTGATCTTTCCGGGCGAGGAAGATTTCGGCATCGTGCCGCTCGAGGCGATGGCGAGCGGGCGTCCGGTGATCGCCTTCCGCCGCGGCGGCGCGACCGAGACTGTTGTCGAGAATGAGACAGGCGTCTTCTTCGAGACACAGACGGTGGACGCGTTGAGTGAGGCGGTCGCGCGCTTCGAGCGCATGGAATTTTCGTCCGAGCGCATTCGCGCTCATGCGTTCGGCTTCGGCGAGGAGCGGTTTCTGCGCGAGATGCGCGAGAAGATCGACTCTTATTTCGCGGCCCGCGAAGCGAAGCGCTGAGCAATCTCTCCTCCCGCGAGCCTCGACCGTGGCGCTTTCGGGCGCGCGCGTCCTAGCGTATGATATGCGCGCGTTTCATCGGGAGGATTGCATGAGACTTTTTTTCGCGTCATTCGCCGTGCTGCTCACGCTCTGCGGCGCGCCGGCGCGCGCCGACGACAGGGGCGAGCGCATCGCCGTCGCCAAGGAGCTGCTCGTCGCCATGCATGTGACGGATACGGCCAAGCAAATGCTGCCGGCGCTGATGGAGCAGATCAAATCGCTGCTCGGGACGCAAAATCCGAAGCTCGAAAAGGATCTCGCAGAAATATCGCCGCGGATGCAGGCGAAATTCATCGCCAGTCTGGACGAGCTGACAGGCCAGATGGCCGCCATCTACGCCGATAATTTCAGCGTCGCGGAACTTCGCGATGTGCTGAGCTTCTATAAATCGCCGACAGGCTCGAAGCTCGCCGTGAAAATGGGTCAGCTCGCCAAAAGCGGAATGGAGATCGGCAAAGCCTGGGGCGTCAGGGTCGGCGAGTCGTTGCAGACCGATCTCAAATCCGAGCTGCGCAAGCGCGGCTATTCGATCTGACGTCTCACTGCTCCTGCGCGGCGCGCTTGCGGCGTGGCGCGGGCGTCTCCTTCTCCGCTTTCGGCGCTTTCGTCTTCTCCGCGCGCGGCGGGCGGCGTTTCAGCACTTCGGCGAGATAGCGGCCGGTGTGGCTGCGCTTTGCGGCGACGATGTCGGCGGGCGGTCCGGCGGCGACGATCTCGCCGCCGCCATCGCCGCCCTCCGGCCCGAGATCGATGATCCAATCGGCCGTCTTGATGACCTCGAGATTATGCTCGATGACGACGACGCTATTGCCCTGATCGACGAGCTCGTGCAGCACCTCGAGCAGCTTGGCGACATCGTGGAAATGCAGGCCCGTCGTCGGCTCGTCGAGAATGTAGAGCGTGCGGCCCGTGGAGCGGCGCGCCAGTTCCTTGGCGAGCTTGATGCGCTGCGCCTCGCCGCCCGATAAGGTCGTCGCCTGCTGGCCGACGCGAATATAATCGAGGCCGACGCGCTTCAATGTCTCCATCTTGTCGCGGATCGCCGGCACGGCTTTGAACAATACGGCCGCCTCCTCCACCGTCATGTCGAGAACGTCGGCGATGGATTTCTCGCGATATTTCACCTCGAGCGTCTCGCGATCGTAGCGCTTGCCCTTGCAGACGTCGCAAGTGACATAGACGTCGGGCAGGAAGTGCATCTCGATCTTGATGACGCCGTCGCCCTGGCAGGCTTCGCAGCGTCCGCCCTTCACATTGAAGGAGAAGCGTCCCGGCGCATAGCCGCGCGCCTTCGCCTCCGGCAGGCCGGCGAACCATTCGCGAATCGGCGTGAAGGCGCCCGTGTAGGTCGCGGGATTGGAGCGTGGCGTGCGGCCGATCGGCGATTGGTCGATATCGATGATCTTGTCGATATGCTCGAGCCCGTCGATCTTGTCGAAGGGCGCCGGATGCTCATGCGCGCCATTGAGGCGCCGCGCCACGGCTTTATACAGCGTCTCGATGACGAGCGTGGATTTGCCGCCGCCGGAGACGCCGGTGACGGCGGTGAAGAGGCCCAAGGGAATCTTCGCCTCGACATTTTTGAGATTGTTTCCGCGCGCGCCGCTGATCTTCAGCCAGCGGCCGGGGTCGGGCTTGCGTAGCGCATGGCGCAAGGTCACTTGCTTCGCGCCGGTCAAATATTGGCCGGTGAGCGAATTGGGATCGTCCATGATCTCCTGCGGCGCGCCTTTGGAGACGATATGGCCGCCATGCACGCCGGCGCCGGGGCCGACATCCACCACATAATCGGCGGAGAGAATGGCGTCCTCGTCATGCTCGACGACGATGACGCTATTGCCGAGATCGCGCAGCCGCCGCAGAGTGTCGAGCAGACGATCATTGTCGCGCTGATGCAGGCCGATCGACGGCTCGTCCAGCACATAGAGCACGCCGGTGAGGCCGGAGCCGATCTGCGAGGCGAGGCGAATGCGCTGGCTCTCGCCGCCGGACAAAGTGCCGGAGGCGCGCGAGAGCGTCAGATAATCGAGTCCGACATCGACGAGGAAGGTGAGGCGGTCGCGTATTTCCTTCAATATGCGATGCGCGATCTCATTGCGCTTGGCGTCGAGCTTCTCCGGCAGAGCGCGAAACCAATCGAGCGCCGCGCGCACCGAGAGGTCCGACACTTCGCCGATATGAAAGCCGTCGATTTTCACGGCGAGCGCTTCCGGCTTCAGGCGATAGCCGAGGCAGGCCTTGCAAGGCTCGGCCGACATATAGCGGCCGATTTCCTCGCGCGCCCATTCGCTGTCCGTCTCGAGGAAGCGGCGCTGCAGATTGGCGACGACGCCTTCGAAAGGCTTCTTCACATCATAGGCGCGCGCGCCGTCGTCATAGGAGAAGCGGATCTCCTCTTTGCCGGAGCCATGCAGCAGCACGTCGCGCACCGATTGCTCGAGCTTCTCGAACGGCGTATCCATGCGGAATTTATAGTGACGGCCGAGCGACTCCAGCGCTTGCCCATAATAGGGCGAGGATGATTTCGCCCAAGGCGCGATGGCGCCTTTGCGCAGCGAGAGCTTGGGATCGGGAACGACGAGATCGGGATCGATCACCTGCTCCTGGCCGAGGCCGCTGCAGACCGGGCAGGCGCCGAAGGGATTGTTGAAGGAGAAGAGCCGCGGCTCGATCTCCGGAATGGTGAAGCCGGAGACGGGGCAGGCGAATTTCGACGAGAAGACGATGTGATCCGCCGCATAATGCGTGGAGGCGTAGGCGGCGGGCGTCGCCGCCGTCGGGGCGTCGCCGCCGTCTGCGCGCTTGCTGTCGGCGAATTCCACCATGGCGAGGCCATTGGCCAATTCCAGCGCCGTCTCGAAACTATCGGCGAGGCGCGCGGCAATGTCGGAACGCACCACAATGCGATCGACGACAATGTCGATATCGTGCTTCAATTTCTTGTCGAGCGGCGGCGTGTCGGCGATCTCGTAATAGACGCCGTCGATCTTCAGACGCTGAAAGCCGCGCTTGGTGTAGTCGGCGATCTCTTTTTTATATTCGCCCTTGCGGCCGCGCACGACGGGCGCGAGCAGATAGAGCCGCGCGCCTTGCGGCAGCGCCAGCACGCGATCGACCATTTGCGAGACGGTCTGGCTCTCGATCGGCAGGCCCGTCGCCGGCGAGTAGGGAATGCCCGCGCGCGCCCACAGCAGGCGCATGTAATCGTGAATCTCCGTCACCGTGCCGACGGTGGAGCGCGGGTTTTTCGAGGTCGTCTTCTGCTCGATGGAGATGGCGGGCGAGAGGCCGTCGATCTGATCGACGTCCGGCTTCTGCATCATCTCGAGGAATTGCCGCGCATAGGCGGAGAGCGACTCGACATAGCGGCGCTGGCCCTCGGCATAAATCGTGTCGAAGGCGAGCGAGGATTTGCCCGAGCCCGAGAGCCCGGTGAAGACGACGAATTTGTCGCGCGGAATGACGAGATCGACATTCTTGAGATTATGCTCGCGCGCGCCGCGAATGGAGATCACCTTGCCGTCGAACAGCTCGTCGAGCGAGGTTTGGGCGGCGGATTTTTTCGAGCTTCGCATGGGCACGACCAGAACTGGAGCGGCGGGCAGTCTCACCCTCCCTTGTGAGGGGGAAGGTCGCGCCGAAGGCGCGGGGTGGGGTGTCTCCCCGAGTCTCGCGGCGCACCCCACACCGGACGGCTCAGCCGTCCGACCCTCCCCCTGCAGGGGAGGGTGGAATGCGCCCATTTCCCCGGGCCGGCGCGATCTTACGCCCTCCAGCCCTTCTTGCCATGCTGCGGCGCGGTAATCCACAGCCTCGAGCAGGGCGCGGCACAAATCATGCTGTCTTTCCTCAAACAACCGGGAAAGGCGCGCGCTTCGATGGCGTTATTCGGACAATTCTGCGCGGGGGAGGCGGCGCGATGAGCGAGCCCATTCGCGCCATATTGATCGATCTCGAAGGCGTGGTCCTACCCATGACCTTCATGAACGACACGCTGCTGCCGCTCGCGGCCACGCGGCTCGGCGGCTATATCGACGAGCACGCCTCGGACGAGGTCGTCGAGGAGGCGCTGGAGGAGACCGGCCGCCTCATGGGCGGCTATGAGCTCGATCCCACTCAGGCGGAATCTCTGCTGCTGCGCTGGATGAAGCAGGGTCGCAAGGCGACGCCGCTGAAAGTCATTCAGGGCCTCGTCTGGCAGGAGGCCTATGCATCGGGCGCGCTCGCGGCGGAGCTCTATCCCGATGTCGCCGGCTGTCTCTCGGCCTGGGCCGCGGCCGGGCTTCGCCTCTTCGTCTACTCCTCCAATTCGGAATTGGCGCAGAAGCTGCTGCTGAGCCATTCCTCCTCCGAGCAGGTGACGGCTCTGTTCGAAGGCTTTTTCGACACCACGCTCGGCCAGAAGATCGAGCCCGGCTCCTATCGCGACCTCTGCGAAAATCTCGGCCTCTCCGCCGGCTCCGTCCTCGTGCTGTCGGAGAATGAGGAGGAGCTGGACGCCGCCCAGACGGCGGGCCTCGCGACAGTCCGCATGGCGCGCGATGGAAATGTGGCGAGCCGCCATACCGTGAGCGCGGATTTGCTCTCCTTGAACATCGGACAGTGACGATGACCAAATTCACGCTCGAAACGCGCGACGGAACGCGGTCGGAGATCGCCGGCAAGGATCGCGCGACGATGATGAAGCTGATCCGCAAATCCGGCGTCGAGGAGCTGGTCGCGGAATGCGGCGGCAGCTGCACCTGCGCCACCTGCCAAATCTATGTCGATCTGCCCGAGGGCGTCGCCATGCCCCCCATGGAGCCCGCCGAGGCCATCATGCTGGCCAAGGCCGCCAATCGCGAGATCAATTCGCGCCTCGCCTGCCAGATGAAATTCGACTCGAGCCTCGACGGCATGCACGTCCGCATCGCCCCGGAAGATTACAGCAACTGCTAGCTGTGAGCCGGAAGCGGAGCATTTCGATGGAACATCGTCGGCTCGGTCGCTCGGGCCTCGCCTGCGCGCCGCTGGCGCTCGGCTGCCACGTCTTCGGCTGGACCGCCGATGCGGCGGCCTCCGGCGCCATTCTGGACGCTTTCGTCGATCGCGGCTTCTCTCTGCTCGACACGGCGGACACTTATTCGACCTGGGTTCCCGGCCATAGCGGCGGCGAGTCCGAGACGATCATCGGCGATTGGCTGAAGGCGACGGGAAAGCGCGATCGCGTGCTGATCGCCACCAAGGTCGGAGGCGCCATGCCCGATGTGGGCAAGGGCCTCTCCCGCGCGCATATCATTCGCTCGGCCGAGGACTCGCTGCGCCGTCTGCGGACCGATCGCATCGATCTCTATCAGGCGCATTTCGACGATACGGCGACGCCCTTCGAGGAGACGCTGGAAGCCTTCGCGACGCTCATACAGAGCGGCAAGGTGCGGGCCATCGGCGCCTCCAATTATTCGGCGCCGCGCCTCGCCGAGGCGCTGGCCGCGGCGCGCGCCCACGGGCTGCCGCTCTTCTCCTGCCTGCAGCCGCACTACAATCTCGTCACCCGCGCCTATTACGAGGGCGATCTGCGCAGGCTGTGCCTCGAGGAGGAGCTGGGCGTCATACCCTTCCGGGCGCTGGAGGCGGGCTTCCTCACTGGCAAATATCGCTCCATGGAGGATACGGTCGGCGCGGCGCGCGGCGCCGTCGTCGCAGGCATTCTCGACGAGCGCAGCCTCGATATATTGCGCGAGCTGGACCGCGCCGCCGCGCAATTTCGCGCCACGCCGGCGCAGATCGCCGTCGCCTGGCTGCTGGCCCAGCCCGGCGTCACCGCGCCCATCGTCAGCGTGACCAGCGTTGCCCAGCTCACAGAGATTTTCGGCGCGCTGACGCTGACGCTCGATGCGCGAACGCTGATGCGGCTCGACATGGTGAGCGCGTGAGCGGCCGGTCTCGGCTTGCCATTGCCGGCTCTCTTCTCCAGGTCTAGGAACAGTCGATCGAATAGCTGGAAAGAGGGACCAAAATTGACCGCAGCCGCCATTGCCGAGGCGCCGCCGCGCAAAAACGCGCATAGCCTCTATCTCCAGGTGCTCGCGGCGATCGTGCTCGGCGCGCTGCTCGGCGTCTATTTCCCCGACATCGCCCAGAGCCCCTGGATGGAGGCGATGGGCAAGGGCTTCGTCAATCTCATCAAAATGGTGATCGCGCCGATCATCTTCTGCACCATCGTCTCCGGCATCGCCCATCTCGAGAGCGCCGCCAAGGTCGGCCGCGTCGGCATGAAGGCGCTCATCTATTTCGAGGTCGTCTCGACGATCGCTCTGGCGCTCGGGCTCCTCGTCGGCAATGTGCTGCGTCCAGGCGAAGGTTTCTCCGGCAAGGCGGACCCCGCCGCCGTCGCCAAATTTCTCGAGCCCGGCGCGCAGCGCACGCCGGTGGAATTCGTGCTCGGCGTTATTCCCGACAGCGTCATCGGCGCCTTCGCCAAGGCCGACATTCTGCAAGTTTTGCTGTTCTCCATCCTATTCGGCTTCGCGCTGATGGCGATGGGCGAGCGGGGCAGGGCGCTGCGCGGCTTCATCGACGAGGCCGGCCACGCCATGTTCGGCGTCATCGCCATTGTAATGAAGGCCGCGCCGATCGGCGCTTTCGGCGCCATGGGCTACACGGTCGGCAAATATGGCTCGCAATCGCTGCTCAATCTCGCCTGGCTGGTCGGCTCCTTCTATGTCACGTCCATCCTCTTCGTGATCGTCGCGCTCGGCCTCGTCGCGCGCATCGTCGGCTTCGATATATTGCGATTCCTCGCCTATATTCGCGACGAATTGCTGATCGTGCTCGGCACCTCATCCTCGGAGAGCGCGCTGCCGCAGCTGATGGAGAAGCTCGAGCGTTTGGGCTGCTCGAAATCGGTCGTCGGCCTCGTGGTGCCGACAGGCTATTCCTTCAATCTCGACGGCACCAATATCTATATGACATTGACCAGCCTGTTCATCGCTCAGGCGCTCGGCGTGCATCTCACGGGGGGACAGCAATTCGTCATCCTCACTGTCGCCATGCTGACATCGAAAGGCGCGTCGGGTGTGACCGGGGCGGGCTTCATCACGCTCGGCGCGACGCTCTCCTCTATCGACCCGCGTCTCGCGCCGGGCATGGCCATCGTCATCGGCGTCGATAAATTCATGAGCGAGTGCCGCGCGCTCACCAATATTTGCGGCAATGGCGTCGCGGCCATCGTCGTCGCCTGGTGGGAGGGCGAGCTCGATCACGGCAAGCTCGCCGCCGGCCTCGCGCGGCGCATCGACCCGAGCGACGTCGAGACCGCCGTCGCGACGGAATAGAGACAGCGCGCCGGTCGGTCGGAAAGCGCCGGCGAGGAAAGAGAGAGCCTTCGGTCGAAGCGCTCTCGCGCAGCGAGGCGCGTCCGCCATGTTCGCGCCATCCGCGCTCGTGGGTCCACGCGAAAGATCGATTCAGCGCCGCGTCTCGTTGCTTCGGCGTCTCCCGCGTCGATCTGCCGAAGACGAGGCGCGGTCCCGAAACGCTCGGGCGCGCTCGAGGCTCCCTGCCGCCGCCGTCATGGCGCCCTCGCTTCCTGCAGCCCCCAGCCGCCGGGAAATTCTCCGCTGTCGGGACAATTGCCCAGATATACTCGGGCAATTTTCTAGAGCCGCGAGCGGCCACGCCGGATGAGAACAGGCTAGGCCACTGAAAAATTACAAGGAAACGCCGATGAAAATCCTGCTTGTCAGCTCCGCGGCCTGTATCATCGCTCTCATTACGACAGCGTGGCTGATGACATTCGCGAAATGGTTCCCGATAAAGGCCGTCGACAGCTTCGTCATCGATTATAAGACGATGATCAGAGCGCATGTCGACTATGCGTTGATGGCGCTGTTCGGCGTCGGATTCTACGGCTCTGGAGTCGAGCTTCCCCTTATCGCTTGCTGGTGCGTCGCCATCGGCGGATTTTCCAATCCGACGGTCTTCACCATCGCGGCCTTCGATCCGAGCTTCTGGAGCAAGCCTTTGTGGAAGGTCTACACGGCTCTGAGCTTCCTCGTGTCGTCCGTGGGGTTTGTCTGGATCGCCTATGCGCTGGCGGCTCATGCGCTCGGCTAGAGTCTTTCCGTGTTTCATTGAAATACGGAAAGACTCCAGGCTTTTGTTTTGACGCGTTTCCAACGCCGAACCGGCGTCCGCTTCGGCTGGAAACTCTAGAACTCCACGCGCAGAGAGCCGAGGAAAGTGCGCGGCGTTCCGGTCTGGATTGTGTAGCGGTCGTAAGAGGCCGGAAAATATCTCGCATCGCCGATGTTCTTCACATTCAGCTGACCCGTCACGGTGAGGCCGGCGATCTGCGTCGTGTAGGAGATCATGCCATTGACGATCGCATAGCCCGGCACGACGAAGGAATTCGCATTGTCGCCGAGATAGCTCTCGGAGACCGACACGCCGGCGCCGAGACCAAGACCGCGGAAATCGCCGTCCGCGTCATATTTCACCCAGAGGTTCCCGTAATTGCGCGGGCTCCCCGCCAGCTTCTTTCCAGAGACGGCGATCTGGGTCGTGATGAGGGTGAGCGGATTATAAGAGGGCGATCCCTCCACGGTGCGCACATCGTCATGCGTATAATTGGCGATCACGCTCCAATTGTCGTCGATGCGGCCGGTCAGATCGAATTCGAAGCCCTGGCTGCGGGCCTTGCCGATCAGCAGCGTGTTTTGCGTGTTCGTCGGATCGGTATAGGGGACGTTGGACTTGACGATGTCGAAATAGGCCATCGTCAGCGAGAGGCGCTTGTCGAGGAGCTCCGCCTTGACGCCTGCTTCATATTGCTCGCCTTTCTGCGGAGCCAGAGGCGCGAGATTTTGCGTCGTGCCGTTGTTCGCGCCGAAGGACTGCGTGAAATCGCCGAACAGCGACAGCCAGGGAAGCGGCTGGTAGACGACGCCGACGCGCGGGCTGAAGGCGTTGGAGTAGACATTCACATAAGAGGCGCGCGCGGCATAGTCGGACGTGCCGATCTTGTTCGAGCCCGTTTCCGTCCAGTCGTAGCGGCCGCCGAGCAGCACATGTACCGAATCGTCGAAGAAGGAGAGCATGTCCTGGCCGTAGACGCCGGTCCATTTCTGACCCGCCGCGCCGTAGCTGGCGATCCCTCGATAGGGGTTCTCGGGTAGCCAATAAGTGGGCGCATAAATATTGATCGCTCTGATCGGGCTGAAGAAATAGGTGAGGTTCACGGGCAGGTAGGTCCCGAAATAATCATATCCGAGCAGCACGGAATGCTCGATCGGCCCGGTCGAGAAATGTCCCTTCAGATCGAGATTGGCACCGAAGCTGTCCTCGCCATAGCCGGGCAGGAAATTCACGACACGGTTCATCACGCCCGTCGCCTGATTGACGCCAAGTATCGAGAGATTCTCGTTCCTCGTATCGATATGGTAATAGCTGAGCCGGTTCGTCAGGCTCCAGCCGGGAAGGAATTCGTAAGTGGCGTCATAGGCGATGCGCTTGCGCTCGAAGTGGTTGGGGGTCGAATTCATAATGGACGGCTCGCCCAAATATCGGCTCACCGGAATATTGGCCGGAGCGCCGCCGATCGCAGGGAAGATCGGATAGTCGTCGACATAGGTCTTGTTCTGATATTCGAAGTCGATGTTCATCTTGAATTGTTCGACCGGCCGAATCGTGATCGTCGGCGCGATGAAGAGATTCCGGTCGGTCACGAAATTGCGATAGGAATCGGTGCTGTAGAATTCGCCGTTGAATCGGTAGAGAACGCTCTTTTCGTCGTTCAGCGGCCCGGTGGCGTCGAGCGTCGTTCGTGTCCCGCCGAAGGATTTCACCTGTTGGTGCAATGAAAAATAGGGCGTCTCGAGCGGACGCTTGACGACCAGATTGATGATGCCGCCGGGCTCGCCTCTGCCGAACAGCATGGCGGCCGGACCTTTCAGCACCTCGATTGATTGAAGGTTGGTCGTGTCGAGATTGCGCAGCCTATATTCCATCAGCCCGTTCTTGTAGACATTGCCGACGGTGCTATAGAAGCCGCGCACCTTGAACAGCTCGATGCCGCTGATGCCCTGCGTCACGCCGCTGACATTGGAGAGCAGCGCGTCGTTGACGCTGATCGCCTGCTGATCGTCCATCGTCTGGCGCGTCACCACCTCGACCGCGATCGGCGTCTTCAGCAGCGGCGTGTCTGTTTTCAGCGTCGAGGGTGCGTTCTGAGCGTTATAATACCCTGTGTAGCGGTCGCCCGGCCCCTGCGGCGCGCCTGTTCCGCGTCCAGACCTCTCCTTTTCCTCCGCGCCCACATTGATCACCGGCAGCGGCGTCGCGCCGGAGGCGTCGTTCATCGTCCCACGATCGTTCTGCGCCAGAATGATGAACACGTCGCGGTGATTGTCAGCGAGGCGATAGCTCAGCCCCGTTCCCGCCAGCAGCTGGTCCAGCGCTGCGCCGAGCGTATAGTCTCCCGTCAATCCGACGGTCTTCACATTGCGCGTCAGCCCGGCGAGGAACACCATCTGCACGCCGTTCTGCTCGGCGATGCGGGCCAGCGCCATGCCGACCGATCCGGCCGGAATGCGATAGGATTGCACTTCCGCGGCGATCTCCGCCGCCTGCATCCGGGCATGGGCCGCCGCCGGCGCATCCGCGCCGAATGTGAAAGCTCCCATCGCCGCCGCCGCGAGAACCGCGCTCATACGCTCGTCCCTCCGACCCAAACCCTTGCGCCTCATCCGCCGCTTTCTCGCTCTTTGCCGGGGACGAGCGCGTCCCCATTGATCAGGACGACCGGCGGAGGCGTTTGGAAGGGTCGGGTCTGCGAATTATTTTCACTTTTCGGCGCGATCGACCGCGCCGCGCCGTCTCCACTCCTATTTATATATAAAAATCATATATTTGCTTATAGAGAGCGTCTTCACGCCCAACGCGGCTTCGAGAGCGCTCGCGGCGCCGATCGGATTGGCCGCGTCGAAGGAGCCGGTCACGAGCAGGCCCCGCACAGAGGGAGCCGCGAACAAAAAGCCATGGTGATAGCGGCCGAGCGTCGCCAGCACATCGGCGAGCGGCTCATCCTCGAAGACGAGGCGTCCGCGCCGCCAGCCGCCGATGCGAAAGAAATCGACCGGCGCCGGCTCGGTGATCGGGGCGCCGGCGCCGAAACGGCTGTGCCGGCCTTCCTCCACAATGGCGCGGGCGCCGCCGCTCGCGACCGCCACCCTATGCTCGGCGACGGCGACCTCGGCGTTCGATTTGTCCTCGAGAGCAATGTCGAAGGCCGTGCCGAGAGCGGTCACAGTCGCGCCCGCCGCCTCCACCACGAAGGGGCGCGCCGGATCGGGCGCCGCCTCGAAATAGGCTTCTCCGGCGAGCAAGGCGAGGCGTCGCTCGCCGGCGCGGTAACGAATGGCGAGCGCCGAGCGCGCCGACAGATGCGCGCGAGAGCCGTCCTCCAGCTCGACGACGCGAGTCTCGCCGGTTCCGGTGAGGACGTCGGCGCGAAAGCGGAGAGCCAGCTCGTCGAAGAGCAGAAATGCCGCCAGCGAGGCGGCGAGTAGCGCCGCGACCGGGGCGACCCGCGCGGGCCGCTTCCGGGCGCTCACCTGGCCTCCGGTCCACAGATCCTGCACCTCGCTGAACAAATGCGCCGCCTCATCGAAGGCCGCGCGATGGGCGGGATCGGCGGCGAGCCAAGCCGCGAAAGCCACGCGATCGGCGGCGGAGAGCGGACCGGCGTCGCATTTGACCCACCACGCGAGCGCCGTCGCGGAGGGATCGGCGTCCCGGTTCGGCTCGTCGTCTCGGCTCATCGAAAAATCATCGCCTCCGGCGCAGGATTTCGGCAAGACAGCCTCGGGCGGCGCAGTCCATCGGCCGCGCGCGCCGCCGTCTCAGTTTCTTTAGACGCGTAAGAAGCTGGAATGGAAGGGTCCGCACCCGCTATTTTATCGCCGTGCGGCATCGCTCCATTGCGAGACGGAAGTGCTGCTCGACCGTCTTTCGCGAAATGCCCAGCGTTGCGGCGATGTCGCGCTGCGACATGTTCTGACCGACGCGCATTTCGAAAATCTCCCGGCAGCGCGGCGGCAGGGCGGCGACGGCTTTCGCCAGTCGCGCCCTTCGCTGAGCGTCCTCGACGAGATGTTCGGCGCTCGGCTCCTCCGATGCGGCGTCGCAGGAGTCCGCATCGGCATCGACGATTTTTCGCTCGAGCGCCCGATGCCGAGCGAAATCCTTGGCGAGATTTCCCGCGGTGCGGCGCAGATAGGCGGGAGGATCGACGATCTCGGCCGCCGTCTCGCGCGTCAAAAGGCGCACGAAAGTCTCCTGAAGCAGATCGGGCGCATTCTCGCGACCCACGCGTCGCGTCAAATATCGTAAGAGCGCGCGCCGGTTGCTCATGAAGAGCGCGCGGAACGAAGCTGTTGTCTTGTCCACCATATGCGGCTTCCGACGAAAGATCGGGCTCGACGCCGACGCACGGGAGCTTCCCGTCCATTCGGCGGTCCAGACAATGGGCAGATCGTGAAAACGAGGAATGGCCCCATTCGCCGGGGAAGCGGCCCGAGCAGGAAAATATCGTCTCGAGCGATCAGCGCGCCGGCGGCGCGCGCGACGACCAGGAGCTGATCCAGCCGGCCGGGGACGATTTCTCTACGGTTTGAAAAACATCGATCGGAGTGATCGCGGCGGCCGGGAATGAAAAAGTTTCGCCTTTCGGAAAGGACGAGAGAGTTCCGGTCGGACTGTCGAGCTGACTCGAGCGACAGGGAATGCAGCAGGAGCACGAATTTAGCCCGGGGGAGCGATGGTCGTCGGAGCCGCCAGGCGCGGCGCAATGACCAAAATCCGCTGCGGCGACGCCTTGGCCGACCATGTGGGCCGACGCGGCGGCCATTCCCGACAAGACCAGCGCCCAAGCCAAGAGGCCCGCGATCAATAGGCGGGCGGCTCCTTTCGGCCAAAGCGCGAACCTGTCCATATCGCTTACGGAACCCCTGGAGCCCACATAGAGTCAAGGTCGGGGAGCGGCGGACGATCAAAAGCCTCGTCCATGTTGCCGAAACGCAACACGGCCGATCGCCTCGCTCGAGGCCGAGAACAACCGCGACCGCGAGACTCCTGTCGCGCGCGGCGCAGCCTCTGTCTCATCCGTGTCTTGTTCATGGTGGACGGGCGCCTCGTCGAAGCGGGACCGAGCCGCCAAATATTCGAGACGCCGCGCAGCCGGCTCGTCGGCGATTTCGTTTCTGGACGCCGCGGCTGACCGCGCGAGGCTGGCGGGACGCCGGCGCTCGGCTGCTGCGGCGGCTCGCGGCGTGCGGGCGCCGATCATTGCCGATGTCGCTCGGCCGACGCGGTATGGCGCCTGGACGGATGCGGGCGATCATATTCTCGCTTCGTCGACCAGATGCTCGATGAGCGTCTGGATCGATGGGCTTGCGCTGAACCAGCTCCTCGAGACGATCATTATCTCTTTTTCCAGCCGAACGCCTCGGATCGCGACCGAGGCGAGCAATCCATCGGCGATTTCTTCGCGTGCAGCCGCGGACAGGACGATAGACACGCCGAGTCCGGCCCGGACAGCGCGCTTGACCCCTTCTGTGCTGCCATAGCCGGCTCGAACTTTCAGACTCTCCGCGAGCGGTCCGAGAGCGCGGCGCAACGCCGCGCCTGTCCCCGTGCCGCTCTCGCCGCCGAGCAGGGGCTCGCTCGTCAATTCCTCGGGATCGATCTCGCCGCGACGGGCCCATTCATGGCTCGTGGGCGCGACCAGGACCATGGGCTCTTTTCGCCACGGACGCGCCACGAAGGACGGACGATCGTCCCACCATTCCATGAGCGCGACATCGGCCTTTCCGGATTCCAGACGCTCTGCGACCGCGGGATTGGCGCCGATCCAGGGCTCGATCTCGGCGCCATGGGCGGCGGCGAAGGAGGCGAGCGCTGGTTGCAGCAGATAGACGCCGACATTGCTCGCCGCGGCGACGCGCAGTGGTCGCGACGATCGCAGCGAACGACAATGCGACTCGATCTCCATCAAAGCGAGCGCCAGGGGCTCGAACAAACGTCCCTGCTCGGTGAGCGCCACTTTGCCGCGGTCGCGCACCAGAATGCGGACGCCCAATTCCGCTTCGAGCTGATCGACATGCTCGACGACCGTCGAGGCCGACAGACCGAGCTGACGCGCGGCGGCGCGAAAGCCGCCGAGCTCTATGACCTTCAGCAAGGTCTGGACATGATTCAAATTCAGCACATTCGTCACTTTTGCCGAAAATTCGCCAATTCGCGCGGCGCGTGGCCGGACAGCGCCTCGATGATGCTCTCCGCCGCCGAAGCTTCGATGGCGCGGCGCACCTCTATGACGGCCGAACCTATGTGGCTCGTCAGAACAGTCGGCGCGTCGGGCGCAATGAGACGCGGGTCGACGCCGCTCGGGCGATCCGCTTGCGCCCAGTCTTCGCATTGAAAGACATCCGCCGCATAGCCGGCGAGATGGCCGGATGCGAGAGCCTCGGCGACGGCCGCCTCATCGACCAGCGAGCCGCGCGCCGGATTGACCAGAAGCGCGCCCGGCTTCATCCGCGCGATCGTCTCGCGATCGAGAATATATTTGGTCGCAGACGTCAGGGGCAGCGCCAGAACCACATAATCCGAAACAGCGATGATCCGCTCGAAGGGCGCGAGCTCGGTTGTTTCATCGGACGCGAAATTGAGATCGGTCGCGAGAATTCGGCAATCGAATCCGGAGAGGCGGCGCGCGATCGCCTGGCCGACGGCGCCATAGCCGATGATTCCGACGGTGGCGCCGGCGAGGCCGCGTCCATAGAACGTCGGACGCCAGCCGTGGAACCCCTCCGCGCGAATTCGCCTGTCGGAGGCGAGGACATTGCGTCCGAGCGCCAACATCAGCGCAATGGCGAGCTCGGCGGTCGGCGCCGTGAGGAGATCCGGCACGATAGAGACCCACACCCCGGCCTCTTCCGCCGCGGCGACGTCGATATTGTCGTAGCCCTTCAGCGCCGCGGCGATGATCTTCAGCTTCGGACAGGCGGCGAGAAACGCCGCATCTATTCGGTCGGTCATGAACGCCATCATTGCTTCGGCCCGCGAGGCGTGGCCGAGCAGCTCGTCGTGCGGCCATGGCTCTTCCGACGGATTGACGACGACCGTTCCGACCGTCGCGAGACGCTCGGCGGTTTCGGCGAAAATGCGATTGGTGACGACGATCGACGGCGTTTCGGTCATTCTTCTCGTTCTTTCATTCCAGTCTCTCGCGCAGCAGCGCGCCGACGCCATCGACGATTGTCACGCAGACGAAAATGCAGATGATGATCGCCGAGACCTGCGCGTAATCGAGGATGCGCAGCGACGAGATCAGCTCGAAGCCGATGCCGCCCGCGCCCACCGCGCCGAGCACGGTGGAGGCCCGGAAATTATATTCCCAACGATAGATGGCGGTGTCGGCGAGCTGCGGCAGAATTTGCGGCAGCAGCGCGCGCCAGATGATCTGAAACGGCGTCGCGCCGGCGGCGCGCGCGACTTCCAACGGCTTGGGATCGGCGTGCTCTATGCTCTCGGCGAAGAATTTCGCCACCATGCCGGCGGAATGCAGGCCGAGCGCGAGCACGCCCGGCAGCGATCCGAATCCGACGAAGGCGACGAAGAGAATGCCCATGATCAGCTCGGGAATCGAGCGCAGCAGATTCAGCAGCAGACGCGCGGCGCGATAATGGATCATGCTCGGCGTCGTCGTCCGCGCCGCCAGCAGCGACAGCGGCGCCGCGAGGGCGACGGCCAATGCGGTGCCGGAGATCGACATTGTGAAAGTGTCGAGCAGAGGCAGGGCCCATTGCGAGGCGCGTCGAAAATCGGGCGGAAACATTTCGCGTGAGATCTGCGCGATCGCGGGCCAGGCGTCGGCGAAGCGTTCGGGGTCGAGCACGCCGGTCGTCCACATAGAGGCCAGCACGACCACCGCGAGCGAGGCGACGAGGAATAGGCGTTTCGCCCGCGATCTGTCGTCGCGGGCGATCATTGCGTCGTGGGAGATCATGGCGTCATGTGCGTTCATGGCGTCATGGGCGGCTTCGGCGCTCATCCCTTGATCTTGGTCAGGTCGAGCGACAGCACTTTGGCGGTCTCGCGTAGGATGTCGTACGCGGAATCGCCGGTGGTGACGAACCCGTCCGCGCGGAAGGTCTTCAGGATCTCTCGGTCTTTGAGGTCGAGAAAGGCTTTCTTGATCGCCATTTTCAGATCGGAGTCGAGATCGCCCTGCATCACCATCGGATAGTTGGGAATCGGATCGCTCTCGGCGAGAACCTTGATCTTGGCGCCGTCGATGGAGCCCTTGGCGACCAGCGAGTCGAAAATCGCCTTGCTCAGGCCGCCCGCCTGGACCTGCCCGCCCTGAACCGCGCGCGCCACCGCGTCATGGGCGCCGAGATGGACGAATCTGTAATCCGCGCTGGCGACCAGTCCGTGACGGGCGAGATAAGCGCGCGGAATGAGATGGCTGGAGGTCGAGGCGTCGTCGCCGAAGCCGAAGGTCTTGCCTTTGATGTCGCCGATCGTCTTCACGGGGCCGTCGGCGAGCGCGACGATCACGCTGCGATAGGTCGGCGAGCCTTTGCTGAGACCTACCGCGAAAGGCTCGATCGCCGGCGCTTTGGATTTGGCGAGTACATAGGAGAGCGGGCCGAAATAGGCCACTTCGATGCGATGGAACCGCATCGCCTCGATCATCGAGGAATAATCGGTCGTCACGATGATTTCGACCGGCCTGCCCAGCGCCTGCTCGAGATAGGCTTTGAAGGGCTGCGCGCTCTGGATGATGGCTGCGGCGTTCTCGTCCGGAAGAAGCGCGACGCGCAGTGTTTTCGGCTTGGCGGCATGGCCGGGCGTTGCGGTCGCGCCGACGAGGGCGAGGCCGGCGGCGGCCGAGAGAAAGCGTCTGCGATCCATTGTACAGCTCCCTTGCGTAGTGGGCCTATTCCGCGGCGAGCGCGCCGGCTGGACGCTCGACGCCGTAAATTTGGTCGACCGCGTGATCGTCGAGCGCGGCGGGCGGACCGTCGAACACGATGCCGCCATGCCGCACGCCGACGATCCGATCGGCGAAACGGCGCGCGAACTCGACCTGATGCAGGCTGACGATGGCGGTCAGTCCGTCGTCGCAGCAAATGCGGCGCAGATCGCCCAGCATGCGCTCCGCCGAGGCGGGGTCGAGGCTCGCGATGGGTTCGTCGGCGAGAATGATCGACGGCCGTTGCGCCATCGCTCGGGCGATCCCGACGCGCTGCTGCTCGCCGCCGGAGAGCCCGTCGGCGCGGTCGAGCGCGCGCGCCGCCAAGCCGACACGGTCCAGCGCGGCGATTGACAGAAGGCGGTCTCTGCGGCTCGGCGGCAAGATGGTTTGCAGCCAGCTCCACGCGCCCAGCCGGCCGAGCAGCACATTGTCGAGAACCGTCAAACGTCCGATCAGGTGATGCTGCTGGAAGATCATCGCCGTCGAGAGGCGATGCGCGCGCATGGCGAGCGGCTGCTCCAAAGAGCCGATCCCTTTGCGGACGACCGCTCCCTGCGATGGCGGAACGAGGCCGTTGAGCAGGCGCAGGATGGATGACTTTCCAGCTCCGGACGGGCCGAGCAGGACTGTGATCTGTCCTTCGGCGAATTGGATATCGGTCGGGGTCAGCGCCGTTCGTCCGCCGGGGTAGGTAACCGAAGCCTGCTGAAGGCCGAGCAAGTGCGCCACTCCAATCGATGTCTCGAAACCTTTGTTGTTCGATTATTTCGAACAAACTGGCTTCTCGTTTGGAAGTAGCGAAGAGACTTGACGGGTTCGTGACGATCGCCGTTCACGCATATCGAGCCGGTAACCGGTCGCTCGGCGATTTTCCGCAAATGCGCTTTCTCGATTGGATCGAGGTCTGGAGAGATCCGCTTCGGCCGGTTTCATCAGCTTTTCGGCGGCGTCGGTGAGTGGACGAGAAGATCGCCAGCCGAGGCGCTTCCTGAAAGGCTCCGAGCGGCGGCCCGACCTCGATGATGAAGCGAACGCGATCGAGGCCCGCTGGAGGAGAGCTCCGCCGCCCGTAACATGCGCCCGAGTCGCGCGTCGACATGATCGTCGGGATATCCAACTTATTTCGAGCGCCATCGGAACGCTTCCCTTCAGCCTCTTTCGCCATACCGACGCGGGCGGCAAAGAACCCGTGACCGATCATCCGGCCTTCGATCTAGTCGCCGATTCGCCGAACGATTGGACGGCTTCAAGCGACCTTCGCGCCCAACTCGCGCAAGACGCGATGCTGCACGGTGACGCCTACGCATACGCGAACAAGATTGACGGTCGCGTCGTCGAGATCATCCGGCCCGTTCCCGGCTCGGTCACGATGCTTATTAATTATGCGACCGGCGAGCCGAGCTATCGGATTAATCCCGTCGCAGGGCAGGGGAACCTAGACGGGTCGGCCGAGGCCGTGGGCGACGCAGGCGAGTCCCGCGTCCTTCCTTACGACGAAGTGATTCACATTCGCTCGCCGCTTTCCCTCAATGGCGATACCGGCATAGCGCCTATTCAGCACGGCCGCGAAGCCATCGCCCTTGCGCTTACCCTCGAACAGCACGCCGCGCGCCTCTTCGGCAATACGCGACGGCGAGCGCGTTATTGGTCATATCGTCACCTTCAACGGCGAGCCGGTTCAATCAGTAAAGGTTGCTCTCGGTCGCGCGGTGACGCTCGCGAAGCTGGACGCCGGAGTCACGGCCTACACGCTCCGGCACTCTTGCGCGTCATGGCTTGTCACGAAGGGCTTGCCGACCCGCAAGGTCGCGGATTTCCTGGGGACAAGCGAGCAAATGATTATCGAGCATTACGGCCACCTTGCGTCCGACTACCAGGACGAGGCGGCGCTGGCGATCGGCCGAAAGTAAGGTTTCGGTGCGCTAATCGGTGCGGGGCGAAATGAGCGAGTTTTATAAGTTATTGATTTCATTGGTGGGCCGGGCAGGACTCGAACCTGCAACCAGACCGTTATGAGCGGCCGGCTCTAACCATTGAGCTACCGGCCCAGCCGCCGTTTCGGCCGGGGATAGTGTTCCTATAGCGGATTCGCGCCGCGCCGCAACGCCCGATCGAAAATTGGGCGCTCGCCGAATTTCGCGCGGCCAAATCCTTTGCGATGCGCTAAGTTGCGCCCGCCCGCCCTCCGGACGCGCCCGGCGTCGGAACCGGGCGGTAGCTATCGGAGCGGCGATGACCTATTGTTGTGGCATTCTCGTGCGCGGCGGCCTCGTCATGATCGCCGACACCCGCACCAATGCGGGGCTCGACAATATCTCGACCTTCCGCAAGCTCCACGTCTTCGAGCAGCCGGGCGAGCGCGTCATGATGCTCGCCACCGCGGGCAATCTCTCCGTCACCCAGGGCGCCGTCACTCTGCTCGCCGAGGGGCTCGAAAACCCCGAGACGCACGAGATCGAGCGGCTCGTCGACGCGCCCGGCATGTTGGAGGCGGCGCAACTCGTCGGCCGCGCGGTGCGGCGCTCGCACGCCATGGCGGGGGAGGGGGCGGAGGATTCCGGCGTCAGCTTCGATGTGTCACTGTTGTTCGGCGGGCAGATCGGCTCCGGCCCGCTGCGGCTGTTCATGGTCTATACGGCCGGCAATTTCATCGAATGTACGCAGGACACGCCCTATCTGCAGATCGGCGAGCACAAATACGGCAAGCCGATCCTCGACCGCGCTGTCTCTTTCGACACCGACGTGCTCGACGCTCTCAAGATCGGGCTCATCTCGATGGATTCGACGATTCGCTCCAATCTCTCCGTGGGCCTGCCGGTCGATATCGCGCTTTTGCGTCGGGATACGCTGCGCACCGACGTCTCGACGCGCATAGACGGTTCCGATCCTTATTTCCGGGATTTGCGCGAGAGCTGGTCGAGGGCGTTGCGGGCGGCGCATATCGCCATTCCGGCTCCGCCCTATGGCGGGGCGCGATGACGCGCGGCGAGGATGACGCGGCGGGGCGCGCGCCGGCGGGCGAGGAGGCGATCGAGAGAGGCGGGCGAATTTTGCGGGAGGGCGGATTGGTCGCTTTCCCGACCGAGACGGTCTATGGGCTCGGCGCGGATGCGACCTCGGCTGCCGCGGTGGCGAAAATCTACGCCGCGAAGGGACGGCCGAGCTTCAATCCGCTCATCGCCCATGTCGCCGATATCGACGCCGCGCGGCGGGAGGCGGAGCTGTCGCCGGCGGCGCTGCGGCTCGCCGAGGCCTTTTGGCCGGGGCCGCTGACCTTGGTGGCGCCGCGGGCGGCGGGCGGCTCGGTTTGCGAGCTCGCCCGCGCCGGCCTCGAGAGCGTCGCTCTGCGGGCTCCCTCGGCGCCGGTGGCGCGGGCGCTGATTCTGGCGGCGGGGCGGCCCATTGCCGCGCCTTCGGCCAATCGCTCGGGCCATGTCAGCCCGGTGACGGCGGCGCATGTGCTGGGGGATATCGGGCCGAGGGTCGATCTCGTCATCGACGGCGGGCGTGCGGACAAAGGCGTCGAATCGACGATCGTGGCCTTTCTCGGCGCGCGGCCGCGGCTGCTGCGGCCGGGCGCCTTGGCGCGGGAGGCGCTGGAGCAGGTCTTGGGCGCGCCGCTGGAGGGCGAGGGCGGCGCGGCGGCGGTCGTCGCGCCGGGGATGACCGCCTCCCATTATGCGCCAATGGCGCGGCTGCGGCTGGAGGCCGAAGAGCTGCGCGCGGGCGAGGCCGGGCTCGATTTCGGTGGCCGCCTCGCCGAGCGGGGCGGGGAGGGGCCGATCTTGGATTTATCCCCATCCGCCGATCTCGCCGAGGCGGCGGCCAATCTCTTCCTCTATCTGCGTGAGCTGGACGCGGGCGGGGCGCGCGCCGTCGCCGTGGCGCCGATTCCGGCGCATGGGCTCGGCGAGGCGATCAATGATCGGCTGAGGCGCGCGGCCGCGCCGAAGTAATCAGGCGGTACAAGCAATCATGCGGCGAGGGCGGCTGCGCCGTCGCCGAGGCGGAAATCCGCCGTCGCCGGCTCCGGCAGGCTCCGCCAGGGCGCGCATTCATAGCCGCGCGCGGCGAGGCCATCCGCGCGGGCGGAGGTCATCTCGACGACGAGGCGGGTCGTATGATTGAGCACGGGCGGGATCGCCCAGGCGAAGGGTGCGGCGTCGGCCGGGGTTCGCCGCATCAGCGCGCGACGGGCCTCGTTGTTTTCCGGCCCCATGCGGCCGCGCCAGCCGGGGCGCGGCTGCTGCCAATCATTGGCGACGATGACCGGGCCGCGCAGCACATTGGCGTCGCGTTCGGTCCGCTCGATCAGCGCGATCTCCTGCGGCTTCGTTCCGGTCAGCGTGAACAGCACCGGCCGCGCCAGCGGCTCGCGCGCCAGCAGAGCGACCGCCTCCTCGAATGTCGCGCAAGTCTCGAAGGCGTAGCGCAGGAGATGATCCGGCGGCCAGCCGGTCTCACATTTCAGCGCATTGGCGAGATTGAGCGCGAAATCGTAAGGGAAGGCGGCGAGGCCGTCGATGCGGCGGCGCATCGGCGCCTGATTGATCACGGCGGAGAAGCGGCCCGGCGCCATTGCAGTGAGAACGCCGACCGCTCCCGGCCAAGTCACATTGTAGAAGCCGCCCGCCGTCCCGGCGGCCCAGGCGATCTCGACGCCGCGGCCGAGCCCGCGAAAGGGCCAGTCGAGCGAGCGCCGGATCATGGGCGCGCCGTCCGGCCCGACGAAGGCTCGGGTGGTGCAGGCGAAGAGATAGGACATGTTGAGAGTAGCCGCGCCATGGAACCCCAATATCTCGGCGATGCGCTCCAAATCCTCGAAATAGCGGGAGGCGGATTTCTGCAGCCAGGATCGCGCCAGCCGATCGAGCGGCGCGAGACAGACATGGCCCCAGCGCGGCATGGGCGCGAGGCAGGCGTCGCGCAGCGCCTCGGCCGCAGCGATGCGCGCCGTCGCATGGGCGATCGGCCCGCCGTCCCGCACGTCCAGGAAAGGAATTTGCCGCACCGAGGCCCCTCCGTTTGTCATCTGAACGATATAAATCACACATGTAAGTGTCATAATACAGTCAGAAAGCAACAGGCGTATATGGCTGCCGAGGTCGGGCGGCGAATTGATTCGCGCAATTGCGTGCGTCGAGAGCATGTTGCGCCGCAAAGGCGCGCGTTCCGGCGGAAGGCCGAGAAGACAATAACGAAGCGGCGCGCCGCGAGCGTCGCCGTCGTTCCGGGAGGAAATCCAATGTCCCGTCCGCGCGTTCTCGAAGCGATGGCGGCGCTGCAGGAGCGGGCGCGGATTTTGCGCGCCGCGCGCACGCTCGATCTGTTCGCCGCCGATGCCGATCGTTTCGCGAAATTTTCTGTGGCGCTCGACGATTTCCTTTTCGATTTCTCCAAGCATCGCATCGATGGCGAGACTTTGCGTCTTCTCGTCGCGCTCGCCCGCGCCGCCGATCTCGAAGGCGCGCGCGCGGCGCTGTTTTCCGGCGCGCCCATCAATCTCACCGAGGGCCGCGCCGCCGCCCATTGGGCGCTGCGCGATCTCTCGGATCGCCCGCTGATCGTCGGCGGCGAGAATATGCGCGGCGCGATCGAGGCGGAGCGCGAGAAAGTCTACGCCTTTGCGCGCGCGCTGCGCTCGGGCGAATTGCGCGGCGCCGGAGGCGCGCCCTTCACCGATATCGTCAATATCGGCATCGGCGGCTCCGATCTCGGCCCTGCCATGGCCGTGCGAGCGCTCTCGCCTTTCGCCAAAGGACCGCGCGCGCATTTCGTCTCCAATGTCGACGGCGCCGATATGGCGGATACGCTCGCCGGCCTCGATCCGGCGCGCACATTGTTCGTCGTCTCCTCCAAGACATTCACGACACAGGAGACGATGGCAAACGCCGCTCTGGCGCGCGCTTTCATCGTGGAGAAATTGGGGGAGGCTGCGGTGGCGGCGCATTTCGCCGCCGTGTCGACGCGGCTCGACAAGGTCGCAGAATTCGGCGTCGATCCGTCGCACGTCTTCGGCTTTTGGGATTGGGTCGGCGGTCGCTATTCCATCTGGTCGGCCATCAGCCTCTCGCTCGTCATCGCCATCGGCCCGGAGAATTTCACGGAATTTCTACGCGGCGGCTCCGACATGGACGCGCATTTCCGCAGCGCGCCGCTCGAGCACAACATACCGGCGCTGATGGGGCTGATCGGCGTGTTTCACCGCGACGTCGAGGGCAGGGCGGCGCAGGCGATCATTCCCTATGATCAGCGCCTCGCGCGTTTTCCCGCCTATCTGCAACAGCTCGACATGGAGTCGAACGGCAAATCGGTGACGCGCGACGGCGGCGTCGCGGAATTCGCGACAGGACCGATCGTCTTCGGCGAGCCGGGAACCAATGGTCAGCACGCTTTTTTCCAGCTACTGCATCAGGGAACCGACGTCACGCCGATCGATTTCCTCATCGCCGCCGAGCCGATCGACGCCGACGCGCATCATCACGCGCTGCTCTTCGCCAATTGCCTCGCGCAGAGCGAGGCCTTCATGCGCGGGCGCACGCTCGCGGAGGCGAAAGCGCAGCTCGCCGCCGCGGGGCTGGACGCCGCGCGTGTCGAGGCGCTGGCGCCGCACAAGGTGTTCACTGGCGATCGGCCGAGCAGCGTGCTGCTCTATTCGAAGCTCGATCCGCGCACGCTCGGGCGTCTCGTCGCGCTCTATGAGCACAAGGTTTTCGTGCAGTCGGCGATCTGGGACATCAACCCCTTCGATCAATGGGGTGTGGAGCTCGGCAAGGAGCTGGCCAATCGTTTGGCGCCGATCGTCGAGAATAAGAATGCGCCGCTCGATGGGCTCGACGGATCGACGGCGGGGCTCATTCGCCGGCGGCGGGAGAGTGGCGGCTGACGCCGCGAATCTCCCGCTCTCCGTTCAGCGATCGGCGAATGTGAAAGGGCAGGCCTCGGCGCATTTGCGCACGCATAGCGTCGCCGCTTCGCTGGTCACGAAGGAGCGGCCGGCCGAGTCCTCGCATAAGTCGAGGTCGCTCGACGGCGCATCTTCGCAGAGGGGAGAAACGAAAGGCGGAGCAATGGTCGATTCGCGGCGCGTCGTTACCGCACGACGATCGGAGGTCGCGGCGACGGCGAGCGCGCCCAAATCCGATTCGTCTTCGCGCAGCGGCTCGAAACGCCGCATCTCGCGCGCCTTCACGAATCGGCCCGAAGGGCGGCGCAGGAAAATGCGCGAGAGGTCGCGCGGGTCGTAGCGGGCCTCGATGCGCCGGCGCCCGGCCGCGAAATCATCGGCGAGCGCGCGCGACCAATAGAGGCGGCCGAAGAGATGCAGGCCGTCCTCCGCCAGCGCGCCTTCCTCGTCCGGCAGCAGCGACAGGCGGAAATTCACGCAATCGAGCGGCATTCGCAGCAGATCGGAACGCATATGCTTGCGCCACAGCGTCAGCGGCGCACGGCAAAGATCGCGATGCTTGCGGCAATGATAGACGCCGGCGATTTCGGCGGCGAGCCAGCTCTCGAGCTCGCTCAGAGTGAGGCGTTGCGCATGGGGCCCCACATAGAGATCACGCTCGCCGCGCTCCATCGGGCCGACATTGGTGACGAGCGGGATGCAGCCCAGGCGATTGCCGACCAGCTCTTCTATATGCGCGCCATAGCGAGCGCCGGCGGGCTCGCTCCAGATCGTCTCTATGCCCGTCTCGCGGCAGGCGCGCACAAAGGCGCGGCGACCGAAGAAGCTGTTGGAATCGACGTGGATCGTCTCCGGCAATCCGGCGACCGGCCATTCGAAGCCGATTCCGCGCTCCTCCAGCCAGCGCGTCTTCTCGCAGACGGAATGGAGAATGCAAAAGCTCGCCGAAAGCCGCGTGGGCGGCGCCAAAGAAAGCGAGAAGCCCGTCGCCATACGCGTGAAAGCGTCGACGCCGAGCGTGATCCAGGGCCGGCCGATGTCCCGGCCGGCGTCTTCGTCGACGATCATCACATCGACTTTTGCGTGATCGATCTGAACGGCCTCGAGCGGCCGTGTGGCCTCTGATCTCTTCCGCACCTTTGCTCGCCGCTGTTTGCTCTATTCGGTTTCGCTGCGTCGCCGCGTACGCGTCTGAATGTCGATATCGTGCACGCGCGCTTTGATGGTTCGCCAATTGGGCGCCGGCAGCCGCTCCTTCAGGCAACGCTTTGCGATCTCGCGCACGAGCTGGCTGAACTTCGGCCGCGAGGGCTGTAGATAGAAGGTCTCTATGGCGTCGCGAATGAGCGTCTCGCGCGCCGAATCGAGCACGCGCGCGCCCTTGGGACGGCCGACCGGACGCGTCATAGGCGCGGTGACAGCGCCGCAGCTGCGGAAGGTCTTGATCATGCGATAGGCGGTGGCGCGGGAAACGCCGAGATCGCTCGTCAATTTGCGAATGACCTCTTGCGACAGGCGTTCGCCCTCGCGCGTGAGCACCTCGCGAATGACCTCCTCGCGATGGCGATTCTCATCCGGGCGCCGGCTGCGTCTCTCGCGTCCAATCGACGTCTCGAGCTTGCGTTCGGGCGCCGGAGCCAGGCGGGGATGGTCGGGGTCGAGAACATTTCCGCTCATTTCCAGGCGTTCCTCGTGCAGACTGAACCTCGAGCTTCGCGCGCTCGCCCGTTTTGTCGCCGCGCGCGTCGCCGCATGGCACTTTTTCTCATGATTACAAAACCGAAGACAATGTTCGATTTTGCACAGGCTGCACGCCTTCGTGGAGCGAGATCGGCGGGCTCTGCGTCGCCGAGGCCGTGTCTTCGCGCGGCTCGCGGCCCGAAATCCCAAGAAAACCGCGCATTTCGACGAAGTTTCACGGAATTGGAACAGTTCAAAATAGCAAAAGCGGCGACCTCGAATCGAATAGTCGCAGTCTTGCTACATAATGTCGCAGCGTAGAGTTTCGCCGACTCAGTGGATCGCATAACCGTACGTAGTCGTTTGCTCTTCAGGGCGGAGGCGCGGCAAAGGGCTGTGTCCGGGGGCTGCTATGTCCGGGCCGCTCTAGAGCGAGGCCCGGACGAGCGCGCCAAAGCGCGATGCGCGATTCGGTCAGAGATTGAGCGCTCTGTTCACCGTCGGGATGAAGATCGCGAATACGAAGATCGTGACGAGAATCCACAGCACGACCCATTTGAGCTCTTGGACTTTGTGCAGCATGTGAGCTTGCTCCTCCCGTTTTTGATTGGTCGATCGCCGCCTCTCGTGGACGGGCGCGCTCCTCTCTCTTGATCCAAGACGAGCCGAGTCACAATAAGCATATGTGGGCGTCACAATGTCGCAGTACTTAGAAAAGAAATAAATATCACATTTTGATAGCTAGTATCATTCAAATGTGCAGCTAAAATTCTGCAGATAGTCGGGGTGGTCTCATTTTTTATAATATGAAATATCATATTATGACGTCGTATAAGTATTTAATGCAGTATATGCAGCATAATGTCGCATATGTATTCTTTATGATCAATTGACAACTGCTGCGCTCGACATGATAGGTTCCGATGCTGCGAAGAGCTTTCGGGCTCTACTGCAAAGAGGCGCGGCGCGGAAATGGTCCGGCGACCGGCCTCGCGCGCCCGGCGTCGCGCGGCCGAGGGAAAAAGGGTCTCGCGAGGAACCGCGCCATAGGGAGAAGAGGCGTCATACGGGGCGGCGGGAGACCGTCTCGAACCGATGACGTCTTTCAAAGAGGAGGAAAACGACAATGAGCCTGACAACAGAGAAAGCGGCCGGATCCGTCCGGGCCGCTGAGAAAGACACCATCGTCAATTACTGGCCAGCCTATTGGACGATGATCTGTCTCTTCGTCTTCTATGTGGCGATCCGCATTTATGAGCAGTATTTCGGCTGGAAGGCGGGCCTCGATTCTTTCGCTCCCGAATTTCAGACCTATTGGCTCAATCTGATGTGGACCGAGCTGCCGCTCGAATTCATCGCCTTCTGCGGCATCGGCGGCTATCTCTGGAAAACGCGCGACCGCAATATCGACGCTGTCGCGCCGCGCGAGGAGATGCGCCGTCTGCTGACGCTGATCGGCTGGCTCGCGATCTACGCTTTCACCGTCTATTGGGGCGCCTCCTACTTCACCGAGCAGGACGGCACTTGGCATCAGACGGTCATTCGCGACACCGACTTCACGCCGAGCCATATTCTGGAGTTCTACCTCAGCTATCCGATCTACATCATCGCCGGCTGGGGCGCCTTCATGTATGCGCGCACGCGCATTCCGCAATTCGCGAAGAAAATCTCTCTGCCCTTCCTGCTGTTCTTCGCGGGCCCCTTCATGATCTTCCCGAACATCGGCCTCAACGAGTGGGGTCATACCTTCTGGTTCATGGAGGAGCTGTTCACGGCGCCGCTGCATTGGGGCTTCGTGTTCTTCGGCTGGTTCGCGCTCGCCGTCTTCGGCACCGCCTGCCAGGTGCTCGATCGCGTGATCGAGCTCTCCAAGGAATATGAGCAGGACGCCCTTTCTCTCTGATCCCTCGCGCGAAAGCGCGCTCCCTTCCTCTCGGAGCGGCCGTGTCTCTCGCGCGGCCGCGACGGAGGCGGGGCAAGCAGAAAAAACATCCGGCGCGAGATGCGCCGGGGAGGCGACAATCTCGAGGAGCAAAAGCAAAATGTCCATTTCCACAGAGGCCGGCGCGCCCGCCGGAAAGGCATGGAAATCGAAGGAGGAGTTTCTCGGCTGCGTGATGCTGACCGACTGGATTCTCCTCGTCGTTCTATTCGCGGTGGTGCTCGGTTCCTTCCACATCCACTATATGCTGCTCGCCGGCGACTGGGATTTCTGGATCGACTTCAAGGATCGCCGCATGTGGCCGACGGTGGCGCCCATCGTCGCAATGTGCTTCGCCGCCGCGGTGCAATCCTTCCTGTGGCAGAAGTTCCGTCTGCCGATCGGCGCGACGGTGGCGTGCCTCGCGCTGCTCGTCGGCGAATGGATCAACCGCTACGACAATTTCTGGGGCTGGACCTTCTTCCCGATCAATCTCGTGTTCCCGTCGGCGCTCATCCCCATGGGCTTCTGGCTCGACGTGGTGCTGATGATGTCGGGCAGCTGGCTGGTGACGGCGCTGGTCGGCTCCATGGGCTGGGGCCTCTTGTTCTATCCGATCAACTGGCCGGTGCTGGCGCAATATCACCAGTCCGCCGAGATCGACGGCGTGCTGCTGACGCTCGCCGATCTCATCGGCTTCAACTATGTCCGCACGGGCACGCCGGAATATATCCGCATGGTCGAGCGCGGCACGCTGCGCACCTTCGGCAAGGACGTCGTTCCGGTCGCGGCCTTCTTCTCCGCCTTCATTTCCATGCTGATCTACTTCCTGTGGTGGAAGATCGGCACCTGGTTCTCGAACACCAAATATATCGACGCCGACGAAATCTGATCCCGGACATTCGCCAGCGCGAGGCGGACCGGCGCAAATAGCGGCCCGCTTCGCGAAGAGATCGCAAGAATTTCAAGAGGCCTCATCGTCGCAATGGCGGCGGCGCAGCCGAGAAAACAAGGAAAAGGGAGACCGATCGAAATGATGAACAAGCTCCTCGCGACACTGGCGGGATGCGTGAGGCCGCGGGCGCTGCGCGCTCTGGCCTTCGGCCTCGCCGCGGCGATCGCCGCCACCACTCTGCCGGCGGCCACGCCCGCCGCCGCGCATGGCGAACGCTCGCAGCAGGCCTTTCTGCGTATGCGCACGCTCAACTGGTACGATGTGAAATGGTCGAAGACCGAGGTCAACGTCAACGAAGAGATGGTGCTGTCCGGCAAGGTGCACGTCTTCTCCGGCTGGCCGCAGGCCGTCGCCAAGCCGGACGTCGCCTTTTTGAACGTCGGCGAGCCGGGCCCGGTGCTGATCCGCAAAGGCGCCTATGTCGGCGACGTGCCGGCGCCGCGCTCCTTCTCGCTGCAAGTCGGCAAGGACTATGAGTACAAGCTGGTGCTCAAAGCCCGCCGGCAAGGGCGTTTCCACGTCCATGTGCAGGTCAATGTCGAAGGCGGCGGACCCATCGTCGGCCCCGGCGAGTGGATCACCATCAAGGGCGACATGGCGAATTTCACCAATCCGGTGACTTTGCTCGACGGCTCGACCATCGATCTCGAGACCTATGGCATCACCTGGACCTACATCTATCATTTCGCATGGATGGCGGCCGCCGCGGTCTGGATCCTCTACTGGTTCATGACCAAGGGCCTCATCGTGCGCTATTGGTGGGTGAAGGCCGGCAAGGCCAATGATCTCATCACCACGCGTGAGAAGCGCATCGGCGGCCTGTGGCTGGCGGCCTCCATGCTGGCGGTTCTGTTCGGCTACGCCTGGGCCAATAGCGCCTTCCCGCGCACTCTGCCGATGCAGGCCGGCCTGCTGAAGGGCATCGACCCGATTCCGCTGCCTCCGGCCACTGTGACGGCGCAGTTCAAGGGCGGCTCCTATACGGTCCCCGGCCGCGAGCTGTCGGTGAAGCTGCGGGTGACCAATAATGGAACCGAGCCGGTGAAGATCGGCGAATTCACCACGGCGGGCCTGCGCTTCCTCAATCCCGCGGTGTTCACCACGCGGCCGCAGTTCCCCGAATATCTGCTCGCCGATCGCGGCCTTTCGGTCAGCGACGAGACGCCGATCGCCCCCGGCGAAACCCGCGATCTGACGGTCATCGTCCAGGACGCCCGTTTCGACATCGAGCGCCTTTCGGACCTCGCCTACGACACGGACAGCCAATTCGGCGGCCTGCTGTTCTTCTTCAGCCCGTCGGGCAATCGCGTCGGCGTCGAGATCGGCGGCCCGGTGATCCCGCGCTTCGCGGCCGGAGCGACGCTCTGAGCCGAAAATAACTTCACGCGGTTCTCTTCACTCTTCTCCGCGTGTTGGTGTGAAACTTCCTCCCCCGCCCGGTTCGTCCGGGCGGCTTTTTTTTGGCTCGAGGATTGGGGATCGGGGCAGGGCGCTCGGGTGAAGGTTTCCTCATCCTGAGGAGCCGCGAAGCGGCGTCTCGAAGGACGAGGGAACCTTCCTGCGCGGCCATCTGGAGCTCCCCCTCGCGCTTCGAGACGCGCCCTTCGGGCGCTCCTCAGCATGAGGGGGAGGATTATTGTCTTTCATCCGATCGTTCTGGGGATCGGGCATGGCGCTTGCGTGCGGAGAGCGCGTCTCGGCCTCCGCCGGGACAGCCGAGCATTTTGCAGGGTCGCGATGCACGAGCACGAGCGAGCCGGGGACGTCCGCGCCGTTCCGGCGCAATTATTGGATCGCGGCTTTCGGCTGCTGGCGCTGCGAGAGTTTCGCGCGGCCGATCAGCCGCCGGCCATCGCTTTGATTCGGCAGACTATTTTGCGCGATGTGCATCGCGTTCATCGCCATGGCGTCTCTTTCGGCTGCACCTTTCTGCCGCAGATCATGCAATGGCTGATCGAGCTGCTCGGCCGTCCCTCGCTGCATCCGCCGGATTATCCGGCGAGTCCCGCCTATCGCAACCCGGCCTGGCCGTCCTTTCATTGGCGCCCGGAGAGCCGGCTGTGGGAGGAGGGCGTCGAGACGGTGGAGTGGCATGTCGATGTGATCTTCGCCGATTCCGCGTCTTTCGACGCTTTCACGGCGCGCTGGCGCGACCGTCTGACCGGAGGCGGCGCACCGAGCGACGCCGGAGACGGGTCGAAGGCCGCGCTCTGACGCGCGCCCTCGGCTTTCGGAGGCGGGCGTAGGCTGCTAGGAACAAATTCAGCTCGCGCGGGCGCGCCCCGGCGCCTCGCGGCGGCGGGGAGGGAAGGGCGGTTCGGGACGCTCCGGCCCCTTCGGCCGGTGCGCGAGGAAATCATCCGGGGCCGGAGCGTCCCGAAACGCGGTTGTCGTTCTCGTCGACATCCGGAGGCTTGGTCGAACCCGCGAATCCTGGGATTTCTCGATCAAGACGCGATCGAGTCCGACGGCCTTGGATCACGGAGCGGTTCTTTTTTCTCCCTATGGACGGGAGAAGAACGCCGTCCGGCGACGCGCTGCCTGTCCATGGATGGGGGTCGCCATCCCGGATGGAGCCGCCCCCCGCCCGCGCTCCCTGACCCGAGAAACGCGCCCTTCATGGGCGGAGGTGGGAGGGATATAGGAATATTTTCATTGTGTGTCAAGGGGCGCTGTTCAGGCGGGCCGGTTTAGTGGACGTTCGCGGAAGCTGGGCGACTTTGAACAGAAGCGACGCTCGACTTTCGCACGTATCTTTTGCACGATCCAACCCATTGAAAATTTGGGTGTGCGGCGACCGTGCAAAAGTCTTAATCTCTCTAAAGCCCAAGCTTCTTTGTGCTGAGGCGAGGTAACGTAAAACGTGCCATGCCATCTCTAACACGAGCTTTCTGATCAATATCTTGGTGCATTTCCTCAAAATCTGTCATCGCTTGCTGTATCTGAGCCGTCAGATCAATTGCTGTTGGAAGAAACCCTTCGTGAACAAAACTTTCTACTAGTTGAGAATCTGGCACTGGTGCACCGGCCGCGACCGACGCGGCTTTAGATGTGTAATTTATCACAGCCTTTGCTGACGTTAGTGACAAAAGTTTTTGAAGTTGAAGCTCAATCCGATCAATTATATGCCCGGGGCTACGCAAGGCTCCCAATCCAAAGTGCAACTTTGAGAGGGCTCTATACTCCTCTGTGAGAATCAGCTCTCCAAGACGCCTCGCCTTTTCAGCAGGCTCTGTAGAGATCACATTAGGCGAAGCAATTTCAACAGACTTATAGACAGACAGTGCGGCAATAAGAGAGGCAACTTTAATTCTGTTGTCCGACGACCGAAGCTGCATAAGCGTTTTTTGAAGGCTTACAACAAACGTATCAATATTAAAATGAATATGCGCTTTAAGAAAAAACGCTTCAAGAAATAATGTTAATCCACTGTGTGCAGCCATCACCGGTTTCGCGTCGCTATTATTTAGCTCTAGAGAGTAAGCTCCATGCTTATAAATAATACCTGTCTCGCCAAAAATATTGTCAAAAAACGCGTCTGATACGTTTTGAGCCCGTTTAGCAACATCAGAAATGTGAACATAGCTGCGAATTGATTCAGGAATATCCGCAATTGTGTCCGCGTATCTCCACGCATCGGCAATGTAAACTTCTAAAGCGCCAGCTGACACCATTTGTTCTAGAAGATACGGAAGTAAAACACCCGTAACGCGGTAGCCACGCCCTTCTCCGGGCCCATAACTGGACATTACAACGACACTAGGAAGGATAAGTCGTCCGGCTTTTGCGCCCATGCGTTCATTATCCAAAAGTTCTGAGACTCTTTGAGAGAGGCCTTGCCGTAGCGCGTAAGGCCTCGTTTTACGCCTCAAAACGTCTCAGAAGTCCGCGCCAAGCGACTGTGGTTCATTTGGAAATGTTATTCGCAGTCCGCGCAGCGGGCAAGTAGCGGTAGAGCGTTGCTGGGGACACGCCGAGGCGTTCGGTAACTTCAGCGACAGTGATGTCGGGATTGGCGAGAAGCGTCCTCGCAGCCTGAAAATCGTTTCGCGTCCTGCGTCCTTGAGGGGCGAGATTTTGGTCGAGCGTGGAAACGCAAGCGTATTCGATGTGATATCCCGCTCGGTGAATTTCGTCATCCTTTCTCGTACACGGATGGCGCTTCGGCTGGCCGCCCACGGGCTGCGCGCGCTTTTTTCGAGAGGCGGCCTTCTTCAACAATGTCTGCGCCTCAGCCTGAATTCGGAACCCTGGGGGCAGGGGCTCGCGGCCGCCCGCCCACGGCATTTGTGACGCGGCGGCGCGCGTTGTATATGCCGAAGCCGCGCGGGCCATGGGAAACGGCGCCGCGGCCGGAGATCGAGCCAGATTGCACACCGACGCCGAACATTCCCCCTCGCCGCTCAGCGCCTTGCGCGCGCGGCTCTCGGGACGTTGCCGCCCGCCCGGCGATAAGTCCGTCTCGCATCGCTCGCTGATCCTGGGGACGCTGGCGGTCGGCGAGACGCGCGTCGAAGGGCTGCTCGAGGGCGACGACGTTCTGCGCACCGGCGAAGCCTGCCGCAAGCTCGGCGCGCGGATCGAGCGGCTCGGGCCGGGGAGCTGGAGCGTGCGCGGGCCGGGCCTCGGCTCGCTGCTGGAGCCGCGCGAGACGCTGGATTTCGGCAATGCCGGCACTGGCTCGCGGCTGATGATGGGCGTCGTCGGCGGCCATCCGATCAAAGCGCGCTTCGATGGCGACGCCTCGCTGCGCAAGCGGCCGATGCGCCGCATTCTCGATCCGCTGGTCCTGCAGGGCGCCCGCGTGCTGGAGCAGGCGGAGGGCGGCCGCTGCCCCATTCTGCTGCAGGGAACCGCCGAGCCTCTGCCGATCGAATATAAGACGCCGGTGGCCTCGGCGCAGATCAAATCCGCCGTGCTGCTGGCCGGGCTGAATTCGCCGGGCCGCACTGTGGTCATCGAGACCGAGGCCTCGCGCGACCATACGGAAAAAATGCTGATCCATTTCGGCGCCCGCGTCGTCAGCGAGCCTTATGGCGAGCATGGGCGCAAGGTGACGCTGGAGGGAAGGCCCGAGCTGCGCCCGAGCCAGGTGCGCGTGCCCGCCGATCCGTCCTCCGCGGCCTTCCCCATTGTCGCGGCGCTGATCGCCGAAGGCTCGGAGATCGTGGTCGAAGGGGTGATGACCAATCCGCTGCGCTGCGGGCTCCTCACCACGCTCGCCGAGATGGGCGCGAGGATCGCGCTCGAGAACGTCCGAGAGGAGGGCGGCGAGGAGGTCGCCGATATTCGCGTCACCGCCTCGCGCCTCGCGGGCGTGGACGTTCCGGCGGCGCGCGCGCCGTCGATGATCGACGAATATCCGATCCTGGCGGTGGCCGCCGCTTTCGCCGAGGGCGAGACGCGCATGCGCGGGCTCTCCGAGCTGCGGGTGAAGGAGTCGGATCGTCTCGAGGCGATCGCCGCCGGGCTGAAGGCCAATGGCGTCGATTGCGAGATCATCGGCGACGATCTCATCGTGCGCGGCGGCGCCGGCCGCGTGAAAGGCGGGGGAAATGTCGAGACGCATCTCGACCATCGCATCGCCATGAGCTTTCTCGTCATGGGGCTCGGCGCCGACGCGCCTGCGGTGGTGGACGACGATCGCATGATCGCCACGAGCTTTCCGAATTTTCGCGCCCTGATGGAAGGGCTGGGGGCTCGCTTTGCCTGAACGGGGACTTGTCATCGCCATAGACGGGCCGGCGGCCTCGGGGAAGGGCACGCTGGCGCGCCGGCTCGCGGCGCATTTCGGCCTGCCGCATCTCGACACGGGCCTGCTCTATCGCGCCACCGCCTGCGCGCTGCTCGACGATGGGCGGCCGCTCGACGATATTCGCGCCGCGGTGGAGGCGGCGCGCGGCCTCGCGCTCTGCGATTTCGACGAGGCGCGGCTGCGCTCGCGCGAATTGGGCGAGGCCTCCTCCGTCGTCGCCGCCATTCCGCAGGTGCGCGCGGCGCTGATCGAGATGCAGCGCAGCTTCGCGTCGCGCTCGGAAGGCGCGGTGCTGGACGGGCGCGACATAGGCACGGTGATCTGCCCCGACGCTGTGGTGAAAATCTTCGTCACCGCCAGCGCCGAGAAGCGCGCGCAGCGCCGCGCGCTGGAGCTGGCCTCGCGCGGCGAGCGTGTCGATTACGCGCATATTCTCGAGGATATCCGCCGGCGTGACGAGCGCGACAGCGGCCGCAGCTCGGCGCCGCTGAAAATCGCCGATGACGCCACGCGGCTCGACACCACCGATCTCGACATAGAGGAAGCCTTCGCGGCCGCCTGCGCGATCGTGCAGGAGAAGGCGGCGCTCGCCGGCTGACGCGGAACGCGCGAATGAGCGGGGACGGGACGAGAAAAATCTTTCGCTTCGCGCCGTCGCCGAACGGCTATCTCCATCTCGGCCACGCTTTCTCTGCGCTGCTCGATTTCGATCTCGCGCGCCGCGAGGGCGGCCGTTTCCTGCTGCGCATAGAGGATATCGACGCCGGAAGGGCGCGGCCGCAGTTCGAGGCCGCGATCTATGAGGATTTGGCCTGGCTCGGCCTCTCCTGGGAGGAGCCGGTCCGCCGCCAGTCCGAGCATCTCGAGGACTACGCCGCGGCGCTCGCAGAGCTCGACGCGCTGGGCCTACTCTATTCGTGCGTGTGCTCGCGCGCCGACATCGCCCGCTCGAGCATTGGGCGCGATCTCGACGGCGCGCCGCTCTATCCTGGAACCTGCCGCGGCAAGGGGCTCGCGCGCGCCGGCGCCAATCTGCGGCTCGATATGGCCAAGGCCGCGGCTCTCGTCGGCGGCGAGGTCTCCTGGCGCGAGCATGGAAAGGTGATCGTCGCCCCGCCGCAGGATTGGGGCGACGTCGTGCTGGGGCGCAAGGATATAGGGACGAGCTATCACATCGCCGTCGTGGTCGATGATGCGCTCCAGGGCGTCACCGATGTCGTGCGGGGCAGGGATCTCTTCGAGGCGACCCGCATTCAGCGGCTGCTGCAGGAATTGCTCGGCCTGCCGGCGCCGGCCTATCGCCATCATGCGATGGTGCTGGACGAGGACGGTCGCAAGCTGGCCAAGAGCCGGCTCTCCAAGCCGTTGCGGGAGCTGCGGGCGGAGGGCGCGACGCCGGCCGATGTGCGAGCCATGGTCGGGCTGGCGTGAGACCCTCAATCCTTGTCCGGCGGTCCTTTGTCGGAGAGGAGCGCGGCGACCCAGCGGCTCGATGGAAATTGCTCGCAGAGCGTCAGAAAAGCGATGGCGATCGGCACGCCGATGAAGGCCCCCGGCAGGCCCCAGAGGAAGGTCCACAGCAGCACGGAGAAGACGACGACCGTCGGCGACATTGCGAGCGCCGAGCCCGAAAAGGCCGGCTCCAGCCCGCTGCCGATGACGAGCTGGACCATGCTCAGAACGCCGAGCACGAGAAGCGCGGCATGGCCCGAGTCGAATTGCGCATAGGCGAAGAGGGCGGGCAGCAACGTCGCCACCGCAGGGCCGATATAGGGCAGATAATTCAAGGCGAAGGTGAGCACGCCCCAGGCCGCCGCGCGATCGAGGCCGATCGCCAGCGCGAACAGAAAGACGAGGGCGCCGGTGGCGAGGCTCGCCGCAGTGCGCACCATCATGTAGCGGCGCAGCTTTTGAGCGATGCTGGCCCCGGCGTGAAGCAGCGAGCGCGCCGTCTCCTCGCTGCGCGAGGCGGCGAGCTTCTTCTCGAATCCGCCGGCTTCGGCGAGGCCCATGATCACATAGATCAGCACCACCAGAGCAAAGCCGATGAATATGTTGATCCGCGTCGCCGCGGCGCGGATCATCGCCAGCACCCAAGCCGCGCTGAAATGCTCCGTGACCAGCGACGCGACGAAAATATCGTGCGCCTCCAGCCATTTGGTCGCATTTTCGAATGAGGTTTTCACGCGCTCGACATTGTGGATGAACCAATCGACGATCTCGCCGCCGCTCCACACGATGAGCGAGGACAGAGCGATCATCACGGCCAGCGCGATGAGAATGCTGAGGAGCAGCGCCACCGGCCGCGGCGTCATCGTCTGCAGCCATTGCTGCAAGGGCCAGATCAGCGCGATGATGAATAGCGCGAAGACGACCGGCTCCAGCACGGACTGGCCGATCGAGAAAGCCGCCAACATCACGAATGCGATGACGATGACCGCCGCCGTATCGGCCGCTCGCTCTCCCATCGCTTCCCCCTTTGTCGCGAGCGCAGACGCTCTCGGGGACAGGTAGAGCGCCGCCGTCTTTCGAAAACGTCTCCTGCGAAGCCTCACGGCGATAAAGCTCTGCGCCGAAGGCGGCGCGATTGCCGCGCGCGCGCCGCGCGCTAATTGGCGTCGAGCCTTTTGGATGAATTGGAGAAGCGACCATGGACAGTGAGACCGAGACTTGCTCGCGCCGCGCCTTCGTCATGGGATTGCTGGCGGCGCTCGTCGCATCGCCGCTCATCGCCGGGCCCTCGGAGGCGCAAGCGCAGGAGCGGCAGTTCGTGCGCCCGTCCCATACGCCGCATGTCGCGATCCCGCGCAGCCATGTGCGCGGCCCGCGCACGCATCGCAGCCTCTTTCGCGTGCGGCGGCGCGTTCCTGTCCGGTGAGGCGCAATTAGGGTAGGGGGTCGAGATGAACGATTATAGCGTCGCGCCGGAATTCGGAGAGCAGGCGGTCGTGGCGCGTATCGGCTCCTGGCTGAAACGCAAGGCGCCCTATCTCATCGTCCTGGTTCTGGCGATATTCGGCGTCGCCTATACGAGCCTCGCCCAGCAGCCTCTCTATGGCTATTGGGAGTTTCTCGGCGTCGCCATCGGCGTCGCTTGCGTCGCGATCGGCTGGCGTCAGGCGAGCGACCGCGGCGCGCGTTTCGCGCTGGCGCGCACGCAGGCGCTGCATTGGGCGGCGTTTCTCGTCGCCATGAACATTGTTCTATGGCCGAGCGTGAACAGCTTCCTCAATGCGCCGGCGACCGGGCTCGCTCTGCTGCTGCTGCTGGCGCTCGGCACTTTCGTCGCCGGGATTCATGTCTCCTTCGACATCGCCGTGCTCGGCCTCGCCATGGCGCTCGCCGTGCCGGCCATCGCCTGGTTCAAGCAATCGGCGCTGTTCCTGATCCTCGGCGTCATCGTGCTCGGCGCTTTCGCCGCCGCCCTGTGGCGACGCGGCGACGCTTCGGCGTGAGCCTTCAGCGCCCCTGCTGCGTGGCGATGCGGGGATTGTTCGGCGCCTTGGCGATCAGCTGATCGATACGGTCCCGTTCGCGCTTGAAATCGGCGAGCAGGCGGCCGTCGAACTCGCGCGTGCGCGCCAGCTTGACGCGCATCGGATCGACGAAATGACCGTTGACCATCACCTCATAATGGAGATGCGGGCCGGTCGAGAGGCCGGACGAGCCCAAAAATCCGACGATTTGGCCCTGCTTGATGCGGGTGCCCTCGCGAATCCCGCGCGCGAAGCCGGACATGTGATTGTAGGCGGTCGAATAGCCGTTGGCGTGCTGGATCTCGACGCGGCGGCCGTAGCCGCTGTGCCATCCGGCCTCCACCACCACGCCATTGCCGGCCGCCAGAATGGGCGTGCCGATCGGCGCCGCCCAATCGACGCCCGTATGCATCTTGTAATAGCCGAGGATCGGATGGCGGCGCATTCCGAAGCCGGATCGCGTCTCGCCCGCGGCGATCGGCTTGCGCACCAGGAATTTGCGGCTCGAGCGGCCGTTCTCGTCGTAATAATCGACGAGACCGTCGTCTCCGGTCTGATAGCGATAATAGCGCAACGTCTCGTTGCGCGTGGTGATGGATGCGTAGAGCAGGGCTTCGCGCCCCGAGCCTTCCTCGTTCTCGTCATAGAGGACGTCGAGCGAATCGCCGCCATTGACGCCGCGCTGCAGATCGAGATCGCTGGCGAAAATGCGGACGAGCTCATTGATGATGGGGCGCGGAATATCCTGCTTCAGCGCTGTTTCGTAGAGCGAATCATAAAGGCGCATAGCGCCGGGATCGTCGTCCCTTTCGCCGCCGTCCTCGTCTATGCTCGCCGCGCCGCGCCGGCCGACCTTGGCCAGATTGGCCGGCGCCGTCACCTGGAGGAAGGCCCCGCGGTCGGTCGCCGCCACCATGGTCTCCAGCCGGTCGTCGGCATAGATGGAGATGCGGGCGAGCTGCAGATTGGCGCCGGAGGCGTCGAAATCAGCGAACAGCAGCTTGATCCTCTGGCCCTCGCGCGCCGCGGTCTCGACGCGCTTGCCGCCGAAGGCCGCCGCGACCGCGCCGATCGTCGCCTTGGGCACGCCATTGGCGACGAGCGCGTCGACGAGAGTCTCGCCGCGACGCAGCACGATGAGCTTCTCGTCCATCTGCGTCGGCTGCGGCCCTGCCGAGCGGGGCGCGATGGTGACGTTTTCCGGCACCATGCGCACTTCTATGGCCGAGAAGGGCGCCGTGACCGAAGGGGCTCCGGTCGTGGCGTAGGCGAGGGCCTGCGGATCGAGGGAGGCGCGGCTGGTGCGCGACAGCAGCAATTGCCCGGGGAGGGGCAGCGCCGCCTTGGCGCCGGCCGCGAGCTGCGTCTTCGCCTGCTCGGCGACCTGCGCCCGACATTCCTCGAGCGACAGCGCCGCGCTCTGCCGCTCGGTCTCGTCGCTCGCGAAATCGCGGGTGACGAAAGACACCTCGGCGTCGTCGGGCGCTATCTCCGGCTCTGCCGCGCTATCGGTGGCGTTGCGGGAGTCCGCCAGCAGCTTCAGCGGATTGAAGGCGGGCACTTCCTCGGCGAAACTTGTCGGCGCCAGCGTCAGCGTCGTCGCCACATGCGTATAGGCGCGCGTGCGCATCACTTCTTTGTCGCCGGCGCGGGCCGTCGTCGTCGTCTTGAACGTCTGCTTGGCCGCGATAATATCCACCGCGCGCAAAATTCGGTCGCCCTTCTTGGGATTGACGACCTGACCGTCCCTCTCGTCCTTGCGCCCGATCTGCGCGCGGGTCGGCGCCTCGGCGAAACGGGACTGATGGTCGAGCGCCGTATAGGCCGCCGAACTGATGAGCAGAGCGCCGGAGAGGCCGGTGAGCACAGTGCCGGACAGCCAGCGGACGGAAACGCGACGGCGGTCGAGCGGCGAGTGTCGCTGGCCGTCCGCTTCTATGGCTGGCTGATCGCCGAGGTCGGTCCAATCGACCTCCGCCAGAGCGTGAGCGAGGCGCCTATTCGCATCGAGGGGCATTGAGTGGCGGCCGATCCGTTTTCGGGTTCGATAAACGACTGAGACGCGGAGCGCTTCGATGGGCGGCTTCGGGAGCGGCTCCCGAAGCTGCAAAACGAAGCCTGCGCATTATGGCCCAATTGCGGCGCTGAAGTTATCCACCGACGAATCGCCCGGATTTCCTAGGGTTTATGGCTTCGACGACGGTTTCGTGAAAATTCTCGAAACCGCTTGTTGACAGTTCGGAGGGGGTGGCCCTATAAAGCGGCCATCGACGGCGGCGCTGCCAACGAGCAGCGAACGAAGTCGCTTCTTCGTCTTCTAGCGGAGT
>NZ_PUIV01000019.1 GCF_003113265.1 Methylosinus sporium
CGCAGCACCATGCCGGCGCCGCGCTTGGGCGCAGGCTGCGGGCGCGGCGTCTCGGCGCGCGGCGGCGGAGGGGGCGGAGCGGCGGCGGCGGGCGCCGCAGGCGCGGGGGGAGCCGGCGTCGGAGGCGGAGCCGCCGGCTTGGTCTCGACATGGCCCGGGGCGCGACGCTTCACCTTCTCGACCACGACCACCTTGGAGCGGCCGTGGGAGAAGCTCTGGCGCACCATTCCGCCATGCTCGGTCGGACGCTGCTTCAAATGCAACGTCTTCGACGGCGTGACGGTCAGCGTCTTGTCGCCGCTGTTCTCGGTCTCGGTCTCACTCATCCAGTTTCCGATCCTCGGGCTGCGCCTGTTCGGTTGCGTCTTTCAGCGGGCCGAACTCGTCGGTCCGCTCACTGTCGTGGTTCTGCGCGTCTGCGGCTGCGCTCTCGCCTCTATAGGCGGCGAGGCGGCAGCAGCGCGCCAAAAAGGCTTGCGTCGGTCCGCCCGGCGCGAGGGCTGCATGTATCACATTTGTGCGGCCCAAAGCCAAATCCAATTGAAGAGAATCGAACAGAGAGATCGTCTCTGTGACCCTCTCGCCGACCCGGCGCGCCGTGGCCGCGCGCCGCGCCGCCTGGGCGAGCTTGCGCCGTCCCTCCGCCGAGCCGTCGCGCGCCTCCAGCACAGCGGCGACGGCGCCTTTCTCCAGCGCCTCGCAGACCTTGCCGAAGCCGGCGACCACCGCGCCGGCCTTATTGGCCATGGCCAACGATTGCAGGCAGTCGGCCTCCAGCAGCCGGTCGACGTCGGCGGGAAGCGACGGCGAGGCCGAGACCTCGGCCTTCAATTGGCGCGAGAAGGCCCTTTTCTTCAAAGCTTCGGCCACGACATCGGCGCGCGCCGTCACCCAGGCGCCGCGACCCGGCAGACGCGATCTTATGTCCGGCGTGAGGACGCCGTCCGGCGCGCGCACGAAACGGATCATCCCCTCCGGCGCGTCGCGCCGGCGGGTGACGATGCAGGTCCGTTCGCTCGCCTCGGCCTCTCTCATTCGCTCGCCGTCTCGTTTCGTCACTGCGCCTCGGTCTGCTGCGCCTCTGCCTGCTGCGATTCCGTCGGCTCAGCGGCCTCGGTCTCCTCGGCTTCCGCCTCGGGCTCCGGCGCCTCGATCCAGCCGGCGCGCACGCGCGCGTCCATGATCAGCGCTTCCGCCTCCTCGCGAGAAATGTCGATCCCATCGAGGAAGCCGGTCTGCTTGACCGTCTCGCCGTCTTTCTTCTCGGTCCAGCCGACGAGATCGTCCGGCACGCAGCCGGCGAGATCCTCGATCGACTTCACGTCATTCTCGCCGAGCTTGACCAGCATCGCCGTGGTGACGCCGTCGAGCTCCTTGAGCTCGTCGAGCACGCCGAGCTCGACGCGGCGCGCTTCGTTCTCCGCCTCGACTCTCTCGAGATAATTGCGGGCGCGATTTTGAATCTCGGCGGCCGTGTCCTCGTCGAAGCCTTCGATTGTCGCCAGCTCGCCGAGATCGACGAAGGCCAGCTCCTCGACCGATTGGAAGCCTTCCGAAGCGAGCAGCCGGCCGACCACCTCGTCGACGTCGATCGCGTTCATGAACACTTTGGTGCGCTCGACGAACTCGCGCTGGCGGCGCTCCGATTCCTCGGCCTCGGTCAGAATGTCGATGTCCCAGCCGGTGAGCTGCGAGGCGAGGCGCACATTTTGGCCGCGGCGGCCGATGGCCAGCGACAGCTGATCGTCCGGCACCACCACCTCGATGCGCGCGGAATCCTCGTCGAGAACGACCTTCACCACCTCGGCCGGCTGCAGCGCATTGACGATGAAGGTCGCCGCGTCCGCCGACCAGGGAATGATGTCGATGCGCTCGCCCTGCAATTCGCCGACCACGGCCTGCACGCGCGAGCCGCGCATACCGACGCAGGCGCCGACCGGATCGATGGAGGAATCGCGCGAGATGACGGCGATCTTGGCGCGCGAGCCCGGATCGCGCGCCACCGATTTCACCTCGATCACGCCGTCATAGATCTCCGGCACTTCCTGGCGGAAAAGCTTGGCCATGAATTGCGGATGCGTGCGCGACAGGAAAATCTGCGGACCGCGCTGCTCGCGGCGCACGTCATAGACATAGGCGCGCACGCGATCGCCGGGACGGAAGGTCTCGCGCGGGATCATCTCGTCGCGGCGGATGATCGCCTCGCCGCGGCCGAGATCGACGATCACATTGCCATATTCGACGCGCTTCACCACGCCGTTGACGATCTCGCCGATGCGGTCCTTGAACTCTTCGTATTGGCGGTCGCGCTCGGCCTCGCGCACCTTCTGCACGATGATCTGCTTGGCCGATTGCGCGGCGATGCGGCCGAAATCGAAAGGCGGCAGCGTCTCGGAAATCCAGTCGCCGACCTGCGCCGCCGGATTGCGCTTGCGCGCGTCCTCGATGGAAATCTGCGTCGCGTCATTATCGATGAGATCGACGACCAGCAGCAGACGCGAAAAGCGGACTTCGCCGCTCTTCGGATTGATCTCGGCGCGGACCTCGGTCTCCTGCCCATAGCGCGAGCGCGCGGCCTTTTGCAGCGCGTCCTCCATGGAGGCGATGACGATCGAACGGTCGATCGATTTCTCGCGCGCGACCGCATCGGCGATCTGCAGGATTTCCAACCTGTTGGCGCTGACGGCCATATCTTGCTCCCAAAAACGTCGGCCCTACGCGTCGCCGCGACGGCCGGGTCCGCTGCCTTTTTTCTTGAATCCCGTCTGCACGCCGGCCGGAACCAGCGGCTTGGCCTTATCGGCGCGCGCCGCGGCGAAACGGCCGGGCCCGCGACGAGGCCGCGCATCCTCTTGCGGCGCTTCCTCCTCGCTCGGGCCGTCGTCCTCGAGCTGCGCCTTGCCGGCGCGCAGCGCCTCGCGGATCAGCGCGTCGGTCAGCATCAGCTTGGCCTCGTCGAGATCGCGCAGCGGCATTCGCACGGTTTTTTCTTCGTCCGGCGGGGCGTCGTCGCGCTCGAGCGTCACCACGGCGTCGCGGCCGTCTCCCTCGACGGAGACAATATTGCCCCGAAAACGCTTGCGGCCAGAGGCGAGCGGCTGCGTCAGCTCGATCTTCGCCTCATGGCCGATCGCGCGACGAAAATCCGAGACTCGCACCAAAGGGCGATCTATGCCGGGGGAGGACAGCTCCAGCCGATAGGCGTCCGAGATGACGTCCTCGACGTCCAGCTCCGGCGAGAGCGCCTGGCTCGCGGCCTCGCAATCGTCGATGGTCATGGTTCCGTCGGGCCGCTCGGCCATGATCTGCAGAACCATGCCGTTCTGCGAGAGAATGCGCGCACGCACGAGACGAAAGCCGAGCTGCGCCAGCACGGGCTCGGCGATATGGGCAATGCGCGCCGCGACTCCCGTCTCGCCGCAGAGGCGCGGCTCGTCGATGAGGGAGGGCGCCTCCACGGCGCCGGCGGCGGGCGTTTCTGCCAAGCGGCTCATCCTATCTTGCGAGAATTTCCGGCCGGTGCAAACAAAAAAGAGCGGGTCCCGGCCGGGCCCCACTCTCAAGCAGCGACCATCCGAGAATGATCGTTATGAGATAGAACGGAACGGCTTATACACCTGCTGCGGGATGGAGGCAAGGAAAAGACGGGCCGCCGGGCCGCGCCGCAGTTTTCGCGAGATCGCGTGCGCTTTTTCAACGCGCGCGATCTTTTCGCCGTCACGCCCTCGGACGTCTGCCCGCGACCACATAGAGCAAAACGCCGCCCGCGGCGCTCCAGCCTCGCTCGTCGCCTGCCGCCGCCCCATCCACGAAGTCGCGCCATGCGGAGTCGAAGAACTCTTCTGAGCCGCCGCTGGCGAGGACATTGGTGCGCATTTCGTTCCGATCATAGGGACCGACGCCTTCGGCGCGCCAGCGCTCCCAGGCCTGCGCATTGGCGATCTCGCCCGGGCTGGAATGGGGTGGGATGCTCGGATGGGTCTTGTCCGAGAGCCAGACGCGCACATCCTGCAAGCCGAGCCCGGCGAACAGGCCGGGGAGCCGCTCTCCGACGAACTCCTCGCCTTTGCCGAGGCGGGCGCGGCCGAGCGCTTGCCGCCAAGCCAGCTCCGATAGCCGCAGCAGCCGCTCGACGGCCTCTTCGCCCATCTGCCCGCTGAAGGGAAGGCGCGCGACGAGATTATTCGGCTCCGCGCAGAGCACCAGTCCGCCGGGCTCGACGATTCGGATCATTTCCGCGAGAGCCGCTGCGGGATCTCGCAGATGCAGAAGCAGCGTCTGGCACGTCGCCAGATCGAATGATCTGTCGGCGAAGGGCAGGCGATTCGCATCGCAGGCGATCGCCTCCATTCGCGTATCGGCGATGGCGCGCATACGATCGACATAGCCGACGAGGTGGCGCGGCTCACGATCGACGCCGACGATTTGGGCCTCGGCCGCGAGACGCGGATAGAGCAGGGCGCTCCAGTGACCGACGCCGCATCCTATGTCGGCGGCGCGCTCGACAGCGCGCAGATCGAGGCGACGCGCGAGTAGATCGAGAAAGTCGGCGTTCCACAAATAATCGCGCTCCGCGCCGAAATATTCGGCGGAGTGCGGACGGGTCTTATCATTTTCGGCAGACATGTGAATCCCCGTGGCAAAATGCGCCCGCGAGCGAGCGTTTCATGTGCTTTCGAATGGGGATGGATCTCACATGCGCTTTATGTAGCACGCCGCGCCAAGCGGGTCGAGGATAGGCGTTTTCCGTGCGTCCGTTCCTTGACCTGCTCGTGGCGATTTGTTTGACTGCCGGCACGGCTCGATCGGAGCCCCCGTGTCCGCGGAAAGGGCTGCGCCCGCGCTCGCTTTCGAGAGTGGCGCACGAAAATACGCCCTTTCCTGTCTGATCAGCGGACGCAGACACGAGGAGGGGGTTCCATGTCCCGTGATCCACGGGCCGCGAGCGCGGCCGCCGTCCGTCTCGCTTCGCCTTTTCGTTTGAATCTCGAGCAACAGGGCAAGCGCGCCAAAGAGCTGCTGAAGAGCCTGCGCGCCGGGGACGACGAAGCGCTCTCCCGATTTCGCCGTCATCATCCGAGGTCCGCGGACGCGCCGGAGCGGCTGAGCGAGGCGCAGCTCGTCGTCGCGCGCGAGCTCGGATTGCCGAGCTGGCCGAAGCTCAAAGCGCACATAGCGGCGATGGAACGCAGCTGGCGCGGCATAGTGCGTGGCGAGGCCGCGCCGGATCGCGGCATGACGACGCTGCATCTGCGTTGCGGTCACGACATAGAGGCGAGCTTGCGCGACGCCGGGTTCATCGGCGATTTTCTCGAATATTCCGATCCGCTTTGTCAGGGTCCAGTGCTCGACCGGGCGGACTGGCTCGCAGAGCGCGCCGCTTTTCTCGCGGAGAGCTACGGCGCCGGCGTCGACCGGAGCGAAGCGCAAATCGCGGAAGAGCTCGCCGTCGCGGAGGCGCGCTTGCAGGCGGCCGCGTCTCGCTATGAGCGAGTCGTGCTCTGGCTGGAGCATGATCCCTATGATCAGCTCATTCTCGCCCGCTGTCTCGCGCAATTCGCAGAGACGCCTCCGCCGCGGCTCGAGCTGATCTCGCTCGAGCGTTACCCCGGCGCCACGCGCTTTCTCGGACTGGGGCAGTTGCCGCCAGAGGCGCTGCGCCTGCTCTGGGAGGAGCGCGCGCCCGTCGCCGAGGCGGCGCTGCTCGCCGGCCGCGAGGTCTGGTCCATGCTGCGCGCTCCCGACCCGCGCCCGCTCGCCGGAGTCGCCCGCGCGGGCGCCCCGGCGCTGCCGCAGCTCGCGCGCGCGGTCCGGCGCCATTGTCAGGAATTTCCTGGGACCGAAGACGGCCTGAGCCTGACGGAGCGTCTCATCCTCGAGCTTCTCGCGGAGCGTCCGCATAAAGCGGTCGATGCCTATTCGCGGCTGTTGATGGAGCGCGAGCCGCTCCCCTGGCTCACCGATTTGATGATTCATTCCATCGTCGAGGACATGAAGCGCGTCGCGGAGCCGGTCTTCACGGGCGCTTTCGATAGCGACGATCGCAGCTGGCCGAAGGAGCGGCTCACGATCACCCCGCTCGGGCGCGCCATTCTGGCGGGGGAGACGGATTGGATGTCGCTTCGTCCGCCGCCGCGCTGGCTCGGCGGCGTCTCCATCTCCGGCGACGCGCCTTGCTGGCGCTGGGACGAGGCCCGCTCGGAATTCGCGTTCAGCCAAGCAGCGCGACGAGCGGAGCGATGAGCGGCGCGTCGGCCGGCGGCATTTGCGCCGCATCGAGTTCGCTCGGCCGCATCCAGGCCAGCGCCTGGCCTTCGCGGGCGTGCGGCTCGCCGCGCCAGCGCCGGCAGAGATAGAGCGGCATCAAAAGATGAAACGCCTCATAGGCATGGCTGGCGAAGGTCAGCGGCGCGAGATCGGCGGTCGCCACCTCTATGCCCAGCTCTTCGGCCAGCTCGCGCACGAGCGCTTGCTCCGGCCGCTCGCCGGGGTCGAGCTTGCCGCCGGGGAACTCCCACAGGCCGGCGAGCTGCTTGCCTTGCGGACGCTGGGCGATCAGCACGCGGCCTTGCGGATCGACGAGCGCGGCGGCGACCACGAGAAGCAGAGACAAGGCGCGTTTCCCTCAATTGCCGGAGAGCACGACCTCGATCGGATCGGTCTCCTTGCCGGTGACGACGACTTCGTCGTACATCGCGCCGCCCTCGCTGAGCAAGCCGCCCTTGGGAACCCAGGTGAGCTGCGTCGCCACGAAATAGCGGCCCGGCGCGACCTTGTCGAAGGTGAAGCGGCCGGTCGCGCCCGCCTTGGTCGTGCGCGTATAGGCGGCGTATTCGGCGTCCTGCGTCGGCGTCGGCATGAAGAGGGCGGCGATGAACTTGCGCTTGCCGTAGAAATGCGAGAATCGCGCCTGCGCATAGGCGGTGGCGGGAATGAGCCGCACCACCTCGCCGGCGGCGTAGCGCACATTCATCTTGCCCTGCTGATCGCGCAGAAAGGCCTGGCCCTCTATCGTCGCCTTGCCCTCCTGCCTGATGAAGGCGGCCTCGGCGGGATCGAAGCGCATCTCGGGCGCGGCGCTGTTGCAGGCGGAAAGAGCGAGCGGCGCGAGCGCGACGCAGAGGGCGGCGGAACGCATGGGGAGAGGCCTCGATAGGGCGAAATTGCGCGGCCAATGTCGCCGCTCCGCCGGGCCGAGGCAAGGCTATAGCTGTTTTAAGGTTTCCGCTCGGGCGGCGACAGGAAGGCGGCGGCGCAGCTCGTCTCCTTGCGCCAGTCGACGACATTGGTGCGCTTGTCGTAGCAATCGCGCTTGGTGATCGCTTCCTCGCAATCGGCGCCGCCCATGAATTGATAGGTGACGCAGGCGCCGACGGCCGGCGGCGCGTTCTTGTCGTCCTTGGCGGCGGCCTCTTTCTTCTCGGCGCCTTTCTTTTTTCCCTCGTTCTTTTTTCCCGCCTTTTTTTTTCCGCCCTTCTTCTTGTCGGGCTTTTCGGCTCCGCTGTCGGCGCTCTTTTCCACGACGACGCCGGAGAGGGCGGCATATTCGCGCGCCTCCTCATAAGCGCCGGCGCAGGCGGCGAGGGGCAGAAAAAGCGCAACAAGAGAGACCGCAAAAAGCGGGCGGCGCGGCGTCATCTTCGTCTCCATCGGGCAGGGGGCGAATCGCTGCGGAGTCTAGAAATCGAGTCGACTTTCGTCAGCGCGCAATGGCGCCTAAGGGCTGCCGGTCGGCTTGCGCGCGCAGCAGCTCGAGCACGTCGCGCAGGCTGGCGACGACGGTGAGGCAGAGCGCGCGCTCCTCGGCGGAGGGCTGCAAAATGTCCGGCGTGAGAATCGTCATCGCGCCGGCGGCGGCGGCCGAGCGCAGGCCGGTCGGCGAATCCTCGAGCGCGAGGCAGCGCCGCGGCTCCTTGCCGAGCGCGCGCGCGGCGCGCAGATAGGATTCGGGATGCGGCTTGCCGCGGGCGACATCGTCGCGCGTCACCAGAATGGAGAAATGCGAGAGCAAGCCGCAGCGGCTCAGATGATGCTCCGCGGTCGGCCGTCGCGAGGAGGTGGCGATGGCGAGCGGAATATTCATCGCCGTGAGGTAGTCGACCAGTTCGCGCGCGCCCTCCTTCAGCGGCACGCCGGAGCGCGAGGCGCGGGCGACGAAGGCGCCGCAGGCCTCGATGCAGGCGTCGAGCGGGAAGTCGGCGCCGAAGCGCTCGATCATCATCGTCTCGCAATCCTGCATCGGCTTGCCGATCATGCGATGGCAGAACGCCTCGGTGATCTCATGGCCGACGGCGCGTCCGGCCGCGATCCAGGCGTCGACATAGAGCCGCTCCGTATCGAGGAGCGTGCCGTCCATGTCGAAGAGGACCGCTTCTACAGCATGGGGGAAAACCATAAGTCCGCTTCCTCGCCGCCCGAGCCGAGGCGAGTAGAAGCCGATTCGCGACACGCTGCGATGACGAAGACATCACGAGCGTATGTCATGCGCGCGCTTCCTTCTCCCGCGGGCGGGAGAAAGAAGCGCTCACGAAGGAGAGGATCAGCTGCGATAGTCGCCGTTGATGGCGACATATTCCTTCGTCAGATCGCAGGTCCACACGCGCGCGGCGCCGGAGCCGATGCCGAGATCGACATGGATGGCGATCTCGTCGCGCTTCATGATCTGCGAGACTTCCGCCTCGTCGTAATCGGGATCGCGCAGGCCCTTGTGCGCGACGCGAATGTCGCCGAACCATATGGCCAGCTTGTCGCGATCCGCCGCCTCGCCGGATTTGCCGACCGCCATCACCACCCGGCCCCAATTGGCGTCCTCGCCGGCCACCGCCGTCTTCACCAGCGGCGAATTGGCGATGGAGAGGGCGATGCGCTTGGCGGCCTTGGGGGTCTCGGCGCCCATCACCGTCACCTCGACGAATTTGCGCGCGCCTTCGCCGTCCTTCACCACCTGATGCGCGAGGTCGAGCAGAACTTCGTCCAGCGCGCGGCGGAAACCCTCGAGGCGGCGATCGCTCGCCTTCTCGATCACCGGCGCGCCGCGCTCGGCCGCCGCGCCCGTGGCGAAGAGCAATAGCGTGTCCGATGTCGAAGTGTCGCTGTCGACGGTGATGGCGTTGAACGAATTCTGCACCGATTTCGACAATAGGCTCTGCAGAACCTCGGCGTCGATCGGCGCGTCGGTGAAGACGAAGGAGAGCATGGTCGCCATGTCGGGCGCGATCATGCCCGCGCCCTTGGCGATTCCGGCGATGCGCACCTCGACGTCGCCGAGCTTGGCGACGCGGGTCGCGAGCTTGGGATAGGTGTCCGTGGTCATGATCGCCGAAGCGGCCTCGCGCCAGGCGTCACCGCGCGTATCGGCGACGAGCTTGCCGAGCACGGGCTCGAATTTCGTCGCGTCCAGCGGCTCGCCGATGACGCCGGTGGAGGCGAGGAACACCTGCTTCTCGGGCACGCCCGCCGCCGCGGCGACGAGCTTGGCGGAAAGCTTCGCCGCCTCCTTGCCGGCCTTGCCGGTGAAGGCGTTGGCGTTGCCGGAATTGACGAGCAGCGCCCGCGCCTTGCCGCCCTCGAGCCGGGCGCGGCACCAGTCGACGGGAGCGGAGGGGCATTTGGAGCGCGTGAAGACGCCGGCGACCTGCGTCCCTTCGTCGAAAAGGGCGAGCATCGCGTCGGTGCGCCCGGCGTAGCGTATGCCGGCCTGCGCCACGGCGAAGCGGACGCCTTCGATCGGCGGAATGTCCGGGTAGGTCTTGGGAGCGAGCGGCGAAACGGGTGCGGCCTTGGCCATGCGCGGTATGGGTCCTGAAAAAAGCGAGAGCGACAGGGGAGGGGTGAGCAGTGAGCAGGGCGTAGCGAGCGGGACGGGATGCGGCGGGCCGCGCTTCCCCACTCCCTGCTCCTACGCCCCACTCACTACCGCCTCATGACTATTTCTTCTTCTCGGCCGGCTTGGTCTCGGCGGGCTTCGCCTCACCCGGCTTTGTCTCGCTCGGCTTGGCGTCGGGCGCCGGAGCTTCGGTGCGCTCGATCTTCGCGCCCTGGCGCAGCTCGACGATGAGGTCCGACTGCGCCTTCTGCGCCACATAGCGGGAGACCTGATCGCGCACCTGATCCAGCGGCGGGAACACCTTCGGGCGCTTTTCGTCCAGCTTGATGATATGCCAGCCGAATTGCGTCTTCACCGGATCGGAGATCTGGCCCGGCTCCATCTTGAAGGCCGCGTCGCCGAATTCCGGCACCATGCGGTCCTTGGTGAACCAGCCGAGATCGCCGCCCTGCGCGCCCGTGTCCTTGGAGAGCTCCTTGGCGACCTTGCCGAAATCCTCGCCGGCCTTGACGCGCTTTTGCGCCGCCTTGGCCTCGTCCTCGGTGGTCACCAGAATGTGGTGAGCGTGGATCTCGGTCTCGGGCTTCTGATTCTTGGCGGCCTCGTCATAGGTCTTCTTGACGGCGGCCTCGGTGGTCGCGTCCTTGGCGACCTTGCCGAGCAGCGCCTCCATCAGCGCCTTGTCGCGTAAATAGGCGAGCTTCTTGGCGAAATCGGGCGTCTCGCCGAGCTTGTCGCGCTGCGCCTTCTGCACGACGAGCTGCTCGTCGATCAGGAAATCGAGAATGTAATTCTCCCGCGCCTTGCCCTCCAGCTGCCGCGGCAGGCCGGCGCCGAGATCGTCGAGTGCAATTTTCACGTCGTCGTCGGTGATGTCGACGCCATTGACCTTGGCGAGGACCTTGGCCTGCGCCGGGGCCGCGCCCATCGTCAGCAGAGCGAAGACGCCGATCGCGGCGAGGACGCCCCGGCTGCCGAGACGCGTGGTCTTGAGGTGAGGCATGATAGTCTCCAACAAAAGAGCGACAGGCGGGGGAGGCCTGTCGCGAACAGCGTTCCACTAGAGCAAGTCCAGGCAAAGGGGAACACGGAAATTAGGGCGCGGCGAGGGCCGGCGGCGACGTCTCGAAGGAATTGGTCGAGATTATATTGCAAGGGTCGAGGGTTGCGCAACGCCGCTCGCGCTCTGGTCGGGAGGTTCTTCCGGTTCCGGTCGGGAAAGCTCCACGATCGAGCCGCCGCTTCGAGCCCGGGAACGTGACTCTCGTTTCGCCGCGGGCGCCGGCGCGGGGCTTTCACGCGCCGACGATGCGCGTGAAAATCTCTCGCGTCGCGCGCTGCGTTTCTGCGATCTGCGCTTCGAGACGGGCGATATCCGCCGCCTCGCCGCCGCGCAGCAGCAGCTCGACGAGACCGCGCGGCGCCTGCGCCGGATCGAAATCAGCGTCGATGGAAAGCCGCAGCAATTGCGTGAGGCTCTGATAGAGGCGGGCGGCTTCGATCAGCGTCGCCGCCTCATTCGCGTCCATCAGCCCGAGGCCGGCGAGACGCTCCAGCGCTGTCGACGTCATCGTCGAAAGACAGGCCGGATGCGCGCTCGCATGGCGGAGCTGCAAATATTGCGTGACGAACTCCACATCGATCAGCGCGCCCGGGGCCTGCTTCAAATCCCAAAGGCTCTTCGCCGGCTTGTCGCGCGCGAGACGGCGGCGCATGTCGGCGACATCATCGCGCGTTTTCGCTTCGTCGCGCGGGCGTGTCAGCGCGGCGCGGATCGCGGCTTCCACCGTCGCCGCGAAATCGCGCGCGCCGGCGACGATGCGCGCGCGCGTCAGCGCCATATGCTCCCATGTCCAGGCTTCATGCGCGTGATAATCCTCGAAGGCCGTCAGGCTCACCGCCAGCGGCCCCTTGCCGCCCGACGGCCGCAAGCGAAAATCGGCCTCGTAGAGCAGGCCCTGCGCCATTGGCGCGGAGAGCGCGGCGATGAGCCGCTGCGTGAGGCGCGCATAATAGGCCGCGGCGGCGAGCGGGCGCTCGCCATCCGACTCGGCGTGTGGGTCTGCGTCATAGAGCAGCATGAGATCGAGATCGGAAGCGGCGGTCATCTCGCGGCCGCCGAGCTTGCCGAGCGCGACGACGCATACGCGCCCCTCCATGCGCCCATGCGCGCGCGCGAATTCCGCTTCGACGCGCGGCAGCAGAGCGGCGATGACGCATTCGGCGAGCCGCGCATAGGCGAGGCCGGCCTCCGCCACAGAGAGCGCGCCGGTCAATATGCGCACGCCGATGAGGAATTTCTGCTCCTGTCCGAAGACGCGCGCCGCGTCGAGCGCTTCTTCATAGGAGCGCGTTTCGGCGAGGCTGCGCGCGAGCGCGGCGGCGAGCTCCGATTCATCGGGCAGATGTTCGAAAAAGGCCGGCTCCAGCACCGCGTCGAGCACGCGCGGGCGCCGCGCAATCGTCGCCGCGAGCTTGGGCGCGGCGCCTGTGATCGCCGTCAGCAGGCTCAACAAGCGCGGATTGGAGACGAGCACGGAAAACAATTGCACGCCGGCGGGAAGCCCGGCGAGCAATTTGTCGAATGCGAGAAAGGCCTGATCGGCGTTCTGCGTCACGGCGAGCGCTTCGAGCAGAGCCGGCGTCAGCTCGGTCAGGCGCTCGCGCGCCTTGGTGGAGCGCGTCGCCGCATAGCGGCCGAAATGCCAGCCGCGGATCGTTTCCGTCACTGTCTTGGGATGCGCGAAGCCGAGACGCGACAAGGTTTCGAGCGTGCCGGGATCGTCCTCGCCGCCGGTGAAGACGAGATTGCCGGTTTGCGAGGAGAGCTGCGGCGCGCTTTCGAAGAGATGCGAATAATGGCTCTGCACCGTCTCGAGATGCGCGACCAGCGCTCGCGTGAAATCCTCGAGCGTGGCGAAGCCGGCCATGCGCGCGATGCGCAGCGCCTCCTTCTCGTCGCGTGGCAGAATATGAGTCTGCTTGTCGGCGACCATTTGGATTCGGTGCTCGACATCGCGTAGAAAGAGATAGGCCTCGGCGAGATCGTCGCGCACGCGCGGCTCGATCCAGCCATTGGCGACGAGCGCGTCCAGCGTCTCCAATGTCGCGCGGCCGCGCAGAGCGGGATTGCGCCCGCCGGTGATGAGCTGCTGCGTCTGCGCGAAAAATTCGATCTCGCGAATGCCGCCGCGGCCGAGCTTGAGATCATGCCCCAGCGCGGCGATCTCGCCATGGCCTTTGAAAGCGTGAATCTGCCGCTTGATCGAATGCACGTCGGCGATGGCGGCGAAATCGAAATTTTTGCGCCAGACGAAGGGCGAAAGCTCTTTCAGAAACGCCTCGCCGGCGGGAATGTCGCCGGCCGCGGCGCGCGCCTTGATGAAGGCTGCGCGCTCCCAATTCTGGCCCATGCTCTCGTAGTAAGAGAAGGCGGCCTCGAGCGGTATGGCGATGGGCGTCGCGCCGGGGTCTGGACGCAGGCGCAGATCGACGCGGAACACATAGCCGTCGGGCGTGATCTCCGAGAGAATGCGCACGATGCGCTTGGTCATTTTGACGAAGAGATCGACGTCTTCGGCCGGCTGCGTGACGCGCGCGCGGGCGCGATCGAAGAGAACGATGATGTCTATGTCGGAAGAGTAGTTGAGCTCAAAGGCGCCTTCCTTGCCCATGGCGAGGAAGATCCAGCCGCAGCCGCGCTCCGGCATTCGCTGATCATAGAGCTCGAGCTTGCCGGCGGCGGCTGCCTCTCGCAGCGTGAAGGCGATGGAAGCGGCGAGCGCGGTGTCGGCGAGGCGCGTGAGCGCATCGGTCGCCTGCATCGTATCCCAGGCTTTGGAAAGATCGGCGAGCGCGACCAGCAGCGCGCCCTCCTGCTTGGCGCGGCGCAGAGCGCGCATCAGCTCCGCTTCGTCCGTGACGCCTTTGGCGGCGTTGCGCGTGGCCTCGACGAGCCGGGCGAGGCTGGCGTCGGGATCGTCCGTGAGCAGGCGCGCGAGCCGGGCAGGATCGCGCGCGGAAAGCTCGGTGAGAAAAGGCGAAGAGCCGAGGGCGCCCTCGAGCAGCGGCCGTGCATTTCCCTGCGCGGCGATGACGGCGGCGAGCGCGCCAGCGTCGCGCTCCAGCACGCGCGAGAGCGCCGCCTCGGCTTGCGCATGGTCGATCGGCTCGATGATGAGGAGAGCGCGGGAGAGCAGCGAGCGGGAATTCGTCTGCGTCATTTTTTATCTGTTGCCTGCGGGCAGCGCTTCCTTCTCCCACCAGTGGGAGAAGGAGTCGCGCGGCAAGATTCGGCCGAACGCGGCGACGCAAACGCGCGTCACGAAAACTCGATCAGCTCTCGCTCGGTCAGCAGAAAATCCAGCTTCTGATCGTGCGGCTCGGTCGGCACGGAGTCGGTCTCCTGGCAGGCGTAGGCGACGCCGACGGCGACGATGCGCTTCTTGGCGCGCAGCTGCGAGAGCGTCGCGTCATAAATGCCGCCGCCATAGCCCAGCCGATAGCCCCTGCGGTCGAAGGCGGCGAGCGGCGAGAAGACGATGTCGGGATCGAAGGAGGGCCGGGTCTCGGCCGGCTCGGAGAGGCCGAAGGGGCCTTTCACCAAATCATCGCCGGGCGTGAAGCCGCGGAAGATCAGCGGGCGCTTGACCGCCGTCATCACCGGCAGGGCGGTGGCGATTTTCTCCGCCGCCAGAATCTCCAGCAGCGGGCGCGTGTTCAGCTCGCTGCGGATCGGCCAATAGACAGAGACGACCTCGCCGGTCTCGGCGCCGCGTGGCGCGAATCGACGCACCAGCGCCAGGGCGCGTTCGCCGACGGCGATCGAGGCGGCGTGCGCCTCCTCATGGGAGACGAGATCGCGGCGGGAGAGCGTCCGCCGGCGCAGTTCGGTCTTGGCGTCGACGGTCATTGGGGCGATTTATCGTCCGATGTGTAAAAGCGCGGGCCGCGTGAGCCGTGGGACATCGATCCCGGGAACCTACAACGTAGGTGGGCGCCGTAGTGACCGAGCCCACGGGCAAGGCCAGGGACAGCTCCCTTAGAGATCGATAAGGCCCCGGGGAATTAAAGTCCGTCACGCACCCCGCAGCGCCGCAAGAGCAATGTAATCCCACGCGGGCGGGAACGCCAGAGGCGACGTGGCGAGGCTTGTGGGCTGGTATCTTTTTTGATACAGTGCCCTAAATCTATGACCGAAGCTCTCGAGCCCATTCCCCTTCGCTTCTGGCGGACTCTCGCCGGCCGCGAACCAGTGCGGGAATGGCTGAACGAATTGCCGCTCGACGATCGTCGCGCCGTCGGGCGCGACATGATGAAGGTCCAGTTCGGCTGGCCGGTCGGCTTGCCCTTGTGCCGACCGTTGAGCGGCGGCTTGTGGGAGGTCCGGTCGTCCTTGCCGAGCAAGCGCGAGGCGCGCGTCTTCTTCGGCTTTCATGGGGGCGCGCTGATCGCGCTTCATGCCTTCGTCAAGAAGACGCAACGCACGCCGGCGGATGAGCTGACGCTCGCGCGACAGAGGCTGAAAGAGGTCGCATCATGGTGACGAAAAAGCAAAATCCTGCGCCGGGCGTCGGAGAAAATCCTCACCTCGGCTCGACTTTCGAGAGCTGGCTGGACGAGCAGGGCATTCGAGAGGAAGTCACGGCCGCAGCGATCAAGGAAGTGATCGCCGCGCAGCTCGCCGCCGAAATGAAGAAGAAGGGAATCACCAAAGCGCGAATGGCCGAGATGATGGAGACGAGCCGCGCTCAGATCGATCGGCTGCTCGATCCGAAGAACGATAGCGCCACGCTCGACACACTGGTGCGTGCGGCCAAGGTCGTCGGCCGGCGCTTGCGCTTCGAGCTGGTGTGACCGCTCACGCGTGCTCGAACGGCCGACGATGCTCGTCATAGGGCCGGCGGGAATGCTCGCCCCAGCGGGCGAGGCGTTCGATGCGCGTCAGCGTGAACAGGCCGAAGGGCGGCAGCACGCGGCGCTCGGTGAGGCGCATGTCGGTGCGCGAGTCGATCCAGTCGCCGATGATCGACCAGGGAAATTGCGGGCGCCAGCCGAGAGTGACGGAAAAGCTCTCGCCGATGAACTCCTCCAGCGCCGACATCGGCCAATCCGACGAGCTGACATGGTTGACGAGCACGATCTCGCCGCCCGGCCGCACCACGCGGGCGAGCTCGTCCAGCGTCTCCTCCGGGTCCGGCACAACGGTCAGCAGATAGGGCGCTACCACGCAGGCGAAGCTGGCGTCGCAAAAGGCGAGGCGGCTCGCGTCCATGCGGGCGAGGCCGGCGATGTTCTTCAGCCCCTCGCGGGCGACGCGGGCGGAGGCGCGTTGCAGCATAGGCTCGGAGAGATCGACGCCGACGACCCGCGCCTTGTCGCGGAACATGGGCAGCTCGAGGCCGGTGCCGACCCCAACGTCCAATATGCGCCCATCGGCGCGCGAGGCGATCGTCGCCACGGCGCGCCGTCCGGGGCCGAGCATATGGGAGAAAACGAGATCATAGACGGGCGCCCAGCGGGAGTAGGCGGCCTCTATCGCCTGGCGATCGAGGCCGTGCTCGAAGAAATTGAAGCCGGAAACGCCACGCGCATCGCTCATCACGCACTCCGATCGAGCTCGAGCGCCGGCTCCGGCGCGGGGGGCTCCGCTTCGGCTTGCGCGATGAAGCCGCCGCCGAGCACACGGCCGCGCGTATCGTCGCGCTCATAGAAGACGCAGGCCTGGCCAGGCGAGACGCCGAATTCGCCGGCCTCGAAGACGACCTCCGCGCCGCCGCCCGGCAGCGGCCGCAGCAGCGCCGGCGCCGGCGGACGGGTGGAGCGCACGCGCGCGGAAATCGGCAGCCCCTCGGCCGGCAGATCGGAAAGATCGCCCGCGCCGATCCAATTCACGTCGCGCAGCGCGACGCGGCGCGTTTCCAGCGCCTCGCGCGGGCCGACGACGACTTGCGCCTTGGCGGCGTCGAGCCGCACGACGAAGAGCGGCTCGGCCGCGCGGCCGGAGACGGCGGCGCCGAGGCCGAGGCCGCGCCTTTGGCCGATGGTGTAATGGATGACCCCGGCATGATGGCCGAGCACGCGCCCGTCGACATGGACGATGTCGCCGGGTACGGCGGCGCCGGGCGACAGGCGCTCGACGAGATCGGTGTAATGGCCGCTGGGGACGAAGCATATGTCCTGGCTGTCCGGCTTCTCGGCGACGTCGAGATCGAAGCGCCGGGCCAGCTCGCGCACCTCGGATTTGGCGTATTCACCGAGCGGAAAGCGCAGCATGTCGAGTTGCGCGCGCGTCGTGGCGAAGAGGAAATAGCTCTGATCGCGCGCGGCGTCGAAGGCGCGATAGAGCGCGCGGCCGCCGAAGCCGTCCTCGCGCGAGGCGATGTAATGGCCGGTGGCGAGAGCGTCGGCGCCGAGATCCTTGGCGGTCTCGAAAAGATCGACGAATTTCACGAATTGATTGCAGGCGACGCAGGGAACCGGCGTCTCGCCGCTGGCGTAGCTCTGCGCGAAAGTGTCGATGACGGTCTCGCGGAAGCGGCTCTCATAGTCGAGCACGTAATGCGGAATGCCGAGCCGCGCCGCCACCTGGCGGGCGTCTTGAATATCCTGGCCGGCGCAGCAGGCGCCCTTGCGATGCGTGGCCTCGCCATGGTCGTAGAGCTGCAGCGTGACGCCGACGACGTCATAGCCTTCCTCGCGCAGCAGAGCGGCGACGACGCTGGAGTCGACGCCGCCGGACATGGCCACGACGACCCGCGTCTCGCCCGGCGGCTTGGGCAGATCGAGGCTGTTGAGAATTCTGGCGCCGGCCGTCGTCATCGTCTTTGGACCGTCCGAAGAGCGTTGCGCGAGAACCGCCGGCGGAAGCGTCAAATCCGCGCCAACGTCTCGCAATTCATTGTAAACCATCATCCGTTCGGCGAGGCAATCCGTCCGAGCCGGTCTCTGGCGCGCCGCCGTCAGCCCCTATTTGCCGCGCGGGCCTGCCCGTTCAAGGCCGAGAGCGGCGTTTTCTGGCGGCCCGAGGCGTCGAAATTGCCAGGATCGAGAAAGGCCTCGAAGGCGGCCTTGCGCGCCGGCCATTCGCTGTCCAGCATCGAGAACCAGGCCGTGTCGCGATTGCGGCCCTTGACGATCATATGCTGGCGGAAGAGCCCCTCCGGCGAAAAGCCGAGCCGCAGCGCCGCCGCCTTGGACTTCTCATTGGCGTTGTCGCATTTCCAGACATAGCGGCGGCAGCCGAGCGTCTCGAAGGCGTGGGCCGCGAAAAGATATTGGGCCTCCGTCGCCGCCGCGCTGCGCTGGAGAGCCGGAGAATAGAGCACGCCGCCCACTTCGATGGCGCGATTGGCCGGCTCTATGTTCAGATAGGCCTGGAAGCCGAGGGCGCGGCCGTTTTCATTGGCGAGCGCGGCGAAATAGACCATTGCGGCGGATTCCGCCATTTCGGCGAGGGCGGCGCGAAAGGCGGCGAGATCAGGAAACGGGCCGATGAAGAGATAGCGCCACAGAGCCTCGCGCTCTTGTCCATGCGTCGCCTCATAGAGATCCTCGGCATGTTCCGGAGCCAGCGGGACGAGCGTCGTCAGCCGGCCGGAGAGGCGCGTTCGCGTGGGAGCGACGAAGGGAGCCGAGAGCGGAGCGGGCGGCGGCAGTTGTGACATTTTTGTCTCAGGGGTCCGAAGAATTTGTCTCAGGGTCCGAACAAGGCGGCGGTCCTGCTTTTAAACCATCGCAGTGGTACGGAACATGCCCTAGCTTCGTCATCGAAGAGGCCGCGAAGGGGCGCCGGCGAGACAGCGGCGATCGAGGTTCGCGCTCTGCGGGGGAGAAAGCCGATGCTCTATTCCGTTGTGATCCTGGTCTGCTCGTTTTCGGTCTCGCCGAGCGAGTGCCGGCCCGAGACGGCGATCGACGTCGTTCAGGGCCCCAAAGTGCCGAGCCAGTCGCAGTGCGGCTTCCAAGGACAGGCGACCATTGCCCGCACGACGCTCGCGCCGCGCGAGGGTTTGGAATATCTGAAGATCGTCTGCCGGCGCGGCGAGGCGTGACGAGAGCGGGTGTCATATTCCTGCCGTATTGTCCAACGGCCGCATCGCTGCTAAGAGGCCGCCGTGTCACGTGTTGAGGGTCGAGGCGTTCTATGGCGGCGATGAAAATTCTCGCAGGCAACTCCAACCGCGCGCTCGCCGAGACGATCGCCGCCTATGTCGGCGTGCCTTTGTGTCGGGCGCAGGTGCGGCGCTTCGCCGATATGGAGGTGTTCGTCGAGATACAGGAGAATGTGCGCGGGCAGGACACTTTCGTCGTGCAGTCGACCTCGGCGCCGTCGAACGACCATCTGATGGAGCTGCTCATCATGATCGACGCGCTGCGCCGCGCGTCGGCGCGTCGCATCACTGCGGTCATTCCCTATTTCGGCTATGCGCGGCAGGACCGCAAAGGCACGTCGCGCACGCCGATCTCGGCCAAGCTCGTGGCCAATCTCATCACCCGCGCGGGCGCCGACCGCGTGCTGACCGTCGATCTCCACGCCGGGCAGATTCAGGGCTTCTTCGACATTCCGACCGACAATCTCTTCGCGGCGCCGGTCATGGTGGCGGACATAAAGTCGCACGCCAAGCTGCCCAATGCGATGGTGGTCTCGCCGGACACCGGCGGCGTGGTGCGCGCCCGCGCGCTCGCCAAGCGCATCGATGCGCCGCTCGCCATCGTCGACAAGCGCCGCGAGCGCGCCGGCGAATCGGAGGTGATGAACATCATCGGCGACGTCTCCGGGCGCAATTGCATTCTCGTGGACGACATCGTCGATTCGGGCGGCACTCTGTGCAACGCCGCCGAGGCGCTGCTGGCGCAGGGCGCGACCTCGGTCTCCGCCTATATCACTCATGGCGTGCTCTCGGGCGCGGCCGCCGAGCGCGTCGCCGCCTCCAAGCTGAAAGAGCTGGTGCTCACCGACACGATCGCGGCGACGCCCGCGGTGCAGGAGGCGCGCAATATTCGCTTCATTCCGATCGGCCCGCTGATCGGCGAGGCCATCGCCCGCACGGCGCGCGAAGAGAGCGTGTCGAGCCTCTTCGACTGACGGGGCGCGCTCGCTTCCCCGCGAGCGGGAGAAGGAGCGCGCGCTCTCGAGAGCTTGTGAGCATATGATCGAGCCCGTTCCCGCACGTTTCAATCTCGCCCGCTATTGCATCGCCGATCACGCGCGCGTTCACCCGAACAAGACGGCGATCGTCATCGTCGGCGACGAGAGCGAGACGAGCTGGACTTACGGCGCGCTCGATCGCGACGTGCGCGCACTCGCCGCGGGCTTTCGCGATCTCGGCCTTTCGCCCGGCGCGCGGGTGATGATCCGCATGGGAAATGAGGCCGGCGCGGTCCTCTCCTATTTCGGGGCCATCGCGGCGGGCTATGTCGCGCTGCTCGCCTCCTCGCAGCTCACTTTCGAGGAGGCGTCCTTCCTGCGCGAGGATTGCGGCGCTTCGGCGCTCGTGCTCGGCCGCGATTTCGAGAGCGAAAATCATTCGCGCGACGGCGTTTCGGTTCTGCGCGGCGAGGATCTCGCGCGGCTCGTCGCCGGCGCGCCGCTGGACGAATATGCCGATACGGCGGCCGACGATCCCGCCTATCTCGTTTATACGTCCGGCACGACGAGCCGGCCCAAGGGCGTTCTGCACGCGCATCGCGCCGCCTGGGCGCGGCGGCCCATGTATGCGTATTGGCAGGGGCTGACATCCGCCGATGTGATGCTGCACGCGGGCGCGATGAATTGGACCTACACGCTCGGCGTCGGCGTCGTCGATCCGCTCGCCAATGGCGCTTCCGCCGTGCTCTACAATGGCCGTCCCGACCCGCAAGTCTGGCCGCGCCTCATCGCGCGCCATGGCGCGACCATTTTCGCCGCCGTGCCCGGCGTCTATCGCCAGATTCTCAAATATGCGGCGCTCGAGACGCATGATCTCTCGAGCCTGCGGCACGGCCTCACCGCCGGCGCCGCTCTGTCGCCGAGCCTGCTCGAGGAATGGCGCGCGCGCGCCAAGACCGAGCTCTACGAGGCTTTCGGCATGAGCGAGATTTCGACCTTCATTTCCAGCGCGCCGAGCGTTCCGGCGCGGCCGGGCTCGCCGGGGCGCCCGCAGCCGGGACGCATCGTCGCGGCTCTGCCGCGCGACGGCGGCACCGAGCCGCTCGGCGTCGGCGAGACCGGCGTGCTCGCCGTGCGTCGCGACGAGCCGGGCTTGATGCTGCGCTATTGGAACAGGTCGGATGAAGAAAGGGACGCCTTTCGCGGCGACTGGTTCGTCTCCGGCGATCTCGTCGAATTCGACGGCGACGGCTATATGTGGCACCACGGCCGCGCCGATGAGGTGATGAACGCGCTCGGCTATCGCGTCTCGCCGGCGGAAGTGGAAAAATGCCTGCTGGCGCATCCGCTCATCGCCGACGCCGCAGTCGCGGAGCGGCCCGGCCGCGATGATCAGACGATCATCAAAGCCTATGTGATCTTGCGCGACGGCGCGGCGCTGAGCGAGGAGGACATCCTCGCCCATTGCGCGGATCATCTCGCGGCCTATAAGCGGCCGCGACAGATCGTTTTTCTCGACGGGCTGCCGCGCAATCGCAATGGCAAGCTGATGCGCGCGGCTCTGCCTTGATCGTCAGGCCTTGCGGCGATCGCGCAGCGCGCGCGACGAAATGCTGGTGACGGGCGCGGCTTCCGCATCGGCCTCATTGGAAGAAACGAGCTCGGGCTTCTCGAAACGCTTGAAAGAGCCGGCCTTCTCGTCCTTCGGCCCCGCGGGTTTGCGCTCGGAGCGGATTTCCGTCGACTCCGCCGTGCCGAACAGCACGCCGCCCTTCTCGACCTCGATCTCGCCGTAGATCCACTTGCCCTCGACGCGGCCGGTGGAGCGCACGATGAGCAATTGCTTGATGGTGATGTCGGTGCCGATGCGGCCATAAATATCCGCGTCGGAAACGGAGATCATGCCATTGACGACGCCGGACGGGCCGACGATCAGCTGGCTGCAGGAAATCTCGCCATCGATGGCGCCGTCGACGACGATCGTGTCCTGCGCCTTCACCGAACCCGTCAGCGACACGCCTTCGCCGATATAAACGACATTCTTCTCTTCAGGGCGAAAGTCTTTCATCACGATGGTCTCCTTCGTTGCGCCGTTTGCCGGCTTCTTGGAATTAGATTTGCTCGGAGGGCGAAGCGACATAGCTGCGTAGCCCCGCGGCTTCGAAATTGGTCCATGAACGCTCGAGCCATGTGCGCACATAGCCGCGCAGCACGAAAGAGCGCGGCCGAGTTTCCGCGGCGCGCGCAGGCTCGTCGAACACGAAAGACGAGAACGGCAATCCGGTGAGCTCGACGGCCTCATAGGCGAGCGGATCGAGCCGCGGCACGATGATCTCGCGGCTGGCGTCGCTCTCGCCGAGATAGCGCTCGGAGAACCCGGCGTTCTCTCGAAAGAAATTGGAGGCGTTGACGCAGTTCTTGACGACGCGATATTCGCATTTGTTTTTATAGGGTCCGACCTCTTCGAGCTCGGACAGAGAGGCGACCGAGGCGCCGATGAGATGCAGCACCATCACGCGCGCTTCGCCGTGCTCCGCAGCGTCGAGCAGGCCGACATCCTCCATGAAACGCAGCGTGCGCATCAGCTGTCCGGCTTTTAAATCGACGATGGTGACGGCGGTGTGCCCGGTCAGGCTCTCGACCAGACGCGCCTGGTGGCGCACGTCGCGTATGTCGATGATCTGCGCGATGTCGGGATAGAAGCGTTTCAACGCGCCGGTCGGCGCCTGCGTGTCATAGGCGCGCACCGCGCGGTTCGACATCTGTAGAAAATCGATCAGGAGTCTCGTCACGGTCGTCTTGCCGACTCCGCCCTTGTCGGCTCCGACCAGAACGAGCGGCGATGCGAGCATTATCCTGATTCCTCGGAATGATGTGCACGACGCCGCTCGGCGAACGAACGCAAGCTGATGCGATGCTGCGCGACGAAAGCTGTGGGAGTCGCCTAGACGATAGTACTAGTACATAACGAGACAATTCGAGGTTGTGATCGCTTTGTCAATGCCGATGTACGGCCTGACGAAATTGAGCCGGGGATAAGAAACAAGCCAGTAATATCACCGTGGCGGCGACGAGTCGATCGCTTCGCTCGCCGCGCGTCGGCATTTCGCAATTGGTCGATCCGCGCGGCTCACACCGCGACGGAGTGTCGTGCGGCCTTGGCTTCGAGATAGGCGTCGAATGCGGCCGCGGCCAGACGCGCGAACGGACGGCCGCGTGGCGCGATGGTGAGACGGCGTCCGTCGAGCGCGACGAGGCCTTCGTCGAGCAGAGTCGAAAGACGCGGCACGGCGTCGTCGAACGCATCCTCGCGGAAATCATGCGCTGCGGCGATCGCGCCGAAATCGACTGAAAAATCGCACATCAATCGCTCGATGACGGCGCCGCGCGCTCTGTCTTCCGCGCTGAAGGCGAGGCCGCGCGAAATGGGCAGGCGCTCCGCCTCGACGGAGCGGCGCCAGTTTCCCGTGTCGCCGATATTGCCGATATAGCCTTGCGGCAGACGGCCGATGGAGGAGACGCCGAGTCCGATGAGCGCATCCGCCTCATCGGTCGTGTAGCCTTGGAAATTGCGGCGCAGCCGGCCTTCGCGCGCGGCCTGCGCCATCGTGTCCTGCGGCCGCGCGAAATGATCGAGGCCGATCGCCTCGAAGCCTTCCGCCTCCAGCGTCGCACGCACGGCCTCCGCCTGGGCGAGGCGCTCATTGGCGCCGGCCAGCGCGGCCTGGTCGATCAGCTTTTGATGCACCGCGAACCAAGGCACATGGGCGTAGCCGAAAACGGCGAGACGGCTCGGCGCGAGGCCGGCGGCGAGCTTTGCGGTGCGGATCACATCGTCGACGCTCTGTTCCGGCAGACCGTACATGAGATCGAAATTGATCGCCTCGAGTCCCGCGGCGCGCAGAATGGCGACACAGCGCTCCACCACTTCATAAGGCTGCTCGCGGCCGGCGGCCTTCTGCACATGGGGATTGAAATCCTGCACGCCGAGCGAGACGCGATTGACGCCGGAGACGACCAGCGCGTCGGCGAGCGCGGCGTCGACGAGGCGCGGGTCGAGCTCGATCGCGTGCTCGACGTCGCGGGCGATGTCGAATTGCTCGCCGAGCACATGCGCGACCTCGCGAAAGCGCGAGGGGCCGAGCATACTCGGCGTGCCGCCGCCCCAATGGATCGCGCGCACATGGCGCGCCGGCGTCGAGGCCGCGACCAGCTCGATCTCGCGCAGCAGCGTCTCCTTATAGGAGGTGAGCGGCGCGTCCTGGCGCAGCGCCTTGGTGTGGCAGCCGCAATAGGTGCAGATCGCCGGGCAGAAGGGGACGTGCAGATAGAGCGACAGATTGGCCTGCGGCGAGAGCTCGGCGAGCCAGCACGCGGCCTGATCCGGCCCGACATCCGCGGAAAAATGCGGGGCGGTGGGATAGCTCGTGTAACGCGGCGCCGAGCGTTCGGCGAGAGCGAGAGAGGCGCTGGTCATCTTTGTCGGCTCCGATGGCGAGGGGCGTCGCGGGGCTCCTGGCGCTGTCATTTAGACCTTGCCGGCCGGCTTCGCAAAAGGCTCCTCGCATTCCGTCCCGCTCCGCGCGCCGGCGCGCCGAAATTTCTTCCGTCAGGCTTTGTCTTCGCGCAGGGTGAGCGCAATATCTTTTCACGATTCGCAGACGATTTCCCGGAGCCTTCCATGTCGAAATTTTCCGCAGCCCTCGCCCTGGCCGCGAGCCTCGGCCTCGCTGTCGCGGTCGGACTGCCGACCTTCGCGGCGCCAGCGCTCGCGGCGTCGCAGCCCGGCGCCGCCGGCCGCTACGCGATTCTGCGGGCCGGCGACAAGGACACAGGCTGCATGTTGACGCTCGACGACCGCGCGCGCGGGCCGGGCGGCTTCCGGGCGCAGCTGGCGCCGGCCTGCCGCGACCAGGGCGTGGTGATTTTCGATCCGGTGGGCTGGGCGCTGGAGCGGGGGCGTCTCTCGCTCACCGCCCGCAAGGGCCACAAGGCGCATTTCGAGCTGGAGGCCGATGGGCTCTGGCGCCGCGACTCCAAAGAAGGCAAGCCGCTGTCGCTGCGCCGTCTCTGACGAAAAAGGCCTCCCGGAGGGGAAGTCCGGGAGGCCTGTCCTCGCCGTCGCGCGAGAGGGGGCGGGGAGGCGGCGGCGGGCTTCGGCGCCCCTGGCTACCGGGCGCCGAACTCTTCGAAATCGATCAGTTGCGGAGACCTGCGCGTCAGTTGCAGACCTGCACGCGACGATAGGCGACGACATTGCCCCAATCGTCGAGGACGGGCTGATTGGCCGGATAGCAGCCCGCATAGCCGTAGCCATAGCCATAGCCATAGTGGGGCTGCGAGGCGGCGGCCGCGACCGCTCCGACCGCCAGCGCGCCGAGCACGCCCGCCGCGACCGGGGCGCCCCAGCCATATCCACGATGGCCGCGCCAGCCATAGCCGGCATAGCCATAGCCCGGACGCGCCCAGCCGCCATGGCCCCAGCCGCCGTGATGACCCCATCCGCCGTGGCCCCATCCGCCGTGATGGCCCCAGCCGTCGGCGCGAGCCGGCGTGGCGGCGCCCACAGTCGTCGCGGCGATGACGCCCGCGACCGCGATTGCGGCGATTTTCGTGATATTCGCGCCCATGGACGCTCTCCTTCGCTCGATCGGCCGCGCCGAATGGCGGCCGGCAATTCCCGATGACGAAGGAAAAATTAACGTCCCGAAGCTGAACGGCGCATGGCCGCTTCGTTCATCTGGCCTTCAGGAAAGCGGGAGCCGCATCAGCCGATGCGCTTCCAGCCGTCCATGCCGAGCCGCTCCTGCGGCAGGAAGCGGGCCTTATAGGCCATTTTGCGGGAGCCATCGACCCAATAGCCGAGATAGAGATGCGGCAGGCCGGCGCGCCGCACCCGCTCCACATGGTCGAGAATCATGAAGGCGCCGAGCGAGCGCTCGTCCATCGTCGGATCGTAGAAGGAATAGACCATCGACAATCCATCGGCGAGATAATCGGTGAGGCAGCAGGCGACGAGCCGGTCCGGGCCGCCATTGTCGGCCGGCGTCCGATATTCGATCAGCCGCGTCTCCACATGGCTGTCCTCGACCATCATCTGATAGTCGATCATGCTCATATCGGCCATGCCGCCGTCATTGTGCCTCGCGCCGACATAGGCGCGGAACAGCGCATATTGCTCGGTCACGGCATGGGGGCGGCGCGCCTCGGCGAAGAGATCGGCGTTGCGCCGCGCCACCCGGCGCAAGCCCTTGGATTGCTGGAACTCCTCGACCTTCACGCGCACCGAGACGCAGGCCCGGCAGGTCTCGCAGGCCGGCCGGTAGGCGATGGTCTGCGAGCGTCGGAAGCCCGATTGCGTCAGAGTGTCGTTGAGCGCCGGCGCGCGGCGGCCGATCAAATGGGTAAACACCTTCCGCTCGTCGCGCCCCGGCAGATAGGGGCACGGCGCCGGCGAGGTGAGATAGAATTGCGGCGCGTCGCGGGGCTCTCTCGTCACGCTGGTCTGGTCCTGTCGCGAAATCCGATATACCGCACGCTCCGACGCCTTCCAGCGCGGACAGACGCGGATATTAGAATCGACGTCCGCCGAGCGCCAAGAAGTTTTCGCTCGTCCGCCTCAATCGGCGCGCCGCAGCACGATCACATCGGCCAAAATGTCGTGCAGGCAACGCTTGTCCGGCGTGACGAAGGTGACGAGCAGCAGCGGCGGGAACAGCCAGCTGACATAAAAGAGCACGCCCTGGACGGCGGCGTTGAGAAAGGGCGTCGGCGCGCCATTGGCGAGGCGCACCTCGAGGTCCATGGCGCGCATTCCGGGAGTCGCCCGCCGCCAGCCGGAGACGGTGAGGCCATTGTAGAAGAAGGCGACGAGCGGAAACAACGGCGGCAGCAGCAGGGCCGAGAGGCCTAAGCTGAGCACCAGCAGAGCGAGCCACAGCGCCGCCGAGAGCAGCGCCACGGCGAAGAAATCGAGGCAGACGGCGAAAACGCGCCGCGTGCGCACGCCGGCGAGCGCCTCCCGTGGCGGCAGGCCGGGCGCGACCGGATAGATGCGGCCGTCGCCGCCCGCTTCGTACATCTGCGTATCCTCTCCTCTCGAGCGATCCGCCGATGATGTCGGGGGCGCGCGGATGGGCGTCAAGCTCGAACGGGAGGAAAGCGGGGATTATTTCGCGGCGCGCTTGACGGCGCCGGCCGCGGCTTGGCATGGCTCGCCTTTGCCCTGGACGCGGGAGCCGCGGGTCCTGCGCCCGGGAGTCCGAAAGTCCTCGAAGCCTTCAGGAGAAGATCATGGCCAGCAACAGGGTCGCCGCCCGAGAGATGGAGGCCAGCGCCGGGATCGATCCGACCGGCGAGGTCAATGGCGGGCATTTGCGCTCCTTCATCGAGCGCATCGAGCGGCTCGAGGAGGAAAAGCGCGCCATCGCCGACGATATCAAGGATGTCTATGGCGAGGCCAAGAGCACCGGCTTCGATCCCAAGATCATGCGCAAGATCGTTTCCCTCCGCCGTCAGGACAAGCATAAGCGCGCGGAAGAAGAAGAGATTCTCGAACTCTATATGGCGGCCCTCGGCGAGTGAGCCGCCGGCCTGAGCCTTTGCCGGTAAGCCTTTGTTAACCATAACTCCTTAACGCTCGATTCCATCGCGCCTGCTTCGAACAGGGCGTCCGCGCGAGGGAAAGAGTGGCTTCCGCCAAGTCTCAGAGCCGCGTTGCGGCAACGACGCTGATCGCCTTGTCGCTGGCTGCGCCGGCGGCGCTGGCGCCTTTGCGTCCGGCCGAGGGGCAGACGCTCTCGCCCTCTTCGCTCGACATCGCCCCGCTGCGCGATCTTCCGGCCGTTCCGCCCATACCGGGGGCGGAGGCGGCGCCGCCTTACGTCTCGCAGCCCAATGTTTCGCAGCAGGAGCGGCGGGCGGCCCCGGAGATTTCTCCGGGCGCGCCCAATTATGGATTGCCGCGCGTGCGGGCGCGTCTGCCGAGGCCAAATCCGCCGCCGTCGCCCTTGAAGCCGCCACCGCTCTCTCCGGCGCATCCGCTGCCGCCGCTCGAGCCCTATAAGACCTCGTTCCAGGCCAAGGAGAAGATAAAGCGACAGGCCAAGCTGCGTATGCGCGGCTTCCGCGGCTCGCTGGACCTTCCCGCCGAGCGGCCGCCGCCGCCCAATGTCGCTCTGCCCGCACAAATTCCGGCGCGGCCCAAGCCCAGAATCGAGCCCAACCCTTATGCGCCGCTCGGCCTGGGGATCGGGGCGCTTCGGCTCTACCCCTATGCCGAGCCGAGCTATGGCTATGACACCAATCCCAATCGCGTGACCTCCGACGTCCAGGGCTCGAAATTCTTCCGAGTCGACGCCGGACTGCGGCTGCGCTCGGAATGGATGCGCGACGAGATTCAAGGAAATCTGCGCCTCGGCTATGTCGATTACGCCAGCGTCCAGAACGCCGATCGGCCGGACGGCGCCGGCGACGTCTTCTATCGCTGGGACGTCGCGCGCGACACGAAAGTGAAATTCGAAGGAAAGTTCACGCTCGACACGCAGCGGCCGGGTGCGCCCGGCCTCGTCACCAGCCTGCCCAATGTCGTGGTCGTCAATCGGCCGCTCATCGTGTCGCTGGGCGCGGCGGCGGGCGTGACGCAGAGCTTCGGTCGGCTCGACGCGACGCTGCGCGGCGTCTACGATCGCTGGATCTATCAGAACGCCTATTACAACGACGGCTCGGTGCTCAATCTGATGAGCACGAGCTACAACGCCTATGGACTCAATCCGCGCCTCGCCTATGAGCTCAATCCGTCGATGAAGCCCTATGTCGAGGCGATGATCGACAAGCGCGTCCACGACAGCTGGCTCGATCCTTATGGCTATGCGCGGGACAGCGCGGGCGTTTCCGGCCGCATCGGCAGCACCTTCAAGATCACCGATCTGGTGACGGGCGAGGCCTCCGGCGGCTATGCGCAGCGCGACTACGCCGATCCGCGCCTGCCGCGCCTGCGCGGGCCGATCATCGACGCCGCCATCATCTATACGGCGACGCCGCTCACCACTTTCACGCTGCGCACCGGAACGATGCTCTCGGAGACGACGCTGCAAGGCGCCGCGGGCGTGCTCTCGCGCAATGTCACTTTCGATGTGACCCATGCGATGTTCCGCAATTTCACTATCACCGCGACCGGCAGCTATCAGACCAATAATTATCAGGGCGCGGACACGTTCGAGCAGGTCGGCACGGCGGGCGTGAAGCTCGAATACAAGCTCACCCGCTCCATCGCCATCAGGGGCAGCTATTTCTGGCAGCGTCTCGTCAGCTCGACGGCCAATTCCAATTTTACCGCCAATGTCATCATGGGCGGGCTTCGCTTCGAGCCGTAGCCGCGTTGCGCTCGGCCCATTTCACGCGGCCGACCTCGAGGCCCCAGACGGCGCCGAGATAGATGAAGAAATAGCGCCAATGGTCGATGTCGATCTGCAGCGCCTGCAAAAAGAACACGAACATCGCCGACCAGATGAGCTGCCCCTGCCGCAGATAGGGCGAGCGCGTCAGCGACAGGCGGAAGCCGATGAAAGTCGTCGTCAGCACGAGCCCCAGAAAGGCGAAGCCGCCGAGCCAGCCATTGGAGGCGAAGGCGTTGATGTAGCTATTGTGCGGCTCGAGCCCGAAGGTGAGGCGAAATCTGAGCGGCCCCATGCCGTTGGGACGCTCGACCAGCATGGGCAGCGAGCGCTTCTGATTGCCGAAGCGGCCCGTCGGTCCTTCGTCATAATCCTGCGTCGCCGAAGCGCGCTTGAAGAAGAACTCGCGCACAGAGGGCTCGGTGAGCGCCGCGCCGACCCCCACCGCCACCACGCCGACGACGGCGAGCGCCATGAAGCCGATGCGCAGCCGCATCTTGCGCGAATCCGCCGTCGCCACCGACATGATCGTCATCAGCGCGATCGACACCACCGCCGCGCCCCAGGAGCCGCGCGAGAAAGAGGTGAACAGCGCCGCGCCCGAGAGCGCGAGGCCGGCGAGCGTCACCGGCCAATAGGCCCAGCGGCCGAGTAGCAGGCGCTGCACGAAATAGAGCACGCCCGGCACCATATAGGAGCCGAGCACATTGGGATCCTTGAAGGGCGCCATGGCGCGTCCGTCGAGCGTCATCGTCAATGGATTGCCGAACAGGCCCGCCCAGGAGCCGACGGCGATGACGGCCGCGAGCATGCAGCTCGCCGCATAGCCGCTCATGCAGAGATCGAAGCGCCGCGACGTGTTCTCCGAGAAGAACAGCATATAGAAGACGCCGGTCGTCGAGATGAACAGCGTATGCGTCATGAACTCGACGGGATCGGGCTCGTTCCAATAGGGAATGAGCGAGATGTAGCCGCCGAGCGTCCATAGAACGAGCAGGGCGACGCCCGGCAGAACGGCGCGATGAATGCGCACGCCGCCCAGCACCCAGACGATGAGCGTCAGCAGGATGAGCCCGTCATAGGGCGAAGGCTCGATGAACACCACCGAGCCGGAAAAGGCGGTGATCCAGAACAGCGCATTGAGCAGCCGTGGATAGTTCAATGTCCAACGAGGCTGTGGCGCCGCCGCCGCGGCCTCGGTCATCGCTTGTCCCATATCGGAACGATCCAGGAGGTCGCGCGCCTTGGGGCGCGACGCGCGCGAGGTGAGGACGGCGCCTTGTGAATTTGCTAGCCTCGTCATGGTTAAGAAAGCGTGACCTGAACTTGATAGCGAAGCGACATCATGCGCCCTTGCCGGCCCGCGATGAAACAGCTTCGCTTCTTCCGCTCCCCGCCCGAATCGGGAATTTGCAAGAGATGAACCATCGATTTTCGGCGACGCGCCTCCTGCATGAGAAGCGGCTCGACGGCGCGCTGCTGCGCGCCGCGCAGGCCGAGGGCGAGGCGGTTCTCGCCTCCCTGCACAGCTCACGCGCGGGGCTCAGCGTGCGCGAGGCGGCGCATCGGCTGCGAAGCGTCGGGCTCAATCGCATCGCCCATGAGCGGCGCCCCAGCCTGCTGCGCGAGCTCGCCGGCAGGGCGAAAAATCCGCTCAACGCGCTGCTGCTCGCTCTCGCCGTCGCCTCTTATGCGCTCGGCGATCTGCGCGCTTCGGTCGTCATCGCCGCAATGGTGGTGCTGAGCGTCGGCCTCGCCTTCTTCCAGGAGCACCGCTCCAACGAGGCCGCCGCGCGCTTGCAGGCCATGGTACGCACGCACGCCTCCGTGCGCCGACCAGGCGCGCATACGGCGGATAATTTCGTCGAGGAGCCGATCGAGCGGCTGGCGCCGGGCGATATCGTTCGCCTCTCGGCCGGCGACATGATCCCCGCCGATCTGCGCCTGCTGGAGGCCAAGGACCTGTTCGTCAATCAATCGGCGCTGACCGGCGAATCCATGCCGGTGGAGAAATTCGCGCATGCCGCGCCGGCGAGCGACCCTTTCGCCGCGCAAAATCTCGCGCTGATGGGCGCGAATGTGGTCAGCGGCTATGCGACGGCTATCGTCATCGAGACGGGACGGCGCACCTGCCTCGGCGCGCTCGCCGACAAAATGGCCGGCGCGCGCGTCGAGACGAGCTTCGACAAGGGGCTGACGCGCTTCACTCTGCTGATGATCGTCTTCATGGCGGTGATGGCGCCTGCGGTGTTCGTCATCAATGGCGTCACCAAGGGCGACTGGCTGGAGGCGCTGCTCTTCGCCGTCTCCGTCGCCGTGGGCCTCACGCCCGAAATGCTGCCGATGATCGTGACGGTCAATCTCGCCAAAGGCGCGATCGCCATCGCCAGCAAGAAAGTGATCGTGAAGCGGCTCAACTCTATCCAGAATTTCGGCGCGATGGATGTGCTCTGCACCGACAAGACCGGCACGCTGACGCAGGACCGCATCATATTGAAGCGCCATCTCGACATATTCGGCGAGGAGTCGGACCGCGTTCTCGAATTCGCTTTCCTCAACAGCCATTTTCAATCGGGCTTGAAGAATTTGCTCGATCGCGCCGTGCTCGACCATCACGAATTGGCGACAGCGCTGCGACCCGATCATGAATTCGAGAAGATCGACGAAATTCCTTTCGATTTCGAGCGGCGCCGCCTCTCCGTCGTCGTGCGCCGCGACGACGGCCCGCATCTGCTCATTTGCAAAGGCGCTGTGGAGGAGCTCTTCGCCATTTCTGCGCGCTATGAGACGGAGAAAGATTGCGGCGCGCTCGATCCTTCGCATCTCGAGGCGGCGCAGCGCGAGACCGAGGAGCTGAACGCGGATGGTTTCCGCGTTGTCGCCGTCGCCTATAAGGAGCTGCCGCCGGAGCAGACGAGCTTTTCCGTCGCCGATGAGAGCGCGCTGACGCTGCTCGGCTATATCGCCTTTCTCGATCCGCCCAAGGAGAGCGCGGCGCCGGCCATAGCGGCGCTCGCCAAAGCCGGGGTCGCGGTGAAGATATTGACCGGCGACAATGACATTGTGACGCGCAAGATCTGCAAGGATGTGGGGCTAGAGGTCGGGCGCATCGCGCTCGGGTCGCAGATAGAGTCGATGAGCGAGGAGGATTTGTCGGCTCTCGCTTCGGAGACGAGCGTTTTCGCCAAGCTCTCGCCGCCGCAGAAAGCGCGTGTCATCGATGCGCTGCATCGCAAGGGCCATGTCGTCGGCTATCTCGGCGACGGCATCAATGACGGGCCGGCGCTGAAGGCGGCCGATGTCGGAATTTCGGTCGACACGGCGGTCGACGTCGCCAAGGAGACGGCCGATATCATCTTGCTCGAGAAGAGCCTCGCCGTGCTCGGCGACGGCGTGCTCGAGGGCCGCAAAGTGTTCGCCAACATCACCAAATATATCAAGATGGGCGCGAGCTCGAACTTCGGCAATATGTTCAGCGTGCTCGGCGCGAGCGTGTTCCTGCCCTTTCTGCCGATGACGCCGATACAGGTGCTCACCAATAATCTACTCTATGATTTTTCGCAGACGGCGATCCCGACGGACAATGTCGACGCCGAATATCTCGAGCGGCCGCGCCGCTGGGACATAGACAGTATCGCCAAATTCGTGCTCTGCGTCGGGCCGATCAGCTCGATCTTCGATTATGCGACTTTTGCGCTGATGATCTACGGCTTCGGCGCCTTGGCCGATCCGGCTCTGTTCCAGAGCGGCTGGTTCGTCGAATCGCTGCTGACGCAGACGCTGATCATCCACATCATCCGCACGGCGCGGATTCCCTTCATCGAGAGCCGGGCGAGCAATGCGCTGCTGCTGACGACACTGGTCGTCTGCGTCATCGGCGCGGCGCTGCCCTTTTCGCCCATCGCCGGCGTCTTTGGCTTCACGCCGCTGCCGCTGCTCTATTGGCCGGCGATTTTTTCATTTCTGATCTGCTATTCGGTGCTGGCGCATTTGGTGAAGAGCTGGTTCGTGAAGAAATGGGGAATGTGATGGAGGCGGGAACTTCGTGTTCTATTCCTTCTCCCGCTTGCGGGAGAAGGTGGCCCGACGAAGTCGGGTCGGATGAGGGCTCGCTGCGAATGGGGGCGCGGACGACGAATGACTCGAATGCGATCGTGTGCCCTCATCCGACCCCGCTTCGCGGGGCCACCTTCTCCCACAAGTGGGAGAAGGGGCGCGCGTTCTGCAAGGATTTTGGAGGCGTCATCGCATGACATTCGGCGCGCAGGACGAGACCGTCCGCTTTCTCATGGCGCAGGGCGAAGACGCGCAGACGATCGTCACGCACATCTCGATCGTCGTGCTGACCAAGGAGCGAGTCTATAAGCTCAAGCGCGATGTCGTCTTTCCCTATCTCGATTTCCACACGCCGCAGATTCGCCTCGTAATGTGCGAGCACGAATATGCGCTCAACCGCCGCACGGCGCCGCAGCTCTATCTCGCCGCGCGCCGCATCACGCGCGGGGGCGATGGCGCGCTGTGTTTCGACGGCGATGGCGCGCTCATCGACGCCGTCGTCGAGATGCGGCGCTTCGAGGAAGAAAATCTCCTCGACAATCTCGCCGTCGCCGGCCGTCTCTCTGCGCCGCTCGTCGAGCGTCTCGCCGAGCGCATCGCGCAATTTCACGATGGCGCGGAAGTGATCGAAGAGCGCGGCGGCGCTTTGGTCATGGCTTCGCTGCTCGATCTCGGTGAGGCGAGCTCGCTCGCCAAATCGCCCATTGTCTCGGCGCAGGAGCGCCGTGCGCTCGCCGATGAGCTGCGCGCGGCGGCGCAGACCCATGGCGCGATGCTCGATCGTCGGCGCGACGCCGGCAAGGTGCGGCGTTGCCATGGCGATCTCACCCTGCGCAATATCTGCCTCGTCGACGGCGAGCCGACGCCTTTCGATTGCATCGAATTCTCCGACGATCTTGCGACGATCGATGTGCTCTACGACCTCGCTTTTCTGCTGATGGATCTGCGCCGGCGCGGGCTGGATGCGCTCGCCGCTTTCGCGCTCAATCGCTATCTGGATCATCGCGACGAGGCGGAGGGGCTGCCGCTGCTGCCCTTCTTCATGGCGCTGCGCGCTGCGATCCGCGCCGATGTCGCAGCCGCGCGCGCGCTGGATGCGGACGCAGATCATGCTGCGCTGAATGAGGAGACGCGCGATTATTTCGATCTCGCTCGCGCGCTGCTGCGGCCCGTGACGCCACGCATCGTTGCGATCGGCGGGCTCAGCGGCTCCGGCAAGTCCAGCGTCGCGGCGGCTTTGGCTCCGCTCGTCGGCGCCGCGCCCGGCGCGCGGACGCTCAATAGCGATCGATTGCGCAAAAAGCTGTTCGGCGTCGCGCCCACATCGCCGCTGCCGCAGGAGGCTTATACAGCGGCCGTTTCCGCACGGGTCTATGAGGCGATGCAGAATGAGGCGACGCGCGTCGCCTCGTTCGGCTGGTGCGTCATCGTCGACGCCGTTTACGCGCGCGAGAGCGAGCGCGATGCGCTCGAGGAGGCGGCGCGGCGCGTGGGCGTTTCTTTCGCGGGATTTTGGCTCGAGGCCGACGGGTCGCTTCGTGTCTCGCGCGTTGGCGCGCGGCAGAGCGACGTGTCGGATGCGACGCAGGAGATAGCGGCGCGGCAGCGCAATTATGATCTCGGCGCAATGCGATGGACGCCTATCGACGCTTCGGAGGGGGTGGAGACGATCGCTCGCCGCGTTGCGGCGCTGCTTTGACCGGAAAACCTCATTGTGGCGGCGTCCATTTTCCGGCCATCACCCAGTCCGTGACGTCACGAATGCGCACGCCGCCGGTTCGGCCTGTTGCGCTTGGCCGAAGACGATTCGCGTGAAAATCGATTTGAGCATTCCGAGCAGCAATAGCGGCGGCTGCCATGGCCGGAAGCCTTCCGAACCGAAGCGCTCGGGGAGATCGCTCCCGGAAAAATCGATCGGGTAGAGTTTCGTTATTTCTCGGAACAGAACATCTGCATCGTCTCCGGCGACGCCGAGATCGAAGACGAGGTCGGTGTCGGGGCCGATATCCTCCTCGCGATAGCTGGTCTCTCGGCTCACAACGGCGATGATCCGACGTTGCGCCTCGGCTCTATTCCAGGGAGCGCTCATGGAATCAGCACCGCCGCGCCTTGCAGACGTCCGTCGCGTAAATCCGCGAGCGCTTCATTGGCCGCAGTCAGCGGATAGCGCACGACATGCGTTTCGATTCCGACTTGCGGCGCGAGCGCCAGAAATTCGCGCGCGTCCTCGCGCGTGAGATTGGCGACCGAGACGAGCCGGCGCTCCTCCCACAGCAGAGCATAGGGAAATGAGGGAATGTCGCTCATGTGAATGCCGCCGCAGACGACGGTCCCGCCTTTGCGCACGGCGGCGAGCGCGCGCGGAACCAGCGCGCCGACGGGCGCGAAGATAATGGCGGCGTCGAGCTTTTCCGGCGGCGTCTCGTCGGAGCCGCCGGCCCAGACGGCGCCGAGCGAGAGCGCGAAATCGCGCGCCGCGGCGTCGCCCGGCCGCACGAAGGCGAAGATGCGCCGTCCTCGCGCGATCGCGACTTGCGCGACGATATGCGCCGCGGCGCCGAAACCGTAAATGCCGATGTCGCGCGCGTCGCCCGCCATCTTCAGCGAGCGCCAGCCGATGAGCCCGGCGCAGAGCAGCGGCGCCAGAGCCGCCGCATCGCCATCGGACGGCAGCGGGAAGCAATAGGAAGCGTCGGCGACCGTATGCGTGGCGTAGCCGCCGTCGCGCGTGTAGCCGGTGAAGCGCGGATCGTCGCAGAGATTCTCGCGGCCGCTGGAGCAATAGGGGCAGCAGCCGCAAGTGTGGCCGAGCCAGGGGACGCCGACACGTTCTCCAACAACGAAGCCCGTGACGCCCGCGCCGATCGCCGCCACGCGGCCGACGATCTCATGGCCAGGAACGATCGGCAGCTTCGGATGCTCGAGCTCGCCGTCGACGACATGGAGATCGGTGCGGCAGACGCCGCAGGCCTCGACCTCGAGCAGCAATTCGCCGGCGCCGGGGCGGGGCAGGGGACGGCGCTCGGCCTCGAGTGGCGTTCCTGGCCGGCGCAGGACCATGGCGGTCATTTCCGTCATGTGTCGGCGATCCGCTTGGAGAAGAACATGCGGCTATGGCCGGGCGGGAAATCGGCGATCTCGCCGAAGCGCGTGAAGCCGAAGCGCTCATAGAGCGCCGCAGCGCGCGGGTCGAAGCTGTCGATATAGAGGCCGAGGCAGGTCCGCGTGCGGGCCTCTCCCTCCGCGCGGCGCAGCAGAGCGGTCCCGAGCCCCATGCCGCGACGCTCCGGCGCGACCCATAAATGCCTTATATAGAGCCAGCGCCAGTGGGAGACGCCGTTGAGCCCGCCGATCAGCGCGCCCTTTTCGTCATGGGCGATGGTGGAGAAGGGCGCCTCGTCGCGGGGGCGGAATCTCGCGGCGATCTCGCCGCCGAGCGCCGCCGCGACGGCCGGGCTCTCGCGCGCGAGATCGTGGAAGACGACGGCGAGCGTCTCCGCGGCGGGGGGTGTTTCGGCTAGCGCTTTGTCGGGAGGAGCTTTTTCGATCATGGACCATCTCCCGCAAAGGCGCGCGACGGCTTTATTCTGGGCGCTCGCCATAATTCTCGCAATCGTCCCGTCCGCTCGCGGGCGGGAGGCGGCGCGCCGTCTCGTGGATTATCGGCCTGTCTTTCTCGAATGCCATGGGCCGGCGGGCGAGAAGCGCCTCGCCATTCGCCGCATGAGGCTCGACGGCGAGACGGTCGCGCTGACGGTGGATCCGGCGACGCTGGAGACGAGTCTCGAGGCGGAAAGCGTCTGGCGCTGTCGGGAAACGACAGAGGCGGAGCAGAAGGACACGCGCTTTTTGCGCGCCTTGCGGCCGCGGGCAGGCGATCCCGATGAGCCGCGTCTCGCCGCCGGCCGCAGTCTGTCGATCAGCGCCGGTCTCGGCCATGGGGCGGGGGCGGGCTCTTTTCTCACCGGCGATCTCTGCCCGAGCCGGCGGCCGCTCGACCGCGACTTTCTGCGCCGATTGGCCGAGCTCGTCCCCGGCGCGCCGGTCGCGCTCTCCGTGTCGGGGCTCTGGATCGAGCGCCATGGGGCGGATTTCGACTGGCTGATGGCCGAGGCGGCGAGCGGGACGCTGCGAATCGACTGGGTCGGCCATTCCTACAGCCACCCTTATGTTCCCCGCCTCGCCGATGGGCAGAATTATCTGCTGCGGCCGGGCGTCGATCTCGACGCGGAGATTTTCCGGGTGGAGCGGCTGCTGATCGAGCGCAGCGCGACTCCTTCCGTGTTTTTCCGTTTTCCCGGCCTCGTCGCCGATGCGCGGCTGATGGAGGAGCTGCGCCGCCGCCATCTGATCGCGCTCGGCGCGGACGCCTGGCTGGTGCTGTCGCCGCCGCCGCGGGACGGCTCCATCGTGCTCGTGCATCCCAATGGCAATGAGCCGGCCGGGCTGCGTCTGTTCTCGAGACTGTTGGAGCAGGGCCGGCTGCCGCAGCCGTTCCGGCGGATCGAGGAGGCGCCGGAGTGAGGGGGCTCCCGTCGTATCCGCTTGGGCGCTGTCATTCCGGGCGCTCGCGGAGCGAGCGACCCGGAATCCAGGGGCGTCGCGTAGAGTCGCGTGGTTGCCCTGGATTCCCGGTCGGGCCTTCGGCCCGCCGGGAATGACGCGGGCAGGGGGGCGTTCCGGGGGCGATGTTATTCCGGGCGCTCACAGAGCGAGGGCCGGGAATCCAGGGGCGTCGCGTAGAGTCGGGCGGCTGCCCTGGATTCCCGGTTGGACCTTCGGCTCGCTGGGAATGACGGGCGTTGCGATCAAATCGGTTCACCTGTTGAGATCCTGATAGAGATCACGCCATGTGGGATTGATGCGCTCGATCAATTGCAGCTTCCAGGCCCTGTTCCATTTTTTCAAGCTTTTCTCGCGGGCTATCGCCTCCGTCACATCCGTATAGGACTCGTAGAAGACGAGCATGTCGACCCCATAGCGCGATGTGAACCCCGGCGTGAGCTTCCGCTTATGCTCGAAGACGCGGCGGGAGAGGTTGTTGGTGATCCCGATGTAGAGCGTGCCGTTGCGCTGGCTTGCCAGAATATAGACCCAAAAGAGCCGATCCATCAGCTTTTTCCCCGGATCGAGCCCGCTCCGAAGCTCGAACCGTACCGGTCGCGCCCTTACATTGACAAGGGTTCGGCGGCCTCTTATCTCTCGCCCGTCGTCGCGCCACAGCCGTGAGCGCGAGCGCGCGGCCGCGCCCGCCGACCTTTCGAAAAGAAATTGGCAAATCGAAAGGAACATGTGCGAAAAGGCGGCCTCCGCCGGCTCATCGCCGGAGGCTCATCTAGAAAGGTTTGCGCATGCTCGGCGCTCTCGCCAAGAAGATTTTCGGCTCGGCCAACGACCGCCGGCTCAAGACCTATCAGCCGAAGGTCAAGGCGATCAACGCTTTGGAGCCCGAGCTCGCTGCTTTGTCCGATGAGGCGCTGCGTGGGCGCACCGAAGAGTTCCGCGAACAGCTCGCGAACGGCGCGCGGCTCGACGATTTGCTGGTCCCGGCCTTCGCCACCGTCCGCGAGGCGGCCAAGCGCGTGCTCGGCCAGAGGCATTTCGACGTCCAGCTGATCGGCGGCATGGTGCTGCACGAGGGCGCCATCGCCGAGATGCGCACCGGCGAGGGCAAGACGCTGGTGGCGACGCTCGCGGTTTATCTCAATGCGCTGCCCGGCCGCGGCGTTCATGTCGTCACCGTCAACGACTATCTCGCCCGCCGCGACGCCGAATGGATGGGCCGGGTCTATCGCTTCCTCGGCCTCAGCGTCGGCGTCATCGTCCATGATATTTCGGACGAGGAGCGCGCCGACGCCTACGCCAGCGACATCACCTATGGCACTAATAACGAGTTCGGCTTCGACTATCTGCGCGACAATATGAAATATGAGCTGGCGCAAATGGTGCAGCGCCCGCATGTCTACGCCATCGTCGACGAAGTGGATTCGATCCTCATCGACGAGGCGCGCACGCCGCTCATCATTTCCGGCCATTCCGACGACAAATCCGATCTCTACAACGCCATCGACAGACTGATCCCCAAGCTCGACAAGGAAGATTACGAGCTCGACGAGAAGCAGCGCACCGTCAATCTGACGGAGGCCGGCAATGAGCATATGGAGGAGCTGCTGGCCGAGGCCGGCGTGCTCGCCGACGGCGCGCTCTACGAGGCGCAGAACGTCACGCTCGTGCACCACGTCAATCAGGGCTTGCGCGCGCACAAGCTGTTCCAGCGCGACAAGGATTACATCGTCCGCAAGGGCGAGGTCGTCATCATCGACGAGTTCACCGGCCGTATGATGCCGGGCCGGCGCTATTCGGAAGGGCTGCATCAGGCGCTCGAGGCCAAGGAGCGGCAGACGGTCCAGCCGGAGAACGTCACCCTCGCCTCCATCACCTTCCAGAATTATTTCCGCCTCTATGAGAAGCTCGCCGGCATGACCGGCACGGCCTCGACGGAAGCCGACGAATTCGCCGAGATCTACAAGCTCGACGTCATCGAAATCCCGACCAACCGTCCGGTGCAGCGCATCGACGAGGACGACGAGGTCTATCGCACCGGCCGCGAGAAGCTCGACGCCATCGCGAGCGAGATCGAGGCGGCGAACGCCAAAATGCAGCCGCTGCTCGTCGGCACGACGTCGATCGAGAAATCCGAGCAGCTCGCCGAATTCCTGCTCTCCAAGGGCTATAAGCAGATCGACTTCTCCGAGCCGACAAAGGCGCTCGCCAAGCTCTATGAGGCGGCGCGCAGCGGCCAGCCGTCGCGGCAGTTCGCCGTGCTCAACGCGCGCTTCCACGAGCAGGAAGCCTATATCGTCGCCGAGGCCGGCGTGCCGGGCGCGATCACCATCGCCACCAACATGGCCGGCCGCGGCACCGACATTCAGCTCGGCGGCAATATAGAGATGCGCGTTGCGCAGGAATGCGCCGGCCTCGAGGGCGCCGCCCGCGAGGCGAAGGAGGCCGAGATTCGCGCCGAGATCGCCGAATTCAAGGAGAAAGCGCTCGTCGCCGGCGGCCTCTACATCATCGGCACGGAGCGGCACGAGAGCCGCCGCATCGACAATCAGCTGCGCGGCCGCTCGGGCCGTCAGGGCGATCCCGGCCGCTCGAAGTTCTTCCTGTCGCTGCAGGACGATCTCATGCGCATCTTCGGCTCCGAGCGCATGGAGTCGATGCTGGTGAAGCTCGGCCTGCAGGAGGGCGAGGCGATCGTCCATCCCTGGATCAACAAGGCGCTGGAGAAGGCGCAGCACAAGGTCGAGGCGCGCAACTTCGACATCCGCAAGAACATTCTCAAGTTCGACAATGTCATGAACGACCAGCGCAAGGTGATCTTCGAGCGCCGGCGCGAGATCATGGCGGAGGAGAGCGTCGCGGAGGCGGTCAACGAGATGCGCGAGGATGTCGTCGCCGAGCTCGTCGCCAAGCATATTCCGCATGACGCCTATGCCGAGGCCTGGGACGCCGAGGGCCTCGCCGAGGCGGCGCGCGCGCAGCTCAATCTCGATCTGCCGATCGAGGATTGGGCGAAGGAAGAAGGCATAGCCGACGAGGAGATCAAGGAGCGCCTGCTCGCCGCGGCGAACCAGTCCTACGCCGAGCGCGTCGAGCGCAACACCGAGCAGCTCTCGCGCATGATCGAGAAGCAGGTGGTGCTGCAGGCGCTCGATCATTTGTGGCGCGACCATCTCGTCGTGCTCGATCATCTCCGCCAGGTGATCGGCTGGCGCGGCATGGCGCAGCGCGATCCGCTCAACGAATACAAGTCCGAGGCGCTGGAGCTGTTCCGCAGCCTGATGACGCATTGGGACGAGACCGTCACTTCGCAGCTGATGCGGGTCGAGGTCTCCTTCGAGGCGCCGCCGGCTCCGGCCGAATTGCCGCCCATGGAATATGTCCATCCGGATCCGACCGCCGCCGGCGGCGGCGAGAGCGCGCTCGCCGAGCTCAACGCCCGGCTCGCGGCCACCGATTTCTCGTCGTCGGCGATGGTCGGCGGCGCGGTGGCGGAGGCCGATGCCGTGCGCGATCCCGCCAATCCCGCGACATGGGGCAAGGTCGGCCGCAACGAGGCCTGCCCCTGCGGCTCGGGCAAGAAGTTCAAGCACTGCCACGGCGCATTGGTGTGAAGAGAGGCAGGGGGCAATAGGCAGTCGGCAGTCGGACGAACGACCGCTCCACCGCCGCCCGATTGCCCACTGCTATTGCCTTTCCATAGGAGCCCTCGTGTCGAAGATCGATTTCTCCAAGGTCCTCATCGCGCAAGGCGGCGGACCGACCGCCGTCATCAATCAGTCTCTCGTCGGCGCCGTGCTGGAGTCGCGCAAGTTCCGTACGGTCGAGCGCATCTATGGCGCCTATCATGGCGTGCGCGGAATCGTGAATGAGGATTTTGTCGATCTGACGCAGGAGACGACGCATAATCTCGAGATGGTCGCCTGCACGCCCTCCTCGGCGCTGGGCTCGACGCGCGACAAGCCCGATCTCAAATATTGCCACGAGATCTTCGAGGTGCTGCGCGCGCATGAGATCGGCTGCTTCTTCTACATAGGCGGCAATGACAGCTCCGACACGGTGCGCATCGTCTCCGAGGAAGCCATCAAGGCCGATTATCCGCTGCGCGTCGTGCATATTCCGAAGACGATCGACAATGATCTGATGATCAATGATCACACGCCGGGCTTTCCCTCGGCGGCGCGCTGGGTGGCGCAGGCCTTCGCCGGCGCCAATCTCGACAATTGGGCGCTGCCCGGCGTCTATATCGCCGTGGTCATGGGCCGCCATGCGGGCTTTCTCACCGCGGCTTCCGCGCTCGGCAAGAAATTCCCCGATGACGGGCCGCATCTCATCTATGTTCCCGAGCGCGTCTTCGACACGGAGCGTTTCCTCGCCGACGTCAAAGCGACGATGGACAAATATGGGCGCTGCGTCGTGGCGGTCTCGGAGGGAATCTCCGATGAGAACCACACGCCGATCGCGGTCAAGCTCGCCGAGCAAGTGGAGAAGGACGCGCATGGCAATGTGCATCTGGGCGGCGGCGCTCTCGCCGATATGCTGACCGAGCTCGTCAAGACGAAGCTCGGCTTGAAGCGCGTGCGCGCCGACACTTTCGGCTATGTGCAGCGCAGCTTCGTCGGCTGCGTCTCCGATGTGGATCAGCGCGAGGCGCGCGAGGTCGGCGAGAAGGCGGTGCAGTTCGCGCTCTGGGGCGATCGCGACGGCTCCGTGACGATACACCGCACGGGATTCTACTCTGTGGATTATCGGCTCACGCCGCTCTTGGAGGTCGCCGGCAAGACCAAGGTGATGCCGGCCGAGTTTCTGACCGCGGATGGCACGGATGTCACTGACGCCTTCCGGCTTTATCTGCGTCCTCTGCTCGGCTCGGGAATGCCGGATGCGTACAGGCTCCGCTTGAATCCTGTCGCCAAAAAACTGAGAACGTAACGTCTCGAGACTGTCGCACATTTGGCGACGCCCTGGGTCAAGAGCTTGATTTCCAGGGAATTTACTCTTTAGAAGGGGGAGGCGCCGAGAAAAGGCGCAGGCCCTCTTCCCAAGGCGCGATTCTTGCTTGATTTATATGCGGGCGTCGTGGTTGCATTGCGGGCCGGGACTTATAGACTGGCATCCGCGGTAGACGCCGGAGGCTGGGGGACGGGGGAGAGCGGCGGGCCAGGGCCTGTTTGCACCTTTTGTTAGGCCCTCGCTGATATCGAGTGAGGTTGGTTCGATTCGCCACAGCGGGCCGATCGGTCAGGAGACGAGACATGAGCAAGGTCGGCAGCAGCGATTCGAAGAACACGCTCTACTGCTCATTTTGTGGCAAGAGCCAGCATGAGGTGCGCAAGCTCATCGCCGGTCCGACGGTTTTCATCTGCGACGAATGCGTCGAGCTCTGCATGGACATCATCCGCGAGGAGAACAAGTCCATCGTCAAGCAGCGCGACGGCATTCCGACGCCGCGCGAGATCTGCAAGGTCCTCGACGATTATGTGATCGGCCAGGCGCAGGCCAAGCGAGTGCTCTCGGTCGCCGTGCACAATCACTACAAGCGTCTCAATCACGCCGCCAAGCATGGCGACGTCGAGCTGGCGAAATCCAATATTCTGCTGATCGGCCCGACCGGCGTCGGCAAGACGATGCTGGCGCAGACGCTGGCGCGCATCCTCGACGTGCCCTTCACAATGGCCGATGCAACGACACTCACCGAAGCGGGCTATGTCGGCGAGGATGTCGAGAACATCATCCTCAAGCTGCTGCAGGCCTCCGACTATAATGTCGAGCGCGCGCAGCGCGGCATCGTCTATGTCGACGAGATCGACAAGATCTCGCGCAAGTCCGACAATCCGTCGATCACGCGCGATGTGTCGGGCGAGGGCGTGCAGCAGGCGCTGCTGAAGATCATGGAAGGCACCATCGCCTCCGTGCCGCCGCAGGGCGGGCGCAAGCATCCGCAGCAGGAGTTTTTGCAGGTCGACACGACCAACATTCTCTTCATCTGCGGCGGCGCCTTCGCCGGTCTCGAGAAGATCATCTCCTCGCGCGGCCGCGGCACCTCCATCGGCTTCGGCGCCAATGTGCAGGCGCCGGACGAGCGCCGCACCGGCGACATCTTCCGCCATGTGCAGCCCGAGGATCTGCTGAAGTTCGGATTGATTCCCGAATTCGTCGGCCGTCTGCCGGTGATCGCGACGCTCGAGGATCTCGACGAGGAGGCGCTGAAGCGCATCCTCACCGAGCCGAAGAATGCGCTGGTCAAGCAGTATCAGCGGCTGTTCGAGATGGAGAGCACCGAGCTCACCTTCCAGGACGAGGCGCTCTCTTCCGTCGCCCGCAAGGCGATCGAGCGTCACACCGGCGCGCGCGGCCTTCGCTCCATTATGGAAGGCATTCTGCTCGACACCATGTTCGAGCTGCCGGGCCTCGAGGGCGTCGAGCAGGTCGTCATCGGCCCCGAGGTCGTCGAAGGCAAGGCGCGTCCGCTCTACATTTACGCAGAGCGCAACGAGAAGAGCGGCGGCGCGAGCGCCTGACGCTTTTTTGGGCGGGAGAGCGCGATCTTTTTCGCAGCTCCCGCCCAACCTGCTACATGCGTCTGATTTTTCAGTATCTTGAATCGTTCTGCCACTAGGCCCATTTGTTGCGTAATCGCCTTCGACGCCGTTCGTGCGTGAGCGGGTCTCTTAAGAAGGCGGATTTCCGCCGGATTGTCGGGCCTGGAACTTGCAAGCGTCCCTTTAACGTCAGAAGCGTCCCTTTGCGTCAGAGCGTCGCCTCGCCCCGCTTCCCCCGCGGGGAGCGAAACGGAACAGGAAAAAAGACATGACGAACGAAAAGCGCAATTCCATCGTTCCCGGCGCAATCGAGAGTTATCCGGTTCTGCCGCTGCGCGACATAGTGGTCTTTCCGCATATGATCGTTCCGCTCTTCGTCGCACGCGACAAGTCGATCCGCGCGCTGGAAGAGGTGACGAAGTCCGAGCGGCTCATTCTGCTCGCGACGCAGAAGAATGCGGGCGACGACGATCCGGCTCCCGACGCGATCTATTCCATCGGCACGCTCGCTTCCGTGCTGCAGCTGCTGAAGCTGCCCGACGGCACTGTCAAAGTGCTGGTGGAAGGCGTCGGCCGCGCCAAGGTGCGCAACTACACCCGCGTCGATGAATATCACGAGGCCGACGCCGAGGCGCTCGGCGACGAGATCGATCAGCCCGTCGAGGTAGAGGCGCTCGGCCGCTCCGTCATCGCCGAGTTCGACTCTTATGTGAAGCTCAACAAGAAGGTCTCGCCGGAGATCGCCGCTGCGGTCACGCAGATCGACGATTTCTCCAAGCTCGCCGACACGGTCGCCTCGCATCTCTCGGTGAAGATCGCCGAGAAGCAGGATGTTCTGGAGACGATCGCCGTCGCCAAGCGCCTGGAGAAATGCCTCGCGCTGATGGAGAGCGAGATCTCCGTGCTGCAGGTGGAGAAGCGCATCCGCACGCGCGTCAAGCGCCAGATGGAGAAGACGCAGCGCGAGTATTATCTCAACGAGCAGATGAAGGCGATCCAGAAGGAGCTGGGCGACGAGGACGGCAAGGACGATCTCGCCGAGCTCGAGGAGCGCATCAAGAACACCAAGCTCTCCAAGGAGGCGCGCGACAAGGCCGTCGCCGAGTTCAAGAAGCTGCGCCAGATGTCGCCCATGTCCGCGGAAGCGACGGTGGTGCGCAATTATCTCGACTGGCTGCTGGCGCTGCCCTGGGGCAAGAAGTCCAAGATCAAGCGCGATCTCGAGGCGGCGCAGAGCGTGCTCGACGCCGATCATTTCGGCCTCGAGAAGGTCAAGGAGCGCATTCTCGAATATCTCGCCGTGCAGAGCCGCGCCAATAAGCTGACCGGCCCGATCCTGTGCCTCGTCGGCCCGCCCGGCGTCGGCAAGACCTCGCTCGGCAAGTCGATCGCCAAGGCCACGGGCCGCGAGTTCGTGCGCATGTCGCTCGGCGGCGTGCGCGACGAGGCGGAGATTCGCGGCCATCGCCGCACCTATATCGGCTCCATGCCCGGCAAGATCATCCAGTCGATGCGCAAGGCGAAGACGTCCAATCCGCTCTTCCTGCTCGACGAGATCGATAAGATGGGCATGGACTTCCGCGGCGATCCGTCGTCCGCCCTGCTCGAAGTGCTCGATCCCGAGCAGAACGCGACTTTCGCGGATCACTATCTCGAGGTCGATTACGATCTGTCCAATGTCATGTTCGTGACGACGTCGAACACGTTGAACATCCCTGCGCCTCTGATGGACCGCATGGAGCTCATCCGCATCGCCGGCTATACGGAAGACGAGAAGGCCGAGATCGCGCGCAAGCATCTCATTCCGAATGCTGTGAAGAAGCACGGCCTCGCCGCCGACGAATGGTCGATCGATGATGAGGCGCTGCTGACGCTGGTGCGCCGCTATACGCGGGAAGCCGGCGTGCGCAATCTCGAGCGCGAGATATCCAATCTCGCCCGCAAGGCGGTGAAGGAAATTCTGCTCTCCAAGGAGAAGGGCAAGAAGGTCTTTGTCACCAATGACAACATCACCGATTATCTCGGCGTGCATAAGTTCCGCTACGGCGAGGCGGAGCTCGAGGATCAGGTGGGCGTCGTCACCGGCCTCGCGGTCACCGGCGTCGGCGGCGAGCTGCTGACGATCGAGGGCGTGATGATGCCCGGCAAGGGCAAGATGACCGTCACCGGCAATCTGCAGGATGTGATGAAGGAGTCGATCTCCGCCGCCGCATCTTACGTGCGCTCCCGCGCCGTCGATTTCGGCATAGAACCGCCTCTGTTCGACCGCCGCGACATCCATGTGCATGTGCCGGAAGGCGCGACGCCCAAGGACGGCCCCTCGGCCGGCACGGCGATGGCCACGACGATCGTCTCGATCCTCACCGGCATTCCGGTGCGCCGCGACATCGCCATGACCGGCGAGATCACGCTGCGCGGTCGCGTGCTGCCGATCGGCGGCTTGAAGGAGAAGCTGCTGGCGGCGCTGCGCGGCGGCCTCAAGAAGGTGCTGATCCCGGAAGAGAACGCCAAGGATCTGGCCGATATTCCGGACTCGGTGAAGAATGGCCTCGAGGTCGTGCCGGTCTCGCGAATGGACGAGGTGCTCGCTCATGCGCTCGTGCGTCAGCCGACGCCGATCGTCTGGGAGGAGCCCGCGGCTCAGATCGCCAAGACAGTTGTCGAGGACGACGCGGCCGGCGTGCGCGCCCACTGAAGGCTCCGGCCCCTCGCCTGCGGCTTTGCCGCGGGGGAGGGGCCGCCCGGCCTCGCGCCAGTCCGCGCAACGCCCGGGTTTCCGCCCCTTTCCAGCGCATCTTGCCCTCAGGCGCCCGGAATTCCAGGGATTCCGGCGTCGCGCTTTCTTCTAACCCTTGCTTTTACTGAGATTCCAGCACATCACTCCACTGTGCCGGGTCCGAGCGATTCGACGCCGCTCGATTTTCGGCGCTCAGCCCATGTCGACGACCGGCTCCCGGCGGAAGCAGGAGGGATGAGACCATGGTCAATAAATTGGAACTGGTCGAGCATGTCGCCGAGGCGACCGAAACGTCGAAGGCCGCCGCCGCCGCCGCCCTCGATGCGGTGATCGACGGCATCACCCTGGCTCTCAAGAAGGGCGAAGAGGTGCGTCTCGTCGGTTTCGGCACTTTCTCGGTCAAGAAGCGCGCGGAGGGCAAGGGCCGTAATCCCGCGACCGGCGAAGAGATCACGATTCCCGCTTCCACGAGCGCCCGCTTCAAGCCCGGCGCCACGCTCAAAGCCGAGCTCAACAAGACCAAATAGCCGAAAGCGCAAACCGGCCGAGCAGGCAGGCTCCGCCGCCGCTCGCCCCTTTCGACTGGAATTCAGGCTCGCCGCCGGGGCGCGACCGTCGCCGGCGGCATTGTCGTCTCTCGCCTCGCGCGACGCGTCTTGCGCGGAGGGGGCGCCCTCCCCTAAAACATGCGGCGTCGATCCTGGTCGACGCGCGGGCGGTTAGCTCAGTCGGTAGAGCGTCTCGTTTACACCGAGAGGGTCGGCGGTTCGAGCCCGTCACCGCCCACCATGCCGCGATTTCGGGAGAGGCCCGCGCGAGCGGCAGAGCATTCGGCCGCCGGCGAAGGGCGGCGACAAAGGGCGGCGAATGGCCGCTTCGGGGATCGAGGACGCAGCGCCGACAGCATGAGCCGTAATTTCGTCCTTCTCCTCGTCTCGGCCGCGCTGAGCGCGGCGGCTTCGGCCAAGGCCGAGGAGATGTCCTTCCGTCTCGCGACGACGGCGAACGATCATTGCGCCGAGCATTGCCCGCGCGTCATCGTGGCGGAGGGCGAGATCGTCGAGGACACGGCCGACGCTTTTGTCGGCTTTCTGCGCGAGCAGGGGCGCGAGACCGAGCTGCGCAGCATCGTGCTGCTGGATTCGCCCGGCGGCCGCGTGGTCGCCTCCATGCAGCTCGGGCAGGCGCTGCGCCGGCTCGGCATGGCGGTGATCGTCGCGCGCGTCGAGCCGGAGAGCGGCGCGCTCGTTTCCGGGCGCTGCTATTCCGCTTGCGTCTATGCGCTGATGGGCGGCCGCAAACGGGTGATTCCGCGCCAGAGCCGGGTCGGCGTGCATCGCATGTTCAATTATGTCGACGGCGTCGATCCGAGGAGCGGCGAGACGCTGCGCGAGCGCCGCTACGACGATGGCGGAATGCGCCGCACTCTGGCCCGCTACAGCGCCTCCATGGGCGTGAGCCAGGATCTGATCGCGCTGGCCGAGCGCACCTCGCCCGATCGCGTCCATCTTCTTTCCGCCGCCGAGATCGCCCGCTGGCGTCTCGGCTCGCCAAAGCTGTAAAAGAGCCGCCGAGCGGGGAACTCCTCGGCGCATCCACTCAACCGGCAGGATTGGTCGTTCCATGAAACATATCATCGATGGTCTCGAGCAGCGGCGCGATTCGGCGCGTCTCGGCGGCGGCGTCAAGCGCATCGACGCGCAACATGCGCGCGGCAAGCTCACGGCGCGCGAGCGCATCGATCTGCTGCTCGATCACGGCTCTTTCGAGGAGTTCGACATGTTCGTCGAGCACCGCTGCGCCGATTTCGGCATGGACAAGGGCGAGAAAATTTCCGGCGACGGCGTCGTCACCGGCTGGGGCACGGTCAATGGCCGCGCCGTCTTCGTCTTCGCCAAGGATTTCACCGTCTTCGGCGGCTCTCTCTCGGAGACCCACGCGCAGAAAATCACCAAGCTGCAGGATATGGCGCTGAAGAACAGGGCGCCGATCATCGGCCTGTTCGACGCCGGCGGCGCGCGCATTCAGGAGGGCGTCGCGGCGCTCGGGGGCTATGGCGAGGTGTTCCAGCGCAATGTGATGGCCTCGGGCGTCATTCCGCAGATTTCCGTCATCATGGGCCCCTGCGCCGGCGGCGACGTCTATTCGCCGGCCATGACCGACTTCATCTTCATGGTGCGCGACACGAGCTATATGTTCGTCACCGGCCCGGATGTGGTGAAGACCGTCACCAATGAAACGGTGACGGCCGAGGAGCTGGGCGGCGCCTCTGTGCACACCACCAAGAGCTCCATCGCCGACAAGGCCTATGACAATGACGTCGAGGCGCTGCTGCAGATGCGCAGGCTCATCGACTTCCTGCCCTCCTCCAATAAGGAGGAGCCGCCGGAATGGCCGAGCTTCGACGAGGCGGAGCGCCTGGACGCCTCGCTCGACACTCTGGTCCCCGACAATCCCAACAAGCCCTATGATATCAAAGAGCTGATCACGAAGATCGCCGATGAGGGCGATTTCTTCGAGATTCAGGAGACGCACGCCAAGAATATCGTGGTCGGTTTCGGCCGCATCGAGGGCCGTACGGTCGGCTTCGTCGCCAATCAGCCCATGGTGCTGGCCGGCGTGCTCGACATCGACGCCTCGAAGAAGGCGGCGCGCTTCGTGCGCTTCTGCGATTGTTTCAATATTCCGATCGTCACTTTCGTCGACGTTCCCGGCTTCTTGCCCGGCACGGCGCAGGAATATGGCGGCCTCATCAAGCATGGCGCCAAGCTGCTCTTCGCCTATGCCGAGGCCACTGTTCCGAAAGTGACGCTGATCACGCGCAAGGCCTTCGGCGGCGCCTATGACGTCATGGCCTCCAAGCATTTGCGCGGCGATGTGAACTACGCCTGGCCCTCGGCGCAGATCGCCGTCATGGGCGCCAAGGGCGCGGTCGAGATCATCTTCCGCGCCGATATCGGCGACGCCGAGAAGATCGCCCAGCGCACCAAGGAATATGAGGATCGCTTCCTGTCGCCCTTCGTCGCCGCCGAGCGCGGCTATATCGACGAGGTGATCATGCCGAGCGCGACGCGCAAGCGCATCGCCCGCGCGCTGGCCCTGCTGCGCCACAAGGAGTTGGAAAACCCCTGGAAGAAGCACGACAACATCCCGCTCTGACCCATCCTTTCGGATAGGTCGGCGCGCCGGCTCCCCGGGTGGGCCGGCGCGCCTTTCCGCTCGAGCGGAGAACAGCCTGCCCCGAAGTCGGGCGCCCGCCGCACAATTTCATTCCAGCGGCGGGCTTTTTCAGATGACAAAGCATTCGGCCTGTCATAATGTCCCTTTCGCCGAGCTGGCTAAAAACATTTGAACGCAGAAAGCGTTCGACAATCGCTGGCTGAGGTCCAAGTCGGGGAGGACGCCGGAACTCTGCACGTCTCGCGAGACGCTCCACACTATTCTCGCGGATGGCGCCTATCGACGAGTCCGGTCAAAGGACGGGTACCAAAGAGTGGGGAGAGGCAAGGGCCGTCCCCGCTCTTTGTGTCTGTAGAGGCGCGATAGAGCTTTTCATTCGATAGATAGCTACTGCCTATAAAGCGCGGCGCCCTCCGCCTGCGGCTCCACTCGCAACCTTCGGAGAAACGGAAATGTCCATCAAGCGGATCGGCGCCGGCGCGCGCATGAGCAAGGCCGTCGTGCATGGCGGCGTGATCTATACGGCGGGCCAGGTCGCCGACGCCGCCAAGGGCGGCGCGGTCGCCGATCAGACGCGCGAGATCCTCGGACTCATCGACACGATTCTGCAGGAGGCCGGCAGCGAGAAGGCGAAGATTCTCTCGGCGACGATCTACCTCGCCGACATAGCGACTTTCGCCGAGATGAACTCGGTTTGGGACGTCTGGGTCGACAAGAGCAATCCGCCGGCTCGCGCCACTGTCGAGGCGAAGCTCGTCACGCCCGATTACAAGGTCGAGATCGCCGTCATCGCGGCGCTGTGAGGCCGGTCAGCGGATTGTCCGGATCATAGGCGTAGCGCAGGGTCTCGAAGCGCATGGAGCGGGCGTCCATCAGCAGCAGGCGCCCGACCAGCCCCTCACCGAAGCCGACGATCTCGCGGATGATTTCCAGCGCCATCATCGCGCCGACGATTCCGGTGAGCGCGCCGAGCACGCCGGCCTCCTCGCAGCTCGGCACGGCGCCCGGCGGCGGCGCGGCGGGGAAGAGACAGCGATAGGTCGGATTGGGCTTGCCCGCAGCGTCGCTCTCGAAGGGGCGCAGCGTCGTCAGCGAGGCGTCGAAGCCGCCGACCGCCGCCGTGACGAGCGGCTTTTTTTCGTAGAAGCACGCGTCCGAGACGAGATAGCGCGTCGAGAAGTTATCGGAGCCGTCGGCGACGATGTCGTAGTCCGCGATCAATGTTCGCGCATTCTGGTCGGTGAGGCGCAGCGCATGGGGCTCGACATGCACATGCGGGTTGAGCCGATGGATGGCGTCCTTGGCGCTGTCCACCTTCAGTCGCCCGACGGCGGTGGTATGGTGGATCACCTGCCGCTGCAGATTGGACAGCGAGACCTCGTCGTCATCGACAATGCCCAGCACGCCGACGCCGCCCGCCGCGAGATATTGCAGCAGCGGCGCGCCGAGCCCGCCGGCGCCGACGACGAGCACGCGCGCCTTCTTCAGCCGCTGCTGGCCGGGCCCGCCGACCTCGCGCAGGACGATGTGGCGGGCGTAGCGCTCGATTTCTTCGGCCGAGAGGCTCATGTCGTTTTTCCTGCGCCGAAGCTCACGCGGCGGCCGCGTTCGTCGTAATATTTAGCAGCTTCGCGGCGAGCGCGAAATCGGAGGAGAAGATGACGCGGCCTCCCCTCGACCCCCCGGCGCCAGAGGCGCAGGAGCGTCTCGCTACGGCGATCCAGAGCAATCCGCACAATGCCGTCATCCTGGAGCGTCTGCCGACCCTTCGGCTCGCCGACGTCTGGCTCGTCGCCGGCTGCCTGTTCCAGACGGTTTGGAATCTCGACTACGGCCGGCCGGCGACGCAGGACATATTCGATTACGACATTTTCTATTTCGACGACGATCTCTCCTATGATGCGGAGGATCGCGTCATTCGCCGCGCTCGCGCGCTCTTCGCCGATCTTCCGATTCGCGTCGATTTGAAGAATCAGGCGCGCGTGCATCTTTGGTATGGCGAGCGCTTCGGTCCGGGCTATCCGCAGCTGCGCAGCAGCGCCGATGGCGTCGATCGTTTTCTCATCGAATGCACGCGTGTCGCCGCGCGCTGTGTGGACGGCGCGCTGGAGCTCTATGCGCCGGCGCGTCTCGACGATCTTTTCGCCGGCGTGCTGCGCCCCAATCCGCTCAATCTGCGGCCGGAGCTGTTCGCGGCGAAAGCCGCGAGCCTTCGCGCGCGCTGGCCCTTTCTCACCATCGCCGAAACACACGCGTGATCCGCGTGAAAGCGTTTTCGCGCTTGCATAAAACGCCGTCGCAGACTTTCCTTGAACAGGCGCTGATTCGGCGCTTTGTCCCGCAAGGACCGCCTATGAACCTACCGGCCCCGCCCACCGGACTCTATCCCGAAGACTATGAGAGAATCGAAGCCGCGGTGATGGAGACCGTGCGCGGCCGCTGGTTCCTGCTCGAATATGCGCGTCGTCAGCGCGCCGAGGAGACCGAGCGGCTGGTGCTGGCGGTGGATCGGCTGGAGCGCGCCGCCGCGCGCGCAGAGGAGCAGGAGGCCGTTGCCGACTGGCGCCTGCCGCGTCGCCTCGTCGAGCGCGCGCGGGAATTCGCACGCACGCTGCGCGCCAGCGGCGTCGAGGAGAAGCTCTGCGCGCAGGCCGATGCGCTGGTCGAGCAATTTTCCAAATTGCTCGATGCGCCTGCGGCGGAGCCGGAAGAGGCGCCGAGCGCGATCGTCGAGGCCGCGGCGATCGAGATCGTCGACGAGCCGCGTGAAATCCTCGAGGAGCGCGTCGAGTTCGAGACTTTGGCGGAGGCCGAGATCATCGAGCCCGAGCCGATCGACGCCCAGCCGATCTCGGTCGAATCCTTCGAGGCGGAAGCAGTCGTCGGCGAGTCGATCGAGATCGAGGCCGTCGCTTCCGAGCCGGAGCCTGTCGCCTTCGAGCCCGAGCCCGTCGTCCAGATCGAGGAGCCGCCGCAGGCGATAGAGATCGCCGAATCTGCCGCCTTCGCCGAGCTGGCGTCCAATGAGATCGTGTTCGAGGAATTGGTCGCTCGCGCGATTCTGCCGGAGGAGACCGCGCCGCTCGAGCTCGATGCGCCCAAATTCGGTTCGTCCGAGGTCGGCCTTCCTATACGCGCTTCGACGAGGGCCGAGCCGGCGGGACCGGTCGATCCGCGCCTCGTCGCGCTGTCACGGCTCGATCATCTCTCCCTGCACGAAAAGCTTCGGCTGTTTGGCTGACGAGGACTTACCGGCGGCCGCCTGAGCCGCCGCCTCGACGCCGTTTTGATGCGCGAGCGCGACATTGCCGAGAAACTGCTGCGCGCTCGCCTCCCAGGTGAAGGTCAGCGCATGGGCGCGTGCAATGGCCCGCGGAATCTCCGTCGCCGCGAGGCAGGCCGCCTGCAAATCTTCGCTGAGAACGCCGGCGCCGCTCGCGCCGACGACATCGAGAGGCCCCGCCACCGGAAAGGCGGCGACCGGCAAGCCGCAGGCCATGGCCTCCAGCAGCACCATTCCGAAAGTGTCGGTGCGGCTCGGAAAAACGAACACGTCCGAGCTCGCGTAGAGCGTGGCCAGCTCGGCGCTGGTCTGCACGCCGAGGAAACGCGCTTGCGGATAGGCCGCCTCGAGCGCGGCGCGGGCTGGTCCGTCGCCGGCCAGAAGCTTCGTGCCGGGAAGATCGAGCGCGAGAAAGGCTTCGATATTCTTCTCCACGGCGAGCCGGCCGGCATAGAGATAGATCGGCCGCGGTAAGCCGAGATCGACGGCCTTCTCCGGATGAAAGAGCTGATGGTCGACGCCGCGCGACCAGCGCATCAGCCGGCGGAATCCCCGCGCGGAAAGCTCCTGCGCCAGCGTTTGCGTCGAGACCATCGTCCCGGCGCCGCTATTGTGAAAGCGGCGCAGCAGCGCATAGGTCACGCCGACAGGAAAGCGCGTGCGGGCGTGAATATATTCGGGAAAGCGCGTGTGATAGCTCGTCGTGAAGCGCCGGCCCTGGCGCAGGCAGCAGGCGCGCGTCGCCAGCCCCACGGGCCCTTCCGTGGCGATATGGACGTGATCATAGCCCTGGGCCAGCCGTTTCGCCGCCGCCCCGGCAGTGGCGAAGGCGAGCTGAATTTCCGGATAGGTCGGCATTGGGATGGAGGAGAAATCCTGCGGGGTCAGGAAATCGATCGATGCGCCGAGCGCGCTCGCCGCGCTCGCCATCGCCTCCAGGGAACGCACGACGCCGTTGACTTGCGGACGCCAAGCGTCCGTCGCGATCAATATCCGCATCAGGCGGCGGCCCTCGCCTGCGGCAGGGCCGGCGGCTGCTGGGCGGCGGCGGCCTCGGCGGCCGCCTGCTCCTTGGCGGTCTTGCGCCAATAGAGAATCTCGAAGCGGCCGTCCGGATGCTCGGCGATCGCGGTGCAGCTCTCGACGAAATCGCCGGTGTTCACATAGAGCATTCCCTCTATGTGGCGGATCGTCGCGTGGTGGATATGACCGCAGACGACGCCGTCGACGCCGCGCCGCGCCGCTTCCGCCGCCAGAGTCTGCTCGAAATCGCCGATGAAGTTCACGGCGTTCTTCACCTTCAGCTTGGCCCAGGCGGAGAAGGACCAATAATCGACGCCGAACAGGCGGCGCACACGATTGGCCCAGGTGTTGGCGAAGAGCGCGGCCTCATAGGCCCAGTCGCCGAGAAAGGCGAGCCAGCGCGCGTGCCGCACGACGATGTCGAACTGATCGCCGTGGATGACCAGCATTTTCTTGCCGTCGGCGGTCTCGTGAATGTCGGTGTCCGCGACCTCGACGCCGCCGAACTCCATGCCCGTGTAGTCGCGGGCGAATTCGTCGTGATTGCCGGGCACATAGACGACGCGCGCGCCCTTGCGCGCCTTGCGCAGCAGCTTCTGCACGACGTCATTGTGGGCCTGCGGCCAATACCAGCCGCCCTTCAAGCGCCAGCCGTCGACGATATCGCCGACGAGATAGATGGTGTCGGCGTCGTGATGCTTCAGAAAGTCGAGCAGAAGCTCGGCTTGAAGCCCTCGCGTGCCGAGATGGAGATCCGACAGGAACAGTGTCCTGAAGCGCTTGGCGCTCTGCGAATCGGCCAATGAATCGTTTGCGGTCATTTCGACGCGCTCGCCTCTTTTTGTGCCGCAGCGTCTCCTTCCCACCAGATTCTTGTTGCGTAACGATGACACCGGCCGAGGCGCGAATGGCGAAGGCGAATTTCCCGTTCGATATTTCGAACGAATTCGAGTACTAGCCGAGCGGATCGACGAGGAGCGGATGTCATGGGTGTGGAAGGCCGGGAGAAGCAGAAGATTCTGGAGGCGGGAGCTCTGGCTTTGTCCGGCCAGCTCGGCGCGACTGTCCAGCGTCTGCGCAAGGCCTATAATCTGTCGCTGTCGGAACTCTCCCAGCAATCCGGCGTCGCCAAATCGATCATCAGCCAGATCGAGCGCAACGAGACCAATCCGACGCTCGCGACCATCTGGCGCCTCGCCCAGGCTCTCGATGTCTCCATCGAGCGTGTGCTGCAGACCACGGAGGACGAGCCTTTCCTCGAGAAGACGAGCCGAGCCGACACGCCGATTCTCGTCTCCGACGACGGCAAGTGCCGGCTCGCCATAATCGGTTGGATCAAGACCGTAGAATGGCTGCAATTCTATGAATTCTCCGCCGATCCGGGGGGAGTGCTCGAATCCGAGGCGCATCAGCGCGGCTCGGTCGAGAGCCTGTCCTTGCGCGAGGGCGAGCTCGAGGTGGAGGTCGCCGGCGCCAAGGAGATCGTGCGGGCGGGCGAGACGCTGCGCTACCGCTGCGACCGTCCGCATGTGATCCGCAATCTCGGGCCGAGCGCCGCTCAAGCGACGATGGTCTGCATTCTCAAAGCCGCCGCTATGGAGTGAGCGATTGACGAATTTCGAAAGAACGGACGCGGCCGATCGTCTGGCCGAGTCCAAATTGTCTCTGCTGCAGGCGTCCATCTATGCGATCGTCGGCGTGCAATTGCCCTTTTTCGCCATTTGGCTGTCGTCGCGCGGGCTCGACGCGCTGGAGATCGCCGCTCTGATGGCCGTGCAGCCGGTCATTCGCATCGTCTCCATGCTGGTCGCTTCGCATCGCGCCGACCGCATCGGCGACCATGGCGCGCTTCTCGTCGGCTGCGTCGCGGCCATGGCGGCGGCCTTCGCCATGATGGGCCTGTCCACGGGCTTTGTTCCGCTGCTCGTCGCGGCGGCGATGGTCGCGCTGGCGCAGGGGCCGCTGGGGCCGCTCGCCGATGGCGTCACCTTCGGCGAGGCGCGCCGCCGGCGCGATCTCGGCCTGCCGCAGCTGCATTATTCCTGGGTGCGAGGCTGGGGCTCCGTCGCCATCCTCGTTTTTCTCATTCTGAGCGGTCCCGTGGCCGGCAGCCTGCCGGTCGAGGATATCATCTGGCTGCTGACCGGCGTCGCCGTTCTGGCCTGCGCCGCCAGCCTCGTCTCGCTCATCGGCCTCGCGCGGCCGGCCCTCATCTCCGGTCGCCGCAGAGCCGCGCCGATGGAGCGCGTCGAGATCGTCGCATTGGTCATCGCCGCCGCGACCCTCGTCCAGAGCTCGCACGCCATGGTCAACACTTTCGGCGCCTTGCATTGGAAGGCGATGGGGCACGACGACACTTTCATCGCTTTCGCCTGGGTGGCGGCGCTGGCGACCGAGGTCGTGGTGTTTCTGATGGCGGGCCGCTGGTTCGGCGGCGAGCGGAACGCGGCTTATTTTCTCGTCGCGGGAGGCATAGGCGCGGTCGTGCGCTGGATGCTGATGGCCGCCGACCTGCCCCCGACCGGCATTTTTCTCGCCCAGGCGCTTCATGGCGCCTCATGCGCCGCGGTGCAGATCGGCCCGGCCTATCTGCTCGCCGAGCTCGGCGGCAAGGATCGGCTCGCCCAATCGCAGGCTTGGCTCGCGGCGGCGATCGCCGGCGGAACCAGCCTGCTCACATTCTCGTCGGGCCCGCTCTATTCCGCGGCCGGCGAGCACGGCTATCTGGCGATGGCCGCGGTCGCTTTTGTCGGCCTTCTGCTCGCGGCCGGGGTCGTTCAGATCACTTCGGGTCATCGTGCGAAGGCCGAGCCGCTGGAGACTCGCGCCGACGCCGAGCCGGAGCGCAGCGGCGCCTGAGCCCTCTCTTACGAGAGGTCGCCCATGTGCTTTTGCGAGTAGAGTTGCACGCCGAGCTGCTTGATCAGCTCGAGCTGCGTCTCCAGGAAGTCGATATGACGCTCCTCGCTCTCGACGACCTCTTCGAACAGCAGCTTGCTGACGCGATCGTTGATCGACAGCGCATAGGCCGCCGCCTCGAGATAGAGCGCGCGCGCGTCGACTTCCGTGGCGAGGTCGAGGCGGATGATCTCCTCGACCGACTGGCCGATGCGCAGAGGATCGAGGCTCTGCATGTTCGGAAAGCCCTCGAGGAAGAGGATGCGGTGCACGAATTTATCGGCGTGCTCCATCTCCTCGATGGATTCGTGACGCCACTTCTTGCCGAGCTCCTTGAAGCCCCAATTGTCGAGAATGCGATAATGCAGCCAATATTGATTGATCGCCGTCAGCTCGGCGCGGACGCCGCGGTTCAGATATTCCAAGAGCTTCGCGTCACCGCGCATGTTGTTTCCCCTTCCGCCCGGCCAGAGCGGACCGGGTCAAGCAGCCAATTCGTCGGCGCGACAATTATCGCATTCGCCGGCTCCGCTGCAATGATCGGACGGAACCGCCGCATGTTGGTCGACGATCGCGCTGATGTTGCGCGCGCATCGGCCGCAACGCGGCTCGCACCCCATATGCCGGAAAATCGCGCCGACGCTCGGCCGATCCGATCTTCCCCCGAGAGCTTCGCGGACTTGTCCGTCCGAGAGCACATTGCAAGAGCAGACGATCATCTCCGCACCTAGTTTGGAAAGGTTGTAAACTAGCTGTGATTTCAGTAGCTTATCGTACCGTTCCGGTTCTGGCTAGAGGCCTTTGTCGGCTTTCCGACAGCGGTCTCGGGGATCACGGAGACTTCGCAAATCGCGCGCCACGGCCATTCGGCCGCGCCAGATTATTTGTTGTGGATAAAAGACGCGGCAAGGCCTGGGGCGCGCTCGCGCCCGGCTCTTTTGAAAATCTTTCGCGTCAAGAAAGGCTTCAGACGAATCTTCGCGCCGAATCTTCGCGCCTCGAACGGAAGGGCAGGATCCGATGTCAGATCTCGCAGACCTTTTTCCCGGCTTCGCTTCGCAATGGATCGACGCGCCCGCCGGCTCCATTTTCGTCCGCTCCGCCGGATCGGGGCCGCCGCTGCTGCTGCTGCACGGCTTCGGCGAGACTCATGTCGCCTTTGCGAAGCTCGCGCCGCGGCTCGCCGAGCGCTTCTTCGTCGTCGCCATGGATTTGCGCGGCTATGGCTGGTCCTCCGCGCCGGCGAGCGAGAAGGGCGAGGCCTATACGAAGCGCGCGCAGGGCGAGGACGTCATCGTCGTGATGGAGCAACTCGGCCATGTACGCTTCTCGCTCGTCGGCCATGATCGCGGCGCGCGCGTCGGCTTCCGCCTGGCGCTCGACCATCCGGGACGGCTGGAGAAGCTCGCTCTGCTCGACATAGCCCCGCTCGAGGAATCGCTCGGCGACGCCGGTCTTCTTCGCGTCGGTCGCGCGCGTCTGCTGTCGCAGCCGGCGCCAAAGCCCGAGCAATTGATCGGACTCGATCCGAAAGGCTTTCTCGCCGATGCGCTGGCGAGTGGAACCAAGAGCGGAACGCTCGACGCTTTCGATCCGCGCGCGCTCGCCCATTATCGCGCGGCTTTCGACGAACCCTCGCGCATTCACGCCTTTTGCGAGGATTTTCGCGCCGGCGCGGGCGTGGACCGCGAGCTCGACCTCGCCGATCGCGCCTCCGGCGAGAAGATCGTCGTCCCCACTCTGGCGCTATGGGGCGCAGCGAGCTTTTCCGGCCATGGCGAGGCGTTGCTCGCGCAATGGCGCGAATGGGCGGAGGATCTTCGCGGGGTCGAGATCGACAGCGGTCATTATCTCGCAGAGGAGGCGCCCGAGGCGACATTCGCCGCGCTCGACCTTTTTCTGTGAGCGAATTTCCCTTCAGCGTCGCTGTTGCGCTCGGCGGCGGCGGCGCGCGCGGCCTCGCTCACATCGCCGTGCTGGAGACGCTGGACCAATTGGGCGTGCGTCCCTGCGCCATCGCCGGCGCGTCGATCGGCGCGATCATCGGCGCCGCTTACGCCGCGGGCTTTTCCGGCGCGGAGCTGCGCGCCCATGCGGAGGCGACATTCCGCAATCGCGTTCGCCTCGCGCGCCGGCTGCTGCGCTCGCGGACGCGGCGGCGGGGGCGCACCTTCTCCGATCTCGCGCATCCGGCGCTCATCGATGCGGAGCGTTTTCTCGATTCCTTCTGGCCGCAGGGAATGCCGCAGACTTTCGAGGAACTGCAAATTCCCTTCATCGCCGTGGCGACGGATTTTCGCCTGCGCCGCGCGGCCGCCATTTCCTCCGGCCCGCTGCGCCCGGCCGTCGGCGGCTCCATGGCGATTCCAGGTCTCGTGCGGCCGGTCGCCTATGGCGACAGCTATCTGATCGACGGCGGCCTCGTCGATCCGCTGCCTTACGATCACCTCGCCGGCCGCGCCGATATCGTGCTCGCCGTCGACGTCTCCGGCGCCGCGAGCGGGCGGGCGCGCAATCGTCCGCCCTCGCCGATCGAGACGATCGTCGTCGCCAGCCAGATCATGATGAACGCGATCAGCGAGCGCATGATCGAGGAGAGCCCGCCCGACGTTCTGATCTCGCCCGCGGTCAATCAATATCTCGCGCTCGATCTCTTCAAGGCCAAGCGCATCTTCGAGGCGGGCGACGCCTGCCGCGCGCAGGTGATCGAAGGATTGCAGAGCGCCGCCGCGCGGCTTTCGCTTCAGCGCCGCGCCTGAAAAAAGGCGCGCAGCAATTCGGCCGCCTCGCTCTCGCGCAAGCCGCCATAGACCTCAGGGACATGATGGCAGGACTTCAGCGAGAAGAAGCGCGCGCCATGATCGACGCCGCCGCCTTTCGGATCTTCCGCGGCATAATAGAGCCGGCGAATGCGCGCGAAGGAGATCGCCGCCGCGCACATGGCGCAGGGCTCGAGCGTGACATAGAGATCGCAATCGACGAGCCGCTCGCTCCCGAGCGCCGCGCAGGCGGCGCGTATGGCGAGCATCTCCGCATGAGCCGTGGGGTCCTTGTCGCGCAAGGTGCGATTGCCGGCAACCGCGATGATCTCGCCATTGCGCGCTATAGCCGCGCCGACGGGCACCTCATTGGCGACGAAGGCTTCGCGCGCGGCGTCGAAGGCGGCGGTGAGGGGGTCGGTCAAATGTCGCTCCTCCTTCACCTCTTGTCCAACATTTCGATCGCGTCACGATCGTTTGGCTTCTGTCTCCGCTCAGCTTTCCATGGAGCCTTGATGCGTCCCTCTGCCGCGAGATCAACGCAAATGTCCTTGACGTTTGTTTCCCGCAGCACGAATCTTTCGAGCACCAATTCCCATAGTTTTCCGAATTGGATTGGTCGTTGATGCTCTTGGAGGTAGCGAATAATCCACGCCCGCGCATTCTCTTTGTTTTCCGTGACGATCGCTTCGAACGAGTTGGGTTCGGGAAGTTCGCTAGCCGCGAAGAGAGACGCCTGCCCGCTCTGGGCTTCCTTAATCTCGTGGCGGCGCTCGGATACACGCTTTTCATGACCGCGCAAGACATCGTATTCGACATTACGGAAAGTCGTCAGCCCTTTTGGGCTTCTGGTGCCGTAAACGATCGAGAAATGCGGTCTGTCTGCAACTGCTTTGGAAACATGAGTCGACAACACATGCTTGAAACCACCTTCACTCCTAATTACTCCGCAAAATAGCTTTTCGACCGCCCGTCCTCTAGGAAGTGATGGATCGAGCCGGTCTTTCCAATCTGGTCCGCCCAAGATTGGGTCGAATGTGGCGAGATTCGCTGGGTCGTCCCATCCCGCAAACCGGTTTACGTGGTCGAACATGAAGTTGACCAACACCTCGCCCTCGCGACGTAAAAGAGAGGCGATTTTGGGAAGCGGATAACCGGTCCAGCCTGTCGGGTCGATGAAGGTCAAGGCGAAAGAGCTGCCTACAAATGCCTCGATTTGCGGAATCGCGTCTTCAAATTTGCCGTTGAACGTTGCGACATGAAATCCCTGCTCGGGGGAGTGATAAGCACGCACAGCCGACTCGAGTTGTTTATAGGACTCTCGGTTTTCTTCGACAAAAAAACAACGAATCTGCTTGTTCTTATATTTCTCGTGAGCAACCTTCAGCACATTGATGGCGATCATAAATGAAGTGTCTGAGAAGTCTGCGGTCTTGGACTCCCATGGACCAGAAAAGCCATCAACGTATGTCAAACCACGTCGTCCACCTTCGAGCAGCTTGAACGTCAATGCCTGAAGGTATTTTTTCAAAATGAAGTGCTTGGCGAGTGTCTGCTCACGGCCACTGTAGAAATTATCCATTCGATCATTCCGAAAAGCTACTCAGCGGCAACGGGGAGCGTGCCCCTGGCTGGAGTGATAGAGGGCATTTCGTTCCATTCTAGGCCGTCGAGTATTCGACCTCCAGCCTTTGGCCTCACGCCACCCCATTGCTTGAAGAAAAAAGCGACGCCGGCCGTTATACACTGGTCCCGAATCTCGCGGGCCCATTCGATCTGAATAGGACGGGCCCTAGGGCCGCTCTCTCCACCGACAATAATCCAATTGAGCGAAGTGAGATCGAGATGACCCATGGGGCCGATCAAAGGCTCGAGGGACAGAAAACGCGTAGATGCGTTCATTCCCTGGACGTGTCGAATTCGCGACTTTTTCGCAGCGTCCTCGACCGAGGCCCCGAGCCATATATGCGATGGAGCGGATTGCGTCTGATAACGATTGTTCACGTAATCACGCATCCGTGAACTGCGCTTAGTCAGAACCTGGAAGCTGTGCCAGCTTGCGGCTTCCATCGTATCGAAGACACGGTCGATGAACTCGAGAGGCACTTCCTTGTGAAAGAGGTCGCTCATCGAATTCACGAAAACCATTTTCGCGCGACGCCACTCGAGCGGTTGCCTTAGTCGGTTGGGCCGAAGTTGTAAGTCAAAGCCGGTCTCGAAAGGATGCCCCGCCACCCCACGAAACCGTTCCGAGAATCGCTCCGCGTAGCAGTTTTCGCAGCCAGGGCTGATTTTCGTGCAGCCTGTCACCGGGTTCCACGTCGCATCGGTCCATTCGATTGCCGTTTCGCGCGCCATGCGTCCTGCTCAGAACATAAGACGAACATAGCGTAGCTCGACATGGTTAATCAAGTGTGAAGTTTTACGGCCCTCAATCCCCGCCGGTCCATTCCACCTCCGCGCCGAGCATTCGCAAATTCTCGACGAAGCGCGGATGCGCGCGCTTGATCGGCGTCGCGTTATGGATCATCGAGCGCCCCTCTATGCTCGCCGCCAGCATCAACAGAGCGATGGCGACGCGGATGATATAGGGGCTCTCCACCTGCGCCGGGACTAGCGGCTTGCCGCCGAAGGCGATGAGCCGATGCGGGTCCGACAAAAACACATGCGCGCCGAATTTGGAGAGCTCGCCGGTCCAGCCCAGCGCGCCGTCATAGACCTTGTTCCAGAACATCACGCTGCCTTCGGCCTTGACGCCGAGCGCGATGAAGATGGGCAGCAGATCGACCGGCAGATAGGGCCAGGGCGCCGCCTCCACCTTCTGCAGCACATTGCGGGTGAAGGGCTCGGCCACTTTCAGCGGGCCATTGGCCTTGGTCTTCGACCAGCCGTCCTCATGCACGACATGCACGCCGAATTTCGCGAAGGTGCGGTCGATCAGCGGAAACTGATCCGGCGCGCTATTCTTCACCTCGACGCCGCCGCCGGTGATCGCGCCCAACGCCAGAAAGGTCGCGACCTCGTGGAAGTCTTCCGTCAGATGGAACTCGCCGCCGGAGAGCGAATCGACCCCATCTATGGTGAGCTGCGAGGTGCCGATTCCGGAGATGCGCGCGCCGAGCGTCTGCATGAAGGCGCAGAACTCCTGCACATGCGGCTCGGAGGCGGCGTTGTTGAGCTTGGACTGGCCGCTCGCCAGCGCCGCGCACAGCACGAAATTCTCGGTGGTGGTGACGGAGGCGTAGTCGAGCCAGTGCCGAGTCGCGCGCAAGGGGCCGTCGGAGCGGATGACGAGCGAATCGTCGCTGCGCTCGATCGTCGCGCCGAAGGATTTCAGCACCTCTATATGCGGGTCGATCTCGCGCGCGCCGAGCGTGCAGCCCTTCACATCGTCCTCTATGCGGGCGACGCCGAAGCGCGCCAGCAGCGGCGGGGCCAGCATGATCGAGGAGCGCATCTCCGCCGGCAGGCGATGGATCGACGGATCGAAACGCGTGTCCTCATGGCGCAGCTCGAGCAGGCCGGTCACAAAATCCATCCGCACGTCGCTGCCGAGCGTGCGGAACAATTCGAGGATCTTCTTGACGTCCGTGATCTCCGGCACGCCATGAATGCGCAGCGGCTCTCTGGTCAGCAGCGTGGCGCAGAGAATGGGCAGCACGGCGTTCTTATTCGCGGAAGGGATGATCCTGCCGCTGAGCGGACGTCCGCCATGCACGATCAGATGAGCCATGCCGCCTCCACACCTTTCTATTGCCCCTCGACAACCGAAATAGGGGAGGCCGGCCGCCTTTCGCGGGGCTCCGGCCGACTCCCTACGGGGATTCGAGGCCATAACTCGGATTCATGGCGAATGACGAGTGAAAAAGCGGCCGTCGCGCCTTTCTCTTTGGCCCCGCGACCTGCTATCAGGGCGCGATGACCGACAAAAAGCCAGAAAGACCCGCCCGCCGTAAGGACGGCGGCGACCAGCCGCCGCGTCGCCGCATCCCGGCCAAGAAACCGGCATCGGCCGAGCCCGACGCCGTAGCCAGCGCCTTCGAGGGCGAGCGCATCGCCAAGGTCATGGCGCGCGCCGGCGCTTGCTCGCGCCGCGACGCCGAGATTTGGGTCACGGAAGGGCGCGTCTCCGTCAATGGCCGCGTGCTGGACAGCCCCGCCTTCAATGTGCAGGAGGGCGACCGCATAGAGGTGGACGGCCAGCCGCTCGCCGAGCGTGAGCCGACGCGCTTGTTTCTGTTCCACAAGCCGGCCGGCCTCGTCACCAGCGCCAAGGACCCGGAAGGGCGCGAGACCGTCTTCGGCTTCCTAGAGGAGCGCTTTCCCGATCTGCCGCGCCTCGTCAGTGTCGGGCGGCTCGACATCAACACGGAAGGCCTGCTGCTGCTGACCAATGACGGCGGTCTCGCGCGCACGCTCGAGCTTCCGGCGACGGGCTGGACGCGCCGCTATCGCGTGCGCGCCCATGGCGAGATCGACCAGGCGCGATTGGACGAATTGAAGAAGGGCGTCACCGTCGACGATGTCGATTACGCGCCGATCGACGCCAAGCTCGATCGCGTGCAGGGCGCCAATGTCTGGATCAGCATGGCGCTGCGCGAGGGCAAGAATCGCGAGATCAAGCGCGTGCTCGAGCATTTGGGGCTCGACGTCAATCGGCTGATTCGCATCTCCTTCGGCCCATTTCAGCTCGGCGAGCTGGAGGAGGGCGTCGTCGAGGAGGTGCGGCTGAAGACCTTGCGCGAGCAACTCGGCAAGGGCTTGGCCGAGCTCGCCGGCGTTGATTTTTCGTCGTCCCGCCGCGACTCGGACGAGCCGCCGCATATCGCCGCCGAGGAGGCGCGCCAGCGCGCCAAGACGCGCACGCGCAAGCATGTGACGACCTTGCGCGCCGAGCGTGAGGAAGCGCGCGGCAAAGGCCCGCGCGCCCGCATAGAGCGCGCCGCCACCAGCGACCGCAAAGGCCGCGCCGTGCCGGTGGAGAAGATCGTGCCCGTGCGCCGCGCCGAGGAGCCGGCGACGACGCGCAACGCTCGCCGCTTCCGCGCCGAGAGGGCCGAGGGGGAGGAGAGACCCGCGCGCGTCGCCGGAGAGCGCAAGGAGCGATTCGAGCGGGGCGAGCGTGCCCCTCGGCGCGAGGGCGAAGGACGTCCGCCGCGTCGCGAGGGAGGTGCTGCGCGTCCGCGCGCCGGCGAGCGGACCGAGCGTTTCGATCGCGGCGAGCGTCGCGGCTCGAGCTTTGGCGCTGGCGACGGGCCGCGCCGTGAACGCGCGCCGCGTCGCGAGGGCGAGGGTCGCCCGCCCCGGCGTGAAGGAATGCCGGCGCGCGCTGCGTCGGGCGAGCGGACGGAGCGTTTCGATCGCGGTGAGCGTCGCGGCTCGAGCTTCGGCGCCGGCGATGGGCCGCGCCGCGAGCGCGCGCCGCGTCGTGAGGGCGAGGGTCGCCCGCCCCGGCGTGAAGGAATGCCGGCGCGCGCTGCGTCGGGCGAGCGGACGGAGCGTTTCGATCGCGGTGAGCGTCGCGGCTCGAGCTTCGGCGCCGGCGATGGGCCGCGCCGCGAGCGCGCGCCGCGTCGTGAGGGCGAGGGTCG
>NZ_PUIV01000020.1 GCF_003113265.1 Methylosinus sporium
CTGCGTTTCGCTGAGCAAAAACAAATCACCCATCAAAGCCTCCATATCGGAGACCTTGAATCACGCCTCACTCGAAATTAACAGGTCCTGAGCCTAGGCCCCGCTGGCTCCAGGCTTCATGCTCGCAGCCGCTCATACATTGTGCTGCCTTTGTCACTCTCCGTTGAAAACTGCGCAATTTGCATCGGATTAGCGCTTTCCTACAGGTCAGAGCTTGCAAAGCCCTTTGCCGAGGCGCAAATTCGAAAGCATGTCATTGCAGCCCTTATCAAGAGGCGATTGCCTCGCTCTCATCGGCATTGTTCTCGGCATCGTGTGTGCCATTGGTGAATTGACTTGGTGGATCCGTACCTTACTGGTCGTGATTGCCTTTGGCCTGATTTTATTTGGGGCGGCGCTGTCCCCCGCGAGAAGAGGTATTAAAATAATTACCGTAATTCTATTGTTCCTCATGCTTCTAGCAGTGACTTGGAATCCAGTATCGGATGGATTTCACAAGTCATATCCAAATATAACATTTAGAACACCTTTGTTGGTGGACCAAAAGGAGGTTGCCTCTGGAACGGCCGCTAGGCCGCGACTGGAAACAGAATCCGCGACTCCTACCTTGTCGGTGCCTCCTGCTCTAATTCATAACGGTCCAGGAGGCGTTGTTAGCGGATTGAAAGCTAACCAAAATATCGTAAGTGGGCCTATGATCCTTCTCAAAAATGAGGGGAAAATAACTGATTCTGAAATCAATAACAATTCTGTTTACACAGAATCTAGAACGGGTGCGGGGACTGAACAACCAAAGATATCGCCGACGTCGTCGTCCAAGCACAAGAAAATAAAGGCAAGATATAAAAGGAGGCGGCACGGCGCAGCATGATAGCAAGGACATTTTTCTCTACGCTTTGTAGTATTATAACAAATACGGCTGTAGCACAATCCGTCATGCTACCTGAATTGAAACAACAGTATGGTCCCGTCGGAATCAAGATTGCTCCCGAAACAAAGGTAGAGGGCATCGATGTCGATGGCGTAGAGGCGCGTGGGCTGACTTATTTTTTAGATAACGATGGCTCTCTTGTCGGTGGTAGTATAAAAAATGTTAGATCATTTGATACGGTCGGCGTCGGTCCTTCTCTTTATATAGAATATATGCATATTGGACGAGTTAGCAGCCTGAATCAGGATCAGATTGTGGGTCACATTCGAGCATTTGAAATGCGCGCGCCGCAAAATCGTATTGATATGACTAATTATCGAAGCTTCAAACTTCAGGTCGTTTCGCCATTTTTGCTAAAATCTTTTATTATGTGCGTGAAAGGCGCTAACGTAAACTCAGTGCGTATGCGGTTCAAGGTAAAACATGTCGTGTTTGCTTGGCGAAGTGACACTGATAAAAAAATTTGTATATCGACAATAAATCCAACTGATGAAATATATGTTGGAATCTTTATGACAGATAATACGGCTGTGAAGGTTGAACTCGATGACTATTGAGGTCGGTTTGTAGTTGTGAGGTTAATTGATTTAAGTGCTGTGCCGCCCGCGCTCAATAAGCGCGAGCGATCAAAATCTCCTCGACCGCGGGCCGGCCGGTGAAGACACAAATGCTCTTCGGCGCGCTCTGCTCCAGCGGAATGTTGCGCAGCGTCAGTTTCAGCGCCTTCAGCCGCGTCTCCACCTCCTCGAGCTCGGCGCCGGTCGGCCGCGCCCAGGGCGCGCGCACCCAGCCTTTGAAGGCTGCCGCAGCCTCGTCGTCCTCGGCCGCCTTGCCGAAATAATCGGCGATCTCTGCGAAGCTCGTCAGATCGGAGCGAATATTCGCCTCGAGCCGCGCCTTGGCCTCGGCGAACAGCGCCGCCTGAATTTCCGCCAGCAGGGCAGGGACCGCGTTCACGAATTCCGCGCGCGGCGTCGCCGTCGAGACGATCTTGTCGCCCTCGCGCAGTCTATCGCGGCGGATCAGCGTCACCACATCATTGGCGGCGTCGCGCGGGCCGATCTCGAGAATGACCGGCGCGCCGCGGCGCACCCAGTCCCAGCGCTTATTGGCGGCTCGCGCCGGCTTCTTGTCGACGATCGCCCGCAAGGGGGAGCCGAGCGCGAAGAGCCCGTCCAGCTCGGCTTTGAGCTTGTCGCAAAAGGCCAGAACCTCGGCGTCCTCGGGCTTCTCACGCAGCATGGGCACGATCACCACCTGACGCGGGGCGATGGCGGGCGGCAGGCGCAGCCCGTCATCGTCGCCGTGGGTCATGATCACGCCGCCGATGAGCCGCGTCGAGACGCCCCAGCTCGTCGTGTGGCAATATTCCAGCTCGCCGCTCGCGCTCTGGAAGCGGATGTTCTGCGCGTGAGCGAAATTGGTTCCGAGATAATGCGAGGTGCCGGCCTGCAGCGCCTTGCCGTCCTGCATCATTGCTTCGATGGAATAAGTGTTCACGGCGCCCGGGAAGCGCTCATTCTCCGGCTTCTCGCCGGCGATCACCGGAACGGCGAGCACATCCTCGACGATCTGGCGATAGACCTCGAGCATTTTGCGCGTCTCTTCCCGTGCGTCGGCCTCGTCGGCATGGGCGGTGTGGCCCTCCTGCCATAGGAATTCGCTGGTGCGCAAAAAGAGTCGCGTGCGCATCTCCCAGCGCACGACATTGGCCCATTGATTGATGAGCACGGGCAGGTCACGATGCGAGGAGACCCAGCGGCGGAAGGCGTCGCCGATGATCGTCTCCGAGGTCGGCCGCACGATGAGCGGCTCCTCGAGCTTGGAGTCGGGATCGACGACGAGCTTGCCGTCCACGGCCTTCAGCCGGTGATGGGTGACGACCGCCATCTCCTTGGCGAAGCCTTCGACATGGCTCGCCTCCTGAGCGATGAAGCTCATGGGGATGAACAGCGGAAAATAGCAATTGTCGTGGCCGGTTTCTTTGATGCGCCTGTCGAGCGCCCCCTGGATCAGCTCCCAGACGCCATAGCCCCATGGCTTGACGATCATGCAGCCGCGCACCGGGCTCGTCTCGGCCATATCGGCCTCGGCGACGACGGCCTGATACCATTGCGCGAAATTCTCTTCTCTCGTGACCGACAGAGCGCGTTTCATCTTTGCCTTCGGGATGTGATTCTGGGCTGACGGGAGAGATAGCTCGAGCCAGCCGTCATGGCGAGTGATGCCGGCGAGGCGCCGCGCGGTCGGCGAACTCACGCTCGGTCGGCGTCGGGCCAGAAATCGGCGGCGATCGCTCGGTCGAAAAGCCAGGGACACGTCGGAGGGAAGGCGTCGTCGCCGAGGCCGGTTTCCCTTTGCGCGACGATCGCGGCAAGCTCGTAGCCTTCGGCCATGGCGGCGTCGAGCAACGCATTCAGGCTCGGATTGTCTTCGAGATGACGTCGGATGCGCAGTCGCTGTTCTCGAATGCTCAAGCGCCAGCTGTTGCCGCGCAACGCCGGCTGGAATCGCCACTTCAGCAGATGCGCCAGTAAAACGGCTCGCTGCGGCCCATGCTGTCGATCTCCTCGGCGATGTTCTCCACGTCGGCGGCTGAGAGCCGGCCGGCGCGCAGCAGGGCCCAGGCGTAGAAATCGGTTTCGTAGAGTGGGCTATGGGGCATTCCGCGCCCTCCATTCGCTGCGCCGTCAGGATATCCGATATCCCCCATTCGTGCGAGGCATTCGCCGAGCTAGCCCATTATGTATATAATTCCCGCCAGCGTCCCATAAGGTCCCGCGAGGGCGCGAGAGGGAGCGCGAGCGCAACTTGATCGACAAGCTGGAATTCTTCATCACCGTCGCCAAAGAGCGCAGCTTTTCCCGCGCGGCCGAACTGTGCGGCGTCACGCAGCCGACGCTCTCGGCCGGGATCAAGCAGCTCGAGGACAGTCTCGGCGTCCTGCTCGTCAATCGCTCTTCGCGCTTCCACAGCCTCACCGCCGAGGGCGAGCGCGTGCTGGAATGGGCCAAGCGCATCGTCGCCGACGCGAGGGCGATGCGCCAGGAGGTCCGCACGCTGAAGGAGGGGCTCGGCGGCCAGCTCAAGATCGCCGCCATCCCCACGGCGCTGACCATGGTGCCGGCGCTGACGACGCCCTTCCGCGAAAAGCACCCCAATGTGCGCTTCACCATTCTCACAAGCTCTTCGACCGAGATCTTGTCCATGCTGGACAATCTCGAGATCGACGCCGGCCTCACCTATCTCGACAACGAGCCCTTGGGCCGCGTGCGCACAGTGCCGCTGTTTTCCGAGCGCTACCGGCTGCTGACCGCCGCCGACAATCCGCTCGGCAATCGCGACAAGGTGAGCTGGGCCGAGGTCGGCCGCATCCCGCTCTGCCTGCTGACGCCCGACATGCAGAATCGCCGCATCGTCGAGCGGCTGATTCGCGACGCCGGCGGCGAGCCCGAGCCCGCGCTCGAATCGAATTCGGTCATCGTGCTCTTCGCCCATGTGAAGACTGGACGCTGGGCGACCATCCTACCCGAAAAGCTGGTCGACTCGCTGCGCGTCACCGCCCCTTTGCGCTCTATTCCCATCGTCGAGCCCGAGGCGGTCCATGAGATCGGTTTGGTCGTCCCGCACCGCGAGCCGACCATTCCGCAGGTCGCAGCGCTGGTCGCCGAGGCGAAGAAGCTCGCGCGGAATCCGATAGTTGGCGATCTATAGGATTCGCCTATCGTGTAACTGTTCCAGATTATTGATCCCGCCGGCTTTTTGCGGCACTGTTGGGGCAATTACCTAAAATGGGCGGCTGTCGCTCACAAAGGGTCCGCTCTTCAAGAACGGGCCGGCTCGATAAGAACGGGGAAGAAATGTCTGGCGCTGTTCCGTGGAACGAGGCGCGGGCGCAGGAGATCATCGACGCCCATCTCGGGCTCGAGGGTCCTGCCCTGCCTATCTTGCATGCTATCCAGGAAGAATTCGGCTATGTGCCCGAGGCCGTCGTGCCGCAATTGGCGCAGTCGCTGAACATCTCCCGGGCCGAGATGCATGGCGTCGTCACTTTCTATCACGACTTCCGCCACGCGCCGGCCGGCCGCCATGTGCTGAAGCTGTGCCGCGCGGAGTCCTGTCAGTCCATGGGATCGGAGAAGATCGCCAAGGACTTCCTCGAGCGCATCGAGCTCGAATGGGGCGGGACCGCCAATGACGGCTCGCTGACGGTCGAGGCGGTCTATTGCCTCGGCCTTTGCGCTCACAGCCCCGGCGCTCTCTACGACGGCGAGCCGATCGGCCGCGTCGATGCGGAGATTCTGGACGAGCTGGCGTCGGAGGCGCAAAAATCATGACCAAGATTTATGTGCCCCGCGACATGGCCGCGCTCGCGGTGGGCGCCAAGCGCGTCCTCGCCGCCATTGAAAAAGAGGCCGCCGCGCGTGGCGAGACCATTCAGATCATTCGCAACGGCTCGCGCGGCCTGCTCTGGCTCGAGCCTCTGGTCGAGGTCGAGACGCCGGAAGGCCGCATCGGCTACGGCAATGTGAAGCCCTCGGACGTTCCGTCGCTGTTCGACGCCGGCTTTCTGAAGGGCGGCGCGCATCCGCTCTCCATCGGCAAGGTCGAGGAGCATCCCTATTGGGCCAAGCAGACGCGCGTGACCTTCGAGCGCGTCGGAATTATCGACCCCGTGAATCTCGATGATTACGTCGCCCATGGCGGCGGGCAGGGGCTCGCCAAGGCCTTCGAGATCGGCCCGGCCAAGGTGATCGAGGAAGTCACCAAATCCGGCCTGCGCGGCCGTGGCGGCGCGGGCTTCCCGGCCGGCATCAAATGGAAGACGGTCGCCGACGCTCCGGCCGATCGCCGCTATGTCGTCACCAACGCCGACGAGGGCGACTCGGGCACTTTCGCCGATCGCATGGTGATGGAGGGCGATCCCTTCGTCCTCATCGAAGGCATGACGATCTGCGGCTACGCCATCGGCGCGAGCAAGGGCTTCATCTATCTGCGCGCGGAATATCCGCAATGCGCCGAGGTGCTGACCGAGGCGCTGGAGGCCGCGCGCAAGGCCGGCTGGCTCGGCGAGAATGTGCGCGGCTCCGGCTTCGCCTTCGACATAGAGTTGCGCATCGGCGCCGGCGCCTATGTCTGCGGCGAGGAGACCTCGCTGCTGGAGAGCCTCGAGGGCCATCGCGGCATTGTGCGCGTCAAGCCGCCGCTGCCGGCGCATGTCGGCTTCATGGGTCGCCCCACGGTCGTCAACAATGTCCTGACGCTCGCCACCGCCCCCGCGATCCTCGCCAAGGGCGGCGAATATTACGCTTCCCTGGGCGTCGGCCGCTCGCGCGGCACCATGCCGCTGCAGATCGCCGGCAATGTGAAGTTCGGCGGCCTCTATGAGACGCCCTTCGGCCTGACGCTGGGCGAGATCGTCAACGACATCGGCGGCGGCACGCTGACCGGCCGTCCGGTGCGCGCCGTGCAATGCGGCGGCCCGCTCGGCGCCTATGTGCCCCCGTCGCTGTTCGACACGCCTTTCGACTATGAGGCGTTCCAGAAGCACGACAGCCTGATCGGCCATGGCGGCCTCGTCGTTTTCGACGACACCGTGGACATGGCGCAAATGGCGCGCTTCGGCATGGAGTTCTGCGCCATAGAGAGCTGCGGCAAATGCACGCCCTGCCGCATCGGCTCCACCCGCGGCGTCGAGACGATCGACAAGATCGTCGAAGGCGTCGATGTGGAGGCGAATATCGAGCTGCTGTCCGACCTCTGCAACACGATGAAGTTCGGCTCCCTCTGCGCGCTCGGAGGCTTCGCCCCATATCCGGTCGAGAGCGCCCTTCGTCATTATCCAGAAGATTTCCGCAAAGCGACGCTTCCCGCCGCCGCCGAGTGAGGAGCAAAGCCATGAGCCTCGTCAAAGAAATCGATTACGGCACGCCCGCGTCGAAGTCCGAGAAAGAAGTCACTCTGACGATCGACGGCGTATCGGTCACCGTGCCGGAAGGCACGTCCATCATGCGCGCCGCCATGGAGCTGGGGACGGAAATCCCCAAGCTCTGCGCCACCGACAGCCTGAAGGCCTTCGGCTCCTGCCGTCTCTGCGTCGTCGAGATCGATGGCCGCTATGGCACGCCGGCCTCCTGCACCACGCCGGTGCTGCCGGGCATGAGCGTGCACACGCAGACGCCGCGCCTCAAGGCGATCCGCCGCGGCGTGATGGAGCTCTATATCTCCGACCATCCGCTCGACTGTCTGACTTGCGCCGCCAATGGCGATTGCGAGCTGCAGACGATGGCGGGCGCCGTGGGCCTGCGCGACGTGCGCTATGGCTATGACGGCTCCAACCATGTGTTCGCCCGCAGCCGCGTCGACGGCAAGGCGAATTTCGATTGGATGCCGAAGGACGAATCCAATCCCTATTTCACCTATGATCCGTCGAAATGCATCGTCTGCAATCGTTGCGTTCGCGCCTGCGAGGAGACTCAAGGCACTTTCGCGCTGACGATCGACGGCCGCGGCTTCGACAGCCGCGTCTCGCCCGGCATGGCCGAGGCGTTCATGGATTCCGAATGCGTCTCCTGCGGCGCCTGCGTGCAGGCCTGCCCGACCGCGACCTTGACCGAGAAATCGGTGATCGCCGTCGGCCAGCCGGAGCATTCGGAAGTCACCACCTGCGCTTATTGCGGCGTCGGCTGCACCTTCAAGGCGGAAATGCGCGGCGAGGAGATCGTCCGCATGGTTCCCTGGAAGGACGGCAAGGCCAATCACGGCCATAGCTGCATCAAGGGCCGCTTCGCTTATGGCTATGCGCTGCACAAGGAGCGCGTCACCTCGCCGATGATCCGCGACAAGGCGACCGATCCCTGGCGCGTCGTGTCCTGGGACGAGGCCATCGCCTTCGCGGCGGATCGTTTCAAGTCGATCATCGAGAAGCATGGCAAGCGTTCTGTCGGCGTGATCACCTCCTCGCGTTGCACCAATGAGGAGACCTATCTCGTCCAGAAGCTGACCCGCGCCGGCTTCGGCAACAACAACACCGACACTTGCGCGCGCGTCTGCCATTCGCCGACGGGCTATGGCCTCAATCAGGCTTTCGGCACCTCGGCGGGCACGCAGGACTTCGACTCGGTCGACGATTCCGACGTCATTCTGGTGATCGGCGCCAATCCGACCGACGCGCATCCTGTGTTCGGCTCGCGCATGAAGAAGCGCCTGCGCGATGGCGCCAAGCTCATCGTCGTCGATCCGCGCCGCATCGATCTGGTGCGCTCGCCCCACATCTCGGCCGATCATCATCTGGCGCTGAAGCCCGGCACCAATGTCGCGGTCGTCACCGCTCTGGCGCATGTGATCGTCAAGGAAGGCCTCGTCAATGAAGCCTTCGTGCGCGAGCGTTGCGATTGGGACGAGTTCCAGGATTGGGCGGCTTTCGTCTCCGACGATCGCAACAGCCCGGAAGAGGTCGAGAAGCTCTCGGGCGTCCCGGCGGAAGAGATTCGCGCCGCGGCGCGCCTCTACGCCACCGGCGGCCGCGCGGCCATCTATTATGGCCTCGGCGTCACCGAGCACAGTCAGGGCTCGACCACCGTCATGGCCATCGCCAATCTTGCAATGGCGACCGGCAATCTCGGCCGCCGCGGCGTCGGCGTGAACCCGCTGCGTGGACAGAACAATGTGCAGGGCTCCTGCGACATGGGCTCTTTCCCGCATGAGCTGCCCGGCTATCGCCACGTCTCCAACGACGATGTGCGTCACAGCTTCGAGCAGGCCTGGGGCGTCGAACTCGACAATGAGCCGGGCTTGCGCATTCCCAATATGTTCGACGCGGCGATCGCCGGCGAGTTCATGGGCCTCTATTGCCAGGGCGAGGACATTCTGCAGTCCGACCCGGACACCAAGCATGTCTCGGCGGCTCTGTCGGCGATGGAATGCGTCATCGTGCAGGATCTCTTCCTGAACGAGACCGCGCATTACGCCCATGTCTTCCTGCCGGGCGCGAGCTTCCTCGAGAAGGACGGCACTTTCACCAACGCCGAGCGCCGCATCCAGCGCATCCGCAAGGTGATGAGCCCGAAGAACGGCTATGGCGATTGGGAGATCACCCAAATGCTCGCCAAGGCCTTCGGCCTCGACTGGAACTATTCGCATCCGAGCGAGATCATGGATGAGATCGCGCGGCTGACGCCGACCTTCAAGAATGTCTCCTATGAGAAGCTCGAGAAGGACGGCTCGGTTCAGTGGCCATGCAATGACGCCGCGCCGGAAGGCATGCCGATCATGCACATCAGCGGCTTCACGCGCGGCAAGGGCAAGTTCGTCATCACCGAATATGTTCCCACCGACGAGAAGACCGGGCCGCGCTTCCCGCTGCTGCTGACGACGGGCCGCATCCTGTCTCAGTACAATGTCGGCGCGCAGACCCGCCGCACCGAGAACAGCCGTTGGCACGAGGAGGACGTGCTCGAGATCCATCCGCATGACGCCGAGCTGCGCGGCGTGCGCGATGGGGATTGGGTGCGCATCGCCAGCCGCGCCGGCGAGATCACGCTGCACGCCAAGGTCACGGATCGCGTGGCGCCGGGCGTCGTCTACACCACCTTCCATCACCCGCTCTCGCAGGCGAATGTCGTGACCACCGATAATTCGGATTGGGCCACCAATTGCCCCGAATATAAGGTGACGGCGGTGCAGATCTCGCCCTCCAACGGTCCGACCGAGTGGCAGGAGCAATATCGCGAGCTTTCCGAGAACGCCCGTCGCATCGCGACGGCGGCGGAATGACCTAGGGCCGAATCGACGAGCGCGAATCCTTCTCCCACTTGTGGGAGAAGGTGGCCCGGCGTAGCCGGGTCGGATGAGGGTGTCTCATCGCGCGCCATCGATTGAATAGGGGCCGGTTTCGAGGACGATGGCCTATCGCACGGTCCCTCATCCGACCCCGCTTTGCGGGGCCACCTTCTCCCGCAAGCGGGAGAAGGGGCGCGCGCTGGAGATAGATCTGGATGAACGAGGACCTCCCCGCGGCCAGCATTCGCGTTCCGTGCATCGTGCGGCGCAATGATGCTCTGTCGGACAGCTCCCGCATCATCCCGGAAGAAACCCCCATCGCCTTCACCTATGGCGGCTCCACGCACGCGGTGATGATGGCGACGCCGGCCGATCTCGAGGATTTCTCGATCGGCTTCGCGCTCACCGAAGGCCTCATCGATTCGATCGACGAGGCCGGCGATTTCGAGATCGTCGCCTCCGAGGCCGGCATAGAGCTGCGCAGCTGGCTCGCCGGCGGACGGCAGGAGGTCTATGCGGCGCGCAAGCGCTCCATGGCCGGGCCGACCGGCTGCGGCCTCTGCGGCATCGAAAGCCTCGAGCAGGCGAGCCGGCCGCTGCCGGTTCTCGCCAATGCGCTGCGCGTCTCGTCGACGGCGCTCGTCGCCGCCATGGATCGTCTGCCGGGCGCGCAAATGCTCAATCGCGAGACGCGCGCCGTCCACGCCGCCGCTTTCTGGGCGCCGGAGTCGGATGCGCTGATCGTCCGCGAGGATGTCGGCCGCCACAATGCGCTGGACAAGCTCGCCGGCGCGCTGGCGCGTCAGCGGCTTCCAGCAGCGCAGGGCGTCGTGCTGATGACGAGCCGCATTTCCGTCGAGCTCGTTCAAAAGGCCGCCCGCATCGGCGCGCCTATTATCGCCGCAGTCTCCGCGCCGACGGCTCTGGCCGTGCGCACGGCGGAGAAATGTGGCATGACCTTGGTGGCGGTCGTGCGCGGCCGCGACTTCGAAATCTTCACCCACCCCGAACGCATTCTGGAACAGGTCTCTACCCATGTCGCATAATTCGGCTGACCGGCTCGTCAAAATGGCCAATCAGATCGGCAAGTTCTTCGCTGCGCAGAGGCATTCCGACGCGGTGGCCGGCACGGCCGAGCATTTGAAGAAATTCTGGGACCCGCGTATGCGCGCCGGCATCATCGATCATGTCGCCCATGGCGGCGCGGGCCTCGACGAGGTGCCGCTGCAGGCGGTGCAGAAGCTCGCTACGAAATAGCGCCGAGCGGCAGCCTTGTCGCGTCTGCTCGGCGACAAGCGCCTCGATTCAGGCGCCGACATCTTCCGTTGTTCCGCGCCAGGCGACGGCCTCGAGCTGCTGCATGTTTGTCTGACAGCGCCGAACGATCAGCCGAACGAGATAGAGCCCGAATTGCGGGTTCTGGAAATAGAGCTGCTCGAATTCTTCGTAAGTGATCGATAGCAGCCGACAATCGTCGCGGGCGCGCGCGGTGGCCGTGCGCAGGCCTTGCGTCGTGAATAGCGCCATTTCCCCGAACAATGTTCCCGGGGGCAGGACGATCCCCATCTCCGAGAGCTCGATCTCGCCTTCGATCAGCATATAGGCGCGGTCGGCCTCCTCGCCTTTGCGAAACAAAAGCGCGCCGGCCTTCACGCTGCATGGATGCATGAACGGCTTCAGCCATTCGACCTTCAGCTCGCCATCCGCCGCGCGCTTCACGCTCGCCACCAGCTTGCGCATCTCGCGCAGCCGCGTGAGGTCGAGCGGAAACAGAATGAGGTGGCGCACCAGCACGGCCATATTGCCGCTCGCCGCGCCGACGATGACGCCGAGGAAATTCGCGATCATGGATGCGATCCGCAGGCGGATCATCGTCTTCGAATAGGCGGAAGCCACAGCCGCCACCGACTGCGTCCACGAGGCCGCGATCACCAGATACAGAATATGATCGCTCACGTAAGTCTCCAGGCGGGCGGAGCTCTCGCGGAGCGGCTCGACGCCTCTTCAGCGTCACAGATAGCTTATTTCTCGCGTTGACGTCTGCAGCTTCGGCGCGACAGGCTCAGCGCGCGAGCCGCTGCAGCACGTCCTTGGTGGCGAAGCCGTCCGCCGGCTGCAGACCTTCGCTCAGCTGAAAGGCATGCACGGCGTTGCGGCTGGTGCGGCCGAGCTTGCCGTCGATGGCGCCGCGATAGAAGCCGCGCGCGGCGAGCAGGCGTTGCAGTTCCTTGCAGTCGGCGGTGGAGAGGGCCGCGATCTTCTTCGGCCAGGGGGCGACGGGCGCGCGCCGCCCGGCGATTCGGTCGGCGAGCAGGCCGATCGACAGCGCATAGGCGTCGGATGTGTTGTATTTGCGAATCACCTCGAAATTATCGGTGATGAGAAAGGCCGGCCCCGCCGCGCCGGCCGGCAGATAGAGGCTCGCCGGGCCGCTCGCCGGCAGCGCTTCGCCATTCGCCGCGGCGAGGCCGAGCGCGCGCCATTGCGCGAAGTCGAGATCGAAGTCGGCATAGTCGAAATTTTTGGGCAGGATGACCTCGAGGCCCCAAGGCAGGCGCGGGTCCCAGCCGGAGAATTTCAGAAAATTGGCGATGGAGGCCAGCGAATCGAGCCGGTTCGTCCAAATGTCGGGCGCGGCGCCGCCCGCATAGCTCGTCGCATATTTCAGATAGGCGCTGGGCAGAAATTGCGGCTGTCCCATGGCGCCGGCCCAAGAGCCGCGCAGCCGCGTGCGGGTGACGTCGCCCCGCTGCAGCATGACGAGCGCCGCGACGAATTCGTCCGCGAAGATCGCGCCCCTATGGCCGGCGAAGGCCAGCGTCGCCAGCACGCGCAGCGTGTCGGCGCCGCCGGTCGCGGAACCGAAATTGCTTTCGACCCCGAGTATGGCGAGAGCGATCTCGGAAGGAACGCCGCTGCGCTCCTCGATCGTCGCCAGCGGCGCGGAGAGCTCGCCCGAGAGCGCGCGTCCCTGTTGGACACGCGCCGCGCTCACGGCGCCGGCGACATAGGAGGGGATGGAAATGGTGAACTCGGCTTGAGCCTGTGGGCGCCGCAGCAATCCAGGCTCCACGGTCAGGCCCGCGACCGCGGAATCGAAAGTCTCGCGCGAGACCCCTGCGTCCTGCGCCGCTGGCCATAATCGCTGCAGGAAATGCGCGAGATCTGAATCGTCGGCGCTTTCCTGCGCGGCGGCGAAGGAACTGAAAATAGCCGTCAGGACAAAGAGTAGGAAAACGGCGGGCAATGTTCTGAACACGTCGCGGCGACTGGCGCGAGCGTGGCCGAAAGTTTGTCGCAGAATTGCCCACGAGCTTGGCCATTCTTTGGAATCTTTACACTTTTGGCCATTTTGTTTGACACTTCGCTGCGCTGCGTTTTCAATCGGCATGTCTCGACTTCCACTAGGAGCCGCGAGCAGGACAGGATCTGAGGCGAAACGGAAATGACGCATCACCCCATGATTACGAATTTTCGTGCGCCGATCCAACTCGGAAAAAAGGCGGTTCCCGCCAAGGAGGAGCATGAGCTGAAGGCCAAGCTGCGGGCGGCGGGCCTTCGTCCCACCTCGCAGCGCATCTCGCTCAGCAAGCTGCTCTATGGCAATGGCGACCGCCATGTGAGCGCCGAAGCGCTCCACGCCGAAGCGCGCGAGGCCGGGCTGCAAATGTCGCTCTCGACCGTCTACAACACGCTCAACCAATTCGCCGACGTCGGCCTGCTGCGGGAGATCGCCGTGCAGGGACCGCGCACCTATTTCCACACACGCACCGCGCCGCATCATCATTTCATGGATGAGGTCAGCAAGCGCATGTTCGACGTGGTGGACGGCTCCATCGAATTCGCCAAGCTGCCCGCTCCGCCCGAGGGCATGGAGATCGTCGGCTGCGACGTCATCATCCGGCTGCGGCCGAAGCGGAAGGCGTAGCTTTCGAGGCTTGGTTAGCGCCCCTCCCTCACCCTCGCGGGAAAGGGTCGGGGAGGGGCCTTTTCCGATCAGCCGAGCAGCTTGGCGATCTCCGCCCTCAGCCCGTCGGCTATGTCCGGGCGCGTCAGGCCGAAGGCGAGATTGGCGGCGAGGAAGCCGAGCTTCGATCCCGTGTCATAGGTCTTGCCGTCGAAGCGCACGCCGTGGAAGGCCTGTGAGCCGCTGAGCGTCACCATGCCGTCGGTGAGCTGAATCTCGCCGCCCGCGCCCTTCTCGCCTTTCGCCAGAATGTCGAAAATCTCCGGCTGCAGAATATAGCGGCCCGAGATCATCAGATTGCTCGGCGCGGTTCCGCGCGGCGGCTTCTCCACCATTCCGGTGATCTCGAAAGCGGCGCCGAAATCCTTGCCCACGGAGACGATGCCATATTGATGCGTCTCCTCCGGCGGCACTTCCTCCACCGCGATCACATTGCCGCCATGGGCCTCATAGGCCTCCACCGCCTGGGCGAGGCAGCGGCTCTGCTTGGGGCCATTGCCGAGCGTCACCATATCGGGCAGCAGCACGGCGAAGGGCTCGTCGCCGACGATCTCGCGCGCGCACCAGACGGCGTGGCCGAGGCCGAGCGGCGCCTGCTGGCGGGTGAAGCTCGTCGCGCCGGCGGCCGGCAGATCGGCGACCAGCGCGTCATATTCCTTGGCCTTGCCGCGCCTTTTGAGCGTGTCCTCGAGCTCGTAGGCGATGTCGAAATGATCCTCGATGACGCCCTTGTTGCGTCCGGTCACGAAAATGAAATGCTCGATCCCGGCCTCGCGCGCCTCGTCCACCACATGCTGGAGCACGGGACGATCGACGACGGTCAGCATTTCCTTCGGCACCGCTTTGGTCGCCGGAAGGAAGCGCGTGCCGAGGCCGGCTACGGGAAATACAGCCTTGCGAATGCGTTTGCTCATGATTAGTCCATTTCGAGCGAGTGCGACCCGAGCGCGAGAGCGCGACGCGCGAGCAGGGTTGTGGAAAAGGCGCTAGCGCTTTTCCGAGAATATCCCGCAATGGCGAAAGACCAACGCCTAGTCCGAGCCGGGCCAGGATTCGTCCTTAACCATTGCCCGTTAATTTCCCGTGATGACGTCTTCAGCAGGAAGAGAGCGGAATGACCATTCTCGTGACCGGCGGCGCCGGCTATATTGGAAGCCATATGACGCTCGAGCTGCTCGACGCCGGCGAGAAGGTCGTCGTGCTCGACGATCTCTCCACGGGGTTTCGCTGGGCGGTTCCGGAAGAGGTTCCGCTCATCGTGGGCGATTTTGGCGATGCGGCGCTGCTGCGCGATATTTTCGCGCGGCATGATGTCCAGTCGATCATTCATTTCGCGGCCAAGATCGTGGTCCCCGAGTCCGTCGCCGATCCTCTCGGCTATTATTCGAACAATACGGCAAAAGCGCGGGCTCTGCTGGAGGCAGCGGTGGAAGCTGGCGTGAAGCGCATCATCTTCTCCTCGACCGCGGCCGTCTATGGCGATCCCGAGCATAATCCGGTGACGGAGGACGAGAGCCTGAAGCCGGTCTCGCCCTATGGACGCTCCAAGCTGATGGTCGAGTGGATGCTCGAGGATGTCTCGCGCGCGCATGATCTCGCCTATGTAGCGCTGCGCTATTTCAATGTCGCGGGCGCCGACCCCAAAGGCCGCTCCGGCCAATCGACGCCCAAGGCGACGCATCTCATCAAGGTCGCGGTGCAGGCGGCGCTGGGGCTGCGCCCGGGCATGCAAGTGTTCGGAACCGATTATCCGACGCCCGACGGCACCTGCCTGCGCGACTATATCCATGTCACCGATCTCGCCCGCGCCCATCTCGACGCGCTGCGCCATTTGCGCGGGGGCGGCGAGAGCCTCGTCTGCAATTGCGGCTATGCGCACGGCTTCTCGGTGCTCGAGGTGATCGAAACGGTGAAGCGCGTCTCCGGCGTCGATTTCCCGGTCGAATTCGCTGGCCGTCGGCCGGGCGATCCGGCCGCCATCGTCGCCGCCAATGATCGCATCCGCTCGCGCCTCGGCTGGACGCCGCGTCACGACGATCTCGAGACGATCGTGCGCCAGGCGTTGGATTGGGAGCGCAAGCTTGCGGTGCGTAACGAAAGTGGAGCATAGCATATATATTATAGAAATATTTCGACGCTCTTCGGAGATGGGAAGAAAACGCCCGATTTTACAAGTATTTCTGTGCGATATAGCCTCTAGATAGTGGATGTTGGTAAGTTTTGCGTAAGGCGGCGCGCGGACAGTCGCGCACGTCCGCTCTCCTTGCAGGATACGCAGAATGTCCATATCGAGTCTGGCCTCCAGCGCGGTTCAAACCGCCTATCATCATCATTCCCGTCACACGAAAGACGTCGACGACACGACAGCGGCGGCTGCCGCGAGCGCTTCGGCGACGACCAGCTCCACCTCCACGACGCAGACCAGCGCCGTCGATTCCAGCTCGGCGATCGATTTCCGCAGCCCGGGCTCCGGCCAGCTCGCCTCGCTGCTCTTCGCCAGCGATTCCAGCTCGACCAGCTCCAGCGACGATTCCACTTCGTCCTCTGATTCGAGTTTCGCCTCGACAGTCGCCAGTCTGCTGAAGGCGGTCGACTCCGGCGATACAGAGGCGGCCAAGACCGCCGCGTCGAGCCTTCAGAGCCTGTTGCAGCAATCGTCGTCGACCTCGGATTCGTCGAGCTCGTCATCGTCCTCGTCGGATGGCCAATCCGGATTCCTCTCCGATCTGCAGACTTTGGTCTCGGCGGTGCAGTCGGGCGACACGACGACCGCGCAATCGACGGCCAAGACGATCGAGAGTCATTTGAAAGCGCCGCCGCCTCCGCCCCCGCCGTCTTCTTCCGACAGCTCGGATTCGACCGCTTCCTCCTTCGTCTCCGATCTGGCGACGCTGCTGAACGCAGTGCAATCGGGCGATACGACGACGCAGAAGAGTTCCGCCACGAGCCTCGAGAGCGATCTCGCTTCGCTCCTGTCCTCGTCCTCGACGGATTCCTCGTCATCGTCCTCGACGACGACCGATTCCTCGTCTTCCTCTTCGACCATCGTCGATGATCTGAAGACGCTGATCACGGCCGCCAAGAGCGGCGACGCCAGCGCCGCGCAATCGAGCGTCGAGGCGTTGCTGAAGGATCTCGTCGCTCAGCAGGGCTCTTGGTCCTCGAGCGCTTCGCAAAACGCGTAAAAGAGCAGGGGCGGCCTTCACCAGACCACTTTGAGGCCGCCTCGTCCCGCATAGGATTGCGTGCGTCCGCCATATTCGCCTTCGAAAGACGCGAAGAGCGCGACCGAGGCGCTCACATCGAGACGCAGCCCGCCTTTTACCTGCAGGTAATTCTCGTCAGGACGCGCGCCGGCGATGGTGAAAGCCGCCGAAGGCGCCGAGGCGAAGGATGCGAGAAGCGCGCGCGTCGGCTCGAATTCATGCACATAGGCGAGCGAGAGATCGGGCGTCAGCCGCCAGCCATTGTCGAGCGCGAAGCTGCGTTTGAAGCGCGCGCCGAAATAGAGGGGCAGCGAGTCCGTCTCGCGCGCGGCGAAGGCGAGTGCGCCGAGGCCCGCAAAGCCGGGGAAGGCCGCCGTCGTCTCGGTGAATCCATCCGTCCAAATATGCGCCGTCTCGATAGCCGCGAAGGGCGTCGCGCTCAGCCCGAAGAGATCGACGTCTCGCCCGATCTCTACGCGCGCGCGCAGCACGCGGCTCCCGAAATTCGCATTGGCCGTTTCGCCCGTTCCGAGGCCGAAGACGGAGCGGCGTGAGTAATTGTCGAAATCGGAGAAGGCGAGCGAGGCGGAGATATAATTGGGATCGAAGGTGAAAACGCCATAGCCGCCGATATGCCAGCCATGCGTGTCCACATGGGTCGAGCGCAGATCGGTCGAGGCGCCGCCGGCGCTATAGCCGCCCGCGAAGCCGAGCAGAAGATTGGGAAGCACGGCCGCATCGAGGCCGATCGCGCCGCCGCCGAGGCTCGTGCGCTGCGTCGCCGAGCCTTGCGCAGCGTCGCCGCCGAGGCGCGCGCTCTGGCCGAATCCGGAGATCCACAAGCGCCAGAGCCGCGCCGGCTCTTGCGTCGGACGCATGGCGATCGGACCCTTTTTCGATTCCAGCGACGCATAGCCGAGGGCGGGCGTCGTCGCGGAAACGGAGAATCCATTGGCGTCGCGCGTCTCGCCCGAGCGCCAGAATTGTCCGGCGTCTGCGAGCGCCCCGCCGAACAGGCGGTTCGATTCGAGACCGACGTTCAGCGCGCCGGTGACGCCTTCGCCGGAGAGTCCGTCGAAGGCCGCGCGCGCGCCGGCCGCCGATTTGCCGACGATGGACAGGAAGAGGGGACTCGCCGTCGGTGTCGTGTCGAGCGCCGCGGCGACGGCGCGCTGATTGCGATTGGTCGCGACGCTCTGGAAGAACACGCCATTGCGCGAGAGCGTCAGAAAGGCGTTGTTGGCGTTATAGGAGAGCGTGGGCGTCAAAAAGGCGAGGTCGGTGGAAACAGAAGCAAAGGAGCCGCTGACGCCGCCCGTCGCCTGCACGATCGAATAGGTCGTGGCGGGGGCGTAATTGCCGGAGGCGGCGCTCACTTGCACGGAGCCGGCGAGCGTCGCCGTTCCGCCGACGACGATCTTATCCGCCGCGCCGGCGGCGTTGGCGTCGATCTGATAGACCGAGCCCGAACGGAAAGTTGCGTCGCCGGTGATGGAGAGCGTGGAGATCGCGCCGGCGCCCGAGCCCGGCGAGACGACGCCGGAAAGATCGAGCGCGCCCAGCGCGCCGGAGCCCGACAGGCGCCCGCCCGCGGCGACGGTGACGAGATTGCCGATCGCGCCGGCGGCGACGAGCTCCGCGCTGCTGGCGACAGTGACGCCGCTCGAATAGCTCTGCGTTCCGGTGAGCGTCCACACGCCGTCGTCGACGCTCAGCGTTTCGAAATTGATCGCGCCGGCGAAAGTCCCCGTTCCCGAGAGCGAGACGCGGTCGTTTCCGGCGCCGCCGTCCACCGTGCCGTTGATGACGGAGCCGGTGCGAATATTCAGCGTGTCGTCTCCGGAGCCGAAGACGATCGCCTGTCCGCCGCCGCCGGTAATGGTTCCGGAATTGGTGAGCGTATTGTTCAGCGTGCTGTTGATATAGACGCCGTAGCGCGTCGTGCCTTCGATCGTCCCGGCGTTGGTGATCGTCACCGGGCCGAAGGCCGGCCCTTCCGAGCTATTGTCGACGAGAATGCCGTCCGCTTGGCCGATGATCGTCGCGCCGGCCTTATTGTCGATGACGCCGCCGCCGATCGCGACGCCCTGGCTCGTGTTGGTCTTGCCGTCGGAGCCGACGCCCTTCGCGCCCGTCCCTTCGATCGTGCCGTAATTGGTGATGTTGCCGATGTAGTCGATATCGACGCCATCGCCGTCGCCATTGGCGACGCCGGCTATACTGTCGATGCGGCCGGAGATGAGGCCGTAATTGATCACGGTTCCGCCGACGTCGGAGCCGAAGCCCGAGCCGTTGCGGCCGATGATCTGGCCGCCCGCGTAATTGGTGATGGTGATGGAGGAGCTGGTCGTATTCGCCGTGGAATCATAGCTGATGTTGATTCCGTGGCGCCCGCCGGAGATGATTCCGCCAGCGTAATTATTGACCGTTCCGCCCGTGCTGGTCTGGAAGTCGATTCCATCCGCGCCGGTGTTGGTCTGGAAATTATTGGAGACGATCTGGCCGTAATTATTGATCGTGGCGTTGTTGCCGGGGCGAATGCCGTCGGCGTCGGCGGTCTGCAGCACGCCCGTCGCGAAATTATTGATGGTGATCGACGCCGTGCCGGCGGCGACATTGCCGAAGTCGATCGCCTGGCCATTGTTCGAGCCCGTGCCCGTCGCCTGGATCAGCCCGTAATTATTGACGACGATGGTCCCGGATTTGACGGCGGTTCCGATCTGCAGCGCGTCATTCTGCGATTGGATCGTCGCGCCGGCCTCATTGGTCAGCGTGAAGCTCATAGCAGTTCCGCTGTTGAAGCGGATCGCACGCGTTCCTGTCCCCGTCGATTCGATCGTGCCGAAATTGTCGATGAGCACGCCGGTGGAGGCGGACGTCTGATTGAGCGTCGGATTGGCGGTGGAGGTGAGCTTGCCTCCGGCGCCGACGGAGATTTTGTCGGTCCCCCCGAATGTCTTCTGGCCGGAGACGGTCGTATCGGCCGGGACATTTATGTCCGCTGCGACGGCCGCGGAAGAGAACGAGAGAGAGGCGAAGAGCGCGAGTGGGCTGACGCGCGAGAGGAGAGGCGACATTGCGGTTCCGTTCCAGCTGGATCGGAACCCCTAATGGCGGCGGCGCATGACGCTTTGACGACAGCGCCGCAATGTCGCCCTCTTCTGTTCACCCCGTGTTGCGCAGGCCCGCGGCGACGCCGTTGATGGACATCAATATCCCCTGGCGGATGTCGTCGCCGGTCTGGCCGCTGCGCCAGCGGCGGATGAGCTCCACCTGCAGATAGTTGAGCGGCGCGATGTAGGGGAAGCGATGATGCAGCGAGCGCGCCAGCGCCGGATTGTCGGCGAGGCGCTCGCTCGATCCGGTGAGATCGGCGAGCGCGGCGTTGGCTCTGCTCCACTCCGTTTCTATCTCCCCATAGATGCGGTCGGCGAGCGCGTGATCCTGCACGAGGCCCGCATAATGGCGCGCGATCGAGAGATCGGTCTTCGACAGGATCATGTCGATGTTCGACAGAAGCGTGCGGAAGAAGGGCCATTCGCGATACATGCGCTTCAGCAGCTCGAGCTTGGTCCCGTCATCGCCCTCGCGGAAGCGTGCGATCGCCGAGCCGAAGCCGTACCAGCCGGGCAGGGCGAGGCGCGCCTGACCCCAGGAGAAGCTCCACGGAATGGCGCGCAGATCCTCGATTCTGCGCGAGGGTTTGCGCGAGGCCGGCCGCGAGCCGATGTTGAGCGAGGCGATCTCGGAGATCGGCGTCGAGGCGAAGAAATAATCGACGAAATCGGGCGTCTCGTAGACGAGGCCGCGATAGGCGTCCATGCCCCATTGCGCGAGCTGTTTCGCCACCTCTAAGAACTCCGGCGGCGGCGCCTTGCTGTGCGAGAGCAAAGTCGCCTCGAGAGTCGCCGCGACGAGCAGCTCGAGATTGATGCGGCCGATCTGCGGATTGGCGTATTTCGCCGCGATCACCTCGCCTTGCTCGGTGAGGCGAATTTGCCCATTCACCGTGCCCGGCGGCTGCGCGAGAATGGCGTCATAGCTCGGTCCGCCGCCGCGGCCCACCGTGCCGCCGCGGCCGTGGAAGAGGCGCATGGCGATGGAGGGCAGGCTGGAGAAGAAATCCGCGAGCGCGGTGGAGGCGCGATAGAGCTCCCATATGCTGGCGAGAATGCCGCCGTCCTTGTTGCTGTCGGAATAGCCCAGCATGATGTCCTGTTGCGCGCCGGAATTGGTGACGAGCTTGACGATTCCGGGCAGCGCATAGAATTCGCGCATGATGACGGCGGCGTTACGCAGATCGCCGATCGTCTCGAACAAAGGCACGATGATGAGATCGGCGGCGACGATATTGGCGTCGCGCGGATCGAGCGTGCCGCGCATCATGCCGCATTCCTTCTGCAGCAGCAGCACTTCCAAGAGATCGCTCACCGTCTCCGTATGGCTGACGATGTAATGTCGGATCGACTCGTGGCCATAGGTCTTGCGCATCTCCGCCGCGCGTTCGAAGATCGCCAGCTCGCTCGCCACATCTTCCGAATAGGCGGCGTCGACCAGCCGCACCGGCCGCGGATCGCCGAGCAGCTTCAGCAATAGGGCGCGCTTCTCCTCTTCCGAGAGAGCGGCGTAATCCGGCGCGACGCGCGCCTCGCGCAGCAGCGCGGCGATCGTCTCCTCGTGACGGTCGGAACTCTGGCGCAAATCGACCGTGGCGAGATGAAAGCCGAAGACTTCCGCCGCGCGGATCAGCGGCTCGAGCCGCTGCGTCGCGATCACCTCGCTGTGATGGCAGCGCAGGGAATCGTCGACGATTTCGAGATCGGCGAGAAAGGCGCGCGCATTGGGGTAGGGGTTCGCCGGCGCGACGGCATGGCGTTGCGCCTCCTGGCCGGTCAGCTCCTCGAGCGTCGCGGCGAGGCGGGCGTAGACGCCGATCAGCGCGCGGCGATAGGGCTCGTCGTCGCGATGCGGATTATCGTCGCCGGAACGCGCGGCGAGCGCTTCCAACGCCTGGCTGCAACCGGCGTAGCGGCGCGAGATGGAGAGCTCTGCGCCGAGCTCATGCACCTCGCTGAGATAGAAGCGCAGCGTCGTCTCGCTCTGCATTCGCAGCGCATTGGCGAGCGAGTCGGCGCGCACATTGGGATTGCCGTCGCGATCGCCGCCGACCCAAGTGCCCATGCGCAGAAATGGCGGAATGCGCAATCCGCCGAGGCGCTCTTCTATATCGGCGTAGAGCAGGGGAATCTGGCGCAAAAAAGTGCTGCGATAATAGCTCAGCGTGTTGGCGATCTCGTCGCGCACGGTGAGTCGCGCCTGACGCAAGAGCTCCGTCTGCCACAGCTGCGAGACGCGGGCGCGCAATTGCAGCTCATTATGGGCGAGTTCCGCTTTGCTGCGCGCGTGCTGGCGCGCTTGCAGCAGGGCGGAGATGGCGTGCTCTGCGTCGAGCAGGCTTTTTCGCCGCACCTCCGTCGGATGCGCGGTGAGGACGGGCGAGACCCAGCCATTGGAGAGCACTTGCGCCACTTTGCCCGGGCCGATGGACGCCTTGCGCAAATGGGCGAAAGTATTGGCGAGGCTCGGCGCGCCGGAGGCCTCGTCGCCCTGCAGCGGATGCAGATCCTCGGCGATATTGGCGAGATGCGAGAAATAGCTGAAGGCGCGGATGACGGTGACCGCCTCGCTCGCCGAGAGCGAGCGCAGCAGCGCCTCGAGCTTGTGATCGGCCTCCATATCGCCATTGCGGCTCACGGCCACGGAGAGGCGGCGGATGGTCTCGATACGCTCGAAGGCGGCGACGCCCTCCTGCTCGCGCACAGTGTCGCCGAGCAGGCGGCCGAGGAGGCGAATATCGGCGAGCAAGGACTGATCGTCGAGCATGGCGGAGGAGCTGGAATTGGCGGCGTCTGTTTCGACTTGCATATGGGGCGTCGATCCTCGAGCGGGGGCGCCGTCGGGCGCGGTAGGTGAGGGCAGCTATAGCAGATTTTGGCGAAATTACGATGCGAGGCGGGGGAGGCGAGCCGTCGGCGCCCGCTGCGGCCCTCCCGCGTCCCCTCCCTTGTCCCCTCCGCCGGTCCGACTTATAGACCTCGCTGCGGCCGTAACCCTACGAGTTCGACAATGGAACACGCGTCCTCGATTCTGATTCCCGCCGCCGTCGGCGCGCTCGTCGGCGCGGCCTTCGTGTTCTTCGCGCGCTGGTCGGAGCGTTATCCGCAGGCGGGCTCGCGCCGCGCGCTGGCCTATGGGCTCATCGCCACCGCCGCGCTCTATGTCGGCCTCGCTTTCGCCTCGGACAATCCCAAGGCCTGGTTCGGCATAGAAATGACCGGCTTCGCCATTTTCGGCTCTTTCGCTCTGCTCGGCCTCGTCGGCTCGCCCTGGTGGCTCGCCGTGGGCTTCGCGCTGCATCCGTTCTGGCATTTGCAGTTCCATTATCTCGGCACGGGCTCGGAGTTCACGCCGGCGTGGTTCACGCTCGGCCTCACCGGTTTCGATCTGGCCGTCGCCGCTTATGTCGTCTATGCCATTCTTCGCGGAGCCGATCCGCAGCTCCAGCGCAAGCGGCCGACGTCGTCGGCGGCGAGCGAGGGCGAGCACGATCCGCAGCGTCCGCTCACGCGCAATGAGCGACGCCTCGCGAAGAAATCCCGTTGACCCAAAGCCCGAGGAAGGCCCGCTCGATGAACGCTCCCGCCGATTTCACTCTCCGTCACGATTGGACGCTGGAGGAGATCGTCGCCATCCACGACGCGCCCCTGCTCGAGCTGATCGCGCGGGCGAGCGCGCTGCACAGCCGCTTCTTCGATCCCAATGACGTGCAGAAGGCGGCGCTGCTCAGCATCAAGACCGGCGGCTGCCCGGAGAATTGCTCCTATTGCTCGCAATCGGCGCATCACCGTGAGGTAAAGCTGGACCGCGTCGAGCTGATGCAGGTGGACGAAGTCCTCAGCGCCGCCAAGCGCGCGCGGGAGGCCGGAGCGGATCGATTCTGCATGGGCGCAGCCTGGCGCCAGGCGCCCAAGGGCGAGCGTTTCGAATCCGTGCTGGACATGGTGCGCGGCGTGCGCGCGCTCGGTATGGAGGCCTGCGTCACGCTCGGAATGCTCGATGACGGCCAAGCCGAGCGGCTCGTGGAGGCGGGCCTCACCGCCTATAACCACAATCTCGACACGGGGCCGGAGTTCTACGGCGAGATCGTCACCACGCGCACTTACGAGGATCGGCTGCAGACGCTCGCCGCCGTGCGCCGGGCCGGCATAGAAATGTGCTGTGGCGGCATTATCGGCATGGGCGAGAGCGTGCGCGACCGCGCCCATATGCTGCAGGTGCTGGCCTCCTTCGATCCGCATCCCGAGAGCGTGCCGATCAATGCGCTGGCCGCGATCGAGGGCACGCCGCTCGAGGGCCGCCCGCCGGTCGATTCGCTGGAGCTGGTGCGCATGATCGCGACGACGCGCATCCTCATGCCGAAGTCGCGCGTGCGCCTGTCGGCCGGCCGCTCCGGCCTCTCGCGCGAGGCGCAGATATTGTGCCTCGTCGCCGGGGCCAATTCTATTTTCTATGGCGAGAAGCTGCTCACGGCCGGCAATCCCGGCCTCGACGCCGACGCCGCGCTCTTTTCGGCGCTCTCCGCGCAAGGGCAGGGGGGCTGCGCGGCGAAGCAATAGGCGCCGCGGGCGGAAGAACGAGCGGGGAGAAGCAGATGCATGGGCAGGACCGCTTTCTCCTCGCCGGCGTGATGGGCTGGCCGATCTCGCATTCGCGCTCGCCCAAAATCCACAATTACTGGCTCGAGCGCTACGGCCTCGCCGGCGCGTATGTCCCGCTCGCCATAGAGCCGGGCCGTCTCGAGGCGGCGCTGCGCGCGCTGCCGTCGTTGAATTTTTCGGGCTGCAATCTCACCATCCCCCATAAGGAAGCAGCGCTTTCCGTCGTCGACGCTCTGGACGCCGGCGCCGAGCGAATCGGCGCGGTGAACTGCGTCGTGGTGGAAGAGGACGGAACGCTCGTCGGCCGCAATTACGACGGTTTCGGCTTCACCGCATCGCTGCGCGCGGCGGCGCCCATGTGGCGGGCGGACGCCGGGCCGGCGGTCGTCATCGGCGCGGGCGGGGCGGCGCGGGCCGTCATCGCCGGGCTCATCGACGCCGGCGCGGCGGAGGTGCGGCTGTTCAATCGCACGCTCGAGCGGGCGCAGAAGATCGCCGCAGATTTCGGCGCGCCGGTTTCGGCGTTCCGCTGGGAGGAGCGCGCCGAGGGCCTCGCCGGCGCCGGACTCCTGGTCAATACGACGAATCAGGGCATGGTCGGCGAGCCGCCGCTCGATCTGACTTTGGATCGCCTGCCCGCGGCGGCGCTCGTCTCCGATATCGTCTATGCGCCTTTGGAGACGCCGCTGCTGGCCGCGGCCAGAGCGCGCGGCAATGTCGCCGTGGATGGGCTCGGAATGCTGATCCATCAGGCGCGGCCGGCCTTCCGCGACTGGTTCGGCGTCATGCCCGAGGCGACGCCGGAACTGCGCGCGCTGATCGAGGCCACGCTCTAGAGCGTTTCCAGCCGAAGTGGACGCCGGTTCGGCGTTGGAAACGCGTCAAAACAAAAGACTCCAGGGGCCTGCGCCAGATGAATTGACGTGAGAACCGAGCCTAAAGGCTCGCGGTCCACGCGCGCCTCTGGACCGCGAGCCTTTAGGCTCGCTTTTCGAAACCCTTCGACTCCGGCGTCGCATTCGGCCGAGCGCTGTCGCCTCACGCAACAAAAGCGGAGACGGCGAAGCGAAAGGGCGACCAGCGGCTCGACAGCTCGACGAATTCATTGGCGCGCTTCACGAAGGTCGAATAGCGCTCGCTGGCGAAACGCGATTGCGCCTCCAGCGCGTCGCTGACCGTTCGGGCCTGGCCGAGCGCGAGCGCCAGATCGAAGACGGCGGCGGCGTTCTCATTGACGAGGTCGATCGTCTTCAGCGGCCAGAGACTCGGATCGAGCGCGGTCGATTCGGACTTCGGCGCAGGGGGCTCGATCGTCGCGTCGATCACGGCGAAAGGCGTGATCGGCGCTTCGGCGATAGGCTCCGCCAGGGTCGTCGGCGCGGGCTCCGCGGATGTCTCGATGACCGCCTCGGCCGTCGTCACGCCCAACTCGACAGGCTCCAGCGCGGCAGTGACAGCCTCTATCTCCACGGCCTCCAGCGCCGCGGCGACGGCCTCGATCTCAGCGGCCGGGGCGGAGGAGGCGGGCGGCGCCGCCTCGGGTTCGTCGTCGTCCAGCGCGTCTTTCAGAGTGATCGGCGGCTCCTTCGGCGGCGCCGGGCGTTTGGAAGAACCTCTCGTATGGGTGGCCATCGCTTCGGGCTCCTGGTTTCTGGTGTCGCGCGCGCCCGAATCGTCTTCGGCTCGGTCGCCTTACTCACCCGCCAACGCACGATATCGTCTCGTCGAGGAGCCGCGCGTCAGCGCGGCGCCGTCGCATCTCACTGTGCCGGCTCACTTGCCGGTCGTCGCCTTTTGCAACGCGGCGCCGAGCTCCTTGGCCTGGCTCTGGATGGTCTCGACCTGGCTCTTCACATATTCCGCTTGCAGCTGGAGAACCTCCTGCGGGTCCTTGGCGCGGAGCAGCTTCTGGGCGAGGTCGAAAGCGGCGTTCACATTGGCTTCGGCGTAGCCGAGCGCCTTGGCGCTCACATCCTTGGCCCCGACCTGGAAGGTGGCGGTCGTCGTCTCGACAGAGCCGATCGCTTTATGCGCGGCTCCGGCGAATCCCTCGAACGCCTTGCGCGCCTGCTCGACGCTCTTCTCGGCGAAGTCGCGGACCTCGTTCGGTATCTGATAGATCGGATCGTTCACGAATGCTTCCTTCTGGTCGGGTCGGCCCGAGGCCGCCCGTCGGCCGAAGAAGGGGCGCCGGCCGACCGCCTGCGGCCGTTCTCGCGCATCGCGACAGGAACGGTACCGCCGATTCGAATATGGCTCAACTCATGCTGCATTGCAACATAATTATGGCCTCGAGGCGGCGCATCCGTTCATGATGAATCGTCGAAGCTTGTTAAAATGTCCGACGCCGCATAGACCAAGCCGCGCCGAACCTTTAAGTTTCTTTTAACCGATCCTTCACCTTCGATCGGCCGCGACGCGCGTTCCGCGCCGCTTTGTTCCGCGCCGTTCCGGCGCTTGTCGCGTCCGAAGAGGCGCTGTCGATATGAGCGAGCACGACAGGCTGGGGATCGAGAGCGAGGCGGTCGCCGCGCGGATCAGCGCCGATCCGGCCTTCGCCGCGCTCGAAGCGTCCGGGGCGCCGATCATCGCGGCCGCCGGCGCGCCGCTTTCGGTCGTCTACGCCAATGAATCCGCCATCGCGATATTCGGCGGGGATATCGCCGCGCTGAGCGAACGTCTGTTCGGCGGCGAGGAGCCCGGCGCGCGCCGGCTCCGCGAGCTCGCCGGAGCGCAGAGCCACGCGGCGGCGCCGCGACTCGAGCGGCTGCGCTTTTCTTTCGGTCCGATCGCGCAGACGGCGACGGTATTGTGCCGTGTCCTCGCCGGCGACAATGGATCGCCTCTTTTCCTCGTCGCAATGCTCGGAATGCGCTCCGCAGGGCAAGAGAGCACGGCTCCCGGCGTCGCCGCGGAAGCTGCCGCCTCTTCCGCGCCGAAGCCGGCCGCCGTGCCGGAGCCCGAGGCTCCACAACCGGCGCGTGTGGTGCGGCCGGAGCGCTTTCTCTGGCGTTCGGACGCCGACGGCCGGATTCTCGACGTCACTTCCGCCCTCGCCGAAATCGTCGGGCGGGAGAATGGCGACATCGCCGGTCGCCGGTTTCTCGATCTGGCCAGCGGGCTGCGGCTCGCCCCGGACGGCCGTCTCGCCGAGGCCTTCGCCTCGCATCGCTCCTGGAGCGGGGTCGAGCTCGACTGGCCGCTCGACGATCATTCGGCGCGCGTGCCGGTGACATTGGGCGCTCTGCCCGTCTTCGACGACGGGCGCTGTTTCGGCGGCTATCAGGGTTATGGCGTGCTGCATGTCGACCGGCTGCGCAAAGAACCGGAACGGGAGCCGGAGAAAGAATCGCCGCCGGCCGCGCTCGAGCCGCCGACCCTGGCGGTGGTCCAGGCCGAGGCCGAGGCCGAGCCGGCGCAGATCGCCGGCGGCGCCAAGGTCGTCGCGCTGCGCCCGTCGCCGCGGCTCGAGGAGGCGACCGCCTCCATCGGCGAGGCGCTGTCGGCGAGCGAGCGCACGGCCTTCGACGAGATCGCCCGCGCGCTCGCCGCCGCCGCGCAAAAACCCGCCAAAGGCTCGGTGCGCGACTTGTTCGAGACGATCGAGCAGGCGACGACCGGACAAGCCGCCGCGGCTCCGGCGGAGCCCGAGCCGGTCCACGAGCCCGAATCCGTCTGCGAGCCGTCGCCGTCGAATGAGAATAACGTCCTTTCGCGCGCCGAGGCGCTGCTCGACCGCCTGCCCATAGGCGTGATGGTCGCGCGCGGGGCGGAGGTCCTCTACGCCAATCGCACGCTGCTCGATTATCTCGGCTATGGCGACGCTGCGGCGCTCGCCGGCGATGGCGGCGCCACTCGGCTCTTCGCCGGCCGCCGCCCGCCGACCGCGCCCGACGGAAGCGCGGGCGGCGTCCTCGAAGTGATCGATAGCGATGGCGAGCCGCTGGAGGCCGACGCGCGGCTGGAGCCGATCGAATGGGACGGCCTCGCCGCCACGCTCGTCACCTTGCGCAGCGCGCGCCCGGCTTCGGCCGCGCCCGTGTCGGCGCGAGCCGGCGCCTTACGCAAGGAGCTGGAGTCGCGTCGCCTGGAGGCGGAGGAGTTGCGCGCCACGCTGGACGCGGTGAGCGACGCCGTGGTGGTGGTGGACGCCGATGGACGTCTGCGCAGCGTCAACGCCGCTTTCGGCCGGCTCGTCGGCGGCGAGGCGCGCGTGCTGCTCGGCTCCGGCCTCGCCTCATTGTTCTGCGACGCCGATCAGGGCGCGGTCGCCGATTTCCTCCGCCGTCCCCCGACGCAAGAGGAGGGGCTTCAGCTCCCGCTCCAGGCGCATATGCGCATCGGCCAATTGCTCCCGGTGCAGCTGACCCTCGCGCCGCTCGGCCCGCCGCCCGAGCAGAGGCGCTGCGTCATTCTTCATGTCGTTCGTCGCCGCGGCTCGGACGACGAGCTCGAGGCCGCCCGCCGCGAGGCCGAGCGCGCCAGCGCCGCCAAGACCGATTTTCTGGCCAAGGTCAGCCATGAGATCCGCACGCCGCTCAACGCCATCATCGGCTTCGCGGAGGTGATGATGGAGGAGCGCTTCGGCGCCCTCGGCAATGAGCGCTACAAGGAATATCTCAAGGACATCCACACCTCCGGCGAGCATGTGCTGAGCCTCGTCAATGATCTGCTCGACCTTTCGAAGATAGAGGCGGGCAAGTTCGAGCTCGACGTCGAGCGCATCGACGCCAACGCCGTGATCTCCGAATGTGTGTCGATCATGCAGCCGCAGGCGAACCGCAGCCGCGTGGTGATCCGCCTGTCGCTGTGGCCGCGTTTGCCGCGCATCCTTGCCGACGGCAGGTCGCTGCGGCAGATATTGCTCAACCTTCTGTCCAATGCGGTGAAGTTCAACGAGGCGGGCGGGCAGGTGATCGTGTCGAGCGCCTTGACCGACGCCGGCTATGTGGTGATCCGCGTGAAGGATACAGGGATCGGCATGTCGGAGAATGAGATAGAGACGGCGCTCGAGCCGTTCCGACAGGTGGGCGCGTCGCGCGGCGGCACCGGCCTCGGCCTGCCGGTGACGAAAGCGCTGATCGAGGCCAATCGCGCCTCCTTCTCGATCAAGAGCCGCAAGAATCAGGGCACTTTGATCGAGGTCGCCTTTCCGCCGCCGCAGGTCCTCGCAGCGGAGTAGAAGCGGCCGCGAGCGCCGCCGTCCTGAATTGATGAGGAGCATTTCGAAGCGCATCTCCGATCGGAGCAGATATCGCCGAGGTCGTGGCGCGCGGGAGCCCGGTGACAGTGACAATCGATCTCAACGCCGATCTCGGAGAAGGATTCGGAGCCTGGCGCATGGGCGACGACGAGGCCATGCTCGATCTCGTCACCTCCGCCAATGTCGCCTGCGGCTATCACGCCGGCGATCCCGACATAATGGCGCGTTGCTTCACTCTGGCGAAGGCGCGCGGCGTCGCCATTGGCGCGCATGTGTCCTTTCCCGATCTCGCCGGCTTCGGCCGGCGCCGCATTCCCTATTCCGCCGCCGAGGTGGAGCGTCTCGTCGCCTATCAGATCGGCGCGGCGCAGGCGCTCGCGCTCTATAGCGGCCATCGTCTCACTTATGTGAAATGCCATGGCGCGCTCGCCAATGTTGCGGAGGTCGAGCCGGAGATCGCGCTCGCCGTGGCGCGGGCGATGCGCGCCGTCGACGCCGGCCTCACTCTGCTCGCCATCGCGCGCAGCGAGCAGGTGGCGGCGGCCGAACATGCGGGCGTTGCGATCGCCCATGAAGTCTTCGCCGATCGCGCCTATCTCGACGATGGACGGCTGAAGTCGCGCAGCCAGAAGGGCGCGGTGATCGAGGACCCCGATTGGGCCGCGGCGCGCGCGGTCAACATGCTGAGCGAGCAGGCGATCGTGACCGAGAGCGGCAAGCGACTGCCGACGCCGATCGACTCCATCTGCGTGCATGGCGACACCGCCCACGCTGTCGAAATGACGCGGCGCCTGCGCGCGGCGCTGGAGCGCGCGGGCTATCAGTTGCTGCCCTTCGCGCCATCGCAGGCGTGAGCTGATGCGCTACGCCGCGCCGCGCTGTCTCGACGCCGGCGAGGCGGCGCTGGTGGTCGAGTTCGGCGACAGCGTCGATCCTGCGATCAACGCCGAGGCGCTGGCGTTGGACGCGGCTCTGCGCGCCGCGCCGCTCGCTGGAATCGTCGAGACGGTTCCGACCTATCGCTCGCTGATGATTCACTACGATCCGCTGGCGCTCACGCGCGCCGCGCTCGTCGCTCATGTCGAGGCGCTGGAGAGAGCGGCGCCGGCGCGCGCCGCTGCGAGCGTCCGCTGGATCATTCCCTGCTGCTACGCACCGCCGCATGGCGAGGATATCGCGGCGGCGGGCGAGGCGCTTTCGCTTTCGCCCAGCCAAGTCGCGGCGCTTCATTCGGGCTCCGACTATCGCGCCTACATGTATGGATTCGCGCCGGGCTGGTGCTATCTCGGCGGCCTGCCTTCGGCGCTGGCCGTTCCGCGCCGCGCCTCTCCGCGCGGGCCGACGCCGCGCGGCGCCGTGCTCATCGGCGGCGGCCTCTCGCTCATCGGCGCCGATCCCATGCCGACCGGCTGGTATGTCCTCGGCCGCACGCCAGAGCGGATGTTCGCGCCGGAGCGCGATCCGTCCTTTTTCGTCGAGGTCGGCGATGCGCTGCGCTTCGAGCCGATCGACGAAGCGACATTTCGCGCGCTCGAGCAGAAGAGCGCCTGCGGCGAGATGATCGCGCGGCGCGAGACGATGACATGAGCGCGTGGCTGATTATTCGCGCGGCGGGGCCGGGCGTCACTGTGCAGGACGCCGGGCGGCGCGGCAGCCTGCGCTTCGGCGTGACGCCGGCCGGGCCGATGGACGCCCGCGCCTTCGCCGCCGCCAATCTCGCGGCGGGCGCCGCAATGGGCGCCGCGGCGATCGAGGTCTCGCTCGGCGGATTGGAGCTGACGGCGGAAGGCGAGACGATCGGCCTCGCCATCGCCGGCGGCGAATTCGACATTCGCCTGGACGGCGCGCCGCTTCCCTTCGCTTGCGCTCTCGCGCTGGAGCCCGGCGCGCATCTCGTCATCCGCGCGGGGCGAGGTGGGGCCTGGTGCTATGTCGCAATCGCGGGCCGCATCGATCTGCCGCCGACGCTGGGCTCGCTCGCCACGCATACGCGCTCTTCCATGGGCGGCCTCGAGGGGCGGGGATTGCGCGCCGGCGATAGTCTGCCGCTCGCCGATCTCGCCGCGCCGCCGCGGGCATTGCTGGCGCTCGAGGCGTCTTGGCTCGCCGCCTCGGAGGAGCCGATCCGCGCCGTGCTCGGGCCGCAGGCGGATTATTTCACGCCAGAGGCGATCGACGAATTTCTGTCGGCGCGCTGGCGGGTCGGGCAGCGGAGCGATCGCATGGCCTATCGGCTGGAGGGCGCGCGCCTCGCTCACGCCAAAGGCCATGACATCGTCTCGGATGGGGTGGCGCTCGGCGCGATTCAGGTTCCGGGCGATGGCGCGCCGCTCGTGCTGATGGCGGATCGCCAGCCGACCGGCGGCTATCCGAAGATCGCCAATGTCATCGGCGCCGATATCGGCCGCTTCGCGCAGCGGCGGCCGGGCGAGGCCTTTTCCTTTGCCGCTGTGTCGATCGAGGAGGCCGTCGCGGCGCGGCGCGCGCAGAGCGAGGCGGTCGACGCGGGCGTGCGGCTCCGTCCCATGGGCGGGGAGATTTCGACGGAATTGCTGCTGTCCGCCAATTTGATCGGCGGCGTCGCCGACGCAAATCTGCCTTTGGAGAAAGAGTAGGGTTCGCCCCTCCCGCGATAGCGCGATCGGATTCGCACATCATCAGGCGCTGCGGCCGTCCTGGCCGGGGCAGGATGTCGCGAGGGCCCTCGAGGCTGAGATAGAAGCGCCGCTTCCGACGCGCGTCTCATTCGTTCGGTCGGAGCGCCGGGCCTTTATCGCGCGCGCCATTGCGCGTAAATTCCAGACCTGCGCCGCCGCGGCGGCGAGAACGATAAAAAGCGGGCCGCGAGCGCGCGCAAAGGGAGAGCCAATTGTCCTATCTGCAGACGATCTGGGGCTATTTGTCGTGGAGCGACAAATGGGTCCTCGCCATCAATGTCTTTCTCGCCGTCATCTTCTTCGCCTCCTGGCGCAACAAGAAGCGCCGCCAGAAACAGGGCGAGTGAACGCGCTCAGCCGCCGCGCAGGCTCGCCGCCGTCTGGCCGAAGAGGATTTTGCGCTCCTCCTCGGTGAAGCCGTCGCGCGGACGCGAAACGGCCTCGCCCTTCGCATAGGCGCGCTCGACCGCCGGCCGCGCGCGCATCGTCTCGAACCAGCGTTTCACATTGGGAAAATCGTCGAGATTTTGTCCCTGCCGCTCATAGGGGACGATCCAAGGATAGGCGGCCATATCGGCGATGGAATAATCGTCGGCGATGTAGTCCCGTCCCGCGAGGCGCTTGTCCAGCACGCCATAGAGGCGATTGGTCTCGTTCACATAGCGATCGATCGCGTAAGGAATCTTCTCCGGCGCGTAATTGCGGAAATGATGGTTCTGCCCGGCCATGGGACCGAGCCCGCCGACCTGCCAGAACAGCCATTCGAGCACGCGCGCGCGGCCGCGCAGATCGCTCGGCAGAAAGCGGCCCGTCTTCTCGGCGAGATAGACGAGTATGGCGCCGGATTCGAACAGCGACACGGCCGCGCCGCCATCGACCGGCGCATGATCGACGATCGCCGGCATTCGATTGTTCGGCGAGATGGCGAGAAAGGCGGGAGCAAATTGCTCGCCTTTGGAAATGTCCACCGGAACGATTTTATAGGCGAGCCCCGCCTCTTCGAGAAAGATCGTGATCTTATGGCCATTGGGCGTCGGCCAGTAGTGGAGGTCGATCATGTCGCGGCTCCGTGTCGCGTGAGGGGAGCGAGTAGCGATCGCTCCGCCGCTATTTTCCACTCGCTACTCGCTACTCGCTATTCGCTATTCGCTCTTCCCAACGGAATCGCGACATAGAATACCGATCCGAGCCCGGGCTGCGACGTCACCGACAGCCGCCAGCCATGGCGATCGGCGATCGATTTGCAGATCGCGAGGCCGATGCCGGTGCCGGGATATTTGCCTTTGGGATGCAGGCGCTTGAACGGCTCGAAGACGAGATGCTCATATTTGCTCTCGAAGCCTATGCCATTATCGGCGAAGGAAACGACGATCTCGCGCTCGCTCTGCGTCGCCTGGATGACGACGTCCGGCGCGCAATCTGGCTTGCGATATTTGAGCGCATTGGAGACGATGTTATGCGTCAGCCGCGCGAATTGCGAGCGGTCGGCGCGAATGGGGACATGCGGCGCCTCGATGTGCAGGCGCGCGTTGGTTTCCGCGATCGTCTCGGAGAGATCGTTCACGGCGAGCTCTATCTCCTCGCGCAGATCGAGCTCCTGCACATTCTGCGCGTCATTGATCGCGCGCGAATAGGTGAGGAGGTCGTCGACGAGCTCGCGCGCGCGCAGAGCGGAGGAGCGCATGACGCTATTGGCGTAGCTCATGTCGGTCGCATTGGCGCTGGAGATCGCATGCTCGAGAATATCGGAGAAGGCGGCGATCTTGCGCAGCGGCTCCTGCAGATCATGCGAGGCGACATAGGCGAATTGCGCGAGCCGCTCATTGGCGCGCTCGAGCTCCGCCGCCCGTTGCGACAGCGCATTCTCGGCCTCTCGTCGCGCCGTGATGTCGAGCACTGTCGCCAGCACGATGGAGCCGGTCTCGCTCTCGATCGGCGTCAGCCCGATCTCGACCGGAAACTCGCTGCCGTCGCGGCGCGTCGCCTTGAGATCGCGGCCCACTCCCATCGGTCGCTTGCTCGGATGGGCGAAGAAGCTCCGCCGCAAGCTGGCGTGTGTCGCCCGCATATGCGCGGGGACGAGAATATCGATGGACTTGCCGACCAGTTCGTCGCTACGATAACCGAACATTCGCTCGGTCTCCGCGTTGACGAATTGGATGAGGCCGTCGGCGCTGCTGACGATCATGGCGGCGGGCGCCGATTCCACCGCCAGGCGAAAGTGGTCGTCGCCTATGCTGTCGAAACTCATCCTCGCACCCCTTTCGTGCGCATTCGCGGCGCTCGTCGGCTGCGCGCGGGGCGGCCGCATCCTATCTTAGAGGAAACAGCGTCGGAGAAACGAGCGCAATCGAGAAGATGGGGATTGTGATGTCGGCTGTCGAGACGAAGAACCGGGCCTGCCGCGTTTTAATCATCGAGGACGATCAGGACGACGTCTTCTTGTTCAAGCGGGCGCTCGAATCCGTGCGTTCCATGCTGGAGCGCGACATAGAATGCGAGCAGGTGGACAATGGCCTCGATGCGATCTTTCTCGTCTCGCGCGAGGAGATCACGGACAAGCTTCCGGACGTGCTGGTGCTGGACCTCAACATGCCGCGGCTCGACGGGGTGAAGTTCCTCAAGTCGCTGCGCCGCTCGCTGCTGCTGAAGGACCTGCCGGTCTATGTGCTGACGACCTCGACCGCGCCGTCGATCCATGAGGAGGCGATGCGCGCCGGCGCCGACAAGGTCTTCGTCAAGCCCAATGACGCGGAGGCGCTGCTGGCGATCGCGCTGGAGATCGTGACCTCGGCGCTGGAGCGCCGCTCCGGCGGCGAGAACGCGACGCCGACGCTTCAGTAATACCAGAGGCCATTGTGCAGCCCGCGCGGCGACTGCGGCGGCGCCGGGCGCGGCGGCGGGGCGACGTCGTCGCCATAGCCATAGCCGCCACTCGGGGCGCCATAGGCGTAGGGCGCCTGTCCCGGGTAACCGCCCCCCGGATAATCGCCCGCATTCCGGTGACGGCTGCGCTGGCGCTCACGCTGCTCGGCGAGACGCTCGCGCGCCTCCCAGAGATCATGGCGGCGCTGTTCCTCGGCGGCCCGGGACTGTTGCGGGGCTGCGCTCTCCCGGGCGCGCGGGGCGCCGAAAGGCTCGGCCTCGGCGGCGGTCGCGAGCGCGACGCCGGCGACGATCGATGCGACGAGCAGGACTTTCGACATGGAGCGGCTCCGATCATGAATCGAAGCGCAGTCTAGACCATGGCGCCGCCGATCGTCCGCGCCGCGCGCGGATGTGGTTAAGCGCGCCTCTCGCTCGCCGGCGCACCGCAAGATTTTTTCAATTTTTGTGGATAGTCGCCGAGCTCAGCCCTTCGGCCGATGATCGATCCGCAGCGCCTGGCCGGCGCGATCGGCCAGCGCGGATTGGATGCGGCCGGTCAGGGCGGCCAGAATCCACGGCATCCAAACCTCTATACGCAGCGAATCGGCGAGCACGTCGATGCGCGCCTGCATATTGTGGCCGAAAGCGCCGACTTTCAGATCGGCGGCGTTTTCGGTCCAGGCGACTTCGGAATGGGCGAGCTTGTCCACATAGTCCCTCCGCAGCTGATCGAGCCCGGCCGCGACGCGCGCCCGCGCGGTTTCGACGCCGAGATCATGGCTCACGGTGACGACGATGGATTTTTGCATAGCGAGGCTCCCGTGCCGCCAATCTAGGCGTCGAGAGACGGATTTCACAGGGGCCGCTCCCCTATCGGAATAATTTCAAGCAAATCCACCGAAATTCAGGCAGGGTCTGCGGTTTGCCCGAGGGGGTGCGAAGGGACGATCTGCGAGGAGCGAAGGGCGGCTTCGACCGCCCTTCGTCCGATCGTTCAGCGATTATTGTTGCCGTTGTTGCTGCCGAGATTCCCGTTGCCGTTGTTGCTGCCGAAATTATTGTTACCGTTATAGTTTCCGGCATTCGAGTTGCCGTTGCCGCCGCCGACGTTCGCGTTTCCGTTTCCGCTGCCGCGATTATAATTGCCATTGTTGCTGCCGACGTTTCCGTTTCCGTTTCCGTTGTTTTGAGCGAAAGCGGGAACTCCGAGCGCGGAGGAGCAAACCAGGCCGATAGCAAAAGCCAAAACGATTCTCTTCAGCATTGTCATTCTCCGAGTCTATTAAGATATCACGCAATTAAATGATAGACTTCATAGCGATTCTGTCAATAAGCGCTAGATAAGAGGTTTCACGGATTTTGATATATTAATAAATGTAATCAGTTTGATCGTAATATATTATCAATGCGTAGGGATTACGCATCGGAAAACAACTAATGGCAGGGCTATTGCTCGAGCGCGACGATCGTCGGAGCGAGAGCGGAGTGCTTTTCCTGGGCCAGCATCATCTTTTGCGGATGATGGTTTTCGATTTGATGAATGAGTTGAGCCGGCGCTACGCGGGATCGTGGACAGAAGCGCGCGGGCTCGGGTCTCGGCCGTAGTGATGCGCTGGCGAATATCGCGGGCGCGCTCCGCGCAATCTCGAACGTAGTTCGGGATAGTCGCCGAGCGGACGTTGCGCTGTCGCGCACGGCCAATCGCCAGATTTCTGAGGGGAAGTGCGGCCTTTGCCGGACGCTGGCGGATGTTTGGAAAAAGGCGGCTGGCTCCCCGAGCAGGACTCGAACCTGCGACCCAGCGATTAACAGTCGCTTGCTCTACCGGCTGAGCTATCGGGGAACGGTGGCGGGCATATAGCAAGCTCTAAGCACTCTTGCCAAGCCCTGTTCGCAGCCTTTCTCGATTTCCTTCACATTCGCCCACAAGCCTTTCAATCGGCAGGGGGAAAAAGCGCGAGTGTCGCCACTATGTCGTTCTGCGAGGGCAGGCCGGCCTCATTGCCGAGGTGCTGAATCTTGTAGCCGGAGGCCACGCGCGCGAAGCGGAAGTGCTCGCGCCAGGTCGCTTCCGGCCGCTGGAGATAGGACGCCATATAGGCGCCGTGGAAGACATCGCCCGCGCCGGAAGTATCGACGATGCGCTCAGCCGGCACCGGGAGCGAGGGCAGGCGCTGCACCTCGCCATTCTCGTCGTACCAGAGCATTCCGCGCTCGCCATTGGTGACGCCGCCGATGCGGCAGCCCTTGCTCTTCAAAAAGGCCAGCATGTCGGCCTCCGATAGATTCATCTGCTCGCAGAGCCGCTCGGCCACGATGGCGACGTCGATGAACTCCAGCAGATCGGTGATTCCCGGCCGCAGCGCGCCGCCGTCCAGCGAGGTCAGCGCGCCCGATTCGCGGCAGGCGCGTGCGTAATGCAGGGCGGCGTCGGCGATGTGTCCGTCGCTGTGCAGGGCGCGCACCCCGGTCAGATCGAGACGCGGGAAATCTTCGAGGAATTTATTGTCGCGGGCGCGCAATATGGCGCGCTTGCCATCCTTGGGCAGGACGAAGGAGAGCGAGGAGCGCCGCACCCGGCGCGGATGCACGCGCAGCCCATAGGTCGCGGCCATGTCCATGAACATATGGCCGAGCCAGTCGGGCGCGAGCTGCGTCAGCAGATCGACGCCGTCGCCGACCAGCTTGGAGCAGGCGAAGGCGGCCGTCACGGCGTTGCCGCCGAAGGAAACGGCGTAATCCTCCGCCACATCCTTTTCATCGCCCTTGGGCATGACCTGCGTGCGCATGGTCACGTCGATATAGGAATGGCCAATGAATAGTGACTGCAAGCGAGGACTCTTCGATAGGAGGAGAGGAGGAGGGCGTCGTCAGACCGAGAAGCTGGAGCCGCAGCCGCAGGAGGCCGTGGCGTTCGGATTCTCGACGCGGAAGGATTGGCCCATCAGATCCTCGACATAATCGACGCGCGCGCCGGCGATATAGGCGGCGGAAATCGAATCGACGACGAGCCGCGCCCCGTCGCGCTCGACGATGATATCGTCCGCTGTGGGCTCGGTCTCGAGCGTATAGGCGTATTGCAGGCCGGAGCAGCCGCCGCCATCGACGGAGAGACGCAGCACCTTCGCTTCGGCCTCGCCGGCGAGGATGGCGTTGATGCGCTCGGCCGCGCGCTCGCTCATCTCGATCTTCGCAATCGTCGCCGTATCGGTCATTTGGGCGCGCCTTCCTCTTTTTTGGCTTTTGTCTCGCCGGCCAGCTCGCTTGCGCTCCACGGGGCGGGCGGGATATGCGAAGCGAAAATATGGCCGCCCGCGTGACCTTGCAATGACAGGAGCAGACGATTGGCGATCGAAGATCCCGCCGTCCGCGGCCGCGCCCCTTGCGCCAGCGACCCTTCGGCCTCGCGCGGGCGCCTTTTTCCCGAACCGGCCTCGCCGACGCGCAGCGAGTTCCAGCGCGACCGCGACCGCATCATCCATTCGACGGCCTTTCGCCGCCTCGCGCATAAGACTCAGGTCTTCGTGCCGCTGGACGGCGACCATTTCCGCACGCGGCTGACCCATACGATAGAGGTGGGGCAGATCGCCCGCGCGCTCGCCCGCGCGCTGGCGCTGGACGAGGACCTCGCCGAGGCGGTGGCGCTCGCCCATGACCTCGGGCATACGCCTTTCGGCCATGCCGGCGAGCATGCGCTGCACCGTTGCATGGAGGTCTATGGCGGCTTCGACCACAACGCCCAGGCGCTGCGCGTCGTCACTTTGCTCGAGCGCCGCTACGCCCGCTATGATGGGCTGGACCTCACTTTCGAGACGCTGGAAGGCCTCGTCAAGCACAATGGCCCTTTGCGCGGGCCTCGCGCGAATCGCGCGCTCGCTCCTTATGTGGCGGAATTCGACGCGCTGTTTCCGCTGGAGCTGGACACATTCGCCGGGCCCGAGGCGCAGGCGGCGGCGCTCGCCGACGATATCGCCTATGACGCCCACGACATTGACGATGGGCTGCGCGCAAACCTGTTCTCGCTCGAGGATATCGCCGCCGTGCCCTTCATCGGCGTGATGCTGGACGAGATACGCGCCGTCTATGGCGCGCTGGAGCGCACGCGCGTCATTCACGAGCTGGGCCGGCGCGTCATCACCCGCTTCGTCGAGGACGCCATCATCCAATCGGAGAAGCGGCTGCGCCTCGTCGGGGCGAAAAGCGTCGAGGATGTGCGCCGCGCCGGCGTGGCGACGATCGCCTTCTCGCCGCCCATGGCCGAGGCCGATCGCTCGATCAAGGCCTTTCTCTTCCCCAAAATGTATCGGCACGAGAAAGTCGTGGGCGTCTGGGACCGCGCCGAGCAGGTGATCTCGCGGCTTTTCCCCGTCTATTTCGACGATCCGGCGCAAATGCCGCCGGAATGGGCCGAGCTCGCCCGCGCCGAGCAGGGCGCCGCCCGCGCCCGCCATGTCGCCGATTACATCGCCGGAATGACCGACCGCTATGCGCTCGGCGAATATCGCAAGCTGTTCGGGGAGAAAATGTCCCTGGGCTGAACGGTTGCCCCGCTCACCCTCCCCTTTAGGGGGAGGGTCGGCCGGCGATAGCCGGACGGGGTGGGGTTCAACAGCAAAAACTCGGGGCGTCACCCCCTCCCGATCGCCTTCGGCGCTCGACCTCCCCCCTCGAGGGGGAGGTGGCAACGCGCTTTCGAGCGACGCCGCTCATTTCCCCCATCGCCCTGAGGGCGGACCACAGCTCGCCTTGACGGCGCCCCTCGCGCGCCCGACCTCCTGGTTCTGACCCGGGAGGCTCCCATGCTCGTCATCGAATTCGTCGGCGCCGCGCCAGAGGGAATGAACGCGCAGGTCATCGATCGGATGAACACCGACATCAGCGACGTGCGCAAGGCGGTCACGCACGCCAAGTCGCTGTTCTCGAATGTGATCGTCCAGCGCAAGCACAAGCCGCTGCCGCATGGCTTCCGCATATTGGACAGCGATGGGCGGGAGGTCGCGAGCTGGAGCATAGACGACAGCTGAAGTAGTTATCCAGCTGAACAAGCAACCGCTGGAGGAAGGCCAAGTACTTTCAACAACTCAATCGCTTCCTGCTCGCGGCCGTTCTGCGTCTTAGCGCCTTTGCGTCGGACTAATTCGGTAGGCCAGTCAGCGCGGTTTTCCATCACAGCCAACCAATGAATCGTCGCTGCCAATTCCAGGACCGTGGCGGATCGTCGCTGCATTTCGTAAAGCCCATTTTTTGCTATATCCAAGGGAATAGACGAATCCAAAGGTTCTCCGTCGCCCGCCGTGCTGGCTCGAAAAACAATATAGGGAACGCCATCGCTCAGGCGTCTCCGTTGTTCGGACTCGACATGGCCGATAATCACTTCGTCTTCCACTTCCTCGGCGAGGTCAGCCGAATAGGGGCCATAGTGGTGATATTCGTACGAAAAACCGCTACCCAGGCCCATCTGATCCAGCAGATAGACAACTTTTTGAAGGCGAATTTTTCCGACGATCTCTCCACCAGCGGCGACGATGAGGCTAGGAATATCTATGGTCATGCGCGCCTCCTTTTGACCGAATCGATTATGCCTTCAGCTATCTTGTATTCTGAATCGTTGAGAAAAAAATATCGCTCGAACGAACGTTGCCCGCCTGTAGCTGCTATTGTGGCATCCGTGAAATGAGTGATTTCTTTTAGCCTTCTGTCGGACATTTGAATCATGAGCCGCTTCTGGGCTCGGCCGTCATCGGCGCCGATTTCGCCATAGATCGAGAGCTTCGCCGAATCGCGGAATACACTCTCGTCGAAATTGTCTTTGAACTTCTCATTGAGAGCGTGTTTGAGCCGACGCTGCGACTCTGCGTCTTCCGGAAAGCATTGCTGAATATCGAGGCAGATCGGCTTTTGTCGGTCGAGAATACGTTTTGCGATCACCTTGGCTTGTCCGCTTCCGGAGGCCGCAACTGCGTGAAATGCGTTCCACACGACCGAATCATCTAAAGCGCGATAGTTGGATATCGTTTCTCCGCCGGGTAGAAAGAATTGGACCAGCGGATTAGCATCGGCAAGGCCTGCGGCAGTGGTATTAGTCGCAACCTCTCTCGCGAGAAAGCGAAAAAATGCAGCAACAAGCTGTTCAATTCCGCGAGTTGTCTTGTGAAAATATACATTAGTATAGAGGCGATATCTGGCCAGTAGGAAATCTTCTGCTGCATCGCGCGCTTTATATCCGAGACAAAATCCGTGACTATAAATTGGAGTCGCGTCTTCCGAGTCTGGTAGCGATATGTCGAGTTCCGCGACGCGAACATTGTCCATCAACCAATCAAGATCGATGGCCCCCGCTCCCGTCCCCGTCATGTACCGATCACGAATAAGATAGTCGAGCCGATCAGCGTCGAACGAACTTGAAACCACGGAATGATACATATCCGTGGGCGTCTCGGCTCGTATCAATTCGGCTACTGCTTCGGAACTCACACCGCCACTCGACAAAATCTCCTTGATCTCTCCCTGTGGGTCATCAATCATATCTGCCGTAAATTCCTCGTGCTTCCGAATTTTTCGTCGTGTGAAAGACCCGTCAGAAGCAAGGGACTTACGTGCCTCTTCGAAGGCGTGACTGAAGGGGCCATGCCCAATATCGTGCAGAAGAGCGGCGAACAGGGCGACCTTGGCACGCTCGACATTGAATTCGCCGTCTACTCGCCCGAGTTTAATTTCTCGTTCAATGAGCTTCACCAAACGACGTGCGTTGTGGAAAACTCCAACAGAGTGCGCAAAGCGGGTATGAGAAGCGGACGGAAAAACAAATTCAGACACACCAAGCTGCTTGATGCGGCGGAGACGCTGGAGGTCTGGCGTTTGGAGTAGACGCCATACGGACTCATCGACGAGACCTTCGTCTTCGAATGTGACCAGTCCGTGGATCGGGTCTCGAATGCGCTCGGTTTTCATAGAACAAACATAGAACGATAATGCGTCACGGTCCAGCCCCTTTTGGTTCCGGCGCAATCTGATGGCATGGCCCGCGACGACGCAAGGGGCTTACGTCGTTGATCTGTGGATGAAAGCTAGCCAGGCGACGCAGCTCGATCGCTGGCCGACTTCGAATGGCGTGCTTTCTCCGCCTCTGTCTGCTAAACCCCCGGCCGCAATCGCCCCCGGCCCGGACATTCGATGAACATCTTCTCCGACTTCCACGTCGCCATCGCCGCCATTCTCGATTCGATCAAGGCCTCCGGCCGCCTGCCGGAGACGCTGGATTATGCGCGTTTCGTCGTGGAGCCGCCCAAGGACGCCGCCCATGGCGATCTCGCCACCAACGCCGCCATGGTCTTCGCCAAGGAGGCCAAGGCCAATTTCGCCAATCCGCGCCAGCTCGCGGTGGAGATCGCGGCGGCGCTCGCCGAGCTGCCCAATGTGGCCGAGGCCGAGGTCGCCGGGCCGGGCTTTATCAATATCCGCCTGAAGCCGAGCCTCTACGCCGATGTGCTGCGCGCCGTGCTGAACGACTGCGAAGCCTATGGAAGGCCGCAGGGCAGGGGGGCGCTCACGGGCAAGATCAATGTCGAATATGTCTCGGCCAATCCGACCGGGCCGATGCATGTCGGCCACGGCCGCGGCGCTGTGTTCGGCGATGCGCTGGCCAATCTCCTGGCCTTCGCGGGCGCGGAGGTCACGCGCGAATATTACATCAATGACGCTGGCGCGCAGGTCGATGTTCTCGCCCGCTCGGCCTTCCTGCGCTATCGCGAGGCGCTCGGCGAGACGATCACAATTCCAGAGGGGCTCTATCCGGGCGACTATCTGAAGGCCGCCGGCGAAGCTCTGGCGAAACAATATGGCCGCGAGCTTTTGGACAAGAGCGAGAGCGAATGGCTGGAGCCGGTCAAACGCGCGGCGATCGACGCGATGATGGCGATGATCCGCGACGATCTCGCCGCGCTCGACATCACTCATGAGGTCTTCTTCTCCGAGCGCACGCTGCATGAGAAGATCAATGGGCTGTCGGAGATCGACAAGGAAATAAACGAGCTGCGCGCGCGCGGCCTCGTCTATGACGGCCGCCTGCCGCCGCCCAAGGGCCAATTGCCGGATGATTGGGAGGATCGCGAGCAGACCTTGTTCCGCTCCACGGATTTCGGCGATGACGTCGATCGTCCTTTGAAGAAATCCGACGGCTCCAACACCTATTTCGCGGCCGATATCGCCTATCACAAATCCAAGATCGACCGTGGCTTCACCGCGCTCGTCGATGTGTGGGGCGCGGATCATGGCGGCTATGTGAAGCGCATGACCGCCGCCGTCGCCGCTCTGTCCGACAATAAGGTCACGCTCGATGTGAAGCTCTGCCAGCTCGTGAAATTGATGCGCAATGGCGAGCCGGTGAAAATGTCGAAGCGCGCCGGCGATTTCGTCACGCTGCGCGAGGTGGTGGACGAAGTGGGCGTCGACGCCGTGCGTTTCATGATGCTCTATCGCAAGAATGACGCGCCGCTCGAATTCGATCTCGCCAAGGTCATAGAGCAGTCGAAGGACAACGCCGTCTTCTATGTGCAATACGCTCATGCGCGGGCGAAATCGGCGCTGCGTCAGGCGCTCGGCGCTTTTCCCGATCTCGATCTGACGCCCAAGGCGCTCGCGGCCGCGCCGCTGGATCTGTTGCAGGACGAAGGCGAGATCGCGCTCGCCAAAGCCATTGCGCAATATCCGAGGTTGATCGAATCGGCCGCCACGGCGCATGAGCCGCACAGAATCGCCTTCTATCTCTACGATCTCGCCAGCGTCTTTCATTCGCATTGGAACAAAGGCAAAGATCGGCCACAATTACGCTTTGTTAATGCAGATGATAGAAATTCGACCTATGCGCGGATGGCGTTGGTCGTTTCTTTGACTTGCGTCCTGGCGTCGGGTTCGAGACTCCTAGGCGTGAGCGCCCCCGACGAGATGCGGTGATCGCGGCCGGCGCTTTGCTAGAGCGCGGCGCGCGCTCGCATCCGGGAGTGGCGACGTCGCGTCCGTCGGGTAGTGAGCAGGAAGGTGCATCATGCGCGAGGCGACGGCCCGAGGGCCTTCCATCGACATCAGCGAGTTCGAGCGGCGCCTGCGTGGCGGCGAGCCGCAGGGAAATCAGCCGGGCCAGGCGAATCCGCCCGGCAAAGGCGAGGGGAAGAGCGATCCGCTCGCCGAGCTGGCGCGGTTGCTGCACGGCGACGAGGCGGCCGCCGCGGCGGACCCTTACGGCAAAGTCTTCGCCGATCGGCAGCGGCGGGAGCCGACCATCGGCCAGAGAGACAGGGATATTTTCGACGCCGCCGAGCTGCGCGGCGCGCTGTCGCCGTCGCCGTCTGTCGCACCGCCGCCTATGTCGCAATCGCAGCCGCAATCGAACGATTATTACGCGGCGCACGCGCCCGGCGAGACGCAATGGGAGCATCACGAGCCGCAGGATTATCTCGACTATGGCGTCGAGGACGAGCCCTATGACGAGCCGCCCGCGCGTCGCGGCTTTTTCGGCGCGCTGCGCGATCGGCTGCGTCCCTGGCACGCGGTCGTCGCGCTCGCCGGCGTCGGCGCGCTGAGCGTCGGACTGGCCTTGGGCCATCGCGGCGGCGTCGTCGCGCCGAAAGAGCTCGCCACCATCAAAGCGCCGGAGGGGCCGGCCAAGGTGCAGCCTTCCTCCGTGGCGGAAGCCGCTGCGCCCCACCGCGGCGCCGCCGTGCTCGATCGCAATCAGAACGCCCCGGTCAAGAAGGTCGTCTCCAAGCAGGAGCAGCCCGTCGATCCGGCGGCGGCGGTGCGCGTCGTCAAGCTCGGCGGCGAAGGGCCGGTCGATGCGCCGCATGAGCCGGCTCCCGTCGGCGGGCCCAATAATCCCTATGGCGCCGAGCCGCGACGGGTGAAGACTGTCTCGGTGCGGCCCGATGGCACTGTGATCGACAATGACGCGCCGACGCCGGCCATTGCGCGTCCGGCGACCAATGTCGCGCCGCCGGCGCGGCCGCCGTCTCTCGCCGCCCGGCCGAGCGCCGTCGAGGCGCCGATCGAGCCGCCGACCGCGACGCCCAAGAGCCCGGCCAAGCCGGCGACGACGCCGAAGGTCGCGCAGCCGCCGCGTCCCAAGCCCGCCGCCCCGCCCGAGCAGACCGCCGCCATCGAGCCGGCGCAGACGGAGGCGGCGACTGGCGGCAATGGCGGCTTCGCCGTGCAATTCGGCGCCGCCGGCTCGGAGGATGAAGCGCGCCGGCTGATCCAGACGGTGAACTCCAAATTCAGCGCCCAGCTCGGCGGCAAGCGGCTCGGTTTCCGCCTCGCCAAGGTCGGCGAGAAGAGCGTCTATCGCGTTCGTGCCGCCGGCATGAGCCGCGAGGCCGCGGTCGGCGTCTGCGAGAAGGTGAAGGCCTCCGGCGGCTCTTGCTTCGTCGCCGCCAATTGATGGAGACAGCGGCTCCGTGACGCGCGCTTTCATCTGCGGCTGCGCCGGCCTCGCCCTCTCGCAGGAGGAAAAATCCTTTCTGCGCGAGGCGCGGCCCTGGGGCGCGATCCTGTTCAAGCGCAATGTCGCCTCGCGCGAGCAGCTTTCCGCCCTCACCGCGGAGATCCGCGCGGCGCTGGGAACGGACGCCCCCATTCTCGTCGATCAGGAAGGCGGGCGCGTCCAGCGTCTTGGCCCACCGGTCTGGCGCGCCTACCCCTCCGCGGCGGCCTTCGAGAGGCTGGGGCTTCCCGCCGAGGAGACCGCCGCTCTCGTCCGGCTCGGCGCGCGGCTGATCGCTCATGACCTGCGCGAGGTCGGGATCGACGTCGATTGCCTGCCGGTTCTCGACACGCCGGTGGACGGCTCCCACAATATCATCGGCGACCGCGCCTATAGCCGCTCTCCCGCCGAGATCGCGCGGCTCGGCCGCGCGGCCGCGGAGGGGCTGCTCGACGGCGGCGTGCTGCCGGTCATCAAGCATATCCCCGGCCATGGACGGGCGCGGGCGGACAGCCATCTCGAGCTGCCCGTCGTCGAGGCCTCCCGCGCCGAGCTGGAGGCGCAGGATTTCATTCCCTTCCGCGCCGACGCCGATCTGCCGCTCGGCATGACCGCCCATGTCGTCTATCGGGCCATCGATCCCGAGCTTCCGGGCACGCTCTCCAAAGCCGTGATCGAAGAGATCATTCGCGGCCTCATCGGCTTCGACGGCCTGCTGATGACCGACGATCTCTCGATGAAGGCGCTCTCGGGCGGCTTTCGCGCGCGCGCCGAGGGCGCGATCGCCGCCGGCTGCGATGTGGTCCTGCATTGCAACGGCGATCTGGCCGAGGCCCGCGCCGTGGCGGAAGGGGCGGGCGATCTCGTCGGCCGGGCGCTGGAGCGGGCGCGCGCGGCCAAGGCGAAAGCGCCGAAGGAATTCGATCCTGTGGACGGCGCCCGCCAGCTCGACGCGGCTCTTGCGGCCGGCGTCTGATCGGGCCAATCTCTCGCCTTCCCGATTGGCGGAGGCGTGAGACGACGCCGTGAGGCGAGATGGCGCAGGATTTGGCTTTCGACATCGCCGGAGAACATGAGCGCGCGGAGGCGGAGCCCGCCTTCCTCGTCGATGTCGACGGTTTCGAAGGTCCGCTCGACCTGCTGCTGGAGCTCGCCCGCCGCCAGAAGGTCGATCTCGCGCGCATTTCCATCTTGGCGCTGGCCGAGCAATATCTGGCCTTCGTCGAGGAGGCGCGGCGCGTCCGGCTGGAGCTCGCCGCCGATTATCTGGTGATGGCCGCCTGGCTCGCCTATCTGAAATCGCGCCTGCTGCTGCCGGAGCAGCCCAAGACGGGCGAGGAGCCCTCGGCGGCAGAGCTGGCGGCGGCGCTCGCAGATCGGCTGCGCCGGCTGGAGGCGATCCGCGCGGCGTCGGACAAGCTTCAGGAGCGCGCGCGGCTCGGCCGCGACATGTTCCTGCGCGGCGGGCCGGAAGGGATAGAGACCAAGACGGCGTCGACCTTCACGGCCAGCCTCTATGATCTTCTGTCGGCCTACGCCCGCCAAAGGCAGAAGCAGGCGATCTCCAAGGTCACGCTGCGCCAGCGCAATGTCTGGTCGCTGGCGGAGGCGCGCGAGACTTTGGAGCGGCTCGCCGGAATCGCCGCCCAATGGACAGCGCTCGACGATTATCTGTTGGAATATTGTGTGGATATTCAAACCGCGCGCACCGTCCGCGCCTCGTCTTTTTCCGCTTCTCTGGAAATGGTGCGGGAAGGGCGGTTCGACATTCGCCAGGACCGCGCCTTCGCGCCGATCTGGCTGCGGCGGCGGGAGACGGAACTGGACCGCGAGCCTTCGGGCTCATTGAGCGAAGCCTCGGAGCCGTGAGCCATAGGGCTCATGATCCAAAGGCGAGGGAGAGAAATTTGGCGCGAGCCTTGCGACCCGTCGAATTGTTCGAAGACGATGCGGCCCTCGAAGGTGAGGAGGCGGCGCTGCGCGAGGCCGCCCGCATCGCCGAGGCGCTTCTGTTCGCGGCCGGCGAGCCCCTGGAGCAGAGCGAGATCGCCCGCCGTCTTCCCGACGGAACCAATGTCGAGGCGGTGCTGGCGCGGCTGAAGCAGGATTACGCCGACCGTGGCGTCACGCTGACGAGGGCCGGCCACAAATGGTTCTTCCGCACCGCCGCCGATCTCGGCTGGGTGCTGGCGCGCCAGCAGGTGGAGCAGAAAAAGCTCTCCCGCGCAGCGCTCGAGACGCTCGCCATCGTCGCCTATCATCAGCCGGTCACGCGCGCCGAGATCGAGGACATAAGAGGCGTCGCCGTGGCCAAGGGCACGCTGGACGTGCTGCTGGAAACCGGCTGGGTGCGTCTGCGCGGCCGTCGCCGCGCCCCCGGCCGGCCGCTCACCTATGGCACGACCGATAGTTTCCTCATGCAGTTCGGCCTCGAGCAGATCGGCGATCTTCCCGGCCTCGACGAGCTGAAGGGCGCGGGCCTTTTCGACGGCCGCCTGCCCAAGGGCTTCGACGTGCCGCAGCCGACCGACGACGCCGCGCTCAAGGAGGACGAGGATCCGCTGGAGGGCGACGCGGAGGCGGCGCTCGAGATGGATTTTCTGCAGGAGCCGGACGCGCCGGAGGAGCCGGAGCCGATCGAGGAGTAGGGCGCCGGCCGGGGAGGGAGGGGACGGTCCCCGCGCGGCCCGGCGCCGAGGTCGCGCCGCCATCGTCAAAAAATCCGTCGGCCCGCGCGCGATCGTCGTTACAGCTGTCGCATTCGGGCTATAGTGCGCTCACCATCCTTTGCGCGCGCCCGCCGCGGCGCGCCGATCTGCGAGGAGGCGCCGACACGAGGCCCTTCGTTTCCGCCGCGATACGGCCGAGACGGGGCCCAGCGAACAGACAGCGACTTCGGCCTGTACCCGCTCCCGCGCGCCTTGCGAGGCCAGGATGGAGGACCTCCGATGCCCAGACTGTTCACCGCCCTCGAAATCCCCCCTCTCGTCGCCGGCAGTCTCGCCGCATTGCGTGGAGGCCTGCCGGGAGCCCGCTGGATCGACGCCGAGAACTACCACATCACGCTGCGCTTCATCGGCGATGTGGACGACGCGCTCGCCCATGACGCGGCCATGACGCTGGCCGCCATCCGCCGCTCCCCGATCACGGTCACGCTCGAGGAATTGTCGAGTTTCGGCGGCGACAAGCCGCGCGCGGTGGTGGTGAAGGCGCGCGCCGATCGGGCGCTGGCCGAGCTGCAGGCAGAGCAGGAGCGGCTGCTGCGGCGCATCGGCGTTCCGCCCGAGCCGCGCAAATTCGCGCCGCATGTGACGCTCGCCCGGCTGCGCGGAGCGTCCTGCGCCTCGGTCGCCACCTATCTGGGGACGCGCGGCTATTTTCCGCCTTTGCGCTTCGAGGCGGCGCGTTTCGTGCTGTTCTCCTCGCGCGATTCGGTCGGCGGCGGCCCCTATCTCGTCGAGGCCGCCTTTCCGCTGCAGGATCGCCGGGCGTTTCCCGCCGGCGCGAGCGAATTGCGCGCCTACGGAAGATAGGCTCTTCGCGCTCAGGCCGCCGTTTCGGCGGTTCGGCGTCCGCGCTCCACCACCGCGGCGAGCGAGGGATCGCGCGCGACCGCCTCCGCGATGAGGCGGTCGGAGGCGCTCTCGATCCTGTCCTGCATCCGCTCGAAGAAATCCCGTGGCTCCAATCCCGGCGGGATCGGCGGCAGATATTCGATGACCGCGGTCCCCGGCCGCAGGATGAAGGCCTGGCGCGGCCAGAACAGGCCGGAATTCAGCGCCACCGGCAGGCAGGCCGCGCTGGTCTCGCGATAGAGCAGGGCGACGCCGAATTTATAGATGGGCGGCGCGCCGGCCGGCCTCCGCGTTCCTTCGGGGAAAATGAACAATTGCCGGCCCTGGGCGAACAGCGCCTTGGTCTTCTCGATCAGCTGCGGCAACAGCTTGCCGCCCTTGGCGCGATCGATGCCGATCTGCTCCGCGCCCATCAGATACCAGCCGAAAAACGGGATCAGCACCAGCTCGCGCTTGAGAATATAGGAGAAGTCCGGCGAATGCAGCGGCAGGACGAAGGTCTCCCAGGTCGACTGATGCTTGCAGGCGACGATGACCGGGCCTTGCGGAATATTCTCGAGCCCGCGAAACTCGAATTTCAGCCCGACGATCTTGTCGAGCAGGAAGAGCGAGCTGCGCCCCCAGACGCGGCCGAGCGTCATGGAGGCCTGCCGCTTCATCAGCAGCGCCGGCAGCCAGACGATCTGCAGCGCTATGAGGTTGGCGAAGAAAGCGACGTGGAACAGCAGCGAGCGCAGGAAGAGCATAGCCTTGTCGCCTGATGGTTTCGCATGGGGCCGGGGCGGGGACGCCTTCCTAGCGCATTTCTCGCCGTTCGGCAGCGCCGGAGCCGCATTTTCGATAAAATCGGGTTTTTCCAAAAGGCTCGGCGGCGTCAGCGCGGCTCCGCGACGGCGGCGCTTCCGATCGGCGCCGCCGGGCTTCGCTCCAGCAACCGGTTGCGCAGCGCCACATAGAGATATTTGCAATATTCGGCCGCGATGAGCCGCGTCACGGCGATGTCGTCGAGCCAGTCCTCGACGCGCACATGATCGCTGACCACGGCGAAGGGATAGAGCGAGGCTTCGGGCAGCGCCGCCGAGAGCTCGGCCAGAGCGCGCGGCATGTGGTAATTGGAGGTGACGACGATCAGCGACCCGCGGTCCAATCCGCGCGCCTGCGCCCAATCGCGCGTCTCCAGGGCGTTGCCGATCGTGTCGCGGGCCCGATAGCCGAGATCGACGCAGCAGTCGAAGAGCTCGCGTGAGACGGGCAGGAGCTTGGCGATCTCATGGCCGCGCGTCGCGCGATTGACGCCGGTGATCAGCAGACGCCGCGCCTGGCCGCGCGCCAGCAGCCCGCCGGCCTCATAGACGCGATCGGAGCCGCCGGTCAGCACGACGACGCCGTCGGCCTGCACGGTCAGAGTCGATTCGCTCCGCTCGAGCGAGAGGGCGAAACCGATGAAGCCGGCGACGAAGGCCGCGGCGAGGAACGAGACGAGGGCGAGCGCCGCTATGCCCCAGCGACCGAGCGCTGGGGTCCGCGCCGTTCCCGCGTCTCGTCCTCGCGCTCGCAAGCGATTCACCTCGTCGTCGGCTCCCTGGTCGTCGGCTCCCCGACAAGATGGAAGCGGCGCTCGAGGCCGTCCAGGGCCGAGAAGCAATTATGCGGAGGGGGTTATTCGGCTCCGTCCAACCGTCGCAACTGCCGGAAGACGATCTCCTGCGACATGAAGCCGGTGAGCAGACCCGCCGCTGCGGAAATGCAGCCGACGACGGTGAAGCCGAGCGGCCCCAGCGAGAAGCTGCCGAACATTGCCTCGAGCTGGTCGCCGTCCGGCGTCGCCGTCCAGCGGCTCGCCAGATAGCCGGAGAACAGGAAAAAGGCCATAGCGGAGGCGCCGCCGATAAAGCCGCCGCGCAGCCCCAGCGCTAGAAAACGGCGCTGGAACTGCTGGGCGATGTATTTGTCCGCCGCGCCGACGAGATGCAGCACTTCGATGATCTCGCGATTGCCGACCATGGCCGCCCGCGTGGCGAAGGCGACGGCGAGGCCCATGGCGACGACGATCAGCACGAAGACCAGCGCCGCCACCGCCACCACGGTGCGCGCCATCTGGCCGAGCCGCTCCACCCAGAGCCGGTGATCGTCCAGCGCCGCGGTCGGGATCGCCTGAGCGAGCTCGCGGCGCAGCGCGTCGAGATCGGCGCGGCGGTTCTCGTCCAGCTTGACGACGATCATGCGCGGGGCGGGAAGCTCGGCGAAATCGAGGCCCTGGCCGAGCCAGGGCGCGAGCAGCGCCTCCGATTCCGCCTTGGTGTAGACGCGCACGTCGCGCACGCCCTCGGCGGCGACGAGGACCGAGGTCGCCCGGTTCACATCGGCTTCTATGTCGCGGTCGGGCGCGGAACGGATCTGGACGCTGGCCTCGCGCGCCACCTCGCGCCGCCAATCGACGCTGGCGTCGGCGACCATCAGCGCCGCTCCGGCCGAGAGCGAGGCGAGAAAGGTCATGATGGCGATGACGATGACGAGCGAGCGGCCGGCGATGGAGGAGGTCGGCACCAGCGGCGTCTCGCGGCCGAGCGTCTCCTCCAGCGTGGCGTCGCTCGGAGCCGGGCTCGCGGCCGGCGACAGGCGGCGCAGCGCGGCGCGGGATTTCGCGTCATTCGAAGACATGCAGCCGCCCGTCCGCGAGCACCAGCCGGCGCGCGCTCTCATATTGCTCCATCAACGCCAGATCATGGGTGGCGATGACCACGGAGGTCCCGCTCTTGTGCAATTCCACGAACAGCCGCAGCAGCCGGCGAGCCAGAGTGGGGTCGAGATTGCCGGTCGGCTCGTCGGCGAGCAGCAGCTCGGGACGCACGATCAGCGCGCGGGCGATGGCGGCGCGCTGCTTCTCGCCGCCCGAGAGTACGCTCGGCCGGCTGGCGATTCGCTCGTCGAGCCCCACCCAGCGCAAGAGCTCCAGCACTTCGGCGCGATAGCTCGTCTCCTCGCGGCCGATGACCCGCAAAGGCAGAGCGACATTCTCATATAGATTGAGATGTTCGAGCAGGCGGAAATCCTGGAAGACGACGCCGATCCGACGGCGGATGTCGGTGACCGAATCCTTGTCCAGCGTCTGCGTATCCTTGCCGAAGAGGCTGATTCGCCCGCGCGTCGGCTTCAGCGACATCAAGACGAGCTTGAGCAGCGTCGTCTTGCCGGCGCCGGAGGGTCCGGTGAGGAATTGGAACGACCGCGGCGTTATGGAAAAAGCGAGATCGCTCAATATCTCGCTGCCGCTTCCATAGCGCAGGCCGACGTTCTCGAAGCTCAGCAAAGGCGTGCATCCATCGGCGCGAGAATCGCGCCTTCCGAAGATTAGCAGTTCACCGCCTATTAACCATATCGGCGGTTAATCGACGATGATCCGGCGGCCGATTCCGAAGACGGCCGCCAGCGGGCTCGGAGAGCGGCTATGCGTAACGACCTCGTCAAGCCTCGGTCCCAGGTCGACTCGTCTTTTCCCCAGAAAATGGACGAGGCCCAGCTATGGCGTGAGCCCCCGCGCGAGAGCGATTTCGTCGATAAGCGGCGCGAGAGTCTGCTGCCGGTGATCGCGGCGATCATCGCCATCGTCTTCGGCGCCATGGCGCTCATCGGAATGCGCGAAAGGATCGTGCGCGTCCTCCCCGTCGCGACGGCGCTCTATTCGGCCATGGGACTGAAGGTCGATGCGATCGGGCTCGATCTGCGCGGCGTCACTTCCAAGATCGTCACCGAAGGCCAACGCAAAGTGCTGACCGTCGAGGGCGAGATCGTCAATCTGCGGCGCTCCGCCAATCGCGTGCCGCCCATGGCGCTGGCCGTGCGCGGAGCCGACGGCCGCGAGCGCTACGCCTGGACCGCCGCCGCGCCCAAGATGCGGCTCTCGCCGGGCGAGAGCGTCCAATTTCGCGCCCGTCTCGCCTCGCCGCCCGCCGACGGCGCCGATGTGCTGGTGCGTTTCGCCGGCCTCGACGAGACGGAAAAATCGGTGCGATAGACGACGAAATTCCCTTGGCGCGCGAAATGGCCTAAGTAGGCTCCATGCCGCCATCCATGCCGCCGCACGCGCCTCTCCTCTTCGTCAACGCCCGCCTCGTCGATCCCGCCTCCGGCGTGGAGACGCGCGGGGGGCTTCTCGTCCTCGACGGCCGGATCGCCGATCTCGGCCCCGCTCTGATCGCGCAGGCTGCCCCGCAAGGCGCGCGCATTGTCGACTGCGCGGGCGATGTGCTCGCGCCCGGCCTCGTCGACATGCAGGCCTTTGTCGGCGAGCCAGGGGCCGAGCATCGCGAGACCATCGCCACCGCGACTGCGGCGGCCGCGGCGGGCGGCGTCACCACCATCGTCGCTGCGCCCGGCACCTCGCCGCCCGTGGACGATCCGGCGGTCGTCGATTTCGTGCTGCGCCGGGCGCGCGACACCGGCCGGGTGCGCGTGCTGCCGCTGGCGGCGCTCACCAAGGGGCGCGAAGGTAGGGAAATTTCCGAATTCGGCCTGCTGCGCGAGGCTGGAGCGATCGCCTTTTGCGACGGCAAGCGCTCGCTGCGCAACGCTCAGACGATGCGCCGCGCGCTGACCTACGCGCGCGATTTCGACGCGCTGGTCATCCATTTTCCGGAGGATCGCGATCTCGTCGGCGAGGGCGTGATGAACGAGGGCGAATTGGCGATGCGCCTCGGCCTCGCCGGCGTCCCCCGAGAGGCGGAGGCGATCATCGTCGATCGCGATCTGCGTCTCGTCCAGCTGACGGGTGCGCGCTACCACGCCTCCATCGTCGCCAACGGCCTGTCGCTGGCGGCGCTGGAGGAGGCCAAGGCCCGCGGCCTGTCGGTCACTTGCGGGACAACCATCAATCATCTGACTCTCAACGAGAACGACATCGGCGACTATCGCACCTTCCTGAAGCTGCGGCCGCCGCTGCGCCATGAGGACGAGCGACGCCTTCTGGTCGAGGCGGTGGCGAACGGGCTCATCGACGTGATCGTCTCCGATCACGATCCGCAGGACGTGGAAATGAAGCGTATGCCCTTCGCCGAGGCCGAGGCCGGCGCCGTCGGCCTCGAGACCATGCTGGCGGCGGGACTGCGGCTCGTCCATTCGGGCGATGTTCCGCTGCCGACGCTGCTGCGGGCCATGTCGACGCGGCCGGCCGAAATTCTGCGCCTCGAGCAGGGTCGCCTCGCCAAAGGCGCGCCGGCCGATCTCATCCGTTTCGATCCCGATGAGCCCTTCGTGGTCGATCCGGCCGAATTGCATTCCCGCTGCAAGAACACGCCCTTCGATACGGCGCGGCTGCAAGGCCGGGTGAAATCCACCTTCGTCGCGGGACAATCTGTCTTCGAGAGGCGCAGCGACTAGAGCTCGGCTTTGGCGAATATGGCGATTTACGGCCGGGTTTCGGACAAAAACGGGAAAAACAGGCAATTCGAATGTGAATCTTTGAAATAGGTACGTAGGTTAACTCCCCGTAACTTCCACGAACCGAAGGCGGGGCGTTGGCTCTGATTCTGCGTTCGTCCACCCGCGACGCGCCGCCTTCGACGAGACAATCGCCCGAGCGGCCGGGCCGGAAGTGGAAGAGAAACGATGCTTGGTTCCCGAATTTCCCTCGTCGCGCTGATGGTCGCCGCGGCGCCTGCGTTGCAGGCGCACGCTCAGGAGACCCTGCCCGACATCGACATTGTCGCGACATCGCCGGAGGCGGGCGCGGGGATCGAAAAGTCGAAGATTTCCACCAATCCGATCACCATCTCGCGCAAGGATCTGGACCGCGATCACGCGCTCACCCTCACCGAGACGCTGGCGCGGCGCAACGCCTCGATCAACATCAACGAGGTGGCCGGCAATCCCTTCCAGCCGGATGTGACCTATCGCGGCTTCTCGGCCTCGCCGGTGTCCGGCACGCCGCAGGGCCTCGCCATCTATCAGGACGGCGTGCGCATCAACGAGGCCTTCGGCGACGCCGTCAATTGGGATCTGATCCCCACCGTCGCCATCGCCAATGGCGACATCGTCAGCGGCAATCCGCTGTTCGGCCTCAATGCGATCGGCGGCGCGCTGACGCTCGAGATGAAGAACGGCTTCACCTGGCAGGGTTTCGAGGCCGACGGCCGCGGCGGCTCCTATGGGCGCCGCGTCGGCACGCTGCAATATGGCAAGCAGATCGACAATTGGGCCGCTTATTTCGCCTTCGAGGGCATTGGCGACGGCGGCTGGCGTCAGCGCTCGGGCTCCTCTGTGCTGCGCGGCTTCGCCGATCTCGGCTATAAGGGCGACAAGACCGAGTTTCATTTGAACTTCACCGGCGCAGGCACGCGGCTCGGCAACGCGGCGGCGACGCCCGTCGACCTTTTGAACAATGGCGGCTACGGCTCCGTCTTCACGACGCCGCAGACAACCAATAACGACCTCGCCTTCGTGAATTTCAAAGGCGCCTATGAGGCGACGAACCATCTGAAGTTCAACGGCAACGCCTATTTCCGGCAGTTCCGGCAGGAGCATGTCGACGGCAATCTCGCCGATGTCGAGACCTGCAGTTCGCGAGCCTTCATCTGTCAGGACAATGATCCGTTCCTGGTCAATGTGCCGACCAACGCCCAGCGACGCTTGCGGGACGTCTCCGGCAATCTCATTCCCGCCTCGGTCCTCGCCGGCGGCGTGCCCGCGAGCGTGGACAAGACGAAGACCGATTCGCGCTCTTTCGGTTTCGCGCTGCAGGGGACTTATGACGAGGCGATCTTCGGCTTCAAGAACAAGCTCGTCGTCGGCGGCTCGCATGATCGCCAGCATGTCGACTTCCGCGGCTATTCCGAGCTCGGCGTGCTGCAGCCCGATCTCTCCGTCGCATCGACCGGGCTCGTCTATCAGAACGCCGTTCCCGAGGGCGGCTTCCAGCCGGTGAGCGTCGGCGGCCGCAATTTCTATTGGGGCGTCTATGCGCTCGACACGCTGGATGTGACCGACAAGCTCACCGTCACCGCCGGCCTGCGCTTCAACAGCGCCGATATCGCGCTCTTCGACCATCGCGGCGTCTCGCTGAATAGCAACGCGGTCTATCAGCGGGTCAATCCGGTCGCGGGCCTCACCTATAATTTCCTGCCCGAATTCACCGTCTACGGCAATTACTCGGAAGCCAATCGCGCACCGACGGCGCTGGAGAACGGCTGCTCGGATCGCCTGCATCCCTGCATGATCGATGGTTTCCTCGTCTCCGATCCGCCGCTGAAGCAGGTGGTGGCGCGCACCTGGGAAGTCGGCTTTCGCGGCTATCACCCCATCGGCCCCGACAATGGCCGTCTCGACTATCACGCGGGACTCTTCCGCACCGAGAGCACGGACGACATTCTCGCGCTGCCTTCCGACGTGATCCAGGGCCGCGGCTATTACGCCAATGTCGGGCAGACGCGCCGGCAGGGCGTGGAAGCCGGCGCCACATGGCGCAATGATTTCCTGGCCCTCTACGCCGATTACGCGCTCATCGACGCCACCTTCCGCAATTCGATGACGTTGAACTCCGGCGACAATCCCTACGCCGATGAAAATGGCCAGATTCATGTGCGTCCGGGCAATGTGCTGCCGGGAATTCCGCGCCATCGCGTCAAGCTGGGTTTCGATTACAATATCACGCCGGAGTGGAAATTCGGTCTCGATTATGTCTTCACGAGCGGCGTGCATCTGGCGGGCGACGAGGCAAATCTCGACAAGACGCTGCCGTCCTGGGGCATCGTCAATCTGAAGACCTCCTACAAGATCATGGATAATGTCGAGGTCTATGCCCTCGTGCAGAATTTGTTCGATCGGCGCTACTATACTTTCGGCACATATTTCGAAAGCGGCGCGTTGGCGGGCTTCAGCAATCCGCGCACTGTCGGCCCCGGCGCGCCGCTCGCGGCCTATGGCGGCGTCAAGGTCAGATTTTGAGCCTAAGGCTATGATCTAGCGAGGCGATATTCTTTATCGGAGGGGGAGGCGGCGATCAGCGGCGCCTCCCCTATGTTCATTGGCGACCCGCCCGAATCACGAACGCACTTGAAGAAAGGCGGCAACCGCCTTAAAGGCTCGCGCGCGCGGGACGCGAGGCGCGCCGCAACCGGGAACGAGAACGCATGGCCAAGGAAAAATTCTCACGCACGAAGCCGCATTGCAACATCGGCACGATCGGTCACGTGGACCATGGCAAGACGTCGCTGACGGCGGCGATCACCAAGGTTCTGGCCGAGTCGGGCGGCGCGACCTTCACGGCCTATGACCAGATCGACAAGGCCCCGGAAGAGCGCGCGCGCGGCATCACCATCTCGACGGCGCATGTCGAGTATGAGACGACCAATCGCCACTACGCCCACGTCGACTGCCCCGGCCACGCCGATTATGTGAAGAACATGATAACCGGCGCCGCGCAGATGGACGGCGCCATCCTCGTCGTCTCCGCCGCCGACGGCCCGATGCCGCAGACCCGCGAGCACATCCTGCTCGCCCGCCAGGTCGGCGTGCCGGCGCTCGTCGTGTTCCTGAACAAGGTCGACATGGTCGACGATCCCGAGCTGCTCGAGCTCGTCGAGCTCGAGGTCCGCGAGCTTTTGTCGAAATACGAGTTCCCCGGCGACGACATTCCGATCACCAAGGGTTCGGCCCTGGCGGCGCTCGAGAACAAGACGCCCGAGATCGGCCATGACGCGATCCTGAAGCTGATGCAGACGGTCGACGAATATATCCCGCAGCCGGAGCGTCCGAAGGATCAGCCCTTCCTGATGCCGGTCGAGGACGTGTTCTCGATCTCGGGCCGCGGCACGGTGGTGACGGGCCGCGTCGAGCGCGGCATTGTCAAGGTCGGCGAGGAAGTCGAGATCGTCGGCATTCGCCCGACGGTGAAGACGACCGTGACCGGCGTCGAAATGTTCCGCAAGCTGCTCGATCAGGGCGAGGCGGGCGACAATATCGGCGCGCTGCTGCGCGGCACCAAGCGCGAGGACGTGGAGCGCGGCCAGGTTCTGTCGAAGCCGGGCTCGGTGAAGCCGCACACCAAGTTCAAGGCGGAAGCCTATATTCTGACGAAGGAAGAAGGCGGCCGTCATACGCCGTTCTTCACCAACTATCGTCCGCAGTTCTACTTCCGCACGACGGATGTGACCGGCATTGTGACGCTGCCCGAGGGCGTGGAGATGGTGATGCCGGGCGATAATGTGGCGATGGAGGTGAACCTCATCGTTCCGATCGCCATGGAGGAGAAGCTGCGCTTCGCCATCCGCGAAGGCGGCCGCACCGTCGGCGCCGGCGTCGTCGCCTCGATCATCGAGTGATTGGAACGAGTGCGCCGTCGCGACGGCCGCACATTCGTTTGCGTTTGCGCAAGTGCGAAACATCGCACTTGCGCCCGGCGCCGGCGTCGTCGCCTCGATCATCGAATATGGGCATTCGTCTGGGCGAGCGCGACACGTCGCACTCGCCATGCTTCATCGTGAGCCGAACCCGAGGACGTAAAATGACAGGACCGCGAGCCGGAGGGCTCGCGGTCCGCGTTCATTCGGCTCGGTTCGTTCTGGGGTCAGGCCGCGAGCTGCTCCTCGAGGAGGATCGCCGGGAGGCGCGCATCCTCGGCGGCCTCGGTCTCGTCCTGGCTCGAATGCAGCATCACCTCGAGCGCGGCGGCGACGGCGGAAATGCCGATTTCGCGATAGAGGCGGGCGAGCAGATCATGCGGGCGGTCGGCGGATTGCGTTTCGCTGAAATCGGAGGCGACGAGATTCGACATGGCGGTGACTCTTCTACTGACGGGGGCGGGACGCTCGAGAAATTTCACGCATTTGATTTAAAGTCTCCCTTACCCCGGTAAACTATTCGTAAAATCGCGGAGGCCGCCGCGCCTTTTTCCCGATCGCGCAATGGGTGAGCGCCGCCGCGATCGATGCTATGATGGCCGCCATGCTGCGCCATATTCCAGAAGAGCCAGTCTCCAACGCCGCGGTCTGGTGTCGACGCCTCGCGGTTTTCGCTCTGCCGGTGGCGGCGATCGCCGTGATTCTCGCGCGCTCCAATGCGGTGGAGCCGCAGGCGTCGCTCGCCGTGCTCGGCGGCGCGATCGTCGTGGCGCTCATCGCTCTGCTGCTGTTTTTCGCCGCCTGCGTCGTCATCTGGCAGGAGGGCCGGCGCGGATTGGGCGCGGCGCTGGGCGGCGCCTTTCTCGCCGCTTTGACGCTCTCCTATCCGGCCTATCTCGCCGTTCAGGCCGTGCGCCTGCCGGTGCTGTCTGATGTGTCGACCGACACCGCCGATCCGCCGCGTTTTTCCGCGTCCCGGGCGGCGGTGGCGGCGCGCGCCGGCTTCACGCCCGCCGGTTTCGACGCCGATCAGGCCGAGCGGCAGAGGGACGGCTATCCGGACATAGAGCCGATCGTCGTCGATCTCGAGCCGGACGAGGCCTATCAGCTGGTTTTGGAGACGGCCCAGAGCCGCGGCTGGCGGGTCATCGACCAGCGTCCGCCGGGCGGGCGCTCGGGCGTCGGCCATCTCGATTTTCTCGATCGAGACCTCGTCATGGGTTTCGCCGACGACATAGCCGTGCGGCTACGTCCGCTCGCCGGCCAGACCCGCATAGACGTGCGCTCCGCCTCCCGCTACGGACGCCACGACTTCGGCGCCAATGCGAAGCGCATCCGGCAATTCGCGGAGGAATTGCAGGCGGGGCTGAATGAGAAATGAGCGAGTAGCGAATTGAACCGGGACGCCGCTATTCACCGCTCTTGAAATATCGCGCCTCCAATGTCGCCGGCCCCTCGCAGCGGGCGAGGCCGCGTTCGATCATATCCTCGAGATGCGCGAAGACGGAGAACGCCGCCGCCTTTTGGAGCCGCGCGTCGAAACCCTCGTAAATGCGTGCGACCATGACGGCGATCGTCTCGTCGCCGGCCTCCAGCCGCTCGAGAATGGCCGCCTCGCGCTGTTGGCGATGCTGGCGCAAGGCGCGCAAATAGCGTTGCGGCTCCTTCACCGGGCCGCCATGAGCCGGCCAATAGAGACGATCGTCGCGCCGGCGCAGCTTTTCCAGCGAGGCGAAATATTCGCTCATCGAGCCGTCCGGCGGCGCGATGACCGTGGTCGCCCAGCCCATCACATGATCGCCGGTGAAGAGCGTCGCCTCCTCGGCCAGCGCGAAGCAGAGATGGTTCGTCGTATGGCCCGGCGTCGCGACGGCCTCTATGGCGAGGCTGCCGAAGCTCAGCCGATCGCCATCGGCGAGGAGATGGTCGGGCGCATAGCTTTTGTCATGCGAGGCGTCGAGGCCTGGGCCTGTGACCGAAAGATCGGGCGGCGGCGCATAGGGCGCGCAGCCGGCGATGGTCGCGCCCGTCCTCTCCGCCAGAATGCGCGCCGCCGGCGAGTGGTCGCGATGCGTATGGGTGACGAGCAGATAGCGCAGCGTTTCGCCCGCTATGGCGGCGAGCAACGCCTCTATGTGCGAAGCGTCCGCCGGGCCGGGGTCGATGATGGCCACCTCGCCTTCGCCGAGGATGTAGCTGCAAGTGCCCGTATAGGTGAAGGCGCCGGGATTGGGCGCGACGATGCGGCGCGTCAGCCGTGAAACGCGTTGCAGCGCGCCCGGCGGAGAGTCGAAGGTGGTGAGGAAATCATCTGGGGTCATTGAAAATTGCGTCCCTTCGGAATTGCTTCGCGCGCCTTGGCGCCGCGCGATTGCTCGAGCAGGCGCAGATCGGCGCTCAGATCCTCGACCTTCTGCGCGATCACATGGACCACGCCGGATTCGTTCTGCACGCGCCCTGTGACCGCGACAAGCCGCGCGCCTATGACCTCGGGACGCTGGCGCTCGAACAGTTTCGGCCAGACGACGATATTGGCGATTCCCGTTTCGTCCTCGATCGTCATGAAGATGACGCCGCTCGCCGAGCCCGGCCGCTGCCGCACCAGCACGAGGCCGGCGACGCTCACGCGGGCGCCCTCCCTCACTCTCTGCGTGGAAGAGGGGGGCGGCCTGCGTTGTGCGAAATCTCGATGAAGCGCGGCGCCTGCTCCCTCTCCCGCTCGCGGGGGAGGGATGGGGAGGGGGCCGCCGCCGAGCGCGCTACAGGGCATGATTCCCTTCGCCTCGAGCCGTCCCCGCAGAAACGCCATCGGATGCGCCTTCAGCGATAATGACAGAAAGCGATAATCCTCCACCACCTCCGCCCCGAGCGGCATGGGCGGAAGGTTCGCGTCCTCCTCCTGCGGCGCGAAGGAGAGCGCGCGCAGCAGCGGCAGATCGTCCTTGTCGCCGGCGCGATTGAGCGCCTGCACGGCCCAGAGCGCGTCGCGGCGCGGCAGGCCGAGCGAGGCGAAGGCGCCGGCTTCCGCCAAGCGCTCCAGCGTCACCGGCTCGAGCCCGCCGCGCAGCCACAGATCGCGCACGGAATCATAGCCGGCGCCGCGCTTCGCCACGAGCCGCTTCATATCCTCTTCCCGCAGGCCGACGATCTGGCGAAAGCCGAGCCGCACATCATGCGTCGCGCGAATATCGCCGGCCATGGAGACATGGCGCGAATGCAGCGGCGTCGCCTGCGCGCGCGCCTCCAGCGCGCAATCCCAATCGGAGAAATTCACATCCACTTCATGCACGCCGACGCCATGCTCCTGCGCATCGCGCACGATCTGCGCCGGGGCGTAGAAGCCCATGGGTTGCGCGTTCAGCAAGGCGCAGCAGAATACGTCCGGGTAGCGGCATTTGAGCCAGGCGGAGGCATAGACGAGCAGGGCGAACGAGGCCGCATGACTCTCCGGGAAGCCATAGGAGCCGAAGCCTTCGATCTGCCCCCAGCAGCGCTCGGCGAATTCGCGGCTATAGCCGCGCGCCTCCATGCCGGCGAGCATTTTGGCGCGGAAGGTTCCGATCGTGCCGACGCGCTTGAAGGTCGCCATGGCGCGGCGCAGCCGGTCCGCCTCATCCGGCGTGAAGCCGCCGGCGACAATGGCGATGCGCATCGCCTGCTCCTGGAACAAAGGCACGCCGAGCGTCTTGCGCAGCACCTCCTCGAGCTCCGCCGAGGGAAAGGAGACCTCCTCCTTGCCGATGCGACGGCGCAGATAAGGATGCACCATATCGCCCTGAATGGGGCCGGGGCGCACGATCGCCACCTCTATGACGAGATCGTAGAATTCGCGTGGCTGCAGCCGCGGCAGCATGGACATTTGCGCGCGGCTCTCGATCTGGAACACGCCGATCGTGTCGGCGCGCGAGATCATGTCATAGACACTCTCCTCCTCCGCGGGGATCGACGCGAGGCGATGCACGACGCCATAGCGCTCGGCCAGCAGAGCGAGGCCCTTGCGCAGGCAGGTGAGCATTCCGAGCGCCAGCACGTCGATCTTCAATATGCGCAGAGCGTCGAGATCGTCCTTGTCCCATTCGATCGTCGTGCGGCCTTCCATGGCGGCGGGCGCGAGCGGGACGATCTCGTCGAGCCGATCGCGCGTGATGACGAAGCCGCCCGTATGCTGCGAGAGATGGCGCGGAAAGCCGGTCAGCTCGCGCGTCAATTCCAGCGCCTTGGCGAGGCGCGGCTCGCGCTCACCCTCCCTTTTAGGGGGAGGGTCGGCCGGCGAAGCGGTCCGGGGTGGGGTCATCCCCGAGACTCGGGACGTCACCCCCTCCCGATCGCCTTCGGCGCTCGACCTCCCCCCTCTAGGGGGAGGTGGTGACGCCTCTCCTTGCGCCTCTTCTCGCACGCCCGAGCCGCTCCAGACATTGTTCGAGAGTCGCGAAACGACATCGGCCGAAAGGCCGAAAGCTTTGCCGACCTCGCGAATGGCCGAGCGCGAGCGATAGGAGACGACGGTCGCGGTGAGCCCGGCGCGCTCGCGGCCATAGCGCGCGTAGATATATTGCATCACCTCCTCGCGCCGCTCATGCTCGAAATCGACGTCGATATCTGGCGGCTCGTTGCGCGCGGCGGAGACGAAGCGCTCGAAGAGGAGATCATGCTTCGTCGGATCGACTTCGGTGACGCCGAGACAGTAGCAGACGACGGAATTAGCGGCCGAGCCGCGTCCCTGCGCGAGTATGTCCTTCGAATGCGCGAAGCGGACAATGTCGTGCACGGTGAGAAAGTAAGCGGCGTAGCCGAGCTCTGCGATCAGCCGCAGCTCATGGCGTAGCAGCGCCTCGACCTGATCGGGAACGCCGCCTGGATAACGCGTCCGCGCGCCGTCTCGCGCGTAGAATTCGAGCGCCTCCTGCTCGCTGGAAAATCCCTCGCGCAGCTCACTCGGATAATTATGCGCCAGTGCGTCGAGACGGAAGGATAGGCCTTCCAGAAAGCGCGCCGTCTCCTCGATCGCCTGCGGCGCCTGCGTGAATAGTCGCGCCATTTCCGCTCCGCTCTTCAGCGAGCGCTCGGCGTTGGCGGAGAGCAGATAGCCGGCGTTGTCGAGCGTCGTCTTCTCGCGCACGCAAGCGAGAACGTCGGCGAGCGGGCGTCGCTCGGGGACATGCATGTTCGGCTCATTCACCGCGATGAGCGGCAGGCCGGTCTCGCGCGAGAGCGCGATGCGGCGGGCGAGGGCGGCGCGCATGTCGACGCCATAGAGCGCGGTCGCCGCCAGCCACATCCGCTCGTCGGCCGCAGCGAGCAGGGCAGGGGGAAGGGCCGCGCCCTCCATGAGGATGAGCTGCTGATCTTCGGCGAATTCTAAGAGATCGTCGAGGAAAAGGCGGCAATCGCCCTTCTGCGCGCGCATATTGCCACGCGTCAGCAGCCGGCAGAGACGCCCGTAAGCGGCGCGGTCCTTCGGATAGCAGAGAATATCCGGCGTCTCGTCGGCGAAGACGAGCCGCGCGCCTATGGCGAGACGAAAGCCGGGCGCTTCGGCCGCGTGCTCGCGCAGATAGGAATGAGCGCGCACGACGCCGGCGAGCGAATTGCGATCGGCCACGCCTATGCCGACATGGCCGAGCGCCATCGCTCGCGCGACCATCTCCTCGGGATGCGAGGCGCCGCGCAGGAAGGAGAAGTTCGTCGTCGTCGCGAATTCGGCGTAGCGGGGCATCGCAGGCTCGGGCGCGCATTTTGTTCACGTATTGTCCTGCATTTCCCGAGCAGGGGCAAGGGGCGCACGCGTCGCTGGCGCGCGCGTCGTGAGGCGGCGATGCACGATCGTCGTCGCAACTGTCGCAAAACTGCGACGATCAAAGACGCGTCGCCGTTTCGCGATCTGGCGAAGGCGCGCGCATTCGTGGAACCTCCGTTGCGAGCGGCGTCGCGGCCGCTGCATGAGCTCGCGACAGACGGCGCGCGGTTTCCCGGGCCGTCGCCGCCTGTCGCGAAGAAAACGTGAGCTTAAAAAATGTCGGGCTGCGGAGGGAATAAATGCAGATGAGAAAATTCCGACTGTCGATGACCGTCGGCGCGTTCGCGCTCGCGGCGAGCGGCGCCTTTGCGGATACGCTGCTCGAGCTGCAGAAGGACGCGAGGCAATGGGTGTCGCCGACGGGAGATTACGCCAATCGTCGTCATTCGGCGTTGAAGCAGATCACCACCGCGAATGTGCACAAGCTCTCTGTCGATTGGCAATTTTCGACCGGCGTTCTGCGCGGTCACGAAGGGTGCCGTCGCGGATCGTGTTGAAATTGGCTGACGCAGCTCCGAGGCAATCGAGAATATCCGATCAAGCGGCAAGATCAATGGGCTGATCGGAGGG
>NZ_PUIV01000021.1 GCF_003113265.1 Methylosinus sporium
TCGCTCCCGCTGACGCAAGGGCGCGTTTCTCGGGTCAGGGAACGCGGGCGGGGGCCGGCTCCATCCGGGACGGCGACCCCCGTCCATGGACAGGCGGCGCGTCGCCGGATCGGTGTTTCTCTCCCGTCCACAGGGAAGAGCGAGAGCCGTTCCGTGAGCCCAAGCCTTCGGAAGCGATCGGATCTTGAATGCGAAAGCCCAGGATTCGCGGGTCTGAATGCGCCTCGGGACGTCGACGAGAAGGCGAAGCCGCGTTTCGGGACGCTCCGGAACCGACACATATCTCATAGCGCTGCGGCCAAAGGGGCCGGAGCGTCCCGAACCGCCCCTCCCTACCCCGCCGCCGCGAGGCGCCGGGCGCTTCGGCGCGCCTTTGCGACGCGCGGCGAAAAGGCGTAAACGGGGCCCGTCGCTCACAGCCGCAGATCGCTCCGCCATGAAGACTCGCCTCTCCGCCGCTCTGGCTCTCGCTCTCTGCTGCGCCGGCGCGGCGCGCGCCCAGCCGCAGGGGCAGGGCGATTGGCCCTGCCGTCAGGTGAAGGTGCAGAGCGTCGCGGTCGCGGGCGTCTGGACCGGCCCCTCGCTCGAGGGCGCGAAGGCCTGGCGCGACGATTCCGCGCTCGCCGATCTCGTCGCCCGCGTCAGCGCCCGGCGCACGCCGATCGAGACCGCGCAAAAGCTCGTCTCCGACTTCGCCGCGGCCGCCGGCGCTGGGCGCAAGGCGCGGCTGACGACGCTGTTCGCCGGCGTCTATGACACGCTGGAGGCCGAGCGCCGCGAGGTGCTCTCCGGGCTCGATCGCTATGGCGCGAAGCAGAAGCTGCTCGCCGAAAGACTGCGCGAGGAGACGCAGGCGATGCGCGCCGAGCAGGACAAGAACCCGCAAGACGCACAAAAGATCAAGGACGCCAGCGAGGCGCTGCAATGGGATTTGCGCGTCTTCGACGAGCGGCGCCATGCGCTGTCCTATGTCTGCGAGACGCCCGCGCTGATCGAGCAGAGGCTCGGCGCTCTGGCGCGCGTCATAGAGGCGGCGATCGATTAGCGATCGGCAGGAAAGCGGCTCGTCGAGATTTCGCGCCGCTCGGCCTCGGCGCCAGGGAGAATTGCGATGCAGGATCATAAAGACGCGCCTTCGCATCATCTCGTTTTCGCCGAGCGCTACGCCGCCGGCAAGGAGCGGCGGCGCTTCGTCCCGCGCGAGAGCCTCGCGGAATTCTCGCCCGTGGAGCGCGATCCCACCGCCATTCTCGCCGCGACGGACGAGGGCCGCGTCGCCTCGCTGCTGCCCATTCGCTATGAGCGGATGGCGCAATCCTCCTTCGCCTTTCTGCGCGGCGCGGCCTCGATCATGGCGGAAGACCTCGCCGCTCTGCCGACGCCGGGCCTTTCGACGCAATCTTGCGGCGACTGCCATTTGATGAATTTCGGCGCGCTCTTGTCGTCGGAGGGCAATGTGCTCTTCGACATAAACGATTTCGACGAGACTTTGCCCAATGTCGATTTCACCGTCGATCTGCGGCGCCTCTGCGCGAGCTTCGCTGTCGCGGCGCTGGACGCCGGGCGCTCCGACAAGCGCGCGCGGCAAGCGGCCGAGCGCGCGGCGCGCGCCTATCGGCAACATATGCGCGGCCTCTCGCGCCTGTCGCCGTTGAAGGCGTGGCGCGACCGCATCGATCTCGTCCATGTCGCGGATGGGCTGGACGAGCGGCTCGCGCGCAAATTGCGCGGCCTCGTCGCGGCGACGCGGCCCGATCGCGAGGATGATAATTTCCCGCATCTCGAATCGACGCCCATGGGCCTGCGCATAGAGGAGCGGCCTCCGCTCATCTATCACATCGGCAATGGCGGCGGCGCCGCGACGCGCTTCGACATACCCGCGACATTCGCGAGCTGCGGCGCGACGCTCACTCCGGAAGTCGTCGCGCTGCTGCGCCGCTATGCGCTGACGGATACGGCGTTCAAGGTCGTCGGCATCGGCAGCGTCGGCACATTCTGCGCCATCGGCCTCTTCGCCACCGCCGACGACGAGCCTTTGTTCCTGCAATTGAAGGAAGCGCGCCCCTCCGTGCTGGCGCGGCTCGCGCCGGAGGCCGCCGCGCAATGGAAGGACGCCGAAGGCAAGCGCGTCGTGCATGGCCAACGCGTGATGCAGGCCTCGACCGATCTCTTCCTCGGCTGGGCGAAGGACGAATCGACGGGCCGTCACTTCTATGTGCGCCATTTGAAGAATCGCCGCCTCGGCTCGGTGGCGGAGCTCTTCGAGGAGCACGCGCTCGATGATTACGCCGCGCTCTGCGGCCGCGTGCTGGCGCGCGCCCATGCGCGCTCCGCCGATCCCGCCATAATCTGCGGCTATATGGGCAAGAGCGGCGCCTTCGACGACGCGATGGCCTCTTTCGCCATGCTCTACGCCGCGCGCAACACATGCGATCACGCGGAGTTTCTGGCCTGGCGCGCGCGGGCGAAAGACGAATCCGAAGGGAGCGATAAAGGCCGATGAATGATTCGACATCGAAGCTGCGCATCATCATCGAGGACGGCGTCGCGCGCATCCTCATCGACAACGCCGAGCGCCGCAACGCTTTCGACTTCTCCATGTGGCGGGCGCTTCCCGATCTGCTCGCGTCGCTCGACGCGAACGAGACCGTGCGCGTCATCGTGCTGACCGGCGCGCCGAATCTGCCTTTCTGCGCCGGCGCCGATATTTCGGAATTCTCCACTGTCCGCGCGACGGCGGAAGGGGGACGCGCCTATGAGCAGGCCAATGTCGAAGCCTTCGACGCGTTGTCGCGATCGGGCAAGCCGGTGATTGCGGCGATCGCCGGCTTTTGCATGGGCGGCGGCATGGGGCTCGCGGCCGCCTGCGATCTGCGCATAGCGGCGGAGGCTTGCGTGTTCGGCATTCCGGCGGGACGGCTCGGCGTCGGCTATCCGCCGGAAGCGATGAGCTATGTCGTCGCCGCCGTCGGCCCGCAGAACGCCATGGATCTCTTCTTCACCGCGCGGCGCATAAACGCCGATGAAGCGCGCGCCGCGGGCTTCGTCTCGCGCGTGCTGCCGAAAGACGGATTCGACGAGGCGATCATGACGATCGCGCGCGGGATCGCCGCCAATGCGCCGCTCACGCTGCGCGCCGCCAAGGCCGCGATAAGACGCGCCGCCGGCCTTCCTCACGCGCTCTCGGCGGAAGATTGCGAGAAGCTCACAGCCGCCTGTTTCGACAGCGCCGATTATGCGGAAGGCCGCACGGCTTTTCTCGAGAAGCGCGAGCCGAAATTCACTGGGAAATGAGCTGGGGAAATGACATGAGCGCGCCGCTCACACTCGCCGATGTGGAAGCCGCAGCAGCGCGTATCGCTCCGCATGTGGAGGCGACGCCTCTGCTCGCGGCGCCGCTGCTCGACGAGGAGATCGGCTTTCGCCTTTTGGTGAAGGCGGAGAATCTTCAGCCGATCGGCGCCTTCAAGCTGCGCGGCGCCTTCAATCAAATATTGCAATTGACGGAAGAGGAACGGCGCCGCGGAATCATCGCGGTTTCTTCCGGCAATCATGCGCAGGCCGTCGCCTTCGCCGCGCGGGCCATGGGCGTTTCCGCGACGATCGTGATGCCGCGCGACGCGCCGCGCGTAAAGCTCGAGCGCACCAAGGCGCTGGGCGCGCGCGTCGAATTCTATGATCGGCTGAGCAATGATCGCGACGCGCTGACGCGCCGGCTCGCCGAGCAGGAGGGCTTGCGCTTCATCCACCCTTACGACGATCCGCGCACCATCGCAGGACAAGGAACCATCGGCCTCGAGATATTCGCGCAGACGCGAGCGAAGGACATTGCGCCGGACGCGATTATCGCGTCCTGCAGCGGCGGCGGGCTCGCCGCCGGCATTGCGCTGACCTTGCAACTCTTCGAGCGCGCGCCACAAATATTCACAGCGGAGCCGGCGGGCTTCGACGACATGCGCCGCTCGCTCGACAGCGGCGAGCCGCAGGTGAACGCCGCGCTCACCGGCTCGATCTGCGACGCGCTGCTGGCGCCGACGCCCGGCCGCCACACTCTGCCCATTCTGCTCGCCTGCGGCGCGCAAGGGCTCGCGGCGAGCGATGCGCAAGTCGAAACGGCGATGCGCGTCGCGGCCGAGCATTTCCGCATCGTGCTGGAGCCCGGCGGCGCCGCGGCGCTCGCCTGCGCGCTGATCGAGCGCGAGAGCTTCGCGGGAAAGACAGTGGTCGTCGTCGCCTCCGGCGGCAATGTCGATCGCGCGGATTTCGCGTCGATTCTCGATCGTTCGCGCTGAGGCGAGCGGCGCCGCGCGTCACGAATCCAGGCGCGCCGCGCCGCTCCTCCGCGCGCCGCGCGCGGGCGCTGTAAAGGTTTTCCCTTTCTCCTGCGCGGCCTCCTCCAAAAACCCCTCGAGCGCGCGGGCGAGGCGGCGGAAGGTCTCCTTGCGCGCCGAGGAGGCGCGAAAGACGAGGCCGATACGGCGGAAGGGCGCCTCACCCGAGAGCGGTCGCACCACGAGATCGAGCCCGCGCAATATTCCGGCGTCCAGCGCCATTTGCGGCAGCAGCGTCACGCCGAGCCCATTGGCCACCATTTGCGCGAGCGTATAGAGGCTCGTGCCCTGAAAGGCGACATTGCGGCGCGCGCCCTCGAGCGCGCAGGCGGCGAGCGCATGATCGCGCAGGCAATGGCCTTCCTCGAGCAGCAGCAGATCCTCGGCCGCCATATCGTCATGGCCGACCGCCGACAGGCGGCTCAGCCTGTGTCCCGGCGGGCAGACGACGACGAAAGGATCGACGCCTATGTCGATCGTCTCCATGCCGCGCGAGGGATAGGGCAGCGCCAGCACGGCCGCGTCCAGCTCGCCGGCGTCGAGACGCGCGAGCAGAGGCTCGGTCTGCTCCTCGCGCAGATAGAGCTTCAATTCTGGAAAGGCGGAGCGCAGCCGCGGCAACACGCGCGGAAACAGAAACGGCCCTATGGTCGGGATGACGCCGAGCCGCAGCGGCCCGGACATGGGCGCCTGGGCGGCGCGCGCCAGCTCGACGATATCCTGCGCCTCGCGCAGCAGCGTGCGGGCGCGCTCGGCCAATTCGCGCCCCACCGGCGTCGGCGAGACCTTGCGCTTGGTGCGCTCGAACAAGCGGACGCCGAGCAATTGCTCGAGCTCCAATATTCCGGCGCTGAGAGTCGATTGGCCGACGAGACAGACCTCGGCCGCGCGGCCGAAATGCCGCTCGTCGATGACGGCGACCAGAAAACGCAGCTGCCGAAGTGTGGGCAAAACCGCCATCGGTCCAATATAATCGCTAAATTCGATTAGTGAAGCCGGTTTTTTTCGCTTTTATCGATGATGAAACCCCTCTAGTTTCCGCGCGTCTTCCCCGAGGGCCCACGGACGATTTTTCTCCGGCGCGCCTTCACCATGAAGAGGAGAAATCGAATGTCTCTCATCGGCTCCGAAATCAAGCCGTTCAAGGCGACCGCCTTCCACGCCGGCAAATTCGTCGACGTCACCGAAGCCACGCTCAAGGGCAAGTGGTCGGTGTTCTTCTTCTATCCGGCCGACTTCACCTTCGTCTGCCCGACCGAGCTCGAGGACCTCGCGACCAATTACGCCGCCTTCAAGGCGGTCGGCGTCGAGATCTACGGCGTCTCCACCGACACGCATTTCGCGCATAAGGCCTGGCACGACACCTCGCCGGCGATCGGCAAGATCGAGTACCCGCTGGTCGGCGATCCGACGCTGACGCTGAGCCGCAATTTCGACGTGCTGATCGAAGAGGCCGGCCTCGCCGACCGCGGCACTTTCGTCATCGATCCCGACGGCAAGATTCAGATCGTCGAGATCAACGCCGGCGGCGTCGGCCGCAACGCGCTCGAGCTGCTGCGCAAGATCAAGGCGGCGCAGTATGTCGCGGCGCATCCGGGCGAGGTCTGCCCGGCCAAGTGGGAAGAGGGCCAGAAGACCCTCGCTCCCTCGCTCGATCTCGTCGGCAAGATCTGATTTCGCTTCACGCCTCCGGCCGGTTCGCCGGCCGGGGGCGCTCTACCCGCCCCTCGCCCGCAGCTTCCGTCCCTCATCCTGAGGCGCTTTTTGCGGAACGCAAAAAGCCTCGAAGGATGCTCCAGAACGCGCTGCGGCGCACCCTTCGAGACGCCTGCTGCGCAGGCTCCTCAGGGTGAGGGGATTGTTCTCGAAAATCGGGAGTCGAAGATGCTGGACGCCGCTCTGAAAACACAGCTGCAGGCCTATTTCGCGCGCATCGTCACGCCCATCACGCTCCGCGCCTCGCTCGACGACAGCGAGAAATCCACAGAGCTCGCCGAGCTGCTGCAGGAGGTCGCGAGCGTCTCGGACAATATCTCCTATGTGCGCAGCGACGATGATTCGCGCCGTCCCTCTTTCGCGATCGAGCGCCAGGGCGCCGATGTCGGCCTGCGCTTCGCCGCCATTCCGGGCGGCCACGAGTTCAACTCCTTCGTGCTGGCGCTGCTGCATGTCGGCGGCCATCCGCCCAAGGAGGACGAGGAAACCCTTGCGCGCATAAAGGCGCTCGACGGCGAGTATCGCTTCGAGACCTATTTCTCGCTCACCTGCCAGAACTGCCCCGAGGTGGTGCAGGCGCTCGACACCATGGCGGCGCTCAATCCGCGCGTGCGCCATGTGGCGATCGACGGCGGCCTCTTCCCCGAGGAGGTGGAGGAGCGCGGCATAATGGCCGTGCCCGCCGTCTATCTGAACGGCGAGCCCTTCCAGCACGGCCGCGCGACGCTGGAGCAGATTCTCGACAAGCTCGACGCCGGCGCCGGCGAGAAGAAGGCCGCGTCCATTTCCGCCAAGGAGCCTTTCGACGTGCTGGTGGTCGGCGGCGGCCCGGCGGGCGCCGCGGCGGCGATCTACGCCGCGCGCAAGGGCGTGCGCACAGGCATTGTCGCCGAGCGTTTCGGCGGTCAGGTGCAGGACACGGCGGGCATAGAGAATTTCATCTCCGTTCCGCACACGGAAGGGCCGCAAATGGCGGCCGCGCTGGAGCGTCACGTCGCGGAATATTCCGTCGATGTGATGAACGGTCAGATCGCCTCGGCGCTGGTTCCGGCGGCGGAGGCCGGCGGTCTCGCGGAGCTGAAGCTCGCCAATGGCGCGACGCTCAAATCGAAGACGATCATTCTGGCGCCGGGCGCGCGCTGGCGGCGCATCAATGTGCCGGGCGAGACGGAATATATGACCAAGGGCGTCGCCTATTGCCCGCATTGCGACGGGCCATTGTTCAAAGGCAAGCGCGTGGCGGTGATCGGCGGCGGCAATTCCGGCGTCGAGGCGGCGATCGACCTCGCCGGCCTCGCCTCGCATGTCACCTTGCTCGAATTCGACGCGAAGCTGCGCGCCGATGGAATCTTGCAGGAGAAGCTGCGCTCGCTGCCCAATGTGACGATTCTCGTCTCGGCGCAGACGACGGAGATTCTCGGCGACGGCGCCAAGGTGACGGGCCTCGTCTATCGCGACCGCGAGAGCGAGGCGACGCGCACTGTCGAGCTGGAAGGCGTGTTCGTGCAGATCGGCCTGCTGCCGAACACCGAATGGCTCGACGGCGCCGTCACGCTCACGCGCTATAAGGAGATCGAGATCGACCGCCGCTGCAACACATCGGCGCCGGGCGTATTCGCGGCCGGCGACGCGACGACGGTTCCTTATAAGCAAATCGTCATCGCCATGGGCGAAGGCGCGACGGCGGCGCTGTCGGCCTTCGATCATCTGGTGAGAATGTGAGGATGCGCGCTGCGCGCGTCATGCGCGGAGCGTGAGCGACGAAGCGATCCGGGGACTTTTCCCCTCGTCCCCGGATCGCTTCGCTTCGCTCGTCAGATCTGGCCTTTGATCTCGATCAGCTCGACATCGAAGATGAGCGTGGCGTTGGGTGGAATGACGCCGCCGGCGCCGCGCGCGCCATAGCCCATCTCCGGCGGAATGACGAGCGTGCGCTTGCCGCCGACCTTCATGCCGAGAATGCCCTTGTCCCAGCCGGGAATCACCTGTCCGGCCGAGAGGCGGAACTCGAAAGGCTGGCCGCGGTCGAGCGAGCTGTCGAACTTTTTGCCCTTGGCGCCGTTCTGCGAGACCCAGCCGGTGTAATGCATCTTCAGCATCTGCCCCGGCTCCGCGCCGGAGCCGGTCCCGACTTTCGTGTCGGTGATCTTGAGACCGTCGGCGGTCGTCGTCGTCGCGGGGCTCTGTGCGAGCGTCGGGACGGGCGCGACAACGAGCGCCAATGCGGCGAGAGCGGGCAGGACATGGAGACGGAAAGCGGCGCGCATGAGAATCCTCGAGGATAAAGCGCGGCGAAGCAGCTGCGCTCGCATCGGCGAAAAACGTCGATATCGCGTCGATTTTGGCAATATCGCCGCCGCGCCGCTGTCTGCCAGCGCCGCACGCCAGTGTCAACACGAGCGGCGCGCAGGGGCTCACTCCGGCGTGCGATCGGGTCTATAAGGGCGGCGGGCGCGGGGGCGCTTACTTCGGCTTAAGGCGCGGCGCTTAAAGTCGCGGCCCTGGTCTTTTCCCGGAGCCCCCATGGCCGGTTTCGCGCCCAATGTCGTCATCTGCATCGACCACGGCTCCGTCACCGGGGGCCAGGCCAAAGTGGCGATCGAAAGCGCGCTCGGCCTCGCCGCCCATGGCGCGCGGCCCATCGTCTTCGCCTCCGCCGCGCCGGTGGACGAGCGGCTCACCGCGGCGGGGATAGAGGTCGTCTGCCTCGGCCAGCATGATCTGCTCGGCAATCCATCGCGCATCGCCGCCGCCTTTCAGGGCACATGGAATTTGCGCGCGGCCCGTGCGCTCGGCGATCTGCTGGCCCGGCTGCCGAAGGACAATACGATCGTCCATGTGCATGGCTGGGCCAAGGCGCTGTCGCCGGCCATCGCCGCGCCGATCCGCGCCTCCGGCCTGCCGCGCGTCTACACGCTGCACGAATATTTCCTGTTCTGCCCCAATGGCGGCTTCTACAATTACCAGAAGCACGAGCTCTGCCGGCTGGAGCCGCTCTCCGCCGCCTGCTGGGCGACGGCCTGCGACGCGGTGAATTATCCGCGCAAGATCTGGCGCAGCGCACGCCTCGCCTATGCGCGCGGTCCGGCCAAATTCGCCGAGCTCTTCTCCGATTACATCTGCATCTCGAATTATCAGGAGGAGATCATCGGCCGCTATCTGCCGAAGGGCGTGCGGCTGCATCGCGTCTCCAATCCGGTGGACGCGCAGGACCTCGGCCGCAAGAGCGATCCTGCCTCCGGCGATTTCATCTTCGTCGGCCGCCTGTCGCCGGAGAAGGGCGCCTTTCTCTTCGCCGAAGCGGCGGCGCGCGCCGGGGTCACGCCGGTCTTCATCGGCGATGGGCCGATCGGCGAGGAATTGCGCGCGCGCTATCCGCAGGCGCGCTTCCTCGGCTGGCTGCCGCCCGCCGAGGCGCGCGCGCATATGCGCGCAGCGCGGGCGCTGGTCTTTCCCTCGCTGTGGTACGAGGGCCAGCCGCTCACTGTAATGGAAGCCAAAGCGATGGGAACGCCCGTCATCGTCTCCGACGTCTGCGCCGGACGCGAGGAAGTGAGCGACGGCGAGAGCGGGCTCTGGTTCGCGAGCGCCAATGTCGAATCGCTCGCTGGCGCGCTGACGCAGATGAAGGATGATGCGCTGGTCGCGCGTCTGTCGGCGGGCGCGCACGCCGCCTATTGGCGCGATCCGCCGACGTTGGATCGGCATATCGAGCGCATTCTCGCGGTCTATCGCGAGATCGCCGAGCGCCACAAGACGGCGGCGTGAGGCGTAGCTCGTCCTGATTTCGTGATCCGTGATGATAATATTCGTCGCGAAGACGAGCTTACCAAGACTTTCTTCTCTGTTCCGAGTCCCTGGTCTGGACTGAGCGCCCGACGCCGACTGTATGAACGCAGCATTCCCAGGCCCTGCGACTGTGGACGCATGAAAATTCTCGTATTACGGCGAATGATAGACGGAATTGACGAATAGCATCGCCTATTTGAAATAGCCGTTCGAAATATCCTCGATAATAATGGAATTAATTCTACAGACATCGCTATCGACATTGAATTTGTTGGCAATTTTGCCTTGCAGAAGCTCGAATACAACGCTTAAGCTGTGAATAATTCAGCCAGAAGGCCGTCGATCGACATCGGCCGGCGCGAGTGTTCGTGCGTTCGCGGCAACACCAATTCGTTCTTTTCTGAGGAGAATAGCCATGACTTTCCTTAGCGCCGACCTCTGTCCCGCTCGCGCCGCCTCTCCTTCGTTGCATCCGATGACGAAACGCCTCGGCGCGAGCGTGCTGGCGCTGGCGGCGGCGATCCTGTCCCCGGCGGCGCGCGCCCTCGACAGCGGCGAGCAGAAACCGCGTGAGGCGGCGATCGAGGACGTCATCGTGACCGGCACGCGCGACTATGGCGTCAAGGCGCGCGAGAGCACGGCGCCGATCACTGTTGTGAGCGGCGAGCGGCTGAAGGCGACGGGACGCACGAATCTCGTCGATGCGCTGCAGCGGCTCGATCCCTCCTATTCGATCTACGGCGTCGGCGGGGACATCAACAATCTGGTGCGCTCGCCGCGGCTGCGCGGCCTGACCGCCAGCCATGTGCTCGTGCTCGTCAACGGCAAGCGGCGGCATGGCACCGCCAATCTGTCCTCGAGCGGCTTCACCAAGGGCGCGGCCGGGGCCGATCTCGACCTCATTCCCGTGGCGCTCGTCGATCATGTCGAGATTCTCGAGGACGGCGCCGCCGCCCAATATGGGTCCGACGCCATCGCCGGCGTGATCAACGTCATATTGAAAGCCGATTCCGAGGGCGGCGGACTCTCCACGCTCGTCGGCTCCTATGGGCAGAGCTACAATCCCAACACGCATGGCAATGGGCTGACGCGCAATCTGCAGGCGGACAAGAGCTTCGCGCTCGGCGAGCAGGGCTTTCTGACGCTCGGCGCCGACATCACCTCACATCTGCACAGCAATCAGACCGGCCCGGACCGCACGCAGGACGGGACCGGCCTGCGCGTCGGTCCCGGCACGCCCTACCCTTGGGTCGATCCCAATGTCACGGCGATCATCGGCGATCCCGCCTATATCACCGGCTCGGCCGGCCTCAACGCCGGATATGAGCTCGACAATGGCGTCCAACTCTATCTCTTCGGCACGGGCGCGGGCCGGCGCGGCGAATCCTTCCAGAACTATCGCGCGCCCAATCTCAACGGTACGGCGGGGAACAAGATCATCGACCCTTCCGGCTTCGTTCCGGCCGAGACGATCCACGAGGAGGACTGGTCGCTGAGCGGCGGCGCCAAGGGCAAGGTCTTCGACGATGTGCGCTGGGATCTCAGCCTGACCTACGGCTCCGACAAGATCGACGTCGGCCTGAACCAATCCGCCAATGTCGCGCTGTTCAATGACACGCTCGCCGCCTTCGGCGCCGGCTGGACGCCGCGGCAATTCTACATCGGCCAATATTTCCGCACGCTGCGCACCATCAATCTCGATCTCGGCAAGGAGTTCGCGCCGAGCTTCCTGCCCGCGCCCGTCAATGTCTCCATCGGCGCAGAGAATCGCCACGAGACCTATGCGGTTCGGCAGGGCGACTTCTTCTCTTATTACTCCTCTGGTCCGGCCGCCTGGGTCGGCATCCGGCCGACCGACGCGAGCGATCACAGCCGCGAATCCTTCGCCGGCTATGCGGACATCAGCAGCAAGCCGCTGCCCGATTGGAAGATCGACATCGCCGGCCGTTACGAGACGTTCAGCGATTTCGGCGACACGATCAACGGCAAGCTCTCGACGCGCTACGACATTTCTCCCGCGATCGCGCTGCGCGGCACCGTCAGCACCGGCTTTCGCGCTCCCACGCTCGCAGAGCAGTTCTTCTCGCAGACGACCGTCTCGCCGACCATCGCCAATATCGTCCTGCCGCCCAACTCTTCCGCGGCGAGCGTCGCCGGCGCGCAGCCGCTCAAGCCGGAAAAATCGACGAATATCAGCCTCGGCGTGGTGACCGAGCCGCTCCGCGATCTGCATGTCTCGGTCGACGCCTATCAGATCGACCTTCGCGACCGCATCGTCGCGACCGGCAGCCTCACCGGCCCCTCCGCGCTCGCCGCCATCGCCGCGAGCGGCAATGCGTTGCAGGCGGGCGCGGCGGGCACGGTCAGCTTCTTCGTCAACGGCGCCTTCACGCGCACGCGCGGCGTCGATGTGAAGGCCGATTATGCTTACGATCTCGGCCCCTATGGCGCGCTGCGCTTCGACGCCGCGGCGAGCTTCTTAGAGACGACGATCCTATCTGTCTCGCAGTCGCCAGCGGCGTTCAACGGCGCGCCGCTGCTCAACGCGGCGGCGCGATCGAACATCACGGATCTCACGCCGCGAACCAAGGTCGTGTTCGGCGGGTCCTACAGCTATGACGCCTGGACCTTCGCGCTGCACTTCACGCAATATGGCAACGTCAGCTCGGTCGTCGCCTCGCCGCTCACCGGCAGCGCGCCCTTCTACACCAATGTCATCACGCCGAAATTCATCACCGACGGCGAGATCGCCTATGATTTCGGCTCGGGCCTGCGCGCGGCGATCGGCGGCAACAATCTCTTCGGCGTGCGGCCCGATCAGACCCTGCCCTGGACGCGCAGTTTCGGCGCCTCGATCTTTCCGGCCTTCTCGCCCTTCGGCGTCAACGGCGGCTACTACTACGTCCGCGCATCGCTGAAGTTCTGACGCTCAGCTCGCGAGCCGCGTCGCATCCTCTTGCGCCGCGGCCTCTTCCTTCTCGGCCCGGCGCGGCAGGCGCGCCAACATGCCGAGCAGGGCGCGGTCGCCGAGCACGACCAGCCGCTCGCCGCGATCGAGCCATGCCACCGCATCCTCGAGCGATTCGGCGTCGGCGAGCTTGGCTTCCGCCAAAGCGCGATCGGCCGAGACGACGCCGCGTTTGCGCGGCGGGCGCGCCGGCAGCCAGGCCTCGTGCAGCGCGCGCAATTCGGGATCGCCATGAATGGCGACGAGGCAATTTTCTTCGTCCTGCCCGGCGCGCGCCAGCAGGCGATGCAGCGCGCGGCCCTTGCGCGCGATCTTGGGCGTCGTCGTCTCCTCCGGCGTGATCAGCACGCCCGCGCGGCGGAACACGAGGCCGAGCCAGCGCTGGCCGGTGATGTAGGAAATGCCGATCGCCAATATGAGGCCGGCGATGGTCGGCGACATCCAGGCGACGAGCGAGGGCGAGATCATCAGGCCGGCGACCAAGGTCAGCGCGCCGAGCGCCACATGCCATTGATGGCGTCGCACGATGGCGTTGAAGGGAACCGAGCCGTCGTCGCGGCGCTGCGGGTCCCAGCCGGTGTCGAAGCCGAACAAGATATGGAAGACGTGGCCGGTCTGGATCAGCATCATGATGGGCGCGAGCAGCGCCGACATCAGCACCTCGAATAAGGTCGAGACCAGCAGCATGACGACGCCGCCAGAGCCGCGCCGCGTCTCACGATCGATCATCGCGAGAATGAGGCCGAGGAATTTCGGCGCCAGCAATATCGCCATTGTGAGCGCGAACAGCGCCAGCGAGCGTTCTGCGTCGAAGCGCGGCCACACGGGGAAGAGCGTGAATTTGGCGGTGAAATATTCCGGCCGGAAATAGCTCGCCTGAAAGACGAGCGCTATGCCGACGAGCAGCTGGCAGAGCCACAGCGGCGAGGTGAGATAGCCGAAGATTCCGGTGAGGAAATGCTGCCGCGTCGCCCAATGGAATCCGCGCGCGCCCAAAATGCGCGAATGCTGCAGATTGCCCTGGCACCAGCGGCGGTCGCGGATCGAGAGATCGATCAGCGATGGCGGGCTCTCCTCGAATGATCCGCCGAGCGTCGGCATCATATAGACCGAGTAGCCGGCCCGGCGGATGAGCGCCGCCTCGACGAAATCATGGCTGAGAATATGCCCGCCGAAGGGCGGACGGCCCTTGAGATCGGGCAGGCCGCAATGATGCGCGAAAGCCTGCGTGCGAATGATCGCGTTATGGCCCCAATAATTGCCGTCGCGCCCCATCCATTGCGCGAGGCCGGCGGCGATGACGGGACCATAGATGCGCGCCGCGAATTGCTGCACGCGCGCGAACAAAGTGTTGCGGTTGATGATGAGCGGCAGCGTCTGGATGATGCCGGCGTCGGGGTCCGCCTCCATCGCCGCGGCGAGCCGCACGATGGTCTCGCCGGCCATCAGGCTGTCGGCGTCGAGCACCACCATATGCTCATAGGCGCCGCCCCAGCGGGTGACGAAATCGGCGATATTGCCGGCCTTGCGGCTGACGTTCTTCTCGCGCCGACGATAATAGACGCGCGCGTCCGGCCCCAGCCGGCGGCGCATGGCGGCGAAAGCGCGCTCCTCGGCGACCCAAATATCGGGGTTGGTGGTGTCGGAGAGGAGGAACCAGTCGAAATGCGCGCCGAGGCCGGTCGCCTCCACATCTTGCAATATCGCCTGCAGCGCGCCGAAGACGCGGCTCGGCGCCTCATTGTAGATCGGCATCACGACGGCGGTGCGCGCGGCGAGCGATTCCGGCAGCGGCGGAGGCCGGCGCGAGAACAGCAGCGCGAAAAAGCCGACGACGGCGCTGGCGAATGAGAGCGCGATCCAGGAGAAATTCAGCACGAAGAGCGCGAGCAACGCCCATTTCAGCGTGGTGACGCCGCCGACGTCGATGACGCGATACATCTCGTGTCCGCCATAGGCGGTGAGCGCGAGGCCGCCGCCGAAGGTGACGAAGCGCGAGATCCAGGGCGTGCGCCAGAGCTTCGGCGCCGCGCGCCGGCGGCGCTCCTTGGCCTTGAAGCGCCAGAAGGATTGCGTCGGCATGTCGAGCCGGCGCTCCGCCGGCATGGGCGGCGCGGCGGCGGGATCGACGGGCGGCGGCGGCGGGGCGGCGGCGTCCGGCGGAACGGGTTCGACGAGAGAGAGAGCTACACCGTCCATCTGTAGAGCCAGGTTTCGCTGATCGGCTCGTCGCCCGATTGGAGGACGAGGCGCAGCTCGCAAAAGGTCTCGCCGGCCGGATCGACGTCGAAGACGATCCGGCATGTCTTGGCCTTCGGATTGGGATAAGCGCGAATGTTCGTCGCCGATCCCGGCGAGGTCGTCAAGACGGGCCGCAAATTGGCGATTCGTTGCGGATCGCCGAGAGTGTCGCCCGCAAACTGGACGATAAAGCGGCGCAGTTTCGGCGCCGGCGCGCGACCGCCATAGGCCGCGACGGCGACCGCGAAAGGCGGACGCGCCGGCGGGCTCCAGCACCAGAACTGACGGTAAGCGAAAGTCGCCTCCTTGCCGGCGGCGAGCGGCTGCTTGGGCCGCCAATAGGCGACGATATTGGCGTTCACCTCCGATTCGGACGGAATCTCGACGAGCTGCACCGAGCCCTCGCCCCAATCGCCGATCGGCTCCACCCAGAGCGAGGGGCGCCGCTCCCAATGCTGTATGTCGTCCTGATAGGTCTCTATGTCACGGTCCCGCGTCAAAAATCCGTAGCCTTTCGGATTGGCGTCGACGAAGGCCGAGATTTGCAGCGTGTCGCGATTGGAGACGGGGCGCCACAGCCATTCGTCCTTGCCGGTGAGCATTTGCAGCCCATTGGTCTCGGCGACGAAAGGCCGCGGATCGTCGGCGCGGCGATGGTCGAGCGGCGTGAACAGTGAGGCCGCAGCCGCGCCGCCGAGCCCCAGATGATCGATGGCGACGCGCGGGAACAGAGTGAGTTCGGCGTCGATGATCGTCGCCTCGCCCGGCCGCAGCGTGAACAGATAAGCGCCCGTCACGCTCTGCGAATCGAGCAGAGCGTGAATGACGAGGGCGTTGTCGGCCAGCGTCGGCTTCTCGATCCAGAAGCTGCGGAAGATCGGAAACTCCTCGCCGCGCGGATCGGCGGTACGAATGGCGAGGCCGCGGGCGGTGACGCCGAGCGTCTGCCCACGCGCCTGGGCGCGATAGAAGCTCGCCCCCTGGAACAGAGCGAGCTCCGTGTCCGGCGCGCCGGCGGCCTGAGGAGCGAGAATGCGAAAGCCGGAAAAGCCGATGTCCGGCGATTTGTCGCCGACTTTCAGACCGCCGTAATCGAATTTCCCCGGCTCATAGCCGATGCGCCTGGCGATTTTGTCCTCGACGACGAAGAGCTCGACCGGCGCGCCGAAGATGAATCCCCTATGCAGCGGTTCGATCGAGAATCCCCGATTCTCGCCGCTCCATATGGCCGCGCCTTGCTTCGTCCTTATGCCGACATATTGCTCATAGCTCAGATTGGCGAAGGGCTCGCGCAATTCCGCCGCGGGCGCGGCGAAAGGACGCTTGGCGAGCGCGCGGGCGAGATCGAGGACGATATCGCGGCCGAAGACGGGGGGCGCCGGCGGCGGGGCCGGCGGAGCCGATTGAGCGAGGGCGCGGCCGCCGGGGACGCCGGCGACGAGCGCGGTGATCGAGGCTTTCAACAGGTCTCTGCGTACGAACATGCGGGACCGGGACCCGTGACTGACGAGCGAGGTGGGATTACGACGGACTTGTCTATCGGATATACCTGAAAGAACGATGTTCGAAATGCGAATCTTTCGTTTTTGATCGCAGAGCGGAAACCCCACGCCGAGGCGGCGCTTGCCGGCTCGCCCGCGAATCTGCCAAGACGAATATGAACGAGAGGAAAACAGCGCGGGGCGCCCCCCCTTACGTCCTCTCCCCCGCCCCTCGAGCCGAGGCCGCGCAGCAAGATGGAAGCTCGACCGACCGACCGCCGCTCCCTCGCCGTAATTCTCGCCGCCGGCGAGGGCACGCGCATGAAATCGCGCCGGCCCAAGGTCCTCCATGAGGTCGCCGGACGGTCAATGCTCGGCCATGTGCTGGCCGCGGCAGCCGCTTTGGACGAGATCGCCGTGGTCATCGGCGCCGGCAAGGAGGATGTCGCCGCCGAGGCCCGCCGCCAGCGGCCGGACGCCAAAATCTTCGTTCAGGAGAAGCAGCTCGGCACCGCCCATGCCGTGCTCGCGGCGCGCGAGGCCTTCGCCGGGGCGGACGATATCGTCGTGCTCTTCGCCGACACGCCTCTGGTGCGCGCAGAGACGATCGCAGCGCTGCGCGCGGCTCTGGCCGAGGGCGCCGCCGTCGCCGTGCTCGCCTTCGAGGCCGCCGATCCGCACGGCTACGGCCGGATACTCTGCGACTCAGAAGGGCGCCCCGCCGCCATTCGCGAGGAGAAGGACGCGAGCCCGGCGGAGCGCGCCTGCCGCCTTTGCAACGCCGGGCTGATGGCCGTCTCCGGCACGAAGGCTCTGGCGCTATTGGACGGGATCGACGCCGCCAACGCCCAAAAGGAATATTATCTCACCGATATCGTCGCCCGCGCCGCCGCGGCCGGGCTGGGGACCCGGCTGGTGGTCGCGGCGGAGGAGGAAGTTCTCGGCGTCAACGACCGGGTCCAACTCGCCCGCGCCGAATCCGTCGCCCAGGAGCGCCTCCGCCGCGCCGCCATGCTGGGAGGCGCGACGCTGATCGCCCCGCAGACCGTCTTTCTCTCCCATGACACGAAGATCGGCCGCGATGTGACGATCGAGCCCGGCGTCGTCATCGGCCCGGGCGTCGAGATCGCCGATGGCGCGGTCATTCACGCCTATTCGCATCTCGAGGGGGCGCTGGTGGGCGAGCGCGCCACGGTCGGCCCCTATGGGAGATTGCGGCCGGGCGCAAAGCTCGCGGCGCAGGCCAAGGTCGGCAATTTCGTCGAGATCAAGGGGGCCGAGATCGGCGAAGGCGCCAAGGTCAATCATCTGACCTATATCGGCGACGCTTCCGTCGGCGCGCATTCCAACATCGGCGCCGGCGTCATCACCTGCAATTACGACGGTTTCTTCAAATATCGCACGATCATCGGCGAAAACGCCTTCATCGGCTCCAATTCGGCTCTGGTCGCCCCGGTGACGATCGGCGACGGCGCCTATGTCGGCTCCGGCTCGGTCGTCACCAAGGACGTCTCGGCGGACGCCCTCGCCGTGGCGCGCGGCCGCCAGATGGAGAAGGAAGGCTGGGCGGAGAGCTTCCGCCGCGTCCAGAAGGCGAAGAAATCGGGCGCGTGATCCTTCTCCCACTTGTGGGAGAAGGAAGCGCTCCTGGCCGGCTCCGAGAAATGCCCTAATGCTCTGCCTAGGATAATCGTAACCGAAATCGCGGTAATCTGATCGCCCCAGAGCGCTTCGACCGAGGAGACATTTGCATGTGCGGCATCGTCGGCATTCTCGGACGCGAGCCTGTCGCGCCCTCTCTCGTCGAGGCGCTGAAGCGGCTCGAATATCGAGGCTATGATTCCGCCGGAATCGCCACGCTGGAAAAGGGCAAGCTCACGCGCCTGCGCGCCAGCGGCAAGCTGCGCAATCTCGAGGAGAAGCTTTCCGCCGCGCCTCTGCTGGGGACGAGCGGCATCGGCCACACCCGCTGGGCGACCCACGGCCGCCCGACCGAGACCAACGCCCATCCGCATACGAGCGGCGGGCTCGCCGTCGTCCACAACGGCATCATCGAGAATTTCCGCGAATTGCGCGAGGAACTGACCGGCAAGGGCCATGTCTTCGCCACCGAAACCGATTCGGAAGTGGTCGCCCATCTCGTCGCCGAGGAGCGCGGCAAGGGCGCCGCGCCGCGCGAGGCGGTCGCGGCCACGCTCGCTCGGCTCGATGGCGCTTTCGCTCTCGCCTTCCTCTTCGAGGGCGAGGAGGATCTGCTGATCGGCGCCCGCCGCGGCGCGCCGCTCGCCGCTGGCTGGGGCGACGAAGGCGTCTATCTCGGCTCCGACGCTCTGGCGCTGGCGCCTTTCGCGCGTCAGATCGCCTATCTCGAGGAGGGCGATCATGTCGTGCTGACGCGCGAGAATATCACTTTCTACGACGCCGCCGGCAAAGAGGCGGAGCGCCGCCGCCAGCCCTTGCAGCCGGGCTCATTCCTCGTCGACAAGGGCAATTACCGCCATTTCATGGCCAAGGAGATTCACGAGCAGCCGGAGGTCGTCGGCCGCACGCTCTCGCATTATCTCGATCTCTCCGCCGGCGAGGTGCGCCTGCCCTTCGCTCTGCCCTTCGACCCGAAAAAACTGTCGCGCGTCACCATTTCGGCTTGCGGCACGGCCTTTTACGCGGGGCTCATCGCGCGCTATTGGATCGAGCGCCATGCGCGGCTCGCGGTGGATATCGATATCGCCTCGGAGTTCCGCTATCGCGAGGCGCCGCTGGCCGAGAATGGGCTGATGATCGTCGTCTCGCAATCGGGCGAGACGGCCGACACGCTGGCGGCGCTGCGCTACGCCAAGGCGCAGGGCCAGCACATTCTCTCCATCGTCAATGTCGAGACCTCGACCATCGCGCGCGAGAGCGACACCGTTGCGCTGACGCTCGCCGGCCCCGAGATCGGCGTCGCCTCGACCAAGGCCTTCACCTGCCAGCTCGCCGTTTTCGCCAGCCTCGCCATTGCGCTCGGCCGCGCCCGCGGCGTGCTGAGCGAGGCGGACGAAAAACGCCTGGTGCGCGAGCTGGCGGCGACGCCGGGCCAAATGGCCGCCGCCCTCGCCCGCGAGGCGAAGGTCGAGCCTGTCGCCCGCGACGTGGCGCGCGCCTCCAGCGTTCTCTATCTCGGCCGCGGCGGCGCCTATCCGCTGGCGCTCGAAGGCGCGCTGAAGCTGAAGGAGCTCTCCTATATTCACGCGGAAGGCTATGCGGCCGGCGAGCTGAAGCACGGGCCGATCGCGCTGATCGACTACGCCATGCCGGTGATCGTGCTGGCGCCGCCGGACGCGACGCTGGAGAAGACCGTCTCCAATCTGCAGGAGGTCGCCGCGCGCGGCGGCCATCTCATCCTCATCGGCTCGGCGGCGGCGCGCGAGGCGGCGGCGGCCGAGCTCGCCGGCTTCATCGAGCTGCCGGAGATCGCCGGAGCCTTCGCGCCGCTGGTCTATGCCGTCCCCGTGCAATTGCTCGCCTATCATGTGGCGGTGTTCATGGGGAAGGATGTGGACCAGCCGCGCAATCTGGCCAAGAGCGTCACTGTGGAATGACGGGGAGCGGCTCTGTCAGAGCCGCTCGATCTTGCGGGCCGCTTCGTCGATGAGATCGGCGACGTGAAACAGCAGCTCCTTGTCCGGCGCGCCGGCGAGGCGCTGCTGCAGCACGGCCTTCAGATTGCCCATGGCCCGGAACACCGGCCCCGTGTCGACGCCCGCGCTTCTGGCGCGCAGCTCCTCGAAACGGGCGAGCGCCGCCTCCGCCTCCTTGCGATTCTCCGTGAGATGGGCCTTGCCCGCATCGGTGATCGCATAGAGCTTCTTGGCGCCCTCGGTCGGCTGGACCTCCACCTGCCCCAGCTCCTCGAGCAAAGTCAGCGTCGGATAGACGATGCCCGGGCTCGGCGCATAAGCGCCGCCGGTGCGCGTCTCGATCTCGCGAATGACGTCATAGCCATGGCGCGGCTCGCTCTCCAGCAGCAGCAGAATGACGAGCCGCAGCTCGCCGCCCTCGAACATGCGCCGCCGTCCGCGGCCGCGCTCGCCGTCGCCATGCCGCGAGCCAAATCGCGACCCGCCATCTCCGCCGAAGCCGCGATGGCCGCCGCGTCCGCCCCGGCCGAAAGTCTCATCCCCGCCGCCGCGCATCGCGCGCAGCGCGAAAGCCGAATGCTCGGCGGATCCCCAGAAGTGATGATGCTTCATAAACATGTCTCCTTTTGTTTAGACGCATCTAAGATATATCTTATAACGGTCTCGTCAACCCCTTCCTCGAAAGACCGCGTCGAGCGCGAATCGCTTGACTCGCGCCCCCGCAATGCCCCACCCCACGCCGATGAGCACACCCTTCGACGACATTCGCGATCTTTTCGCCGATCTCCCCGCCCCCTGCCATGACAGCGCCCTCGCCGTGCGGCGGCGCGACGCCGAACTGACCAAGCCGCCGGGATCGCTCGGTCGGCTCGAGGAGATCGTCGAATGGCTGGCCGCATGGCAGGGCCACGCCGAGCCGCGGATCGAGCGGCCGCTCGTCGCCGTCTTCGCGGGCAATCACGGCGTCACGGCCAAGGGCGTCTCCGCCTTTCCCGCCGCCGTCACGCGGCAGATGCTCGACAATTTCACCGCTGGCGGGGCGGCGATCAATCAGATCTGCAAGGCCCATGGAATCGGCCTCAAGGTCTTCGAGCTGGCGCTCGACCATCCGACGCGCGACTTCACGGAAGCCCCCGCGATGGAGGAGCGCGAGGCCGCCGGCACTCTGGTCTATGGCATGGAGGCGGTGGACGGCGGGATCGATCTGCTGGCGCCGGGCGAAATGGGCATAGGCAACACCAGCTCGGCGGCGGCGATCTACGCCGCGCTCTATGGCGGCCCCGCCGCGCGCTGGACCGGGCGCGGAACCGGCCTCGACGATGAAGGGCTCGCGCGCAAGAACGCGGTCATCGACGCGGCGCTGGCCTTTCACGCCGGCCATTTGTCCGACCCTTTGGAGATTTTGCGCCGGCTCGGCGGGCGCGAGATCGCCGGCATGATGGGCGCCATTCTCGCGGCGCGACGCAATCGCGTCCCGGTTCTGCTCGACGGCTATGTCGCCTGCGCGGCGGCGGCGCTGCTGCACGCCATGAATGCGGACGCAATTTCCCATTGCCTCGCCGGCCATGTCTCGGCGGAAGGCGCGCATAGGGATGTGCTGGAGCGGCTCGGCAAGAAGCCGCTGCTCGATCTCGGCATGAGGCTCGGAGAGGGCTCCGGCGCGGCGCTGGCCATCGGCCTCGTCAAGGCGGCGCTGGCCTGCCACAGCGGCATGGCGACTTTCTCGAGCGCCGGCGTCAGCGGCAAGGACGCATAATTTCGCGGTCGAGCCGTCCTCGCAGACGCCCATTGGCGGCAAATTAATCTTTGTCCCCTTGCATGGCGGCGCCGCCCCTTTCAGCGGGGCGAAAGGCGATCTCGACAGCGATGACGCGCAGCAGAAAGAGACGTTGCCTCGCCTTTATCATCGTCTTCACGGCGGCGGCGGGCGCGCTCTGGCCGCATGTCGCCGGGGTGGCGGCGATGGCGACGGCTTTCGTGGGCGTGCTGCATCTCGCCGTGCTAGCCTATGAGGAGATCGCCTTTCCGCAATATAGCGACGACATGAGCCCGGAGGATTACGAGCATTTCTGCGCGGCGCTGCTGCGCGAGGCGAGATGGAGCGCGCGGGTCACGCGGCTGAGCGGCGATCAGGGCGTCGACATCGTTGCGGAGAAACGCGGGCGCAGGATCGTCGTCCAGTGCAAGAAATATTCGAAGCCCGTCGGCAACAGGGCCGTGCAGGAGATCGTCGCCGCCATCGCCCATGAGGAGGCCGAGCGCGGAATCGTCGTCGCCACCAAGGGCTATACGGCGAGCGCCGTGCAGCTCGCCGCCTCCAATGAGGTGCTGCTGCTGCATCATTGCGAGCTAACGAAGATCGACCGGCTGCTCAGACAAATTTGCAATTGACCTCGCATAGCGTCGCGCGAGGCGTGACTTTCCGAATCCTAATAGGTGCTCTCCATCGGATCGCGTATTGATTTTGATCGTGCCGGCAACGTCGGAAGCTGTTGAATTGCATTACGAATAGCAAATGCTTCTTTCCTTGCCGCATTGACGACTGCAAGGTCATTCTGAATTTTTAACAAGTCATGAGGCTTTGGCTCGAACCTTAAATGTCCAGGCGCCGTAATTTCCATACGCGCCATAATATTTTCGTCGCTAATATCAACAAGCCACATATCATGAAGCGCGCGGTTCCGCTTTTCGGTCGCCCCTCTCACGTTCTCTGAAAATTTGTTGACTTGTTTCAGTAGAGGCTTCGGCGCCTCCACAAACTCGAGAAGGCTTTTTACGGCCGCAAGGCGCCCCTGCAATGTGAAGATTTGCGAAGTGATGCACGCCCCAGCTTCACTAGAAAGGCCACTCAATATCCAAATCGACTGGTTCATTGCAAATTCAATATGAGCCCAATTGTTGGCAATCTCGGCAAGGGTTTCAGCGAAACCGGGAGCCCATTTGAACGGTGGAATGCCGCTCTCAACCATATGGATCACCAATAAAAAGAAATTACTACGTCAGGCGGCCTCTTCTATCGGCGTGACGCTGACGCGCACATCGAGCTTCTGCTTGCCGGCGGCGAAAATTACGCCGTCGATCGGCGAGACATCGGCGTAATCGCGGCCACGCGCGATGACGACATGATCGTTCAAAGCCAGAATGGCGTTGGTCGGATCGACGCCGAGCCAGCCGAACTCGCGCCCGCACCAGACGGAAATCCAGGCGTGCGAGGCGTCGGCGCCCTCGAGCTTCACCGCGCCCGGCGGAGGAATGGTGCGGATATAGCCACTGACATAGGCCGCCGGCAGGCCGAGGCCGCGCAGCGCGGCGATCATGATGTGGGTGAAATCCTGGCAGACGCCGCTGCGCTTGTCGAAAGCCTGCGCCAGCGGCATTGCGACATGTGTGGCGTTGGGATCATAGAGAAAATCGCGATGGATCCGCCGCATCAGCTCGACCGCGCCGGCCAGCATCGGTCGGCCAGGCAGAAAGCTCTCGCGCGCATAGGCGGTCGCGGGCTCGTAGAGCGGGGCGAGCCGGCTCGGAAAGATGAAATGCGCCGGCGCGTCGGGTCCGAGCGAGGGCGTCTCCAGCGCCTCTGCGCGCACGACCTCCCAAGGCGGCGTCAGCGCCTCCGCCGGCGGGGCGGCGCGCTCGACGCGCACGCGCGCGCTCATCGCAATGCCGAGCTTCACATGGGGCGCGTCGAGCTGCGCCTCGGCGACGCGATTGCCGTAGAAATCGACGCGCTCGCGCCAGTCGTGCGGCGAAGGCGTGATGTCGATGCGGCCGAAGACCACGCGCTGGCCGGCGTCGTCGCGCGGCAATAGGCGCAAAGCGCAGCGCGCCGCGGCGACGGGCGCCTCGTAGCTGTAGGTCGTCACATGGGTGATGTCGTAGATCACGCTAACCGGATCGGCTCTTCGAAATGCGCCGCGTTGGAGCCCTGCAGGAAGTAGCGGGCGGCGAGCGCATCCGCAAGGCTCATCAAGCGCTGCTCGAGGGCGAAGATTTTGGCGGCGTCCAGCTCGGCGGCGTTCGCCACCTCTATCTCGGCGCGCAATTTCACGGCGAGACGGCGCGGCGCCTCCAGCAATCCGTCGTGACGCAGGGTCGGCAGAGAGGAGAGATGCTCCTCGATCTTGGCCACCTGAAAGCCGACCGAGCGCGGATTATAGGGATCGAGCACCGCCATATCGAGCACGGGCGCGAGAGCGGCGCCGGCGAGATAGCGGGAGCGATAGGTGATCTGCGAATCGATCAGCTCGAGCAGAGTGTCGAGACTGTCGATGGTCGCGCCCTCGTCGGCGAATTGGCGGGAGAAGCGGCAGGCGTTGATCGCCCGCTCGACCCGCTTGCCGAGATCGAGAAAGCACCAGCCGGCGACGCGGTTGAAATTCTCGTCGATGAGGCCGGAGAGCGCCGCCAGAATATGCAGCGATTGCTCGACGCCCTCGAGCACTTCCGGCTCCGAGGCGGGGCCTTGCGAGAAATCGTCGAGCCGCGCCTCCAGCAGGCGGACGAGATGCCAAATGTCTTGCGACAGGCGCTCGCGCACGATGGAGGCGGCGTGCTTGGCCGCGCGGGCGATGGAGAGGGCGGAGCCGGCCGTCTCGGTTCCGCCGGCGGCGGCGAGAGCGAGCTCGGCCGCCGAGAGGCGCGGGTCGCGCGTCGGCGCGGCGCCCCAGGCGAGCAGCACGCGCTCCAGCCGCTCGATCGGCTGGCGGCCGCTGTAATTGGGAGCGTCCGCCTCGGTGAGGCGATTGCAGAGCGAGCGCACCAGCCGCAGCGTCGCCTCGGCGCGCTCGAAATAGCGGCCCATCCAGAAGAGATTGTCGGCGGCGCGGCTCGGCAGATCGCCGACCATGCGGACGATCTCGACATCGTCGCTCGTCGGCAGCAGAGTGGAATTGTCGGTCGGCCGATCGCCCAGCACCCAGACATCGGCCGATTGCGCCCCCGCCCCCATGGAGATGGCGCGCACGTCGAGACGATCCGACACGCGGCAGAAGCCGCCCGGCATCACCCGCCAGCCATCCGCCGTGGCGGCGGCGAAGACGCGCAGCGCAAAGGGGCGCGGAACCAACGCGCCATCTTGCCAGACCGGCGTCGTCGAGAGCTGCACGACCTCCTGGCCGACATAATCCATGCCACGGGCGCGCATTGCGTCGGTGAGCCTTTCGCGCCCCTCGGCGTCGAATTCGGCGCCGAGCGCCACGCGGCGGCCGGGAAAGCCGGCGAGATGCTCGCCGAAGGCGGGGGCGACGGCGCGGTCCTCGAGCGAGGCGAGTACGGCGTCGCGCGCCTCGTCCTGGCCACACCACCATGTCGCGATATTGGCGAGGCGCAAATCCTCGCCGAGCAGCCGGCGCGCGATGGCCGGCAGAAAGGAGAGCAGAGCGCGCGATTCGATGAGGCCGGCGCCCGGCATATTGGCGATGGTGACATTGCCCTCGCGGATCGTGTCGAGCAGGCCCGGCACGCCGAGATGCGAGGCGGCGTTCAGCTCCAGCGGATCGCACCAATCGGCGTCGACCCTGCGCCACACCACGTCGACGCGCTTCAGCCCGGCGATGGTGCGCACATGCAGCTTGCGCTCGCTGGTGACGAGATCGGCGCCTTCGACGAGCAGAAAGCCGAGATAGCGCGCGAGGCTCACCTGCTCGGAATAGGATTCGCTGAACGGGCCGGGCGTCAGCAGGCAGATGCGCGGGTCCTTCTGCTGCGCCGCCTTGGCGAGGGCGGCGCGGAAATCGCGGAAGAAGGGCGCGAGCCGCTCGACCTTCATGTCGCGATAGAGGCGCGGGAAGGTGCGCGCCATCACCAGCCGATTCTCCAGCGAATAACCGGCGCCCGAAGGCGCCTGGGCGCGATCGCCCAACACCCACCAGCGTCCGTCCGGGCCACGGCCGATCTCGGCCGCGTAAAAGCGCAGCCAGCGTCCGCCCGGCGGCGTCGCGCCGCTCATCGGGCGAATGTAATCCGGCGAGCCGGCGATGACCGCCGCCGGCAGCGCGCCCTCCTTGACGAGGCGCTGCTCGCCATAGGCGTCGCGCAGCACCATGTCGAGCAGCTCGGCGCGCTGGGCGACGCCCGCGGCGATCTCCCGCCATTCGGCCTGCGGCAGCAGCAGCGGCAGCCGGCTCAGCGGCCAGGTGCGCTCCTTGGTCTCGCCGAGCACGCGATAGGAGACGCCCATGTCGCGGATGCGACGTCCGGCGGCGGCGAAACGATCGTCTATATCCTCGCGGCTCAATCCCCCGAGCGTGTCGAGCAGGCTCGCCCAATGCGGGCGCACGCGTCCGTCCGGTCCGACCAGCTCGTCCGGCACGCCCTCCGGCGGCGCATAGCGGGCGATCCAGGAGGCGACGCGACGCCTCGCCTCTCCCGTCGTCGCATCGATCGTCCGCTCAGCCGGCACAACTCCTCCGCAGGTCCAAAGTCAGCGGGAACTCTCCCGCCGGCTCCTCGCGCGGCGGCCTCACCCTGCCGGGCGTATGGCCGTGATCCTGGAACCGCGCCAGCCTGCGAGCCTCCGCCTCATGGGAGTTTACCGGAAACGTATCGTAGTTGCGACCGCCCGGATGCGCCGTGTGATAGACGCAGCCCCCGAGCGAGCGCTCGCTCCAGCTGTCGATCACGTCGAAGGTCAGCGGCGAGTGGACAGGGACGGTCGGCTGCATTCCCGAGGCCGGCTGCCAGGCCTTGAAGCGCACGCCCGCCACCGCCTCCCCCGAGGCGCCGGCGCTGGCCATGGGCACGCGGCGGCCGTTGCAGGCGATCACATGGCGGCCGGGGACGAAGCCCTTGGCCTTCACCTCGACGCGCTCCACCGAGGAATCGACGAAGCGCGCCGTGCCGCCGGCGACGCCCTCCTCGCCCAGCACATGCCAGGGCTCCAGCGCCTGCCGAATCTCGAGCTCCACCCCGCCATGTTCGACGCGGCCGGCGAGCGGGCAGCGGAATTCCTTCTGCGCCTCGAACCATTCCGGCTCGAAAGCATAGCCCGCCCCTTGCAGATCGCCGAGCACGTCGAGGAAATCGCGCCAAACGAAATGCGGCAGCATGAAGCGGTCATGCAGCGCCGTTCCCCAGCGCACCAGCCCGCCTCTCTGCGGCTCGCGCCAGAACCAGGCGACGAGCGCGCGCAGCAGCAATTGCTGCGCGAGGCTCATGCGCGCGTCCGGCGGCATCTCGAAAGAGCGGAACTCGACGAGGCCGAGGCGTCCGGTCGGACTGTCCGGCGAATAGAGCTTGTCGATGCAGATTTCGGCGCGATGCGTGTTGCCGGTGACGTCGACGAGCAGATTGCGGAACAGGCGATCGACGATCCAGGGCGGGAAATTCGTCGTCCCCGCCTCCGGCACATTGGCGAGCGCGATCTCCATCTCATAGAGCGAATCGTGACGCGCCTCGTCGAGCCGCGGCGCCTGGCTCGTCGGGCCGATGAAGAGGCCCGAGAAGAGATAGGAGAGCGACGGATGGCGCTGCCAATAGAGCACCAGGCTCTTGAGCAGATCCGGACGGCGCAGGAAGGGCGAATCGAAAGGCGTGCGACCGCCGAGCACGACATGATTGCCGCCGCCGGAGCCGGTCTGGCGGCCGTCGATCAGGAATTTATCGGCCGTCAGCCGCGATTGCCGGGCGTCCTCATAGAGGCCCGTGGTGGTGGCGACGGCGTCACGCCATGTGTCGCCCGGATGGATGTTCACCTCGATGACGCCGGGGTCCGGCGTGACCTTGATGACCTCGAGGCGCGGATCGACCGGCGGCGGATAGCCCTCGATGTGAACCGGCAGATTCATCGCCTTGGCGGTCGCCTCCACCGCGGTCAGCAGCTCCAGATAATCCTCGAGCGTCGAAACCGGCGGCATGAAGACGCAGAGCACGCCGTCGCGCGGCTCGACGGCCAGCGCGGTGCGCACCGCGCCTTCGACGATGAATTGCTCGCTCTGCTCCTGACGATCATAGAGCGCGCTGCTCTCGTAGATCTGCTGGAATTGCGCGGGATCGGGCAGCGGCGGCCGCGGCTCGCTCGGGTCCTGCTGCCAGCTATAGGGATAGGCGCTCGGCGGAATCCAGGGCAGCGAGCTGATCGGCAGGCGCAGGCCGATCGGCGAATCGCCCGGCGCGAGGAAGAGCCGTCCGCGCCGCAGCGGCCAGCGCTCCGACACCCAGCGCCGCTCGGCGCGGGCGTTCCAGCGCTGCACGGGCAGAACATAGCCGGCGGGCTTGGACAGGCCGCGCTCGAAGGCGCGCAACATGCGGGCGCGCTCCTCCGCGTCGTCGATCTTCGAATCGAGCGGATCGACATTGACCGGGAGCGAGCCCTCCTTCAGCAGCCAATGAGAGGGATCCTCGAAGGCCGGAATCACATAGCGCCGGCCGAGCCCCAGACGCTCGGAGAGATCGACGACGAACTCCTCGCCCTGCTGGATCGTCGGGATTTGAGTCGAGCCGATGCGGGTGACGAGATCGGGGTCGCGCCAGACGGGCTTGCCGTCCTTGCGCCAATAGATCGCGAAGGCCCAGCGCGGCAGGCTCTCGCCCGGATACCATTTGCCCTGCCCGTAATGCAGGAAGCCGCCTTTGGCGAAACGCTCGTGCAGGCGCCGCACCAGATCGTCGGCGCGGGCGCGCTTGGTGGGGCCGACGGCGGCGGTGTTCCATTCCGGCGCCTGGAAATCGTCGATGGAGACGAAGGTCGGCTCGCCGCCCATTGTGAGGCGCATGTCCTGAGCCCGGATGTCTTCGTCGACCTTCTCGCCGAGCGCGTCGAGCCTCGCCCAGGATTCGTCCGAGAAAGGCGCGGTGATGCGCGGCGCCTCGCGGATGCGCTGCACCCACATCTCGAAGCCGAACTCGACCTCCGCCGGCTCGACGACGCCGGAGAGCGGCGCGGCCGAGCGATAATGCGGCGCGCTGCACAAAGGCAGATGCCCCTCGCCGCAAAAGAGGCCGGAGGTGGCGTCGAGGCCGATCCAGCCGGCGCCGGGAACATAGACCTCGGCCCAGGCGTGCAGATCGGTGAAATCATGATCGGTTCCGGTCGGGCCCTCGATCGGATCGACGTCCGCCTTCAATTGAATGAGATAGCCGGAGACGAAACGCGCCGCGAGGCCGAGGCGGCGCAATATCTGCACGAGCAGCCAGGCCGAATCGCGGCAGGAGCCGGTCCCGGCGGCGAGCGTCTCGTCCGGCGTCTGCACGCCGGGCTCCATGCGGATCACATAGCGAATGTCGCGTTGCAGCCGCGCATTGAGCGCGACGAGGAAGGGAACGATCGCGACCGCCTCGCGCGGGCGCACGGCCTCGACGAAGGCCTCGGTCAGCGGTCCCAGCTCCTCCGCCTCGAGACAGGAGGCGAGTTCGGTCCGCAGTTCCTGAGGATAGGCGAAGGGAAAGCTCTCGGCATAAGGTTCGACGAAAAAATCGAAAGGGTTGTAGACGGCGATTTCCGCATGGAGGTCGACCTCGATGCGGAATTCCTCCGCCTTCTCCGGAAAGACGAGGCGCGCCAGCCAATTGCCATGCGGGTCCTGCTGCCAGTTGATGAAATGCTCGGCGGGCGCGATCTTGAGCGAATAGCTCGGCACACGGGTGCGGCAATGCGGAGCGGGCCGCAGCCGGATCACCTGCGGCCCGAGCGCGACCGGCCGGTCGTATTTGTAATGGGTGAGATGGTGGAGCGCGACCTTGATCGACACGGGAGCTGCTGCGCCTCCTCGAAGCGACGCCGGAAAGGGCGACGGGCGATTAGCTTATGCGCTCGGCGCCCTGTCAATCGCGCCAGCGGGAAAGCGCGGCCTTTTGCCGGAAATTGCCGCATGACGCATTCCGCCGGGGCGGCGGGCGCCGACCAATTCGGCGCCCTTTTTCGCGCTCACAAATCATTGGCGGCGGAAGGGGGCGGCGGCTCGTCCGCGAAGACGACTCCGCCGCGCCCGCTGCGTTTCATCCGGTAGAGCGCCGCATCGGCGCGGGCGATGAGCTGCTCGAGCGTCACGCCGTCGCGGGGCGCGATCGCCACGCCTATGCTGACGCCGATCTGAATTGTGCGCCCTTCGATCTCATAAGGCGCGCCGAGGGCGCGAATGATGCGATGGGCGAGCAGCAGCGCCTCGCCCGGCCGCCGAAGCTCGGTCTGCAGCACGACGAATTCGTCGCCGCCGAGCCGCGCCGCCGTATCCTCCCGGCGCACCGCCGACGAAAGGCGGCCCGCCGCGGCGCGCAGCAGCATGTCGCCGGTCAAATGGCCGTAAGAGTCGTTGACGGCTTTGAAGCGATCGAGATCGAGGCAGAGGATCGCCAGAAGATCGCTCTCCTCGCTCAGGCCGGCGACGGCGGCGTCGAATCGGTCGCGCAATTCGACGCGGTTGGAGAGGCCGGTCAGATCGTCGCGCCGCGCCATAATGGCGAAATCGAGCTTGGAGACGATCTGCCGGACCGCCCCCTCGTAAGTCACCGAGGCCCAGCCGAGCCCGGCGAGCGCGAAGCCGGTCAGCAGCAGCGCCTGCAAAGCGAAGCCGACAGCGACATGAATGTCGGTCGCCTGCGCCGCGCGATCGAGGCAGCCGGCGATGGTCGGCGTCGCCGACAGCGCGATGCCGATGCCGCATAGTCGCGGTCGAAAGGCGACATTGGAGAGCACGCCGCCGGCGAAGACGAAGGCCATGCCCGATGTCAGCATCGGCACCAGCGCCGAATCGACGGGATGCGCCGAGAACAAGCCGCGCGCATTGATCGCGCCGAGCAGTGCGGCGAAGGAAAAAAGCCCGAGGGCGTAGCGCCTCTCCCAGAGCCGCGCCTCATCGGCGACGATCGTCGCCTCGGCCGTGCGCCGCCGATAGGCGAGCACCATGAAAACGCTCGCGACATCCACAGCCATGGCGGCGAAGGTCAAAACGAGCAGCACGATATCCTGCTTGCGCGAGGCGAGCAGCAGGCCGACGCAGGCAAGAGCGACGCCCATGAAGACCACGGGCAGCGCCGGGCGCACGACCATATCGACGAGCTCGACATAAGCCGCGTCGGGTAGCCGCTCCGAGCTTCGAGAGGTTTGTCCTAACCGCCGCCACATGGCGCACCGCCAACGCGGTCTCATCTATGGCCGACGAAATCGAAGTCCAGCCTCGCCGGGGGAGCCGCCGCGCGTCTTGATTTTCGAAGAGACGACGCATATAGATATCTTTATATCTAATCAGCCGAGCCCCCGACAAAGGCCAAATGACCGAGTCTCGCCCTCTTTTGCTCGAGCCCGCGCTCGCCGCCCTCAATGCGGCCGGGGAAGAGACGCGCTTGCGCCTGCTCGGTCTATTGGCCGAGACGGAGCTGACCGTGAGCGAGGCCGTGGCCATCCTCGGCCAGTCGCAGCCGCGCGTGTCCCGCCATTTGAAGCTGTTGGTGGAGGCCGGCCTGGTGGAACGCCGCCGCGAGGGCGCCTGGGCCTTCTTCCGCCTCGCCTCCGCCGACGCGCCCGGCGAGATCGCCCGCAGCGTCGTCTCCTGGCTCGATCCGCTGGATCCCCGCATCGCCGGCGACCGCGCCCGTCTCGCCGAGGTGCGGCAGGCCCGCGCCGACGCCGCCGCCCGTTATTTCGCCGAACATGCCCCCGAATGGGACGCGATCCGCTCGCTGCATGTGCCGGAGGCGCAGGTGGAGGCCGCCATGCGCGAGGCGGTGGGCGAGGCGCCGCTGCGTCGCCTGCTCGATCTCGGCGCCGGCGCCGGCCGCATGTTGGAGCTGTTCGCGCCGCAGGCGGAGCACGCCGTGGGAGTCGATCTCTCTTCCGCAATGCTCGCCGTCGCGCGCGGCCGGCTGGAGAAAGCCGGCGCGCGCAATGTGCAACTGCGCCAGGGCGACATGTATGCGCTGCCGATAGAACGCAACAGCTGCGATCTCGTCATCGTGCATCAGGTACTGCATTATCTCGACGATCCCGGCCGCGCCTTGCGTGAGGCGGCGCGCGCGCTCGCGCCCGGCGGCAGGCTGCTGGTCGTCGATTTCGCGCCGCATCGCGAAGAGACTTTGCGCGACGAACATGCGCATCGCCGCCTCGGCTTCTCGCAGCAGGAGGTCACGACTTTGCTGGAGCAGGCCGGGCTCGAGATTCTGCGCCATCGCGATCTCGCGCCTTCCGCCGACGACGGCGCGAAGCTCACCGTATCCCTGTGGCTGGCGCAAGATCCTCGCGTCATCGCCGATCCCTTGCCCAAAGCCAGCTTCGAGACCGCATGATGTCCGACAATCGCAGCCTGTGGCCTCCGGGCCATTTCGATATTTCTTACGAATTCTTCCCGCCGAAGACGCCGGAGATGGAGGCGCAGCTCTGGGATTCGATCGCGCGGCTCGCGCCTTTGAAGCCCAAATTCGTCTCCGTCACTTACGGCGCCGGCGGCTCCACGCGCGAGCGCACGCATAATATCGTCGCGCGTCTCGCCGCCGAGACCGATATTCTGCCCGCCGCGCATCTGACCTGCGTCTCCGCCGCGCGCGAGGAGATCGATGAGATCGTGCGCGACTATCGGAACGCCGGCGTACGGCACATCGTGGCGTTGCGCGGCGATCCGCCGACCGGCGTCGGCACGAAATTCGAGCCGCATCCTCGAGGCTATCGCAGCTCCACCGAGCTGGTGCGCGGCATTCGCGCCATCGGCGATTTCGAGATTTCCGTCTCCACCTATCCCGAAGGCCATCCCGAGAGCCGCACGATCGACGATGATCTCGATGCGCTCGAGGCCAAGATCGACGCCGGCGCGACGCGCGCCATCACGCAATTCTTCTTCGAGAACGACGTCTATTTCCGCTTTCTCGACAAGGCGCGCGCGCGGGGCATAAAGATTCCCATCGTGCCCGGCATCATGCCGGTGCAGAACTTCAAGCAGACGGCGAATTTCGCCCGCAAGGCGGGCGCGAGCGTGCCCGACTGGCTCGCGCATCGCTTCGAGGGATTGGACGATGATCCCGTCACGCGCCGCCTCATCGCCGCCGCCGTCGCTGCCGAGCAGGTGCTGGGCCTCGCCGAGAACGGCGTGAGAGAATTCCACTTCTACACCAATAATCGCGCCGATCTCGTCTTCGCGATCTGTCATCTTCTGGGCGTGCGCCCGGTCACCGAGAAAGCCGCAGCATGAGTTTCGACAAGACCCACGGACCGAAGATTCAGGCGGCGCTGGAGAAGGCGGCGAGCGAGCGCATTCTCGTGCTCGACGGCGCCATGGGCACGATGATTCAGCGCCACAAATTCACCGAGGCCGATTTCCGCGGCGAGCGCTTCAAGGATCATGCGAAGGATTTGCGCGGCGACAATGATCTGCTGACGCTGACGCAGCCGGCGGCGATCAAGGCGATTCATCGCGCCTATCTCGAGGCCGGCGCCGACATTATCGAGACCAACACTTTCTCCTGCACCTCTATCGCGCAGGCCGATTACGGGCTCGAGCACATCGTCTATGAGCTCAATTACGAAGGCGCGCGCCTCGCCCGCGCAGCGGCCGACGAAGTCGCGCGCGAGACCGGCGTGCCGCGCTTCGTCGCCGGCTCCATGGGGCCGACCAATCGCACCGCCTCCATCTCGCCGGACGTCTCCAACCCCGGCTTCCGCGCCGTCACTTTCGACGATTTGCGCGCCGCCTATCTCGAGGAGGCGCTCGGCCTGTTGGAGGGCGGCGCCGATATTCTCTTGATCGAGACGATCTTCGACACGCTGAACGCCAAAGCGGCGATCTATGCGGTGGAGGACGCTTTCGAGAAGGTCGGCACGCGCTTTCCGGTGATGATCTCCGGCACCATCACCGATCTCTCCGGCCGCACGCTCTCCGGCCAGACGGCGGCCGCCTTCTGGAACTCGATTCAGCACGCGAAGCCCTTCTCCATCGGCTTCAATTGCGCGCTCGGCGCGCGCGAGATGCGCCAGCATATCGCGGAAGTCGCGCGCATCGCCGACACGCGAATCTGCGCCTTCCCCAACGCCGGCCTGCCCAATGAATTCGGCCTCTATGACGAGAGCCCGGAATATATGGCCGAGCTCGTCGGCGAATTCGCCAAGTCCGGTCTCGTCAATGTCGTCGGCGGCTGCTGCGGCACGACGCCGCCGCATATCGCCGCCATCGCCGGCACCGTGAAAGGCGTCGCGCCGCGCGCGATTCCGACGATCGCGCCGCTGCTGCGCCTCGCTGGCCTCGAGCCGTTCACGCTGACGAAGGACATCCCCTTCGTCAATGTCGGCGAACGCACCAATGTCACCGGCTCGGCGAAGTTCCGCAAGCTCATCACCGCCGGCGATTACGCCGCGGCGCTGGATGTGGCGCGCGATCAGGTCGCCAATGGCGCGCAGGTCATCGACGTCAATATGGACGAAGGCCTGCTCGATTCCAAAAAGGCAATGGTCGAGTTCTTGAATCTCCTCGCCGCCGAGCCCGACATAGCGCGCGTGCCGGTGATGGTGGATTCGTCGAAATTCGAGGTGATCGAGGCCGGCCTGCAATGCCTGCAGGGCAAGGGCGTCGTCAACTCGATCTCGCTGAAGGAAGGCGAGGAGAAATTCATCGAGGCGGCGACCAAGGTGAAGCGCTATGGCGCCGCCGTCGTCGTCATGGCCTTCGACGAGGCGGGCCAGGCCGACACTTTCGCGCGCAAGGTGGAAATCTCCGGCCGCGCCTATAAGATTCTCACGCAGGAAGTGGGCTTCGCGCCGCAGGACATTATCTTCGATCCCAATATTTTCGCGGTCGCGACCGGCATCGACGAGCACTGCAATTACGGCGTCGATTTCATCGACGCCGCGCGCGCGATCAAGACGACGTTGCCGCATGCGCATGTGTCAGGCGGCGTGTCGAACCTCTCCTTCTCCTTCCGCGGCAATGAGCCGGTGCGCGAGGCGATGCACTCCGTCTTCCTCTATCACGCCATTGCGGCGGGGATGGATATGGGCATCGTCAACGCCGGCCAGCTCGCTGTCTATGAGAAGATCGACCCCGAGCTGCGCGAGGCCTGCGAAGACGTCGTGCTCAATCGTCGTCCCGACGCGACCGAGCGCGTCGTCGAAATGGCCGAGCGCTTCAAAGGCGCGGGCGCGAAGGCCGCGGAGAAGGACGCCGCGTGGCGCGAGGCCAGCGTCGAGAAGCGTTTGGAATATGCGCTGGTCAATGGCGTCGCCGATTATATCGAGCAGGATGTGGAAGAGGCGCGTCTCTCGAGCACGCGTCCGCTCGATGTGATCGAAGGTCCGCTGATGGCAGGCATGAATGTCGTCGGCGATCTCTTCGGCCAGGGCAAAATGTTCCTGCCGCAAGTAGTGAAATCCGCGCGCGTGATGAAGCAGGCCGTGGCGCATCTCCTGCCCTTCATGGAGGAGAACAAGGAGACGCGCTCCACCGCCGGCAAGATTCTTCTCGCGACGGTGAAGGGTGATGTTCACGACATCGGCAAGAACATCGTCGGCGTCGTGCTCGGCTGCAATAATTTCGAGATCATCGATCTCGGCGTGATGGTTCCGACCGCCAAGATTCTGGAGACGGCGAAAGCCGAGAAGGTCGATATCATCGGCCTCTCCGGCCTCATCACGCCTTCGCTCGACGAAATGTGCTTCGTCGCCTCGGAGCTGGAGCGCGAAGGTTTCGACGCGCCGCTGCTCATCGGCGGCGCCACGACGAGCCGCGTGCATACGGCGGTGAAGATCAGCCCCAATTACACCAAGGGCCAGGCCGTCTATGTGACCGACGCCTCGCGCGCCGTGGGCGTCGCGCAGGCGCTGATGTCGCAATCTTCGCGCGCCGAATATGTCGCCAAGACGCGCGAGGAATATGAGAAGGTCGCCGACGCCCATGCGCGCGCTCAAGCGGACAAGCAGCGCGTCTCGCTCGCCGCCGCGCGCGCCAATGCGCTGAAGATCGATTGGGCCGCCTATGCGCCGCCCAAGCCGACATTCCTCGGCGCGCGCGTCTTCGCTTCCTATGATGTCGCGGAGCTGGTTCCCTATATCGATTGGACGCCCTTCTTCCAGACATGGGAGTTCAAGGGCCGCTATCCCGCTCTGCTCGACGATCCCGAGCGCGGGCCGGCGGCGCGGCAATTGCTCGAGGATGCGCAGGCGATGCTCGCGCGCATCGTCGAAGAGCGCTGGTTCAATCCCAAGGCGGTCATCGGCTTCTGGCCCGCCAACGCCGTCGGCGACGATATCGCGCTCTATACAGGCGAGGGCCGCGTCGAGCGGCTCGCGACGCTGCACACGCTGCGCCAGCAGCTCACGCGTCGCGACGGCAAGCCCAATGTCGCGCTGAGCGATTTCGTCGCGCCGGAGGGCTCCGGCAAGGCGGATTACATCGGCGCCTTCGTCGTCACCGCCGGCGCGCAGGAAGCGAAAATTTCCGAGCGCTTCGCCCGCGCCAATGACGATTACGGGGCGATCATGGTGAAGGCGCTGGCCGATCGCCTCGCGGAAGCTTTCGCCGAGCGCATGCATCAGCGCGTGCGCCGCGAATTCTGGGCCTATGCGGCGGATGAGACGCTGACGCCAGAGCAGCTGGTCGGCGAGGATTATCGCGGCATTCGCCCGGCGCCCGGCTATCCGGCGCAGCCCGACCATACGGAAAAGGCGACGCTCTTCGATCTGCTGGAGGCGACGAAGCGCACCGGCGTGGCGCTGACGGAGAGCTACGCCATGACACCGGCCTCATCGGTGAGCGGACTCTATTTCGCGCATCCGCAGGCGCATTATTTCGGCGTCGCCAAAGTGGAGCGCGATCAGGTCGAGGATTACGCCGCGCGCAAGGGCGTCTCCGCCGCCGAGATCGAGCGCTGGCTCGCCCCCGTGCTCAACTATGAGACGCGCGTGGCCGAACCAGCGGAGTGAGGTGCGGGCTGTAGCCTCCGCGCCTCCTGGAGCCCCTCGTGCTTCGAGACGGCCGCTCGCGCGGCCGCCTCAGCATGAGGGGGATTGCGCTGGTCTAGCCCCCGAGCGCCGCCTTGACCGCGGCGCTCGCCTTGCCGAAATCGATACGGCCTGTGTATTTCGCCTTGAGCGCGGCGACGACCTTGCCCATATCCTTGATCGAGGCGGCGCCGGTCTCGGCGATCGCGGCCTTTATCGCCTCGGCGACCTCGGCCTCGCCGAGCTGCTGGGGCAGATATTCCGCGATCACGGCGATCTCGGCGCGCTCCTTCTCGGCGAGCTCGGGGCGGCCGCCCTTCTCGTAGATTTCCACCGATTCCTGGCGGCTCTTCACCATTTTCTGCAGCAGAGCGAGAATATCGTCGTCGCCGAGAGTCTTGCCCGTGGCGCGCGCCTCTATGTCGCGATCCTTGAGCCCCGCGGTGATCATGCGGATCGTCTCGACCTTCTGCTTTTCGCCGCTCTTCATCGCCGCCTTGAGGTCGGCCGTGAAACGTTCGCGCATTGTATTTCCACTTCGCAGTGAAATGTTCTAGACGTGCTTGCGATCCGAAGGGATCGCGGCAATCTAGATTTTTCGAGGGATGGCGGGCGCCCGATGGCGGCGCGCCGGCGGATGAGGGTGAGGCATAGAGCGCGGATGAGCCCGGATCAAGACGCAGCGACGGGTTGGACGGTTCCGGTCCACACGGGGGTTCTGGTTCTCGCCAGCGGCGAGGCGATTTTCGGCTTCGGCTTCGGCGCCGTGGGCTCGGCCGTCGGCGAGGTCTGCTTCAACACCGCCATGACCGGCTATCAGGAAATCCTCACCGATCCCTCCTACGCCGGGCAGATCGTCACCTTCACCTTTCCCCATATCGGCAATGTCGGCGTCAATGACGAGGATGTCGAGACCGTCGATCTCGACAGCCGCTCCGGCATGCGCGGCGTGATCGTCGCGGCGCCGTCGAGCGACCCGTCCAATTATCGCGCGCTGCGGCCGCTCGGCGAATGGCTCGCCGCACGTGGGATCATCGGCCTCTGCGGCCTGGACACGCGCGCGCTGACGGCGCTGATCCGCGAGAAGGGCATGCAGAACGCCGTCATCGCCTTCGCGCCGGACGGCGTGTTCGACCTCGCCGCGCTGCGCGCCGAGGCCGCCGCCTGGCCAGGCATAGACGGAATGGATCTCGTGCCCTCCGTCACCGCGCCCGCGCGCTATGAGTGGGACGAGACCGTGTGGCGGCAGGCCTCCGGCTATGGCAAGCGCGACGGGAAGAAGCTCCGCGTCGTGGCCGTGGATTATGGCGTGAAGCGCAATATTCTGCGGCTGCTGGCCGAGGCCGGCTGCGAGGTGATCGTCGTGCCGGCGACGACCAGCGCGACAGATATTCTCGCCCTCTCGCCCGATGGCGTGTTTCTCTCCAATGGGCCGGGCGATCCGGCCGAGACCGGCAAATACGCCGTGCCGACCATTCGCGAGCTATTGGCGGCGAAGGTTCCCACCTTCGGCATTTGCCTCGGCCATCAGATGATGGCGCTCGCCGTCGGCGCGAAGACGCAGAAAATGCCGCAGGGCCATCACGGCGCCAATCATCCGGTGAAGGATTTCACCACCGGCAAGGTCGAGATCGTCTCGATGAACCATGGCTTCGCCGTGGATCGCGACAGCCTGCCGGCCAATGTCGCCGAGACGCATCGCTCGCTGTTCGACGGCTCCAATTGCGGCATTGCGCTGGCCGATCGCCCGGCCTTCTCCGTGCAGCACCACCCCGAGGCCTCGCCCGGCCCGCAGGACAGCCATTATCTCTTCGCGCGCTTCGTCGATATGATGGAGAAGGCGCAGGCGTGAGCCTATAGCGAGAGCCATGAGACGCGACGAGGCCATGGAACGACTGAGAGCGCACGAAGCCGAGCTGCGACGGCTCGGTGTGCTCAGTCTCTATTTGTTCGGCTCCACCGCTCGCGACGAAGCCGGCTCGACATCGGATGTCGATTTGTTTTTCGACTATCGAAAAGGCGAGCTCGGCCTTTTCGAACTGATGGACCTAAAGGATTATGCGCGCGACCTTCTCGGGACCCCAGTCGACATCATGACTCGCGACAGCTTGCACAAGGCGTTGCGGGAACGGATCGAAGTAACCGCGTTGCGTGTGTTCTGATGGCGATCCCTTCGAATGTTCCGCGCCTACAGGACATCCTCGAAGCCATAGAGCGCATTCACGAGTGCATGGCGGAGGCCTCGCTCGACGATTTCGAAGCCGATTGGCGGCGACAATGGCTCGTCGAACGAGGCGTCGAGATCATTTCCGAAGCCAGCCGGCATCTCGATGATGAGCTGAAAACGCGTCATCCGGAAATTCCTTGGCGGAAAGTGGCCGGCATCGGCAATGTGCTCCGGCACAGCTACGAGACAGTCGCCGCCGCAGTCCTATGGAAGCTCGCGCAGAGCGACCTCCAACCATTGGAGAAAGTCTGCCGCGCGGAACTCGAATCCATACGAAAAAAGCCTGTTTCTGATTAACAGGCGTAGCCGATCGCGATCGCCGACACCAGCCGCCCATAATCCGGCTCCTTGCGATGCACGCTGCGGCGATAGCTGAAGCAGCGCGCCTCATCCGCATAAGTATCGATGCGCAAATTCTCGAAAGAAGCGACATTCGCCGCTTCGACGCGCCGCGTGATGAAAGCGGGCAGATCGAACATGGAATGCCCATCGCGCGTCGAAGGCGTGAAGAACCGCGCGAAGGCCGCATCCTCGGCGAGGAAACGCTCGACGAACTCGCCGCCCACCTCGTAGCTGTCGCGGCCGATGGCCGGGCCGAGCGCGACATGAATATCGGCGCGATGCGCGCCGCGCGTCTCCATCAGAGCGATCGTCGCCTCGATCATGCCGGTGAGCGCGCCCTTCCATCCCGCATGGCAAGCGCCGATGACTCCAGCGCGCGCATCGGCGAAGAGCAGCATTCCACAATCGGCGCCGGTGACGCCGAGAGCCAGCCCTTCGACATCGGTGACGAGACCGTCGCAGCGCGGCCGCTCCGTCTCGACCCAAGGCTCGGCGACATAGAGCGCGTCGCGCGAATGAATCTGATAGGGCACGAGCAGACGATGCGCCTCAGCGCCGATGCGCCGCGCCATGCGCGCGCGATTCTCGGCGACACGCGCGGTTTCGTCATTAGAGCCGACGCCGCCGTTGAGCGAGGCGTAGACGCCCTCCGACACGCCGCCGGCGCGCGTGAAGAAAGCGTGGCGAACGCCCGGCAGAGCGAGATTGCCGGCACCGAGCGCGCCCGGCGCCTCCGTCGTCTCGGTCATTGAAAAAACCCTGGCAGAAGCGGCATGTCTGGATGCGTCACGGCGATGACCTTGAACAATTCGCCCATGTCGCGCTTGGGATCGCCGGCGCCGATGAGACGCGCGAGCGCAATGTCGATCTCGGCGCGCTGCTCTGTGGTCGCGCGCTTCTTCAGCGCCTCCGCGCGCTCGACGACGCCGAGCTGGCGCAGAAAGGCGCCCTGCGTCACCGGCCCTTGCACTTTCGCGCCGGCTGCGGCGGCGGCGCGCGCCAGCGACGCGAAATCGACATGGGTGGTGAGATCGGCCTCGCCCGGCGCCTCCAGCGGATCGACATAGGCGTGGCGCGACACCGCCTGCAATGTCTCACCCAGCGCGGTCTGCGTATAGCCATAGTCGATGACGAGCAGCGCCCCGCCCTGCGCGACGAGACGCGCGGCGATATCGCCCATGATGCGCGCGCCGATCGCGCCGATCTCTATGATCGAGCCCTCCTGCGCCGCGACGGTGAGGTCCGGCTCGACGCCCTCGCCGACCCCGAAGGCCAGCGCCCCGCTGTCGTCGAGGCCGACGAGACGCTCGCTCCACCCGCGCTCCGTCTGCACGAAATGACGCACCGGCAGCGCGTCGAAAAACTCATTGGCGATGATGATCGCCGGCCCATCCGGCACGCGCGCGATATCCGCGCTCCAGGAAACCGAAGCCGGCGCATTGGCCAGCGTTTGCCGCTGCCGCGCCTCGAGCAGAGGACTCGTCTCGACGAGATGCACATCCAGCGCCGAGAGAAACTCCGGCGCGATGCGGGCGACGCGCAGAGCGTCGCCCATCAGCGTGCCGCGGCCGGGGCCGAGCTCGACGAGGCGCAGCGGCGAAGGCGATTGCGCGGCGCGCCACGCCTCCTGCGCCCAGAGGCCGATGAGCTCGCCGAACATTTGGCTGATCTCCGGCGCGGTGATGAAATCGCCGCCCGCGCCGAAAGGATCGCGCGTCATGTAATAGCCCTTCGACGGATGCGACAGGGCGAGCGTCATATAGGTTTCGAGCGTGATCGGCCCGTCCTGCGCGACGAGTTCGGCGATGTCTTGTCGCAATGCGCTCATGCTTCGACTCTCTGCGGGCGCAAGGCATAGAGGATTAGTCCGACGCCGATCAGCACCATCGGCGCCGACAGCGCCATGCCCATTGTGAGGCCATTGTCCAACGCCTCCGAATGATCGGGCTCGCGGAAGAATTCGCTGACGATGCGCGCCACGCCATAGCCGACGCCGAAGAGACCCGTCGCGAGGCCAGGACGTTTCAGCGCGCCGCGCTGCACGGCGACGGCGAGCAGAATATAGAGCGCGACGCCCTCGAGCCCCGCCTCATAGAGCTGGCTCGGATGGCGCGGCGCATCGCCCGCGCCGGGAAACACCATGGCCCAAGGAACGTCGCTCTCGCGGCCCCACATTTCCGGCTTGATGAAATTGGCGAGGCGGCCGAAGAAAATTCCGATCGGCGCGACGGCCGCGCAAATGTCGCTGATGGTGAGCGCGAAAATCTTCTCGCGCCAGGCGAAGAAGGTCATGGCGACGATCGCGCCGATGAGCCCGCCGTGAAAGGCCATGCCGCCTTTCCAGGTTTTCACGATCTCTTCTGGATGCTGGAAATAAAAATCGCGCTCATAGAAGAGCACATGGCCGAGCCTGCCGCCGATGATGACGCCGATCGCGACATAGACGAGCAGATCGTCGAGGCTCTCGCGCGAGGGATGCGCGACCTCGCCCCACAAATGCTCGCGCGAGACGAGGCGGCGCGCATAGAGCCAGCCGAGCGCGAGCCCGGCGATATAGGCGAGCGCATACCAGCGTATGGGCAGCGGTCCGAGCTCGACGAGAACGGGGTCGATCATCGGAAAGGGAAGCGCGAAGATAGGCATGACGACTCGTGGTTGCAGCGAATGGCTGCGAGCTTAGCGCGCGACGGCGCGTCTGTCATGACCGCTTCATTTCGGCTCGAATGGCGCAGGGAGACGAAAAGCGCCCTGACGCTCGAGCATCCAGCCCGGATATTCCTTCGCCAGCGCGCTCACCGCATCGAGCCGCTCCATATCTTGCGCATCGAGCTGCAGCTTTACCGCCGCGAGATTTTGCTCGAGCTGATCGATGCGCCTCGCGCCGATGATGACGCTGGTGACGAAGGGCTTGGCGAGCACATAGGCGAGCGCGACCTCGGCGACGCTCGCGCCATGCTTCGCGCCGATCTCGCGCATGGCGGCGACGCAGGCCCATGCGCGCTCCCGATCGACGGGCGGGAAATCGAAGGAGACGCGGCGTCCCTCGGCGCCCTCCGGCGCGCCCGGTCCATATTTGCCGGAGAGCAATCCGCCGGCGAGCGGCGACCACACCATGAGGCCGAGTTTTTCTTCTGTGAGCAGCGGGACGATCTCGCGCTCGAGATCGCGGCCGGCGATGGAATAATAGGCCTGCGCCGTCTCATAGCGCGCAAAGCCCAGCCGCTCCGAGACGCCGAGCGCCTTGGCGATGCGCCACGCCTGCCAATTGGAGAGGCCGATGTAACGCACCAACCCGCGCGAGACGAGATCGTCCAGCGCGCGCAATGTCTCCTCTATCGGCGTCACGGCGTCATTGCCGTGGATCTGATAGAGATCGATGTGATCGGTCTGCAGGCGCTCGAGGCTCGCCTCGACGCTGTCCATTATGTGTCCGCGCGAGGCGCCGCGATCATTGGGGCCGGCGCCGGTCTCGCCATAGAATTTGGTGGCGATGACGACATCCTTGCGCTTCACGCCGAGATCGGCGAGCGCCTGCCCCACCATTTTCTCCGAGCGGCCGAAGGAATAGACATCGGCCGTATCGATGAAATTGACGCCCGCCGCGAAAGCGCGCTCGACGATGCGCGTCGCCGCCTGCTGATCGACATCGGCGATCGCGCCCCAGATTCCAGCGCCGCCCGCCTCGCCGAACGTCATCGCGCCGAGGCAGATTTCCGAGACGAAGAGGCCTGTGCGGCCGAGCTGATTGTAACGCATCACGCCGCCTTCGCCTGCGCGCCATATTTGCCGTAGAAGCTCTCGCCCTTCTTCGCCATCTCGCGTAGCTCGGCGGGCGCTGCGAAGCGCTCGCCATATTTCTGCGTGAGCGTGTCGCAAATTGCGACGAAGGCCGCCGTTCCGAGACCGTCGATGTAAGACAAAGTGCCGCCGGTGAAAGGCGCGAAGCCGAAGCCGAGAATGGAGCCGACATCCGCCTCGCGCGGATCGGTGACGACGCCCTCGAACAAGACGCGCGCCGCCTCCACCGCCTGCACGACGAGGAAACGCTGCTTCAGCTCCTCCACATCTATGGCGTCGGGATCGAGCTTCTTGTCGGCGAGCGCCGAGAGGCCCGGCCACAGGCTCTTCTTGCCGCTCGCCGGATAATCATAGAATCCCTTGCCGTTCTTGCGGCCGAGACGCCCTTCCTGCTCCACCATGAAATGCAGCACGCGCTCCTGCGTCGGATCGACGGCGGCTGCGCCGAGATCCTTCTTGGTCGCGAGATGGATTTTCCAGGCGAGATCGAGCGCGATCTCGTCATTGAGCGAGAGCGGGCCGACCGGCATTCCGGCCATGCGCGCGGCGGTCTCGATCATCGCCGGCGGCACGCCTTCGGTGAGCATTATGTGCCCTTCGCGCACGAAATTCAGCACGCAGCGATTGGCGTAGAAGCCGCGCGAATCATTGACGACGATCGGCGTCTTCTTCAGCACGCGCACGAAATCGAGCGCCGTCGCCACGGCGCGGTCATTCGTTTTCTTGCCGCGGATCACTTCGACGAGCAGCATTTTCTCGACCGGCGAGAAGAAATGAATGCCGACGAAATTCTCGGGGCGAAGCGACGTCTCGGCCAGCGAGCTGATCGGCAGAGTGGAGGTGTTGGAGGCGAAGATCACATCGGGACCGACGACGGCCTGCGCCTTTTTCGTCACTTCCGCCTTCACGCCGCGCTCCTCGAACACGGCCTCGACGATGAGATCGGCGCCGGCGAGCTTCTCATAATCGGGCGTCGCTGTGATGCGCGCGAGCAGCGCTTCCCTTTCGGCGGCGGTGGCGCGGCCGCGCGACACCTGGCCGGAGACGAGCTTGTCTATGACGGCCTTGCCCTTGTCGGCGCTCTCCTGATCGCGATCGATCAGCACCACCTCTATGCCGGCGAGCGCGCTGACATAGGCGACGCCAGCGCCCATGAAGCCGGCGCCGAGCACGCCGATCTTGGCGAATTTCGCCGGCGGAATCTCCTTCGGCCGATGCGCGCCCTTCTCCAGCTCATTCTTGGAGAGGAACAGCGAGCGGATCATCGCCGCGGCCTGCTTGGAGCGCAGAATATGCGCGAACCAGCGCGCCTCGACGCGCAAGCCGAGATCGAAGGGCAATTGCAGCCCCTCGAACACGCTGTGCAATATGGCCTTGGCGGCGGGATAATTGTCGAAGGTCTCGCGGCGATAAATGGCGTTGGCGGCGGGCCACACCATCATGCCGCCCGGCGAGAACACACGGCCCGACGGCGGCTTGAAGCCTTCGACGTCCCAAGGCGCCTTGCCCTTGCCGCCATTGACGATCCATGCGCGCGCCCGCTCGACGATCTCGCCTTCCGGCGCGAGCTCGTGAACGAGTCCGGCGGCCTTGGCTTTCGCCGCCTTCAATTGCTCGCCCTTGAACAGCAATTGCAGCGCGTCGCCCGTCTGCATCAGCCGCGCGATACGCTGCGTGCCGCCGGCGCCGGGGAAGAGGCCGACCTTGATTTCCGGCAGGCCGACCTTGGTTTTGTCAGAGTCGGAGAGGACGCGATAATGGCAGGCGAGCGCGAGCTCGAAAGCGCCGCCGAGACAGGCGCCGTGAATGGCGATGGCGAAGGGTTTGCCATTGGTCTCGAGCTTGCGATAGAGCAGCGACAGTCTGCGCGCGCCTTCGAAGAACTGCTTCATCGCAGCCTCCTCGCCCTGCTCGCGCACGGCCTTGGCGTATTCCACCGCGCTCTTCTGCAGCATGGAGAGATCGGCGCCGCCAGAGAAAGCCGGCTTGCCCGAGGCGATCACGCAGCCCTTGATCTCAGGATTGCTCGCCACCTCGTCGATGACTTTTTCCAGCTCGTCCATCACCTCGAAGGTGATGACGTTCATCGAGCGGTCGGGGCTGTCCCAGGTGAGCAGAGCGACGCCGTCGGCGCCGGTCTCGAAACGGAAATTGACGAGGTTCATCGGGTCGCTCCCGCAGGCTTGAAATTCACACGCGCTCGATGATCGTCGCGGTTCCCATTCCCGCGCCGATGCAGAGCGTCACCAGCGCCGTGGACTTGCCGCTGCGCTCCAATTCGTCCAGCGCCGTGCCGACCAGCATCGCGCCCGTGGCGCCGAGCGGATGGCCGAGGGCGATGGCGCCGCCATTCACATTCACCTTGGAATCGTCGAGGCCGAAAGCCTGCATGAATCGCAGCACCACGGCGGCGAAAGCCTCGTTCACCTCTATGAGGTCGATGTCGGAAAGGCTCATGCCGGCCTTGGCGAGCAGCTTCTTCGTCACATCGACAGGACCAGTCAGCATCAGCGCCGGCTCGGAGCCGATATTGGCGAAAGCGCGCACGCGGGCGCGGGGCTTCAGCCCGTGACGCTCGCCCGCTTCCTTCGAGCCGAGCAGAACCGCAGCGGCGCCGTCGACGATGCCGGAGGAATTGCCGGCGTGATGCACATGATTCAATTTCTCGACGTCGGGATGCGCCTGAATGGCCACAGCGTCGAAGCCCGCCTGCTCGGCGAAGAAAGCGAATGACGGCTTCAGCGCAGCGAGCGACTGCATATCGGTCGCGGGGCGCATATGCTCGTCGCGATCGAGAATGGTGAGGCCGTTGACGTCCTTCACCGGCACGATGGATTTCGAAAAGCGCTTCTCCTCCCAGGCGCGGCCGGCGCGCTGCTGCGACTGCACCGCATAAGCGTCGACGTCGTCGCGCGAGAATCCGTATTTCGTCGCGATGAGATCGGCGGAGACGCCCTGTGGCATGAAGTAGGAGGGAATGGCGATGGTGGGATCGACCGGCCAGGCGCCGCCGGAGGCGCCGATGCCGACGCGGCTCATGCTCTCGACGCCGCCGCCGATGGTCAGCTCGTGCTGGCCGGACATGATCTGCGCCGCCGCAAAATTCACCGAGTCGAGACCCGAAGCGCAGAAGCGATTGATCTGCACGCCGGGGACCTCATAGCCATAGCCGGCAGCGATCGCCGCGGCGCGGGCGATGTCGCCGCCCGCCTCGCCGACCGGATCGACGCAGCCGAGGATCACATCATCGACCGGCGCGCCGTCGAGATTGTTCCTCTCCTTCAGCGCGGAAAGAGCGGTGACGGCGAGGCCGAGGCTCGACACCTCATGCAGCGAGCCATCCGGCTTGCCGCGCCCGCGCGGCGTGCGCACGGCGTCGTAGATATAGGCTTCGGACATGAGGAACTCCGTTTTCTTCGGGAGCGCGCAGAATCGAAAACCACTCCGAGGTCGAGGGTTGCTGTCAATCGACTCGTCGGCCTCCGCTCATCAAAACATCTCCGCAGGCAGGCTCATCAGCGTATCGACGCCCGCCGTGATGCGCGCCAGACGAAAGCCCGTCTCGGGCAGCATCTTCTCCATATAGAATTGGCCCGTCGTCAGCTTGGTGTCGAGCCAGGCTCCATCGCCGGGCGCCTCCTTTTTCTTGGCGAGCGCCGCGCGGGCGATGCGCGCCCATGTGTAGCCGAGCGCCACGCGGCCGAAGAGATGCATGTAATCATAAGATGCGCCGGCGCCATTGTCGGGCTTGGCGAGCGCATTCTGCATCAGCCAGATCGTGGCCTTTTGCAAATCGCCGAGCGCGGCCTTCAGCGGCTCCACAAAGGGCTTCATCTCGTCGGAACTCTCATGGGCGATAAACTCGCTCACCTCGGCGAAATAGGCCATTGCGGCGCGGCCATTGTCCTTGGGCAATTTGCGGCCGACGAGATCGAGCGCCTGAATGCCATTGGCGCCCTCATAGATCATGGTGATGCGCGCGTCGCGCACGAATTGCCCGACGCCATTCTCGTCTATGTAGCCGTGCCCGCCCCATATCTGCTGCGCCTTCACCGCGCTCTCGAAGCCGAGATCGGTGAGCACGCCCTTCAGCACCGGCGTCAGCAGCCCGAGACGATCCTCCGCCGCCTGACGCGCCTCGGCGTCCTCGGAACGATGCGCGATATCGCTGTCGAGCGCGGTGGCGAGAGCGAGGCCGCGCGCCGCCTCGTTGAAGGCTTTCATCTCCATGAGGCCGCGCCGAATATCCGGATGCACGATGATGGGATCGGCGCCGCCGCCGGCGTTCTTCGCGCCGGTGAGCGCGCGTCCTTGCAGGCGCTCCTTGGCGTAGGAGGCCGCATTCTGATAGGCGACCTCCGATTGCGCGAGACCCTGCACGGCGACGCCGAGCCGCGCCTCGTTCATCATCACGAACATCGCATTGAGGCCCCGATTGGGCTCGCCGACCAGAAAGCCCCTGGCGCCGTCATAATTCATCACGCATGTGGCGTTGCCGTGAATGCCCATCTTATGCTCGAGCGCGCCGCAGCGCACGGCGTTGCGCGCGCCGAGAGTCCCATCGGGATTCACCTCGTATTTCGGCACGATGAAGAGCGAGATTCCCTTCACCCCGGCCGGCGCGCCTTCGATGCGCGCGAGCACGAGATGAATGATGTTCTCGGAAAGATCATGCTCGCCGGCGGAGATGAAAATCTTCTGCCCGGTGACGGCGTAAGAGCCGTCCGCGCGCGGGCTCGCCTTGGTGGTGAGCAGGCCGAGATCGGTGCCGCATTGCGGCTCGGTGAGATTCATCGTGCCGGTCCAGCGGCCCGCCGCCATGGGCGGCGCGAAGAGGCGCTTCTGCTCCTCGCTGCCATGGCGCAGCAGCGCGGCGAGCGCGCCTTGCGTCAGGCCCGGATACATTGCGAAGGACATGTTGGCCGCCGAGGCGAACTCGTTCATCACCACGGCCAACGTATAGGGGAGGCCTTGTCCGTCATATTCGGGCGGAACCGCCAGCCCCACCCAGCCGCCGGCGACGAACTCCCGATAGGCCTCCTTGAAGCCGGCCGGCGTCGTCACCTCGCCGGAAGAGTCCAACCCACACCCTTCCGCATCGCCGCTGCGGTTCAAAGGCTGCAGCCGCTCCTCGCAGATTTTCCCCGCCTCGCCGATGATCTGCGCCAGCACGTCCGGCGGAACATCGGAGAAGCCGGCGAGATTGCCGTAACGTTCGAGATGCAGAACGTCGTTCAGCAGAAATAAAGTGTCGTCCACGGGGGCTTTGTAGATCGGCATGAGCGGCTCTCCCTGCGCGGATCGTTTGTTTTCGCTAGGTATTCGCCCGAGATAGGCGGTTTCCCGGTCATCGGCCGACGGGAATGGGGACTATGCGCCTCCGTGGTTACGAAATCGCAACTCGGCCGAATTCGAACGCCGTCGGCCAAGCCCTTCATTCCACGAATGAATCATGGTTCCGACGGCGCATTCTGCCCAGCAATAGGTAGAGAGCCGGACCCGCGTGCGCAATAGGCCGCGCGCCGGTCGGCTCCACGCAAGCGTTAACCCTTTATTTACCTTCTTCGAACGAAATTCCCCGGCGATGGCGTCCCCCGCCCTCACAGCGTTCCGGCGCGATTCGCGCCTCTCGAGTCGTCGCTCGTCCAGTTTTCCCCAGAGCCAACACGGGTCGAGCCCGCCGGATATCCGATGACAGAGGCATTTCCCTGGAGCTTCAAAGGCATACATCACGAGACCCGCGATGTCGCACGCGCTGCGGCGCGGCGCTCGGGCAAGAGCCTTTCGGATTGGCTCGATGATGTGATCCAAGAAAAAGCGCAAGAAAAAGCGCATATCGACGACCGTTCCTTCGCCGTCGACGATGACGATTCGTCCGCTCCGGCGCGTCGCCGCGCGCTGCGCTCCCGCATGTACGGCCGCAATGATCGCGGCCGACTGCGCCGCGACGCTTCGCCGAGGCGCGATTTGCGCGAGGAGGAGCCGGATGAGGATTTCCGCCCGGCTTCGATTCGCAGCCGCGGCCGCGGCGATGTGGACGCCAAAGCCATCGTCGACGACGCCGTCGCCCTTTTCGAGCGGCGCTCCGCCGAGAGCGAGCGCAAGACCGCGAACGCCCTCTCCGGCCTCGCCAGGCTGATCGATCGCAACCATTCGAGCCGGGCGCGGCTCGGCGACGATATCGGCGCCGTGATGGAGCGGCTCGGCCATATAGAAGAGCGCATCTCCACCCGTCCCGACGAAGGCGTGAAGCCGATCCGCAACGCTCTGGCGCGGCTCGAGGCGCGCATCGACAGCCTCTCGAGCGACGACCGCGCCTATGAGTTCGAGAGCGCGCTCGGCGCGCTCGACCAGCGGCTCGCCGATATCGCCGCGCGACTCGACGAGGAGGCCGAGGACCGGCGCCGCGCCGCGGAGGCGCGCCGTCGACAGGAGAGCGACGAGAGCGCGCGCGACAATCGCGAGAGCGAGAGGCGGCAGGAACGCGAGCGTCGCGCTGCGACGCGGCGTCCGCTCGCCGACGCCGTCGCCGAAATCACCGAACGCCAGCGCGCGCTCGGCGAGCAGATCGGCGCCCGCGAGGCGGAAGTCGTCCGGCCGGCGATCGAGGCGCGGCCGGCGATCTTCGACGGTCTCGCCGAATCCATCGAGGCGCTCTCGCGCCAGCTCGCGGCGACGCGCGCCGAGCAGAACGTCCAAGGCGAGCAGCAGGCGGCCGTCGTCGCCCAGATCGATCTTCTGCGCTGCGATCTCGAGGGCCTCTCCCGCGCCCTCGTCGATCTCGCGCCGCGCGCCTCCGTCGCCGCCGTCGAATCCGCTCTGCGCGAGCTGACCGAGTGCGTCGCGGCGCAGCGTCACTATGGCGTCGAGGAAATCGTGTTGGCGCCGATCGAGCGCCTCACCGCCGATCTCGTCTCGGTCTTGCGCGATCTCGATCCGAGCCGGGTCGTCAACGTCCTCTATGAGGAAGTGCGGGCGCTGAACGAAAAGCTCGCCGAGCAGCACGCCGCCGGCGGCGCCGATCGCGCCGCCCTCGACGAGATCGCCGGCGAGACGCGCGAAATTCACGAGCTGCTGAAGGCGGTCGCGCGCCGTCCGCTGCCGATCGAGAAGCTCGAGGCCGGCATCGCCGCGCTGACGTCGCAGGTCGACGAGCTCAGCGCCGGCGTCAATGTCGCGACGGCCAAGGATGTGAGCGAGCTCGTGCAGAGCATTCGCTCCATCGTCTCCACCGAGATCGGCGGCTCCTTCGCCGCGCTCGAGCGCCGGCTCGAATATTTCGCAGCCAAGCTCGACAACATCTCGACGAAATCGGGCGGCGGCAAGCGCTTCGACGAGATCAACGAGCGCATCGAGCAGGTCCACAAATCGCTCGCCGCGCGCATAGAGCGCAGCGGCGCGGGCGTCGACGTCGATCAGGTCCAGCAGCTCTTCGCCTCCTTCGCCAAAAAGATCGACGCGGCGGCCGAAGCCAAGATCGTCCATCCCGTGGATGAACTCGGCCGCAAGATCGAGAAGCTCGAGCAGCGTCTCCACCAGCCCGCCGCTCCCGCGCAGCAATCCGCCGATGCGGAGCAATTGCGCGAGATCGCCAAGAATATGGACGAGCTGCGCGCGGAGATGAAACGCAAGCGCGGCGGCTCCGGCGTCGATCCCAATCAGTTCGAGCGGCTGTTCGCCTCGCTGGCCGAGAAGATCGACGCGGCGACAGAGGCAAGAATCGTTCATCCGGGCTTCGACGAGCTCGGCCGCAAGATCGAGAAGCTCGAGCAGCGTTTGCAGCCGGTCGCCGCCGGCGCGCAGAAATCGGCGGGCTCGGAGCAATTGCGGGCGCTCGCCGAGCGTATCGACCATGTCCACGCCGAGCTCGCGGCGCGCATCGATTCGACTGCGCGCCGGCGCGCCGACGACGCCAATCTGCAATTGGCGGAACTGGTCGGGCAGCTCGCGCAGAAGATGGACGCGGCGCTCGATCCGGACGCCGACCGCACCACTTTCACCGCGCTGGAAGCGCAGATCGGCCGACTGGCGGAGCGGCTCGACCGCTCCGATATCAACGCCGATTCCTTCTCCGCCATAGAGCGCGCCCTCGGCGCGCTGGCGACCAAAGTCGAGGAGACGCGCAGTTCCACCATGCGCGTCGCCGAGATCGCCGCGCGCGAGGCCGCGCAGGATGCGCTGCGCGACGCGACCGCCCTTAACGGCGTTCCTGGCGGATTGCAGGAGGCGCTGGAAAAGGAGCTCTCCGAGCTCCGCAATTTCCAGGACGAGGCCGGCCATCGCACCAATCAGACGCTCGCCGCCGTCCATGAGACGCTGCAGCGCGTCGTCGAACGTCTCTCCATGTTCGAGGACGAGCTGACCGATCTGCGCAAGGCCAAGCCGGTCGCCGTCGAGGCCCCGCCCCGCGCCGCGGCGCGGGTGAAGCCGGCGGCGCCGGTCGGCGACGTCGAGGACATGCTGCTGGAGCCGGGCGAGCGCCGTCCGCGCCGCGAGCCGACGATTTCCCGCGAGAATGATCGCTCCGGCTCGGTGCAGCAGGATTTCATCGCGGCCGCGCGCCGCGCCGCCCAGCAGGCCGCGGTCGACGCCCAGGCCGCCGCGGCGCAGGGCAAAGCGGCGCAAGGCAAGGCGGCCAAGAAGATCGCCGCCGAGCAGAAGCAGGAGCCCGAGCGAGTCGCGGCGACGGGCGGCGGAGTGGGCGCGGCGCTGCAATCGCGGCGTCGGCCGCTGCTGCTCGGCGTCGGCGTGCTGGTGCTGCTCTATGGCGCCTATCAGATCGCCCGCGTCACGCTCGACGATCCGGCGCCGCAGGCCTCCGCCATTCAGGCGGAGCCGAACGAGGCGACCGCCTCCGTCCCGGCCGAGAAATCGGCGCCGGAAGCCGCCGCGCCCGCGCCTTCCGCCAAGGACGCCGCCGCGGAGCCGAGCGCTCCCGCCGCCGCGACTTCCGCTCCCGCGGCGCTCTCCGCGGCGGAGCCCGCCGCCAAAGCGCCGGCCCTCTCTCCGAAACCGCTCGGCGTCCCCTCGCTCGCGCCCGGAGCTTCGGGCGTCGGCTCCTTCTCGCCCAATCCGCAGGTTCCGGCCCCCGGACGTTTCGGCGCGCAGACCATCGATCCTCTGCCGGTCGGCGCGATCGGAACGCCGGCGGCGACCGCCCCCGTGACGCCGCGCCAGGATGTGTTCGCGACCATCAAGGAGATCGCCGCCTCCGGCGACGCCCATGCGCAATATGAGCTCGGCCTGCGCTATGCGGAGGGCCGCGGCGGCGCGCCGCGCGATCCCAAGCTCGCCTTCCAATGGTTCGAGAAGGCGGCCGACAAGGGCTTCGCCCCGGCGCAATATCGGCTCGGCTCCATCTATGAGAAGGGTATGGGCGTCGAGCGCGACTACGCCAAGGCGCTCTCCTGGTACAAGCGCGCCGCCGACGCCGGCAACGCCCGCGCCATGCATAATCTCGCCGTGCTCTTCGCCGGCGGCGGCGACGGCAAGCCGGACTACGACCAGGCGGCGCAATGGTTCCGCAAGGCGGCCGAATATGGCGTGCGCGACAGCCAGTTCAATCTGGCCATTCTCTGCGCCCGCGGCCTCGGCGTTCCGCAGAATCTGACGCAATCCTATCTGTGGTTCGCCGCCGCCGCCGCGCAGGGCGACGAGGACGCCGCCAAGAAGCGCGACGAGGTGCGCGCTCGGCTCGACTCCAAGGACATGGCGGCCGCCAAAGCCCTCGTCGACGGCTTCCATCCCAAGCAGCCGGACAGCGCCGCCAATGACGCGCCGCCGCCGCCCGGCGGCTGGGAGAACGCCAAGGCGCCAGCCAAGCCGGAGGGAAAGCCCGTCGGCAAGCCGAAAGTCTCGGCGCTCTGAAGTCCCTGTGTCGCCGCGGCGACAGGCGGACAGAATTCGACGCCTCGCGCCAGCCGCGGGGCGTTTTGCCTCTTGACGCTTCTTCCGCCATTGCCGACCCTGGCGCCATGGCGAAGTTTCGGCCCGGCCTGTGGCGGCTCGCGCGCGCTCTCCTCACCAGGGGGATGGCGGCTCTGCTGCTGATTCAGATCGTCGCCCTCGCCTTTTCCGAGAGTCGTCCCGCGCCGATGGAGCCAGAGCTCGCCGCGGCGAACCGCCTCTGCAGCGTGACGCCCGACGGCGGCCATGCGCCGACCGCGCCCGACCAGCCCGGCCATTGCCTCTATTGCCCGCTCTCCTACGCCCATGGCGACGCCGAGCTGCCGGCGCTGGCGGCGGCGACGCTGCTCCAGCTGCTGCCGCGCGACGCCGCGGCGACGGGCGGCGTAGTGGAGATCGACGCGCGGCCGGTGGCCGGAGCGACCGGCTTCCGGCAGTTTTCGCGCGCGCCGCCGCGCGCCTGAGCGCCAGCAGGCGGCCAGACCTCTCCCGGCCCGCGGCCGCCGACCTCCGACACGATTCCAGGCTCTCGCATCGACGCGCTCGCAACGCCGAACCGGCGTGCGATTCCAGCCGCGCCGCTCCGCCGCCGAAAGGCGATCATGCCCGATCAGAAGTCCGACCGTTTTCGCGAGCTGTTTCGCCGCAACAAGCGCGCGCTGCTCGACTATTTCAAGCGCCGCGTAGGGCCGGAGAACGCTTCCGACCTGCTGCAGGAGACTTTCGTGCGCGCGATCCGCCGAGACGAATTCGAGAATGTCGCCGATCCGCCCGCCTTTCTGAAGCAGATCGCCATAAATCTCACGCGCGACTTCGCTCGCCGCCGCGACAGCGAGGCCAAATATTTCATCCCCGGCGACGCGCCCGAGGAGATTGAGGAGCCCGCCGTGGCGCCGGACGCGCTCTATGAGACGGAGGAGCTCGCCCGCCGCCTCATGGAGGCGATAGAGGCGCTGCCGCCCAAATGCCGGCAGGCTTTCGTCATGCGCCGCTTCGAGGACCTCGGCCATGAGGAGATCGCCGCGCGCATGGGCGTCTCCCGCAATATGGTGGAAAAGCATCTGCGGCTCGCCATGGAGCGCTGCCGGGCGGCGCTCGATTGACGGCGCCGACCTCCCCTTTTGCAGGATCGGCGCGTCCTATCCTATGAGAGCCCCATTCTCGAGACCTCTGCGGAGACCATGAGCGAGGACGACGCCCCGGGCGAAGCGCAATTGGAGCGAAGGCGCGCCGCCATCGCCTGGTGGATGCGGCTCGACTCGGGCGCCACGACGCCAGCGGAGCGCGAGGCCTTCGCCGCCTGGCTGACCGCGGAGCCCGCCAATAAGGTCGCCTTCGACGATATCTGCCGCCTGTGGGGCGATCTGGAAATTTTGCGCCCGCGCCTCCAACCGGCGGCGAAGCCCCGGCCGCGTTTCACCCGGCCGGGGCTTCGCGCCGCGGCGGCTGTGGCCGGCCTCGCTCTGGCGCTCGCCCTCTCCTATGACGAATTGTCGATCCGCTGGCGCGCCGGCCACCTCACCGAAACCGGCGAGCTGCGCAGCCTCCTCCTCGAGGATGGCTCGCGCGTGGAGCTCGGCCCCGACTCCGCTCTGGAGACGAATTTCGCCGGCGGCGAGCGGCGCGTGACGCTGCTGCGGGGCGAGGCCTGGTTCGCCGTGGCGCCCGACGCCGCCCGGCCCTTTTCGGTCGCCACTCCGGCGGGAACGGCGACCGCGCTCGGCACCGCCTTCGACGTCTCGATCCAGGGCGCGCGCACGGAAGTCACAGTGACCGAGCATCGCGTGCGGCTTTCGGGCGCCGGCCCGAGCGTCATCGTCGAGGAAGGCGCACAGAGCGCCTTCGCGCCGGGCGTGGCGGCGGTGTCGCCCTATCCGGTCGATACGGATCAGGTGACGGCCTGGCGGCGCGGCAAGCTCATCTTCGACGACAAGCCGCTCGCCGAGGTGCTGGCGACCCTCTCGCGCTATCGCCGCGGATATATCGCGCTCGTCGACCCTAGCCTGCGCGGGCGGCGCGTGACCGGCGTCTTCGAGACCCGCGACCCCGAGGCGGCGTTGCGCGCTATCCAAAAATCGCTCGGACTTCGCGCCGTCTCTCTCGGCTTCGTCACGCTGATCGGAGGCTGAGAGGAGCAGCGCAAAAAACTTCATCGATCGACCTCCTCGCCGGAGGCCGTGCCGCGTCCAACTCGGTGAGGGGACGTTCGAGCCCCCGAAAAGATGCGAGGGGCGCCGATGGCGAGACGGGTTTCGAGGCGGAGCGGCGGCGACGCCGGGAGTGCGATCATGGGCGCGACGGCGCTGGCCACAGTGTTGAGCGCATTGGCGATCGGCGGCGCCGACGACGCCCGCGCCCATGCGCAAATGCCGGACAAAGAGATCGTCGAGATCGTCCGCGCCTATTCGATTCCCGCAGGCCGCATGTCGACGGCGCTGACGCGCCTCGCCGATACGAGCGGCGTGCTGATCGTCTATGACACGACGCTGACGCGGACGCTGACGACGCGCGGGCTCGAGGGAACGCATACGCTGAACGCCGCGCTGGAAAAGCTGCTGTCCGGCTCGGGGCTGAATTACGAGGTGGCGGCGGACGGAAATTCCGTGCTGATCGTGCTGGCGCAAAACGCGGGGCAGCGCAATGACGCGGGTGGGGCGGAACCGCTGCCGACGATCGACATCGGCGCGGAGGACGGGCGACGGGCCAAGGAGCGAGGCGGCCCTGGGCGTAGCGGCTCCGGCGGTCCCTCGCGCGAGACGGGCTACGCCCGCTCCTCGACGACGAGCGCCACGCGAACCGACACGCCGCTGATCGACACGCCGCAATCGGTGCAGGTGGTGCCGCGCGAGGTCATTCGCGACCGCCAGATTCTCAACGTGCTCGAGGCGGCGCAGAACGTCTCCGGCGTGCAGGCCGACAACTCGGGACGTTTCTACGACGACTTCCTCATCCGCGGCTTCAGCAGCGGCTATGGCCACACCTATCGCAACGGATTGCGCATCGACGGAACCGGCGGCGCGGTCGACATGGCTTTCACCGATCGCGTCGAGGTGGTGAAAGGCCCAGCCTCCATGCTCTACGGACGCATCGAGCCCGGCGGCTTCGTCAATGTCGTCACCAAGCGGCCGCAGGAGGAATTCGCGGCGACGCTCGACACGCAATTCGGGAGCTGGGGCCTCTCGCGCACCATCGCCGACGTCACCGGCCCGATCGACGATCAAAAAACCGTGCTCTACCGGGTGATGGGCGTCTATGACCGCGCCGATTCTTTCGTGAATTTCAACCATCGGAACAATGGCGCGGCGGCGCTCTATCTCACCTTCCGTCCCACCGAAAACTTCGAAGCCAATGTGCAATTCGAGCACTATGAGCAGATGAAGTCGATCCGACCCGGTCAGATTCCAGTCAATCTGCTCTATGACGATCTCGGCAAGCCGCTCACGATACGAGGCTTCAACGATCGACCGGCCAATCTCCCGAGACGCTATAATCAGGCCGATCCCGAATACTGGTCGCAATTTCCCTATGTCGTCCATCGCACCGTCTACGCCTTCGACTGGACATGGCGCCTCGCCGACAAATGGAAGGTGACGAACGCCTTTCACTATGTCGACGCCCATGAGAATCAGAACGCGATCTTCAACGCGGGATTCGATGGCGTCACCCTGAATCGCAGCTTCTACGCCGGAGTCGTGAAGCGTTATCAGCTCTCGACCAATCTCAATCTGATCGGCGAGATCGACACGGGGCCGATCCATCATGCGCTCCTCGCCGGCGTCGACTGGTTCCATTATGGCGACGACTGGCCGAGCACGGGATGGCTCTCGTCCTTTCCGTCGCTGAATGTATGGACGCCGTCCTACAGAGGGGTCGGGCCGCTCATGCATTACACAGCCGATCTCGGCCGCAACAACACGCTTTTTGCGAGCCGCTGGCAGAATTTCGGCGCCTATGTGCAGGACCAGATCAGCTTCCTCGACGACCGCGTGCATCTTCTTCTCGGCGGCCGCTACGACAAGGCCGAGGAGCGCTACGGCACGACCTACGGCAGCGATTCCGCCGAATGCTATCCCGCCTGCTCGCCTTTTCCGCTCGACCGTTACGCCGATAAGACGCCGCTGTCGCCACGCGCCGGGCTTCTCGTCAAGCTCGATCGCGACACCTCTCTCTACGGCAGTTACACGCGCTCCGCCGGGACGAACAATGGCAAGAGCTCGGGGGGAGATATCTACCCGCCGGAGCGCGGGCTGCAATGGGAAGTCGGCGTCAAGAAGCTCTGGATGGACGGACGCCTGTCGACGAGCCTCGCCCTATTCGATCTGCGCAAGAAGAATGTGTTGCAGTCCGATCCGTTCAACCCCGCCTTCTCTCTCGCCGTCGGCGAGGTGACGAGCCGCGGAATCGAATTCGACATCGCTGGCCAAGTCACCGAGAATCTGAGCGTCATCGGCAGCTACACCTTCAACTCGGTGAAGATCACCGACGACAATGACAATGGCAATGTCGGCAAGCGCTATTATGGCGCCGCGCCCAATGTCGGCAGCCTCTGGGCGAAATGGGACACTGCCCCCGGCGCGCGCGAAGGCTTCGAATTCGGCGCCGGCTTCTATGCGATGGATCGCCGCTATGGCAGCAATGACAACAGCTGGTATATGCCGGCCTATGTGAAATTCGACGCCATGGCGTCCTGGCGCACGGTCATCGCCGGACATGACGTCGCCTTCCGATTCAACGTCAAGAATATCGGCGATGCGCGCTATTTCGAGAACAGCAATGGATACAACTCGGCCGCCTATGGCGCGCCGCGCACCTTCCTCGGGCAGGTGAGCTTCAAATGGTGACGCGCCGGCCATAGTCGCGAAGAGCGTAGCGACCATCGAGCGACCGCCTTACGGCGCCGAGTCGCCGCGCTTCCGACGACGGCGGCGATTCGAGAGAAGGACAGGACATGGTCGAGGGCGCATCTCGCGACGCTCGTTCACGCCAGGCGCGCAAGGCGTGGCGCAAACTCTGGCTCGACATTCATCTCTATATCGGTCTCGTCGCCGGCGCGATGCTGGTCGTGATCGGCGTCACCGGCAGCATTCTCGTCTTCTGGCACGAGGTCGACGCTTGGCTCGATCCGCAATTGCGGATCGTCGCCGCGCGACCGGGCGGCGCGCGCGACTTCGCGCCGCTCGAGACGATCGAGAAGGCGATGGTCTCCGCAACGCCGCAGAACGGGCGAGTCACGCATGTCTGGCTGCCGCGCGACGAGCGCTCCAGCTATCTCTTCTATTACGATCTCGACGGTGACACGCGCAGATTCGGCCTCGACCCCTATGACGCGACGAAAACTGCGGACCGCCTCTATTATTCGAAGCAGAGTCCGTTTCGCCACGCGCTGATGGGCTTCTTGTTCCAGCTGCACTGGTCGCTCTTATTGAGCGACTTGATCGACGACGGCGGAGACGTCGTCGGCGTCGCGGCGATCCTGCTGATGGTCTCGATCGTCTCGGGCCTCTACCTCTGGTGGCCGACGCCGGGAAAATGGGTCTCGGCCCTCACATTGAAGCGTGGAGCCAAGGCGGAGCGTCTCAATTACGACCTCCATAAGCTCGGCGGCGTCTATTCGGCGGCCGTTCTGCTCGCCGTGCTGATGTCGGGAATCTACATGAATCTGCGCGCGCCCTTCGTCTGGATCGTCGATCATGTCGCGCCTCTGACCGACGGCGGCAGCCTGGAGCACAAATCGGAGCCCGCGGTCGGCCGCGCGCCGATCGGCTTTCCTAGCGCCGTTGCAGCGGCGATGGCGCGCTCGCCGGACGGGCGCGTGGAACGCGTCGACTTTCCTCAGGACGAGCAGGGCGTCTTCACCGTCTATCAAGACGATCTGCCGGGCGTCAGCCGGTTCATTCGCTCGCGCTCGCTTCTCGTCGACCGCTATTCGGCCGCGATCTCGCGCATCGAGGATGTCGCGCATGGAACGGCAGGGGACGCCTTCCTACGCTGGCAATGGCCGCTTCATTCGGGACAGGCCTTCGGCATGACGGGCCGACTGATGGTGATGGCGAGCGGCTTGCTCTGTCCGCTGCTGTTCGTCACCGGACTCATCCGCTGGCTGCAGAAGAGACGCGCCCGGCGCGCTCATGCGCAGGCGGGATGAATTTCGCGCGCAGTCCGCTTCTGCTATAAGACGGCGCCCGCGCGGCGCCCGTCGTGCGGCCGAGGAGCCCTCATGTCGGATCAGGACAAGCTCGCATTGCTCGAGCGCATCGCCGCCGCGCTGGAGCGGCTCGCCCCGCCGCCGCCGCGCGCGCCGGATTTTTCCTGCGCGGAAGCCTTCGTCTGGCGGGCGGCGCGCGGCGAATTCTCGGCGGTCGCGCAGATCAATCGCGTCGATCTCTCGCTGCTCGAGGGCGTGGCGCGGCAGCGCGATCAGCTCATCGACAATACGCGCCGCTTCGCGCGCGGGCTGCCGGCCAACAACGCTTTGCTGTGGGGCGCGCGCGGCATGGGCAAATCCTCGCTGGTCAAGGCTGTTCATGCGGCCGTCGCGCGCGAGAAGGATTGTTTGCGGCCGCTGAAGCTCATCGAGATTCATCGCGAGGACATAGAGAGCCTGCCGACGCTGCTCGCCATTCTGCGCGAAAAGCCGTTCGGCTTTCTGCTGTTTTGCGACGATCTTTCCTTCGACGGCGCCGAGACGAGCTATAAATCCTTGAAGTCCGTGCTGGAGGGCGGCGTCGAAGGGCGGCCGCGCAACGCCCTCTTCTACGCCACCTCCAACCGGCGGCACTTGTTGCCGCGTGACATGATGGAGAACGAGCGCTCCTCGGCGATCAATCCCGGCGAAGCGGTGGAGGAGAAGGTCTCGCTCTCCGATCGTTTCGGCCTCTGGCTCGGCTTCCACAATTGCTCGCAGGACGATTATCTCGCCATGGTGTTCGGCTACGCCCGCCATCATGGGCTCGATGCGCCGCGAGAAGAGATCGCGCGCGAGGCGTTGGAATGGTCGATCACCCGCGGCGCGCGCTCGGGGCGCGTCGCCTGGCAATATGTGCAGGAGCTCGCCGGACGGCTGGGCAAGCGCCTCGACGGCTGATCAGCTCGCGTCGCGGAGCGGCAGCGCGATGAAGAAGGTCGCGCCGACATCGGGCTGCGCCTCGACGCTGAGGCGCCAGCCATGGCGATCGGCGATCGCCTTGCAGATGGCGAGGCCGACGCCCGAGCCCGGATAATCGACCTTGCTGTGCAATTGTTTCAGCGGCTCGAATATCTTGTGCGCATATTGCGCCTCGAAGCCGATGCCCTCGTCGGCTATGGCGAGGCAGAGCGAATTCTCGTCGCGAAAGGCCCTGACGTCGATCGTCGCCGGCAATCCGGGCTTTCTGTATTTGATGGCGTTGGCGAGAATATTCTGCACCAGACGCTGAAATTGCGTGGCGTCGGCCTCGATGGCGACATCGGGCAGATCGATCTCCACCTGCGCTCTGGTCTCGGCGATCGTCTGCGACAAGGCCGCGAGCGCGAGCTCGATCGCCGCGCGCAGATCGAGCGAGGCGAGCTCGAGCTCATCATTCACGATGCGCGAGAAGGACAGAAGATCCTGCACCAGCGCGCGGGCGCGCAGCGCGGAAAGCCGCATCACCTCATTGGCGCGCAGAATCTCGTCCGTGTCGCGGCGCAGAATGGCCTCCTCCATCAGATCGCCGAAGACCGCGATCTTGCGCAGCGGCTCCTGAAGATCCTGCGAGGCGACGAAGGCGAAACGCGCGAGACGCTCATTGACGCGCTCGAGCTCCTCGGCGCGCGCGATGAGCGCCGCCTCCTCGGCGTTGGTTTCGCGCAGATCGACGATCGTCGCCAGAAGGATCGTCGCGCCGTCGCGCGCGAGCGAGGAGAAATGCGTATCGACCGGAAAGCGCGCCCCGTCGCGGCGAAGGCCTTGCAGGCCGAGATCGGAGCCGCCGGCGACCGGCGACGCTCCCGGCAGCAGAAGGGAGAGCGGCAGGCCGACGATCTCCGCCTCGGCGACAAAGCCGAACATGCGGCGCGCCCAGGCGTTGGCGCCGACGATCTTCCCCAATTGGTCGACGAGCAGAAACCCCGCGACTGTCTCATCGAACACGAGTCGACGCCAGTCGTCGGCCGTCGCGGCCTCCGACATTCTCCCTCCTTATGATCGTATCCGGCCGCAGCGCGGTTTCTCCGCGCGCATTATCGAGCTCTCGTCTCTCCGAATACAGTCTCCCTTTGCGGATACTGGCCCGAGGCCACGCCGAGGTAAAGAAAAAATTGACACGACACTCGCTCGATTTGCCGAATAGCTAGGACTGTGCCGAGTCGAATGTGTTTTGAAGCGCTGACAATTCGATTAAATTCGGTTCTATTCTACTCGAACGTCTTCGGCTCGGCCCGCCTGTATTGCGGGGCGGAGTGTGAGCGCCCTTCGTGGCGTTCATCCCGATCGGGCGCGCGCCGCGCGTCACACCTTGCCGCCCCGATAGAGAACGAGCTCCGGCCGCCCCGCCGCGGCGGGGCGCACCACGCGCCGGCTGGCCGGCTCCAGCAGACGAAAGCGCGCCTCGCTCGGCGCGATGATGCGAAAGGATTTCAGCCGCAGCGGATCGGCCGGGGCGACGCCGAGCCAGCGCGGACGACGGGCGGGCGCGAGAGCCCCGAGGACGCGGGAGTGCGTCTTGCCGAAATGACGCAAGGGCAGCAGGAGCAGCTCGAGCTCCAATAGGTCGCCGTCGTCGCCGGCGCGCCCTTCGACTCCGGCGACCACAGGCGCCACCCCGTCGATGACGGTCAGCATGACCGAGGCGAGCGTGCGACGGTCGTCGGGAGACCACAGATCGAGAAAGGACTTGCCTTTCTGCTCGTCGAGCCAGAGCGCATTGAGCCGTGTGCCGCACAGCCGGATCGGAAAGCGGCCCGCCTCATCGATTTCGATGATGAAGGAGTCTGGCAGAGCCTCGCGAATCTCCGCCGGGTCGATCTCGGATCGCTCGGGAGCCGACCGCGCCCCTTTCAGGCGGCTCCAATAGGCGTAGAGTTGCTGGTTGACCTTGTGTCTCATTTTGTTTCCAAAACGGCGTATCGTGAAGGGCTTTGCGTCGAATCGGCGCGCCCTGCCGCCCGCCCCCGAGCGGCGAGAGCTGAAGAGCAGGCCGCGTGCCAGCGGCAAGGAATCGGTAACCACGCGGAAGGGCTGTCCGCACAATTCGAAGACGGACGAGACATGAACGAGCACTTGGGAGCGAGACCCGAGAGAGAGAAAATCCTCAATCTGCCCCGTGAGGTGACGGCGCTGCTCGTCGCGCTCGCGGCGATCCAGTTCGCTGCGGGCGCGCTGCCGCGATCGTGGGTCTCCGAGATTTTCTCGGCGCTGGCCTTCGTTCCGGCGCGGATTTCCATCGTCCTCGCCCCGGAGGCTTTCATGCGCTCCCTGGCGGGCGAGCTCGCGCCCGGCGTCGAGGCCGGCGATATCGCCGAGGCTCTAGGCGCCGAGCATCTGCCCTGGTGGACTTTCGTGACCTATGCGCTGCTGCACGCCAATTGGACGCATCTCGCCGTCAATGGCGTGACGCTCGCGGCCTTCGGCTCGCCTCTCGCGCGCCGGCTCGGCGCGGCGCGCTTCCTCGCCTTTCTGGCGCTGACGGCGGCGGCGGGCGCGGCGGCGCATTTCGCGGTCCATCCCTTCGATCTCGGTCCGGTCGTCGGCGCCTCCGCCGCCATCTCGGGAACCATGGCGGCGAGCGCGCGTTTCGCTTTCGCCCAGGATGCGCAGTTCGGCGTCCAGCACGAGTCGCGGCGCGCGGCGAGCCTCGCCGAGCTCTGGTCCAACCGGCGCGCGCTCGCCTTCGTCGGACTCTGGTTCGCGGTCAATCTGATCTTCGGCCTGTTCCCCGGGGCGGCGGGGTCGACGGAGCAGATCGCCTGGGAGGCGCATGTCGGAGGCTTCGCGGCCGGCCTTTTGCTGTTCGGCGCATTCGACCGCCGGCGTGAGGACGGAGGCCGCGAGAGACGGCGATAACAGCGAGAGGGGAGGAATTTCGAAATGAACGTCGCCCGCATACTCGCCCGCAAGGGGGCGGAGGTCGTCACCATCGCGCCGGGCCGGACATTGCTGCAAGTGGCGGAGGAATTGACCCGCCGCGGCATAGGCGCGCTCGTCGTCGTCGACGATGATGACGAGGTCGTCGGCCTCATCACCGAGCGCGATATCGTCGGCGCCATAGCGCGCCGTGGCGTCGAGGCGCTCTGCGACGAGGTCGCGCGCTTCATGACCGTCGATCCCATGTCGATCAGCGAGGATCATACCCTGGAAGCGACGATGGAGGCGATGACGGTGGAGCGCCGCCGTCATCTGCCGGTTCTGCGCGAGGGGCGTCTCGCGGGCCTCGTCTCGATCGGCGATGTAGTCAAATGCCGTATCGACGAGATCGAGTCCGAGCGCCAGGAGCTGCGCGCCTATATAGCGACGGCCTGAGAGCCGCTCCGCCAGGGTGACGCCGGAGCCGCTTTCGGCGGCTCACGGCGTCGCGCCGACCAGCGGTATATGGGCGAAGATGTTGGGCAGCGAGCGTTTCGTCGCCTCGTGGCCGAGCTCGATCAATTCCTCGGCGCGGTGGAAGTCGAACATGCCGACGTCCTCGTGGCGGGCGTGGATGGTGGCGTCCGGCGGATCGCCCGCCATGCGCGAGCGCAATATGCGATCCTGAATGATGTTGAAGGCGTCGATCATCGAGGCCGCGACATTGGGCGCGGCGCCGGGGCGGCGCTGGAAATAGCGCGGCAGCAGATGCGCCGCGAGGCCCGGCTCCGAGGCGTCGACGAAAGGCGCGCTTTCTTTCGCGCGGCCGCCGGCGGCATGGGCGTGGTGGTCGTGGATCACATGGGAGCGATACATCGTATCGGCGGTGACATTGACCGCTATCACGAAATCGGCGCCCAGCGCCCGGCAGACGGTGATCGGAATCGGATTGACGAGCGCGCCGTCGAAGAGCCAGCGGTCGCCGATGCGCACCGGCTCGAAAATTCCGGGCAGAGCGTAGGAGGCGCGCACCGCCGGCGCCAGCGCGCCGCGCTTCAGCCAGACCTCGTGCCCCGTGCCGACCTCGGTGGCGACAGCGGCGAAGCGGAGCGGCAGATCCTCGATCGAAAGGTCGGTCAGCTCTTTCTCGAGCGCCGCGCGCAGGCGCTCGCCGCCGATGAGGCTCATGCCGGAAAAGGAGATATCCATGAAAGTGAAGACGCGCCTTTTGGTCATTGAGCGCGCGAAGGCTTCTACGGCGTCGAGCTTGCCGGCCGCGTAGCAGGCGCCGACCACGGCGCCGATGGAGGTGCCGGCGACCACATCGGGCACAATGCCATGCGCCGCCAATTCGCGCAGCACGCCGATATGCGACCAGCCGCGCGCCGCGCCGGCGCCGAGCGCGAGGCCGATCTTGGGCCGAACCGGGGGCGGGGCGGGCTCGCGGGGGAGCGGCGGGG
>NZ_PUIV01000022.1 GCF_003113265.1 Methylosinus sporium
TTTGCGAACGGTCGGTTCCGGATATGTGCGCCATGACGCGATTCTAAGGCAACGCATGCGCCGATGGAATCCGTTCAACGAGAGTTTCCGCACAGTCTGAGTAAATTTTGCTAAACAACCAGCAATTTAACATCGTATCGGCCGTCTTGGCCGGGCTCGTCCGATGCTCGAAGGCTCGGCGCGAGAGGTCGTTCGTCACGCCGGTGTAGAGCGTTCCGTTCGGTCGGTTGGTCATGATGTAGACCCATCCTCCACCCATGCCGCAGTTTGCAAGGCGTGGATGGCCGGGACAAGCCCGGCCAGGACGCTGCGTTTTGGAAAGGGGAGGGTGAAGGCTGCGCTTCCGGCTCGGCCGGTCGACCCGGTGGGACACAGTCGGTTTCTCCCCCCGGCGATCTATGCTAAGCGCCGGGTCTATATCCTTTCCCCGCGACGTTTTCGCTCCACAACGAGGGACCTGAATGCCGGTCGATCTGCGCCGTATCACGAGAGCTCTGCTGTCCGTCTCCGACAAGACCGGGCTGGTCGAATTGGCGAAGGCTCTCGCGGCGCTCGGCGTCGAGCTGGTCTCCACCGGCGGCACGCGCAAGGCGTTGGCCGAGGCGGGGCTCGCTGTGCGCGATATCGCCGACGTCACCGGCTTTCCCGAGATGATGGACGGGCGGCTCAAGACGCTGCATCCCAAGGTGCATGGCGGCCTGCTGGCGATCCGCGAGAATCCCGAGCATGAGGCGGCCATGCTCGCCCATGACATTCCGCAGATCGATCTGCTCGTCGTCAATCTCTATCCCTTCGAGGCGACGCTGGCCAAAGGCGCGCCCTTCGAGACCTGCGTCGAGAATATCGATATCGGCGGGCCGGCGATGATCCGCGCCGCCGCCAAAAATCACGACGATGTCGCCGTGCTGGTCGAGCCGGCCGATTATGACGGGTTCCTGGCCGAGCTTTCCGCAAATTCCGGCGCCGCCACTCTGGCGACGCGGAGGCGCCTCGCGCAAAAGGCCTACGCCCGCACGGCCGCCTATGACGCGGCGATCTCCAATTGGCTGGCCGGCGCGCTCGGCGAGGCGACCCCGCCCTGGCGCGCCATCGGCGGCCATTTGTCCGAGCCCATGCGCTATGGCGAGAATCCGCATCAGAGCGCGGGATTCTATCTCACCGGCGAGAAGCGTTTCGGCGTCGCCACGGCGAGGCAGGCCCAGGGCAAGCAGCTCTCTTATAATAATATCAACGACACCGACGCGGCCTATGAGCTGGTCGCGGAATTCGATCCCGCGCGCACGGCGGCGGTCGCCATCATCAAGCATTCCAATCCTTGCGGCGTCGCCGAGGGCGCGAGCCTCGCCGAGGCCTATCGCAAGGCGCTGCGCTGCGATTCCGTCTCGGCCTTCGGCGGCATCGTCGCGCTCAATCGCAAGCTCGACGCCGAGGCGGCGCGCGAGATCGTGAAGATTTTCACCGAGGTCATCATCGCGCCGGAGGCGGACGAGGAGGCCGTCTCCATCATCGCGGCGAAGAAGAATCTGCGTCTGCTGCTCGCCGGCGGCCTGCCCGATCCGCGCGCGGCCGGGCTCGGCTTCCGCAGCGTCGCGGGCGGCTTTCTGGCGCAGTCGCGCGACAATAGCGTCGTCGACGATCTGACGCTGTCCGTCGTCACCAAGCGCGCGCCGACGGAGAAGGAGCTGGCGGATTTGAAATTCGCCTTCCGCGTGGCCAAGCATGTGAAGTCCAACGCCATCGTCTACGCGCGCGATCTCGCGACGGTGGGCGTCGGGGCGGGGCAGATGTCGCGGGTCGATTCCTCGCGCACAGCGGCCTTCAAGGCGGAGGAGGCGGCGCGCGAGGCCGGCGTGCGGGAGAGCTTCGCCGTCGGCTCCGTGGTCGCGTCCGACGCTTTTTTCCCCTTCCCGGACGGGCTGCTGGCGGCGGCCTCGGCCGGCGCGACGGCGGTCATTCAGCCGGGCGGCTCGGTCAATGACAAGGATGTGATCGCCGCCGCCGACGAGGCCGGCCTCGCCATGGTGCTGACCGGCGTGCGCCATTTCCGGCACTGAGCCGGCGCGCGCTGCTGCGCTGCAATATACGCATGTAATCTGTTGATCTAGAACGGGATGCGCGACATCGTGCCGCGCTTTCCGGGCGAGGCGTATTGTCGCGCTGTCGCATTTTGCGGCGTCGCGAGCGCGACTGTCGCAGTCTGCGGCAGTTTTTGTCACGACAGTTTGGCGAATAAGCGAAATCTGTCGCGATTTCGAGATGTTCTAATTGCCATTGTGCGACGCACGTCGCCTAATGACCCCACGAAAGACCACGCGCTCTCCTGCTGAAGGCGAGCGAAGATCCAGGGGCTGTAATTGTACAAGAGACGATATCGAATCTGATCGACGAAGACTCGATCATTCTTCTGCGGCTTTGACGGCCTGTTCTTCGTGAACGACGGCTGACGCCGCGCCTCCCCAAGCAGATTCGGTCCGATTTCGTCGCGCTGCTCTTTAGAGCGGCGGCGCCGGGTCGCGCCGTTACGAGACTTTCCTTCCCAGGGAAAGAGGCCCGCGCCGCTGGGTCGATGACGAGCGGTCACTCAATCCTCCCTAACTTTCCCGGCCGTCTCTTCGAAGGGCGGCCGGGACTTTTCCTGAGAAGAAACGACGGAAACGCCAATGACAAGAACCGGCGATGTGGCCGTTCCGCGTCCAATGCGGCACGAGGCGACGAATGTGATGGCGGCGGGGCTGGCCTTTGTTTCGCTCTTCACTGGAGCTGCGCGCGCGGATACGACGGATCAACTGCTCGATCAGCTGAAAGCCAAGGGAATTCTGACCAAGGGCGAATATCGCAAGCTGAAGGCGCGCCATGCGGCCGAGACCGCCGCGCCGGCCCGCGCCGCTGTGGCGAGCCATGCCGCCGCGCAGCCGCTCGCGACGCCTTCGGATCGCTTCATCACGCGCCTCGACAAAGGGATCGGCGCGCGCGTCGGCGCGGTCGACGTGCGCCTTTCCGGCCAGCTCGCCTTTTTCGCGACCGAGCAATTCAAGCAGGCCGGAACGGCGACCGTCGCCGGCGGGCTCGGAGGCGGCAGCGTCTATAACAACTCCTCGGCCATTCGCTCCGGTCTGCTGCCGAGCGCGCTGGCGCTCAGTCTCTCGACCGAGCAGGAGGGCTATAAGGTGTCCTTCTCGCTCGGCCTCTACGCGGGCGGCAATAATATTCGCGTCGGCCTGCTCAATGGCAATAGTTCCGGCGCCTCGGTGGCGCTCGGCACGCCGGGCGTCGATCTGCGCCAGGTATTCGGCGAAATCAGCTCGGCCGATTATGGCACGCTGAAGGTCGGCCGCGATCTCGGCCTCTTCGCCGCCGACGCCATTCTCAATGATTTCACTTTGTTCGGCGCCGGCACCATCGCCGCCAACGCCAGCCCGTCCAACACCAGCCTCGGCCGCATCGGTTTCGGCTATGTCTATGCGGATTGGATTCCGCAGCTCACCTATACGACGCCGGATTTCCATGGCGTGACCGTCTCGGTCGGCGTCTTCTCGCCGTATCAGCAATTCGACAATGCCGGGTCCTATGTGTCGGCCTCCGGCGTCCTTCCCTATTCGGGCGTGATCACCGGGCATGATCAGCCGGGCTTTCAGGCGCGCCTCAAATATGTGGGCGAGCTCGCGCCGGGGACGAAGCTGACCCTGTGGACATCGGGCCTCACCCAGCGCCATCGCGTCGAATCCGGCGACGCCGTGCTGCTGCCGCGCGGAGCAGGCGTGCGCTCCATGGCGATCGACGCCGGCGGCCGTCTCGACCTCGGCCCGGTGACTTTGGTCGGCTATGGCTATAAGGGCGTCGGCCTCGGCACGACGGGGCTCTATTTCGACGGCGTCGGCTATGACGGCGAGCGGCGCAAATCCTCGGGCTATTACGCCCAGGCCGGCTATACGATCTTCGAGCGCCTGACTTTCGGCGGCAGCTATGGCGTCAGCTATCTCGACGCCAATCTCAACGATTATCCCGGCCGTCTCGGCGATGGCGCGCTCGTCGCCTCCAACGCCTCGACCATCGGCTTCGTGAAATATCGCTTCACCGATTGGGTCACGTTTCAGAGCGAATTCGTGCGCTCGGTCTCGCATAATCTGCTGGGGCAGGGCGTGCGGACCAACGCGCTCGTCGCAGGAACGATTTTCTCCTTCTGATCCCATGGGATAGGGGAGGGGATGCGACAATTGGTGCAGTGCACAAACCGGACGTATTCTCATATTAACGAGCTGCAGTCGGCTCGGCGACGAGCCGGCCGCCAGCCGTTGCGTATCGGACGGCCGCGAAAAGGCGTCTCAAATGCCCCTCTATTCCGCCAGCCTGACGGAGGCGGCGCGTGAAAAATTCTTCGGCCGCGGAGAGCTGCCGACCGTCGAGCTCAAACAGCCGATCCTGCGGTCCTGGCTGCGCTGCGCGGAACTCGGCCTCGACGTCGCCAAACCGCCCCGCGCCGCCGCGCTCGAGCGGACCGAGCTGCAGACTTTTCTTGCGCGCCACGAGCGGCTGCGGCGCCTCTGCCGGCCGGAGCTCGACGCGCTCAACGCCGAGGCGCATGAGACCGGCGCGGTCGTCATCCTCGCCGATGCGCAGGGAGTGATCGTCGACGCTGTCGGCGACATTGGGTTTGCCGCTCAGGCGGCGGAAATCTCGCTCAGGCCCGGCGCGCATTGGAGCGAGGCGGCCGCCGGCACCAATGCGATCGGCGCGGCTCTGGCCGAGCGGCGGGCGGTGGCCGTGCATGGCGGCGAGCATTTCTTCGAGAGCCACGCCAATTTGAGCGGCGCGGCGGCGCCCATCGTCGATCCGCGCGGCGTCGTCGTCGGCGCGCTGGCCCTCTCGGCCAACGCCGGCGTGCACCGCGTCCATGCTCTGGGGCTCGTTCGCTTCGCGGTCGAGCAGATCGAGCATCGCTTCTTTGGCGGCAATGCTTTTTCAGCGGCGACAGTCTTGCGCTTCCACACCGATCCCGCCGTCGTCGGCGCGCCGCGCGAGGGGCTCCTCGCCTTCGACGACGACAAGCGGCTCATCGCCGCCAATCGCCGCGGCCTCTCCTTCGTGCAGCGCGATTGGAGCGCGCTCGATTGTGTGAGTTTCGACGAATTGTTCGAGCCGCTGAGAGCCGCGCCGCAAATGGCGGAGATCATCGGGAGCGACGGCCGGCGCTATTATGGCCTCGCCAACACGCCCTCGTCCTGCCGCGCGCGGCCGACGGATTGTCCTTTGGAGCTGCACGACATCTGCTTCGAGCCGCTCTCGGCGCGGCTCGCCGAGCACAGGCTGCGCGACGCCGAGCTTTCGGCGATGCGCGCGGCGCTCGACGCCTGCGACGGCAATTTCAGCAAGGCCGCTCGCGTGCTCGGCGTGCATCGCAGCACGCTCTATCGACGTCTGAATGAACGGGCGGGGGCTCGCTAGGCGCGGCCGCTTCGAGGTCGAAGGGCCGCGCCTTTTCGGGCTCATTCATCCGCGCTGGCTCACTCGCAGACGCGCACGCGGCGGAAATAGAGGACATTGCCCCAATCGTCGGTCACGGGCTGGCGGGTCATATAGCAATCGCTCGGCGCTTGCGACGCGGCGATGGCGCGGAGCGTCAGAGCCGTCAGCGCGCCCGCGGCGGCGACGCCGCCCCAATAATGGCCGTGGTGATGGCGCCGATAGGGGCTCGCCTCGGCGGTGGAGGCGAGAATGGTCGAACCGGTCAATGTCAGGGCCAGAAGTCCGGCGGCGAGGGCGTTTTTGCTCATGACCAACTCCGTTTGCGTTGCGCTCGCTCTCATCGGCGAGCCTTCGCACGCTACGACGCGCCACGCCGGATGTTCGTGCGACGGCGCACAGCGCTGGTCTCTTCGCGGGAAAAGACGCCGATCCGGCGTCGGAGGCGCGTCGGCTTCAACGAAATGCGAGAAGGCTCCAGCCGCCGAGGAGCGCGCTCAGTTCGGGCTCGAAGAATTTCCAGCTGACGCCGCCGCGGACCAAGTGGACGCCGACCGGCGCCGTCGACAACGAGCTGACGGACAGCGCGCCATTCGACGAGAGCGTGGCGATCGGAATGGTCGCGCCGCCGAATTTCGAATAGAGATATTCGGTCCATAGCGCGATCCGTTCGGTAAGCGCATATTCGGCTCCCGCGCCCGCCGTCCAGCCGACCTCGACCTCGCTCGCGGCGCCGCGCGAGGCGCTCCATCCGTCGCTGGCGTAGACGCCGACGGGATCGAGCGATTTCGCGAAAAGGCTCGATAGGGTCGACGAGGCGAATTTCGCCTCGATCTTCGAAAAGGCGACGCCCGCCGTGACATAGGGGGCGAGCCGTTCGAGCAGAGCATAGCCGAGGCGCGCCCTCGTCGTCGCGAACCAGCGACGTTCGATGCGCGCATCGCTTTGGGACAGATTGCCCGTCTGAAGCAGATAGAGGCCGTCCGCGCTCGTCGTTTCCGATTGGGCGCCGTCGTCGACGACATGCGTTCCGAGGACGCCGCCGTAAAAATCGGCCGCGAGGCCGAGGATGATCCGGTCGCCGACGATATGATCATATCCCGCGAGAGCGCCGATGAGACGATCGCCGTATCCGATCCTCGTTTTGACGGAAGCGCCTGAAAACCCCGCGCCCTGCGGCTGGGATCTGTTCAGATCGGCGACGCCGCCGCCGCCGGCGAAGCCTCCGCCCAGGCCGAAATAGAGGCCGCTCCTCGGGAAGGCGGGGCGCGGCGCTCCGGCGCCGAGATCGGGAGGCGGGAGCGCAGAATCGGCGTCCTGCCGACGCGGCCTCCAGCTCACGCCGCCGCGCACCGTATGAACGCCGACTTTCCGTGTCGAAAGGACGCCTACGGCCGGCTCGGCGGCAGCGAAAGCGGTGATGATGGGGAGCGCGGAGCCGCCGAATTCCGAATAGAGATACTCGGTCTTGACGCTGATCTGGTCCGTGATCGCATATTCCATGCCCGCGCCCATGGTCCAGCCGAGCTTCGCGCCCGACCCCGTCCCGATCGCCGTCGAGGCGGCGAGGCTCGTCTCGGGAAATCTCGCGACCATATCGGCGCCGATTCTCGAATAGGCGACGCCGCCGGTGAGATAGGGCAGGAAACGGTCGAACAGCCCATAGCCCATGCGCGCCCGCAATGTCGCGAACCATCCTGGATCGCTCGCGGATAGGCCGCGCGCCGCCGCGACGGCGACCCCCGGCGTGACATCCGCGACGATCCGCGACCAGTCGGCTTCGAGCCCGACGATCAGCTCTCCGGCCGGTCGATAGTCGTATCCGAGCGCGGCGCCGGCGAACAAATAGCCGAATCCGACGGTCGCATTCTCGCTCGACGCGCTCGCGCTCGCCTCGGCGTGGGCGTTCGAATATTGGAGCCGCCCGCGATTGGCCGGGCCGTATCCGCCGCCATATCCCCCGGTCGTCCCGAAATGGACCCCTGTCCAGTCGAATGGACGTGGAGGCGCAGCGAACGGCGGCAGATCGCGAAGGGTGGTGGTCTCGACCGCGCAGGCCGGCGGCGAGAACGTAGAAGCCAGGAGCGCGAAAGCGAATATCTTACGCATGATGCGCGCTCCTCGAAGATATATTTCGAGTCGACTGTCGAAAAAGCGAATGACTAATTTCAGTGCGGGCGCACCCTAGGCGCATCCGCTGTCGCATTCAACTCGGAACTGAAATCGAAGCATCAGCTCTCGCTCTGCGCCAGCAATTTCGCCTGATGATCCGTCGTTAGCGCGTCGAAAATCTCGTCCATCTCGCCTTCCATCACGCGATCGAGCTTGTAGAGCGTCAGATTGATGCGATGGTCGGTGACGCGGCCTTGCGGAAAATTATAGGTGCGAATGCGCTCCGAGCGATCGCCGGAGCCGACCTGCGCCTTGCGATCGGCGGCGCGCGCGCTGTCGAGGCGCTGGCGCTCGGCGTCATAGAGGCGCGAGCGCAGCACCTCCATCGCCTTGGCCTTGTTGCGATGCTGCGAGCGCTCCTCCTGCATCATCACGACGATGCCGGATGGAATATGGGTGATGCGGATCGCCGATTCGGTCTTGTTGACATGCTGGCCGCCGGCGCCGCCCGAGCGCATCGTCTCGATGCTCAAGTCCTTGTCGTCTATGGCGACGTCGACATCCTCCGCCTGCGGCAGCACGGCGACCGTCGCTGCCGAAGTGTGAATGCGCCCCTGCGTCTCCGTCGCCGGCACGCGCTGAACGCGATGCACGCCCGATTCGAATTTCAGTTTCGCATAGACGCCGCGGCCGGCGATCTCGGCGACGATCTCCTTATAGCCGCCGAGCGCGCCTTCGCTGGCGGAGAGAATCTCGACGCTCCAGCCTTTGACGGCGGCGTAGCGCTGATAGGCGCGGAAGAGATCGCCGGCGAAGAGCGCAGCCTCGTCGCCGCCGGTGCCGGCGCGCACCTCTAGAATGACGCCTTTTTCGTCGGCGGAGTCTTTCGGCAGCAGAGCGAGCTTCAGCTCATGCTCGGCGCGGGTCAGCGCATCCTGCGCGACTTTCAGCTCGCCATCGACGAATTCACGCATGTCGGGATCGATCGCCGGATCGGCGAGCATTTCGCCGAGTCCGTCGATCTCGGCGAGCGTCGCGCGATAGGTTTTGATCTTGGCGACGACATCGTCGAGCGAGGCGAGTTCGCGTGAGAGCGCGACGAAGCTCGCCGCGTCGGGCCCGGCGCTGAGCCGGTCGGCGATCTCCTCGTGACGACGCAAAATGAGGTCGAGCTTGTCTTGGGCGAACATGGGGCTGCCGAGCGAGAGAATATAGGGGACGGCGAGAAGCGAAGTGTGAGCGTCGCTAGCGTCCCCGGTCTTTCGTGGCGAATGCCGAAATCGACGCGCTCACCCTCCCCATCAGGGTGAGGGTCGGACCGCGGTCCACGAGGAAGACTCGGCGGAAACGCCTTTCCCGGCGAGATTTCTCGAATCGACGCATGGTCAAACCGGAATATCGCGCGCCGCGGCGAATTCGCGCAAATTCTCGCGCAGGCTCGGCGCGCCGTCCTCCTTTGCGAGCAGCGAGGCGAGAAACACTTCCGCCTCCTCGAGATTGACGGCGAGGATCATCGCCTTCACCGGCCCGATCGAAGAGGGCGACATGGACAGCGAGCGATAGCCGAGAGCGAGCAGCGCTAGCGCCTCCAGCGGGCGGCCGCCCATCTCGCCGCAGAGCGTCACCGTCTTGCCGGCGCGCTTGCCCGCCGCGGCGATGCGCTCCAGCGCCCGCATCACCGGCGTGGAGAGCGTGTCGTAACGCTTGGAGACGCGCGTATTGTCGCGATCGGCCGCATACATGTATTGCACGAGATCATTGGAGCCGACCGACAGGAAATCGGCGCGCGCGGCGATGGCGTCGAGCTCCCACAGCAGCGAGGGCACCTCCACCATGGCGCCGAGCTGCATATTGGTCGGCGGCCGATGGCCATGGCGCTCGAGATGCGCGAGCTCGCGGTGCGCGATCGTCTTCGCCGCCTCGAATTCCGCGACATTGGCGATCATCGGAAACATGATGCGCACGTCTCGGCCGCCCGCGGCCTTCAGCATGGCGCGGATCTGCATACGCAGCAGACCGGGACGATCGAGGCCGATGCGGATGGCGCGCCAGCCGAGCGCGGGATTCTCCTCGTCGATCGTCGCCATATAGGGCAGGATCTTGTCGCTGCCGATGTCGAGCGTGCGGAAGGTGACGGGGCGGTCCTGCACCGCGTCGAACACCGCCTTGTAGAGCAGGAACTGCTCGTTCATGCGCGGAAAGCGCGGCGCCAGCATAAATTGCAGCTCGGTGCGGAACAGGCCGATGGAGCGCGCGCCGGTCTCGTGCAGATGCGGCACGTCGACGATGAGGCCGGCGTTCATATGCAGCGCGATCTCGACGCCGTCCTTGGTCACGGCGGCCACATCGCGCAGCTTGGCGTATTGCTCCATGCGGCGGGCGCGCAGCCGCGCCTTCTCGCCATAGGCGGTCTGCACGTCCGGCGGCGGGCGGATATGCACGTCGCCGGTGACGCCGTCGACGATGACGGCGTCACCCGCTTCGACGAGATCGGTCACATTGGCGGCGAGGCCGACAGTGGCGACGCCGAGCGCGCGGGCGACGATGCCGACATGGCTCGCCGGCCCGCCTTCCTCCAGCACTAGGCCGCGCAGCCGCGAGCGGTCATAGTCCAGCAGCGCGGCGGGGCCCATGTTGCGGGCGATGAGAATGGCGTTCTCGGGGATCGATTCACGATCGGCGACATAGCTCTGCCCGGTGAGCTGATGCAGCAGCCGATTGGCGAGATCGTCGAGATCGTGAAGCCGATCGCGCAGATAGGGGTCGGTCTGGCGTTGCAGCTTGGCGCGGGCGTCGTTCTGCACGCGCTCCACCGCCGCCTCTGCCGTGAGGCCGCTCAGCACCGCCTCGTGCAGCCGGCGCACCCAGCCGCGGTCATTGGCGAAAATGCGCACCGCCTCCAGCACCTCGCGATGCTCGCCGGCGCCCATGCGGTCGCCATGGGCGACCAATTCGTCGATGGAGACGCGCATCGCCTCGATCGCCGCGTCGAGGCGCTGGACCTCCGCGGCGATATCCTCGGCGATCAGCTGCTTCACGACGACGCGCGGCTCGTGCAGCACCGCATAGCCGAGCCCGACGCCCTCGCACATGGGCGCGCCCTTGACCACGACGGGGCGGTCGAGCGCGAAGCTCTCCGGCGTCTTGGCGATGGAGCGCAATTCGCCCGAGGCGATCATCTCGGCGACCAGCATCGCCGTCGTCTGCAGCGCCTCTATCTCCTCCTCGGAATAGATGCGCCGCACCCTGTTCTGCACGACGAGCACGCCGAGCGTGTTGCCGCCGCGCAAGATCGGCACGCCGAGGAAGGAGTGATAGATCTCCTCGCCCGTCTCCGGCTTGTAGGAGAAGGACGGGTGCTCCTGCGCCTCGGAGAGGTTCAGCGGCTCGGCGTTTTTGGCGATGAGGCCGACGAGGCCTTCGCCCGCGTGCATGGTGGTGAGATGCACCGCCTCGCGATTGAGGCCCTCGGTGGCGTAGAGCTCGAGCCCCTGGTCGGCGCGCAGCACATAGACCGAGCAGACTTCCGCCACCATATTGGACGCGATCAGCACGACGATCTTGTCGAGCCGCGCCTGCGCGCTCACCGGCTCCGCCATGACCTCGCGAAGCCGGCGGAGCAGCAAGCGGGGTCCGCCGAGAGCGCTACGCATCCAGTTTCCTTAGTTTCGACAGGCCATATCCGCCAGACGAGGGCTCTGCGAGGCCGCATCGCCCAAATCTAGAGAACTTCTAAAATTCTGCCCTGTTCCCGTTTCAGCGTATATTGGGCCCGTCCGGCCTCCGCAAGCGCGGCCGCTCGGCCGCCCGCGACACGCAAAGACCATACCGGCTTGCAGACCGGCGACTTAGCCGGTACCAGTCAAAATTCAGACAAGAAGAAATCCGAAAGCCGACCGGCCGCCCTCGCGACAATCGGACTTTTTGGGCCTGCGCGCCAGAGACGAGATTCGTGCCGCTATCCAGATATCTGATCGCTCTCCTTTTTCTCGTCCTTTGCGGGTCGCGGGCCCTCGCCATCGATTCCGTGCGCGTGCCGCAGGATGCGGCCGCCATCGACCTCACCCATGCGGTGGAGAAATATTCCTCCGAGGGCGACCGCCTCCAGGTCTCGACCGCCCCCGGCTCCGACGGCATCATCCGACGCATAGAAGTGGGCGCCAAAGAAGCGGGCACGCGCCCGAGCTGGATCGTTTTCGCGCTCACAAATGATACGGACGAGCAATTGGAGCGGTTGATCGTCGCCCCGCATTTCCGCCTTCAAGGGTCGGGAGTGATCTGGCCGGACCTCGGCGCGACGCGCATTTCGGCGATCACCGCGAGCCAGGGATTTCCGCCGGAACATGAGGATAGCGGGGACGCCGATGTTTTTCGCCTGACCCTCGATCCCGGCACCACGATCACCTATGTGGCCGAGCTGCGCACGCCCAATCTGCCGCAGCTCTATCTGTGGGAGCCCGAATCCTACAAGGACAAGGTGACGAGCCTCACCCTCTATAAGGGCATCGTCATCGGCATCGCCGGCCTGCTGGCGCTGTTCCTCACCATCGTCTTCGTCGTCAAAGGCGCGGTGATCTTCCCGGCGGCGGCGGCGCTGGCCTGGTCTGTGCTCGCCTATGTCTGCATCGATTTCGGCTTCTGGGCCAAGATTTTCGGCGTCGATCCCAACGCCGACCGCATTTGGCGCGCCGGAGCCGAAACGGTGCTGTCGGCGACCTTGGTGGTCTTCCTCTTCGCCTATCTCAACCTCAACCGCTGGCATGTGCGCGCCTGGCACGTGGCGGCGCTCTGGCTGCTGATTCTTGCCGATCTCGTCGGTCTCGCCATTTTCGACGCGCCAGTGGCGGCGGGCGTCGCGCGCATCTCGCTCGCCACGGTCTCTGCAGTCGGATTCGTGCTCGTCCTGTATCTGGCGACGCATGGCTTCGACCGCGCCATCATGTTGATTCCAACTTGGTTCTTGCTGCTGCTCTGGGTCTGCGCGGCGGGCTTCACCGTCTCCGGCTGGCTGACCAATGATCTGGTCTCGCCGGCGCTGGTCGGCGGCCTGGTGCTGATCGTGATGCTGATCGGCTTCACCGTTATGCAAAACGCCTTCGCCAGCGGCGGCCTCGCCCATGGCGCGATCTCCGACACGGAGCGCAAGGCGCTGGCGTTGACCGGGGCCAATGAGATCGTCTTCGATTGGGACGTGCCGGCCGACTACATTTATGTGAGCCCGGAGGTCGAGGAACAACTCGGGCTCGATCGCGGCGGGCTCGAGGGGGCGGCGTCCTCCTGGCTCGCGCTGTTGCATCCTTTCGAGCACGACCGCTATCGCGCCTGCCTCGATTCGCTGCTCGAGCAGCGACGCGGACGCATCAATCAGGAGTTCCGGCTGCGCGCCTCCGACGGCCATTATTTCTGCTATCGGCTGCGGGCGCGGCCGGTGATCGGGCAGGATGGCGAAGTCATTCGCGTCGTCGGCACGCTCACCGACGTCACCGACGAGCGCAATGCGAGAGAGCGGCTGCTGCATGACGCCGTCCACGACAATCTGACCGGCCTGCCCAATCGCGAATTGTTCTTCGATCGGCTGGAGGCGGCGCTGGTCTTCGCCGGGCTCGAGGCCGGCGTGCGGCCGACCGTGCTCGCCGTCGACATCGACCGTTTCCGCCAGATCAACGAGCAGGTGGGCGTCGCGACGGGCGATTCGATCCTGCTCACCATCGCCCATCGCCTGACGCGGCTGTTGCAGCCGCAGGACACTCTGGCGAGGTTGGATGGCGATCGCTTCGCCATCATCCTCGTCTCCGAGACCGACGTCGATCATGTGATCGCGCTCGCCGATTCGGTGCGGCGCACGCTGGCGACGCCGGTGCGCTTCACCGATCGCGAGATTTCGCTGTCGGTGTCGATCGGCGTGGCGCTATTCGACAAGGAATTGCATCCCGACCGCCACGACATGCTCGAGGACGCCGAAATCTCGCTGCGTCACGCCAAGAAGCTCGGCGGCAATCGCATAGAAGTGTTCCGCCCGGCGATGCGCGCGCAGCGCTCCGACCGGCTGACGCTGGAGGCCGATCTCAGACGCGCGCTGGAGCGCGGCGAGATCAAGGTGTTCTTCCAGCCGGTGGTGCGGCTCGAGGATCGCACCATCGCCGGCTTCGAGGCGCTGCTGCGCTGGGATCATCCGCGCCTCGGCCAGCTCGATCCGAGCGAGTTCGGACAGGTCGCCGAGCAGACCGGCCTCATCGTCGATTTCGGCCTATTGGCGCTGGAGCGCACGGCGCGCGAACTGGCCGCCTGGCAGCGCGCGCTCGCCGTCGATCCGCCGATCTTCGCCTGCGTCAATATCGGCTCGCGGCAATTGCTGCGGCACGATCTGCTGCGCGACGTCAAAAGCGTGCTGATGCGCAACGACATCGTCAAAGGCAGCCTCAAGCTCGCGCTCGGCGAGGGGCTGGTGATGGAAAATCCCGAATACGCCGCGCAAATGCTGGGGCGAATCAAGGAGCTCGGCGCGGGCCTCGCGATGAGCGATTTCGGCTCCGGCTATTCCTCGCTCGCCTATCTGCAGAGCTTTCCCTTCGACACGATCAAGATCGGCCGCTCCTTCACGCGCCAGACCGGCAAGGGCTCGCGCGCGGTGATCCTGCGCTCGCTGATCTCGCTGGCGCATGATCTCGGCATGGATGTCGTCGCCGAGGGCGCGGAGACGGAATCGGACGCCATCGAGCTCTATCAGCTCGGCTGCGCCTATGCGCAGGGCTACGCCTTCGGCCGCCCGATCAGCCCGATGGAGGCGCGAAGGCTGGTGGGGGCAGCGCCCGAGGCGGCGTAGGGCGGGGGCTCGTTAAGGAAGGGCGCTTTCTCCTTCTCCCACGCGTGGGAGAAGGAGGCCCGACGAAGTCGGGTCGGATGAGGGTCCTTTCGAATATCCATACGCTTTGCGTCATCGCGCAAATGATCGTAAACGGCTGAAGCGGCGCGAGCCCTCATCCGACCCTCGCTGACGCGAGGGCCACCTTCTCCCCGAGTGGGAGAAGGGGCGCGCGCTGGTTTTCAAGTTCGGAAGTCATCATGAGCGCTGATGATGGTCGCCCCTCGGGCAAACGCGCCGAGAGAAAGCCCACGCCGATCGAAGATATCTCGCCGCGGCGGGCGAAGCTCGAATATTCGCGGCTCGCGGAAGAGCTCGCCGAATATGACCGCCGCTATTATCAGGAAGACTCTCCCGCGGTCAGCGACGCCGACTATGACGCGCTGCGCCAGCGCTATGAGGCTTTGGAAAGAGCCTTTCCCGAGCTTTCCTCCGACGCCTCGCTGACCAAGAAGGTCGGCGCCGCACCGGCGGAGAAATTCGCCAAGATAAAACATGTCGTGCCGATGCTCTCGCTCGGCAACGTCTTCGCGGACGAAGAGGTCCATGAATTCGTCGCGCGCGTGCGGCGCTTTCTGGGCTTTGCGGACGAGGCGCCGCTCTTCTTCACCGCCGAGCCGAAAATCGACGGCCTCTCCTGCTCGCTGCGCTATGAGAAAGGCGTGCTCGTCTATGCCGCGACGCGCGGCGACGGCTATGAGGGCGAGGACATCACCGCCAATATCCGCACGCTCGAGGAAATCCCGCAGCGCCTCCATGGTGAGAGCTGGCCGGATGTGCTGGAGGCGCGCGGCGAGGTCTATATGCGGCGCGAGGATTTTTTCGCGCTCAACGAAAGACAGGCGGCGGCGAATAAGCCGCTCTTCGCCAATCCGCGCAATTCCGCCGCAGGCTCTTTGCGCCAGCTCGATCCCAAGGTGACGGCGAGCCGGCCGCTGCGCTTCTTCGCCTATAGCTGGGGCGAGGTGAGTGTCATGCCGTCCGACACGCAATATGGGATGGTGCAGGCGCTGGCGAGCTTCGGCCTGCCGACCAATCCGCTCACCAAAATTTGCGCGGGCGCCGAGGAGATGCTCGCGCATTTCCGCGACATAGAAGCGCGCCGCGCCACGCTCGGCTATGACATAGACGGCGTCGTCTACAAGGTGGACGATATCGGCCTGCAAACTCGCTTGGGCTTCGTCTCGCGCGCGCCGCGCTGGGCGGTGGCGCATAAATTCCCGGCCGAGCAGGCCAAGACCATCGTGCGCGGCATAGACATAAATGTCGGCCGCACCGGCGCGCTGACGCCGATCGCGCGGCTGGAGCCGGTGACGGTCGGCGGCGTCGTCGTCTCCAACGCCACGCTGCATAATGAGGACGAGATCGCGCGCAAGGATATTCGTGTCGGCGATACTGTCGTCGTGCAGCGCGCCGGCGATGTCATTCCGCAGATCGTCGAGGTCGTTCTCGATAAGCGGCCGGAGGGGACGAAGCCTTATGAATTCCCGCATGTCTGCCCGGCCTGCGGCTCGGCGGCGGTGCGCGAGATCGACGAGAAGGGCGTCGAGGATGTGGTGCGCCGCTGTACGGGCTCGCTGGTCTGTCCGGCGCAAGGCATCGAGCGCTTGAAGCATTTCGCCTCGCGCAACGCTATGGACATAGAAGGGCTCGGCGACAAGCAGATCGAGGCTTTCTTCGAGGAAGGCCTCATTCGCACGGCCTCCGAAATTTTCACTTTGGCCGAACGAAACCGAGCGAGCCTCACCAAGCTCGAGAACAGAGAGGGCTATGGCGAGACCTCGGTGCGCAATCTCTTCGCCGCGATCGACGCGCGGCGCAGCGTGCCGATCAATCGTTTCCTGTTCGCGCTCGGCATTCGCCATGTCGGCGAGACCAACGCCAAGCGCCTCGCGCGGCATTTCGCCGATTTCGCCAGCCTTCGCGACACGGCGCGCGACGCCGCGCCGGGAAGCGAAGCGCGCGAGCGCATCGAATCGATCGAAGGCATTGGCGGCGTCGTCGCCGAGGCGCTCTATGATTTCTTCGCCGAGCCGCATAATGAGCGCGAGATCGATGCGCTTTTGACGCATGTGACGCTCGAGCCCATGCCGCAGATCGAAAGCGCCTCGCCCGTCGCCGGCAAGACGGTCGTCTTCACCGGCGCGCTGGAGCGCCTGACGCGCGATGAGGCCAAGGCGCAGGCGGAGCGCTTCGGCGCGAAGATTTCCGGCTCCGTGTCGAAGAAGACCGATCTCGTCGTGGCGGGGCCGGGCGCCGGCTCCAAGCTCGCCAAGGCCGAGGAACTGGGCGTCGAGGTCATCAGCGAAGAGGAATGGTTTGCGCGAACGGGACAGTAGGGGACGAAATCGACCGGCGCGTCGCGAAATGATAAGACGAGCCGCTATTTTAAAAGCAAGGGCGCATCTCCTTCTCCCACTTGTGGGAGAAGGTGGCCTCGCCATAGGGCGTCCGTAAGGACGCCCGTCTCAAGAGACGGGCTATTGCGAGGTCGGATGAGGGACCGACCCGCCGCAGCGATCTCGGAAAGCTTTTGAAGCGCCGCCAACCGCAGCCGCCCTCATCCGGCCCGGCTGCGCCGGGCCTCTCCCGCAAGCGGGAGAAGGATGCGCGTGGCGAGATTCTCGTTTGTGAGGACAAAGATGAGCCAGCTCTCCCCGGAAAAAATCCTCGGTCTCGGTCTCGGCTTCTGGAACTCCAAGGCTCTGCTCTCGGCCGTCGAGCTCGGCCTCTTCACCGTTCTCGCCGAAGGCCCGGCCGACGCCGAAACGCTGCGCGTCCGCCTCGGCCTGCATGAGCGTTCGGCGCGCGATTTCTTCGATGCGCTGGTGGCGCTCGGAATGCTCGAGCGCGAGAACGGCCTCTATCGCAATACGGCGGAGACGGACCTCTTCCTCGATCGCGCCAAGCCGAGCTATGTCGGGCAGATATTGGAAATGTCCAATCTGCGCTTGTTCTCGAGCTGGAACCGCCTCACCGAGGCGTTGCGCACCGGCGCGGCGCAGAGCGAGAACGCCGCCGAAGGGGATTTCTTCGGCGCGCTCTACGCCGATCCGGAAAAGCTGCGCGGCTTCCTCACCGCGATGAGCGGCATAAGCGCCGGTCCGGCGCAGGCCATCGCCGCGAAATTCCCGTGGCGGGACTACAAGACTTTCGTCGATGTCGGCTGCGCGCAGGGCATGGTTCCCGTCACGGTCGCGCGCGCGCATCCGCATCTGACCGGCGGTGGCTTCGATCTCCCGCAAGTGCGGCCGGTGTTCGACGATTTCATCGCGCAGAACGGGCTCTCCGATCGGCTGCGCTTCTATCCGGGCGATTTCTTCGATGATGCGCTGCCCAAGGTCGACGTCATCGTCATGGGGCATATTCTCCACGATTGGAATCTCGAGGAGAAGCGCCTGCTGCTGGCGAAAGCCTATGAGGCGTTGCCGAAGGGCGGGGCGCTCATCGTCTATGAAGCGCTGATCGACGACGAGCGCAAGACCAACGCCTTCGGTCTGCTGATGAGCCTCAACATGCTGATCGAGACGCCCGGCGGCTTCGATTACACAGGCGCGGATTGCCAGGGCTGGATGCGCGACGCCGGCTTCGCGCAGACGCGCGTCGAACATTTGCTGGGGCCGGATTCGATGGTCATCGGCGTGAGGTGAGGCGTTTCCGATATGGCGCGGCTTACGCGGCTCAGGGGCATTCCTTCTGCACGCGGCCGAGCGCGTCGGAGAGACCTTTCAGCGAATAGACGTCGGTCGTGACATTGCCCTTGGCGGAGGGCGCCTTGACGGTGAGCTTGGTCCCGCTCTTCAGCGCCTCGACGAATTCCTTCTCCTTCGCCGGATTCTTCACCCAGGCGTTGGAGCCTTTGGTCACGAGCTCGAAATTGTCGCCGTCTATGTCGGCGCTGGCGGCGCCGCCGTCCTTGGCCGCAAAGCCCAGAATGATCGCCACCTCATTGCGCACGCCTTCGGCCGGCCGCGTCGAGATGAAGACATAGGCCTTGTCGCGCTGCAATTTACCCGGCTGGCGGTCTTTCGGCTCGGCGAGCGCATAGCAGGTCTTGTCCTTGCCTTGCCCATGCGCGGTCATGGCGTTCCAATCGCCATAGGAGCCGACGGCGGTCGGCGTCTTGGCGCCGGCCTTCTCCTTCTCGGCCGGCTTTTCCTTGCCGGCCTTGGCGGTCTTGCCGTTCTTGTCCTTGCCGCTTTTGGCGTCCGGCTCTTCCTCCGCCGCCGCGGGCTTTTTCGCTTCGGCGGTTTTCTTCGCTTCGGCGCCTTTCTTCGCCTCAGCGCCTTTCTTGGCGTCGGCCGGCTTCTTGTCTTTGTGGCTCTTGGCGTCGGCCGGCTTCTTCGCGTCGCTGGGCTCCGTCTTCTTGGCGGGATCCGTTTTCCTGGCGTCTGGCTTGGCCGGCTTCTTCTTGTCGGCCTTGGCGTCGGAGGCCGCATCCTCGGCCGCCGGCTTTTCTTTGGCGAGCGCCGGCGCCGCGACTGTGAGGCCGAGGCCGGCGGCGAGAAGGAGAGGAAGGAAAGAAGGGCGAATCATAGAGCGAAGTCTATCGCCCGAGCCTGTGGCGAACCAGTGGCGGCGAAGGCTGCGACATTGTCATAGTGGAATGTTTCCTGCTTGGCGCAAGCGCGCGAATGAGGCGCGCGAGACAGGATGTTTCCATGGCCAGACGGCACATTCTCTATATCGAGCGCGGCAAGCTGCCGGACCGCGCCGCTCATCAAAAGGCGATCGACGCGACCAAGATCGCCGTCTCGCTGGATCACGATTACGCCCCTTTCGCCGTCGAGGGCTATCTGCCCTGCACATTCGACGGCGAGGACGCCGGCTTCGACATTCGCTTCGCAGAGCGCGACCCCGCCGTGGCCCTGCCGGCGGAAATCGCCGAGGCGATCGGCGGCCGCGATGCGCAAGTCGCGATCAAATGGTCGAGCGATCCCCGCGAGAAGATCGCGGCCCTGGCGTTCAGCGCCGCGCTGGCGAAGGATTTCGGCGCCGTGGCGCATGATCCCGACAAGAACGAGATCATCGCCGCCGACGCGCTGCTGAAACAGGCGAAGGCGGCGCAGGACGAGCTATAGGTTCAACGCCGCCGCAGCAGGAGCAGCCGGCCATCGACCGGCCGGTTGGCCTCTATGCGGATCGTCGTCGCCCGCGAGACCAGCGGGGCGAAATACTTCTCCCACGATTTTTCGACATAGGCCGGATCATGCGTGAACCGGCCTGTCGGCGTGAGCGTATAATCGGCCTCGATCCCGGTCTCTATGCTGAACGCGAAGACCCCGCCCGGGGCGAGGCGCGCCGCGACGCTGGCGAACAGAGCGGAGAGGTCGCCGAAATAGATCAGCAGGTCGAGCGCGACGACGAGATCGAAGCGCTCGCCATCGGCTACCAGGAAATCCTCGACATCCTGCTCCGCCAGCCGCGCATAGATCCGGCGTTCGCGCGCCTTCTCCAACATGCGCGGGGAGAGGTCGACGCCGACGATCTCCTCGCCGAAGCCGGCGAGCATTTCGGCGGCGAGGCCGGTGCCGCATCCGAGATCGAGAATGCGCGGGAAAGCGCGCGCGGTCTCGGCCAGCAGCGGCTGTAATGTCGTGGGCAGGCGATAGCCCAGCGTCTCGACGAGATGCCGATCGAAGTCCGGCGCATATTTGTCGAAGCAGGCGGCGATATAGGCGCGCGACGCGCGCTCGCTCCGCAATCCGCGCAATGCGGCGAGATGATGGGGGATGATCGGATCGTCCGGCGCCCCGCGCAGCAGCGCTTCGCCGAGGCGGATCGCCGCTTCCTTTCGGCCGAAGCCGCAGAGCGCCTGGAAGCCCGAGCGAGCGACGCGCTCGTCCTCCTCCGCGTGGAGGCCGGCGGCGCGCCGATAGGCGGCGAAGGCCTCTTCCGGCGACGCTGCGATCGTCGTTTCCACAAAAGCCGCGAGCGCATATTTGCGCACGATCGGCGCTTCTTCGGGCAGCGCCTCGGCGGCGCGCTGCAATGCCGCGCGCGCGGCCGCGAACTCGCCGATCAGATAGAGCGCCTGACCATAGCAGGCGTAGAGGCCCGGGGTGGCGACGCCACGATCCAGCGCGCCGCGCAGCAGCGTGACGGCTTCGTCATAGCGGCGGCTCTCGAGGCAGATGAGCCCGAGCCCGGTCGCCGCCTCTGTGCAGGCGGGGTCGAGATCGAGCGCCGCGAGATAGGAATGCTCGGCGGTGGCGGTCTCGCCGATCTCGTTGCAGAGGCTGGCGACGGTGAGCCAGACCTGAGTGCGGCTCGGATCGCGCTCCAGCGAGGCGATGAAACATTGCAGCGCGTCGGCCTTGCGGCCGTCGAGCCAGAGCACAGCGCCGAGATCGGCGAGGAGATCGGCGTCCTCGGGCGTCAGCGAGGCCGCCGTCGTCAGAGCGGCGACGGCGCCGGTCACATCGCCCTCCTGCCAGAGGCCGAGGCCGAGATAGCGCAAAGCTTTGACCGGCGATTCGCCGGCGTCCATCATTTCAGCGAAACGAGGAAAGCGCGCGCGCCAGACAGCGAGCGTGTCGACGAGGTCCGGCGGCGACGGAGGGGAAATATGCAGACTCATGCGGCTATGCTCCCGAAACAAACGGGACATGTTTTGCCGCGCCGAGCTGTCGTCAGGCTTGCCTGGCGGTCTCCTTCATCGGAGCCGAAGTGCGAGCCGGAAGGTTCGCGTCTGTCCGCCGGACGAAAACGACCTCATAAAAACTGCGACAGCCCCGGCACGGAATCGGTGATTTGCTTCAGCTTTTCCTTGCCGACCAGCCCCTCGGCATGGGCGAAGAACTCCTTGGCCAACGCCTGGCTCTGATCCATGGAGAGGCCGACGCTGGAGAGCCGTCCAGCGAGCGCCATCAGATCGCCCTTGGAGCCGCCGACGAGGCCGCCGAGCCCGCCCAACAGACCGCCGAGCAGCCCGCCATCCGCCGCCGGAGCCGCCTCGGCCGCGGCGATCGCTTCCTCGGCGCCGGGCAGCTTGGCGATGAGATCGGCCGCCGGACCGTCCGGGAACTCCTTGCGGAAAAAGCCGAGCACATGGCCGGCGGCGAGGCGCGCCGTCTCGGGCTCGACGCCGAGCGTTGCGGAAATGCGGGCGATCAATTCATCCATGCTCGGCTCCTACTTTTAAAATATGCTCGGTCTCGACAGTTACGCGGCGATTGCGACGACTTCGCAGCGGCCTCACTCGGCGTCGAGGCCATAGAGCGAATGCAGCGTGCGCACTGCGAGCTCGGTATAGGCGGCGTCGATCAGCACGGAGAATTTGATCTCCGAAGTGGTGATGGCGCGAATGTTCACGCCCTTCTCGGCCAGCGCCTTGAAGGCGCGGGCGGCGACGCCGGCGTGGCTTCGCATTCCGATGCCGATGGCCGAGACCTTCGCCACATCCTTGGCGCCGGCGAGCCCGGCATAACCGATCGAAGGCCTCGCCTTCTCGAGAATGGAGAGGCAGCGCTCATATTCGGCCGCCGGCACGGTGAAGGTCATGTCGGTCATGGTCGCGTCGGAAGCGACCTGCACGATCATATCGACATTGACGCCGGCCTCGGCCAGCGGCACGAAGACCGCGGCCGCCACGCCCGGCTTGTCGGCGACGCCGCGAAGGGTGATCTGCGCCTCGTCGCGCGAGAAGGCGATGCCGGTCACGACCTGGGCTTCCACAATATCCTCCTCTTTGCAGATCAGCGTGCCGCTGTTGGGACGGGCCGGATCGTCGAAGGACGAACGGACGAAGGTGCGGACCCCATGCACCATGGCCACCTCCACGGAGCGCACCTGCAGCACCTTGGCGCCGAGCGAGGCCATCTCCAGCATCTCCTCGAAGGCGATGCGCTCCATGCGCCGCGCCTTGGGCACGACGCGCGGATCGGTGGTGTAGACGCCGTCGACATCCGTATAAATGTCGCAGCGATCCGCTTCTATGGCGGCGGCGACGGCGACGGCGCTGGTGTCCGAGCCTCCGCGGCCGAGCGTGGTGATGCGGCCGCTCGGCTGGTGAATTCCCTGAAAGCCGGCGATGACGGCGACCTCGCCGCGATCGAAGCCGGCGCGCAGAGCGGAGCCGTCGATCGATTGGATGCGCGCAGAGCCATGGGCGTCGCTGGTCAGGATCGGGATTTGCCACCCCTGCCAGGAGCGCGCGGACAGGCCGATATTCTGCAGGGCAATGGCGAGAAGACCGGCCGTCACCTGCTCGCCGGAGGCGACGACAGCGTCATATTCGCGCTGATCGTGCAGGGCGGCGGCGTCCTTGCACCAGGCGACCAGCTCATTGGTCTTGCCGGACATGGCCGAGACCACGACGGCGACCTTATATCCCGCCTCCACCTCGCGCTTCACATGGAGCGCGACATTGCGGATGCGCTCCACATTGGCGACCGAGGTGCCGCCGAATTTCATCACCAGACGAGCCATGACCGACCTAGATTGGAAACACGGGCCCGGCTCGGGCGAGCCGGATGGCCGCTCGCATCCGACCAAAAGCGGGCGTATATGTGACGCCCCCGCCGCCGGTGTCAACGCCGCGGCGGGGACGGGACTCTAGGCGAACCGAAACCCCGCTACCCCTCATGCTGAGGAGCGCCTGAAAGGCGCGTCTCGAAGCGCGAGGGCTCCAGAAGGCGGGGGCCGACGGTTTCCTCGTCCTTCGAGACGCCTGCTTCGCAGGCTCCTCAGGATGAGGAAACCTCCGGCCTGCGGTTCGGAGCCCGGAAGGCCGAACAAAAGAGGACAAGCGTGCCGCAGCATCATGACCGCCCCCATTCCGCCAGCGTCGACCCGAAAGACGTCGAACGTTTCGACCGGCTCGGCGAGCTGTGGTGGGACGCCACGGGCAAGATGGGCATTTTGCACGAGATCAATCCGGTCCGAGTCCATTACATCCGCGATCTCGCCTGCCGTCATTTCCGCGCGGACGGCGCGGCCCGCGACCGTCATGACGCGCGACCGCTCGAAGGGCTGCGACTCGTCGATATCGGCTGCGGCGGCGGCATATTGAGCGAATCGCTGGCCGAACTGGGCGCGAAGGTCACGGCCGTCGATCCCGCGCCCAATAATATAGAGGTGGCGCGTCGCCATGCGGAGCGCTCTGGCCTCGACATCGCCTATCGCAACAGCACCGCCGAGGCGCTGGCTGCGGAAGGCGCGCGCTTCGATATCGTCGTCGCCATGGAGGTGCTGGAGCATGTCGAAGGACAGAGCGATTTCGTCGCGACGCTCGCCTCGCTGGTCGAGCCCGGCGGAATGCTGTTTCTCGCGACCATAGACCGCACGCTGAAGAGCTATGCGCTGGCGATTCTCGGCGCCGAATATGTGCTGGGCTGGGTGCCGCGCGGCACGCACGACCACGACAAATTCGTCCGGCCCGACGAATTGTCCGCCTGGCTGCGCCGCGTCGGATTGCGCGAGATCGACCGCTCCGGCATGAGCTTCCAGCCGCTGACGCGCAGCTGGCGCAAGAGCCACGACACCGATGTGAATTATATGATGGCGGCGAAAAAGTCCGGCTGACGCGCAGATCAGCGTTTTGCCCGTCTCAGCTGCGACAGGCGCAGGCCGAAGAGGCGCAGGCAGACGGCGAGAACGCTTCCATAGACGAGTGCTCCCGCCGCGCCCAGCAGCAGCAGAGCGGCGATATCGCGCAAGGGGCCGAGGCGCCCCGCCAGCGCCATCGCCGGCCCATAGCCATAGATGGCCGTCGCCAGCAGGGGCGCGCTTGCGCAAAGACTTGCGATCGAGACGCGCAAAAACGTCTCGTCGAAGCGCATCGCCCCGCGATGCAGCGCGAGGCCGATCAGCGCAGCGAGATTGAGCCAGAGGCCGACGGAGGTCGCGGTGGCGAGGCCCGGCGCGCCCATGGGCTCATAGAGCGCGATCTTCAGCCCCACATTCACCACGACGGCGCCGAGCGCGACATACATGGGCGTCTTGGTGTCGCCATGCGCCTGAAAGCTGGCGCGCGCCGAGGCGATCAGCACGAGCGCCATCAGCCCGCCGCCATAGGCCGTGAGCACATCCGCCGACGCGGCGGCGTCAGCGTGGGTGAAGGCGCCGCGCAGGAAGACGCCGCTCATGATGAGTTCGGGGATCGTCACAAAAGCAATGAAGAAAGGCGCGGCCAGCGCGATGGTCAGCGCCATCACGCGATTTTGCGCCGCATGGGCGCCGTCCTCGTCGCCAGCGGCGATGCGGCGGCTCATCTCCGGCAGCAGCACTGTGCCGGCGGCGAGGCCGATGACGCCATTGGGCAGCTGATAGATGCGGTCGGCGTAATTGATCGAGGAGACGCCGCCGTCCGGGAGCATGGAGGCGATGATTGTATCGGCGAAAATGGCGATCTGCCCGCTCGCCGAGCCGATCACCGCCGGCCCCAGCATCAGGAAGAATTCGCGCACGCGATTCCAATGCGGCCGCGCGAGGCCTTCCATCACGCCGATCAAGCGTGCGTTGGCCATCAGCAGCGCGAGCTGCAAGACGCCGGAGATCGTCACGCCCCAGGCGGCGGCGAAAGCCGCGCTCGGAAACAGGAAGGCGACGGCGAGCGCCGCCATCATGGAAAGATTGAGCAGATTGGGCGCGAAGGCGGGCGCGGCGAAACGGCCATTGGCGTTGAGCGTGCCTTGATGCAGCGTCACCAGAGTCATGCAGAGCAGATAGGGAAAGGTGATGCGCGTCAGCGAAACGGCGAGCGCGAATTTTTCCGGCCGATCGTCGAGGCCCGGCGCGAGCAGGGCGACGAATTGCGGCATGAAGGCGTAAGCGAGGATGAGCAGCAGAATCTGCGAGGCGAGCAGAAGCGTGAACACCTCGCTCGAAAATTCTTTCGCCGAGTCTTTTCCCTGCTGCTCGAGCGCCTTGGAATAGCAGGGGACATAGGCGGCGTTGAAGGCGCCCTCGCCGAAAATGGCGCGGAAATGATTGGGCAGTCGAAAGGCGATGAAGAAAGCGTCCGCCGCGAGTCCGGCGCCGAGAATGCCCGACAGCATCACATCGCGCAGAAAGCCCGTGATGCGCGAGAGCAGCGTGAAGCCGCCGACGGAGAGGAGATTACGAATCATGGAGCAACCACACTCCTCATGCTGAGGAGCGGCCGCAGGCCGCGTCTCGAAGCACGAGGGGCTCCAGAAGGCGGAACCGTGGGATGCGGCGTGCTTCGAGACGCGTCTTTCAGGCGCTCCTCAGCATGAGGGTGACTCGGGAGCCCTATATTCATTTGAGTGGTCTCGCAGGCTCATCGTCTTCCACGCCCACTCGTTCGGCGACGAGATAGAGCGGACGTCCTTTCACCTCGGCGAAAATGAGCGCGATATACTCTCCGAGCACGCCGAGCGAGAACAGCTGCATTCCGCCGAGAAAGGCGATGGAGACGATCAGCGAGGCGTAGCCGGGCACATCCACGCCATAGAACACCGTGCGCCAGAAATAATAGGCCGCCATGGCGAGCGCGAAGGTCGAGACGATGATCCCCACCACGGCCCAGACCTTCAGCGGCACGGAGGAGAAGGACATCAGCCCGTCGAGCGCGAAGCGGATGAGCTTGGCGTAATTGAATTTGGAGCGGCCGGAGGCGCGCTCCTCCACCTCGAAGGGCACGCCGATCGATTTGAAGCCGATCCAGGCGAAAAGGCCCTTGGAGAAGCGCGCCCGCTCGCGCATTCGCGAGAGCGCGTCGATCGCCTGGCGGTCGAGCAGGCGGAAATCGCCGGCGCCGCGCGGCAGAGGCGTCTCGCCGAAACGATCGAACAGGCCATAGAAGAGATTGGCGAAGAGCGTTCGCAGCAGCGGCTCGCCGGCGCGGTCGCGGCGCACGCCATAGACGTTCTTATAGCCCTCGCGCCATTTGGCGACGAATTCGGCGATCGTCTCCGGCGGATGCTGGAGGTCGGCGTCCATCAGCGCCACGGCTGCGCCGCGGGAGTGGTCGAGAGCGGCGGCGATAGCGATCTCCTTGCCGAAATTGCGACTGAAGGAGACTGCTTTGACGCGGGGGTCCTCCTCATGCAATTCGCGCAATCCCGCGAGCGTTTCGTCGGAGGAGCCGTCGTCGACGAAGACGATCTCGAAAGAGGTGGCGCAGCGCTCCAGCACGGGCTTCAGCCTGGCGACGAGCGGGCGAAGATTGGCCGCCTCATTGAAGACCGGAATGGCTACGGATATCTCCGGAGGCGGATTTTCGGCTTTATCGTCCATCGCTCGCCTTATAGGTTCGAACCGGGCAAGAGAAACGGGCAAGACCTAGGCGGGCGCGCGAAAATGCGCAAGCGCGCCGCGGCGTGGGAAGGGCAGGACAGAAGATGGCGGCGCAACGTGCGGTCGCGCTCTGCGCGGACGATTATGGTCTCTCCATGGGCGTCAGCCTCGGCATTCTCGAGGCGCTGGACGCCGGGCGGCTGACGGCGGTCTCCGCGCTCACCAATGTCGATCGCTGGCCGGCCATGGGGCGGGAGCTGGCGCGCCGCCGCCATGACGCCGATATCGGCGTGCATTTCAATCTGACCCTCGGGCGTCCGCTCGCCAATATGCCGAAATTCGCTCCGGGCGGCGTGTTTCCGCCTTTGCGCGAGGTGATTCGCGCCGCCATGCGCGGAAAGCTGCCGATGGAGGAGATCCGCGCCGAGATCGACCGCCAGATCGACCGATTCTATGCGGTGATGAGCCGCGCGCCGGACCATCTCGACGGGCATCAGCATGTTCATGCGCTGCCCGGCGTGCGCACGGCGCTGTTCGACGCGCTGGAGAAGCGCGGCCTCACCGGCGAGAAGCTGTGGCTGCGCGACGCCGGCGATCGAATGCATCGCATCGTGATTCGCGGCTCGGACATGCGCAAGGCTCTGGCGGTGCGCGCCATCGGGCGCGGCTATCGGCGCGAGGCGGTGGCGCGCGGCTTTCTGCTCAACGAAGGCTTCGCTGGCTTTTCCGATTTCGATCCGCAGAGCGATTACGCCGCGCAATTCGAAACCTATTTGCGCGCGCCCGGCGAGCGGCATCTCGTGATGTGCCATCCCGGCCGTGTCGACGAGGATTTGCGCGCGCAAGATCCGGTGACCGTGACACGCGAGCAGGAGCTCGCCTTTTTGCTCTCGCCGCGTTTCGAAGAGGTGCTGCTCGTTCGCAGCGCCGCGCTCGGCCGGTTGAGACGGGAAGCGTGAAACAGCTTCGTCGGCGGCAAAGCTGATCACGAGCGAAAAGACCGGCTTCCGATGCGAACAGAAGCCGGTCCCGCGATGCAATTATGTCAGACGCCTTCGAACAGAGCGGTCGAGAGATAGCGCTCGGCGAAGTCGGGGATGATCAGCACGATATTCTTGCCCTCGGCCTCTGGACGCGCGGCGATTTCGAGCGCGGCGGCGACGGCTGCGCCCGACGAGATGCCGACCGGAATGCCTTCGAATTTGGCGAGCTGACGCGCGGTCTCGAAAGCGGTCTGATTGCCGATGGTGACGATCTCGTCGATGATCGTGCGGTCGAGGATCGGCGGCACGAAGCCGGGGCCGATGCCCTGAATCTTATGCGGTCCCGGCGGACGGCCGGAGAGCACCGCCGAATCCTCGGGCTCCACGGCGACGACCTTGAGGCTGGGGCGGCGCGGCTTCAGCACCTGGCCGACGCCGGTGATGGTGCCGCCCGTGCCGACGCCGGAGACGAAATAATCGATTTCGCCCTTGGTGTCGTTCCAAATCTCTTCGGCCGTGGTGACGCGATGGATTTCGGGATTGGCCGGATTCTCGAACTGCTGCGGAATGACCGCGTCGGGATTTTCCGCGGCGAGCTCGGTGGCCTTGGCCACGGCGCCCTTCATGCCCTGCGCGGCCGGCGTCAGCACCAGCTCGGCGCCGAGCACGGCGAGAATGCGCCGACGCTCGATCGACATGGATTCCGGCATCACCAGAACGAGGCGATAGCCGCGCGCGGCGGCGACGAAGGCGAGCGCAATGCCCGTATTGCCGGAGGTCGGCTCGATCAAGAGATTGCGACCGGGCGCGATGCGGCCGCTCTTTTCCAGCGAGTCGATCAGATTGACGCCGATGCGATCCTTGACGCTGGCGAGCGGATTGAAGAATTCGAGCTTGCCGAGAAGATTGGCTTTGACGCCCTTCTCCTTGGCGAGACGGTCGAAACGCACGAGCGGCGTATCGCCGATCGTCTGCGTGATCGAATCATAGATACGGCCGCGGCCGGGTTTTTCCGATCGGATGAAAATCGGCGCTGCTACTGCCTCAGACATGGGTTGCTCCTCGAATTATGTCGGTCGCTGACGCGCTTGTCGCGAGCTTATCCTGCAACGGCCTCTTCGGCCACCCGGCGCGCGCGGGGAAAGGCGATCGGCGGAGCGGTTTCGAGCGGCAGAGCCGTCGTCGCCTTGATTCGCTCCATGGCGAAGCGCGACACCACATTGCGCAGAGGCGCGACCGCGATGAGGCGCTTATAGAATTCGTCGAAGGCGATCATGTCGGAGACGACCACCCTCAGCATGTAATCGACGTCGCCCGCCATGCGATAGAACTCCACCACCTCCGGCATGGCGGCGACGGAACGGGTGAAGCGATCGAGCCAGGCGTCGGAATGCTCGCCGGCGACGATGGAGACATAGACGCTGAGGCCGAGACCGAGCTTCTCGGGCGAGAGCAGAGCGACCCGCCCCTGCAGAACGCCGCTCGCCTCCAGCCGCTGGATGCGCTTCCAGCAGGGCGTCTGCGACAGCCCGACCTGCGCCGCTATGTCGGCGATGGAGAGAGAGGCGTCCTCCTGGAGAATCGAGAGAATGTGGCGGTCGATGGCGTCCATGGCGCTTCCGGCGTTCGAGAAAGATTTTCCTATAGTCCACAAAAATACTATAACATGTCAAGATAGAAGCGACGGCCGAGGCGGCTCGCGGCCCGACGGCCATGACGGCGGGAAATGGCGCGACCGCGGTCGAATTGCCCGCCGCGCTGCGGTGAGCGCGGCTTAATCGCTGATTTGTCTACGAATAACATAGGCTGTAGAAGAAACTCGCCGCTTTGCGCGGCGTCGAGGGCCGCCGGGCCGCCAGTGGACAAGCGGCGCAAAATGGCGCCAATTTGCTGTAGAATCTGCTCGCCGGAGAAAATTTCACCCTACACGCCGGCTATGCGGACCCGAGGAGACGCCGCTTCATGTTGACGAAGAAAGCGAAATACGGATTGAAGGCGATGGTCTATCTGGCCGGTTTCGAGCCGGGGCGGACCTCGCTCGTCACCGATATCGCCGCGGCGAATCAGATCCCCAAGAAGTTTCTCGACGCCATTCTCGGCGAGCTGCGCAACGCCGGCTTCGTCCACTCCAAGAAGGGCAAGGGCGGCGGCTACACGCTGGCCCGTTCTGCGCAGGAGATACGCGTCGGCGCCGTCATCAGAGTGCTGGACGGACCGCTCGCGCCGATCCAATGCGCCAGCCGCACCGTCTATCGCCGCTGCGACGATTGCGAGGACGAGGCCCATTGCACGGTGCGGCTCCTGATGCTCGAGGCGCGCGACGCCATCGCCAGCGTGCTCGACAATTGCACGCTCGCGCAGATGCGGGCGCTCGGCGAGGACGGCCCGGCCGGCGCGCTCGTGTCCGAACTCGAGCGAAACTGACGGCGCTCGCGCGGAATCGGGGGAGGGCGTCCGGTCGCCATGGACATGCGCGCGGCGCGAACCTATAAAGCGCACGGCCGAGCTCTTGCAGCGCGGCGCGAGCGAAAGCGTTCGGCGAGAGGAGCCGGCCCGTCCGAACGCCTTCTTTGGAATTTTGGCGTCTTTTCAATATGCGGGGCGCCCGCGGCGGACCGGCGGCCGTCGTCGAGACCCCGCGAGAGGCCGGCGCGACGCCGGAAGGTCGATGGCCGAAGCTGCTGAGCTCCACGCAGAGACGAATTCGCAACAAGGCGCGGCGACCGCCGCCCTGCGCCAGACGATGGTCGAGCGGCAGTTGCGCACATTCGATGTGACGGATCTGCCGCTGCTGCGGCGCTTCCTCGCCGTGCCGCGCGAGATTTTCCTGCCGCACGATCTCGCCCCGCTCGCCTATTCCGATCTCGCGCTGACCCTCAAGGACGAGCACGGCCGCCTTGCGCGCGCGCTGTTGCCGCCGCTGGTGCTCGCGCGTCTGCTCCAGGACGCCGAGATCCGCGAGACCGACCGCGTGCTCGATATCGCCGGAGGCACTTTCTACTCCTCGGCGCTGCTCGCGCCGCTGGCGCGCGAGATCGTCGCCCTCGAGGACGACGCCCGCCTCGCCGCGACGGCGCGCTCCTATCTGCAATTCGTCGGCGTCGGGAATGTCCGCGTCGAGATCGGCCCGCTCGCCGCCGGCGTTCCCTCGGCTGCGCCCTTCGACGTCATCCTCGTGCAAGGCGCGGTGGAGGCCGGTCTCGAGCGTCTTTTCGAGCAGCTCGCCCCCGAAGGCCGTCTTCTCGCCATCGCCAAGGCGGAGCCGGACGCCGGCTGGGCCGTCACCCGTTACGATCGTTCCGGCGGCGCTCCGGCCGGCGCGCGCGCTTTGTTCGACGCCTCTGCGCCCGTTCTCGAAGGCTTCGAGAAGGCGCCCGGCTTCGTATTCTGACGGCGGCGATTTCCCAAGTCGACGATATCCAAGTCTTCGATCTTCTGGCTCGGATTCCCTGTTTCGAGCGTCGTGTTCCGTGAGTAGGCCGTAGGGCTCGTCGAGCGCCGAGCGCGCCGTGTCGCAGAGCGGGTCTTTGTGGAATGCGTATCGTCGAATTGCGTCCGTCGTTCTGGCTCGGGCTGTGGCTTTTGGTCATGGGCCTCGCTCATTCGTCGTCGGCCGCGGCGGAGACTCTGAAAGAGGCGCTGGCGCGCGCCTACCACGGCAATCCCGACATGAATCAGCAGCGCGCCAATGTGCGCGTCAGAGATGAGGAGGCGCCCAAGGCCGCCGCCGGAATGCGTCCCAAGGCGAGCATTTCGGCGAGCGTCGGGCCGCAGAACTCCAACATCAAGATCCCGGCGGGCCGCAGCCAGCTGACCGGCCAGCGCACCTATATGTACGACGAATATGTCGGCTATCCGCGCGGCGCGACGCTCAGCCTCTCGCAGACGGTCTATGACGGCGGCCGCACCGGCAATTCCGTGCGGCAGGCCGAATCGGGCGTCTACGCCGCGCGCGAGGCTATGCGCCTCACCGAACAGGCGACGCTGCAGAATGGCGCCGCCGCTTATATGAATGTGCTGCGCGACACGGCGGTGCTCGATCTGCGCAAGAACAATGTCGCCGTGCTGGAGCAGCAGCTTCTGCGCACGCGCGACCGATTCGCAGTGGGCGAGGTGACGCGCACCGATGTCGCGCAGGCCGAATCGACGCTCGCCCAGGCGCGTACGGAACTCTATGGCGCGCAAGGCCAATTGAAGACCAGCGTCGCCAATTATCGGCAGATCATCGGCGTCGAGGCGAAAAATCTGCAGCCGGCGCAATCGGTCGAGGCGCTGCTGCCGAAGTCGCTCGATCAGGCGATCACAGTCGCCATCGTCGAGCATCCGGGCGTCGTCGCCGCGCAGCATCAGGTGGATGTCGCCGCCTCCGCGGTGAAAGTGGCGGAGGGCGCGCTGGCGCCGACGCTCTCTGTCGCCGCGCAGCTCTCGCAGCAATACGATTCCTTTCTCGGTTCGCCGGCGACGCGGCAATTCTCCGCCGGCGCGAGCGGACGGCTCGACGTGCCGATCTATCAGGGCGGCGCCGAATACGCCTCTATCCGCCAGGCCAAAGAGCAATTGGGCCAGGCGCGCTTCAACGCCGATCTGCAGCGCGACAGCGTGCGCGCCAGCGTCGTCTCCAGCTATGCGCAGCTCGACACGGCGCGCGCTTCGATTCTCTCCGGCCAAGCCGCTGTCAAAGCGGCGGAAATCGCTCTGCGCGGCGTGCGCGAGGAGGCGCAGGTCGGCCAGCGCACGACGCTCGACGTGCTCAATGCGCAATATGCGCTGCTCAATGCGCGCGTCGCTCTGATCATCGCGCAACGCGACCGCGTCGTCGCTTCTTACGCTGCGCTCGGCGCGATCGGCCGATTGTCGGCCGCGAATCTGAAGCTCGATGTCGTCGCCTATGATCCGACGGCGCATTTCGAGCAAGTGAGAGGCATGTGGCTCGGCCTCGACGCGTCCGCTGCGCATTGAGCGGAGCGCCGCGCGGCGCCGATCGTTAAAAATTCGTGTGAAAACTCCCGTACGCACAACCCCCGCGGTTTTACCCAAAGGGGGAATCGTCCGATGATGCGAATCGACGCTCGCAAAGAGCGGAGAGGAGAGCGAGCGGCGACGATATCGCGAAAGCCGTCGCCGCGAGACGGGAAGCAGCACATCTCATGAGCGCAGTGAACGCTTCGATCACCGCGCCGGCGCTCGACGCCGAGCGCAGGTCGCACGAGCCGTCGATGGAGGAAATCCTCGCATCGATCCGGCGCATTATCGCCGATGACGACGCTTTGCCGGCCGCGAGGCGCGAGCGCGACAAGGAGAAGCGTCCGGCCGAGCCGCAGCAGCACGAAGAGACGCCGCCTGCGCCCGCCGCGCGCGCGCCTGTGGCCGCGCGTCCGGCCGCGCCTTCGCCTGTCGTCGCCGCTCCCGCTCCCATCCCGGCGGTGGAGCCGGCGAAGCCCGCCGATTTCTGGCTGCGGCCGAGCGCTGCTCCCGAGCCGGAGGCGTCCGCGCCCGTATCCGCGGATCAGAGCCGCTGGTCGGAAGATACGGCCGAGGAAGCGGTGGACGAAACGCTCGACGAACCTCTCGCGGCGGCCGAGGAGCCCTATGTTCAGGATATGGACGAGGAGGGCGCCGAGGACGAGCCCATGACGGCGAGCATCGAGCCGAGCCCGGCCGAGCCGGCCAATGACAGCGAGCCGACGCCGCTCGTCTCGACCGACGCGGCCATGTCCATCGGCGCGCATTTCCAGGCGCTGGCGGCGAGCATCGTCATCAGCGAGGCCGATCTCATCGAGCGCTATGCGCAGGACATGCTGCGGCCGATGCTGAAGCAATGGCTCGACGACAATCTGCCGCATCTCGTCGAGCGCCTCGTGCGCGCGGAGATCGAGCGGGTCGCGCGCGGGCGGCGCTGACAGCCCGATTCGGCGAGACCCAGGCCGTTAACGGCGCTTATACAATGTTCGCGCAAAGTGGCGGCATGTTCGCTCGTCATGTTCTGCGCTCCTTTGTGATCCCCCTGCTGCTCTACGGAGCGGCGGGGCTCGTGGCGAGCTATTTCGTCTGGCACGGCGTCAACGGTCAGCGCGGACTCAAGGCCGGCGTCGAATATGAGCAGCGCATCGCCGAATTGCGCGGCGAGCTCGCCGGGCTGAAGGCCGAGCGCGCGCAATGGGAGCGTAAGCTGGCGCTGGTGCGCGGCGACGTCGTCGACGCCGATATTCTGGACGAGGAGGCGCGTCTGGTGCTCGGGCGCGCGCATCGCAACGACATCGTCATTCTCACGCCGCCTGCGCCGTCCACGCGCCGCTGAGGACAGCGCTGCGAGACGGCTCGTTTTCGGCGCGTGCTCGAGCTATTCTGCCGGAGGCGGAGCCCTTGCCGCGACGCGGGAGGGACGAGGGCTCGCTCTTCGCCTCACGCGCTCCCAGATAGTGTCGAACGACCACGAGGACGGGCGGACATGCCGGCAGCGGATAAGAATGCGAAACTCGCCGATGTCGCCGGCGCGGCCGAAGGCGCGCAGGCCGAGGGCGGCATCTTGGCCTTCACGCGCGAGCAGGAGCTTTCCGCCTATCGGGCCATGCTGCTGATCCGCCGCTTCGAGGAGAAGGCCGGCCAGATGTATGGCATGGGTCTCGTCGGCGGCTTCTGCCATCTCTACATCGGCCAGGAGGCGGTCGTCGTCGGCGCGCGAATGTCGGCGAAATCCACAGATCAATTCATCACCGGCTATCGCGACCACGGCCATATGCTCGCCTGCGGCATGGAGCCGAGGCGCGTGATGGCCGAGCTCACCGGGCGGAGGGGCGGCTATTCCAAGGGGAAGGGCGGCTCGATGCACATGTTCTCGCGCGAGAAGAATTTTTATGGCGGCCATGGCATCGTCGGCGCGCCGGCCCCGCTCGGCGTCGGCCTCGCTTTCGCCGATCTCTATCGCGGCGACGGCTCCGTCTCGCTGACCTTCTTCGGCGACGGCGCCGCCAATCAGGGCCAGGTCTATGAGAGCTTCAACATGGCGGAGCTCTGGAAGCTGCCCATCGTCTTCATCGTCGAGAACAACCGCTACGCCATGGGGACGTCGGTGGAGCGCTCCTCTGCGCAGTCGAATTTTTCGATGCGCGGCACAGCCTTCAACATTCCCGGCCGGCAGATCGACGGCATGGATGTGCGCGCCGTCGCCGCCGCCGCGCGCGAGGCGCTCGACTGGTGCCGCGCCGGCAAGGGGCCTTTCCTCATAGAGGCGCAGACCTATCGCTATCGCGGCCATTCAATGTCCGATCCCGCGAAATATCGCTCCAAGGAAGAAGTTCAGCGCGTGCGCGAGGAACATGATCCGATCGAGCAGGTGCGCGCCCGTCTGCTGGCCGGCGGGATCGGCGAGGACGAACTGAAGCAGATCGACGCGGCCGTGCGCCGCATCGTGTCCGAGGCGGCGGATTTCGCGACCAATGATCCAGAGCCCGATCCGAGCGAATTGTGGACGGATGTGGTTCTATGAGGGAGGGGCGGGCTCATCGCGCTCTTCTCCTTCTCCCGCGTGCGGGAGAAGTTGGCCCGGCGCAGCCGGGTCGGATGAGGGTCCATAGTTCTTTTGCTCGTTCGAGACACATGCTCAGAGCCGGTCGTCGTAGCGACAGCCCTCATCCGACCTCGCCATTAGCCCTGCGCCCGCGACGGGCGTCCTCTCGGACGCCCTATGGCGAGGCCACCTTCTCCCACGAGTGGGAGAAGGAAGAGCCCGCGCCTTTCACCCGGCGGATAAATCCATGACCGTGAATGTCCTCATGCCCGCGCTATCGCCCACGATGGAGCAGGGCAAGCTCGCCAAATGGCTCAAGAACGAAGGCGACAAGGTCAAGGCCGGCGATGTCATCGCCGAGATCGAGACCGATAAGGCGACGATGGAGGTGGAGGCCGTGGACGAGGGCGTGCTCGCCCGCATCCTCGTGCCGGGCGGCGCCGAGAATGTCGCCGTCAACACGCCCATCGCCGTCATCACCGAGGAGGGCGAGGAGATCGGCCCCGCGGAGGCTCCGCCTTCGACGCCGGCCGCCGCCCCCACCGAGAACGCCGCGCCTGCGCCCGCCAAGGCGCCGGATATTCCAGCCTCCGCTCCGCAGGAGGCGGCTGCCGCCGCCGTCCCCGCTGCGCCGGCCGCGACTGCGGCCGAGCCCGCCGCTCCTTCGCCCGCAGTCGCCGTCCCCGAAATTCCCGCCGATACGACGCTCCTCCCCATGACCATGCGCGAAGCTCTGCGCGACGCCATGGCCGAGGAGATGCGCCGCGACCAAAATGTCTTCGTCATCGGCGAGGAGGTCGCGGAATATCAGGGGGCGTATAAGGTCACGCAGGGCCTGCTGCAGGAATTCGGTCCGCGCCGCGTCGTCGACACGCCGATCACCGAATATGGCTTCGCCGGCCTCGCCGTCGGCGCCGCCTTCGCTGGGCTGCGGCCGATCTGCGAGTTTATGACCTTCAATTTCGCCATGCAGGCGATCGACCACATCGTCAATTCCGCGGCCAAGACGCTCTATATGTCCGGCGGGCAGATCAATTGCCCCATCGTCTTTCGCGGCCCCAATGGCGCCGCCGCCCGTGTCGCCGCGCAGCACAGCCAGGATTACGCGGCCTGGTTCTCGCAAGTGCCGGGGCTGAAGGTCGTCGCACCCTCCAACGCCTCCGACGCCAAGGGGCTCTTGAAGAGCGCCATTCGCGATCCCAATCCCGTCGTCTTCCTCGAGAACGAGATTCTCTACGGCAAGCAATGGGACACACCCATGCTCGAGGATTTCCTCATTCCCATCGGCAAGGCGCGCATCGCCCGGCCGGGAACGGATGTGACGCTCGTGTCCTTCTCCATCGGCGTCACACATTGTCTTTCGGCCGCCGAGGCGCTGGCCAAGGAGGGGATAGAGGCAGAGGTCGTCGATCTGCGCACGCTGCGGCCGATGGATGTTCCCGCCATCATCGAATCGGTGAAGAAGACCGGCCGTTGCGTCGCGGTGGAGGAGGGCTGGCCGCAATGCGGCATAGGCGCGGAGATCGCCGCCCGCGTGCAGGAGGAGGCGTTCGATTATCTCGACGCACCCGTGCTGCGCGTCACCGGCAGGGACGTACCCATGCCCTATGCCGCCAATCTCGAGAAGCTGGCTCTGCCTTCCGTCGCCGATGTGATCGCGGCGGCGAAGGCCGTTCTCTATAGGTGACCTCATGGCGCTCTCTGGAGACGAGCGGCTCGCCCCGGGCGGAGCCGACGGACGCATCTTCGCTTCCCCTTTGGCGCGCAGGCTGGCCAAGGAAGGCGGACTCGATCTTTCCGCGCTGAAGGGTTCCGGCCCGCATGGCCGCATCATAGAGCGCGATGTGAAATCGGCGCTCGGCTCCGGCGCGCGGCCCGTGGCGACGGCGTCCTCCGCCCCAGTGATCGAGGCGCCGGTCGGAATGTCGGATGCTGTGGTGCGTCAGCTCTTCGCGCCTGGCTCCTTCACCGAAATCCCGCACGATTCGATGCGCAAGGCGATCGCGCGGCGCATGGTCGAGGCGGTGCGCACGATTCCGCATTTCGCGCTGCAGACAGATTGCGAGATCGACGCGCTGCTGCGTCTGCGCGAGGATTACAATAGCGCCGCGCCCAAGAGCGCGAATGGCGAGCCCGAGTGGAAGGTCTCGGTCAACGACATCATCGTCAAGGCCATGGCGTTGGCGCTGCAGAAGGTTCCCGACGCCAATGTCACCTTCACGCAGACGGCGATGCTGAAGCATACATCTTCCGATGTCGGCGTCGCCGTCTCCATCCCCGGCGGGCTGGTGACGCCCATCGTGCGCAACGCCGAGACCAAGAATTTCCGCGAGATCGCGATCGAGCTAAAGGATTTGGCGCGGCGCGCCCGCGAGCGCAAGTTGAAGCCCAATGAATATGAGGGCGGAACCACCGCCGTCTCCAATCTCGGAATGTTCGGCGTCAAGAATTTCGCCGCCGTGATCAATCCGCCGCACGCGACTATTCTCGCTGTCGGCGCCGGCGAGGAGCGCATCGTCGCCAGAAATGGCGCGCCCGTCGTCGCGACGATCATGAGCGTCACCCTCTCGGTCGATCATCGCGCCGTCGACGGCGCGCTCGGCGCGACCCTGCTCGCGGAATTCAAGCGGCTGATCGAGCATCCCGCCGCCATGCTCGCATGAGCGGCGGATTCGCCCCCGCGATCTCTCCCCTCGGTTTGTATAAATACATAATACATAACGCGAATATTTCATGAAGGTCACACGAAGGTCGCGTAACCTCGGCGTAACATGCTTTTTTGTTTGTTTTTTCCAAAAAATCCCCGACCGAGACGTTTTGCCGTCAGGACGGCGGCAGACTTTTCGGCCTATGATCGTCGCCATACAGTCGGCGACTACGGCCGAATCACGAAAATTTTGCGCAGAGGAGATTTCGAGATGGACAATGTTTCGCGCGGCGTCCAGGGGGCCTGGCGCGACCTGTCGCATTTTCTTCCGGCCCGGGCGCGGATGCGCCCCACATTGCGACGCAAGGCTCAATCCCTCGTTCACCGAGGCGATCTTTCGCCGGACTGTATCGTCACCTCCATATTCGAGACGGGAGAAGCCGTGATGTGCGTCACGCAATTCGCCGTCGGCGGCGCCCATCAGACCGTCATCGCGCCGCTCGGCCAGCTCGCTTTCGATCGCGCCGGTCCGCTGTCGAAGGAGATCGATCTCCTGCGCGCGCGGCTCTCGCGCGATCCCGCCGCCGTCCGCCGGCCCGCGGAGATTTGTTGACGAATTGTTCATCGACTTGTGCGTCGACACACAGAAACGCGCCGCTCCGTCCCGCAATATTCTCGGCGTTGGAAGCGAGCGATCGAACGCTCGGAAATTTTGGGACGGAGCATTGCGATGAGCGATTTTGCCAAGAAACTGTTCGATTTTCTCAAGACTGCGACCCTGGCGACGGCGATCGGCGCGCCGAGCGCCGCAGCCGGGGTCATCGTCTATCAGCGGCCCGACTCGGCGCTGATGCTTCTCTCCAGAGTGCAGTCGGTCGAGATCGGCGATTTCAAGCTCGCGCTCGGACAAAAGGCTTTCGAGATCAATCCCGATCTCGGCGCGAAAAAGAATTCCACGGACGATTTCGCCGCCCTCGCGCGAAAGCTCGGACCGCGCGAGGTGGAGCGGCTGATCCATCTCCTTCCGCTCGACGCCGCCAGCATGGACAAGCTCGGCGCCGATGCGATCAAATGCGACTACGGCAAAGCCGATGCGCGAACGCGCCTCTTCGCCGTCATCGACAAATCGCTGGAAGAGAAAAAGCTGATCGAGATCACGCGGCGCGACGATCTGATCGATCAAAAGACGCATGAGGTCTATGGCCCTCCGAGCGCCTGCTATCGTGCGGTCGTCACCGCGCTCGGCGCCGATGTGAAGTCGATGATCGTCTCCGAATTGACTCGCTATTTCATCAGCGAGCTGGATGTGGGAACGGCTCCGGCCGCCGTCGAGCCTGTGAGCGAGAGGCCGGTGAGCGAGAGGAGCCGGACGAAATTCGCCCAGCCCCGCCGCGACGCGGTGGAGCGGATCGCCGCCCGCTGAGCGCTCACGAAAATCGTGTTTTCTTCACGCGAACCAATTCCCACCTCGCTCGAAAACACTTTAAGACAGCGCCCATGAGCGGCGAGGCGGACACGAGGGAAGGGGCGCAGATCGTCGAGATCCTGCTGCCGGTTGCCGTCGATATGGCCTATTCCTATTACGCGCCGCCGGCGCTGCGGCTTTCGCCGGGAGATTGCGTCGAGGTTCCGCTGGCGACGCGCAAATCTTTTGGCGTCGTCTGGTCGGTCGCGCCGGCGGGCGGCGCCGGGCCGGGCAATCTCAAATCCGTCATCGCCAAATATGACCGGCCGCCGCTGGGCGAGACATTGCGCGGCTTCGTCGATTGGGTGGCGCGCTGGACCTTGGCGCCGCGCGGCATGGCGCTGCGCCTCGCCACCCGCGCGGTGGAGGAGGCGGCGCCGGAGACGCCCCGCGTCGGCTATCGGCTCGCCGGCCCGCCGCCCGAGCGCATGACGGCGGCGCGGGCGCGCGTCATAGAGGCGGCGGAGGGCGGCCTCACATTTTCCAAGGGCGAGCTCGCCCGCGCGGCGGCCTGCTCCAATGGCGTCGTCGATGCGCTGGTCGACGCCGGTGCGCTCGAGGCCGTCGCTCTGCCGCCGGAGCCCGTCGCCGGCGCGCTGGATCCCGATTTCGCGCGCGCGCCGCTGGAGGCCGAGCAGCTCGCGGGCGCCGAGGCGCTGACGAGCGCGGTGGAGCAGGGCGGCTATCGGCCCTTTCTGCTGGAGGGCGTCACCGGCGCCGGCAAGACGGAGGTCTATTTCGAGGCCGTCGCGGCGGCTCTGCGCGCTGGCGGGCAGGCGCTGGTCTTGATGCCGGAGATCGCGCTCACCGCGCAATTCCTCGAGCGTTTTGCCGCGCGTTTCGGGGCCAAGCCCGCCGAATGGCATTCCGGCGTCTCCGAGCGCAAGCGCGCGCGGCTGTGGCGCGGCGTCGCCATGGGCGAGGTGAAGGTCGTCGCCGGCGCGCGCTCGGCGCTGTTCCTGCCATTCTCGAATTTGCGGCTCATCGTCGTCGATGAGGAGCATGAGGCCGCCTATAAGCAGGAGGACGGCGTCGCCTATCACGCCCGCGACATGGCGGTGGTGCGCGCGCGGCTCGAGGGCGCGACCATCGTGCTCGCCTCGGCTACTCCTTCCATTGAAACGCGCGTCAATGCGCAGACCGGCCGCTATGGCTATTTGCGCCTCACCGCCCGCGCCAACGCGAGGCCAATGCCGCGCATAGAGGCGATCGACATGCGCGCCAATGGGCCGGAGCGCGGACGCTGGCTCGCGCCGCGCCTCGTGGCGGAGGCGCAGGAGACGATCGCGCGCGGCGAGCAGGTGCTGTTCTTCCTCAATCGGCGCGGCTATGCGCCGCTCACTCTGTGCCGCAGCTGCGGCCATCGCTTCCGCTGCGAGAATTGCGACGCCTGGCTGGTCGAGCATCGCTTTCGCCGCGCGCTGGTCTGCCATCACTGCGGCCATGTCGAGCGCCGCCCGCACATCTGCCCGGAATGCGAGGCGGAGGATTCGCTCACCGCCTGCGGGCCGGGCGTCGAGCGGCTCGCCGAAGAGGCGGCGATCCTCTTTCCCGAGGCCCGCACTCTGGTGCTCTCCTCGGATTTTCCGGGCGGGCAGGAGCGCTTGCGCCGCGAGCTCGCCGAGATCGCGGCTGGCGCTTTCGATATCGTCATCGGCACGCAATTGGTGGCGAAGGGGCATAATTTCCCCTTTCTCACTCTGGTCGGCGTGGTGGACGCCGACAGCGGGCTCGGCAGCGGCGATCCCCGCGCCGCCGAGCGCACCTTTCAGCTGCTCAATCAGGTGACCGGCCGCGCCGGCCGCGGCGACAAGCCAGGCCGTGCGCTGATCCAGAGCTGGCAGGCCGACCATCCGGTCATTCGCGCCATTCTCTCCGGCGAGGCGGAGGCGTTCTACGCGCAAGAAACGCGATTACGCGAGCGCGCCGGCCTGCCGCCCTTCGGGCGCCTCGCGGCGCTGATCGTCTCGGCCAAGGACGCCGGCGCCGCCGAGACCCATGCGCGCGCTCTGGCGCGGGCGGGGCATTCGCTGCCCTCGACCGATCGCTATCGCGTCGCCCCGGCCGGCGGCCTGCCGGAGGCCGACGAGATCGTGGTGCTCGGCCCAGCCGAGGCGCCCATCTCGCTCATTCGCGGGCGCTATCGTTTCCGCCTGCTGGTGAAGGCGCCCAAGAGCGCCGATCTGCAGGCCTATCTGCGCGCCATGCTGGCGGCGGCGCCCAAAGAGCGCGGCGGCGTGCGCGTGGCGGTGGATGTCGATCCGCAGAGCTTTTGGTAAGAAAGTATTCAGAGCGCGCGAGCGCGTCCCGGCGCTTTGCTGCGCGGGGGATGGTAAAGGGCGTTTCGGGACGCTCCGGCCCCTTACGGCCGTTGCGCGAAAAAATTCGATCGGGTCCAGAGCGTTCCGAAACGCGGTTGTCGTTCTCGTCGACATCCCGAGGCTTGGTCGAACCCGCGAATCCTGGGGTTTCTCGATCAAGACGCGATCGAGTCCGACGGCCTGGGATCACGGAGCGGTTCTTTTTTCTCCCTATGGACGGGAGAAGAACGCCGCCCCGCGAGGCGCTGCCTGTCCAGGGACGGGGATCGCCATCCCGGATGGAGCCGCCCGCGCCCCACAACCCGAGGAACGCGCCATTCGTGGGAGGGAGTGGCAGGGATATGGGAATATTTTCAGACATTATCAAGGTGGCGACGGTTTGGTCGAATATTCCGCTCGATTGGAGTTGCCGCTTGATTTTGCCTCGAACCGAGCGCGCGGAGGATTTCGGCGCCTTTACGCTCCAATAAAAGTGGCGGGTTCCAGCTTTCGCTCAGGCGCATGACGCGTTTCTCGAGTCCGCGCCAGCTCAGCCAGCCGAAGCCGCAGGCGATAAGAAACGTCGCGGTTCCGGCCAGGAGCGGATTCGCTGATGGAAAATACCACAAAATCAATTTCTCGATCGGCCAAGCATATAAATAGACGCCATAGGAAATGTCGTCGCTGTTGTTGATCCGAGCGATCGCCCAAGAGCCGCCGAAGGATGCGATTGAAAAAATAACGTAAGAGCCGAATATTGCGATTGCCGGCTCGGCTAAAGTCGGAATGAACAGGAAGCCGAGCAGAGCGGCGAGCGCCATCGCCGTATACGCAGGGGTAAGAACAATCCGATCACGCCAAAGATAAAATAGCGATCCGAACAGAAAAATGCCTGTAAGACGCAACTGCTGATTCTGGCCGTGTATATAGCTTTGCTCATAGCCGATCAAGCATATGACCGCCAGCGCCGAGAGCATCCAGGGACGACGGAGCGCTCCGATCAGGCCGAGAATCAAGACGAGAAGATAGCACTGAAATTCATAGCTTATCGTCCACATCGCGCCATTCAAGGCCGCATATGGGGAGCCAGAAAATACATTGGGCACTGAAGGCGGTCGCAATATTATTATTCCACGAAGGTTGCCGCCTAATGATGACCATATGTCGGCGGCCGTAGCGCCTGCCAATGGCGCGACAATGATAATACAAAACAAAGTTGACGCTATAAAAGCCGGATATATTCTTGCGATACGTTTTTTTAGATAAGGTATTGGATGCGGATTTTTCAAAAAGCTTCCAACGATGAGGTATCCGCTCACGATGAAAAAACCGTCGACCGCCAAGGTTCCAAACGATATGGTTCCGAAGAGGCGGTTGAGCAATTCTCGGCTATTGTCGCCGTCTATCAATTCGGGAGTATGGGCGATGATGACAAAAGACGCGAATAGAAGTCTGATAAAGCCAAAAATATTATTGTGATATCCAAAGCGGTCAATGTCTTTCTTAAAGCTCGTCATTTGGAGCCGCCTTTAGCCCGAGAAATGCACGGTTGGCTGGCGGAAGCGGTACAAAGGTCTGATTTAGCGTAGGGTTTCGTGTCCGAGCCGACTCGCGCGATTCAAGACCGCCACGCCCGCCATATACGATCCTACGCCGCGATTTCCCGGCCTGTCACTTGTGCGCGATACGGCCATCCCACGCCATTTCGACGGGGATTGTCGTCGCGTGAGACTCCATGCTCCCGTCGCTCACGGCGCGTCGATCTCGCAGACGTGATCGGTGGTCGAACGGCCGCGGAACATGATGGCTTTGCCGCCGGCGTCGACCATGTGGAACAGGCCCTGATCGGTAAGGAAATACCAAGCGGTCGTGAGCGCGCCGGCGAATTCGTGCGTCGGATCGCCGGCGGTCACGCGGTCGAGCCGCTGGCCCGCCTCGGCGACGAGGGCGCGAATGAGCTTCATATAGCGGGGTGCGGCGGCCTCGTCGGCCGCGATGCGCTCCGCCCGTCGGCGGTCGTCGATGCGATCTCCACGCGATCCTCGTCCGGCTCGAGCGATTCGAACCGGCTTTTCAGCAACTGGAACGTGGCGGGAGCGATGTAGAGACTTCCCGCCGGCTGTTCGTTGCGCTGCGCGATCCGCCGCCAGGCGACATCGTCGGGACAGCTCAGGCGGCAAAGAACCGGCTTGCCGCCGCGCGAGGCGACAAGCTCGCGCACGCGCGTTCGCTCGGCTCGCGACCAGAAACCGAAATCGAGAACGACATTCGTCCCGAGATCGATGCTGCGCGTCCAAAGGTCTTCCATCACCGCGTAGACGCGGCGGGCGCGCTCCTCGAATTCGGCCTCCGGAGGGTCGGCGCCGTAGAGCCGGCTCATCCATTCGTCATGGGTGAAGCGAAGCGCATTTTGCTCCAGCTCCAGTCGCTTCGCGAGTGTGGTTTTGCCCGCGCCGAGGAAACCGTGAAGCAGGAAGGCTGCCGGCTTTATCGTCATGCCCTCGTCTCCCGATCGCTGTTTGGGCTCTCGCCTTCACCTCACCTCATATTCCGCATCCACCTCGACGCCGAGCGCGGTGACGAGGCGGTTCGTCTCCGAGGCCATGCCGACGATGGCGAGAAGCTCGTGGAACTCCGCCTCGCTCATGCCCTTGGCGCGGGCGCTCGCCGTGTGGGAGTGGATGCAATAAGAGCAGCCATGCGCGATGGAGACGGCGATATAGAGCATTTCCTTCATTTTGGGGTCGAGCGCGCCGGGGCCCATCACCGCCTTTATGCTCTCCCATGTGCGTTTCAGCGTGACCGGATCATGCGCCAGGGCGCGCCAGAAATTATTGACGAAATCGCTTTTGCGCGTCGCGCGTATGTCGTCGAAGACCGCGCGGGCTTCGTCGGAGAGCTCGTCGTCGGCGAGCAATGTCACAGTGGCCATGGCGTGTCGCTTTCTCTTTTGGTTGCGCTCGGCCTATCATAGATCGCGCGCGCGCTTTCCGCATGGCTCGAAAAGGAGAGAGAGATGATCAGCGCAATGCTTCGGGCGAGGACGGCCGCGCTCTTCGCCGCTCTCTCGGGCGCGGCGTCGCCAGCTACGGCGCAGGGGCGCGTGTGGGACTACAGATTCGACGCAGGTGAGCCGCCGATGGCCTATCTCGACTATGGCGTTCCCGAAACCGACGATTCGCTCGGCGGCTTTCACTGCGCAGCGCATAGCGGCGCGGTGACGGTCTTTATTTCGGAAACCGACGGCAAGCAGAAGGCCGGCAAGGCCGCGACGGCGATTTTCGCCGTGGGCGAGACGCAGACGAAGATCGCCGGAAAGCTCGCGCCGAATGAGGAGGCGGGCGTTCCGAGCTTCGAGGGGCGGATCGCCGCCGACGATCCGATCTTCGCCGCCATGGCGCGCGGCGAGACGCTCGTCGTGACGATCGGCGGCTCGAAGCAATCCGCGCCGCTGAAAGGCGTCGCGGGCAAGGTCGAGAAATTCGTCGAGGCTTGCAGGAAGAAGTGAGCTTCGAGCTTTTCGTCTGCGCGCCGGGTCTATCATAGCCGGAGCGCAGGCGCCGATGCGAGGCGGCGAAAGGAGACCGCACATGGCTTATGATCCCGATCTCGTCTCGCGGCTTCATGCGCTCTTCGCGGCGCGTGATGATGTCGAGCCGCGCCGCATGTTCGGCGGCCTCTGCTTCCTGCTGAAGGGTAATATGTGCGTCGCCGTGCGGGGCGACAGCCTCATCCTGCGTCTCGGCGAGGAGGGCGCGCGGCTGGCGGCGACGCGGGAGCATGTGGCGCCGGCGATTCTCGGCGGGCGCGTCATGAAAGGCTGGGCGACGGCCGCGCCCGCGGCGCTGCGCAGCGATGCGGCGCTGGCCGAATTGGTCGGCCTCGCGGTCGCTTTCGTCGAGACGCTCCAGCGAGCCGCGGCGGATCAGAAAATCCCCTCGACGCGGCGAAGGGCCGGCGCGGCGAAATCGACGAAGGCGCGCACGACGGGGCGTAGAAAACGCGCCGAAGGATAGACGAGGAAGAATTCGCTCGGCTCGATCTCGTGATCGGGCAGCACGCGGACCAGCGCGCCGCTGCGCAGCTCCTCGGCGACGAGCAGCAATTGCGCCGTGGCGATTCCGCGTCCTTCTCGCAGCGCCGAGACGAGAACCTGCGCGCTATTGGTGACGAGCTTGGGCCGCACCGGAATATCTTCGGCCGTCTCGCCCTTGCGCAGGCGCAGCGCGCCATTGCGCAGCGAGGCGTCGGTGACGAGAAGGTCATGCGCGGAAAGATCGGCGGCGTCGCGCAGAGGCGCGCTGCGCGACAGGTAAGAGGGCGAAGCGACGAGAATGCGCCGGCTGAAGCCGATGCGCTTTTGGATGAGCGAGCGCTCGCTCGGCCGGCCCATGCGCAGCGCGACGTCTATATTCTCGAAAATGAGATCGACCGGGCGATTTTCGAGCGAAAGAGACACGCAGACGTGAGGATGCGCGTCCTGAAACGCGGTCACTATGCGGCGCAAATGGACTTCGCCGATGCAGCTCGGCCCGTGCAGGCGCAATTCGCCGGCGATCTCGGCGCCTTCGCCGCGCTGGTTCTCGAGCGCCGCGTCTATGGCTGCGAGCGGGCCGCCGGCGGCCTCATAGAGCGCGAGGCCGCGCGCCGTCGGGCGCAGCGCGCGTGGGCCGCGTTCCAGGAGGCGCGCGCCGACATGCGCCTCGAGATTGCGTAGCAGCTTGCTGACGGCCGGTTGTGAGACGCCGAGATCGGCGGCCGCCGCCGTCATCGAGCCGCGCTCGACGATGCGGAGGAAGGCGCGAAGCGCGGCGGCGAGGTCCATCTATAACCATTGGTTATGATAAGCTTGTCATTCCTGTCGATAGACGCATGGCGGGCGATCGGCAACTCTCCCGAGCGATGGTTTCGGCTCGGGAGGTGAGGATGACGATCGACAGGCGTGCATTTCTGGCCGCCGCCGGGGCGGCCGCGACGCAGGGGATTTCGGAGCGGGCGCGCGCGGCGAGGCTGCCGCCGGCGGGCGCGGAGAGCCGCTTCCTCGAGGTCGACGGGCTGCGGCTGCATTTCGTCACGCTCGGCGCCGGGCCTGCGGTCGTGCTGCTGCATGGATGGCCGCAAACATGGTTCGCCTGGGCCGCGACGATGGAGCGGCTGGCGCGCCGCTTCACCGTCATCGCGCCCGATCTGCGCGGCGTCGGATTATCGGACCGTCCGCCTTCCGGCTATGACAAGCGTCGAATTGCCGAGGATATCGCCGCGCTCATCGATCGCGCCGCGGGCGGGCGGGCGTATGTGGTCGGCCATGACATGGGCGGCAAGGCGGCCTTCATGCTGGCGCTGCTGCATCCCGAGAAAGTGGCTCGGCTCGTCCTGGTCGATTGCCTCGTTCCAGGGACCGAGAATATGGACGCCCGGCGCGGCGGCGCCTGGCATTACGGATTTCACATGGCGCGCGAGATTCCCGAACTGCTGACCAAAGGGCGCGAGCGCGATTATATCGCCGCGCAGATCCGGGCGTGGTCGTTTCGCGAGGATGCGGTGAGCGCGGCGGCGATCGACGAATTCGCGCGTCATTATGCGACGCCGGGCGGCATGACCGCGGGCTTCGAATATTATCGCGCGCTGCCGGAGGATGCGCGATCGGTCGCCGCGCTGGCCGATCGCCGGCTCGATATGCCGGTTCTGGCGATCGCCGGCCGTCATGGCGTCGGCGAGCGGCTCGCCGAGGCGCTGCGGCCGAAGGCGCGCGCGCTCTCCTCGATCATCGTGGAGGAGAGCGGCCATTTCGTCGCCGACGAGGCGCCGGAGGTTTTTTGGCGCGAGGCGGAGCGGTTTCTCTCCGCGTGACGCGTCAGGCCTGGCGCACAACCAGCACGGCGTTGATGCCGCCGAAGGCGAAGGAGTTGGACATGGCCGCGCGGATCGCGACGCGGCGCGCCTCGTGCGGCACCGGGTCGATCGGACATTTGGGGTCCGGGCCCTTGAAATGGATCGTCGGCGGGGCGAGCTGGGCGCGCAGCGCGTTTATCGTGATGACGAGCTCGAGCGCGCCGGAGGAGCCCAGCGCATGGCCGTGGATCGGCTTGGTCGAGGAGACCGGCAGACGCCCGCCGCGCTCGCCGAAGACGCGCAGAATCGCCTCCGACTCGGTGATGTCATTGGCGTAGGTGCCGGTGCCATGGGCGTTGAGATAGTCGATATCGTCGGGCGAGAGGCCGGCGCTCTCCAGCGCCTGCCGCATGGCGGCCGAGGGACCCTCGACATTGGGCCGCAGCGGATCGAAAGCGTCGCTCGACGTGCCATAACCGGCGAGCTCGCACAAAGGCGCGTGACCGCGCGCATGGGCGAGCTCCTCGGTCTCCAGCACGAAAATTCCCGCGCCTTCGCCGAGCACGATGCCGTTGCGGCCGGCCGAGAAGGGGCGACAGAAATCCGGCGTCAGCACGCGCAGCGCCTCCCAGGAGCGCAGCGAGCCATTGATGACGGCCGCCTCCGCCCCGCCGACGATGGCGCGATCGGCCGCGCCGGAGCGGATCATCTCGAGGCCGACGCCGATCGCCTGGCTCGCCGAGGAGCAGGCGCTGGCGATGGCGAAAGTGGGCCCGTTGCAGGAATAGCGCATTCCGAGCATGGTCGGCGCGGCGCTCGGAATGAGGCGCGGCACGGTCAGCGGATCGGCGCGCTCGCGGGAGTTGTATTCCTTATGGGCCTCGTCATCGATCGTCTTGGAGCCGCCTATGCCGGAGCCGATGACGACCGCCGTGCGCGGCCCGGCGATATCCTTGCGGCCGAAGCCCGCCTGCGCCATGGCCTCGTCGGCGGCGACGATGGCATATTGGGTGAAGGGGTCGCAATAGGGCAGGATATCGGGCTCGAGATAGGCGAGCGGGTCGAAATTCATCGCTTGCGCGGCGATTTTGATGCGCCCGCCATAGGGGCGCTCGAGCTTAAGAGGACGGACCTGGCATTGGCCGTCGCGGGCCGCTTCCCAGAGCGGCTGCGCGCCGACGCCGGCGGCCGAAACTGCGCCCATGCCCGAGACGACGACGCGTCTCACATCCTGTCTCACCGCTGTGGCCAATGTGGATAGTCGCTCCGCTGCGGCCGCGCCCGGCCTGTTATCCGACAGCTCGGACGATAGCTCTTTTTGCCGTCACCGTCGCCTCGGGCGCAAGCCGGAGGCCGGCATTTTCCCCGCAAAGGCGCGCGGCGCGGCGTCGCACAGGCGCGTAAGTGATAGATTTGCAGGAACTTTTTCGCTGCGTTACGTATGTCTACGGTCCTTGCGCGCCCCTCGGCCCGCCTGCGTCATTCGAAATCGAGACCCCGAAGGGGCCCACACTCTCCCGCGTAGTGGTCTATCGAGCATCCTTCTCGTGCGGCGGCGGCTGTCTTGACCTTCCCCCCTCGGCTACCTATTCCCTCATCAGCCAGTCGGCTGGATGGCCGCTGTCCTTCGGGATAGAGGAAAGTCCGGGCTCCACGGAGACACGGCGCCGGATAATGTCCGGCGGGGGCGACCCCAGGGAAAGCGCCACAGAAAGCAAACCGCCGCGACCCTCGGGCCCGCGGCAAGGGTGAAAGGGTGCGGTAAGAGCGCACCGCTCGGGCGGCGACGTTCGAGGCATGGCAAGCCCCGCCGGGAGCAAGACCGAATAGGGGCGACTGGAAATAGCGATATTTCCCGGCCCGTCTCCGGGCCGTCGCCCGGGTTGGTCGCTAGAGGCGGCGCGCAAGCGTCGTCCCAGAGGAATGGCCATCGCGCGTGGGCGGGGAAACCAAGCCGCGCCATACAGAACCCGGCTTATAGGCCGACTGGCGATTTTATCGCGTGAGGGGCGGGCAGTGGGGAGTAGGGAGCGGGTCGTCTATCCCCCGCTCGGACGCATTATTCATCACCTCCGCCTCCGCCTTGCCTAACGCGCGATGCGCGGCCCGCGCCCGCGTCAACGCTCCCTTAACCCTGACGACGGCTAATAATCGCCAGCGCCGCGCCGCCCGCGCCGCTCCGTCGCCCGTGGTTCTTCATGATATGCGTTGTTGTTCAGAGCGATGACACGTCTTTCAGGGACAAGGCGCGCCCGCGCCTCGCGCGCGCCGGCGATTTCTCGCGCGCGCGGGGGCTCGGCGGACGGCCGCGACGACGCCAAATATCGGCTGCGGCGGGCGCGTCCAGCGGGCGCTGCGCGGCCATGCGACGCAAATTTCGAATCGGAGGCGAGATGACGACGAGCGGCGCCGAGCGGCATGTTCCCGTGCTGCTCGAGGAGGCGGTCGCCGCCCTCGCGCCCTGTGCGGGTGGAGTCTATCTCGACGCCACTTTCGGCGCCGGTGGCTACACGCGCGCCTTGCTGGCGCGTGAGGGGACGCGCGTGCTGGCGCTGGACCGCGATCCGAGCGCCATACGCGCCGGCTATGCTCTGGTGGAGGCGGCGGGCGGGCGGCTGACGCTGGTCGAGGCGCGCTTTTCCGAGCTGGCCGAGGTGGCCGAGCGCATGGAGCTCACGCCGCTCGATGGCGTGGTCGCCGATATCGGCGTCTCCTCCATGCAATTCGACGAGGCGGCGCGCGGCTTCTCCTTCCGCAACGACGGGCCGCTCGACATGCGCATGGAGGGGCGCGGGCCGAGCGCCGCCGACATTATCGCGGATGCCGAGGAAGAGGCGCTCGCCGATATTCTGTATCATTACGGCGAGGAGCGCGCCTCGCGCCGCATCGCCCGCGCCATCGTGAAGGCGCGCGAGGCCGGTCGCATAGAGACGACGCGCGCGCTGGCGCAGATCATCGAGCGCGCCGCGCCCGGAAAGCCGGGCGACATTCACCCGGCGACGAAGAGCTTTCAGGCGCTGCGCATCGCCGTCAATGACGAGCTCGGCCAATTGGTCGCGGCGCTGGGCGCCGCCGAGCGCGCGCTGAAAGCCGGCGGGCGGCTCGCCGTGGTGACGTTTCATTCGCTGGAAGACCGCATCGTGAAGCAATTCCTGGCCGAGCGCTCGGGTCGCGGCGAGACGCGCTCGCGCCGCCTGCCGGGCGAGCCGATTCCGCCGCCGCCGACTTTCGTCAGCGAAGGGCGCCAGCCGGTGACGCCTTCGGACCGCGAAATCGCCGCAAATCCGCGCGCGCGCTCCGCCAAGCTGCGCTATGCGACGCGCACGGAGGCGCCGGCGCGCGCCATGGACGAAGCGCTGGCGCGTCTCGCGCGCCTGCCGGAACGCGTCAAAGGGAGACGCTGATGCTGCGCTTTCTCAATGTCGTCGCCATTCTCGCGCTGATCGGCTCGGGCTTCTACGCCTATTCGATCAAATATCAGACCATGCTGCGCGCCGAGCAAATCAGCAAGATGACGCGCGAGGCCAAGAGCGAGCGCGACGCCATCGCCGTGCTGCGCGCCGAATGGGCCTTTTTGACGCGACCCGAGCGCGTGCAGGATCTCGCCGACAAATATCTCGATTTGAAGCCGCTCGCCGTGACGCAGATCGCGACGGCGCAGTCGCTGCCGGAAAAGCCCGAGCGCATCGACTCGATCGGCCGCAAGCTGGACGCGCTCGGCCTCGGCGGCGCGGCGACGACGCCGGCCGCGAGCGAAGCGCCGACGACGCCGAAAGGAAAGCCGCGATGACCGCCGCCGACACTGTGACGCGAGACGCGAGCAAAGGCTCGAAGAAAGGCCTGCGCCGCCGGCTCGACGGGCTGTTCTCCACCTCGCTCGGCAAGACCGGCGCGCGTATGCGCATGGTCGCGGCCGGATTCGTCTGCCTCTATGTCGGCATCGGCGCGCGGCTCGTCGTCATCGGCTTCAAGCCCGATCCGACGACGATGCGCCGCGCCTCCGGCGAGACCATCGCCGCCTCGCGTCCCGACGTGCTCGACCGCAATGGCGAAATTCTCGCGACGGATGTGAAGACCGTCTCCGTTTTCGCCGAGCCGCGCCGTCTCATCGACAAGGACGAGGCGACGGAATTGCTCACGGCGGTTCTGCCCAATGTCGACGCGCGCGATCTGCGCGACAAGCTCGCCTCGAAGAAGGGCTTCGTGTGGGTGAAGCGCTCGGTGACGCCCAAGCAGCGCGACGAGGTGTTTCACCTCGGCCTGCCTGGCGTCGGCCTCGCGCCGGAGAACAAGCGCGTCTATCCCAACGGGCCAGCGGGCGCGCATGTGCTCGGCTATGTCAATATCGACAATGGCGGCATCGCCGGAATCGAGAAATATATCGACGGGCAGGGCCTCGCCGATCTGCATGATGCGGGTTTCAGCCTCACGCCCGAGGATCTGAAGCCTATCTCGCTCTCGATCGACATAAAGGCGACCCATGCGGTGCGCGACGAGCTGGAAAAAGGCGTCACGCATTACAAGGCCAAGGCCGGCGCCGCGGCGATCATGGACGTCGATACGGGCGAGGTGATCGCGCTCGCCTCGCTGCCGGATTACGATCCCAACATGCCCGGCGACATGCGCGATCCGTCGATCATCAATCGCATGAATGTCGGCGTCTATGAGATGGGCTCCACCTTCAAGGCGCTGACCATCGCGATGGCGCTCGACTCCGGCAAGGTCAATCTCGGCTCGCGTCTCGACGCGCGCGGCGCCTTGAGCTTCGGTCGCTTCCGCATTCACGATTATCACGCGCAGAACCGCGCGCTCACCGTGCCGGAAGTGTTCACCTATTCGTCCAACATCGGCACCGCGCGCATGGCCCTTGGCCAGGGCGTCGAACGCCACAAGGCGTTCTTGCGCAAGATGGGCCAGCTTTCGCGTATGCGCACCGAGCTGCCCGAGAGCGCCGAGCCGATCGTGCCGAAGAATTGGGGCGAGCTCAACACGATGACCATCGCCTTCGGCCACGGCCTCGCCGTCGCGCCGCTGCAGGCGATGATGGCCGTTTCCGCGCTGATGAATGGCGGCTATCTGATGGCGCCGACTTTTCTGAAGCGCAGCGAGGAAGAAGCGCGCAAGAGCGCCGTGCAAGTGGTGAAGCCCGAGACCAGCGAGGCGATGCGCTATCTCATGCGGCTCAACGCCGAGATCGGCACCGCCAAGAAGGTCAATATCAACGGCTATTATGTAGGCGGCAAGACCGGCACGGCGGAGAAGGTGATCGGCGGCCGCTATTCCAAGACGCGCCTCTTCACCACTTTCATGGCGGTGGCGCCCTCGGACAAACCGAAGTATCTGTTCCTCACCATAATGGACGAGCCGCAAGGCCTGCCGGAGACCGGAGGCTACGCCACGGCCGCCTATAATTCGGGCCAGGTGACGGCGCAGATCATCGAGCGCGTCGGCCCGCTGCTCGGCCTGCCGCCGCGCTTCGAATTGCCGACGCAGCCTTTCCCGCTGCTCGCCAGGCTCGGCTACGGCATAGCCAATAGTCCCGCCCATGGCGGGGGAGGGCATTGATGCGACTTTCCGAGCTTCTCGACGAAGCGACGGCGGCGGATTGCGACGATCTCGATATCGCCGGCGTCACCGCGGACAGCCGCGACGTGCGCGAAGCCTATGCTTTCTTCGCCGTGCCGGGCCATGCCGGCGACGGTCTCGCTTACGCCGCCGATGCGCGCGCGCGCGGGGCGCGCGTCATCGTGGCGCCGCGCGCGGCCGAGGTCGGGCTGCCGCTCGTCGTCGTCGCCGACGTGCGCGCGGCGCTGGCGCGCGCGGCGGCGCGGTTTTTCCCACGCCAGCCGGACATCGTCGCGGCGGTGACGGGTACCAGCGGCAAGAGCTCGGTCGTCGATTTCCTACGCCAGATCTGGCTGACGCTCGGCCGCGACGCGGCCTCGCTCGGCACGATCGGGATCGTCGATAAAAACGGCGCGCATTACGGCTCGCTGACGACGCCGGGGCCGGTGGCGCTGCATCAGTCTCTCGATGCGCTCGCCGCGCGCGGCGTCACCCATCTCGCCATGGAGGCGTCCTCGCTCGGCATAGACCAACGCCGCCTCGACGGCGTGCGTCTGACAGTCGGCGCCTTCACCAATTTCTCGCGCGACCATCTCGATCATCATCGCGATCTCGAGGAGTATTTCGTCGCCAAAATGCGGCTCTTCGACACGCTGCTGGCGCCCGGCCGGACTGCGGTGATCGACGCCGACAGTTCCGTCGCGGCGCGGGTGATCGAGATTTGCGAGAAGCGCGGGCTGACGATTTTCGACGTCGGCGAAAAGGGCCGCGCCATATCGCTGCTGGAGGCGAAGGCCGATGCGCTCGGCTCGCAGCTGCGGCTGCGCTGCGGCGACGAGACTTTCGCCGTCGCTCTGCCGCTCGCCGGGGCGTTTCAAATCTCCAATGCGCTGGTCGCCGCCGGCATGGCCATCGCTTGCGGCGAGGAGCCGGCGCAGGTTTTCGCGGCGCTGGAAAAATTGCGCGGCGCGCCGGGGCGGCTCGAATTCATCGGCGCGCGCGCGGGCGCTCCGGTCTTCGTCGATTATGCGCATAAGCCCGATGCGCTGGACAAGGTGCTCGCTGCGCTGCGGCCGCTGGCGAAAGGACGGCTCGTCGTCGTCTTCGGCGCCGGCGGCGATCGCGACCGAGGCAAGCGCCCATTGATGGGCGAGATCGCGGCCCGCGCGGCCGATGTCGTCGTCGTCACCGACGACAATCCGCGCAGCGAGGAGCCGGCGACGATCCGCGCGGCGATATTGGAGGCGGCGCGCGGCGTCGGCGCGGCGCAGGTGCATGAGATCGGCGACCGCACCGCGGCGATCCGCGCCGCGGTCTCCTGGCTGCGCGCGGGCGATGCGCTGGTGGTCGCCGGAAAGGGCCATGAAACCGGCCAGATCATCGGCGATCAGGTCCTGCCATTCTCAGACCGGGCGGCGGTCGAGGCGGCCTTGCAGGGTGAGAGCGAATGAAGCAGCAAGCGCTATGGAGCGGGCTCGGGCTGATCGGCGCGCTGCGCGCGCGCATCAGCGGCGGCCTGCCGCGCGATGTCACCGGCGTCTCCATCGACACGCGCACGCTGGCGCCGGGCGATCTCTTCTTCGCCATAAAGGGCGAGGCGCGCGACGGTCATGATTTCGTGCGCATGGCGTTCGAGCGCGGCGCGGCGGGCGCGGTGATCGACGACGCGCACGCCGGAGAATTTCGCGATCTTTCGCCGCTCTATGTCGTGCGCGATGTGCAGGAATCGTTGGAATATCTCGGCACCCGCGCGCGCGAGCGCTCCGGCGCCTATGTCGCGGCGATCACCGGCTCGGTCGGCAAGACCTCGACTAAGGACATGGCGAAGACGATGTTCTCGCATTTCGGCGAGACGCACGCCTCTGCCGCCTCCTACAATAATCAATGGGGCGTGCCGCTGTCGCTCGCGCGAATGCCGGCCTCGGCGCGTTTCGGTCTCTTCGAGATCGGCATGAATCACGCGGGCGAGATCGCTTCGCTCGTGCGTTTCGTCGAGCCGCATGTCGCCGTGGTGACGCGCGTCGCGCCCGTGCATCTCGAACATTTCGAGTCGCTCGACGCCATAGCCGCGGCCAAGGCGGAGATTTTCTCCGGCCTCGTCGACGGCGGCGTCGCCATCATCAATCGCGACGACGAGACCTATGAGGCGCTGCTCGAAGGCGCCGCCGCCTCCAAAGCCGCGCATGTCTTCTCCTTCGGCGAGAGCGAGGCCGCGCAGGCGCGGCTGCTCTCCTATGACGGCGAGGAACATGTCGCCGAGGCGGAGATTTTCGGCCGCCGCCTGCGTTATCGCATCGGCGCGCCAGGCAAGCATTTCGCAGTCAATTCGCTCGCCGTGCTGACCATCGCCCATGTCTTCGACATCGATCTGGAGCAGGCGGCGGAGACGCTCGCCGATTTCGCGCCGCCCAAGGGGCGCGGCCGTCGCGAAACGCTCGCGATCGGCGACGGGCGTCTCACCCTCGTCGACGAGAGCTACAACGCCAATCCGACGTCCATGCGCGCGGCCTTCGAGCTGATCGGCGCCGAGAGAAGCGCGCGGCGGCGCATCGCCGTGCTCGGCGACATGCTCGAGCTCGGGCCGAGCGCCGCCGAATTGCACGCCGGCCTCGCCAAGGACCTCGAGGCGGCGGGCGTCGATCTCCTCTTCACCGCCGGCCCGCTGATGGCGCGGCTCTATTACGCCGCGCCCGAGCATATGCGCGGCGCGCATCGCGCCAACGCCGCCGAGCTCGAGGAGGCCGTGCTCTTTGCTCTCGCGCCCGGCGACGTCGTCATGATCAAGGGCTCGAACGGCTCGCGCATGGCGCGCATCGTCGAGGCGATCAGAACGAAATTCCCGGCCGACTCCGAAGCGGCCTCGTAAAGGAAAATACGAATGCTGACGCTGCTCGCGGACTACTCGCATCTCTTCGGTCCGCTGAATCTCTTCCGCTACATCACCTTCCGCGCCGCCGGCGCGGCGGCGACGGCGCTGTTCTTCGTCTTCTTCTTCGGCCCCTCCATCATCGATGCGCTGCGCATCAAGCAAGGCAAGGGCCAGCCCATTCGCGAGGACGGGCCGGCCTCGCATCTCCTCACCAAAAAGGGCACGCCGACCATGGGCGGGCTCATGATCCTCTCGGGGCTGCTCGTCGCCACATTGCTATGGGCGAATTTGAAAAACTCCTATGTGTGGATCGTCATTCTCGTCACCGCCTCCTTCGGCGCGATCGGCTTCTACGACGATTATCTGAAAGTGACGAAGCAGTCGCACAAAGGCTTTTCCGGCAAGGCGCGGCTTGCGCTCGAATTCGCCGTCGCCGGCCTCGCCTGCTATGCGCTCACCACGGTCGGCGGCGACAATATGTCGAAGCTCGCGCTGCCGCTGCTGAAAGGCTACGCTTTCTCGCTCGGCTGGCTGTTCATTCCCTTCGGCGCCTTCGTCATCGTGGCGGCGGGCAATTGCGTCAATCTCACCGATGGTCTCGACGGACTCGCCATCGTGCCGTCGATGATCGCGGCGGCGGCCTTCGCCATCATCGCCTATCTCGTCGGCAATTCGATCTTCTCCGATTATCTCGGCGTCAATCATGTCGCCGGCACCGGCGAGCTCACGATCGTCTGCGCGGCGCTGATCGGCTCCGGCCTCGGCTTTCTGTGGTTCAACGCGCCGCCGGCGCAGATATTCATGGGCGACACCGGCTCGCTCGCGCTCGGCGGAATGCTCGGAACCATATCGGTCGCCATCAAGCAGGAATTCGTGCTCGTCATCATCGGCGGCCTCTTCGTGCTCGAGGGCGCCTCGGTCATCGTGCAGGTGGCGAGCTTCAAGCTCACCGGAAAGCGCGTGTTCCGCATGGCGCCGATCCATCACCACTTCGAGCAGATGGGCTGGACCGAGCCGCAGATCGTCATACGCTTCTGGATCATCTCTTTCGTGCTCGCCCTGCTCGGGCTCTCCTCGCTGAAGCTGAGGTGAGCGCATGACTCCGGCGACCACATTCGCAGGGCGCAAGGTCGCGCTCTTCGGGCTCGGCGGCTCCGGCCTCTCGACGGCGCGCGCGCTTCTCGCGGGCGGCGCCAGCGTCGCCGCCTGGGACGATGGCGAGGCCGGCCGCGCCAAGGCGCAGGCGCAGGGCTTGGAGCTGGTCGATCTGACGCGCGCGGATTGGCGCGAATTCTCCGCGCTCATTCTTTCGCCCGGCGTGCCGCTGACGCATCCGCAGCCGCATTGGACGGTCGCGCGCGCGCGCGAAGCGGGCGTGGAGGTGATCGGCGACATAGAGATTTTTTGCCGCGAGCGCGCGCGTCATGCGCCGGGCGCGACCTTCATCGCCATCACCGGCACAAATGGCAAATCGACGACGACGGCGCTGATCGCGCATATTCTGCGCAGCGCCGGCAAGGACGTGCAGCTCGGCGGCAATATCGGCACGCCGATCCTCGATCTCGAGCCGCCCTCCGAGGCCGGCATTCACGTCATCGAATGCTCGTCGTTTCAGATCGATCTGACGCCTTCGCTCGCGCCGTCCATCGGCATTCTCATCAATCTGACGCAAGATCACATCGATCGTCACGGAACGATGGAGAATTACGCGGCGGTGAAGGAGCGCCTCGTCGCCGGCGCCGATGTCGCGCTGATCGGCGTCGACGATTCTTTCTCGCACGCGATCGGCGCGCGGCTGATGGAGCGGCGCCGCGAGGGCCAGCGCGTCTATCCGGTCTCGGCGGCGCGCGCGCTCGATTGGGGATTCTTCATCGCCGAGCGCAAGGCGCTCTATCGCGAGGCCGGCCATGCGCACGAAGAGACCGAGACGCTCGGCGATCTCGACGGCGCGCGCGCATTGCGCGGCGCACATAATGCGCAGAACGCGGCCTTCGCCGCCGCCGCCGCCTGGCATTGCGGACTCTCCAGCGAAGAAATCGCGAGCGGCCTGCTCACCTATCCCGGCCTGCCGCATCGCATGGAGGAGGTGGGGCGGCGCGGCCGCATCATCTTCGTCAACGACTCGAAAGCCACCAACGCCGACGCGGCGGAGAAAGCGCTGCTCTCCTATGGCGAGATATTCTGGATCGCCGGAGGCAAGGCGAAAGAGGGCGGCATAGAGCCTCTGCGTCCGCTCTTTTCGCGCATTCGCAAAGCCTATCTCATCGGCGCGGCGGCGCAGGATTTCGCTCGCACTCTGGAGGGCGCGGCGCCCTATGAGCATTGCGGAACGCTCGACGTCGCCATTGCGCGCGCCGCCGAGGACGCTGCTCTCAGCGATGCGCGCGAGCCGGTCGTGCTGCTCTCGCCGGCCTGCGCCTCTTACGATCAATTCGCCAATTTCGAAGCGCGCGGCGACGCTTTTCGGCTCATCGCGCGCGAGCTCTATGTCCATGCGCCCATTGCCGGAGAAACGCCATGATCTCGCGCGCGGAGCGATCCACTTTTTCCGATTGGGCCTGGACGATCGATCGCTGGCTGATCGCCGGCGTCGCGCTGCTCATCGTCTGCGGCCTCGTCTTCGCAATGGCCGGCAGCCCGCCGGTGGCCGAGCGGCTGCATCTTTCTACCTTCTATTTCGTGCATCGGCAGGTGCTGTATCTCGCGCCCGCGATCATCGTGATGTTCGGCGTCTCGTTTCTCACGCCGCGCCATGTGCGGCGCGCCGCTGTCGTCTTGTGGATCGTGTCGCTCGCGCTGGTCGTCGGCACGCTGTTCTTCGGCCAGGAAGTGAAGGGCGCCAAGCGCTGGATCTTCGGCGTTCAGCCCTCCGAATTCTTGAAGCCGGCCTTTGTGATCATGGCCGCCTGGGCGTTTTCGGAAGGCGCCAAGCGCAAGGACGTGCCCGGCAGCCTTCTCGCCCTCGCGCTGCTGCCCGTTACTGTCGCGCCGCTGGTGCTGCAGCCCGATATCGGCCAGACCTTGCTGATCTCGCTCGTCTGGGCGGGGCTCTTGTTCATGGCCGGCATTCATTGGCTCTGGATTTTCGGCGTCGGCGGCGTGGGCGTCGTGGGCGCGGTCGCGGCCTATAAATTCCTGCCGCATGTTCACGCGCGCGTGACGCGCTTTCTCGATCCGCAAGCGGCGGGGCAAGGCGTCGCCGACACATTCCAGGCGGACACAGCGCTCTACAGCTTCATCAGCGGCTCCTGGTTCGGCAAAGGTCCGGGGGAGGGCACGTTGAAGCGCATTCTGCCCGACGCGCATACGGACACGATCTTCGCCGTCATCGGCGAGGAGTTCGGCCTCTTCGTCTGCATGGGCGTCGCGGCGATCTATGGCCTCATCGTGCTGCGCGGGCTCTACTCCGCCTCGCGCAACGAGGACGCCTTCTGCGCCTTCGCGACCGCAGGTCTCGTGATGCTGTTCGGTCTGCAGGCCGCCATCAATATGGCGGTCAATCTCCAGCTGATGCCGTCGAAGGGCATGACGCTTCCGTTCATTTCCTACGGCGGCTCCTCGCTCATCTCGCTGGCGCTCGGCTTCGGCTTTCTGCTCGCGGTGACGCGCCGGCGCCCGCATATAGAGCCCATCGTCGAGGCGAGCGTCATGGAGGCGCGGGCATGAGCGAGCGTCCCATTCTGCTCGCCGCCGGCGGCACCGGCGGCCATCTCTTTCCGGCGGAAGCGCTGGCTCATGCGCTGCGCGCGCGCGGCTTTGCGGTGGAGCTCGTCACCGACGAGCGCGCGCTGCGCTATGGCGGCGAATTTCCCGCGCGCGCGATGCACGCCATCGCTTCCGCGACGCCGCGCGGCGGCTCCGTCGTCGACAAGGCGAAAGCCATTGCGACGCTCGGCGTCGGCGCCTTGCAGGCGCTGCGTCTTCTGCTGCGCGTACGGCCGCTCGCCGTCGTCGGCTTCGGCGGCTATCCGAGCGTGCCGCCGCTGTTCGCGGCTTCGCTGCTGCGCATCCCGACTGTGCTGCATGAAGCCAATGCGGTGATGGGCCGCGCCAATTCGTTCCTCGCCGGCCGCGTCGATAAAGTGGCGTCGGGATTTCCGCTCTCCGGCGTCTCGAATGCGCTCGCGGAAAAAATCACCGTCACCGGCAATCCGCTGCGCCCCGCCGCGCTCGCCGCCGCGGCGCTTCCCTATCCGGGCTTCGAGGACAGCGGATTGCGGCTGCTCGTCACCGGCGGTTCGCAGGGCGCGCGGGTGATGTCGGACATCGTTCCGGCTGCGCTCGAATCGCTGCCGAAGGAATTGCGCGAGCGCATCGAGCTGACGCAGCAGGCGCGCGAGGAGGATCTCGCGCGCGTCACAATGGCCTATGCGCGCGCTGGAATCGTCGCGCAGATCGCGCCCTTCTTCGGCGATCTGCCGGAGCGCATCGCCAATGCGCATCTCGTGATCGCGCGTGCCGGCGCCTCCACCGTCACCGAACTGGCGGCGATCGGGCGGCCGAGCATTTTGGTGCCGCTGCCCCATGCGCTGGATCAGGATCAGGCGGCCAACGCCGAAGTGCTGGCGAAATCCGGCGCGGCGGAAGTGGCGCGCCAAGCCGATTTCACGCCGCAATGGCTCGCGGCGCGCATCGCGGCGCTCGCTGCGGACAGCGCGGAATTGCAAAGACGCGCGCAGGCGGCCAAAAGTGTCGGGGTCACGGACGCGGCCGAGCGGCTCGCCGATCTCGTGCTCGCCGTCGCGGGCGAGCAGCACAGCGCCGCGCCGGCGCGGGGGAGCGTTATATGAGAATGCCGCGCCGTCTCGGCCCCATTCATTTCGTCGGCATAGGCGGGATCGGAATGTCCGGCGTCGCCGAGATTCTGCTCGCGCAGGGCTATGATGTGCAGGGCACGGACGCCGCCGACGGCGCCAATCTGCAACGCCTCGCCGGCAAGGGCGCGCGCGTGCATGTCGGCCATGACGCGCAATGGTTGGGCGAGGCCGCGGTCGTCGTCGTGTCGAGCGCGATCAAGCGCGACAATCCCGAGCTCGTCGCGGCGCGCGCGCGGCGCCTGCCTGTGGTGAAGCGCGCGGAAATGCTCGCCGAGTTGATGCGCGACAAGCGTTGCGTCGCCGTCGCCGGCACGCATGGCAAGACGACGACCACTTCGCTCGTCGCGACGCTGCTCGACGCGGGCGGTCTCGATCCGACGGTGGTGAATGGCGGCGTCATCAACGCATACGGCACGAATGCGCGTCCGGGCGCCGGCGAATGGATGGTGGTGGAAGCCGATGAGAGCGACGGCACATTCTTGAAGCTTCCCGCCGAAGTCGCCATCGTCACCAATGTCGATCCCGAGCATTTGGATCATTTCGGCGATTTCGACGGCGTGAAGAAGGGCTTTCGTGCCTTTATCGAAAATCTCCCCTTCTATGGTTTCGCCGCGGTCTGTCTCGATCATCCGACCGCGCGCGAGATCATTGCGCAGATCGAGGATCGCCGCGTCATTTCCTATGGCGAGAGCCTGGAGGCCGAGGCGCGGCTGTTCGATCTCGATCTTTCCGGCGGCGTCGGACGCTTTTCCGTTCTGCTGCGCGATCGCGACACGGGCGCAGAGACGCGGCTCGATGATCTGCTGCTGCCGGCGGCGGGACGGCACAATGCGCTCAACGCCACGGCCGCTATTGCGGTGGCGCATCGGCTCGGCGTTCCCGCGGACAAGATTCGCGACGGGCTCGCGCGCTTCGCCGGCGTGAAGCGGCGCTTCACCAAGACGGGCGAGTGGAAGGGCGTTTCGATCTTCGACGATTACGGCCATCATCCGGTCGAGATCGCCGCCGTGCTGCGCGCCGCGCGCGCCTCCACCAAGGGCAAGGTGATCGCCATCATGCAGCCGCATCGCTACACGCGGCTGCAATCTCTGTTCGATCAATTCGCGAGCTGTTTCACGGATGCGGATGTCGCGCTGATCGCCGATGTCTATCCGGCCGGCGAGAGCAAGATAGAGGGCGTCGACGGCCCCGCGCTGGCGCGCGCCGCCGCGGCGCAGGGGCGGCGCGTGAGCGCTTTCGCTTCGCCGCAGGAGCTGCCCGGATTGATCCGCGAGATCGCCGCGCCCGGGGATTATGTGGTGTTTCTCGGCGCCGGCGACATTACCAAATGGGCCTATGCGCTGCCGGGACAGCTCGCGGAGCTCGCGCCGTGACATTCGCGCAGACATGCAGAACGCGCGCTCCTTCTCCCACTCGTGGGAGAAGG
>NZ_PUIV01000023.1 GCF_003113265.1 Methylosinus sporium
GGGCGGGAAAGGACGGAGCGGGGAAGGATGGCGCCGCGGCGGCGATCGGCGCGCGCGCGGCGGAGGCGCTTCCCGAGATCGCGCCCATTCTCGCCGACGCCGTCGAGGCCTTTCCGCGCGCCATTCAGACTCAGATCAACATAAGGCGCGGCACCAAGGAACTGACCCTCGCCGTGCGCGTCACTTCGGCGAGCACGCAGCAGGGCGGCTCGGATTTTGTCGTCACGCTCGACGACATCACCGATCTCGTCACCGCGCAGCGCACATCCGCCTGGGCCGATGTGGCGCGGCGCATCGCCCATGAGATCAAAAATCCGCTGACGCCGATTCAGCTTTCCGCCGAGCGGCTGAAGCGCAAATATGGCAAGCACATCACTTTCGAGCGCGACGTCTTCGACCAATGCACCGACACGATCGTGCGTCAGGTCGACGACATCAAGCGCATGGTCGACGAATTCGCCTCTTTCGCCCGAATGCCAAAGGCGCGGCCGGTGCGCGACGATCTCTGCGACTGTATGCGTCAGGCCTTTTTTCTGACGCGCGTCGCCCATAACGATGTCGAGATGACTCTCAATCTGCCGGAGGCGCCGGTCTTCGCGGTGTTCGATCGCCGGCTGCTGTCGCAGGCGCTGACCAACATTGTGAAGAACGCCGCCGAGGGCATAGCGGCGCGCGAGGACGTCGCTGCGCTCGACGCCAAGCGGATCGACATCAGCCTCGGGGTGCGGGACGGCATGGCGGAGATCGATGTGGTGGACAATGGCAAAGGCTTTCCGGCCTTCAACCGGCAGCGTCTGCTCGAACCCTATATGACGACGCGCGCCGAAGGCACGGGGCTCGGCCTGCCTATTGTCGCCAAGATCATCGAGGACCATGGCGGACGACTCGAATTGCTCGACGCCCCTTCAGGGATCGGCGCCTGCGTGCGTCTGTTCATTCCGCTCGGCGAGGCCGGCTCGGCGGCGGGCGAGGGACGGGCGCGGACTTCGTGAATGGTGAGGAATATGGTCAGCGACATTCTCATCGTCGACGATGAAGAAGACATCAGAGAGCTGGTGGCCGGCATTCTCGGCGACGAGGGCCATGGCGTGCGCACCGCCAAGGACGCCGATGGCGCGCTGGCGGCGATCGAGCAGCGCCGCCCGCATCTCGTCTTCCTCGACATTTGGCTGCAGGGCTCGCGCCTCGATGGAATGCAGGTGCTGGAGATCGTCCAGAAGCAGCATAAAGACCTGCCGGTGGTGATGATCTCCGGCCACGGCAATATCGAGACCGCGGTGAGCGCGATAAAGCTCGGCGCCTATGATTTCATTGAAAAACCCTTCAAGGCGGATCGCCTCGTGCTGGTCGCCGAGCGCGCGCTCGAGGCCTCGCATCTGCGCCGCGAATTGAGCGCGCTGCGCCAGCGCGCCGGCGCCTCGGACCGCATCGTCGGCAGTTCCTTTCCGGCGCATCAGCTGCAACAGGTCATCGCCCGCGTTGCGCCGGTCAATTCGCGCGTGCTCATCACCGGCCAGCCGGGCTCGGGCAAGGAACTCGCCGCGCGCTGCATCCATGCCGCGTCGCAGCGCGCCAATGGTCCTTTCGTCGTCATCAATGCGGCGACGATCACGCCGGAAAATATGGAGATAGAGCTGTTCGGCAGCGAGGGCGGCGACGCTCCGCGCAAGATCGGCGCGCTCGAGGAGGCCCATGGCGGCACGCTCTTCCTCGATGAAATCGCCGACATGCCCAAGGACACGCAGTCGAAAATTCTGCGCGTTCTGGTCGAGCAGAACTTTCAGCGCGTCGGCGGCTCCGCGCGAGTCGAGGTCGATGTGCGCATCATCTCCTCATCGGCGCGCGATCTGACCTCCGCGATCGAGGAGGGCGCTCTGCGCGAAGACCTCTTCCACCGCCTCTCGGTGGTGCCGATTCGCATCCCTTCGCTCGCCGAGCGGCGCGAGGATATTCCCGAACTCATCGAATATTTCATGGAGCAGGTCTCGGCGACATCCGGAATGCCGCGCCGCAAAATCAGCGAGGATGCGCTCGCCGTGATGCAATTGCATGATTGGCCCGGCAATATCCGTCAGCTGCGCAACAATGTGGAGCGGCTGATGATTCTGACCGCCGGCGACGCGACCGCGGAGGTTTCGGCCGAAATGCTCCCGTCCGAGATCGGCCAGCTCGTGCCCTCGACGCCGGCCGGCGTGCGCGGCGAGAAGCTGATGAGCCTGCCGCTGCGCGAAGCGCGCGAAGTGTTCGAGCGAGAATATTTGATCGCTCAGCTCAATCGCTTCAGCAACAATATTTCCCGAACCGCGGAATTCATCGGAATGGAGCGATCGGCGCTCCATCGCAAGTTGAAATCGCTGTCCATAGAATGAGCGACAAATCTCGGCGATACAAAGCGTTGTAAAAAATTCCTATTGGCTCTGCGGCTGTTTGGCTCTAGTTGATGCGTTTCGTCTCGTCGTAAACTCGTCGAAACAGCGGGTTACAGAACCGTAAGTGGAGGCCTTTCGCCGCAGGAAGGGTTTGCGCCTTGCGCATCGCGCCGGCGCGGGCTCTAATGTGCGGGCGGATGGCTATGACCGATAAGAGCGACACAATCGCCCCGATAACGAAAAACAGAACAGGATAGCCGATGTCCTCCGAACGCGCGCAGAATCTCCAGGATACGTTTTTGAATTACGTGCGGAAGAACAAGGTTCCGCTCACGATTTTTCTGGTCAATGGCGTCAAATTGCAGGGAATTGTGACCTGGTTCGACAATTTCTGCCTCCTGCTGCGACGCGACGGGCACTCCCAACTCGTCTATAAACATGCGATCTCGACGATCATGCCCGGTCATCCGATCCATATGTTCGAGCCGGGCGAAGAAGGCGAGCAGAGCGCGCCGGAACGCCATCGCTGAGCGGGATTTGCGAAAGGGCGGCGCTTTTTTGAAGAGTCCCGCATAAATCAAAAGACGCTGGCGAGGCGCTTCGCTCGGCGGGCCGAGGTCGGGTTGAACGAGAAAACATCAGCGTCGAAGGATCAGACGACGGCCGGCGCGGCCACGAAAGCGCTCGTGGTCGGTCCCTATCCGACGCGGGCGCGGCCATCGGAGAGCGGAGCGGGGCAGGGGGCGGAGCGCGATCCGGTCGCTCGTCTGGCGGAGGCGGTCGGCCTCGCCGAGGCGATCGATCTCGACATTGTGGGCGAGATCGGCGTCTCGTTGCATGACGTGCGGCCGGCCACTTATCTCGGCAAAGGCAAGGTGGAGGAGATCGCCGAGACGGTGAAAGCCGCCGAGGTGGAACTCGTCACCATGGATTGCCAGCTCTCGCCGGTGCAGCAGCGCAATCTCGAGAAAGCCTTCGGCGCCAAGGTCATCGACCGCACCGGGCTGATCCTCGAGATTTTCGGCCGCCGCGCCCGCACCAAGGAAGGCGCGCTACAGGTGGAACTCGCCCATCTCGCCTATCAGAAATCGCGCCTCGTGCGCAGCTGGACCCATCTCGAGCGCCAGCGCGGCGGCTTCGGCTTTCTCGGCGGACCCGGCGAGACGCAGATCGAGACGGACCGCCGCCTGATCGAGGAGCGCATGGCGCGCATCGAGCGCGACCTCGATCAGGTCAAGCGCACGCGCGGCCTGCATCGCAAGAAGCGCCGCGAGGTTCCCTATCCGGTCGTCGCGCTGGTCGGCTACACCAACGCCGGCAAATCGACGCTGTTCAACCGCCTGACCAAAGCCGGCGTGCTGGCGGAGGACATGCTGTTCGCGACGCTCGATCCGACCTTGCGCCAAATCCGCTTGCCGCATGGCGCCAAGATACTGCTCTCGGACACGGTCGGCTTCATTTCCGATCTGCCGACCATGCTGATCTCGGCCTTCCGCGCCACGCTCGAAGAAGTGACGCTCGCCGATGTGATCCTGCATGTGCGGGACGTCTCGCATCCCGATTGGGAGGCGCAGGCTGCCGACGTCGAATCCATTCTCGGCGAACTCGGCCTGTCCGGCGAGGCGGGGACGCGCATTCTGGAGGTGTGGAACAAGATCGACGCGCTGGACGCCGATCGGCTCGCAGCTTTGCGCATCGCCGCGCGCGGCCGCAAAGGCGCGGATCGCCCCTCGCTCGTCTCGGCGCTGACGGGGGAGGGGCTCGACGCTCTGCTCGAGCGGATAGAGACGCGCCTCGCCGAGGGCCGCATTCGGCTCGAGGTCGAGCTCGACCCCGCCGACGGCGCGGGCATCGCATGGCTGCACGCCCATACGGAGGTTCTCGACCGCCAGACGCTGGCGGACGGCCGCGCGCGGCTCGTGGTGCGCGTCGCGCCGGAGCGTTTCGACGGAGTGACGCGACGCTATCCGCAAGCCGAAGTGCGGGCGGAAGCTTCATCCAGGCGGCGCGCGCGCTAAAATCCCTCTCGGAGCGCCTCGCGCCCCGAGGCCTTCGAACCGGCGGAACGCATCAATGGATCGAGTTTATCTGATTGTCGCTATTCTCTCCGAAGTCGTCGGCACCTCGGCGCTCAAGGCGAGCGAGGCTTTTTCCAAGCCTTTGCCGTCGGTCATCGTCGTCCTCGGCTATGGCGTGTCCTTCTTTCTGCTGTCGCTGGCGCTGCGCAGCATTCCGGTCGCCGTGGCCTATGCGATATGGTCCGGCGTCGGCCAGGCGCTGATCGCGGTCGTCGCCTGGTTCGCCTTTCATCAGCGGCTCAACGCCGGCGAAATGGCCGGCATGGGCCTAATCATTGCCGGGGTCGTCGTGTTGAGCCTCTTTTCCCAGACCGCGCATTGAGGATTTTCCATGACTCTCAATCTGCTCATTGGCAACAAGGCCTATTCGTCCTGGTCGCTGCGGGCTTGGCTGCTGCTGAAACAGTTCGACATTGCTTTCGAGGAAAGCCTCGTCCCGCTCTATGGGCCGGAGTCGAAAGAAAAGCTCCTCGCCTTCTCGCCCGCGGGCAAAGTCCCGGCGCTGCGCTGCGACGAAATTCTCGTCTGGGAATCGCTCGCCATTGTCGAATTCATCGCCGAGCGCTTTTCTGATCTCGCGATCTGGCCGCGGGATCCGGCGGCGCGCGCTCTGGCGCGCTCGCTTTCGGCGGAGATGCATTCCGGCTTCACCGCGCTGCGCGGCGAATACCCCACCAATTTCCGCCGGGCCCCGCGCGCGATCGCGTCGCCGAGTCCGGCGGCGGCGGCCGACATCGCCCGCATCGACGCCGCTTGGCGCAATGCGCGGGAGCGCTTCGGCGCGCATGGACCGTTTCTGTTCGGCGAATTCTCCGCCGCCGACGCCATGTTCGCGCCGGTCGTCTGCCGCTTCTCGACCTATCTGCTCGACGTCTCGTCCCAGGCGCAGGATTATATGCGCGCGATCGAGGCTCTGCCGGCCTATCGGGAATGGGTGGAAAGCGGACGCGCGGAGCCTTGGACGCTCGAAAAATTCGAAAAGTGACCGGGCGTCGCCGCGACGATCGCGAGATTGGCCAGGTTCATTTCCGTTCGGCGGCTTTCGCCTCTCGCCAAAGCGCTTCCATCTCGTCCAGCGTCGATTCTCGTGGGCTCGTTCCCTTGGACGCCAGCGTGCGCTCGATGAAGCCGAAACGCCGCTCGAATTTGGCGTTGGCGCCGCGCAGCGCCTGCTCGGGATCGGCGCCGACATGGCGCGCCAGATTGGCGACCGCGAAAAGAAGATCGCCGATTTCTTCGGCCACGGCGGGCGAGGGCGGCGCGCCGGCTTCGCCGAGCTCCGCTTCGACTTCCAGCGTCTCCTCGCGGATTTTTTCCAGCACGAGCCGGGCGTCGGCCCAATCGAAACCGACTTTGCCGGCCTTCTCCTGCAGCTTCACGGCGCGCGTCAGAGCGGGCAGGGCGGGCGGAACGCCGTCCAGCAGGCCGCCGGACTCCTCTATTCCACGCCGCTCGGCGCGAGCCTTCTTCTCCTGCGCTTTGATTTGCGCCCATTGCACGGCGACATCTTCGGCCGAGGCAGCCGAGCGATCGCCGAACACATGGGGATGACGACGGATGAGCTTTTCGCTTATCGCCTCTACGACATCCGCGAAGACGAAAGCGCCGCTCTCCTCGGCCAGCCGGGCGTGGAAGACGACCTGCAAAAGCAGGTCGCCGAGCTCGTCTCGCAGATCGCCGAGATCGCCGCGCTCGATCGCGTCGACAACCTCATAGGCTTCTTCGAGCGTATAGGGGGCGATGCTGGCGAAGTTCTGCTCGAGGTCCCAGGGACAGCCGGTCCCTGGCGTGCGCAGCGCCGCCATAATGCCGAGAAGGCGCGTGATGCGCTCCTGCGTCATCGATGCGCCTCGAAAGCGCGAGCGACGCGTTGTTTTGACGCAGCAGGGCGCAGGAAAAAAGGCGAGGAATTCGAGACGCTTTGCTCTAACATGAGTGCCGGATTTCGACTGCGCCCTTGGTCTACCGCCCTCCGCAGTCGATCCGAGGGTCCGGGGCCGTAGTACGCCTTGCAAACGACAGCGCCTCGGACCCGACTTGCGCATCCGAGGGGCTTGATTATCGCAGCCGTGAGGCGCGCGTCGCCGCAAGCCGAGAAACGACTTGCGGCTCGCCGATTCAGCGTCTCAGTCGAGCGTGATCGACAGCGCTTCGCGACCCTTGGCCGTGTCGACGACCTGCATCGTCACGGGCTGGCCTTCGGCGAGATGATTGACGCCGGAGGGACCAAGGATCGAGATATGGACGAAGACGTCCTTGCCGCCGTCGTTCGACTGCACGAAGCCGAAGCCCTTGGTCTCGTCGAACCATTTGACCTTGCCGGAGACCGGCACGGCCGTCGACGGATCGGGAGCCTGACGCCGCGGCGGACGGTCGAAGCCGCTGCTGCGCGGGCGCTCGGCGGCCGCGGTCGAAAGATCGACCTCGAGCACGCGCGAGACCTGCTGGCCCTTGACGGAGCTCGATACCTGCACTTTCAGCTTGGCTCCGGGCGGCAGGGCTTCATAGCCCGCAGCTTGAACCGCGCCCACATGCAGGAAGGCGTCGCCTGTGCCATTGCCCAGCTCGACGAAGCCGAAGCCTTTCTCCGGCTTGAACCATTTGACGACCGCGTCGACGGCAGGCTCGTTCGAAGACGGGGGCGGCGAATCGGAAAATCCGCCTCCTCCGCCGAAGGGCGACCGTGGCGGCCGGCTCGGCCGCGGGCTGTCATAGCCATACGGGGGGTCGTCGTCGAACCCACGCTTTCTGGGTCCCCGGAAGTCTCGACCTTTGCTGCTCATGTCTTAGTACTCGTCTCCGCCATCCGCCAAAAGACCGCTATAGCCACATGCACGGCCTCTCGCCGAGCGCAATGCGCCACGACGCGCGCGTCTGCCGGCATCTCGCGGAGAGCCGGTTCCGGTGCGTTCGTAAGTGTGCCAGTTGAATGCCATATAGTCCCGCGCAATCGCCTTTTTACCAGGAAGCGGCCGGCTCTGGCTAGATGAATTCGCCAGCGAGATCGAAAAATCCCGGCTCCGCTGTTCGCCGCGCGACGAATCGTCCGCATGAACTCTTTGATCGAAAGCCTCAAAAGTGGCGCGAGCGCGGCAAATGACGTAGCCATATCTCACCCTCGCCGCAAGGCGAGGGGCGGGCTCCGCCGAGCAAGCTCCTGAAATCCGAGCAAGCTCCTGAAATCCGGAGAGTTTGCGAAACAAAAATCGCATAATCGATATTATGGAACTTAAATCTCGATCGGCGCGGCGCCGATCGCGCTCGGGTCATGGATATTGCGGCTTTTCGGATCGCCGGCTAGGCCAGAGCGATCTGCATTCCGTCGAAGGCCGGCGTCACATTCTCCGGCAGAGTCGCGGCCAGCGCGTCATAGTCGAGATCGACATGCAGATCGGTCAGAATCGCGCGGCGCGGCTTGAAATGAGTGACCCATTCCAGCGCCTCGCCGACGGAGAGATGCGTGCTGTGACGCTTGTGGCGCAGCGCGTCGATGATCCAGACGTCGAGCCCCTCGAGATGGCGGAAGCTCTCCTGCGGCACGGAATTGAGGTCTGGCGTATAGGCCAGGCCGCCGATGCGAAAGCCGAGCGCGTCCATATCGCCATGGTCGAGCCGGAACGGCGTGGCCGCGATGGCGCCGCCCGGGCCTTCCACCGTCACTTCTCGCCCGAGATGGATGCGATGCTCGTCGAGCAGCGGCGGATAATAGCTGCCCGGCGGCGTCTTGAAGATATAGTCGAAGCGATCCGTGAGCATTTTCGCCGTCGGCTCGTCCAGATAAGCCGGAATGCGGCGGCCGCTCTCCAGCACCAGGCCGCGCACGTCATCGACGCCATGGGTGTGATCGGCGTGCGGATGGGTGAAGAGGATTGCGTCGAGATGGTCGACCTTCGCGTCGATCAATTGCTCGCGCAGATCGGGCGAAGTGTCGACCAGCACATTGGTCCGCGCGTCTCCCTCGGTCCGCGTCGCCAATATGGAGCAGCGCCGGCGGCGATTCCTGGGATTGGCGGGATCGCAGGCGCCCCAGCCCTGGCCGACGCGCGGAACGCCGCCGGAGGAGCCGCAGCCCAAAATTGTGACGGAAAGGCTCATTCGGCGGCTCGCCGTGTTTCGATCGGCGTCATTTTGGAGAAAAGCGCCAGCGCATTGGCCGTCGTCTGCGCGGCCATCTCCTCGAAGGAAACGCCCTTGGCCGCGGCGAGCGTGCGTGCCGTATCGGCGACATAGGCTGGCTCATTGCGCTTGCCGCGATGCGGGACGGGCGCCAGGAATGGCGCGTCGGTCTCCACCAGCAGACGCTCCAGCGGCACGTCGCGCGCGATCTCGCGCAGTTCGCCGGAATTTTTGAACGTCACCACGCCGGAAAAGGAGATGTAGAGCCCGAGCTCCACAGCCGTCTCGGCTAGGGCGCGCGAGCTGGTGAAGCAATGGAGCAGGGCCTTGAAAGCCCCCTTCCCCATTTCCTCACGCAGAATTTCGGCGCAATCGGCGTCGGCGTCGCGCGAGTGAATGACGAGCGGCAGCCCGCTCTCGCGTGCGGCGGCGATATGGGCGCGGAAAACGCGATGCGCCAGCTCGCGCGGGGCTTTGTCATAGTGGTAGTCGAGTCCCGCCTCGCCTATGCCGACACATTTCTCGTGGCGCGCCAGCGCGACGAGCTCGGCCGCGCTCGCCTCTCGCTCCTCATGGGCGTGGTTGGGATGTGTGCCGACCGTGCAGAACACATCCTCGTAACGCTCGGCGATCGCGCTGATCGCGGCGAATTTCTCGACATGGGTCGAGATGGTGATGAAACGCGCGACGCCCTGCGCGCGGGCGCGCGCCACGACCTCCTCCTGCTCGGGAGCGAAATCGGGGAAGTCGAGATGGCAATGTGTGTCGATGAGCATTTATTTCGCCTCGTCAGCGGCAATCGGTCGGCGCTTCGTCGGCCCGTCCCGGGCGCAGCGAATGCGAGACGCGCGTCACCAGCGCGTCGAATTTCTTCTTGTCCGAAGCCGGATATTCGATGGAGACAGTATTCCAGATCGCTCCGCGGCAGGACAGTATCGACTTTCGATAGAAGATGCGGTCGCCTTTCGTTCCCGAGACCGCGAGCCAGTCCTTGGCCTGCTTGCGATAGGTGACGGTCTCGCCCTCGCCGGGCGCGAGCCGATCGGCGATCTCCTGTTCCTTTTGAAAGCTACGATAGCCGCCATAAACGGTGATTTCCGATCTTCGGTCCGGCGAGGTGAAGACGCGTCCATCGTCATTCTCCGGCGCCGCGCCGATCGTCCAGTCCTTCGGCACGACAGCTGTCGTTCCGAAACGGGCGTTGCGATAAAGGCGCCAGCCTTCGGCATGGAGGGACGAGCCGGCCCAGAGCAGAGTCGCGACCGTCGCCACCATTCGAAGAAGGCTCGCTCGCGATCGTTTCATCTGCTGCTCCCGTCAGTTCTTGGCGCCTTGCGCCTCACCCTCCTCCACATAACGCGGAAAGACGGGCGCAGGCGCAGGAAGCGGCGCGCCGGCCGTGAGCGCGTCCTTTTCGCCCGCATGGACGAAATCGCGCGCGCCGGGCGCGACGCCGAGCAGATCGAGCAGGCCCGAGGCCGCGGCGGGAATGAAAGGCTGCAGCGGAATGGCGAGCCGCCGCAGCGCTTCAGCCGTCACATAGAGGATCGTCTCCATGCGCTTAGGGTCGGTCTTCTTCTTCGCCCAGGGCTCCTCGCCGGCGAAATAGCGATTGGCGTCGCCGACGACGCGAAACAGCTCCGCCAGCGCCAGATGCGGCGCATAGACGTCCATCGCCTCGCGCGCCTTGCCCAGCGCGGCGGAGGCGTCGGCGAGCAGCGCGCGGTCGGCCTCGGTCAATTCGCCCGGCGTCGGGACGACGCCGCCGCAATTCTTGGCGATCATCGACAGTGAACGCTGCGCCAAATTGCCGAGGTCATTGGCGAGATCGGCGTTGATGCGGTTGACGATCGCCTCATGTGAATAATTGCCGTCCTGGCCGAAGGGAATCTCGCGCAGAAAGAAATAGCGCAGTTGATCGACGCCATAGCGCTGCGCGAGATCGATCGGATCGACGACATTGCCGACCGATTTCGACATTTTCTCGCCGCGGCTGAACAGAAAGCCGTGCACGACGATCTGCTCGGGCAGCGGAACGCCGGCCGACATCAGAAAGGCCGGCCAATAGATCGCGTGAAAGCGCGTGATGTCCTTGCCGATCACATGGGCGTTCGCGGGCCAGAAGCGGGCTCGATCCCCCTCCCCGGTCAAAAAGCCGGTCGCGGTGATGTAATTGGTGAGCGCGTCCACCCACACATACATCACATGCGGCGAATTGGTCTCCGGCTTCGCCGGCACGGGAATTCCCCAGTCGAAAGTGGTGCGGCTGATCGAGAGATCGGTGAGGCCGCGCTTCACGAAGGAGACGATCTCGTTTCTGTATTTCTCTGGCGTGATGAAATCGGGATGCGCCTCATAATGGGCGAGCAGTCTCTCCTGATAGGCCGAGAGTTTGAAGAACCAGCTCTCCTCCTCCACCCATTCGACCGGCGTGCCCGTGGGCGCGAGCTTCTTGCCCTCGACCTCGCTGATCTCGCTCTCGTCGTAATAGGCCTCGTCGCGAACCGAATACCAGCCGGAATATTTGGCGAGGTAGATTTCGCCCGCCGCCTCCATGCGCTTCCATATCTCGAGCGCCGCCTCGGCGTGGCGCGGCTGCGTCGTGCGCACGACATCGTCGGCGAGCGCGTTCAGCGTCTCGCCCATGGTCTGGAACTGGCCGGCGGTGCGGTCGGCGAGCTGCTGCGGGGTCAGCCCCTCGCGCTCGGCGGTGCGTTGCATCTTCTGGCCGTGCTCGTCCATTCCGGTCACGAACAGCACGTCGAAGCCGTCGAGCCGCTTGAAGCGCGCGAAAGCGTCGGTCGCGATGCGTTCATATGCATGACCGATATGCGGGGCGCCATTCGCGTAGGGAATGGCGGTGGTGATCATGAAGGTCGGACGTTCAGCCATGGGCAAGGGTCTAGCGCGCTTTGCCGCGGCGGGGAAGCGGAAGGCGTGCGGCGCAGCAAAATTCCTGACTAGATCGATTGCGCGAGCGCGGCCCGCCAATGTTCGAGCTTGCGATCGAAGCTCATGGCCGCATGGGCCGGGCTGGTCGAAGGCAAGACCATGCTGGGCGGCGCTGATGCAGCGAGCGCCGGCGCGACCATCCGGCGATAGAGATCGCCCGCCTTGCAGCCATTGAGGCAGACGAGGGCCGTCTGCGGATGCGTGACCAGAAAGCCGGCTATGTCGTTGACGACGACGCTGGCGGTGTCGATTTTCTGGTCGAGGCTGCCCGGCCGCCGCCCTTGCGCGCAGACGTCCCACAAAGCGACGCCCCTCTCGGTCAGCCGCGCGAGACGCTCCTCATAGGGAAGCTCCGGCGCGGCGCCGAAGAGCAGCCCCATGATCGGCCAGAAGGCGTTGCGCGGCTGCGCGTAATATTGGACGCGCGCCAGCGAGACCTGCCCAGGCAGCGAGCCGAGGATCAGCACGCGCGCGTCGGCGCGGGAGACCGGCGGGAAGCCTTTCGATGTCGGAATGACGTCCAAAGAAAACCTCTATCGGCGCGCCGCTTCTTCGAGATCGGCGAACACCTGCAGAATGAGCCCGCGCTTGTCGAAATTGAACACTTCCGTCTCGCGCGCCGCTTCACCGATGCGCTCCCATGCGCGCGCATAAGGGGCGAGGCTCGTCGCGCTCGCGCCCTCGCCGGCCTTCGCTCTCACGGTGGAATCGAGGAAGCGATAGAGCCCGCTCATGAAGGTCTCATAGACCTGCTCATTGTCGCGTCCGGCGAGCCGGTCGGCGAGCGAATGAACGGCGAGCCAATCCACTTGCGGCAGGCGTGCGAACATCGCCCGCAGCGCCGTGTCGAAGGCGACGCCGTCGCCGTCCAAGAGGCGCAGCGCCTCACGCACCGAGCCTTCCGCCCCCGCCGCCGCGCCGGCGAGCGTCTCCTGTTGCGCCTCGGCCCAGGGCGCGCCCAGCGCCCTTATCGCGGCGATGACGTCGGCCTCGGCCAGAGGCGCGAGATTGAGCTTGCGGCAGCGCGAGCGGATGGTCGGCAGCACGCGGCCCGGCTGATGCGCGACGAGCAGGAACAGCGAGCGCGCCGGCGGCTCTTCGATCAGCTTGAGCAGCGCATTGGCGCTGGAGCGGTTGAGATCGTCGACGCTGTCCACGATGGCGACGCGCCAGCCGCCTTCGCCCGAACTCTGCTGGAAGAGATGGATGAGCCTGCGGACATCCTCGATGCGGATTTCCATGAAATGTTTCTTGGTCTTCTCGTTCCACTCGCGCCGCAGCAAAAAGAGATCGGGCAGCGCCAGCGCCGCCATGCGCCGGCTGACGCTCGCCTCCTCGGCGATGAAGAGCGATTCTGCGCTCGCGGCTTCCGGCCTCGAGGCGTCGGGATGGGCGAGCAGAAAGCGCGCGAGGCGCCAGGCCAGCGTCGCCTTGCCGATCCCTTCCGGCCCGCCGATGAGTATGGCCTGAGGCAGCTTGCCGCGCCGAAAGCCGTCGAGCAGCTCGCTCTCGGCGGCTTCGTGGCCGAATAGCGCGAAGGTCTCGCGCGGATGCGGGAGATCGGCGAAACGATCGCTTTCGGGCGGAGCCTCGACGTCGCGCTTCACGCCACCACGCTCTTCAACGGAATGACGATCTCGGGCCGAAAAAAACGCGCTTCGACGACATGCCAAATGGCCTCGGCCACTTCCTGCTCAGGCGCCAGAGCGTCGACGACGCAGCAGCGGCCGGGCTCGCTCGCGGCTATGTCGAGATAGGCTTGGCGCAGTCCGCGATGAAACTCCAGCCCCTCGCGCTCGAAACGGTCCGCCGCCACGTCCGGCGCGCGCCGCCGATGCGCGCGCTCGAGGCCGATCTCGGGCGGCAGATCGAGGATGATGGTCAGATCGGGCGCCGAGCCCATCAGCGCGACGCGCTCGAGCAGAGCGATCAGCCGCGGATCGACGCCGCCGCGCGCGCCCTGATAGGCGCGCGTCGAATCGGCGAAACGGTCGCAAATGACCCAGGCGCCGCGGGCCAGCGCCGGCTTGATCAGCCGATCGAGATGATCGATGCGCGCGGCGGAGAACAAGATCGCCTCGCCGAGCGGGCCGAGCGAAGCCGCCTTGCCGCCGAGCAGCGCCTCGCGCAGCACTTCGGCATGGGGCGAGCCGCCGGGCTCGCGCGTCGCGATCGCCTCCACGCCCCTTTGCGCGAGGCGTTCCTGCAAGCGGCGCATCTGCGTCGACTTGCCGGCCCCTTCGCCGCCCTCGAGCGTGATGAACTTGCCGGGGCGGCCCTTGTCCTGCCCACGCGCCGGGCCGAGCGGCGGCTCTGCGCTCATTGCTTCTTCGACAGCTTGTTGTGAATGGCGCCCGCGGCATATTCATAGGCCGCGTCGAAGGCGCGGCTCGCCAGCGAACCTTTTTCGACGGTCTCTGCGGCCTCGAGCGGCTGCTCCAGCACGAGCGTCGAGCCGCGGCGGACCTCGAGCTTGGCGACCTTGGTCCCCGCCTCGATCGGCGCGATCAGCGGCCCCTCATAGACGATCTTGCCGGAGAGCTTCTCAGAGCCGCCGCGCTGCAGCAGCACCTTGATGTCGTTCGGCGAGGTCAGCGGCACGGTCCCGGCCGTCCCGCCATAGACCTGCGCCGTGCCGACGGTCTCGCCCGCCTTGAACAGCGCCTTCTCCTCGAAATTGCGGAAGCCCCATTGCAGCAGCTTGCGTGCTTCTTCGGCGCGGTCCTTGGCCGTGCGCAGCCCATAGACGGCGACGATGAGCCGGCGATCGTCCTGCACGGCGGAGCCCACCATGCCGAATCCGGAATCGTCTATATTGCCGGTCTTGAGCCCATCCGCGCCGAGGCTCATGGTGAGCAGCGGATTGCGGTTCTGCTGCTTGATCTTGTTCCAGGTGAACTCTTTCTCGCCGAAATAGCGATAGAGGTCGGGATAGGTCTTGATGACATGCGCCGAGAGCTGAACCATCTCGCGCGGCGTCACCTTCTGGTCGGGCCCGGCCTTCCCCCATGGATTGCCGAAAACGGACTTCGTCAGGCCGAGTTCAGAGGCGCGCTTGTTCATGCGGCCGACGAAAGCCTCTTCCGATCCCGCGACGCCCTCGGCGAGCGTGATCGCGGCGTCATTGCCGGAGTCGATCACGAGACCGCGGATCAGATCCTCGACTCGCGGCCGGCTGTTGACCGCGAGGAACATGGCCGAGCCGCCGGCGGGCGCGCCGCCGCTGCGCCAGGCGTGCTCCGAGACGGTGAATTCGTCGTCGAGCTTCAGCCGCCCCTCGGCGATCTCGCGGAACACGATTTCGGCGGTCATGATCTTCACAGTGGAGGCCGGCGTCACATAGTCGTCGGCGCCCTTTTCGAGCAGCACTGTTCTGGTTCCCGCATCGACGAGAATGGCGTGCGGGGCGCTGGTCTGGAAGCCTTGAGCCAAGGCCGCCGCCGGCGCGATGGCGAGAGCCGCCGCGACAAAGCCGAGGCGGATGAGGGATTTGGGAAGGGAGACAGGCACGCGTCTTTCGCCTTCGTTCGAAACGCCGTCGGAGCGCGTCGACGGCCCCACGCAATGAGTTCCGCTAAAATGTGGCGCGTCGGGCGGCAGAAAGCAACGGCCTCGCGCGACGCTCGGACGGCGCCCGCGGCATCGAGGTTAATTGAGCGCTTGTCTCAGCCGGACATTGCGCGAGGAAGCGGTCCCGAGATCGAAGGGACGCGACGGCGGCAAGGGCGCGCTCTTGGCCATGGCCAAGGCTTTGGAAGAAATAGGAGTCGGAATGGTCGAGACCGGCTCCTTCTCGACGGCGCGCGGCTCGGCGCGCCGTGGGCTCTCGATGTCGATCGCCTCGGCGCGAGTGGCGATCTCTTCTTCCCGCTGTTCGGCGCGGGACAGGGCCGCGCGCTCCGGCTGCGTCTCCTCCGCGCGCTCGAGCCGAGCGACGCGGGCCGGCGGCTCGCGCAGATTGGTCGCGACCATGATCGGCGCGCCGCCCGGCAGAGTCGCCGGCCGGCCGTCCTCGCGGAGCGTGGCGAGCAGCTTGGCGTCGTCCGATCCGGCGAGTGCGGCGCGGCCGACATAATCGACCTTCACATGCGCTGTGCCGACGCGGTAGAAATCCAGCGCTTCGGCGACTCGCCGCGACACATCCATCACGCGCCCGCCATGATAGGGGCCGCGATCGTTGACGCGCACGATCATGGAGCGGTGATTGCGCAGATTGGTGATGCGCGCATAGCTCGGCAGCGGCAGAGTGGGATGGGCGGCGCTGATCGAGGCGCTGTCGAACACTTCGCCATTCGCCGTCTTGCGCCCGTGGAAATCGGATCCGTACCAGGAGGCGAGGCCGGTCGCCGAATAGGCCTTCTCGCTCGGATAATAGGTCTTGCCGGCGATCTGATAGGGCTTGCCGACCATATAATAGCCGCCGCCGCGCGGCACCTCCTCGCCATCGGCGACGACGCGCGGGCTCGGCGCCACGCCATAGCGCGGGTCGATCTGCGCGCGCGCGACCCTCTGAACGGCGGGCGGGGCGGAAGAGCACCCGGCCAGCGCGCAAAGGCCGAGAAGCGCGATGGAAATGCGAAAGTCCGGCAGTCTCGATCTCATGTCAGGCGCGCATTCGCTCGAAATGGGGGGACGGCTCGCTTCCAACGCTCGACCTGCGGAACGACGCCGGCGGCGGGCTCCGAAAACCTCGAATTGGCGCGACCGCACGCCTCAATGTCTCGCGCCCGACTTACTCGAGAGTTAACGCGTCGCGCGCTCCCTCTCCCGCATCCTCGAGCTTTGCAATGAGAGAGGCAGATTGCGACCAAATTGCGGCATATGCGGCGTTCGACGCCGCAATTGTCCTGCGATCTCCAGGCGTAGCGCGGTGTTCACCATGTTTCGCGATCCGGCCGGGCGAGATCGGCTATCCGCGTCTCCACGCGCTCGGAGCCGCGAAACACATTGGCTCCGAGTCGGGCGGCGACATGCAGAAGCCGACCGCGTCCGTCGAGCAGAGCGTCGCCGATCGGCGTTCCCACGGCGCGAAAGGCGATGGCGTCGAGCCGCGCCCCGTCGCCCGATTGCAGCCGCGCCCGCACATGGGAGGAGCCGACCACCGCCGAATCGACGATGCGCTGGTCGGGAAAAACGAAGAGCGGCTCGGGATTGCCGGCGCCGAAGGGCCCCGCCCGCTCGAGCCCGCGGATGAAATCGACGCTCGCGCCGCGCGCCGTCAGCGCGCCGTCGACGAGCAGCGCATCGGCGTCGCGCGCGCGCGCGACGTCATCATCGAGCGCGTCGTTCATAAAGGCGCGGAAGGAGTCGATTCGATCGCGCGCCAGCGTGACGCCGGCCGCCATCGCATGGCCGCCGCCCTTTTGCAAAAGGCCCTCGTCGACGGCCATACGCACCGTGCGGCCGAGATCGACGCCGCTCGAGCCTCTGCCTGAGCCTGAGCAGACTTCCCCTGTCTTCGCAATGACAAAGGCGGGAATCTTGAACTTGTCCTTGAGCCGCGAGGCGACGATTCCGACAATGCCCGGATGCCATCCCTCGCCCGCGACCACGAGGCAGGAGAGACGGTTGGAGCGCATCATTTGTCGATCCGCCTCGGCCTCCGCCTCTTCCAGAGTGGCCTTCTCCAGCGCCTGCCGCTCGACATTCAGCCGGTCGAGCTCGGCGGCGATGCGAGCCGCCTCGATGGGATCGCGCAGCGTCAGCAGCCGCGCCCCCAGCGCCGCGTCGCCGATGCGTCCGCCGGCGTTTATGCGAGGGCCCAGAACGAAGCCGAGATGATAGGCGCGCGGCGGCCCGTCCACCCGGGCGGCGTCCAGCAGCGCCGAAAGGCCGATGCGCGCGCGGCCCCGCATGACCGCGAGGCCCTTCGCCACAAAGGCGCGGTTGAGGCCGTGCAGCCGCGCGACGTCTGCGATCGTGGCCAGGGCCACGAGATCGAGCCCCGCGAGGAGATCGGGCTGCGGCCGGGCGTCGGTCCAATGTCCGCGCCGGCGTAGCTCGCGGGCCAGCGCCGCCAACGTCATGAAGGCGACCCCGGCCGCGCAGAGATGGCCGAGACCGGAGAGGTCGTCGGCGCGGTTGGGGTTGACGACGATCGCCTCGGGAAGCAGCTCGGGCGCCTGATGATGGTCGACGACGATGACGTCGAGACCCGACGCGCGGGCCGAGGCGAGGGCGGCGTGGCTCGTCGTGCCGCAGTCGAGCGTCACCAGAAGGTTCGCCCCCCTCGCCCGTAGATCGGCGATCGCTTCGACGTTGGGGCCGTAGCCTTCCAGAATGCGGTCGGGAATGTGCAGGAAGGGTCGCGGGCAGCCGGCCGCCTCCAGAAATTCGGCGAAGAGGGCCGAAGATGCCGCGCCGTCGACGTCATAGTCGCCGAACAGGGCGATCTGCTCGCTCGCCTCGACGGCGCGGGCGAGCCGCTCGACCGCCGCATCCATTTCCTGCAGGACGAGCGGATCGGGCATTAGTTCGCGCAATGTGGGGGCGAGAAAGGTCGCCGCTGTCTCCTGGGTGATCCCCCGCCCGGCCAGCACGCGGGAGAGAAGATCGCCATGGCCGTGGAGTTGCGCGATGGCGCTCGCCTGGACCTCCTCCTGCGGCCGCAGCCGCGCGCGCCAGACGCGCCCCGAAACGGAGCGCTCGACGCCGAGGAAGGGCGGCCGGTCGTTTCCGGCGATTTTGTCCAGCATCGAGACTCGGGAGACGAGAGGGAATCGTCTGCCGAGCATCGCCGCGGCCATGCGGCCGGTCAATGAGACAAGGCGCGCCGCGCCCGCCGATCCCCCGAAAATCCGCCGAGTCCCTCTCCTCGCTATTCAGGCGATCGGCCGGGATGTCCCGAGCGGAGGTCGTCCGATGAAAAGACCGCCGCCGCGCCGATGACCGCCACGCGCCACGCCGCTTCCGCCATGCCGAATTCGCGTTCCCCGGCGTCAGGGCGCGTCGCCCGCGACGGGCGGGCGCCATCGCTGCGGCTCGGGACCGCGCAAGGTTCTGAAGAGGCTCGATAGGATGAGCAGCAGCAGCAGGCCGCCGGAGAGGCCCACGGGAATCGCCCAATCGCGATTGAGCTCGAGCCAGCTCGGCGGCCGGATCGACGGCGGCGACGACGGCGCGTAAGAAGAGGCGGCCCTCTCCCGCTGCAGCGCGACGAAGGTCTCGTAGGTCGGCCGGACAGCGAATTTCGGCGGCGGCGGCGGCGGGACATAGGCGACCAGCGATTCCCCGCCGCGCTCGTCGGTCGCGAGCTTCGTCGAGACGAGCTCGGCGCGGGTCAGCCAGCGCATACTCTCGGGCGGGGCGGTCATCATCAGATCGACGACCTCCTTGGTCTCGCCCATTTCCGCGAGATAGCGGCGCACGCGCCGATAGGTCTCGGGCGTCGGCTTCGAGCGGCCGATGTGGCGCACGAAACTCTTCTCGCCGACGAAGACTTTTTCTTTCGAGACCACGCGGCCGCCCTTGGTGAGCGTGCGGATCCGGTAATAGCGCATCGTCTGGGTGACCGTCGTCTCCGGCACGACGATCTCATGAAGTCCGACGAGCGCGGTCGGCCCGACGTAGCGCCGCGTTCCGGCGGCGAGGATCAGCGTGCAGGCGGAGGCGCAGCTCGCCTGGAGGCTGCGCGCGAACCCCCTGGCGCGCGGCGGCTCGGGCTTTTTGATTTTTCCACGCGCCGGTTCGGCGGCCGTCGGCGCGGCTTCGGCGAGGAATTCCGTGCGCGCGACCGCGACCTGGAATCCTTTCTGGCGCAAGAGCCGGCCGATCGCTATGGCGGAATCGACGTCGCCGCCGCCCGAATGAATGAGGATCGGCGGCTTGCGCGGCTCGGCGGCGTCGATCGCCGCGCGGAACAGCGCCGGCGACTGCTTCCCGATCCGCCCTTCCGCGGCGATCCATTCTTCACAATTCGGCTCGCAGCCCGGATAGGCGCCGCGCACGATGGTCACGCGCATCGGCGGTCCGTCTGGGCGCGGAGCGGAGGCGGGCTCGCGGGTGGGCGCGGCGGCGGCCGGCGCGCAGAGCGCGAGCGCGGAGATCAAAATCCATGAACGGCTGAAATACATAGGCGAGGAAACCTTTCGAGCGCGACGGCCCGTCGTGACCGCTCGCGGCGGGCGAGCCGGAAATGTCCCGGCTCGTAGCATCGCGCGCACGCGCGAACCATGACGCGAAAAATGCGCCGTCCCCCCGGATTTCGCAAGACGCCGGGAAGTCGCTCCGCGTGCGCCGTCTCCCAGACCACGGCCCGGCTCGCTACGATCCCCGAATGATGGATACGATTCGCTTGACGGCCGGCTCTCTCGACGTCGCCGAAATCTCATTGCTCGGCGCCGAGCTCCGCTCCTGGCGCGCGGGCGGCGTCGAGGCGATCTGGACGCCGCAGCCCTCCGTTTGGCCGCAGACCGCGCCGCTGCTCTTTCCGGTGGTCGGCTGGACGCGGGACGGGCGCGCGCGGGTCGATGGAGAGACGTTCCCGCTCGGCCTGCACGGCTTCGCGCGGAGAAAGCGCTTCGCCCTTCTCGAGCGGAGCGCGGACGAGGCGCGCCTCGTCCTCGAGGAGGACGAGGACACGCGTTCTCTCTATCCTTTCGCCTTTCGCCTCGAGGCGCATTTCGCGCTGCGGCCGGGCAAGCTGCGCGTCGCCCTCGCCGCCGCCAATCGGGACGCGCGGCCCCTGCCCTACGCCTGCGGGCTGCATCCGGGCTTCCGCTGGCCGCTCGACGACTCCCCCTTCCCGCACGCCATCCGTTTCGATCGGGAGGAAAACCGCGAGGTCCCGGTCATCGCGCCGGGCGGGCTGTTCTCGGACCGACGTCGCGCGATTCCACTCGCCGGAAAGAGGCTGCCGCTCTCGGCGGCGCTCCTCGAGAAAGAGGCGCTGTGCTTTCTGGGCGCCGCGAGCCGCCGTCTCCTTTACGACAATGGCGACGGGCTCGTTCTCACGATCGAGCTCGAGGATTTTCCCCATATCGCGCTCTGGTCGCTGCCGCCGGCGCCTTTTCTCTGCATCGAGGCCTGGACAGGCCATGGCGACCCGGAGGATTTTTCCGGCGATCTCTACGAGAAGCCGTCGATGCGGATTCTCGCGCCCGGCGAGAGCGCCGTCCACGCCGCGACCTTTCGCCTCTCGCGTGGCGAGCCGCCTCGCGAGGAATAATCCTTGCTTCCTCTATCTCCATAGGCTAGCGCGAATTCTGAGCGCTCAAAGGACGGGTCCGACATGAAATTCGCCGCCAATGTCATCGAAGCGATCGGCAATACTCCGCTCATCGAATTGAAGGCGGCGTCCAAGGCCACCGGCTGCCGCATTCTCGGCAAGGCCGAATTCATGAATCCGGGCGGCTCGGTGAAGGACCGCGCCGCACTCTCCATCGTCCAGGCCGCCATAGCGGAAGGCTCGCTGAAGCCGGGCGGAACCATCGTCGAGGGCACGGCCGGCAATACCGGCATCGGCCTCGCGCTGGTCGCCAATGCGCTGGGTTTCCGCACCGTCATCGTCATCCCGGAGACGCAGAGCCAGGAGAAGAAGGACACGCTGCGCCTTCAAGGCGCGCAGCTGGTCGAGGTGCCGGCCGTCCCCTACGCCAATCCCAATAATTATGTGAAGCTCTCCGGCCGCCTCGCGGAGCGGTTGGCGAAGGAGACGCCGGAAGGGGCGATCTGGGCCAATCAATTCGACAATGTGGCCAATCGCGACGCCCATATTCGCGGCACCGGGCCGGAGATTTTCGCCGAGACGGAGGGCGAGATCGACGGTTTCGTCTGCGCGGTGGGCACGGGCGGCACGCTCGCCGGCATCGGCATTGCGCTGAAGGAGCGCAAGCCTTCCGTGAAAATCGCCATCGCCGACCCGCTCGGCGCGGCGCTCTATTCCTATTATACGACCGGCGAGCTGAAGGCCTCGGGCTCCTCCATCACCGAGGGCATCGGCCAAGGCCGCATCACCGCCAATCTCGAGGGCGCGCCGATCGATCTCGCCTATCAGATCCCGGACACGGAGGCGCTGCCCATTCTCTTCGATCTCGCCGAGAATGAAGGCCTGCTGCTCGGCGGCTCCTCGGGCGTCAATGTCGCGGGCGCGATCCGCCTCGCCAAGGAGCTGGGGCCGGGCCATACGATCGTGACCATCCTCGCCGATCTCGGCACGCGCTACGCCTCCAAGCTCTATAATCTCGATTTCCTACGCGGGCAGAATCTGCCGACGCCGGCCTGGCTCGAGCGGACGGGGACGATCGATCCGGGGTTTGTGTGAGGGATAAGCGCGCGCCGACGCTTCGGGTGACTATTGCGGCGCTTTACGCTATTTCCTCGTGCGAGCCGCTCGTTTCATCGACGCTTTTCTGAGGTCATAGCATGAGGGATGCAGAAACGCTCGATCCGTCGGACGTCGCGGATCGGCGGCTTTTCCGTTGCGTGATCACGGTCGGAATTCTGTTGTTTCTCGCCATATGGGCGGTCGTTCCGAATATCGGGCCGACGTTTCGGAGCTTTTATTCCGCGAGCGCGTCCATGGAGCCGACCATCGAATACCGACAGACCGTCTACGCCAATCGCCTCGCCTACGGATTGAGCCGACACAGCTATGAATGGTTTCCTCTGCCGATCTCGGGCCGATGGCCAAATCTCGAGCCCATTCGCGGCGATGTCATCGTCTTCATAGCTCCGAATGGAAGCGACCATCTGGCGCGGGTTATTGGCTTGAGCGGCGATCACGTCAAGCTCGATCACGACAAGCTTTGGATCAACGGCGAGCCTGTGTCGCGCGTGCTCACTCCATCGGTCGTCTATTCGGGCCGACAGATCATTCGCGAGCATTTGCCGGAAGGACGAAGCTTTACGCATTACGAGACAGTCATCGGCTTTGGCGAAACGCCGCCGCCTCTCGCGACGACATCCACATTCGTCGTTCCGGCGCATCATATATTCGTGATGGGCGACAATCGCGATAATGCGGCGGATTCGCGTTTAGCTCCAGAGAAAGGCGGCGTCGGCTTCGTGCCGGTCGAGAACATCATCGGTCGTATCGAATTCGTCTACGACCGCTGAGACTCGAGGGCCGCCGCTATGCGCTCGGCCTGCTCTATGTCCTCCGGCCGATTGACGTTGAAGAACGGGTCATAGGGCTCGACCGGCCAATCCACTAGCGTATTGGCGTAGCGCTCGATGAAGCCCGACACCTTGCGCAAATCCTCCTTCACCAACGCATGACGCAGCGGCTCGCGCAGCGCCACCGGCCATAGAGCGACGGCGTGATGCACGCGGTCGGCCGATTTGGCGACGGCGATCTCCGCCTTCGCCGCGGCGCGCGCGCTGGCGAGCCGCGCCGCGAGATCGAGCGGAACGAAAGGCGTATCCGCCGGAACGCTCAGCATGAGTGGAACATCCGGGAAATTGGCGGCGACATGGTCGAGCCCGGCGAGCACGCCGGCGAGCGGCCCCGCGAAACCCTCCACTTCGTCCGGCACGATCGGCAGATGGAAGGCGGCATAGCGCGCCGGATCGCCATTGGCGTTGAGCGCGAGGCGCAGGCATTGCGGCGCGAGCCGGCGCACGACATGCTCGAGGATGGGCGCGCCGCCGACCTCGATCAGCGGCTTGGCGACGCCGCCCATGCGCCGCGCTTGGCCGCCGGCCAGAATGAGTCCGAAACAGCGTGTCATCTTCCCCTCGCCCGCGGTTCCTCTCAGAACCTATACCATAGGGCGCCGAGTAGGCCGCGCTCGGCGGAATCATTGACGCCGCGCAGCGAGGCGCGAACGCCGAGCTGCACGGCGACCTCGCGGGTGACGTCGCAAACCGCGCTCACCTGAGCTTTTTGCGAGGACATGAAAGGCGCCGATCCGCTCCAGGGAGAAAAGGAGAGAAAGCTCTGCGCCAGCAGCAGCACGCCATCGACGGGCCGCAGGCCGAAGGTCGTCTCGCCGCGCAGCTCGTCGCCGCTCTGGCCGAGAGAGCGATAGCCGAGCTGCATGTCGCCGAAGCCGGACAGACCGAAAATCTCCACCGGCCAGCCCAATTGCAGACGCACATCCTCCTGCAATCGCCGCTTCATATCGAGAAAGGTCTGCGCGGCGGGCGTCGCCGCGCGCAGGTTCCCTTGCACGGAGAGAATGGTCGCGCCCCATTCGAGCAGCCGCAACCGGCCGCCGATCCAGCCTGCGCCGAGCCCCTCGTAACGTGCGCCGCCGCCGAGCCCGGGCGGCAGATAGAGCGGCGCGCCGGCGATCGCTTCCGCCGTCAGATATTGCAATTGCTCGAGCTGGCGCTGCTCGTTCGCGCCGCGGAAGCGCATGTAGCTCGACTCTGCGACGAAAGTGATTTCGTCGATGAGGCCGTATTCGACATAGGCCTGCGTCTCGAATTTGTCATAGGAGGGCGCGGTGACGAGCTTGCCGCGCGAGTCATAGGCCTTATGGGCGTCGGCGAAACTCGTCGAGAGGATGACGATCCCCTCGCCCGGCTTTTGCAGAAACGCGCCGGCGCGGCACGCCGTCGAATGCAGAAACGACAGCGCCGCGACACAGGAGCAGATACGCGCCCATGAGCTCATGAACAAAAACGCCGCATCGAGATCGAGGCCCGAGCGAAAGCTGCCGATCGAGCGGCGAAAAGCTAAAATGAAATCAATTTGTCCACAAGCGTCCGCGCCGCGGAAGCCGATTCATGGTGAAAACATACGCTTCAGGCAGAGAAGTTCTTTCCGCGCCAAGTGACGCTCTCGAGCTTCAACTCGCCCTTGGACTCGAAGGCATCGGGACGCAGCCTGAGCTCGCCGTCGATCATCTCCAGGCCGAGCAGCCCATAGGCGGCGGACAGCATTCGCGCGGCGGCGCCCGTGTACCAGCTCCAGCCGCCGCGGCCTTCATAGCCCTCGCCCTCATAGACGTCGGCCGGCTGCTGATGCGGCGCGAGGCCGTAGATATCGGCCTGCTCCGGCGTTGTGAGACGCGACAAGGGCGAGATGGCGAACCAGGCGTCCCACGCGCGCGCGAACAGCGCATCGGCCTCGGCGCGATCACCGTGTTCTTCCGCCTCCAGCGCAAGGCGCGTCAGCGCGTCCACGAGCCAGGAGACGCCATGCGAATATTGGCCGCCATTCTCGCGCACGCCCGGCGGATATTCGGCGCTGCGGCCGGGATAGGGACGCGAATTCTCATCGAAGAAAGGCGTCACCAGCAAGATGCGATCCGGCCGCGCGAGCGCCGCCAGCGCATTGTCGAGCGTCTCCTTGCCGCGCGCGAAATCCACCGCGCCGGAGAGGATCGGCCAGGAGGCGGTCATGGCGCTCATCGGCGCGACCTCGCTTCCATCATCCGCATAGGCGCGCAGAAAGCGATCGCCGCGCCAGCAGGAATCGAGCGCGGCGCGCAGCGCCTCGGCGCGCGCGCGATAGCGGGCCGCCCTTTCGGCGTCGCCGCGCGCCTCGAACAAAGGCGCGATATCGGCCAGAATTCCATGCAGGAAGAAGCCGACCCAAACGCTCTCGCCGCGTCCCTGCGCGCCGAGCAGATTGAGGCCGTCGTCCCAATCGCCTGTGCCCATCAGCGGCAGGCCATGGGCGCCGAAGCGATCCAGCGAATAGTCGATCGCCCGCGCGCAATGGCCGAGGAGCGCGTCCTTGTCGCGCGAGGTCAGCGGCACGCTGGCGTTTCCTTCCCGGTCGGGCGGCGTCAGCTCGGCCTCGAGGAAAGGCTCGATCGCATCGAGAATGGCGTCGTCGCCCGTTCCCTTCACATAGCGGATCGTCAAATAGGGCAGCCACAGATGCGGGTCGGAGGCGTGGGTGCGGTCGGCGATGCCGCAGCCGCCGTTCGGCGCGTCATGCCACCATTTCACCGCATCGCCCTCGATGAACTGATGCGCGGCGTGCTTCAAAATCTGCGCGCGGGCGAGCTCCGGCGCGAGATGGATGAGCGGCAGCACGTCTTGCAGCTGGTCGCGATAGCCGGTCGCGCCCGAGCGCTGCGCCGGGCCGGAGCGGCCCCAGAGCCGCGAGACGAGCAGCTGATAGGGTAACCAGTCGTTCACCAGCCGGTCGAATTCCGGCCGATTGGTCTTCACGCGCAGCACGCTGAGGCGCTGCTCCCAATCGCGTTTCGTTTCTTCCAACGCGCGCACGGCATAGGCCGGGTCGCTGGCGAGAGCGGCGAGAATCCTGGAGCTTTCGAGCGTCGGCGTCTGCCCCAGGGCGACGACGACGAGCGACTCGCCATTGGCGGGAACGTCGATCGCGCCGGAAAAGCTCGCGACCTTGCGCTGATGCTCCGGCGCGCCGGCGTCGGGATGGCCGTGCTCGACCATATAGGGAAGCGCCGGATCGCGGCTCTCATGGCCGAGGAAGCGTCGCCGCGAGGTCTCGGCGAACTCCGCCGCGATCGACGTGGAGACGAAGGCCCAGCCCTGGACGAAATTATTGTCCGGGTTGCGGAAGTAGAGCGCGCGATTGTTCTCGCCCGCGAGGGCCTCGACGCGGCCGAGGCTTTCGTTCGGCGTCTCGGCGAGAACGATCTCCATCGCCGGGGTGATCTGCAGCAGACGTTCGTGATCGTGGCGGTTGATGATGCGCAGCAGCTTGATTTCCACCGGCTGGTCCGGCGGGACGAAGACGGTCAGCTCGAGCTCAAGATCGTCGCGGCTCGAGCGATAGATCGCATAGCCGAGGCCGTAATCGACCTCATGCTCGGCGTCGCGTCGGCGCAGCGGCGCGAAGGTCGCCGAATGCGCGTCCTGCCGGGCGAGGTCGTAGACATAAATGGCCTGGCCCGCCGGCGTCATGCGGCCCTCGCCCATGCGGAAGGGCGTGAGGCTGTTGAGCCGCGAATTGCCGTGGAAGGAATAAATATCGCCATGATTGCCGAGCACGGCGCCCTGCCCCACTGCATTGGCGATCGTATGGGCGTAGAGCCGCGGCGTTTCGGGACGTAGCGTCAGGCTGCGGCCGTCCTCGGCGAAGGCGTAGCGATGCTCGGTCGGCGCCGGCGGATGCAGCAGCGCGCGCTTACGCGCCAGCGCCGTCTCCACGCTCGCGAAATCGAAGTCGCGGGAGAGATGCTTGGCGATCGTGCGCGTCGCCGCGCCAATGTCGCGCGCCCAGCCGTCGACGATGACGATCTCCGCCGCACCGCCAGCCGAAATTTCGAGCTCGGCGCGCAGGCTCGCGATCGGCTCGAAGCCGAACAGCAGGCCTTCGTCGGACGGATCGCGCGGCTTGTCCCCGTCTCGGAGACTGTCCGGCGCGCCAGCGGCGCCGAGGCCGTAGAAGCGCGCCTTCACATCCTCATAGCCGATGAGGCGAAGCCGCGTTCCTTCGCTGGCGCCGATCGCGTGGAAGCCGACCTCGGGCGAGAGGCGCCGGTCGACGTCGCGGCGCGCGCCGCCCTTCAGCAAGCGGTTCTGCGCGATGATGGCGTTGAGACCGCCGACGAACCATGTGCCGATGTGAATGGCGTTATAGGCGGCGTCGCGCTGCTCGACGCCGGTCTCGTTCAGCACCCATTCGCGCAGGGTCGCGAGCGTGATCTTGCGCGGGCGCTGCTCGAGATCGACGAGGCGCAGCCGCGTGATCTCCACCGCCTCATCGGGCGCGAGCGCGATCTTCGCCTCAATGGCGAAGCCGCCCTGCTCCATCAGGAAGTAGAGGAAAGTGCAGCCCTCGCTCTCCAGCGAGACCTTCTCGCAGCGAACGCAGGTCGGCGCGGAGCCGAGCGACCAGAGATCGCGGCCCTCCTCGCGGAAGAACAGAAAGCGTCCGCGCGGATGGGCGTGATCGTCCGGCCGGCGGGTGAGATCGATCGGCGGGCCGCCGCGCGCGACGCCCTCGACGCGCATCGCGCCCTGCCCATCCTCGAACCATTGGCTGGTGACGAGGCCATTGGTCAGCTCGAAGGGCTTGGAGCCGGGCGCGCCGCCGGCGCCGGTGATGCCTTCCAGCGGCAGCTTGCCGGCCTTGGCGAGCTGGATCAGCAGGAAGATCACGAGCGCGATGGAGAGCGCGCCCGCATAGGCCATATAGCCGCCCATGAGATAGGAATAGGACGGCGGCCTCAGATGCGTCATGCGCTCGGCGGCGCCCCAGGCCTGATCCCACTCCGCGCCGCGCGGAATGTAGAAGGGCAGCAGCAGCGGCGCCCAGGTCGCGAAGCGGCGCAGGCCTTCCGGAATGGCGCGGCTCTTCTGCGCCTTGCCGATGAAGCGCGCCGCCTTCTCGTCGGCGACATCGCCGCCGACGAAGGAGAGGTTTACCAGCGTCGCGACGCGCAGACCCATATGGTCGAACCAGATCAGCACGCGGATGGCGTCATAGGCGAGCAGAGCCGTGAAAATGTCGAGGCTCCAGGCGCGGAAATCCTGGTCCGGCAGCGCGTGATTCATCCATATGGCGACGCCGGTGCGGATGAGGCCGTCCTGATTGTACCAGGCCGGATCGGGCGAGGCCTTCAGGAAGGAATAGATGACCGGCGCCATCCACAGGCCCCAGCGCAGCACGCGCACCGCGTTCTCGACCAGCATGTCGAGACCTTCCCAGCTCGCGAGCTGGCGCAAAGGCGCGAGGCTGCGGCGCACCAGCGCCGTCAGGAAAAAGAGATTGATCGAGAACAAGGGCGCGGCGAACACCCATTGAATGACGCCCGACAGCGACTCGTCGAAGAAGAGGCGCACGCCGCCGTCGACGAAGCCGAGATTGGTCGCGCCCCATTTGGAGAAGAGCGGGCGGATCACATAATCGGCGACCGGCCGTCCGTCGGCAGCGTAGCTCAGCGAGATATAGGCGAAGAATTTCTTCGCGATCGTCGAGAGCTGATCGGCGTCGAGATACCAGGCCACCGCCCCGCCGACGAGACCGCCGAGGAGCGCGCCGAGCGCATAGACGCGCCAGCTGCGCAAATGCTGGCGGCGCTTCTGCTGAAGCGCGTAGAGATCGAAGCCCATGTCGACGCCGGCATAGGCGAGAATCCCCGCCCCGGCGCCGAAGAGGAAACGCGCGCCGCCGTCCTCGCCCGGCAGGCCGAAGAGCAGCGCGAGACCGACCGCCGCGCCGGCGACGAGGCCGCGCGGGAAATTGGCGATCCGTTCATATTCATGCCGCAGCCGGGCGTAGAAGGGCGGCGTCGAATCCGTGCTCTCGACAATGGCGCGCAGCAGCGGGAAGGTCGCGGCGCCGATGAGCGCGCCGCCGACCGGCCCCGCCGCGACGAGAAACCCGAGCGCCGGCGGGAAGCTCACGATCAGCCCGGCGACCAGCAGCAGCGCCATGAAGACGAAGCCATAGACGGCGCCCTTGGCGGCGCCGGTCTTCCAGTCGTTGAGCACGATGACGGGGAGCGAGGGCGTTCCGCGCAGCATTCCCGCCATGGCCTGGGTGACGAGATAGGTCTCTCCCCAAAGGCCGGCCTGGGCGGCGGCGGCGAGCAGCGCGGCGATCACGATCGCGATCGGCGCCGGCAGCAAGGCGACATGCGGATGCGCGCCGAGGCTGGCGATCTCCGGCGTGACGGCGGCGATCAGAGCGGCGAGGATCAGCACGCCATGCGGGCGCCATTGCTGCGGCAGATAGCGGCCGAGCGCCAGTGGCGCGCCGACGATGACCGCCTCGTTCAAGAGAAAAACGATGACTGTCCGCGCCGCGACGACGCGCGCCGTCTGCGGAACCTCGAGGCCGAGGAAAAGCAGCCCACCCAATTCGCCGATGACCCGCGAGCCGAGCGCGACCAGGAGGCTGAACAGGAAGGGGAGAAGGAACAGCGCCGCGCGCAGCGCGAAAGGCGATCCGGGAAGAATGGAGACGCCGAGGAGATAGAGGCCGACCGCGGAGCCCGCGCCGATCGGCGTCAATGTGAAAAGGCTGGACAGCGTCTCCGGCGCACGCCAGAGCACGCCGGACGGATCGCAAAGGAGGGCGAGCCCGCCTATTGCGCAGAAATCGAGCGCGAAATCGACTCCTTGGCGAATGCGCCCCTGCGCCGGCCGCATGAGGAGCATGGCGGTCGCTGCGAAAAATCCGGCGACGAGCATATGCTCCCTGCCGCCAGCGGCTTCCATGATCGAGACGAGCGAGCAGATCGAGCCGAATGCGATCCGTCCGAAGCGTGCGCCCACCGTCGGCAGGCCGGCGTCATGAGGCGCCATATGGGTCTCCAGCTTGCGCGCGGCCTGCGGCGGGCGGCGGCCTCCTCCTGCGCACGAATCGCGGGCGCCCGCTCTCTCGTCGGCCGGAGATTTGCCGGAAGGCGGCGCAAATGTCGACTCTTCCGCAAGCTCTGCTGTCGGCGGAGCCGCCGCTCGCATCGATGGATGACGAGGAGGCCGCTGGTACAGAGGCCGGATCACCTAATATTCACGTCGAATTATAAGTATTATTCCCGATACCATATTGGCGGGTCTGTAACGACGGTCATGTTTTATCCGCCATTGTGGTCTAACAAGGCGAAGGCCGCCGCCGATAATGGTGCGATACAGGAGATGAGGAACGCCGGCCGAAGCGTCACGGCGCCCGGCGCTTTCCGGTCGAATCTCGGTCGCGACAGGGTATAATGAATGAGCAACTCCATGCGGTCTTTCGTGCGAATGAGTGAGATGGACGAGTCGAAAAGGGACAGCCAAGCGGCGACGACCGGCGATGCGTCCGCCGCTGCGGCCCTCGTGACCGACCGGCGGGCCGCCGCCGTCGAGCGGAGCGGCTCGGGCCAGCGCGCCCTCTCGACGGAGACCAAAGAGACCCGCGTCGCCAATCTGGCCGGGGCGATGCGGCGGGCCCGGCTCGCCAATGCCGAGCGCTCCGGCGTTCTCGCGGATCTGCGCGACGCCGAGATCGCGCGGCTGGAGATTTTGCGGGATCATTTGGAGCCTGTCCTCGCCCAGGCGCCGAAGGATTGCGATCTCTTCGACATCGGCGTCTCGCATGGCGATCGGCCGCGACTGTTCATCGATCATGTCGGCTTCGTCGAAATGGGGCGCGACCGCCGCACCTATCGATTCTTGCAGGACACGCGCCACGGCCGCATCACGATCGGCGAGACCGACAATGTCGCGACAGTGGTGGAGGCGATCACCGAATATATCGCTCATCGGCTGATCGAGCGTGAAAAGGCGCTGGGGTTCGATTTCGCCGGACAGGGCGGCGCCCGCGCCTTCACCGAGGAGGCGGCGAAAAAAAAGAAGCAGATCGCCCCGAGATCAGCAAGCTTGCCCGCCCTCCCACGCCTCGGCGGAGTCGGCGAGAAAATCTATCGGGCGATTTTGTTTCTCGCGCAGGGAGCGGGCGCGGCGGCGTTCTTCTTTCTGCTTTGGCAGCTCGGCGTCTATGCGATCGGTCCGCATCTGACGCGCTGACGCTCTTCAAAGCGCGAGCGCGGCCAAATCCCCGATCGTCTCGCCGTTTTCCAGCATCCCGCGCGAGCGGGCGGAGATGACGATTTTGTCGCCCTCACGCTCGATCGAATAGAGATTATAGGCCGCGCGGTGACTATGCCCGCCGGCCTTGGCCGAGGCGGAGGCCGCGCCGATGACCGGCGTCTCGCCATGCGCGCCCGGCAGGCGATGCAGGCTGATCTTGTGATTATGTCCGTGCAGCACCAGCTCGGCGCCATGGCGCGCGATGATCGCCTCCAGCTCGGCGGCGTCGTCGAGGCCGCGCAACGCCTTGGCGCCGCCGCGATGCGGCGGATGATGCAGCAGCACGACCCGAACGAGCCCTTCGGCCTTGGTCTTGTCGAGCAGAGCCGCCAATTTCTCGCGCTGCTCTGCGCCGAGCCGGCCCGAGGCGACGAAAGGCGCGGTCGGAATCGCGGAATCGAGCCCGATGATCGCCACTCCGCCGCGCCGCCGCAGATAGGGGAAGCCCGCACCCTCCTCCGATGTGGTCCAGGGCGCGAAAGTCTCGGCGACACGCGGGACCGCAGAGGGCACATAGGCGTCGTGATTGCCGGGGGTGAAGCTCACATTCTCGGGACTGCCGAGGCTGGAGAGCCAGAGCCGCGCCGCCGCGATCTCGGCGTCGAGGCCGATATTGACGATATCGCCGGTCATCGCGACATGATCGGGCTTTTGCGCCGCCATATCTTCGACGAGCCGGCCGAGCAGGCCCATATCATGCGCCTGCGCGCGCTTATTGATCCAATTGGCGTAGCCGGTGAGCCTCTTGCCAGCGAGCTCGCGCAGGCTCGGCCGCGGGATCGGGCCGATATGGGCGTCAGAAAGATGAGCGAGCAGAAATCCCATGGGCAGTCCTCATGCGCCGCCGATCAATATGCCGGCGGCGAGCACGATGGCGCCGCCGAGCACGATCTGAAACACCGCCTGCAGGAAAGGCGTATCCATGTAGCGCGCGCGGATGAAGGCGATCGCCCATAGCTCGACGAAGACGACCGCGCCGGCGATCGTCGTCGCTATGGCGAAGCTGTCGGGGATCGAATCCGGCACGAGATAGGGCAGAGTATGGCCGAGGCCGCCGAGCGTCGTCATCAGTCCGCAGACGCCGCCGCGCAGGATCGGCGAGCCGCGGCCGGTCAGCGAGCCGTCATCCGAGAGCGCCTCGGCGAAGCCCATGCTGATGCCGGCGCCGATGGAGGCGGCGAGGCCGACGAGGAAGGTCTCCCAATTATTGTGCGTGGCGAAGGCGGCGGCGAACAGTGGCGCCAGGGTCGAGACCGAGCCGTCCATCAGCCCGGCGAGGCCCGGCTGCACATATTGCAGGATGAAGAAGCGCCGATAGGCGATATCCTCCTCCTTTTTCGCGCCGGGCGTGAGGATTTGCGCGCCGAGGCGCATGGCGAGAGTCTCGTGCCCCTGCTCCGCCGCGGCGAGATCGCCGAGCAGCTTGCGCACGCCGACGTCGGTCGCCCGCGCCGCCGCCCGCTGATAGAAGAGCGCGCTCTCATATTCCATGACTTCCGCTTCCTTGCGGATCGTCTCCAGCGAGAGATTGCGCGTCAGCCAGATCGGCCGGCGGCGCAGAAAGCCCTTCACATCTTCGCGGCGTATGGGCGGCAGATTGGGGCCGAAACGCTTTTGATAGAGGCTGAGCAGCGCATGGCGATGGGCGCCCTCCTGCTCGGCCATCTCCTCGAAGACCTTGGCGGATGAGGGATAGCGCTCGGAGAGGTCTTCCGCAAAGCTCTGATAAATGCGGCCGTCTTCCTCTTCCGAGGCGATGGCGACGGCGAGTATCTCGCGTTCCGTGAGGTCACAGAAGGATTTCAATCTTGCGCTCCTTGCGCATGGCGGAGCGACGGCGCTAGTTAGCTCTCGGCGTGCTCGCTCGCGCCGGCGACGAATTAGAGCGGTTCTAGAGTGTCGAACCATGGAACGCCAGACATTTGAATCGGCGAGGTCTCCCTCGCGGGCGCGGCGCCGATGAGCGGGCCCGGCTGGCGGACCTTGCTGACGACGCGCCTCGTGGTGCTCGCCGCCACAGTCATCCGACCGATGACGCTCGGCGTGCGCGGTCTCGTCGTGGACGCCGAGCGGCGCGTGCTGCTGGTGCGGCACACCTATGTCTCGGGCTATTATCTGCCGGGCGGCGGCGTCGAGCCGGGCGAGACGCTCGAGCAGGCGCTGGTGCGCGAATTGGCGGAAGAAGGCAATATAGAGCTGGAGGCGCCGGCCGAACTGCGCGGCGTCTATCTCAACCGCCGCATCTCCAAGCGCGACCATGTGGCCTTTTTCGTCGCGCGGGCCTTTCGCCAGAGCGCGCCGCGCGGCCCCGACCATGAGATCGCCGAGGCGGGATTCTTTCCCTTGGACGCGCTTCCCGAGAGCGCGACGCCGGCCACGCGCGCCCGCATAGCGGAGGTATTCGGCGGCGCGCCGGTCTCTCCCTATTGGTGAGCGGCAAGACCCGCCACATCCCGCCAGCCATAGGCGATCTGCGGAACGCCGCGCCAGGAGAGTTCGCGCCCGAAGCGGCGCCCGCCCAGCGCCTCATAGAAGCGTCGGGCGGGAAGATTGTCGCGCAGCACGACGAGACTCGCCCATTTGCAGCCGCTCGCGCGCATCTCCCGCGCCATCTGCCGCATCATCCGGCGGCCGAGGCCGCGCCGTTGCACGGCGCGGCGTAGGTAGACGGCGCAAATCTCGCCGCCGCGGCCGAGCCGTCCGCCGAGAACGAACTCATGCGCGCGCCAATGCGTGAAGCCGACAGCCGCTCCGTCCACATCGAAAGCCAGAGCGACGCGCGATCCGCTCGACTGAAAAGCCCCACGCCAATGGTCGAGCCGCTCCTCGAGCGTGAGCGCGGCGAAGGTCTCGGCCGGCAGCAGCCCCTCATAGGTCTCGCGCCAGCAGGCGAGATTGAGCGCCGCGAGCGTCGGCGCATCCTCGGCCGTCGCGGCGCGAATGGAAAATTCGCTCGGCATTCACCAGGGCTTCGCCGGCGGCGGATCGATCAGCAGCCGAAGATCGCGCCAGCCATAGGCGACCTCCGGCACGCCGCGCCAATCGCCTTCGACGCCGATCTTGCGGCCGCCGAGCTTCTCGTAGAATTTCCGGGCCGTGAAATTATGCCGCAGCACCCAGAGGCTCCCCCATTCGATCCCGCGCTCGCGCAGCGCCTGCGCCATCACGCGCATGAGGCCGCGCCCGGCGCCGAGCTGCTGAGCTTCCTTCAACAGATAAATCGCCTGAAACTCGCCGGCATAGCCGCGCTCGCCGAGAATGGCGCTCTGCTGCGCGCCGCAGGCGGAAAAGCCTATTGCGCTCCCCTCCCGCAGCGCCAGAAACACATTCGGCGGCGGCTGTTGCGGCCCCGCTCCGTCCAATGTCTCACGCCATTGCGCGAGGCGGGTCTCCAGTGTGTATTCGGCGAGAATTTCCGCCGGCGCCAGAGGCGTATAGGTCTCGCCCCAGCAGGCGACATGGAGGGCGGCGATCGTCTGCGCATCCGCCAGCGTCGCCGGTCTGATCTCGATCGCTGTCATGCGCGATTTTCGAGCAAGACTCGGGCCGGTCAGAAAGTCTCGGCGATCGATTTCGCGACGTCGTGATGCACGGCGTCGCGCTCCTCTTTCGATCCGCCCGCCTCGGCGAGATAGACCGCGACGAAGAGCGGCGCGCGGCGCGGCGGGCGGAAAATGGCGATCGTATTGGCTGCGCCGTTTTCGCCGCTGCCGGTCTTGTCGCCGACGCCCCAATCCGGCGGAAGGCCGGCGCGCAGCCTCTTCGCGCCGGTCTTATTGCCGATCATCCAGTCTTCGAGGAGGAGCCGCGACGTTTCCGACAAGGCTCTGCCCATGATCAGCTCGCGAAGGTCGCGCGCCATCGCCATTGGCGTCGTCGTGTCGCGCGGATCGCCGGGAATGGCGCTGTTGAGCGTCGGCTCGTCGCGATCGAGGCGCGTCGCCTCATCGCCGAGCGAGCGCGCCGTTTCGGTCACGGCCTGCGGCCCGCCGAGCGCGCCCAGAATGAGATTGGCGGCGGTGTTGTCGCTGAGCTGCATCGCCGCCGCGCAGAGATCGCGGAGGCTCATCGCTCCGTCCGCGACGTGGGCCCTCGTCGCCGGCGCATAATCCAAGAGATCGGCTTGGCCATAGGCGATTTTGCGCTCGAGCGACAGCGCGCCAGCGTCGATGCGCTTCAGCACGGCCGCGACCGCGAGCGCTTTGAAGGTCGAGCACATCGGGAATCGTTCATCTGCGCGGTGGGCGAAACGTCGCCCGTCGCCGGAGAGAACCGCGACGCCGAGCCGCCCGCCGGCGCGTCGCTCGATCGCTTCGACGCGTGCGGAAAGTTCGGCCGCATCCGCGGCGCGGGCGAAGGGCGTCGCCCCGGACGCGGCGAGACAGAGGAGAAATCGGCGGCGATTCATGCGATTGAGCTCCAGAAATGATTCATCGCTCGACCTTGGCGGAACTTCGAGGAAGCAATGCGGCCGCCCGGCTGCTCGCGGTCTTTGCCGGCCGGGCCGCGCATGTTATGCGCGAGCGATGATCGATCTCGTCATCCGCTTCTCGCCGCAGACCCCGGCCGACGCGCCCCAAATCGAAAAGCTCGAGGAGCGGGCTTTCGGTCCGGGCCGCTATGCGCGCACGGCCTATCGGCTGCGCGAGGGCGTCGAGGCGGATTTGTCGCTCTCCTTCGTCGCCCATGTCGGCACGCTGCTGGTCGGCGCCAATCGCATGACCTCCATCCTCATCGACGAGGCCCCTGCCCTGCTGCTCGGCCCGCTGACGGTCGAGCCGGCCTTCCGCTCGCAGGGGCTCGGCGAGGCGCTGGTCAAGAAATCGCTGGACGCCGCACGCGACGCGGGCCACGGCCTCGTGTTGTTGGTCGGCGATCTCGATTATTACGCCCGCCTCGGCTTCGCCCGCACGCCGCGCGGCAAGATCGTCATGCCCGGCCCGGTCGATCCGCAGCGCCTGCTCTATTGCGAGCTGCGCGAAGGCGCCTTCGCGGCCGCCAGTGGCAGGATGCGCCGGCTGTGATCGCTTCGACTCGGCGGCGCCTTTCATGACGGCGCCGCGCCCCCTCCTCGCCCGCTATGAGGAGCTCGTCGCGAGCGGCGCGCTCGAGCGCGACCCGGCGCAGCTCGCCGGGCTCGAGCGGCTGGAGGCGCTGGCGCGCGCGCTGGCGCGCAAGTCATCGCCGCCGGCGGCGGCGGGCGGTCTCGCCGCGCGGCTGCGCGGATGGCTCGGACGCCACGCGCCCTGCGCGGGCCCGCGCGGCGTCTATATTCATGGCCTCGTCGGGCGCGGCAAGACGACGCTGATGGACCTTTTTTTCGCCGAGCTGCCGCTCGCGGAAAAGCGCCGCGCGCATTTTCACGCCTTCATGGCGGAGGTTCACGAACGCCTCGCCGCCGCCCGCCGCAGCGCCGCGCCGGATCCGCTGGCGCATATAGCGCAGGAGATCGCGCGCGAGACGCGCGTCCTCTGCTTCGACGAATTCGCCGTGACCGATATCGCTGACGCGACAATTCTCGCGCGTCTCTTCACCAGATTGCTGGCGGAAGGCGTCGTCGTGGTGGCGACCTCCAATGTCGAGCCGCGCCGGCTCTACGAGGGGGGCCGCAATCGCGATCTCTTTTTGCCCTTCATCGCGCTGCTCGAGGAGCGGCTCGACATAATGCGCCTCGACGCGCGCGCCGATTTCCGCCTCGAGAAGATCGCGCTCGGCGAGACCTATTTCACCCCCGCCGACGCCGGCGCCCGCTCGGCGCTGGACGATCTGTTTCTTCGGCTCACGGGCGTCGCCACAGGCGCGCCGACGAAGCTGCGCGTCGCTTGCCACAATGTGATCGTTCCGCAAGCGGCCGGCCGCATCGCGCGATTTTCATTCGAGGATCTGTGCGCGCGCCCGATCGGCGCCTCCGACTATATGGCTCTCGCCGAGGCCTTCGACACGATCTTCGTCGACGACGTCCCGGCCATGAATTTCGAGCGGCGCAACGAGGCCAAGCGTTTCATCACGCTCGTCGATATTCTCTACGAGAAGAAGACGCGGCTCATTCTCTCTGCAGAGACCGAGGCGCAAGACCTCTATCATGCGCCGATGGGACATGAGGCTCAGGAATTCGCCCGCGCCATATCGCGGCTGATCGAAATGCGCTCGCGAGATTATCTCTGCGAGCCGCGAGCCGGGCGCGTGGAATAGCCGACTGGCTCGCCGCGGAGGAATCGGATAGCTCTCCATTCGTCGCCGGGATCATCGTCGGTTTGACGACGTTTTCGATCATTCCGTTTCATTCGAATTCTTAAAAGAGGCTGACCTGTTCGAGGTCGAGACATGGCGGTCGAGACATGGCGGTCGTTGCTCGCGGCCGCCGTCGTGACGATGGCGCTCGCGATCGCCCCCGCATCGGCGGAGGAGGACGATTCCCGCGCGCTTCTCGGGTGGCCGACATCGCCCGCCGCTTCGAATGCGGCGACAGCCTCGAGCGCAACTTCGAGCGAGAGCGCGGCGAAGAAAAAAAAGTCGCCGCCGTCCTGGCTCGACGCTCTGACCGTGACGGGATTCGCCGAGGCCGGCTCCACTTTCAATTTCGACAATCCCTTCAACAAGCTCAATTGGGGCCATCTGTTCACCGATCGCGCCAATCAGCCGCAATTCAACGCCGGCGTGATCGCCGTGCAGCGCCTGCCCGATCCGAAGGCGACCAAGGACTTCGACTTCGGCTTCAAGATTCAGGCGATGGTCGGCTCCGATGCGCGCTACACGCATTTTCTCGGCGAGCTCGATTATGCGATGCGCGACCGAACGCAGCTCGACATTCTCCAGGCCTTCGCCACGCTGCATCTGCCCTGGATCACCGACAGAGGCTTCGATGTGAAGATCGGCCAATTCGTCACGCTCGAGGGCGCGGAACTCGTCGACAGCATTTTCTACACTCATTCCTATATTTTCAATTTCGGCATCCCGCTCAAGCAGACCGGCGTGATGATCTCGTCCGATCTCTCTTCCTGGCTCTTCGTCCATGCGAGCGTCATGTCGGGCGACAGCGCCAGCCTCGGCTGGCCCGGCGACAACAACAGCGCCGCCTCTTTCCAAGCCGGCCTGCGCATAAAGGCCTTCGACGACAGACTGACCATATTGGGGACGACTCATATCGGGCCGGAAGATCCGAAGCAGCTCGATCCGCTCGGCGTCGGCTGGCCGAACATCCCTTACGAATGCGCCTGCGATCCCAATCGGGCGCTGTCCTACAGCAATGACGTAACGCTGACCTGGAAGGCGACGGATCGGCTCACGCTGAGCACGGATATCAATTACGTCCACGACGATGGATGGAACGCGCTCTCGGCGACCGGACTATCCGAAGGCGTTCTGAGCAGGCTTGCCGACATTTATGGTTTCAACGCCGCGCTCATTCCGCGTCGCCCGCGCGGCGTCAACGGCTATGGCGTGGCGCAATATGCGTCCTACAAGATCGACGACGTGTTCCAGCTCAATGGCCGCGTCGAATTCTGGCGCGACCACAATAAATATTTCGTCGGCGCCTATCCGGGCTATTTCGATTATATGAACATCGACCATGGCTTCTACGCGCCCTCGGCGATCTTCCAACCAGAGGGACGCGGAACGAGCTATTTCGCGATCACCGCCGGGCTGACGATCACGCCGGAAATTCCCAAAGGTCTTCCGATCGCCGGCCTGACCCTGCGGCCGGAACTGCGCTATGACGCATCCCTGACCGGCGCGGCGCCCTTCTTCGGCGCGAGCGGCTACAGGCGCTCGACCGGCATGTTGGCCATCGATGCGATCGTGCCGTTCGCGTTGAAGTGAAGGTCGAATACGGCGGAGATTCTCGGGAGTTCGCTGGCGACCCCGGTAGGATTCGAACCTACGACCTACTGCTTCGAAGGCAGTTGCTCTATCCAGCTGAGCTACGGAGTCGACGCCTATTCTCTAGCATATTCGGCCGGCGTCGTCTCGGGCGCTTTCTCGTCGATTGGGGAGAACCCGCAGTCGCCGGTCGTCGACCGCTGGCGACCCCGGCAGGATTCGAACCTGCGACCTACCGCTTAGAAGGCGGTTGCTCTATCCAGCTGAGCTACGGGGTCGTGACGGCCGTCAGTGCGTCCACTGGCCGACGCGCTGCGTCTTGAAATTATCCGCGTAGGAGATGATCCGGCGCGACGGCGAGCCGGGCTTGGGCTCCTCGACGCGATAGACGAGCGCTTTGCGCTCGGCATAGGCGATCGCCTCTTCCTTGGTGGCGAAACGCAGCCTGATCTGCGCCTTGGCGTCCGAGGTGCCGGTCCATCCCATCAGCGGATCGAGCTCGCGGGGCGTCTCGTTCTCATATTCGAGCACCCAGGGCTTGGCCGGTCCGGGACCAGATTGCGTCGCGCTGGGGGACGGGCGGTGAATGCGTGCGGTCATATCGGCCTCGGCGAGAGCCGGCTCGCGAGCCGGCCAGAACGAAAAATCGGCGCTGTGGCGGGGACTCCGCGCCAATGGTCGGGGCAGCAGGATTCGAACCTGCGACCTGAAGTACCCAAAACTTCCGCGCTACCAGGCTGCGCCATACCCCGTCTCGCGAATAGGCCGCGGAGCCCATTTCCGCCGAACGCCTCGCTAGCACGCGGGCGCGCCGCTCACAAGCGCGAGCGCGCGGACGGGCCGCTCTATCGCTCGAAAATCGGATGTTTGACCGTGTCGCCGACGGCGATGGAGAGGCGTTGCGCCGCGCCGGCGGCCAGCTCTATGACGGCGAGCGCCGGCCCGCCCGAGGAAATGACGCGCTCCGAATAGGGCTCCGCTCCGAGCGCCACGGAGACGACGCGGCCGGAACGCGAGACGAAGATCATATCGAGCGACAGCGGCGTGTTCTTCATCCACATGGCGACCGGCCGCTCTTCGCGGAAATCGAACAACATGCCGCCGTCGGAGGGGAGCGATGTGCGGAACATCAGGCCCCTCTCGCGCTGGTCGGGCGTGCGCGCCACTTCGACGCGCAGCCGATGCGCGCCGGTGGCGGTGACGATCTCGAGCGGTTCGACGGCCATTTTGACCGCGGGCGGCGGCGGTCCCGCATCCTTCGCGCGACTCGCGACAACGGCGCCGAAGAAAAGGAAAAGAAGAGCGACGACGAGCTTCGACACGCTCCGCGACAACGCACCCGACATGTTCATCCTCGCCGCATCCTGGCCGCCGCGCATATCACGACACTGTCGAGAGCTGGCGCTCGACGGCCATTCTGCCAAATGCGATCGGGAAATACAAAGCGGCCTGGAAGACTCGCGTCTCGCGCGGCTCTAATGAGAGGCCGGCAGCGCCGATTCGAGCGGCCGCACTTCGGTCGCCATCAGGCCCTTGGGGCCGTCGCCGTAGCGCACCAGCACACTGTCGCCGGGCTTCAGCTCGGCCAGTCCGAAGCGTCGGACGGTCTCCATATGCAGGAAAATATCGTCCGTGCCTTCGCCGCGGGTCAGGAAGCCGAAGCCTTTTACCCGGTTGAACCATTTGACGATGGCGATCTCATAGCCGCTCGACGGCGTCACCTGGACATGGGTGCGCGCGGCTCCGTTCTGCGAGGGATGAACAGCTGTCGACTCGTCCATCGCGACGACGCGGAACACCTGCATTCCCTTGACGCGCTTTTGCGCCTCGCAAACGACGCGCGCGCCTTCATAGGCGGACTGGAAGCCGGACCGACGCAGGATCGTCACATGCAAGAGAATATCCGCGCCGCCATCATCGGGAACGACAAATCCATATCCCTTCGAAACGTCGAACCATTTGATGGTTCCCGACACTTCGACGAGATCGAGCCCGGCTTCGCCGTTTTCGATATTTATCGTCGACGCGCTCAACTCATTCTGGAATGAAATTTTTGCGCCCAACAGACCAACTCCCCCTGCCGATTCGGAACGAATGCGCTCCGCTCGCCTTCGAAGACTCGAATCGCGACGCTCGCCCGTGAATCACTGTGGTTAAGATATCATCGCCACGCTTTCCTCCAACCGACTTTTTTGTCTCGCGCGCCTTCGCTGTGGATACAAAGCCCGAAAATGCTTGGCGTTCCGCGACCTCGGCGCGGGTTACGCGAAATACCGTACGAGCGCATCCAAGCTGCGATAACGGCTTCGAGAGTAGGAAAGCGACGCGACATGCGCGCTCCGCGACGCCGAATCTTCGCCATCAAAGCGGCGTCATTCGGCGCCAGAGCGACATTCGGCGCGCGAGCGCTGTCGCCTTTCGCCCAAATCGCTTTCGGCCCTCGCGGATCCATCCGGCCCGCCGGGCGCCGGACGTAGGGGCGAGAAACAATTTGCGCCTCCATATGTTGCGGTCGGCGCGAAGCCGCGACATAGTGCCCTCGCCGCCGCTGGTGGCGCGGCCGATGAGCCGCAATTCCCACGAGAAGACCGCGCGCCGCCGCAAAAAACACGGACAATGAACGCATGACCTTCATGACACCACGAGACGATCGTGAGCAGACGCAGGCTGGCGGCGCCCCGAATTTCGATCTCGCCTCGCTCTATGCGGAGCGCGAGAGCGAGCGTTTCGCGCTGCACGCGCAGCATCTCAACGAGATGTGGGTGCGCGTGCTGAAGACGATCGGCTATGATGTCGGATTCGTGCGCGGGGCCGGCCAATATCTCTATGATCGCAAAGGCGCGCGTTATCTCGATCTGTTGAGCGGCTGGGGCGTGTTCGCGATCGGCCGCAATCATCCGGCGCTGCGCGAGGCTTTGATGAGCGTGCTCGGCGCCGAACTGCCCAATCTCGTGCAGCTCGACGTGTCCGTGCCCGCCGCGCTGCTCGCCGAGCGGCTGCTCTCCTTCGCGCCTTATATGGAGAAAGTCTTCTTCGCCAACTCCGGCGCGGAGGCTGTCGAGGCGGCGATCAAATTCGCGCGCGCGGCGACGGGACGCGCGGGAATTCTGCATTGCGCGCATTCCTTCCACGGCCTCACCTATGGCGCGCTGTCGCTCAATGGCGACGAGATTTTCAAGAAGGGCTTCGGCCCGTTGCTCCCCGATACGCGCGAGATTCCCTTCGACGATCTCGCCGCGCTCGAGGAGGCGCTGCGCCATCGCGACGTCGCGGCCTTCTTCGTCGAGCCGATTCAAGGCAAGGGCGTGAACATGCCGGCGCAGGATTACCTCGCGCAGGCGGCGGCGCTCTGCCGCAAATACGGAACCTTGTTCGTCGCCGACGAGATTCAGACCGGCCTCGGCCGCACCGGCAAATTCTTCGCCGTCGAGCATTATGGCGTCGAGCCCGATCTCCTGCTCGTCGCCAAGGCGCTTTCGGGCGGCCATGTGCCGGTCGGCGCGGTGCTGACGCGCAAATGGATCTTCGATAAAATGTTCGACCGCATGGATCGCGCGGTCGTGCACGGCTCCACCTTCGGCAAGAACGATCTCGCAATGGCCGCCGGCCTCGCCACTCTCGAGGTGATGGCGAGCGAGAAGCTCGTCGAGAATTCCGCCGCCAGAGGGGAGCGTCTCCTCGCTTGCTTCCGCGCCATGGCCGAGCGTTACGAGCTCGTCGCCGATGTCCGCGGCAAAGGCCTGATGATCGGAATCGAATTCGGCGAGCCGCGCTCGCTGAAGCTGAAAGCGGCGTGGAATCTTTTGGAGACGGTGAATTCAGGACTGTTCTGCCAGCTCATCAGCATACCGCTGTTCGAGCAGCACAAGGTGCTGACGCAAGTCGCCGGCCATGGCAATCACACGATCAAGCTGCTGCCGCCGCTCACCATAGACGATTTCGATTGCGATTGGATCGAGCGGTCCTTCGACAAGGTCATCGCCGAGGCGCATCACGCGCCGGGGGCGGTGTGGTCGCTCGGCAAGACGCTCGCCGGCCATGCGTTGAAGGCGAAGCTCGGCTGACGAAAGCTTCGGCCGACGCGCATCCAAGGTTAACGAATTGGGAACGCGCCTTGCTCCGAAGAGGCGCGCGACAGGGGAGCCGCGCCGATTTGAAACGTCGGCGCAAATTTCCGCCTTGCCGCGCTCCGCTTCGAGACGAAAGGCGTCGATTATGCGTATCAGTGCGACGATTCTGCCTGTGGCCTTGCTGGCCGCATTCGCCGGCTTCTCTGCGCCGGCCTACGCCGGCGCGCGCGGACCGGTCGTCATTCGCGGGCTCGGGCCCGATGATTTCGCGCCGCGCGCGCCCATGAATTTCCGGCCGCCTCATGCTTCCCGTCCGGCGCGCCACTGGCGCGACGAGGAGCCGAGCTATGGTCGCGCCACGATCGCGCCGCGGCGCATCGATGTGGCGTCGGAGGAGACGGCGCCGTGGCCGCAGCCGCAGCGGAACCTAATGCGCTATCGCGCGTTGGAGCCCGCGCCCGTCCCCTATGTCGCGCCCGTGTATTATGCGCAGGAGCGCAATCCCTATGACCGCTCCTATCGGCCGGGAGCCTATACGGCGATCGACCCGATTCCGCAGCGGCCGGCGCAGGCCTATGGCTATTTCCTCGATGAAGGCCCCTTCCCTTCGAGATGATCCGCGTCGCCGCGACTCGAAACGGACGCATTGATCGGCTTAGACGTCATGCGTCCATTCGGGAGACGCCATGAGGAAGACGCCATGCCGCTGTTGACCCGCCGCGCCTTTTTGAGAGGCGCGGTCGCCAGCGCGGCTTCCGCCTTCGCGGGAGCGGCCTACGCCTTCGGTTATGGGCCGCTGCAGGCGCCGCGGGTCGCCCGCTATCGCGTCGCGCCGCGCGTGTGGCCGAAGGGTTTTCCGCTCGAGATCGCCGCGCTCTCCGACCTCCACGCTTGCGACCCATGGATGTCGCTCGAGCGCATCGACGCGATCGTCGATCACATGAACGCGCTCGAGCCAGACGTCGTCGTTCTGCTCGGCGATTATGTCGCCGGACTGCATCATTTCGCGACGCCGATTCCGTCGGCGCAATGGGCGCGGGCGCTGTCTCGGCTCAGAGCGCCGCTCGGCGTCCATGCGATCCTCGGCAATCACGACATGTGGGACGATCGCACGGCGCAACGTCGCGGCGGCGGCGAAACGATCGCCCGCGCCGCGCTCGAGGACAATGGGATTCCGGTCTATGAGAATGCGGCCGTGCGTTTGGCGCATAAGGGCCGCTCGCTATGGCTCGCCGGCCTCGCCGACCAATATGCGATCACCGTCGGCCGGCGCAAATGGCGCGGGCTCGACGATCTTTCCGCGACGCTCGCCGCCGTCGCCACCGACGATCCGGTGATCCTGTTGGCGCATGAGCCGGATGTATTTCCGCGCGTACCGGAACGCGTCGCCCTGACGCTCTGCGGCCACACCCATGGCGGACAGGTGCGGATCTTCGGCTGGGCGCCGATCGTGCCGTCGATCTACGGCAGTCGCTATGTCCACGGGCATATCGTCGAAGACGAGAGGCACCTCATCGTCTCCGGCGGATTGGGATGCACAGGATTGCCGGTGCGCTTCGGCGCGCCGCCGGAAGTCCTTCATATTCGGGTGGAAGCGCCAGCGGCGTGACGCGCCGGCGTCCGCCTCACTCGCCGGCCGCCTTCAGCTTCTCGCCGCTCTGGCTGCGCGCCAGAAGCTCGGTGAGCGCGCGGCGATATTCGACCGGCATCACCTTGCGGAACTTCGGCTTATAGCTCTCCCAATCGTCGAGGATCGCGCGCGCGCGCGTCGAGCCCGTGTAGCGCAGATGATTGGAGATGAGATGCTTCAGACGCTCGGCGTCGAAGCGCGTCATATCGCTCATCACATCGACGCGGCCATGCTGCTCGAGATCGCCGCTCTGATGATAGGCCTGCGTCATCACGGCCTCCTCGTCGCGCACCGGCTCGAGATCGACCATAGCCAGATTGCAGCGCTCGGCGAAGCCGCCGTCCTCATCCAGCACATAGGCCACGCCGCCCGACATGCCGGCCGCGAAATTGCGGCCCGTCGGCCCCAGCACGACGACGACGCCGCCGGTCATATATTCGCAGCCATGGTCGCCGACGCCCTCGACGACCGCATAGGCGCCGGAGTTGCGCACGGCGAAACGCTCGCCGGCGACGCCGCGCAGATAGGCCTCGCCGCCCACGGCGCCATAGAGCACGGTGTTGCCGACGATGATCGACTTCTCCGGCACGATCTGCTTGGCCTCGCGCGAGGGATAGACGATGACCTTGCCGCCCGAGAGTCCCTTGCCGACGTAATCATTCGCCTCGCCCTCGAGACGCAGCGTCACGCCGCGCGCGAGAAAGGCGCCGAAGCTCTGCCCCGCCGTGCCCGAGGCGCGAATGTCGATCGTGTCCTCCGGCAGGCCAACGAGGCCATAGACGCGCGCGACCTCGCCCGACAGCATGGCGCCGGTCGAGCGATCGACATTGCGGATCGCCGTCTCGATGGACGTCTTCGCGCCGCGGTCGATCGAGGCGCGCGCCGCCTCGATGAGCTTGTTGTCGAGAACCTTGTCGAGGCCGTGATCCTGCGTGAGGCTGTGACGGATCGCGGCGCCCTCGCCCGCCGGCTTGTGGAACAGCTTGGAGAAATCGAGTCCCTTCGCCTTCCAATGGGCGAGCGCCTTCTCCTTGTCGAGCATCTGCATCTGGCCGATCAGCTCGTCGAAGCGGCGATAGCCCATTTGCGCCATCAGCTCGCGAACCTCTTCGGCGACGAAGAAGAAGAAATTGATGACATGCTCGGGCTGGCCGACGAAGCGCTTGCGCAGCACAGGGTCCTGCGTCGCGACGCCCACGGGGCAAGTGTTGAGATGGCATTTGCGCATCATCACGCAGCCGGCCGCGATCAGCGGCGCGGTCGCGAAGCCGAACTCGTCCGCGCCGAGCAGCGCGCCGACGATGACGTCGCGGCCCGTGCGCAGGCCGCCGTCGACCTGCACGGCGATGCGCGCGCGCAGATTGTTCAGCACCAGGGTCTGATGCGTCTCGGCGAGGCCGATCTCCCACGGGCTGCCCGCGTGCTTGATGGAGGTGAGCGGCGAGGCGCCCGTGCCGCCATCATAGCCGGAGATGGTCACATGATCGGCGCGGCCCTTGGAAACGCCGGCGGCGACCGTGCCGACGCCGACCTCAGAGACGAGCTTCACCGACACATCGGCGCGCGGATTCACATTCTTCAAGTCGAAGATCAGCTGCGCCAAATCCTCGATCGAATAAATGTCGTGATGCGGCGGCGGCGAGATGAGGCCGACGCCCGGCGTCGAATGGCGCACTTTGGCGATCACCGCGTCGACCTTGTCGCCCGGCAATTGGCCGCCTTCGCCGGGCTTCGCGCCCTGCGCCATCTTGATCTGAATCATGTCGGAGTTGACGAGATATTCCGCCGTCACGCCGAAACGCCCAGAGGCCACCTGCTTGATCGCCGAGCGCGCGCTGTCGCCATTGGGCAGCGGCTTGAAGCGCTCCGGCTCCTCGCCGCCCTCGCCCGTGTTGGACTTGCCGCCGATGCGGTTCATCGCAATGGCGAGCGTCGTATGCGCCTCGCGCGAGATGGAGCCGAAGGACATGGCGCCGGTGGAGAAGCGCTTGACGATTTCGCTCGCCGGCTCGACCTCGTCGAGCGGCACGGGAGCGCGACCATCCTCTTCCGCGGTCTTGACGCGGAACAGGCCGCGCAGATTGAGCAGCTTCTCGTCCTGCTCGTTCAGATGCTGCGCGAAGGCGCGATATTTGTCCTGCGCATTGGCGCGCACGGCATGCTGCAGCAGCGACACCGTATGCGGCGTCCAGCTATGCGCCTCGCCGCGAATGCGGAAGGCGTAATCGCCGCCGACGTCCAGCGCATCGCGATAGATGGCGACGTCGCCGAAAGCGTCCTTGTGACGGCGCACCGTTTCGGCCGCGATCTCATCCAAGCCGACGCCCTCGACGCGCGTCGTGGTGCCACGGAAGAATTCGTCGATGAAGCTCTGCGCGAGGCCCACGGCGTCGAAAATCTGCCCGCCGCAATAGGACTGATAGGTCGAGATCCCCATCTTGGACATGACCTTCAGCAGACCCTTGTCGACCGCCTTGATGAAACGCTTGATCGCCGTCGGTCCATCGACGTCGGACGGGAATTCCGCCGTCGAAGCCTCGAGCGTCTCGAAGGCGAGATAAGGGTTGATCGCCTCCGCACCATAGCCGGCGAGCAGAGCGAAATGATGCACCTCGCGCGCTTCGCCCGTCTCGACGACAAGGCCGACCGAAGTGCGCAGGCCGCGGCGAATGAGATGATGATGCACGGCCGCCGTTGCGAGCAGCGCCGGAATCGGAATGCGATCCGGCCCCACCATGCGGTCGGAGAGGATGATGATGTTATAGCCGCCGTTCACCGCCTTCTCGGCGCGCTCGCCGAGCCGGTTCAGCGCCTCGCGCAGGCCGGCGGCGCCGGTCGCGGCGTCATAGGTGATGTCCAGCGTCTTGGTGTCGAAGCTGTCTTCGATATGACCGATGCAGCGAATCTTCTCGAGGTCCTCATTGGTGAGGATGGGCTGACGCACCTCGAGCCGCTTGCGCTTCGCCGATCCCTCGTGATCGAGGATGTTCGGGCGCGGGCCGATGAAGGAGACGAGGCTCATCACCAATTCCTCGCGGATCGGATCGATCGGCGGATTGGTGACCTGCGCGAAGTTCTGCTTGAAATAAGTGTAGATCAGCTTGGGCTTGTCGGAGAGCGCCGAGATCGGCGTATCCGTGCCCATGGAGCCGACCGCCTCCTGGCCGGTGACGGCCATGGGGAACAGCAGCAGATCGAGCTCCTCCTGCGAATAGCCGAAGGCCTGCTGGCGATTGAGCAAGGACACATCGGCGCGCGAGGCGCGCGGCTCGACGGGCTTCAGATCCTCGAGCACGATCTGCGTGCGCTCGAGCCATTGCTTATAGGGATGCGAGGAGGCGAGCTCCTTCTTGATCTCGTCGTCGGAGACGATGCGTCCCTGCTCGAGATCGACGAGCAGCATCTTGCCCGGCTGCAGGCGCCACTTCTGCACGATCTTGTCTTGCGGAATCGGCAGCACGCCCATCTCGGAGGCCATGACAACGAGTCCGTCCTCGGTCACGAGATAGCGCGCCGGACGCAGGCCGTTGCGGTCCAGCGTCGCGCCGATCTGGCGGCCGTCGGTGAAGGCCATGGCGGCGGGACCGTCCCAGGGCTCCATCAGCGCCGCGTGATATTCGTAGAACGCCTTGCGGTCGCCATCCATCAGCGGATTGCCGGACCAAGCCTCCGGGATCAGCATCATCACCGCATGAGCGAGCGAATAGCCGCCCTGCACGAGAAACTCGAGCGCATTGTCGAAACAGGCGGTGTCCGACTGCCCCTCATAGGAGATCGGCCACAGCTTCTCTATGTCGTTGCCGAACAGCGGCGAGGCGACGGAAGCCTGCCGCGCGGCCATCCAGTTGAGATTGCCGCGCAGCGTGTTGATCTCGCCATTATGCGCGACGAAGCGATAGGGATGCGCGAGACGCCAGGACGGGAAAGTGTTCGTCGCGAAGCGCTGATGCACGAGCGCGATGGCGCTGATGAAGCGCGGGTCTTTCAGATCGAGGAAATATTCGCCGAGCTGTGAGACCAGCACCATGCCCTTGTAGACGATCGTCTGCGAGGACACGGAAACCGAATAATGCTCGCGCGCCGCCGGCCCCCGCGCATAGATTTCATTGGAGGCGGTCTTGCGCGCGAGATAAAGGCGGCGGTCGAAATCGACGTCGTCGGTCACAGAGGGGCCGCGGCCGATGAAGACCTGCCCATGAACCGGCTCGACCGCCTTCACCGCCTCGCCGAGATCGCTCGAATCGACCGGCGTGTCGCGCCAGCCAAGCACGACGAGGCCTTGGCTCGCGGCGGCGGCCTCGATGAATTCCTTCGCCTTGGCGCGCTCGGCCTCGTCGCGAGAGAGGAAGAATTGGCCGATGGCGTAATGACCGGGCTCCGGCAGGGCGAAGCCGAGCTTCGCGCATTCTTCCTTGAAAAACTGGTGCGGAATCTGCACGAGAATGCCGCAGCCGTCGCCGAGCTTGGGGTCCGCGCCGACGGCGCCGCGATGATCGAGATTGAGCAGGATCTGCAGACCCATCTCGACGATCTCGTGACTCTTGGCGTTGTGCAGATTGGCGACGAAGCCGACGCCGCAGGAATCGTGCTCTTTGGACGGATCGTAGAGGCCCTGAGCCTGCGGCAGGAGGGGATCTCTGGCGTCGATCGCGGTCATAGCGGCGTCTCCCGGGCGAGTCCGGGGGCCGCCCGGCCCGATCGCCGCGCCCGCTCCCCCGTCCTTGGTCGTCGAAATCATAGCGTCGCTCGCATGTCGCGCGAGCCTCATTGGCGCAGAATGGTCAGCATGGCTGACATATCGGCGGGAAATATTGTTGCCAGATTTGCGTCCCTCGCACAAGCAATCTGCCGCTACAAAACCGAATTCCCGGCGCATTCCGCCGCCGGCGCGCGCCGCCTGCGTCCAAAGCTCGCCGCAATGGTCGCCCAAGCTCGGCGATCGAGACGGGGCCAGACGACCAGATGGATGTGGAGCGGTTCATGACGCTATCGAGACTGCGGCCGAAGCTCTTGCTCGCGATCGCGAGCCTCGCGCCGATGGCGACGCCGACGCCGGCCGCGGCGGATTTCTTCTTTCGCCCCTTCGGCTACGCCTTTCACCAGCCGATTCCGGAGCCCGCGCCCAACGCCACGCCTCGAGCGATCGCCGGCATTTTGGGCGAGGAGGGATTTCGTCTGGTCGGCGGGCTCGGCCGGCGCGGCGATCAGGTGGTGGCGACCGGCGTGGACCGCCGCGGCCATTATCGGCGCTTTCTGATCGACCTCTATGAGGGCGAGATTTTGCGCTCCTGGCGCATTGGGCCGGAGGGCGGGCCGGGTTTTGTCGAAGCGCCGCCAGCCGCCTATCGTGGCGGGCCTGGGCCGGAGCCCTATGACGGGCCGCGCGCCGCCGTGGAAGATCCTCTGGTCGTGCCCGGCCTCGGCGGCGAGCCGCGGCGCCCCGCGCCGCAATCGGCCGCGCCCGCTCGTCGCGCGGAGACGCCGGCGCGCGCCCATGCCGCCGTCAGGCAGGAGAACGCCGAGACGCGGCGCCCGCCCCATTCGTCGCCGTCCGAGGCGACCAAGCCGCCGGCGCGCGCCGCTGCTCCGCAAGACAGGCCGACGGCTCCCAAGGCCGCCGCCGCGAAGCCGGCCGAGCGCAAGGCGCCGGCGCAACAGCACTCCGGTCCGACCCCGCCGCAAGGCGCGGCCCAGGCGCCCGCGTCCGCTCCTTCTTCTTCATCTCCTGCGCCTTCTCCTTCTCCCGTCGCCGCCCCTACCCAGCCGATCCAAGCCGCTCCCGAGCCGCCGCGCGCGGCCGCTCCGGAACCGGCCGCCGTCGGCCATCAACAGGCGGCGCCGGCGCCACAGACCATCGTTCCAGCGACGCCCGCCACGCCGCCGCCCACTGCTGCGGCTCCCGCCAATCCGGTCTCGGCGGAGCAATCCAAGGAGCCGTCCGTAGGCGAGCCGGCCAAGCCGACGCCCGGCGGCTGAACGAAAAAAGAGGCGTCCCTCGCGGGACGCCTCGATTTTTTTGACGCTTCCGAAAGCCGATCAGGCGGCTTTGGCGTCGATCGTCTGCGCCGGGGCGCCGGCGCCGATCTCGATGCGGCGCGGCTTTTGCGCCTCGGGAATCTGGCGGACCAGATCGACATGCAGCAGGCCGTTGACGAGGGTCGCCCCGGTCACGACGACATGATCGGCGAGCTGGAAGCGGCGCTCGAAGGCGCGGGCCGCAATGCCTTGATGCAGGATTTCGCGCTTGACGCCGGTCTCGGGCTGCGGCTCTTTCGCGCCCTGGATGGTCAGCGTGTTCTCGCGAGTCTCGATGGAGATGTCCTCTCGCGCGAAGCCGGCCACCGCCAGGGTCACGCGATAGTCGTTCTCGCCCGTGCGCTCGATGTTGTAGGGAGGATAGGTCGGAGCAGCCTCCGCGCCCGGTCCCTGATCGAGCAGCGAAAACAGCCGGTCGAAGCCGACGGTCGAGCGATAGAGCGGCGAAAGATCGAAGTGACGCATGTCATTGTCCTCCTAGAAGCGACAGTGGAAGCGCGATGGGGAGCCCGTCCCCGCTCGCGCCGGGGATGAAGCGCGTCCGCTACGGCCCGCGCTGAATTCCATGTGGGAGCGGCTTTTGCGACCCGCAAGAGGCGCCGGGACGGGAGCCGCGATTTTGTCGAGCGCGTCCGCTTCGATGGCGTCGACACCGCGGCCGAGGCTCCGCCCCTCGACTGCAATGTCCCGAGCGTCGCCCTTTTGCGTCCGGGCGAGCCATGCGATAGACGGAAATTCGCCGCGACTTTTCCGGCCGCAGCAGGATCGCCCGACATGCCGCTCACCGAAACGCAGCTCATCGGAACGCCCGACAATCCCGCGCCGCCCAACGCCTCCGTCTTCGCCATTCGCACGGCGGACGGACGCAGCCTGCGGGCGGCGAGCTTCGCGCCGCCGCGCGGGGCGATCGGCACAGTGGCGCTGTTCCAGGGCCGCGCGGAATTCATCGAAAAATATTTCGAGACGATCAACGACCTGCTCGCGCGCGATTTTCATGTGGTGACGCTGGACTGGCGCGGACAGGGCGGCTCGGAACGCGATCTTTCCGATCCGCGCAAGGGCCATGTCGACGATTTCGCGCTCTATCAGCGCGATCTCGACGCCTTCATCACCGATGTTCTGGCATTGAACTGCCCGTCTCCCTGGCATGCGCTGGCGCATTCCATGGGCGGCGCCATATTGCTCGATCGCGTCCATTCGGCGCGCTCGCCCTTCGATCGCCTCATCGTCTCGGCGCCGATGATCGATCTCGAGGGACTGCGCTTTCCCATCGGCGCGCGCGCCGTGGCGGATACGCTCGACATGTTCGGTCTCGGCGCGGTCTATGTGCCCGGCGGCGGCCCGAAATCGCTCGAGGAATTGCCCTTCGAGGGCAATCGGCTGACATCCGATCCCGCGCGCTTTTCCCGCAACGCCGATATGTTGCGCGCCGCGCCGCATCTCGCCGTCGGCGATCCGACGGTCGGCTGGATCAACGCCGCCTTCCGGCTGATGAAGCAGTTCGCCGCGCCGCAATACGCCCGCGCCGTGCGCACGCCGGTCATGGCCTTTCTCTGCGGACGCGATCGAATCGTATCCTCGCGCGCGATCGAGCGCTTCGTTCAGCGGCTTCCGGTCGCGAGCCTCATCGAGCTTCCCGGCGCGCGTCACGAATTGCTGATGGAGCGCGACGAATTGCGCGAGCAGTTCTGGGCGGCTTTCGACGCTTTCGTTCCCGGCGAGGCGGTGGATCGCGTCTGAGCGCGGTTTCGTTCGATCGAGCGAGAGCGGGATTCGTCACTCGAAGGCGGTCTGAAAGCGCACGATCGCTCGCGCCACCGGCCGAGTCGGCAGATAGCAGAAGGAATTGGTGGCGATCTTCGCCTCCTTGCAATGCGCGTGGTCGGCGTTCCATTCATAGCCGAGCCGCTCCATGCAGCCGACGATGTGATCATGCAGCACGCGGCTGTTCTTGTGCCGCTCCTCGGGCAGCTTGCTCTCGCCGTCGAGCTCGCAATCGGTGACGTCGATCTTGAGCCCGGCGAAATAGCGCCCGCTGCTGCTGCTGGTGACGAAGACGAGCTCGGTCGCGACAATGAAGGCGAGGCCGATGGCGAAGGCGACGCGCGCCTTGAACTTGCTGTCGAAATAATCGATCCCGATGAAGGAGAGGCCGCCGATTGCGAGCAGCCCCCCGCCCAGCATGAGCGTCAGCGGCGCAACGAAGGCGGAAATGTCCTCATTCATCGGCAAGTCTCCCGTCTCTTCCCGACGGGGCGCCGCCTTCCCCTCTGTCTCGAGGTCAAATGGAGCATATCCTCCGACCGGCAAGCGCCCCGCAAAGGCGAACGGCGAGCTTAGCCTCGCCCGCGCGTCGCTTCTATTCGAATCTCAGCTGGAACGCCGTGATCGTGCGGTCGAAGCCGGCGACCGGCAGATAGCAATAGGGATTGGTGGCGACCGGCGCATCCTTGCAATTGCGATGCGTCGGCGACCATTCATAGCCGGCCTCCTGCATACAAGCGAGAATGTGCTTGTGGATGATCTGGACGTCGACGCCGAGGCGCGCCTCCGGATGCGCCGATTCGCCCTCGAGCTCGCAGGCGGAAGTCTGCACCTGCTGCGCCTTGAAAAAGGACACGCTGCTGCCCGCGAGCACGACCTCGAGCGCCGCGAGAATAATCGCGCCTGCGACGAGCGCCGCGACCGCCTGGAGGCGCGACTTCAGAAATTGGATGTCGATGAAATAGAGGCCGCCGGCGGCGATCAGCGCGCATCCGATGACGAGGGCGAAAGGGGTGATGAAAACCGAGAGATCCTGATTCATCTGTTTCTCCTGCATATAGGCGCGCGAGCGCCCGGGTTCGCCGATCTCGTCGATCGTCGGACATAGAGCAGGAGTCATCAGCCTTTTCGGCGGTTATAGGGGGCACCCCATCCCCTGGCGCGCCGGCTATCGCCCACGCGACCTTATGTCATAATTCGATACCTAAAGCCGGCGAGATCGTCAACGCTGGCCGAGGAGCTCACTTCGCGTCAGCGAAGCCCAATGGCTTTTCGGCGGTTCGCGCCGGCTCCGAGCGCGTCGCGGCGGCGATGGTCACTCCCGCGTCATTGCCGGCGGCGGCGGCGATCGCCTCGGGCGTGTCGCTGAGAAAAGCGGCGAGCTCGTCGGCGCCGCGCGCCGCGACCTCGGCGAGCGCCTTTTCGTCGAGCAGCGTCCAGGGATCGCCCACGCCCTTCACGGCGACCTCGTCGGTGAGACGATGCGCGCGCCTTCCGTTGCGGTCGAAGACGTCGAACACATAAGCGAAGCGCGTCGCCCCTTCGGCGCCGGCATAGGCGGTGAGATAGCCGCGCAGACGATAGGCGGCGTCCGGCTCGACGGCGGAGGCGATGTCGCGACTCTCGGCGGCGCGGGCGAAAGCCGGACGGAAACGCGCGAGCGCATCCTCCGGCGCGCCTTCGAGACTGGCGAGCGTGATCGGCGCGCCGCGCGGGCTGACGCCGGGACGCGGCGTCGCGCGCCGCCGCTGAGCGAGCTGCTCCGGGCGCGGCTGGCCGATCTCGACCGCCGTATCGACGCAGCCGGCGAGCGCCAGGGCGCCGAGCGCCGCGCAAACGCCGAAGGCGGAGCGTTTCGAATCGCGCATCGTCTTCAATTTCCCCCGCCACATGATGAACGAAGTGCTAACAATGATCCGCAATGCGGTCCAGCCCCCGCATTCCCCATAAGCAATTCCCTGTGCGCGGGATTTCGCGCGCGCGACTTCTTTCGCGCCGTGCTTTCGCCTCACTCGCGCCACGGATCGCATCGACGATCGAGCTCACGTTAACCCTACCGACATTTCGCGCGCCGCGTCGGGACGCGAAAAGCTTTCGTCAAGGTTGACGGAACCTTCGCTTAACCCTGCGCGGATAGGACTGGCGACGACAGCCGTCGTCAGAGGAGATTCGAGGTCATGGCCGAGGAATTGGCATTGTTTTCCGCCGCGCGCGCCCTGCGCTTCGCCGTCGCCGTTCTGGCGGCTGTCTCGCTCTCCGCCTGCGCCAAAAACGCCGAGGATGAGAATGCCGCGCTCGCCGGCGCCAATGGCCGCGGCGGCTATGCGGCGCCCGGAAGCCCGCAGGATTTCGTCGTCAATGTCGGCGACCGAGTCTATTTCGAGACCGATTCGAGCGAGCTGACGCCGACGGCGCAGGCGACGCTCGACAAGCAGGCCGACTGGCTGCAACGCTATGGCCGCTATTCCTTCACCGTGGAAGGCCATGCCGACGAGCGTGGCACGCGCGAATATAATTTCGCGCTCGGCGCTCGCCGCGCCGAGGTGGTGAAGAGCTATCTCGCCTCGCGCGGGCTCGCCGCGGCGCGCATCCGCACGACCAGCTTCGGCAAGGAGCGGCCGGTCGCGGTCTGCGACGACATTTCCTGCTGGTCGCAGAACCGCCGCGCCGTCACCGTGCTGTCGGGCGGCAATTCTTGACCCCAAAATGCGCCGAGGCCCCTCCCCGGCGCTTGCATCAGCGGCCGTGATGCGGCATTGAGAGCCCCGACGGCGCGCCGTCACCGCAGGAGTGTAGCTCAATCGGCTAGAGCACCGGTCTCCAAAACCGGGGGTTGGGGGTTCGAGTCCCTCCACTCCTGCCAGTCTTGCGGGCTTCCACTCCAGCCGAACTCCGAGACAGCGACGCGGCGGGCGGCGCCTCTCGACGCAGGTGAGAATCGCGAGCCTTCGGCCGAGTTCCGCGCGCGTTTCGTAATCGGGATCGTTTCGATGCGCCCTCTCCTCTCGACGGCCTTCTGCCTCGTCTTTCTGATCGTCGCCGGCGCGGCTCGCGCATGTGGCGGAGGCGACCCTTCTCCCGAGCGCTGGGCGCTCGATCAAAAGGGCTACGCCGGTCTCGGCGCCATGCCCTTTCTCAATCCCGCCAATGACAGTAGGCTCAATCTTCTCTTTTTGATGATCGACGTCGATCCGAAGCTGCGGCCCAAGGACGAGGCCGTCTCGAAAGGCGTCGAAAAGATCGACTTCTATTCCTCCGTGCTGTTTTCGCGGCCTGATTTCACCGACGCCTGCCGAACCGCCGCCGCCGCGCGACGCGGGAAAGACGGGGCGCAGAGCGCCTTCGCCGACGGCGAGGGAACGCGCTGCGTCTCGATGGAGTCCGGGCGTATCGCTTTTGCGGCCGCGGTCGAGGCCGAGCCCGCGCTTTCCCCCGAAGAGCGCCGGGCGCTGACCGCGGCGCGCGCCGAGATCGCCCCCTCCTGCCGCGGCGAGAAGCCCGACGCCGCCGCTCTTCCGGCCGCACTCGCGCAAATCGCGCCCTCCGCCGCGACGGCGCAGGAATTCGCCTCCTATCTCGCCGGCGCCGACGCTTTCTACGAAGGCGATTTCGATTCTGCGCTGGCGCGTTTCGGCAAGCTCGATTCGGCGCGCAACGCCTGGCTGCGCGAAGCGGCGCGTTACATGACCGCCCGCGCCCTGATCAACAAGGCGCAGATCGGCGCCTTCGCCGATTTCGACGGGACCGCCGCGCCCAATGTGACCGATCGCGCCACGCTGACGGCGGCGCAGACGGCGTTTCAGACCTATCTCAAATCCTATCCGGCGGGGCGCTACGCCGCTTCGGCGCAGGGCCTGTTGCGGCGCGTCTATTGGCTGGCGGCGGATGAGGAGCGTCTTGCGGCCGAATATGGCCGACAGATCGCGCAAGAGAGCGGCGCGAGGACCGGTCTCGACGGAGTCGATCTGGTGCAGGAGATCGACGCCAAATATTTGACCGCCGCCAAAGATCATGAGAGCCGCGATCCGATCCTGCTGGCGACGCAAGATCTGATGAAGCTGCGCGCCGACGGCGCCGAAAAGAGTCTCTCCGCCGCCGCGCTCGACGCCGAGGCGTCCGTCTTCGCCGGCCGCGAGGAATTGTTCGGCTTTCTGAAAGCCGCGCGCGCCTATTACGCCGATCGCGATTTCTCGGCGACGCTGCAAGCGCTCGGAGCGCCCAATACGACGCCGCGCTCCTATGTCGCCTTCAGCCGCGAGATTTTGCGCGGTCAGGCGCTGATGGCCTCCGGGCAATTTCCGGCGGCGATCGAGCATTGGACGAAATTGCGCGGGACCCTCGCCAATCCCTTGTGGAGAGAAGCGGTCGAGCTCGGCCTCGCCATGAGCTATGAGCGCGCCGGCATGGCCAACAAGGTCTTTTTGCCGGAGACGCGGCTCGCCTCGCCGCGCATTCGCGCGATCCTGCTGCGCCATACGGCGGGGCCGATCCTGCTGCGCATGGCCGTCGCCGATCCGCAGGCGAGCGCGGAAGAGAGAAAGCTCGCCCGATTCCTGCTCCTCTACAAGGAGGCGACGCGCGGCCAATATGCCAATTTCCTGCGCGACTTCTCGCCCGAGGGCCTCGCCGAGGACGACGCCGCCGCGCCGGACGTCTCCGATCTTCCCAAATCGGCGATCTTCCTCTCGTCGCCCGCGAACGAGTCGTACAAGTGCCCGGCGCCCAAAGCGGTGGTCGCCGAACTCGCCACCGATCCTCGCTCGTCGCATGGGCTGCTCTGCCTCGGCGATTTCGTCCGCCGTTCCGGCTTCGCCCGCTTCGACGCCTGGCGTCCCGCCGCGGATGAATTGGGCGGCGCCAAAGCGATCTTCCCCGGCGAGCCCTTTTCGCGCGGCGACGTCTATCAGCGGCTGATCGCCGATCCGGCGACGAAAGACGCCGACAGAGCCTATGCGCTCTATCGCGCCATCAATTGCTATGCGCCGGCGGGCAGCAACGACTGCGGCGGCAAGGACGTCGACAAGGCGCAGCGAAAGGCGTGGTTCCAGACGCTGAAATCACGTTATGGCGCGACGCAATGGGCGCGCGGCCTGCAATATTACTGGTGACGAAAGCGGTCTTTCTCCTCGCGCTCGGCGCCCTGCTCGCGGCCTCCGCCGCCGCGGCCGGCCCTCGCGTGCAGGCGGCGGATTACGACGCCTTCTGGCTCTGGGCCGGCGTCAGAGGGCGCGCCGAACTCGCTGCGGCGAAGACCATCTATCTGCATTCGGGCGAGATCGGGCCGGATCACAACGGCTTTGTCCGCATGAAGGCGCAAGGCGTCACCGAGCCCGGCCCGCACAAGGCGACGCTATGGCTCGTCTATCGCGTGCGCAGCCTCGATTGGCCGCCGCAGATCGTCGCCCAGATTCGCCGTCGGCTCGAGGCCTGGCGTGCGCAGCCGGGCCCTGTCGCCGGCGTGCAGATCGATTTCGACGCGGTGACGCGCGGCTTGCAGAATTATGCCGCCTTTTTGCGGGCCTTGCGCCGGGAACTGCCGGAGAGTTGCGCGCTCGGCGTTACCGGCCTCATGGATTGGGCGTCGCAGGCCGCGCCCGAGGATTTGAACGCGCTGGCCGGAAGCGTCGACGAACTCGTCTTTCAGACCTATCGCGGCGCGCAGACGGTCGAGAATATCGACGCCTATCTCGCGCGGCTCGGTCGGCTCCGCATTCCCTATCGCCTCGGCCTCGCCGAAGGGGCGGAATGGTCGCCGCCGCGCGCTCTGGCGCAACGCCCGAATTTTCTCGGCTATGTCGTCTTCCTGCGCAATCGCGGCGCGTCGATCGCACGGTGAAGCTCGGTCGAGGGCGGCGCCCTCGACCTCCATCCGGATCACGCCTTGGGCAGCAGCGCCCGCAACCGCTCCGCGCCTTCCGGCGCCGGAGGGCGCGGCGGCGCGCCGGGAAAGCGTCCGGGCGGCAAGCCATTGGGCGGGAACCCTCCGGGCGGCGGACCGGCGAAGTGGTCGCCGCCCGGAGGAGGACCGCCGGGCGGGGGGCCGGCGAAGGGACCGCCGTTCGGCGGCGGCTGAAAAAGCGGCGTCGGCGCGGCGCGCACGGATTTTCGATCGACCCGCACTCGCAGGCTCGCGACATAGCGGCCGGCGGTCTCGCGCAGCTCGCCATGCGTCGTCTCGCCCGCCGCGAGCGCTATTCCATCCGTCGAGTTCAGCGTGTCGCGCAGTCGTCCGCGCGCATAATCGCCGACATTCGCATAGAGGAACTCGCTCAGAGCGTCGGGCAGGAAGAATTGCGAGGTCAACCGCGTCACGGCGCCATCGATGATCTTGAAGTGAATGTGGGTCGTGCGGCCCGGATACCAGCCCGGATAGAGGCTGGAGAAGCGGACGCGTCCGTCCGTTCCGGCGATCTGCGTTCCGCGCAGAAAGGTCTTACCGGAAAGGTCGAGACGCCTGTCTTCGCCCTGGCCCGGAAAGCCGGAATAGCGGCCCTGCGCGTCGCAATGCCAGACATCGACGCGCGCCCCCGCGAAGGCTGCGCCGGTTTCGTCATGAACGACGAAGACAATGTCCAAAGGCACGCCGGGGAGACCTTCGGCAATGTCGAATCGCCGCAGGTCGAGATCGAGATAGAAGGGCCCCTCCACCGCCGCGGCCGTCAAAGGAAGAGCAACGGTTTCGGCCGAGGGGGCCTCCGGCAGCATGACGGTCGCCGAACCGGCGAGCGCCCCGGCCACGAGGCCGCGCCGCGTCAGAGCAATCTGGTCGGACATTTCAAAATTTCCTTGGTCTTCGTCACGCGCTCAGCATGACGGCGCCCGGTGTCGGATGCGCGGCTGAAAATATCTCCTTCGTTTCACGCGGGTTTCCATTCGCCGGCGGCCATGGGGTAGGCTTTCTGCGCGGAAGGGCTATAAGTCGCCGAATTCCTCCTCCGCCAACCGACTGGTCTTCCGTGCAACGCCCCAAGCTCGCTTCCTTCCGCCGCATCGTCGTCAAGGTCGGCTCCTCTCTGCTCGTCGATCCGCGCGAGGCGAAGGTGAAGCGCGAGTGGCTGGCGCGGCTCGCCGGCGATCTCGCCTCCCTGCATCGTCTCGGCGCCGATGTTCTCGTCGTGTCCTCGGGCGCGGTGGCGCTGGGACGCAGCGTGCTCGGCCTGCCCTCCGGCCCGCTGCCGCTGGAGGACAGCCAGGCCGCCGCCGCCGTCGGGCAGATCGCCCTCGCCCGCATATGGGCGGAGACTTTGGGCGAGCTCGGCGTCACCGCGGGACAGATTCTCGTGACATTCGGCGATACGGAGGAGCGCCGCCGCTATCTCTACGCGCGCGAATGTCTGACCCGTCTGCTGGCGCTGCGCGCCGTGCCGGTCATCAACGAGAACGACACCGTCGCCACTTCCGAAATTCGTTATGGCGACAATGACCGCCTCGCCGCTCGCGTCGCGACGATGGCGAGCGCCGATCTCTTGGTGCTGCTCTCGGATGTGGACGGGCTCTACACCGCCCCGCCGGCGAGCAATCCCGATGCGAAACTGCTCGAGATCGTGCCGCGCGTCACGGCGGAGGTGGAGGCGATGGCCGGGGGCGCCGCCTCGCAGTTTTCGCGGGGCGGAATGCGCACCAAGATCGAGGCGGCCAAGATCGCGACCACGGGCGGCGCCCATATGGTCATCGCCGACGGCCGGGTCGAGGCGCCGCTCTCGCGAATCGCCGCGGGCGGGCCTTGCAGCTGGTTTCTCACCCCATCGACGCCGGTGACGGCGCGAAAAAAATGGATCGCCGGCTCGCTCGAGCCCAAGGGCGTCGTGCATGTGGACGAAGGCGCGGAACGCGCGCTCTTCTCCGGCAAAAGCCTGCTGCCGGCCGGCGTCACCGCTCTGGAAGGCGGCTTCGCGCGCGGCGACTGCGTCGTGATCCGCAATCCTTCGGGCGGCGAAATCGGCCGCGGCCTCGTCACTTACGACGCGCTCGACGCGGCCCGCATCATCGGCCGCTCGTCCCGCGACATAGAAGGGCTGCTCGGCTTCAAGGGCCCGGACGAGATCATCCACCGCGACGACATGGCGCTCGCCGGCGACTGAGCCGGCAAAATCTCGGGCTCGACCGCGGCCGCAGCCCTTGTGAGAGCGAAAAAGCGCTCCCATATTTCTGGCGCCACGCCCGCGAAGAGGGCTGGTTCCAACTGGGAGAGACACATGTCACCCGAAGAACGCCAACTGCTCGCCGGTTTGTTCGAGCGTACGCGCAGCGCCGCCGGCGCTCAGCGCGATCAGGAGGCGGAGAGTTTCATCGCCGAGCAGCTGAAGTCGCAGCCCGGCGCGCCCTATCTGCTGGCGCAGACGGTGCTGGTGCAGGATCAGGCGCTGCAGGCGGCCAATCAACGTCTGCAGGAGTTGGACAGCCGCGTGAAGGAGCTCGAGAGCCGTCCGCAGCAGTCCGGCGGATTTTTGGGCGGATTGTTCGGCGGCGCTCAGCGCCAGGCCCCGCC
>NZ_PUIV01000024.1 GCF_003113265.1 Methylosinus sporium
GCCGGGGCCGGGGCATGAGTGGGAGCCGGCTCCCGCCCCGGCTCCCACTCATGCCCCGGCCCCGGCAGAAACGGCTCCCGCTCCGACGCCGGCTCCGGCCCCAACGACCGCCGCTCCCGCGGCGAAGCCCGCCACCGAAGGCAAGGCCGCCCAGGCCGCGCGCCAGAAGAAATGCGGCGCCGAATGGAAGGCGAAGAAGGCCGAGCTGCTGAAGGCCAATCCCAAGGCCACATGGCCGAAATATTGGAGCGAATGCAACAAGCGCCTCAAAGCCGCGGGCGAGTGACCGAGCGAGCGAGGCGAGATTTTCGACAGGCCCGGCGCAGCGCGCGCCGGGCTTTTTCGTTCGAGCGGAGATGGGCGAGCGGAGACGAGCGAGCGCCCGCCCCTCTTGCGGCGCGGCGGCGATTCATGGCACAGGCAGCAGGCCGCGAGACGACGGCGAGGCGCTCGGCAAGAGGCGCGTGAAGCGGGGGAACCGGAATTGGACAAGATCGAGCTGCGTAAGCTGCAGGCCTTCTTGCGCCAGTCGCTCGGCAACGACGGGATTCGCGTGACCGCCGATCCCAAAAATCCCGAGGACGCCGCCGTTCATCTCGGCGAACGCAAGATCGCCTCCATCATGGTGGACGACGAGGACGGCGACCGCTCCTTCGCCTTCGGCATGAAGCTCCCGGTCGGGCGCGAGACGCTGCAATCCTATCTGCGCAAGCTGTTCGAGAACGACAAGCTCACCATCGCCCCGCGCGGCCGCAAGACCGATTCGGTGGAGCTCAACAGCGGCGAAGATTTTCTCGGCGTCATCTCCGCCGACGACGCCAAGCAGACGAGCTACACGCTGCAGATCGCCATTCTCGACTTCGACCTCGACGATTTCTGACAGCGCTCAGCGCGGCCGCGGGGACGCGCCGTCGATCGAGGCCAGAAAGGCGCGCAGGCCCTTCGCCAGCTCCTCCCAATCGCGCAGCAGCGGCGCGGAAAAGCGCGCCTCCACATCCACGGTCTTCCAGCGCAGCGCCCAGATGCAGGGGGCCGAGCCGAGAAAGCCGGCGTCCCGACGCGGGCAGCGCGCGAAGAACGCGCGCCCGTCCGGCGGCGCGAGATAGAGCTGCTCGAGCTCATAGGGCGAGCCGGCCTCGAAGCGCCGCAGGACGAGGCCGCCCGGCCCGCTCCAGACCTCGCTCTCCAGAAAGCGCGCATAGAGACGCGACGGCCGCTCGGCCGGATCGAGCGCCTCCTCGCGCGGCGCGAGCGTGACGAAGACGCGCATCGGATCGAGCTCCTCGGCCGCGCGCCGGCGCGGATCGAGGCTGGGCTTCGGCGGCGGGGCGAAATCGGGAGCCACGGCGATGAAGGAAAGACGATCGACCGCCCCGCCATAGCGCGTCGACTCGTCGCGCGCGTGGGCCGGCGAATAGACGAAGCGCGCATCGCCGAGGCTGGCGGCGACGACGGCCGGCGCGGCCTCGTCGGCTCTTCTGAGGAGGCGAAAGGCGCCTGCGCCGAGAAGCCCCAGCGCGAGAGCGAGAAGGACGAGAACGAGGACGAAGAGACGCATGGCTCTTTGGAAAGAGGAGCGCGGAAGATTCGCGAAGCTTAGCCCATTTTCGCCGGCGCCGCTCGCGCTCGCCGGTAGTGGGTCAGTTTGAATTTCACGTCATGACCCGAAGCCGTCACGCACCTTTGCTGACCTGAAGGTCTCAGATGGGGTGAGAAGCGGAGGCCTATGCTCGGCTACCGCGGAACCAGGGCGTAGCCACTATGAATTTTTCCGCATCCGCTGGCGAAGCGAACGGACCTACCAACCTACCGGAATGCCTGTTCTTGAATGTGGTCCCTTCGACCCATTCCTGCTCGTCGAGATATGTTTCGCCGTTGCGGAACTCCAGCACGTCGGCTGCTCGTTTCCCGTCCTCGCTGTAGAGCTTGAACGCGCTTCGACATTCTTGCTCTGGCATCGGGGGCTCACTCATTCGCCGCCTCTCTGCGTCGGGTCAATCCCAGTCGTTCGACGGTTTGCCTCAGAATGCGCGCTCCTGGCGAGACGTCCCCATTCGGCAACGCGTAACTCTACATTCAACGAGAATGTGTCTCTGTCACGTGTCCCATGATCAATAAACCTCGTTCTGTGAGTTGGACTGGATATTTTCCAAACCCATCGATCGCATTCATGATTGCCTCGACGTCTTGCTCGATTTCTCCATCGGGAACGCCAGGATTGCCCCGCTTATATTTCGCTATACGGGGAACAAGCATCCATTCGATGGAGCGCAAAGGTATCGGGCCGAAGCCAAAGATGTCGACCCAAGGACGCGGGGACCATAAGCCTATCGGGAAATAGACCCTTTTTTCTTCGGTAACGTCGATAAATTTCACGATGCAATATTCCAGCCGCCACTCGGGCTTGTTGAGTTCCGAAAACACTTTCCGCCATTTCGTATCCGACATGAGCGAGGCGTGCGCGCGCGCCTGGACCCTGCGGCCAACGCACTGAAGTTCCTCACGCCCATGTGTCGCCATACCAGCACTCCTCCGCGCTAAAAAATACCTGCATAAAATTGCCTTCGCACGGCGCGAATTTTGCTCGGCGGCCCCTTTAAAGAATAGCGATTATGAGGGTAGGATTCCGGTAATCAATAGGGCTCCGAAAATTCGGACCGCACCGCCGGACACTACTTACGCCCCATTTGCTGCATTGGGAAGGCATTGTTGCTCGATGTACCAAGTGGAAAAAGTGTGCCTCGTCGTGATCCGAACGTTTGAGTGCGGGCTGGAAGTCCTTGCCTTTGTGCATCCTTCGGCTGGGAAGCAGTTCGTGAAGGGAACGATCGAAACAGGAGAGACGCCGGTCGAAGCTGCCGAGCGCGAGTTGCGAGAAGAAAGCGGACTGACCATTCAGTCGCCATTGATGTACCTCGGACAACACCAGATCGGAGCTGATCGTCAGCTGTGGCATTTCTTCCATTTTCGTTCTTCTGGCCTACCCGACACTTGGCAACATAAGGCTGAGGACGACCACGGTCATACTTTCTCATTCTTCTGGCATCCGATCGATTTGCCGCTTGATCGAGACTGGCATCCGCTCTTTCACGAGGCCTTTGAGTTCTTTGCGCCTCTTGTACCTCACTAATGTCCATACATGGCGCGACGCGGGAACGGCCAAGCGCGACCTATGCCGGACACGATGGATGAAACGTGATGGAAATTACAGTGATCGATAGGATGCGCTCGTCGAACCGCCAGGAGCTGTTGACGCTCCTTGCGACGTCGATCACGGAAATGACCATTCAAACCGACCCATAACGCGGTTTCCTCTTCGCGGCAAAAACTCTAGAAAGTCCGGCGAAGCCCCTGCGCGTCTCTCCGAGACGTCGCCGAAAGGGGCGCGGGAGACGAGGATCATGCCGCTCTACAAGCTCGACGGCGTCGCGCCGCGCGTGCCGGCTTCCGGCCGTTTTTGGGTCGCGCCGGACGCTCGGATCATCGGCCGCGTGCAGCTCGACGAAGACGCCAACATATGGTTCGGCTGCGTGCTGCGCGGCGACAATGAATGGATTGCCGTCGGCGCCCGCACCAATGTCCAGGACAACTGCATTTTCCATACGGATATGGGCTTTCCGCTGACCATCGGCGCCGATTGCACCATCGGCCATGGCGTCATTCTGCACAGCTGCGTCATCGGCGAGGCGAGCCTCGTCGGCATGGGCGCGACGATCCTCAATGGCGCGAAAATCGGCCGCAACTGCCTCGTCGGGGCCAATTCGCTGGTGACGGAAAACAAGGAATTCCCGGACAACAGCCTGATCGTCGGCTCGCCGGCCCGCGTCGTACGCACGCTCGACGAGGGCGCGCTGGCGCGCAATCTCGAATCGGCGAAGCATTATGTCGAGAACGCCGAGCGCTATGCGAAAGGGCTGGAGGCGATCTGACCGTCCCGGCGCGCCCTTCGCGGGGGCGCGCCGACCGCCGGCTCAGCGCGCGGCGAAGCGGGGCGCGTTCGGATCGTCGATCGCCACCCAGACATTCTGATCGAGCTGCGACTGCCGCTTGACGAAACGATAGGGCGTGTTGGTCCAAGGGCGCACGGCGTCGTTCATATTGTCGAGGACGAACTCGCCGCGATTGGTCTTGACTGTCAGAATCGCGTGACCGTCGCCATTCTTCTCCTTGACCACCGTCATCAGCAGCGCGGCGCGCGGATAGCCGAGCTCGACCAGCAGACGGCGCTTCATCAGCGCATAATCCTCGCAATCGCCCTTGCCGTCGGCGGGATAGTCCCAGCGATCGACGACGCCCCAATGCTCCATGTCGGAGACGGGCTCGATCGCGTGATTGACCTTCGCGTTGATGCGCTGGAGGTCCTTGTAGGCCTTGGCGGTGAGATCGATATCGCGCGGAGCGGAGGCGTCGACGTCGCATTCGCCGCGATAGCGATGACAAAAGTCCAGCCATCCGTATGGGACGCTGGTCTCGGCTCCGAGAGCCGCATGGAGCAGGGGCTCGGAGGCTGCGCGCGCAGGCGCTCCCCAGAAGGAGAATGCGCCGGCCAGCGCCGCGCTCATCGTCAGTCTCGCCACTCTACGCAACATTCTCGTCGTCTCCCCGATGTGAAGACGAGAATAGATTTATTGTTTTGCCCGCTCCGTAAGTAGATAGCTCAGTTTTTCAGCGAACACGTTTAGATTTTATGGGTTTTTTCGTAAGTATAACGAATTGCGACCGAAATAGGCGAAATTTCGCGGTATTTTCGATATGCTATTGAAAATATGCGATATCGATGGCCGCCCGAGGGGCCGCCGCGGATCGTTCGAGGCGCCGCGCCTGCTCTCGCGGGGCCCATTCGTTAACGCCGGAGCCCTATTCGTCGTTAACGGGCTCGCCTCGGCGGCGGCGGGGGAAATCACGGCGGCGGCCATGGTTCGGTCTCAAAGGCGGCGTAAGAACTCGAGCCGGGTTTCCATCGGGGTTCGACGACGATGTTGCTGCGCTTTGCAATTGCCTTGGCGGCGAGCTTTCTCGCCTTCGTAGTCTGCGACGCGCCGATCGCCGAGCCGCTCAACCGTGTGGCGGAAAATCCCTTTGTCGCGCGCCGCAGCCCGCTCGAGAGCCATATGGACGAATGGCGGCTCGCTCTGCGTCTCTCGGGTGAGCAGGACCGGCTGTTCTCCACTTTCGCGGAGCAATTGCATATCGTGGTTCGGGACCGCGACGCCGCCATCGTCGCCGCCGCGATCGACCGCAATCGGGAGGGCGCGCCGCGCGATCCCGGCGAACCGCTCCGCGCGCGCGCCGATCGTCTGAGCCGCCATGTGGAGAATTTACGCGCGCTCGCCGACGCCGAAACGAGCTTCTTCGCCTCTCTGTCCGTCGAGCAGCGACGCACAGCGGATCGCGTCATGCCGCGCGATGTGCTCGGCGCTCATGACCTGTTCCGCCGCCGCGGAATTCGCCCGGACCGAAATGGCTAGAATTTCCATGCGCACGCTCGCCGCAGCCCCCTCCCCTCGTCGGACGCAGGGAATGAAATCCGTTTCGGACGCCCGCGCCGCGCGCTGTGGGGGACTTCGGGTTCTTTTGGCCTGCGCTCTCTCTATGATGGCGCTCGCGCCTGCGGCCTCCGCCGCCAATGGCCCCGACAGGCCGCCGACCTTCGAGCCCGCCGCCCCGCCCGCGCTCGCCGGAAAATCGGCGCAGCCGGCGCAAGCGCGCAAGCGCCTGACCAAATTCGAGGCGCGACGCATTCGTCACGCCTGCCAGGGGCGCGCCAATGAGCGCGGCCTCGGCGGCCCCGAGCGCGAAGCTTTTTTGGGTCGCTGCTATTTCGGCCGCGTCTCGACCCGCGTCGAGCGCCAGCAATGCCGCCAGGAGGCGGCGGCGCGCGGCGTCGAGCGAGGGAGCCTGCGCGCCTATATCCGCGACTGCGTGCGGGACCGTCTGCGCGCCAGGGAAGAGAGAAAGAACTGATAGGCGGCCGGCGCGCTCAGCGCCGCACCACCAGCACCGAGCATTTGGCGTGGCGCACGATCGTCTTGGCGTTGGAGCCGAGAAGATAGGTCGACATCGCCGGCCGATGCGAGCCGAGCACGATGAGATCGGCGCCCCACTCTTGCGCTTCCGCGAGCACCTCCGGATAGATGGCGCCGAAACGCACCACTGTCGTCACCTTGTTCTTGGGATAGTCGAGCTTGGCGGCGACATCGGCGATTTCCTGCTCCGCCGCGGTGCGCAATTCCTCGTCGAAATTCGGCGGGATGTAATCGAGAAACGCCACCGGCACGAGAGATTGCACATTGACGAGGCGAAGTTCGGGCTGCGCCTGGCCTTTGGCCAATGCGAGCGCTTCGTCGAGCGCGAGGCGCGTCAGCTCCGGCTCTGTCAAATCGAGGGGAATGAGGATTTTCTCATGCATGGGCGCTCCTCCGCTCGGGTAACCAACCGATCATGGCCCCGAGATCGTGATGTAAGGCTCGCGCTCCGGCGTTTCAGCGCTCTAGCGCGCGACCGAACGTCGCGCGCGGAACGGTCGCCTCTTACGATGGGACGACGTCGGCCGGCGCGCCGCCAGCCGATTATATGGCGTCCGACTCGCGATTGCGCTGCGGGAAAATATTTAGGAGACGAGTGACGCCGGCGCGATCGCTCTCGGCTTCACTGCGCGGCCTTTTGGCGGAGCGTCTCCTCGACCGCCGCGAGCGCCGCATCGAGCGCCGAAGCGTCGGGACCGCCGGCCTGGGCGAGATCGGGCCGCCCTCCTCCGCCCTTGCCGCCGAGCTTCTCGGAAGCGGCGCGCACCAGATCGATGGCGTTGAAGCGGGCGGTGAGATCGGCGGTGACGCCGACGACAACTCCGGCCTTGCCGTCCGTGGAGGCGTTGGCGATGGCGACGACGCCGGAGCCGATCGTCTTCTTGGCCTCGTCGACGAGGGACTTCAAATCCTTCGCGTCTATGCCGCCGACGGCTTTGGCGAACAGCTTGATTCCAGCGACGTCGCGAACGGGCTCCGCCGCGCCATTGCCGCCGCCGCCGCCCATGGCGAGCTTGCGCTTGGCGTCGGCGAGCTCGCGCTCCAAAGTCTTGCGCTCCTCGATGAGGCTGGCCAGCCGCGCCGGGGCTTCCTCGACGGAGGCGCGGACGAGAGCGGCGATCTCGCGCAGCGCCTTGGCCTCGGAGACGAGCTGCGCGCGGGCGCCTTCCGCCGTCTTCGCCTCGATGCGGCGCACGCCCGAGGCGACCGCGCCCTGCGAGACGACGCTGATGAGGCCGATGTCGCCGGTGCGGCGCACATGCGTGCCGCCGCAGAGTTCGACGGAAAAGGCGCGATCGGCGTCGACGGGCGCATGGCCCATGGCGACGACGCGCACCTCGTCGCCATATTTTTCGCCGAACAAAGCGCGGGCGCCGGAACGAATGGCCTCGTCCTGGCCCATCAGCCGGGTTTCGACCGGGGCGTTGTCCTGCACCACTTCGTTGGCGATCTGCTCGACGGCGGCGATCTCTTCCTCGGTCAATGGCTTGGGATGGGTGAAGTCGAAGCGCAGCCGATCCGGCGCGACGAGCGAGCCCTTTTGCGCGACATGATCGCCGAGCACGCGGCGCAGCGCCTCGTGCAGAATATGCGTCGCCGAATGATTGGCGCGCACGGCGTTGCGGCGAGCGTGCTCGACCTCGAGCTCGAGCGCGAGACCAGGCGTGAGCGCGCCCTCCTCCACCACGCCCTCGTGAACGAAGAGGCCGTGAACCTTCTTTTGCGTGTTGGTGACGCGAAAGCGCACGCCCTTGGCGCGCATCACGCCGATGTCTCCGATCTGGCCGCCGGATTCCGCGTAGAAGGGCGTCTGATTGAGCAGCACGGCGCCGCGCGCGCCGGTCTCGAGCCGGAAGGTCTCCGCCCCTTCGTGGAGAAGGGCGACGATCTGGCCCTCGGACTTCTCCCGGTCATAGCCGAGAAACTCGGTCGCGCCGAGACGCTCCTCGAGCGCGAACCAGACGGCCTCGGTCGCCGTCTCGCCAGAGCCGGCCCAGGCCTTGCGCGCCTCGGCGCGCTGGCGCTCCATGGCGGTCTCGAAAGCGGCCTTGTCGACGACAATGCCGCGCGGACGCAGCGCATCCTCGGTGAGATCGAGCGGAAAGCCGTAAGTGTCGTAGAGCTTGAACGCCGTTTCGCCGGAGAAGCTCGCGCCGGCCGTGAGCGAGGCGCTCTCCTCGTCGAGGATCGAGAGGCCGCGCACGAGAGTCTGGCGGAAACGCGTCTCCTCGGTCAGCAGAGTGTCGCGAATGAGGCTTTCGGCGCGGGTCAGCTCGGGATAGGCGAGGCCCATTTCGGAAACCAGCTCGCCGACGAGGCGATGCATCAAAGGCTCGGCGGCGCCGAGAAGCTGCGCATGGCGCATGGCGCGGCGCATGATTCGGCGCAGCACATAGCCGCGGCCCTCATTCGAAGGCGTCACGCCATCGGCGACGAGAAAGGCCGACGCGCGCAGATGATCGGCGATGACGCGGTGGCTCGCCGCCTGCGGTCCGGCGGAATCGACGCTTGTCGCCTCCGCGACGGCGCCGATGAGGCGCCGGAAGAGATCGACCTCGAAGACCGATTGCACGCCCTGCAGCAGCGCGGCGATTCGCTCGAGGCCCATGCCCGTGTCGATGGAGGGACGCGGCAGCGGCGCGCGCTCGCCCGGCGCGATCTGCTCATATTGCATGAAGACGAGGTTCCAGAACTCCAGGAACCGATCGCCATCCTCGTCCGGGCTGCCGGGCGGGCCGCCGGCGACGCTGTCGCCCTGATCGAAGAAAATCTCGGAGCAAGGGCCGCAGGGGCCGACGTCGCCCATGCTCCAGAAATTATCTGCGGTGGGAATGCGGATGATGCGATCGTCAGAAAAGCCGGCGATCTTTTTCCACAGCGAAAAGGCTTCGTCGTCGTCGTGATAGACGGTGACCAGCAGCTTTTCGCGCGGCAGGGCCAGCTCGCGGGAGACGAAATTCCAGGCGAGTTCTATGGCGCCTTCCTTGAAATAATCGCCGAAAGAGAAATTGCCGAGCATCTCGAAAAAGGTCAGATGCCGCGCCGTATAGCCGACATTGTCGAGATCATTGTGCTTGCCGCCGGCGCGCATACATTTTTGCGCGGTGGCGGCGCGCGCGTAATGGCGCTTCTCGAAGCCGGTGAAGACATTCTTGAACTGCACCATGCCGGCGTTGGTGAACATCAGCGTGGGGTCGTTCTGCGGGACGAGCGGCGAGGATGCGACCTTCTCGTGTCCATTGCGCGAGAAATAGTCGAGGAAGGTCGAACGGATCTGGTTGACGCCACTCATATCGGTTCTTGTCGCCCGCTTGTTCGGCTCGAAAAGCCATCGAACGCGCGCTCGGCCGTAACCGTCGCAGGGAAAAGGAAAAGGCCCGGCGCGAACCGAGCCCTTCTAGAGCATTTGTCCGCGAAGTGGAACAGGCGGCGCGGCTCGCGGAAGGGGATGACGCTTCGGAAGTCTTCGCGCCGCCACCCCACCCCGGACGGCCACGCCGTCCGACCCTCCCGCTGAAGGGGAGGGTGGGCCGTCCTCGCTTCACCTTCGGGCGATCGCTCGACTCACTCCTCGCCGGCGTCGCCCTCGCCCTCGCCGCCGGCGTCGAGAATGCGCTCGGCGATGAGGCCGGAATTTTCGCGGATCGCCTGCTCGATCCGCTCGGCCGCCTCTTTGTTCTGCTTGAGAAAGGTCTTGGCGTTCTCGCGGCCTTGGCCGAGTCGCTGGCTGTCGTAGGAGAACCAGGCGCCGGACTTCTCGACGACACCGGCCTTCACGCCGAGGTCGATCAACTCGCCGACCTTGGAGACGCCCTCGCCATACATGATGTCGAACTCGACCTGCTTGAAAGGCGGGGCCACCTTATTCTTGACCACCTTCACGCGGGTCTGGTTGCCAGTGACCTCGTCGCGGTCCTTGATGGAGCCGATGCGGCGAATGTCGAGACGCACGGAAGCGTAGAACTTCAAGGCGTTGCCGCCCGTGGTCGTCTCCGGCGAGCCATACATGACCCCGATCTTCATGCGGATCTGATTGATGAAGATGACGAGCGTGTTGGAGCGCGAGATGGAGGCGGTGAGCTTGCGCAGCGCCTGGCTCATCAGGCGGGCCTGCAGGCCGGGCTGCACCTCGCCCATCTCCCCCTCGATCTCGGCGCGCGGCGTCAGCGCGGCGACCGAATCGATGATGAGCACATCCACCGCGCCGGAGCGCACGAGCGTGTCGGTGATCTCCAGCGCCTGCTCGCCCGTATCGGGCTGGGAGATCAGCAGCTCCTCGAGATTGACGCCGAGCTTGCGGGCGTAGACCGGATCGAGCGCATGTTCGGCGTCGACGAAGGCGCAGACGCCGCCCTTCTTCTGCGCCTCGGCGATCACATGCAGCGCCAGAGTGGTCTTGCCCGAAGATTCCGGCCCGTAAATCTCGACGATGCGGCCGCGCGGCATTCCGCCGACGCCGAGCGCTATGTCGAGGCCGAGCGAGCCGGTGGAGATCGTCTCGATCTCGACGGCCTTCTGATTCTTGCCGAGCCGCATGATCGAGCCTTTGCCGAAGGCCCGCTCGATCTGCGACAAAGCGGCGTCCAGCGCCTTGGTCTTGTCCACGGATGTTCCTTCCACGAGGCGGAGATTGGCTTGGCTCACGGCGATGATTCCTTCTGGCACGGGGCGGGCGGCAGGCGCAACGCGAGATGCGGCCCTGAAGCGAAAGAGCGGTGAAAGACTTGTGAGGATCGGACCGGTATCGGACGCGAAGATCGGATGGGCAGATTGTATCGCATTTGTTCTCTTCGCCAAGTTCTTTTTTTGTTCCGCTCGCATTTTTCGCCCCGCCTCCCGCGCCGGCGCGGGCCGAGGGAAGGAACCGGCTTGAAGTCCGCGAGTTCCTCGGCGTAAGGGACGCGAGCCGGCGCCCGGCGCCGTTCTTCTATCGACAGCGGAGTTTCGACAGCCAATGAGCGATTTGCGCGCTTCCCGTCCCGACGCCGTTCTCGATCCCGCCGATCCGCGCTGGGGGCGGCTGCATCGGCTGATCGACACGCATTCGCTGCTGCGCGGCGATTTCACGCTCTCCTCGGGCCGCAAGAGCAATTATCTCTTCCAGCTGCGCCAGACGACCATGCTGCCGGAGGGCGCGCATCTCATCGCCGATATCGTCGTCGACTATATGAAGGCGCTGGGAATAAAGGGCGTCGGCGGGCTGGCCGTGGGCGCCGTGCCCATGGTGGCGGCCATCGCCGCGGTGAGCTTTCCCAAAGGCGCGCCGGTCGAGGCTTTCTTCGTGCGCAAGGAGGCCAAGGGCCATGGCGCCAAGGAGCGTATCGACGGCTATGTGCCCAAGGGCGGCGAATCGCTGATCGTGGACGATGTGGCGACGACGGGCGGCTCTATATTGGAGGCCATCGCCGGCATGACGGAAGAGCATCCAGAGGCGAAAGCGACGCGCGCGCTGGTGGTGATCGACCGCGAGGAAGGCGCCGCGGAAAAGCTCGCCGAAAAGGGAATCACGCTGGCGTCGATCTTCAAGCGGAGCGATTTCACCATATAGAGGAGCTGCGACATGATTTGCCCGACGCCGATGATTTTTGCATTAGTCGCTTCCATAGCCGTCGCGGCGCCCGCGGCCGCGCAATCGAGCGATCCGACGGCCGGGCGACGCCTCGCCGCCTCGCTCTGCGTCGAATGTCACCGCATAGACGACAAGACGCCGGCCAAGGACGAAGCCTCCAAGGCGCCGAGCTTCGTCGATGTGGCGCGCATGCCCTCGACGACCGAGCTGGCGATCAAGGTTTTCCTGCGCAGCTCGCATCGCAACATGCCCAATCTCATCCTCACGCCGGACGAGATCGACTCGCTCGCCGCCTATATCGTCGGCCTCGCGCCGAAGCATTGACGCCTCAGGGCTGCGGACATTCCGGGCGAAGATATTTCGCGTCTATGGTGAAGCCCGAGCGCTCGCGCGTGACGCCGCTCTTTTGCGTGAGCGTCGTCTTCGATTGCGCGCGATACCAGCTCGAGAAATCGCCGGTGAACAAGAGGCTCGTCACTTCGCGCGCGCCATGGAGATCGCAGGAGAAGGTGACGATGACCTCGCCGCCCTGCGCGGATTCGACGCTCGGCTTGGTGCAATTGTCCTGCGGAACGCCGAGCAGGCCGTCGCTCGCCTCGATGCAGACGTCATGCGCCTGCAATCCCACTTCCGGCGATATGGTCTTTATGCGCCACAGGCCGGGACGACGCTGCGGGAGATCATCCGCGCGCACCGAGGACGCGCCCGCGACGACGGCGAGAGACAAGGTCGCAGCGAGCATGGCGAGATGCGGCGCGCGACGATAGATGCGGAGGTTCAACGCTTCGCCTCGATCTATGATCTTTTACGGCGCGGAATATGTGACGCGCGCCTTTGCGAGGCAATTCGTTTTCGATATCGCGCGCGATTTCGAGAATAGCTCCCGCGTGCGCATCCCTATTTTTCCCGCATGACGCGGCCTCCCGAAGGAGGCCGCGCGACAGAGATCAGGCCTGGCCGGCGGCGCCTTGGGCCTTGGGAATGCGCAGCACCTGGCCGGGATAGATCTTGTCGGGGTCAGAGAGCAGCGGCCGATTGGCGGCGAAAATCTCCTCGTATTTTCCGCCCTTGCCCTGGCCATATTGCGTCTCGGCGATCTTCCACAGCGTGTCGCCTTGGCGCACCTTGTAGAAGAAGGATTCCGTCTCCTGCTTGCCGACGACGATATTGCTCTCGACCTGCGAGACGCCCTTGGTGTTGCCGACGGCGAGCACGATCTTCTCGGCGTCGCTGGTGGAGGCCGCCTTGCCGCCGAGCTTCACCTTGTCGCCCTCGACCGAGATTTCGATCTTGGAGGCGTCGAGACCTTTCTTCTCGATCTCCTTCTTCAGCTCATCGGCGGGCGCGGCGGCGTTCTCGGTCGCGCCCTTGGGCGACGGCGCATTCTTGTCGATCTGCTCGCCGCTCTTCGAGTTGTTCCAGAAATTGAAGAGACCCATTTTTACGACCTCCTTCGCGCTTTGGCGTGAGCGCGAGCGCCGGTGGAATTGCGCCCGCGCCGCGTTACATAGGGCGCGCCGCGCTCAGGCGAGCCCATCGCGAAGAAGGCGCTCGCGCGCCGCCTGCACCCATAGCTTTGCGGCGAGCGGCGAGAAATGCAGGCCGTCATCGGTCATCTCGGCCCGCCGCGCGCCGTCTTGCGAAAGCTGCGGCGCGAGATCGACGACCGCGAGCCCGCGCGCTTCGGCGAGCGCGCGCATCAGCCGATTCATCTCGTCTATGCGCGGCGCCTGCGCCGCGTCGGCGATATGGGGCGCGAGCATCAGAACGCCGCGCGCATCCTCCGGCAGGCGGCGCAGCAGCGCGCGAAAATCATGGTCGATCTGCGTGAGCGGCGCCGCGTCGAAAAGAAGATCGTTCAAGCCGCCGTCGATGACGAAGCAGCGCGCGCCCATCATGCGCGCCTCGACGATTAGCGCGCCTATATCCTTCAGCGTCGCGCCGCCGAGGGAAAGGCGCAGCACGTCGAAGGGCCGCCGACGCAGCGGGCGCCAATCGCATTGCGCCGCGAGACTGTCGCCGACAATGGCGTAGCGCGGCGGCCGCAGACGCGCGACCCGCCGATGCAGCGCGATACGAAAGGCGCGCCGCGCGCCGGCGTCGGAGACGACGAGCAGCGCGCCGAGGAGCAGCAGGAGAAAGACGAAAATGAAAAGAATTTGCGTCACTGTCGCGATCATCGCCCTCGCCGCCTCGCCCGCGTCATCGGCGGGACATAGATCGGAATCGACTCCGGGGAGGACCCACGCATGATCGCCCGCATCGCCAAGATCCTGCTCACCGCCTGCGCCGGCCTGCTCGGCCTCGTCACCGGGCTCGGCAATATTTTCGATTATGGCACGAATTTCGAGGTCCTTCGCCATGTCGTCTCCATGGACACGACTCACGCCGACGCCGCGCTGATGAGCCGCGCCATTCTCTCCGACACGCTGCAGCGGCTGTTCTATGCCGGGATCATCGCGACGGAGCTCGCCTATGGGGCGCTCTGCCTCTATGGCGCGCTGCGGCTTTTTGGCGCACGAAAGGGCGATGCGGCGCGCTTCGAAGCGGCGAAACAATGGGCCATAGGCGGGCTCGCGCTCGGCTTCGCGCTCTATTTTTTCGGCTTCATGATCATCGGCGGCGAATGGTTCCAGATGTGGCGTTCCATTGATTGGAACTTCCAGCAGCCGGCCTTTCGATTCATCGGCTCGCTCGGCCTCATCCTGCTCTTCGTCGCTCAGCCGGAGCCCCCGCGCGGCTGAAGCGGCGAGAGCATTGTTTGGAACCGATCCAATCTATGGAGTTTGACGGAATTAGCGCTTCTTCACTAGATTTCGCGCGCCTCGCTCATTCGGAGAGTCCGCTCTCCCGATTGGAGACTCTCAATGGCGCTCGCCATTCGATCGCGCCTCTCGATAGTGTCGCGCGCCTTTTTCTTTCTGCTCGCCGCGGCCGCGCCGGCGGCGAGCTTCGAATCGACGACGAGCGACGCGCGGGCGGCCGATGAAGCCGGCCTCACGCCGCGCGAGCTGCTGGGCAAGCGGATTTTCGAGGACAAGAGCCTGTCCGAGCCCGCCGGCCTCTCCTGCGCCTCCTGCCACGATCCCGCCAAGGCGTTTCAAGGCAATAACGGCTCGCCCGTCGCGGCGCTGGCGCGCGGCAGCCGGCCGGATGCGCTCGGAACGCGCAAGACGCCTTCGCTCGCTTACGTCTCCTTCAGCCCGCGCTTTCATTTCATGAAGAAGGAGGACGAGGAGACCGGCGCGACCGAGCTCGTTCCCGCCGGCGGCCAATTCTGGGACGGACGCGCGGATGATCTGGCTGCGCAAGTGGAAGGGCCGCTGCTCAATCCGCGCGAGATGAACAATCCGTCGAGAGCCGCCGTCGTCGAGAAGATCAAATCCGGCGCCTATGCCGATCTCGCGCGGCGCGTCTATGGCGCGAAGATTTTCGACAGCGACGCCGCTTTCGACAAATTGGCGCGCGCCGTCGCCGCCTATGAGAGCAGCGCGCGCTTTCATCCCTTCTCGTCCAAATTCGACGATGTTCTGCGCGGCCGCGAGAAATTGACCGCTGAAGAAGCAAAGGGCTTCGCTCTGTTCAAGGACAAGAACAAGGGCAATTGCCTCGCCTGCCATGTCGGCGAGGAGAAATCGCGCCGGCCGCAAGACTGGCTGTTCACCGATTTCAGCTATGACGCGCTGGGCGCGCCGCGCAACGCCGCCATTCCCGACAACAAAGACCCGGCCTTTGTCGATCTCGGCCTCTGCAAACGCGAGGGCCTCGCGAAGATCGCGCCGAAAGGCTTCGACATCGACAGTCTCTGCGGCCAGTTCAAGGCGCCGAGCTTGCGCAATGTCGCCGTGACCGGGCCCTATCTGCACAATGGCGTTTTCGCCAGCCTGCGCGATGTCGTCGCCTATTATGCGACGCGCGACACCGACCCTGCGCGCTGGTATCCGAAAAAGGACGGCGCGACCGCGAAATACGACGATCTGCCGGAGAAGTTCCACGACAATGTGAACGTCAAGGAAGTTCCCTATGATCGCAAGCCGGGCGAGACGCCGCGGCTCGACGAGGGCGAAATCGACGCCATCGTCGCCTTTCTGCGCACGCTGACCGATCGGCCCGCGCCGGTCGCCAGAGCCGAGAAATAAAGCCGAGAAACAGAACGTCTCCGGCCGAAGCGCCGGCTCCGCCGCGAAAAGGACATAAGCATCGGGCCGGATGGCTCCGTCTTTCCTCGAGGAGGCGGCCCCATGCGGCTTCGTGTTTCCGCTCTCGTTTGCGTATCATCGATCGCGCTGTCCTCCGCATGGGCGAAGGAGACGATCGTCGAGGCGGCCTCGGCGGTCGAAGGCGTCGTCGTTCATCCCGACGCCGCGACGGTGACGCGCAGAGCGACGATCGATCTTCCCGCGGGGGCTTCGACCATCGTGCTCGCGAACCTGCCCGCCGGGCTCGACGCCGATTCGCTGCGCGTCTTTGGCGAAGCCGATGGCCGCGTGACGATCGGCGCCGTCGAGACGCGATTCGCTCCGGCGGATGCGCGCGCGCCGGATACGGCGATCGAGATCAAGCTGAAGCAATTGCGCCGGGCGCGCGAGAGCCTGCAGGCGACGCTGGATGCGCTCGCCGGCAAGCAGGCGATGATCGTGCGCTATTCGCAGGCCGGGCCGGAGAAGCTCGGGCCCGAGGCGCGCCCTCTCGCGATCGGCGAATGGAACGCCGCTTTCGAGACGATCGGCGCCGCGCTGGCCAAGACCGGCGAAGAATTACGCACGGCGCGCGCCAGGGCCAAGGATCTCGACGATGAGATTCATGCGCTCGAAGCGGGAGGCGGCGAACGCAAAATGCAGCGCCCGGCGCGCGAGGTCGCGATCGCCGTGGAATCGGCGAGCGGCGGAAAGCTGCGATTGACGCTCACCTATCTCGTCGCCGGCGCCTCTTGGCGGCCCGCCTATGACGCGCGGCTCGACACCGGCGGCAAGGACGGCAAGCCGCAGATCGAGCTCACCCGTCGCGCCGCGGTGACGCAGAACACGGGCGAGGACTGGAGCGACGTCGCGCTCTCCGTCTCGACGACGCGCGCGCATCGCGGCGCATCGGCGCCGGATGTGCAGCCGCAGCGCGTCGGCTTCTACGAGCCGCCCGTTCTCTATGCGGAAAAGCTCGCCGCTCCGGTCGCCGCAGCGCCCGAGCGCCAATTGCGCAGAGCCGACGCCAGGGCTTCGGCGCCCGCGCCCGTCCCCTTGGAACAGCAGACGGCAACGCTCGAATCCAACGCCTATCAGGCCAGCTTCAACATCGCGGGCCGCGTCGGCGTCCCCGGCGACGGAAGCTCGAAGAGTTTCATTCTCTCGTCGCGCCGCATCGAGCCGACGCTCGCCGCGCATATCGCGCCGGCGCAAGATCCGACCGCCTTTCTCGAGGCGCGCATCGTCAATGACGAGGACGCGCCGCTGCTGCCCGGCCCCGTCGCCGTGCAGCGCGACGGCGTTCATGTCGGGCAGAGCCGCATCGCTTTCGTCGCGCCCGGCGAGGCGGTCGAGCTCGGCTTCGGCGCCGACGACAAGATCAAGGTGACGCGCGCGCCGGTCAAGCGCGTCGAAAACGAGCCGAGCTGGTTCGGCCAGACCAAATATGAGACGCGCGACTTCAAGACGACGATTCGCAATCTGCATGATTTCGTCGTCCCGGTGACGGTGGTCGATCGAACGCCTTTTTCCGAAAACACGGCCATTACGGTGGAGACGCTGCCACAGACCACTGCGCCCACGACGAAGCAGGTGGCGGACAAGCGCGGCGTGATGGCCTGGAGCTTCGACGCCAAGCCCGGCGAGACGAAAGAGCTGCGCCTCGCCTATCGGGTCAAATGGCCGGCGGAGCGCGACATTGTGACACAGCCGGCGCCGATCGCGCAGAGATGACGGACTTGAAAGGGACTTCGGCGTAGCCATTTGTGTGGTGTCGCGGCGCTCGCGCGACGAGGAGAGTCCCCATGCATGTCAATATCGCCGCGGCGGAGGCCGCCATCACCGCCGCGCGCAAGCGCGCCGCCGAGCTCGGCACGAAAATGTGCATCGCCGTCGTTGATTCCGGCGCCGATCTGAAAGCCTTCTATCGCATGGACGACGCCTGGGTCGGCAGTATCGACATTGCGATCAAGAAGGCGAAGACGGCAGTCTTCTTCGGAATGCCGACCGGCGAGATCGGCAAGCTGTCGCAGCCGGGCGGCCCGCTCTTCGGCATAGAGCATTCCAATGACGGGCTCATCACCTTTCCCGGCGGCCTGCCCATCGTCGACGAGGATGGCGTGCTGGTCGGCGCGATCGGCGTGAGCGGCAGCTCGGTGGAGAACGACCACGCCGTCGCGCAGGCCGGCGTCGCCGTCGTCGGCGTCAGCGATCTGCCGGCGCATCCTTGGCGGACGTGAGCGCGCCGTCGAGCCATGCGCGCCATTGCGGCGCCGCGCCGATGAAATCGGCCAGCGCCGCATAGCCGCCGCTATTGGGGTGGGCGCCGTCGCCGGCGGCCGCCTCGCTCAAAAGCACGCCGCAATGCGCGGCGAAGCCGTGCGTCTCGATATAGGGAATGCGCTGCTCGGCGCAGAGCCGCTGCAATTGCGGACACAGGCGATCGATGCGCGCCACGTCCGGCAGAAACGGGCCGACCATCAAAACGGGCGCGAGCGTCGCCGCCTCGCGCAATATTTCCTGCGCATGAGCGAGCGTCTCCTCGAGCGGAACGCGCGCACAGCCCGCTTCCTCTATGCAATCATTGGCGCCGAAGGAAAACAGCAGACGCGCGTCGCAGTCTCGCGGCAGACGGCGCCGCGCCTCCTCGCGCCAACGCGCCGCGATGTCGGCGCTGGTGTCGCGGCGGACGCCGAGATTATAGGCGGTGACGTCCCGCCCGCCCCGGCGCTCCCGCGAGACGAGCCGACCCACCCAGCCGAGACCATCGTCGTCGCCGGTTCCATTGACGAGGCTGTCGCCGAAGAAGCAGATGCGAACCGGCGTGGTCATTCCGTCTCCGCGCGCCATCCGCAGAGCGCCAGCGCCTCACGCATATGCGCGGGCGCCGGGGCGCGCACGACGATGCGCTCCTTGTTCTCGCGCATCGGAATGTCGATCTCGCGCGCATGAAGATGCAGCGGCGGCGCGCCTTCGCGCTTGCCATGGCCGTAGACGGGATCGCCGAGCATGGGCCAGCCCATCGCCTGGCAATGCACGCGTAGTTGATGCGTGCGGCCGGTCTGCGGCTTCAGCTCGAGGAAGGCGAGGTCATTGCCCTGCGCGTCGCGGGCGCGGCCGAGCACGCGCCAATCCGTCTGCGCCGGCAGGCCCAGCGGATCGGGCCGCATCCACCAGCCGCGCGTCGAATCGAGCCGGCCGAGCGCCATGTCGATATGGCCCTCCTCCTCCGAAGGCGCGCCTTCGACGATCGCCCAATAGGTCTTCTCGATGCGCCCATCGTGGAACAGTCTGCCGAGCCGCTCCAGCGCCTTGCGGTGGCGGCCGAGCACGAGGCAGCCGGAAGTGTCGCGATCGAGCCGATGCGCGAGCGCCGGCGCGCGCGGCAGGCCGAAGCGCAGAGCGTCGAAATGATCCTCGAGATTTTCGCCGCCCTTGGGGCCGCGATGCACGGGCAGGCCGGCGGGCTTGTCGACGACGAGCATCAGCCCGTCCCGATAGAGGAGGCGCGAGACGAGATCATCCGGTGTCATAGGCCTCATCCTAATCGAAACATGCGGCGATTTCGCGGGGCGTCACGCGGCCCGCCCTTGCCGCCGCGCGGCGCGCGCTAGCTAGAGACATGCGGAGCCAGCCCTTGGTCCAAGGGCCAGCGATAGAGAACAACGGAGAGTACCATGGCCGAAGAAGATCAAGTCGACCGCCTGATGTCGCGGAACGCCTATATTTTCGGAGGAGTCGGGGCCGTGCTCGGCGGCATAATGGGCGCCGGCGTCGTCGGTTTCCCCGCCGCGATCGGGACAGTGATCATCGGCGCGCTGCTCGGCGGCATTCTCGGGTCCTTCATCGTCACCAAATGACCCGGGCGAGCGACGCCCATTCGACGGAGCGCGGCCGCACGAAGCCGCCGCGCTCCCGCAGCGCTCAGGCCGAATGGCCGAGATGCGCGAGCACGAAGTCGAGCGCGCCGACGCGCTCCAGCAGCCAATAGGCGCCGAGCAGCGCGATTGCCGCCGACAGCGCATAGACGAGCCGCGGGCTGCGCTTGCCGCCGGTCTGCTTGTCGATGAAGAGCAGCGCCGGCACGAAGACCAGCACGATCGCCACTTGTCCGAGCTCCACGCCGATGTTGAAGGAGGCGAGCGCCGGCAGCACGGCGTTCGCCGGCACGCCGAGCTCCTTCAAGCTGCTGGCGAAGCCGAAGCCATGGATGAAGCCGAAGAGAAATGTGTCGCGCCAGCGCCCGTCGACGCGGCGTGAGAAAAAGTTCTCGACTGCGACATAGATGATCGAGGCGGCGATCGCCGCCTCCACCCATTGCGAGGGCAGCGTCACAATGTCGAGCGCCGCCAGCGACAGCGTGATCGAATGGGAAACGGTGAAGGCGGTGACGATCTTCACCACCGGCCAGACGCGCGTCGCCCATAGAAGAATGGCGATCAGAAAGCAGACATGATCGTAGCCGGTCAGAATATGTTCGACGCCGGCCTGCACGAATTTCCACATCAGCTGCCAGACCGTCTCCAACGGCTTCGACAGATCGAGCGGCGGATCGGCGGGATAGAGCATGGTCTCGCCGGCGTTTTCGCCGGTCAGCGTCACGAGATGCTTGGCCTTGGAGCCGGCGACGGCCAGCAGCTCCTTTGCGTCGTAGAAAATCTGGCCGGCGACGCCGGAGCAGTCGAATTTCAGCTTCACCAATGCGCTGTCTGCATTGGCGGGGTCCTCTCCGGCGTAATCGACGCGGCCGGCGCAGGCGTGTCCCTCGGCGTCATGCATGGAGACGCGGCGCTGAACGAGCTTGCCGATCTGCGTCTCCAGCACGCCCGGCTGCGACAGCTCGACGCCGGCGCGCTCCGCCATGGTCTGCGAGAAGATGCGCTCGAGATCGGTCGCCAGAAAGCCGACATCGATCTGATAGGAACGATCTTTCTCGGGCGTGATCTTGGCGGTGGAAATATCCGCCGTATGGGCGAAGGCCGGCGCGAGCGATGCGAGCAATGCGGCGACGACGAGCGGCAAGCATTTCGACGACCAGCTCATTTTCGAAAGACTCCGGGACAAGCCTGAATGGCGGGGCCGCGACAATGCCCGACGCCGCGAAAATGGACAAGACCGCGCGCCGCTCGGCCCGCGCGCGATTGCGGGGCCGCTCCCGAACGGGTAAAATCAACGACATGCGGCCGAAGCTTTTCATTGGAATGCAGGGCCGCCGCGCGGGGGAGCGTCCGATATGCAGCGTGTCACCATGACCATAGACGACGATCTCATGGCCGCTCTCGACAAATATATGGAAGCCGGCGGGCATCAGAATCGATCGGAGGCGGTGCGCGATCTCGTGCGCGCCGGCCTCATGAAGCAGCCGAAGCTCGACGACAGCGATCGCCCCTGCATCGGCGCGCTCGTCTATCTCTACGACCATGAGACGCGGCAATTGTCGAAGCGGCTGATGCACGACCATCACAGCCACGCCGATCTCTCCATCGCCGCCCTGCATGTGCATGTCGACGCCGAGACCTGCCTCGAGGTCTCGCTGCTGCGCGGCGCAAAGTCGGAGGTCGAGCATTTCGCCCAGCATGTGATCGGCGAGCGCGGCGTGCGCTACGGCCAGCTCGTCGTCGCGCCGGCGGAGGCGCATTCGCCCGAGAGCGCCTCGGCGCCGAAACCGCACCACGGCCATAGCCACGCCTGAGGCCTGTGACACAAATGCAACGCTTCGGGCAAATCCGTAGGTGGGTCGTTGCCACAGCTACGTTCGTATGATCTGATAATAAAAAAATCATACGGGGGAGCTGCGATGACCGGCTGGCGAGTTGGCGAAATTTCCGCATTGGCCCTGGCGGTCGCGCTTTTCGGCGCGGACGCCGTCGCGCAGGAGAGCTTGCCGGACATAGACATCGGCGCGCCGATCGCGGCCGCGACTCCGGCGGCCGCCGCGCGCGCGGAAGACGCGCAAAAGGCGAAGGTGAGAGTCGAGGCGGCCAGCGAGACCGTCTTCAGCGGCCAGCAGGTCAACGCCGTTCCCTTCGCGCGTCCGGGCGAGGCGCTCGAGATCGTGCCCGGCCTCTCGGTCACGCAGCACAGCGGCGAGGGCAAGGCGAACCAGTATTTTCTGCGCGGCTTCCAGCTCGACCACGGCACTGATTTCTCGCTGACGCTGGACGGAATGCCGATCAATATGCGCACCCACGGCCATGGCCAGGGCTATGCGGACGCCAATTTCCTGATCCCGGAGCTGCTCTCCTCCGTCGTCGGCCGCAAGGGCCCTTATTACGCCGACAAGGGCGACTTCTCCTCGGCCGGCGCGGTCGATATGCAATATATCGACAAGCTCGATCACGGCTTCTTCCGTGCGACGGGCGGCAGCTTCGCCTATGGCCGCCTGCTCGGCGCCAAGAGCTTCGAGGTGAATGGCGGCAATCTGCTCACCGCCATCGAATCCAGCATATACAACGGCCCGTGGACGCGGCCCGACGAGATGCGCAAGATCAATTCGGTGCTGCGCTGGTCGCGCGGGACGCAGGAGGACGGCGTCTCCATCACCGCTATGGCCTACGCCAACCGCTGGTTCTCCACCGACCAGATCCCCTCGCGCGCCGTCTATGGCGGCGTCCTTCCGCTCTGGGGCAATGTCGACAGCACGGACGGCGGCGACGCCTCGCGCTTCAGCCTCTCGGCGCGCTGGAGCCAGACGGAAGGCGCGCATTCCTCGCGCGTGGAAGCCTACGCCATCCGCTCGACGCTCGATCTCTACAACAACTTCACCTATTTCCTCTCGCATCCCGACCTCGGCGACCAGTTCCGCCAATTCGACCGGCGCACCGTGCTCGGCGTCAACGCGCAGCACGCCTATAAATACGAGCTCGCCGGCCTGCCGATCGAATCGCGCATCGGCCTCGAGAGCCGCTACGACAATATTCGTCTCGGCCTCCAGGACAGCTGGCGGCGCCAGCCCTATGACACGATCACCAACAGCCATGTGGCGGAAGGCAGCGTCGGCCTTTGGACCGACACCACTGTTCGCTTCACGCCCTGGCTGCGCGCCACCGGCGGCGTGCGCTTCGATTATTTCGCCGCCAGCGTCGGCAGCCTCCAAGACCCACTCTCCGCGCCCAAGGACGAGAATGGCGCTCCGATCTGGACCGGCCCCTGGAACAGCGGCTCCAAATCGGCGACGATGGGGAGCCCGAAGGTCGGCGTCGTTATCGGCCCCTTCGAGCAGACGGAGCTCTTCCTCAATTTCGGCGAGGGACTGCATTCGACCGACGTGCGCGGAACCGTGACCCGGCTGAGCCCGGCCGACGGCTCGTCGGTGGCGACCATCCCGCTGCTGGTGAAGCAGCGCGGCGCCGAGATCGGCGTGCGGACCACGCGCCTGCTGGAAGGGCTCGAATCCTCGGTCGCCCTCTGGTGGCTGAACAATGATTCGGAAAATCAGTTCGAGGGCGATTCCGGCAGCACCTCCTTCGGCCGGCCGAGCCGGCGCTACGGCATAGAGATCATCAACCACTACACGCCCGCCTCCTGGCTGCGGATGGAGGGCAGCGTGTCGCTGTCTCATGCGCGCTTCCGCGGCGTCGATCAGCAGCAGGCGCTCGCCTGGATCGATCTTCTCTCGCCCGACGCGATCGGCTACGGAACCTATGTCGGCAACGCCCCCGGCAATTACATTCCCGATTCGCCCAACATCGTCGCCATGGGCCAGATCGAGGTGGGCGAGGCGACCGGCCCCTTCGCGGCGCTGCGCTATCGCTATCTCGGCGAGCGCCCGCTGACCGAGGACGGCTCCTTCAAATCGCCGGCGACCGGCACGCTCAATCTGCGCGCGGGCTATCGCTTCGACAATGGCTGGAGCATTCAGGCCGACGCTTTCAACGTCACCAATTCGCGCTCCGACATGATCACCTATGGCTATGGTTCGCTGATCCCCTCCGATCCGCTCTATGGCCTGTGCAAGGCGGGCGTCGCGCCGAGCAATGTCTGCTCGGTCGGCGTGATGGGCCGTCATTTCAAGCCGATGGAGCCGCCGGCCGTGCGCGTGTCGATCACCGGCCCGCTGCCCTTCTGAGCTGCGGTCGCATCAGTTTCTCGCACTGATCTGGCGCCCCGCGGAAAGCTCGGCTAGGCTGAGCGTTTCGCTGGGCGGCTTTTTGCGCGCCGCAGCGATCCGCTAGAGTGATTCCGGTTCGGATCGAACCGGAATCACTCTCCTTGTTCTGCCGTGTTTTCTTCCCGCGAACCGGTTCCCACTTCGCTCGAAAACACTCTATTGCGGCGCGCGATTTTTTCGACGCTCCGGTTTTTGCGAAAGAGACGTTTATGACCGCGACCAAGCCCAAGAAGAAGCTCGTGATCTTTTGCGACGGCACGTGGAACGAGCCGACCGAGCGCGGCACCAATGTCGTGCGAATGCTGCAGGCCACCGATTTTCTCGACGCCGACGGCAATCCGCAGCTCACCCATTACATCGCCGGCGTCGGCACTCGCAAAGACGAGAAGGTCATCGGCGGCGCATTCGGCTTCGGCATCTCCGACAATATAAAGGACGCCTACGCCTTCATCGTCAGCAATTACGAGCCGGGCGACGACATCTATCTCTTCGGCTTCAGCCGCGGCGCCTATACGGCGCGCAGCATCGCCGGGCTCATTCACAATCTCGGCGTGCTGAAGCGCTGGAATCTGCCGCTCGTCTCCATCGCCTATGACCATTACAAGGACAGGGCCGCGGAATGGCGCCCGGGCGGCGCCTCCGCGCAGACATTCCGCGACGAGAATTGCCACCCCTATCCGACCAAGATCAAATTCCTCGGCGTGTGGGACACGGTGGGCGCGCTCGGCGCACCCTATGGCGAAATTCTCGGCCGGCTGTTCGACAAGCTCTTCAAGACGAGCTTCCACGATGTGACTCTGAGCGCGAGCGTCGATTCCGCCTATCACGCGCTGGCGGCGGACGAGCGTCGCTGGCCGTTCCGGCCGACGCCGATCGCGCTCACCGATTATCATCTGGAGCGCGATGCGAAGAACATCGCCGAGAAAGGCTTTCCGCTCTACAAGCAGCGCTGGTTCCCCGGCGTCCACTCCAATGTCGGCGGCGGCTATCAGGAGCACGGCCTCTCCGACTATGCGCTGGTGTGGATGGCCGAACGCGCCGCGGAGAATGGCCTGAAGCTGTTGAAATTCGCCGATGTCAAATTCTCCGTCGACCGGCCCTTTTCACCCGATCCGACCGAGAAAATTCAAAACAGCCAGACGCTGGGCTACAAGCTCGCCACGACGCTGCTCGTCAAGCTGCCGGCGGCTTTCGGCCTGCCCTCCGTCTATCCGAAAGCGGATCAAGGGCTCGCGAAGCACGCCAGCTGGGGCGGGGATTACATCCGGCCGATCGCCCCCGACGAGGATTTCGCGCCGGTTCGCGAGAAGGCCGAGATCGACCCCTCCTATCGCCCGAAGCAGCTGACGACGATCGGCGTTCCCGTCGCGCAGGAGCAGGAAAAGGCGAAGGAGAAAGAGCGCGAGCCTGCGTGAGAAGCGCCCGGGCTCAGCGCAGGCGCTCTCTCATATAGCCGCGCAGGACGGCGTTGATGCGCCGCTGATAGCCGGGACCTTCCTTCTTGAAGAAGTCGATGAGGTCCTGGTCCAGGCGGATGGAGATCGCCTGCTTCTTGGGCGGAATGACGACCTCGGCCTTGCTCCAGTCGATCGGCTCGAATTCCGCCCAATCGGGATCGCTCGCGATCGCCGCGTCGATTTCAGCGTCCTCTCGATCGCCCGTGCGCTGCGCGGTCCCGCTCGATCTGTCCTTCATTCCGCTTCGCCCCGCATTCCGGTTCGCCCCGCGGCTCGAGCCTAGCGCTCGACGAAGGGATGCGTATATACAACCGCATTGCATGTCGAGTGGGCTGCCGACCGACCGTGTTGTGGGTAGCGGGCACAAAGCCGACGCCGCGCGCGCCGAATGCGTCGACAATGCTACTAGGGACACGATGCGATACCCTCCCTCCTTCCTCGATGAAATTCGCGCCCGCGTGCCGGTCTCGGCCGTGGTGTCGAAGAAGGTCAAGCTCAAGAAGGATCGGCGCGAATGGCGCGGGCTTTCTCCCTTTCAGGCGGAGAAGACGCCCTCCTTCTATGTCAACGACCAGAAGGGCTTCTTTCATGACTTCTCCTCCGGCAAGCATGGCGACGGCTTCACCTTTCTGATGGAGACGGAAGGCCTCACCTTCCCCGAGGCGGTCGAGCGGCTCGCCGGCATGGCCGGCCTGCCCATGCCGGTGGAGACGAAAGAGGCGCAGGAGGCGGAGCAGCGCCGCGGCTCTCTGACCGAAGTGCTGGAATGGGCGGCGCAATTCTTCGAGAAACAGCTGCGCGGGCCCGCCGGCGCCGAGGCGCGCGCCTATCTCGCCCGCCGCGAGCTCGGCGAAAAGGAGCAGACGCAGTTTCGTCTGGGCTTCGGGCCGAGTGAGCGCTATGCGCTGCGCGACCATCTCGCCGCCAAGGGCGCCAGTGTCGAGACGATGATCGAGGCTGGACTGCTCGTCCATGGCGAGGACATCGCCGTCCCCTATGACCGTTTCCGCAATCGGATCATCTTTCCGATCTCAGACCGCTCCGGCCGCGTCATCGCCTTCGGCGGGCGAGCGATGGAGAAGGACGCCAAGGCCAAATATCTCAACTCGCCGGAGACGCCGCTCTTCCACAAGGGCGCCAATCTCTACAATCTGCACAACGCCCGCAAAGCCGCCCATTCAGCGGGAAACATCATCGCCGTCGAGGGCTATGTCGACGTCATCGCCATGACGGCGGCCGGCTTTCCGCAGACGGTGGCGCCGCTCGGCACGGCGCTGACGGCGGACCAATGCGCTCTGCTCTGGAATCACGCCGAGGAGCCCATTCTCTGCTTCGACGGCGACAAGGCCGGCCGCGCCGCCGCCTTTCGGGCGATCGACACGGCCCTGCCGCTGATCGGCCCCGGCCGCAGCCTGCGCTTCGTGCTGCTGCCGGACGGCCAGGACCCGGACGAGCTCTTGCGCTCCGCCGGCCCTTCCGCCTTGGCCGCGGCGGTGGCGGCGGCGCGCCCTCTGGTCGATCTGATATGGGCGCGGGAGACGGAAGGCGCGCTGCTCGACACGCCCGAGCGCCGCGCCGGGCTCGAGCGTCGCCTCGCCGAACTCGCCCGCGCCATCGCCGACGAGAGTTTGCGCCGGCACTATCAAAAAGAATTCTCCGACCGCTGCGATTCGCTGTTCGGCCGCACGCGCGGCCAATTTCAGCGTCGGCCCGAGGGGCGTCGCCCCGGCGGACAGCAGCAGCGCTTCCGCCGCGATGCGGAGCCCATGCGCGGCCCGCTGACCATCGGCGCGGCGCTCGCCAATTCCCCGCTCTATCGCGGCACGACGCCCGCCATCGCCCCGCGCGAGGCGCTCATTTTGTTGATTCTCTTGAATCACCCGGAGCTGCTCGCGGCCAATCTCGAGGCGGTTGCGGCGCTGGACTTCGCCTCCGCCGAAGGCGAGCGGCTGCGCGCCGTGCTGGTGCGCAGCCTCGCCGACGGAAGCGGCGCGCGCGAAGAATTCGCTCGCGCCGCTTCCGAAGCCGGGCTACAAGCATTTTGCGAGAAATTGGCCGGCATGGGAGCCCATGCGACGCTGTGGAGCGTGCGCGCAGAGGCGGCTCCGGCGGACGCCGGCGAGAGCTTGCGTCAAGCTCTCGTCTTGCAACATCGCGTGCGCGCATTAGATAAAGAACTTCGGAAAATCGAGGCGAGGTTGGCGATTGCCCCCAACGACCACGATTCCGCGCGTTTAAGCGATATTCAGGCGCAATTGAACGCGCTCGATGGAACCGAAGCCGCTCTCGACGGGTTCGGTTCCCAATCGGGCCGTTCGCTGAGAAGCCTTTGACCGGCAAGCCGAACGGCCGACGAGCCAAAGCTCTACGGATTTGGTTAGGCGGACGTTAAGCCCTGGCCGCGACTGTGGGCTGGAGCGAATCGGTCGGGTCCGTTGCGGGGTCCGCCGGCTTGTCATGCGGTCGGCGCTGTGGTTTTCGTTAAAATGCGGCGAGCGAGAAAGTAAACGATCCCGGCATGGCGCAGCCTTCGGCTCGGGAAGGCGGCGTGGGGTGGGGCTTGGAGCGAAGAATGGCGAAAAAAGACGACGAGAAGGTCGAAAACGAGGGCGCAGTGGCAGTGGAGACCGCCGACGGTCCGCTGCTCGACCTCAACGACGCCGCCGTCAAGCGGATGATCAAGCTCGCCAAGAAGCGCGGCTTCGTCACTTATACCGAGCTCAACGCCGTTCTGCCCTCCGAGGAAGTCTCCTCGGACCAGATCGAGGACGTCTATGCGATGCTCCAGGAGATGGGCATCACCGTCTCCGAGGGCGACGATCCGGACGACGCCGAGGGCGAGGAGCAGCAGGAGGAGGAGGAGGCCGAAGGCGGCGAGCTCGTCGAGTCGCCCCGCGCCACAGCCGTCGCCACGCGCAGCTCGGAGCCCGCCGACCGCACCGACGATCCCGTCCGCATGTATCTGCGCGAAATGGGTTCGGTCGAGCTTTTGTCGCGCGAGGGCGAGATCGCCATCGCCAAGCGCATCGAGGCCGGCCGCGAGGCGATGATCGCCGGTCTCTGCGAGAGCCCGCTGACCTTCCAGGCCATCATCATCTGGCGCGAGGAGCTCGAGGCCGGCAAGGTCCTGCTGCGCGACATCATCGACCTCGAGGCCACCTACGCCGGCCCCGAGGGCAAGAACGCCGGCAAGCCGCCGGTCACGCCGTCCGATCTCGCGCCGGCCACCGCGCCGCGCTCGCCGCCGGCCGCGCTGGGCGACGCCGGCGCGCCGCCGGAGGAGGCTTTCGAGGAGGAGGACGACCTCGAGAATTCCGTCTCGCTCTCCGCCATGGAGACCGAGCTGAAGCCCAAAGTGCTGGAGACCTTCGCCCGCGTCGCCGACGCCTATAAGAAGCTGCGCCGGCTGCAGGATCAGAATGTCGAGAACAAGCTCAAGAACGAGACGCTGACTCCGGCGCAGGACCGCAAATACAAGCAGCTCAAGAAAGAGATCGTCACCGACGTCAAATCTCTCTCCTTGAACCAGAACCGTATCGAGGCGCTGGTCGAGCAGCTCTACGACATCAACAAGCGCCTCATCGGCTATGAGACCAAGCTGCTGCGCCTCGCCGATGCGCAGGGCGTGCAGCGCGAGGACTTCATCGACAAGTTCCAGGGCTCGGAGCTCGATCCGAAATGGATCATGCGCGTCTCCAAGCTCGGCTCGCGCGGCTGGAAGGAATTCGTCGCCAACGAGAAAGACCGGATCAAGGAGCTGCGCGGCGAGATTCACGCGCTGGCCACCGAGACGGGCCTCGAGATCGCCGAGTTCCGCAAGATCGTCCATATGGTTCAAAAGGGCGAGCGCGAGGCCCGGCAGGCGAAGAAGGAAATGGTCGAGGCCAATCTGCGCCTCGTGATCTCCATCGCCAAGAAATACACCAATCGCGGCCTGCAGTTCCTGGACCTCATCCAGGAGGGCAATATCGGCCTGATGAAGGCGGTCGATAAGTTCGAATATCGCCGCGGCTATAAATTCTCGACCTACGCCACCTGGTGGATTCGGCAGGCGATCACGCGCTCCATCGCGGATCAGGCGCGCACGATCCGCATTCCGGTGCATATGATCGAGACGATCAACAAGATCGTGCGCACCTCGCGCCAGATGCTGCACGAGATCGGCCGCGAGCCGACGCCGGAGGAATTGTCCGAAAAGCTCGCCATGCCGCTGGAAAAAGTGCGCAAGGTGCTGAAGATCGCCAAGGAGCCGATCAGCCTGGAGACGCCGATCGGCGACGAGGAGGATTCGCATCTCGGCGATTTCATCGAGGATAAGAACGCCGTTCTGCCGATCGAGGCGGCGATCCAGTCCAACCTCCGCGAGACAACGACGCGCGTCCTGGCCTCACTGACGCCGCGTGAGGAGCGCGTGCTGCGTATGCGCTTCGGCATCGGCATGAACACCGACCATACGCTCGAGGAAGTCGGCCAGCAATTCTCGGTGACCAGAGAGCGCATTCGCCAGATCGAGGCGAAGGCGCTGAGGAAGCTCAAGCACCCGAGCCGAAGCCGGAAGCTGCGGAGCTTCCTGGACAATTGAGCTATTGGCGATGCCGACGATCGCTTCGTTCTACGGCATCGCCATTCGGATGTACCTCGAATCAAACTGGCGTCGCCGCGAGACGTTGGAGCAGATCGATGGGTTCGATGCCGAACGAGGTCGTTCAGATCGCGGCAGTAGGCCATTACTGCATCGCTGTCTGTTTTCAGGATGGCGCCTCGGGCCTTCACGACTGCTCCTCGCTCCTTCGGGAGGAAGGTCCGATGGCAATTCCGTTTCGTGATCCCGATTTTTTTGCGAAGGTCCGGCTCGAGGACGGCGCGCCGACATGGCCGAACGGCTACGACATGTGCCCGGATTGGCTGCGGATGGAAATGGAAGCCGGCGGCGAATTGTCGGGGCCGCTCGCAGCGGAATAATCTGTCGCCGCTGTAAGCGACAACAGTCGGCGCATTCGCATTCATGGATGAATCAGTCTCCCGAGAACGGCTTTCCGAAGGACGCAAGCGCCGCGGCGTCGTCTACACGCCCGCCCCCATCGCCCGTTTTCTCGTCGCCCGCACCATTGCGCTGTCGCTCGACGAGCGGCGCGCGGCGCTCCTCGTGCAGCATGGCGGATGCGAGACGCCCGCCTTCTGGCGCGCATGGCTCGACGCTCTTCGTTCCTTCAAGATCATCGATCCCGCCTGCGGCGACGGCGCGCTTCTCGACGCCGCCTTCGACGAAATGGCGCGACGCTATGAGGAGATTACGTTCGGCGCCATGATCGCGCTCGATGCGGCGCGCGAGACGATCGCCAATAATCTCTTCGGCATGGACATAGATGCGCGCGCGGTGGAAGCCGCCCGCCGCGCGCTATGGAGCCGATGCCCGCAGATCGCTCTCGATCCAAACAATCCGCACGACAATTTGCGCGTCGGCGACAGCCTCATCGACGATATTGCGGCGCGCGGCCGCTTCGATATCGTCATCGGCAATCCGCCCTATGTGCGGATGGAATATCTGAAAGCGGCGAGGCCCCATCTCGCGAAACATTACGCCGTCGCCGCCGAGCGCGCCGATCTCTACGCCTATTTCTTCGAGAAAGGCGTGCGCTTGCTGAAAGACGGCGGACGGCTGGGCTTCATCTCCTCGTCGAGCTTTTTCCGCACCGGCGCCGGCGAGACTTTGCGCCGCTTCCTCACTGCCAATGCAACGATCGAAAGCGTCGTCGATTTCGGCGATTTGCGCGTCTTCGACGGCGTCGTCACCTATCCGGCGATCGTGACGCTGAGGAAGTGCGCCGAGCGCGGCGATCTATCCTTTCTGCTGTTGAAGGATCGCGCGCCGCAGGACCTCGAATCGGAGTTTGCGGAGAATGCGCGGCCCATGCCGCAGGCGCGGCTCGGCGCCGCCTTCTGGCGCTTCGAGGAAGAGGCGCTGGCGCTGCTGCGCGACAAGATCGCGCGGGGCCGCAAGACGCTGCACAAGGTCTATGGATCGCCGCTCTGGGGGATCAAGACGGGGCTCAACGACGCTTTCGTCATCGATGGCGCGACGCGCGACGCGCTCGTCGCCGCCGATCCGCGCAGCGCCGAGATTTTGAAGCCCTATATGCGCGGCGCGAGCATCGGCCGCTGGCGCAGGGCGAGCGAGGACTGGCTCGTCGATGCGCCGAAAGGCGCTTTCGACATTGCGGAATATCCGGCCGTGGAGGCATGGCTCACGCCTCTGCGCTCGCGGCTGGAGCGCCGCGCCACGCGACAAAAATGGTTCGAGCTGCAGCAGGCGCAGCTCGCCTATCGCGCCGGCTTCGCGGCGCCGAAGATCGTCTTTCCGGACATTTCGCAAGGGCCGAAATTCGCGCTCGACGAAAGCGGCGGCCTCATCGACGCCACCTGCTTCTGTCTGCCCTGCGCCGATCTCGCGCTGCTCGCCTTTCTCAATTCACGGCTCTGCTGGTTCCTGCTGCATTCGGTGTCCAATCCGCTGCGCGGCGGCAAATGGCGGCTGCGGCTGAAGGCGCAATATTTGGAGCCGCTGCCGCTGCCCGACTTCGACCCGCAGGCCGCGGACCGGCTCACGGCGCTGGCGCGCGCCAATTGCGATGCGGCCGCCGACCCCGACGATGCCGAGCGCCTCGCCGAGATCGAAATCCGGGAGAGGGAGATCGATGCGATCGTCTACGATCTCTTCGGCTTGTCCGCGGCGGAGGCGGAATTGCTGGAAGCCTCGCTCGCCGGCCAATATTGACACGCGAAATCCCGCCGGGATTGCGCTATATTGCGCTGCATGAACCCGCATCTGCGCCCGATCGGCCTTCCGCTCGAGACTCAGGCCGCCGAGGGACTCCCCCGGCGCTGCTGGAGCGTGGCGGAAATCGAGGAGATGCTGCGCGCCGGCATCATCGATGACGACGAGCGGTTCGAGCTGATCGGCGGGGAGGTCGTGCCAATGTCGCCCAAGGGCGCCCGACACGAATGGGTGAAGATCGCGGTTAATCGCTTCCTTATCAAGGCAGCGCCCCCACATCTCGAGGTTGCCCCGGAAACGACGCTGCGCCTCGACGCCCGCACTTTCGTCGAGCCGGATTTCTGCGTCTTTCCACGCGGCCTCCCGCTGACGGCCCTCGACGGGCCGGCGCTGCTGCTGGCGATCGAGATCGCCGATTCGAGCCTCGCCTATGACAAGGGCCGCAAGATCGGCGTCTACGCCGCTTTCGGCGTGCGCGAGGTCTGGGTCGTCGACGCCGTGCGGGCCGTGACCTTCGTTCATCGCCGGCTGGGCGCGGCGGGCTATGCCGAGATCGTCGAGCTCGCCGGCGGAGCGCGCCTCGAGCCCATGCTCGCGCCCGAGCTCTCCTTCAGCCTCGCCGAACTCGGCGTAACGCCCGGCGCGGAAACGCAGTGATCCCATGACGCCGACGACGATCGCCCGGCCCTCGACGACCACCGCGCTGCTGCGCGGCTTTCTGCGCAAATGCCCCCGCTGCGGGCAGGGCGCGCTCTTCGACGGCTATCTGAAGCGCGCCGACGCCTGCCCGCATTGCGCGGAGAGTTTCATCGGCGTCGACGCCGATGATGGCCCGGCCTGGCTCACCATCGGCGTCGTCGCCCATATTATCGTGCCGCTGCTCATATTTCTGGAGACGCGCGGAACGCTGTCCTACGGCGCGGAGGCGGCGCTGGTGCTGTCCGCGACCGTCGTCTCCACCCTGCTGCTGCTGCCGCTCTGCAAAGGCTTTTTCATCGCGGCGGTGTGGGCGTTGGCGAGAAAGGCCGGCTGATCGCCTCGCGCCGATCCTCGATCAGAAAAACTTCACGCGCAGCGTGCCGCCGACAGTCCGCACCGTGTCGGGCAAGCCGATCGTCGTCGGACTGGTCGCCGTGCCGGGACTGAAAGAGGTGGCCGGCCGGACGTCCGCAATGTTCTTCGCCCAGACGTTGAGGCTGTAGCGGTCGTCGTCGGTGCGAACGCCGAAGCCGAGGTTGATCAAAGCGTAAGCGTCTTGCCAATAATGAATGACCGCGGTCGGGTCCGTGAGCTCGGATTTGTCGCGCCAGGCGACATTGGCGTAGGTGAATCCGGTGACAGGACGATTCGCCCAATCGCCGAGGCCGTCGAAAATCACGCCGAGCGGACGCTCGTAGTTGAAACCCACGTTGAAGGCGAACGTCGGCACATCGTTGAAGCGCGAATGCGACCTCGACACCTGGGTCGGCGCCGCCACGGCTCCGCCGCTCCATGTCCAGGCGGCGTCGAGCGGAGCATCGTCGAAGTCGATCCAGCGCGGCTCGGTGATGGCTCCGGCGAAATTCACCCACAGGCCTTCATAGGCGTTCCAGCGGCCGTCGAACTCGAAGCCGCGCAGGCGGGCGTGCTTGGCCGTGCCGAGATAGGTCTGCCGCGTCGGCACGCCGTTGGCGTCGACGACGGAGGTGTCGACGAAATTGGTCTGGAAATTATAGAGATCGTTCCAATAGAAATTGGCATTGATGATCAGCGTCTCGTCGAACCAATTGGTCTTGACGCCGATCTCATAGTCCCATGAGATCTCGGGTTTGGTGATGACGGGCTGGAACTTCTGGAACACGCCGCCGACGAATATGGCCTGCGCGCCGGTGTTGACGGCGCCCGCCTTCTCGCCGCGTCCGACGAGACCGTAGAAAGTCACATTCTCGGTCGCCTTGTATTGCGGATTGAAAATGCCGGTGAGCGCGTTTAGCGTCGCCTTCTGTCCGCCTGTGTCGTAGAAGCGCTGCCCGCCGCCGGCGACGATCGCGTCGACCTGCTCGACGATCGTGCCATTGCCCGGAACGATCGTGTTCCAGCTGAAATTGGAGCCCGAGCGCACCTCCCAGCTGTCGCGGAGCCCTAGGGTCAGGCTGAACTGCTCGTCGATATGATAGGTGGCGTTGCCATAGGCGGCGATCTGCAGGTCTCGCGCCTTGCCGTCGCGATTGTTGGTCATGTCGCGCAGCAGACGCGGTGCGCTGAACCAAGCCGCGGCGTCCGAGCCGAAATTCGTGTAGGACCGGTTCCAGACATATTCGTAGAAGGAGAAAAGGCCCACCTTCCACTCCAGTGGCTGATCCTCGGGGGAGGAGAGTCTGAACTCCTGGGAGAACTGCTCCACATAGGTGTTCGAGGCGGTGTTGGTGATCTCGGTCAGATTATTGCCGCCGGTGTTGCGCGGCAGCAGGCGGAACTTGCCGAAGGCGGTGATAGACGTGAAAGTGTTCCGGCCGACCTCGACGTTCAGCTCGTTGGAGACGAGATGCTGGCGCTCGTCGAGCGTGCCGAGCCTGGTGTTGAGCGACTTGTAGGGATCGAGCGTCAAGACCGAGCGCCCCAGCCGGCTCTGGAGATTTTGGAAATAGCTGCGGGCCGGCGTCGTGCCATTGGCGTAGATCAACGACGTGTCGCCGATCGGACCGCTGGCGCTGTTGTTGTATTCGTGCGAGGCCGAATAATTGAAAATCAGCCGGTCGGTGAAATTCTCGCCGACATAATAGAGCTGCCCGCGCACGCCCCAACGATTGTCGCCCGGCATGCTCGCGCCCGATATCTGATCGAAGAAATAGCCGTCGCCCTTGTCGTAATAAGCGGCGATGCGATAGGCGAGCTTGTCGTCGATGATCGGCCCGGTGGCGTTGAACTGCTGGAGAACATGCAGATGATTGCCGAACTGGGTCTCGAAGACTTCTTTGCGCTGGAAGGACGGAAGCTGCGTGCGGATCACGATGGAGCCGACCGTCGTGTTCTTTCCGCCATTCGTTCCCTGCGGGCCGAGTGCGACCTCGAGCGATTCGGTGTCGATGAAATTCGCCCATTGGAAGCCGACATGCTTCAGGAACACATTGTCGACCATGAAGCCGGTGTCGAACTCCGATCCGTCGCCGGCTCCCGCGCCTTTGGCGACGCCGCGGATCGCCGGACGCGAGGTGCGTGGATTGCCGAGGCCCGGATTGTAGCTCGGCAGTTTTTGGGCGAAATCGCGCAGATTGTAGAGCTGCTCGCGCTCGGCGGTCTTGGGATCGACGACGACGATCGGACGCGGGATTTTCAACACCTCGACCTTTCGCTTCGACAATTCACCCGGGAGCCCCGGGGCGCCGGCTCCGACGACGACATCGGCGATTTGCGCCTCCTCGGCGCGCGCGAGAGCGGCGACGGCCGCGGCCAAAGCGAGCGCGGACGACATGGTCAGCATCGCGCGCAGAAGCGCGGGGTAGGCGAGGAAGCAGCGGCGCGGCGCGAGTTCGAAAGTCATGAAGGCCCCCATATATATCTATAATCATACTAGATAAATATATTTATGTAACGCGTGCAAGCACGAATCGTCTGCAGTGACGCGTTCGATGTCGGCCGCTCGCTTCGTCCAGCGAGGCTATTATCCCATCACTGCAACAGGATTTAGTCCGGGCGCAGCGCCGGCTCGCGCAGCTCCAACGGATGGCCGGCGGCGGACCAGCCATCCGTGCCGCGAGAAAACCAGGAGACATTCGAATAGCCGAGCGCGAGCGCCCGCTTGGCGGCGTTCCACGACATCCAGCAATCGGCGAGGCAATAGAAGACGAGCGGCCGGCTTTTGTCTTCGGCGGTCGCCCTGGCGAGGCCGCTTTCGAAATAATGCAATGCGGCCGGCGCCAATTCGCCATAGCCGGTCTCGGGAAGCCAGACGCTGCCCGGAATGTCGAAACGCGGCTTGTCGCGCCAGACGGCGTCGGGCGGCAGGCCGGCGGGCCTCGGCGGGCGCGGCAGAACATCGACGAAAACCGCCGCCTTGTCCCGCCAGATCGCGAAAGCCTGCGGCGTGTCGATGACGCGGGCGCCGCGCAGAGTGGCGGGAACGGCCGCGCGAAAATCCGACATCCTGTAGCCGTCGGGCTCCGGGACGGTCTCGGCGGCCGCCGCCGTCGCGGCGAGCAGCGCGAGGCCGATCGCGGCGACGACCCCACGGGCGCCGGTCGGCCGCCGCCGCGTCATGGGGCGGGCGTGACCGGGGCGGGCGTGATCGGCGCGTCCGCCTCGTCGATCATCGGCACGCCGAAATCGGCGAGCAGCCTGTCGATCTCGTTCTGATTTTGGGCGATGAGCCGATTGAGCTCGCGTTTCCATTCCTGGTCGGAATGGCGCACCCCCATGGCGATGCGAAAGCTCATGCGCGCGCCCTTGTCCCCCGAAAGCAGCGCCAGCTTCAGCCGGCCCGCGGATTTTTTCGCATGATAGCCGGCGATCGGCCCCCAGAGAATAGCGACGTCGATCGCGCCGCTTTCGAGATCGCGGATCATATCGGCGCCCGGCGCGTCGACGCGCGTGTCGACGACGAGCGGATAGGGCTTCACGGCTCCGAGCAGGCCATAGCGCGCCAGAAGATTGCCCGGCGGCGTGTTGGCGACGAGGCCGATACGCTTGGCCTCGGCGAGGCGCGGATCGGCGAGAGAGGTCAGCCCCTCGAGGTCGGAGCCGGCGCGATAGACCGCCGCATAGGAGGTTCGGTAATAGGGATTGGTCGGCTGAACGAGATCGTCGCCCTGCGGCATTCCCATCACCACATCGCACAAATGCGCATTGAGCGTGTTGCGGATGAAGCCGGTCGCGCCCGGATAATAGGAATAGGCGAGATCCTTGCCGAGCTTCTTGGCCAGCAACGCCGCCAGCCGATTCTCGAAGCCGTCGCCGGCGCGGTCGGAGAAGGGCAGATTGCTGGGATCGGCGCAGACGCGCAGAACTTTGGGATCGACGAGTTCGATCGAGCCGCGCGCGTCATCGGCGGCGCCCCGAGGGCGCGCGACGAGCCCCGGCGATTGGGAATGGGCAGGGGCCGTCGCGAGCAGGCTCGCGACGGCGACCAGGGAAAAAGCGAGACGGCGCGACATGGCGCGCGCGGACGCTATTTGGCGCTCATGCACTTCGATTCGGCCTCGGCGAAAGCCGCGGGCTTCTCGGCCTTCTTCTCTGGACGACCGCGGCCGACCGCCTCGGTCGAGCGGGCGCGGATGTAGATGTAGAGGTCGTCGATATAGCACATGGCGTTCTTATTGTCGGCGAAAGCCGGCATGACGCTGTCATTGCCCGCCTGCTTGTTCTCGCGACCGCCGACGACGATGCCGTAGAATTCTTCATAGTTGAAGTTCTTCAGCGAGTTCTTCAGCGCCGGAGCATAGGTCGAGCCTTCGGCGTTGGGGCCGTGGCAGACGTGGCATTCGGCATGATAGCGGCGATAGCCGGAGAAAGTGTACCAGTCGACCGTGCCGTCCGCCTGCACCTTATAGGTCGGCTTGCCCTGGGCGTCGAACCACTTGCCGTCCACTTCCTTGACCGCGGTCGGGTCTCCCGGCGCTTCGGCGCGCGCGGTCGTTCCAACACCCATGAAGACGCTCAGGGCGAGGGCCCCGACGAGCGGCAGTCTCATTACTCCATCCTCCAGCTTTCCATCCACTTAAACACGAGGCGCCCGGCGACGCGCCACGGGGCGTTCGCCGAGCGCCAATCTTATTTTTGGCCTTATCAGTTCGCCGGAGCGACGATCGGCAGCGCGTAGTCGGGCAGAGCGAAGACGGTCAGCACGCCGCCGAGGGCGGTGTAGTCGGACAGCGCCTTATAGCCGCCGACCGCGCCGAGGCCTTCATTGCTCTTGGACAGGCCGGCCGCGAGGCCGATGCCGGCCCAGCCGCCGACGCCGGACAGAACCGCGACATACTGCTTGCCCTTGTGCTCATAGGTCATCACATTGCCGATGATGCCCGACGGAGTCTTGTACTTATACAGCTCCTTGCCGGTCTTGACGTCGACGGCCTTCAGATAGCCCTCGAGCGTGCCGTAGAAGGCGAGACCGCCGGCCGTGGTGACCGTGCCGGACCAGACCGAGAACTGCTCCTTGTTGGACCAGACGATCTTGCCGACGCGAGCGTCCCAAGCGATGAAATTGCCCATATTGGTGTCGCCGGGCGGCGGGAACATCTCCAGCGTCGCGCCGACATAGGGCTGACCCGCCGTGTAGCTGACGCGGAAGGGCTCATAGTCCATGCAGACGTGGTTGGTCGGCACATAGAACAGGCCGGTGTCCGGGTTGAAGGACGCGGGCTGCATGTCCTTGGAGCCGAGAGCCGCCGGGCAGACGCCCTTGGTGTTGACGTCCTCGCCGTTCTGCTGCGTCGAATATTTCGACACGACGAGCGGACGGCCATAGGTCTTGGAGTTCTTGTCCATGTCGACCTTGGTCGCCCAATTGACGGCCGGGTCATATTTCTCGGCGACGAGCAGCTCGCCGGTCACGCGGTCGAGCGTGTAGCCGAAGCCGTTGCGGTCGAAGTGGACGAGCGTCTTGCGCTTGGCGCCGCCGATCGTCTGGTCGGCGAGGATCGTCTCATTGATGCCGTCATAGTCCCACTCGTCGTGGGGGGTCATCTGATAGACCCATTTGGCGACGCCGGTATCGAGATCGCGCGCCCAGATCGTCATGGACCAGCGATTGTCGCCGGGACGCTGAGACGGGTTCCAGGTCGAGGGATTGCCCGAGCCGTAATAGACGAGGTTCAGCTCCGGGTCATAGGAATACCAGCCCCAGGTCGTGCCGCCGCCGATCTTCCACTGATCGCCTTCCCAGGTGTTCAGGCCCGAGTCCTTGCCGACCGGCTTGCCGAGATGGGTGGTCTTCTCGCCGTCGATCAGCGTGTCGCTGTCCGGGCCCATGGAGTAGCCGCGCCAGGCGAGCTTGCCATCGGCGACATTATAGGCCGTGATGCTGCCGCGCACGCCGAACTCGCCGCCGGCGATGCCGACGAAGACCTTGTCCTTGAAGACATGCGGAGCGGCGGTCGAAGTGGCGCCCTTGGACGGATCGCCGTTCTTCACCGACCAGACCAGCTTGCCGGTCTTGGCGTCGAGAGCGACGAGGGTGGTGTCGGCCTGGGCGAGGAAGATCTTGCCGTCGGCATAGGCGAGGCCGCGGTTGACCGTGTCGCAGCACATCACCGGAACGACGCTCGGATCCTGCTTGGGCTCATACTTCCAGAGGATCTTGCCTTCGTTGTTGAGGTCGAGAGCGTAGACGATATTGGGGAAAGGCGTATGCAGATACATCACGTCGCCGAGGACGAGCGGGGCGCCTTCGTGGCCGCGCAGCACGCCGGTCGAGAAGCTCCAGGCGGGAGCCAGCTTGCCGACGTTCTCGGTGGTGATCTGCTTCAGTTTCGAGTAACGCAGATTGGCGTAGTCGCCCGTCGGCGACACCCAGTCCTTCGGGTTCTTCTGGAGCTCGAGAAGCGCGTCGGCGGCGTTCGCCACGCCGGCCCCGAACAGCGCGAGAATCCCCACCGAAGTCGACAACAACAGCTTATGCATGAGCTTTTCCTCCTGACGACATCACCGTGCGAAAGGCCCGGCGACGCCGCCGACATCGCGCCTTTTCGACGCCCTAAGGCTTTGGGAAGCCGTTTCCTCGTTTTTGCCACGTCGATCAGACGGAACGCCGCGCCCGCAGCCCCGCCAACATCTCCGTCGAGACGCCTTCCGGTTCCCGGCCGGAAAGCCTCTTTTAGGTCGGAAACGGCGGGATAATATGTCGCACAGAATTGAAGCGCAATCCCCAAAACAAGTTCCCGACTTTCCTGATTTCGTGCGTGAAACCGGCGAAAAGCGAGGCTGAAAAACCGATGCTGCAATGCACTATTCGACGGCTCGCCATCGCGTGTCTCTGCCTCGTCGCGAGCGGCGCGAAAAGCTTCGAGCTGACCGAGATCGCGCCCGGCGTCTTCGTCCATCAGGGCGAGACCGCTTTGATGTCTCGCGACAACTTGGGCGGTATCGCCAATCTCGGGGCGATTGTCGGCGAAGAGGCGATCGCTGTCATCGACACCGGCGGCAGCCGCGCCGAGGGGGAAGCGTTTCTCGCTGCGTTGCAGCAGCGCTCGACCAAGCCCATCCGCTATGTGATCGACACCCATGTCCATCCCGATCATATTTTCGGGAATATTGCCTTTCGAGACACGGGAGCCGTCTTCGTCGGGCACAAGAATCTTCCCCGCGCCATGGCGGCGCGCGGCCCGCATTATCTCGCTTCGTTTCGCGAGACGATGGGAACGCTGCTCGACGATGTGAGTCTGGTCCCGCCGACCCTCACCGTCGAGCGCGAGACGACACTCGATCTCGGCGGCCGCAAAATCGTGCTGAAAGCCTGGCGCACCGCTCACAGCGATAGCGACCTCACCGCGCTCGATCCGCAGAGCGGCACGCTCTTTACCGGCGATCTGCTGTTTTTGCAGCATGTTCCGATCGTCGACGGCAGCCTTTTGGGCTTTCTCTCCGTCATCGACGAATTGCGCAAGATCGAGGCGGCGCGCGTCGTTCCGGGCCATGGGCCGGCGGTCGCCCCCTGGCCGCAGGCGCTCGCCGCGCAAAAGGCCTATCTCGACCATCTCACCCGCGATTTGCGCGCCTCTATCGCCAAGGGCGAGAGTCTCGCGCGCGCGGCGGCGGCCGCCGGCCGCAGCGAAAAGCCCAATTGGCTTTTGTTCGAGGATTATCACACGCGCAACGCCACGGCCGGCTTCGCCGAGCTGGAATGGGAGGCCCCTTGAGCGGCCCGCGCGCGGGGCGCTATGGTTTTAAAAAGCGCCGGAGGAAGCCAGATGAGCCCTTGGACCGCGAGCCTTCAGGCTCGCAAATCGCCGAATGAGAGCGAGCCTCGAGGCTCGCGGCCCGGTCTCCTTCGTGTCGCGACGGCGGCGGCCCTCTTTTGGGCCGGCGCGGCGCTGGCCCAGGAGCCCAAGATCGATCCCTGGCCGGGCCTCGTCACCGATATTTTCCACGACCGCGCGATAAAGGAGCATGAGGGCGTCGTCGCGCTCGATGCGCCGAAGCGGGCCGAGGACGCCGCCATCGTGCCGATGACGATCACCCTCCTCGAGCCGGGCCTGCGCGCGGCGACGCTGGTCATCGACGAGAATCCCATGCCCATGGCCGCCGCCTTCTCCTTCGGCGTGGGCGCCGGCGTCGCCAAGATCGAGACGCGCGTGCGCGTGAATTCCTACACCAATGTGCATGTCGTCGGCCAAACGGCCGATGGCGCGCTGCATTCGGTGGCGAAATTCGTGAAAGCCTCGGGCGGCTGCTCGGCCCCGGCGATCAAGGATCAGGACGAGGCCGCCGCCAATCTCGGCAAGATGAAATATCGCGAGTTCACGAGCGAGACCCCCGCGCTGCGCGAAGCGCAGATCATGATCCGCCATCCCAATAATTCGGGATTGCAGATGGACCCGATCACCCGCGCCTATCTTCCCGCCCATTATGTCGACAAGGTGGAGGTGCGCCAGGGCGAGGCGCTGATCTTCTCCATGGAGGGCGGAATTTCCCTGTCCGAGGATCCGAGCTTTCGCTTCGCCTACAAGCCAAATGGCGCCAAGGTGATGCGCGTCGAGGCGCGCGACAATCAGGGCAATGTGTTCAAAGGGGAGTGGCCGATCGGCGGGGCGTCCTGAGGCGCTTTTCGTCCGTCGCCTCCACCCACTCGCGGGCGCGCGCCTCCGGCTCCGAGGCGCGCAATATATCGGTGACGACGCAGGCGCTGTCCGCCCCCGCCGCCAGCGCCGCGCGGGCGCGCTCCGGCGTCAGCCCGCCGATGGCGACGAGCGGAATCGCGCCGATGCGGCGTTTCCAGACGCCGATCTTTTCCAGCCCTTGCGGGGTGAAGGCCATTTGCTTCAGCAAGGTCGGATAGATCGGCCCCAGCGCGACATAATCGGGAGCGAGCGCCAACGCCCGTTCCAGCTCCGCCGCGTCATGCGTGCTGACGCCGAGCCTTATGCCATGGGCGCGGATCGCGGCGATATCGGCCGTGTCGAGATCGCCTTGGCCGAGATGCACGAAATCGCAGGAAAGATCGATGGCGAGCTGCCAGTAATCATTGACGACGAGCTGCGCGCCATGGGCGGCGCAAAGGTCGCGAGCGCGGGCGATCTCCGCGCGCAGCGCCGCCTCCTCACGATCCTTGACGCGCAATTGCACGAGCCGCACGCCGCAAGGCAGCAGCCGCGGCAGCCAATCGGCGGAATCGACGATGAGATAAAACGGGTCGAGCGAAAACGCGCTCATGCCTCGAATCCGTCGCCGAAGGCGCGGCCGAGCACGGGCGTCGAGGGCGCCGCCATGTCGCGCGGCTCCATCAGGCCGGAGAGATAGGCCGCCCGGCCCGCCTCTATGGCGAGCGAAAAGGCCCGCGCCATGGCCACCGGATCGCCGGCGCGCGCCACCGCCGTGTTGAGCAGCGCCGCGTCGAAGCCGAGCTCCATGACCGCCGCCGCCTGCGAGGGCGCGCCGAGGCCGGCGTCGACGATCAGCGGCGTATCGGGAAAATGCGCGCGCAGCGCTCTGAGGCCGAAGAGATTATTGATCCCGCGGCCGGAGCCGATCGGCGCGGCCCAGGGCATCAGCACGCGGCAGCCGGCGTCGAGCAGCCTCTCGGCGACGACGAGATCCTCGGTCGTATAGGGAAAGACGCAAAAGCCGTCGTCGCTGAGGATGCGCGCCGCCTCCACCAGGCCGAAGACGTCCGGTTGCAGCGTGTCCTCCTCGCCGATCACCTCGAGCTTGATCCAGCTGGTTCCGAACAGCTCGCGCGCCATTTGCGCGGTGGCGACGGCCTCCTTGGCCGTGCGGCAACCGGCTGTGTTGGGCAATACGCGCACGCCCAGCTCGCGAATGAGCCGCCAAAAGCTCTCGCCCGCGCGCGAGCCCCCGGCCTCCCGCCGCAGCGAGACGGTGACGATCTCCGCTCCCGCCGTGCGGATCGCCTCGGCGAGAATGGCGGGCGAAGGATAGCGCGCCGTGCCCAGCAGGAAGCGGGAGGATAGTCTCGCATCATAGACGACGAGGTCGTCGGACTTGCCCATTAAACCTTCACCCTCCCTGCCGCGGCGTGACGATCTCGACCGTATCGTCCTCGACCAGCAGCGTCTCGCCGCGATCCTTGCTGCGCACGAATTCCTGGTTGACCGCCGTGGCGACGGTCTGCTCGCTAAAGCCCAATTCCTCGATGAGGCGCTCCAATGTCGGCGCCTCGACCTCGAGCGTCTGTCCATTCACCCTGATTCGCATTCATGACCTCCGGGAAGATCTCGCCCGCGAAGAGAAAACGCGCGACGCGACGCGCCAGCGCCGGCGCCAGAAGAAAACCATGCCGATAGAGCCCGTTCACATAGAGCGTCCGGCCCTGCCGCGAAATGCGCGGCAGATTGTCCGGAAATGCCGGCCGCACATCCGAGCCCGTCTCGACGATCTCCGCCTCGGCGAAAGCAGGATGAATGGCGAAAGCCGAATTGACCAGCTCGACGATGGAGCGCGCGGTGACGCGCGAGCGCTCCTCATTCTCGATCATCGTCGCGCCGATCATGAACACGCCCTGCCCGCGCGGCACCACATAGACCGGATGACGCGGATGCAACATGCGGACGGGGCGGGACAATTCGATCTCCTCGCTGCGCAGCACCAGCATCTCGCCCTTGACGCCGCGCAGCTCCGCCAGTTCGCCGCGCGCGGCGAAGCCGCGGCAATCGACGATCCAATCCGCCTGCGGAACCGAATCGGCGCAGAGCCGGATGCGGACATTGTCCATTGTCTGCAAACGTTCGAACAGCGCCCGCATCGCCGCGCGCGGCTCGAGATGCGCCTCCTCGCGAAAATAGAGCCCGCTCGAAAAGCGCCCGGCCAGCGCCGGCTCCAGCGCCGCGAGAGCGTCCGCGTCCAGCCGCTCGAACCGCCGGGTGCGGCGGGAGAATTCGGTCAGCTCGGCGCGGTCGCGCGGCGGCGCGATGACGAGGCTGCCGGCGATTTTCGCGACGGGAATGTCCCTGGTCCAGAAGGCGAGCGCCTCCTCGCCGAGCGTCGCCACAATGGGCTCGGCGCTCTCCAATTCGCACCAGGGCGCGATCATGCCGCCGGCGTAATGCGAGCAGCCGCGGCCGGGTCCGTCGGCTTTCTCGATCAGCTCGACCTCGGCGCCATGGGGCGCGCCGGCGCGGGCGATCTCGAAAGCCGCAGTCAGGCCGGCGACGCCGGCGCCGATCACGCCGATCAGCATCGATGCGCCCCGGTAGGGCCGAGGAAAATCAGGAACATGCGGCCTCCCTACGCCAGCGCGAACTGGATCAGGTTCGAAGGGTCGCCGAGCCGCTTTTTTAAAAAAAAGCTCTTCGGCCTCTCAGCCTCTTGCCGCGCGCAGAGCGCGCCGGCGGCGAGGCTCCCCCGGGCGTTGCGAGAGTCGCGCAGGAATGGCGATGCGTCAAGCGGGGCCGCAACGGCTAGACGCCGGCTAGCCCCCGGATCGCCCCGTCAGCCGCCGCCACAGGCTGAGAAACGGCCGATAGACGAACCGCACCTCATGCCTGCCCTGCGGCGCGGCGACGGCGCGGAACATCACATTGGCGCGCATGATGTCCGCCGGCTCGCCGTCGATCTGCGCCGTCCAGGACGGATGAAAAATATCGTTCAGCACCACATAGCCGCCGCCCTGCGGAACATCGGCGTCGATGATTACCTCCGTATTGCCGTAAGAGCGGATGCGCGCGCCGCTCGCCTCCCCCGGCTCGGGGCGCGAATGCCGGCAGACGGGCGGCTCCTCGAGAAGCACGCTGGCGCGATAGTCGAGATCGGGCCACACGCCATCCTCGATCATCTGCGCGAAATCGACGCGCGTGGCGCAGGTCGCGAGCAGCACGCGCGGCAACGCGCGCTTGTTCTCATAGACATAAGCGTCCTTGGTGCGCGCGATGAATTCGAGATCGCCCGGCTTCAAATTCTTGTCGATCTCCTCGATCGGAACGCCGGTCGCGATGAAGCGCAGCCCGATGAGATCGGCGAGCGTCGAGCGATAGGAGGGATAGAGCTTGGAGAAAACGCGCTGCTCGGGCAGAGCGAGATGATCGCCGACGCCGGTCGCCTCCTCGAGCAGGCGCAGCCGCACCGGGTTGTAGCCGAACTCCTGGTCGAAGCCATGCACCAGCGAGGCGTTGGGCCAGTGGAAATCTATGCCCGCGAGCTCGACGCGATCGCGCCGGTCCGGCGCCGCCGTCGCCGCGAGACGCGCCCGCAGCAGAGCGATCGTGTCGTTTTGCGTGTCGGCGCGCAGCACGTCGAAATTCTGCGGCGGCAGCGCGGTCGATTCATTGGGCCCGTTGTTGAAGGCGAGATCGAGCGTCATCGTCGCGCCGACGGCCGCGAGCAGCGCATAGCGGCGCATGGCGAGCTGCGGCGCGAAGGCGATGACGAGAAAGGCCAGCGCGGCGAAGCCGGCGCTCTCGGCGAGCGGCAGGAGCGCCGCGGAAAGATGATCCTTGCTCCAGGCGAGCGCAATGGCGAGCGCAAATAGCGCGGCCAGCGCCGCCGTGAGGAAGCGCAGCGGCGGTCTGCTCGGCGCATTGGCGACGACGTTGAGGCCGAAGCCGGCGAGAATGGCGAGCACGGCGCAGAGCGGAAAGGTCGCGTCCGCCGGGCGGCGGAAGAGATCGACTCCCGGAATATGGAACATCAGCGCAAAGGCCGGCGTGAAGCGGCCGAGCGCATAGAGCAGCAGCGCCAGCGCTGCGGCGGTGAAAAAGCTTATCTCGCGATTGGACGGCAGGCCGTGGCGCGTCAGAGCGATGAGCGAGACCAGAGGCAGCGCGCCCATATAGACGTCGCACATATTGCGCGCGAGAAAGAGATCCGGCGAGCCGAAGACGAGCGCCGGCGGACCCCAGAAATTCGCGAGCGGACCATCCGTGCCGAAGAGATTGGCCGAGACGAAAGTGAGCAGCGCCGCCGGATGCAGCGAGCCGCGCAAGGCGCCCGCGAGATCGATGGCCGGCCGATTGGATTGCGACGCCAGCTCCATCGTCAGCGAGAGCGGAACGATGATGATGGCGACGCCGCAGGCCGCGCCGGCGACGAGCGGCGCGATGGCGGTGGAAATCTTCGCGTCGTCCGAGAAGACGCGAAAGACGGCGTAGGCCGAGAGGACGAGCACTTCGAGAAAAGCGACCTGATCGCGCCCGAGCACGAGAAAGGCCGCCGCCACGCCGGCATAGGCGCCCCATTGCGCCGAGCGGCGATCGAGCGCACGCGCGAGCAGAAAGAGCGTCACCGGGAACCAGGCGAGGCTCATCACCTGCCCCGTATGCTGAATGCGCCAGGCGGCCGAGCCGCCGAAAGCGAAGGCGAGCGCGCAGAGCAGCGCGCCTTCCGCCGAGAATTTGCGGTCGCGGAAATAGGCGATGAAGGCGAGCCCGCCCGTCGCCAGCATCGCGAAGACGATTGCATCCTCGAGCGCGAAAGAGGGTTCGGGAACGAGCCAGGCCGCGATGAGGAAGAAGGGTGAGAAGATCAGCGATTGCGGATCGGCGAGCTGCGGCGAGCCGGCGAAGACATTGGGCGTCCAGAAGGGCGATTGGCCAGAATGCAGCGCATGGGCGAGAAAGGCGAATTGCGGCTGGAAATGCGCCTTGGCGTCCCAGGGGACGGTGACGCGGCCGGACAGCCACGGAAAAGCGAGAGCTACCGCCGCCGCCAGAAAGACGAGCGCAGCGGCGCCATAGGAAACAGTGGTCTGCGGACGCTCGGTCACTCTCGGCTCACTCCGACGAATCTCGATCACGCGGCATTGCGCATGATTTTTTCAAAAGCGCAAAGGAGAAGGCCGCGCTGGCGCGCTCACGCGCCGACGGCGCGCTGCGGCCGCGGCGCAGCGGCCTGCTTTTCCGCCTCGCCGTCGAAACGGCGCCGCGATTCCTCGATGGTTTCGACATTCTCGAGCGCCCAGTCACCCAGCCGATGCAGCGGCTCACGCAGAGAGCGGCCGAGCGGCGTCAGCTCATAATCGACGCGGGGCGGGATGGTCGGAAAGACGGTGCGCGTCACGAAGCCGTCGCGCTCGGCCGCACGCAGCGTCAGCGTCAGCATACGTTGCGAAATGCCGCCGATGCGCCGCCGCAGCTCGTTGAACCGCAAAGGCCCGTTCCCGAGCGATTCGACGACCAGCACGGTCCATTTGTCGCCGATGCGCGATAGAATGGCCGCAATACGCCCGCATTGGGCAGGAACATGAATGTGACCGCGTTCCAAAAATGTGCCTCCTTGCGCGCCGTCGCGACAGGGAGCAACCTAGCCTAAGTTACCTCTTTATACCAGGAGCGAGCCGCATGACCCGCCTGTTGCACATCGATTCGAGCATTATGGGAGAAAAATCGCTCAGCCGCCGCCTCACCGCCGAGCTGGTGGAGAAGCTGCGCGGCGACATCCCCGGCCTCGAGGTCGCCTATCGTGACGTCGCCGCCGCGGCGCCGCCCATGCTCTCCAGCGCTCTCTTTTTCGCTCGCGGGGCCGGGACGGAGCCGGAGGACGCCGCGCTGCGGGCCGAGCTGTCCACCGCCCGCGACATTCTCGAGGAGTTTCTCGCGGCCGATATCGTCGTGATCGGCGCGCCAATGTATAATTTCTCCATTCCCACGCAGCTTCGCGGCTGGATCGACCATCTCGTCGTGCCCGGCAAGACCTTCGCCTATACGGCCGCCGGGCTTCAGGGCCTCGTGACCGGCAAGCGGCTCATCGTCGTCTCGACGCGCGGCAGCCTCTATGCGGGGAATGAGGCGCTTTCGGCGCAGGACCATCAGGAGGCCTATTTGCGCACCACCTTCGGCAATCTGGGCGTCACCGATTTCGCCTTCATCCGCGCCGAGGGCGTCGGCCTCGGCCCGGCGCAGAAGGAGGAGGCGCTCGCTTCCGCCCGCCGCGACATCGCCGCTTTGGCGGCCGCCTGAGCAAAAAAAAACGGCCCCACGGGCGAACGTGGGGCCGCGACCTGAAGGGGAAATGACTACGTCCTAGAATTCCGCACGACCGCCGGAAAAGCGGCGACTCGCGACGCCACACGCAACCGACGCGATCAATCGAACACGGAGCCCAGCGCCGCTCCGATGAGACCGAAAACCACTGCGCTGGCGAGAATGGCCGGGCCGCCCAGCAGGCCGTAGCCCACCACGCCGCCGATGACCGCCGCTATGCCGCCGACGATCAGCTTGCCCGTGTAATTGTCCTTCTTGCCGGCCTCGCCGGACTTTTCCGCGATATTGTCGGCCATTTGCGCTGCTCCTCGAGAAGGGTGAGCCCTCGACGCCGCATCACGGCTCCTCTCCTAGCAGGCGCGTGTAATGCTCTCGTGAGAGTCTCTTGACGGGGAAGTGACAGGCCTTTCGCCCGGCGCGGCTTTCGCCGGGGACGAAAGCTTAGTAAAGTCGCGCCGCAATTTCGGCCGGCGCGGGGAGCCGGTCCCCAATCGAGGACAAAAGACGTGACAGGGACATTGGATACGAGCGGGCGCGCCACGGCGAGCGTCAATGCGCTGGCGGGCGAGATCGTCGACAGACTCGTCGCGGGCGCGGAGCGCTATCGCCTCGCCGTTTCGCGCGGAAGCCTCGGAGAGCTGCTGATCGACGCCGGCGCCAAGGTGGCGGGCGGCATAGACGCCGGCCTTCTGCTCACGGAGATCTGCCTCGGCGGCCTCGGCAAGGTTACGCTCTCGCCGGCGCCCGGCCAGAAGAACTGGCCCTTCTGGCTCACCGTCTCCAGCAATGACCCGGTCGTCGCCTGCCTCGCCAGCCAATATGCCGGCTGGAGCCTCAGCCACGAGAAATTCTTTGCGCTCGGCTCCGGCCCCGGCCGCTCGCTGGCGCGCAAGGAGGCGCTGTTCCAGGAGCTTCCTTATAAGGACTCCGCCGATCGCTCGACCATCGTGCTCGAGGCCGGCGCGCCGCCGCCGGAGGCCGTCGTGGCCAAGGTCGCCAATGATTGCGGCGTCTCTCCCGACAAGCTCGCCTTCGTCTATGCGCCGACGCAGAGCCTCGCCGGCAGCGTGCAGGTCGTCGGCCGCGTGCTCGAGGTGGCGCTGCACAAGGCGCATGAGCTGAAATTCCCGCTCGAGCATATTGTGGACGGCATAGCCACCGCGCCGCTCTCGCCGCCTCACCCGGATTTCGTCACGGCCATGGGCCGCACAAACGATGCGATCATCTATTCCGGCCGCGCTCATCTCTTCGTGCGCGGATCGGCGGCGGCGGCCAAGGAGCTGGCCGAGAAACTGCCGAGCTCGACCTCGCGCGACTACGGACGGCCTTTCGCGGAAATTTTCAAAGCGTATAAGGGCGACTTCTACAAGATCGACCCCAGCCTGTTCTCGCCCGCCGAGGCGATCGTGACGGCAGTGGAGACAGGCGAGACTTTCCGTGGCGGAGCCATCGACGAAAAACTGCTCGAAGCCTCTTTCGGCTGAGCCCGCGCGCCCCCGTGAGGGGGCGCCGCGCATCGCGATCTTCACCGACGAGCTCGACTGGCATGTCGAGCGCCTCATCAAGGGCTTCGCGCGCCATGGCGCGCGGGCCGTTCCCGTGCGGCTTTCCGCCTGCAAGATCGACACGACGCGGCCGCAGCACATCGCCATTCCTGGCTTTCACGGCGGCCTGCCGGACGCCGCCGTCGTGCGCGCGATCGGCGACGGCTCGCTGGAGACGGTCACGCTGCGGCTCGGCGTGCTGCACGCGCTCGGCGCGCTCGGCGTTCCGCTGGTCAATAGCGCGCGCGCGATCGAGCGCTGCACCGACAAATCCGCGGCGAGCTTTCTGCTCGCCGCCGCGCGCATTCCGACGCCCGCGACTTTCGTGACCGGCTCGCGCGCCGAGGCGCTGCGCATCATCCGCAGCGAATGCGGGCGCGCGCCGCTGGTGCTGAAGCCGCTGTTCGGCGCGCAAGGCTGGGGCCTCAAGCTCATCCGCCGCGAGGAGGATCTGCCGACGACGAAGGAAGCGCGCGGCGTCTTCTATCTGCAGCGCTTCGTCCCGCCGCGGGACGTCTGGTACGAAGATATGCGCATTCTCGTCTCCCATGGCGAGATCATCGGCGCGATGCGGCGGCGCTCGCGACGCTGGATCACCAATATCCGGCAGGGCGCAAAGCCGACGCCCTGCGAGCCGAGCGCGCGCGAGCGCGAATTGGCGCTGCGCGCCGCCGCCGCGCTCAGCGCGGATTTCGCCGGCGTCGACATCATCGCCGGCGCGGACGGCCTGCCCATGGTGCTGGAGGTCAATAGTATGCCGGGCTGGAGCGGGTTGCAGAGCGTGACCCCTTTCCAGATCGCCGAACGCCTCGCCGGCGACATAATGGCGGCGATCGGCGCCGCCGCGCGCCGCGCCAATGGCTGACGCGGAACAAATCGCGAGCGCCTTCATCGCCGCCTGCGCGGACGAACTCGCCGCGCCCAAGCCCGGCAATGTCCATATCTATGCGCCGGGCCATGGAATGGAGGCCGCGGATTTCATCGCCAGCGCGAAGGCCGCCGCGCCGCATATTTCCGCGCCGGGCGCGCGCGTCGGCGCCCGCATATCGGAGGCGGTGGAAGCGACCTGGACGCGCGTCGGCTGCAACACCAATCTCGGCATTATACTCTTATGCGCGCCGCTCGCTCACGCCGCCTCACGAGCGGGCGAAGGCTCTCTCGACGAAAAACTCGCGCGGACGCTGGAAGCGCTCGATTTTTCCGACGCCGATCTCGCCTTTCGCGCCATTGTGCGCGCCTCCCCCGCCGGGCTCGGCGCCGCGCCGCAGCACGATGTCGCCGCCCCGGCGCGCGTCTCCCTGCGCGAAGCCATGGCGCTCGCCGCCGATCGCGATCTCGTCGCAAGGCAATACGCCAACGGCTTTTCCGAGATTTTCGGCATGGGCCGCGAGGCGATCCGGCGCGCGCGAGAGAGAGGCCATGACAGAGAGACCACGACCCTGCTTCTCTTCATGACTTACGCGCGACATTTCCCCGATACGCATATCCAGCGGAAATTCGGCGAAAAAGTCGCGCGCGAGACCTTGACGCGCTTTCAAGAAGCGGCTTCTCTTATCGACGCCGTCGACGACAGAGACTCCATGTTCCGCATCGCGCTGGAACTGGATCGTTCTCTCAAAAAAAGCGGCTATAATCCGGGCGCCTGCGCGGACCTGACGGTCGCCGCGCTTTTTGTCGATTATCTGCTCGCCATCTTGCCGAACGTTCACAAAAATGGTTGAGTTCGCGCCGCGCGAGATGGTCTCGCGACCGGCTCGTCCGGCTCGGCCGCATTTCGGCCTGACGCCGGAGAGATGGGGGAGGCGCCCGCGCCGGCAGCCGCGCGGGCGACAAGTCGAGTTTATCGAAAGGAAGAAACATGGCCGTGATCAACAAGCTCCTGGTCGGCGAGTCGCTCGTCGGCGAAGGCAATGAAGTCGCTCACATCGACCTGCTGATCGGACCGCGCGGCAGCGCCGCCGAGACCGCCTTCGCCAATGCGCTGGTCAACAACAAGGACGGCTTCACCACGCTGCTCGCCGTCGTCGCGCCGAACCTGCTGGCCAAGCCGAACACGATCCTTTTCAACAAGGTCACCATCAAGAACGCCAAGCAGGCCGTTCAGATGTTCGGACCGGCGCAGGCCGGCGTCGCCAAGGCCGTCGCCGACTCCGTCGCCGAAGGCGTGATCCCGCTCGCCGAGGCCGATGACCTGTTCATCTCGGTCGGCGTGTTCATCCATTGGGAAGCCAACGACGACAAGAAGATCCAGGAGTACAACTATCAGGCCACCAAGGAAGCCATCGCGCGCGCCGTCAAGGGCGAGCCGAAGGCCGCCGAAGTCGTCGCCAAGCGCAACGACGTCAAGCATCCTTTCGGCGCCAACTGAGCTTTTGCTCGGTCGGCCGGCGAGCGACGGCGTGCATCCCGCGCGCCGCTGTCTCGCTGCGATGCGGCGCTCCGTCGCCGGATTTTCGAGGAGCCGTTCGCGGCTCCTCTTCGTCGACTCGAATTGAAGCGAATCGATCCGCGGTCGGCGCGTCACCAGTCGGCTTCCTGACGGAAGTTGCAGCGAGATTGGGGGGCCTCGCGCAGGCCGAGAACAACGCCGCCAAGGCGTGACGAACAGACCGAAAGGAAATCGAATATGGCTTCGATACTGGACAAAATTCTCGGCGCTCTCTTTCCGAAGGCCGGCGCCTCCTCCTCGACTCCGAAGCTGCTGGTCGGCGAATCGCTCGTCGGCGAGGGCAATGAGGTCGCGCATATCGACCTGCTGATGGGCCCGCGCGGCAGCTCCGCCGAGACGGCCTTCGCCAATGCGCTGGTCAACAACAAGGACGGCTTCACCACCCTGCTCGCGGTGGTCGCGCCGAACCTTCTGGTCAAGCCCTACACCATTCTCTTCAACAAGGTGACGATCAAGAACGCCAAGCAGGCCGTTCAGATGTTCGGCCCGGCGCAATATGGCGTCGCCAAGGCCGTCGCCGACAGCGTCGCCGAGGGGATCATCCCGATCGAGCAGGCCGAGGACCTCTTCATCTCGGTCGGCGTGTTCATTCATTGGGAAGCCAATGACGATCAGAAGATCCAGGAGTTCAACTATCGCGCCACGAAGGAAGCCATCGCCCGCGCGATGAAGGGCGATCCGAGCGCCTCCCGCGTCCTCTCCGAGCGCGTGACCGCCAAGCACCCCTTCGCCGCCGCCGAGTGAGGCGCGGACATATTTCGACCGATCAAAGAGGAGCCGCCGCCCGCGGCTCCTCTTTCTGTTTTGGCGGCGCTCATTTCCGCACGGCGCATTCATACGGTTCCGTCGGATTCGAATATCGCGAAACTCTGCAGCCGTCTTGACCGGGACGCGCCCGGCCAGGACGCCGTGGGGCGAGGAGCGTGTGCATTCGATAGGCGCGAGCGGGGAGAAGGAAGCGGCGATTCCGCGCCGAGCGATCAGATGAAAACGCATCACATGGCGCGACGCAGCTCCTGCGCCGACAGCCGCCCGTCGTGCAGCGCCGAGGCGACGAGAACGCCGGCGACGCCGATGCGCGCCAGCGCCTCGAGATCGCGCGTGTCGCGCAGCCCGCCGGCGGCGTAGATTTCCCTGCCCTGCGCGCGCCGCTCCAGCGACGACAAAAGCGCGAGATCCGGCCCGGCGAAGGCGCCGACGCGCGCCAGAGTCATGGCGATGAGTCGCGGCGGCCAGAGTTGCGGATCGTCCAGAAGCGCGCGCGGGCCGAGAAATTCATCGCCGCGAAAATCGAGCGAGAGAATCGCCCCCGTCTCCCGCGAGAGATCGGGCGCGACAGTCCGCGCGAGACTTTCGCTGCCGATGACGGGCGCGAGATTGGCGAGCTCGAAGGCTCGCGGTTTAGGCGCCGCATCGGACCGCGCGCCTCCGGGCGCGCTTTCGGCGCCACTATCGACCCAGAAACGGATTTGCGGAAAGCGCCGCGCCAGCGCCTCGATCGCCGCGCCATGATCGCCGCATCGCTCTATGGCGTCGAGATCGGCGATATAGATCGTATCGAAAGCAAAGAGCCGCAGAAATCCCGCGACGATCGCCTCCGGCGCGCTGCCGGCGGCGAGCGGCGTGACGATCGGCGCATAGGCGGCGCGCTCGCCGCGAAAGGCGCGCACGACATGGCCGGCTTTCAGGTCGATGACGGGGATGATCCGCATGAGGGCGCGTTATAAGGGATGACCGGCGCCCGAGCGCCGGCGGGGTCGCGGTTTGAATTTCCATGATGCGCTATGAGCCGTCATTCGAGTGAATTCCGTATCGCACATCGAGGTATTCATGCGTGGCGACTGGGTTGTTCCCGTGAGCGAGAAAGGTGGCGCGGCCGTTACTCCTCCAGACCTTCGAGCAAGGTAACGAGCGCCGCCTCGATGGCGTCCGGTCCGACTTTCTCCGGCCGGAGCAATCCGCCGATGGAAAGCATAGTAAGCCCGTGCACCAGCGCCCAGCATGTCGTCGCTTGGCCTTGAATAGCCCGTTTTCGCAAGACGCCTTCCCTCTGGCTGCGCTCCAGCGTTTCGAGCATGACGCCGAACGCGGCGAGCGCGCGTTCGCCCGAGTGGATGTCCGGCGCCTTGCCCGCATCCGCGCCGAACATCAGCCGGTAGAGCGCCGGACTGGAAGTTCCGAACCCGACATAAGCGTGCGCCAAAGTTAAGAACTCCTCGCGGTGCGAGGCGAAAGCGCCGCGTCTGGCCGCCGTCAGTTGTTCGCGGAGGCGGTCGAAGCCGAGCATGGCCATTTCAGCGAGCAGGGCGCCCTTGTCGGCAAAGTGCTTATAGGGAGCGGCATGGCTTACGCCAGCTCGACGCGCGACCTCTCGCAGCGTGAATTGCCACCCCTGCTCCTCGTCCAGCATGTCCATCGCCGTCTCGATAATCGTCCGTCTCAGATCGCCGTGGTGATACGGGCGCTCGGATGTCTCTTGCATGGCTCCTCGAAGTTGCCAGTGAAAACATATGTAGACACTGCCTACTTTTGGGCCTATGTCAATGGCGGGATGTTTTCGCTGTCAACATTGACGGAGGCGCCATGAACTCTTCTTCCGAAATCCGGACCGACGCCCGGTTCCGCGACATCTTCGCCCGTCAGCGCGCCGCCTTCCTGAACGATGGCCCGCCTCCGCTCGGCCGACGCCGGGCTGATCTGAAGAAGCTCAGAGCCGCCGTTATAGCCCGGCGACTCGCCATCGAAACGGCGCTGAACGCCGATTTCGGCCATCGCTCGCGGCATGAAACGGCGATGATGGAGATAATGACGCTGGTCATGGGCATCGACTATCTTCACCGCAATCTGCGCCGCTTCATGCGGCCGACGCGTCGGCATGTCGCGCTGTCTTTCCAGCTCGGCAGCGCGCGCATCGAGTATCAGCCGCTCGGCGTCATCGGCGTCGTGTCGCCATGGAACTATCCCTTCTCGCTGGCGCTGATGCCGCTGGCCACGGCGATTGCGGCCGGCAATCGGGCGATGATCAAGCCGTCGGAGCTCACGCCTACGACAAGCGATCTGCTCGAGACGCTGCTCGCGGATATCTTCCCCGAGGAGCAGGTGGCGGTGGTGACCGGCGACGCGGCGGTGGGCGCCGCCTTCTCCGCCCTGCCGTTCGACCATTTGGTGTTTACCGGCAGCACCGCCGTCGGGCGCGCGGTAATGAAGACCGCCAGCCAGAATCTCGTTCCCGTGACGTTGGAGCTCGGCGGCAAGTCTCCGGTCATCATCGGCAAGGGAGCTGCGCTCGATCACGCGGCGGCGGGCGTCGCCTATGGCAAACTCGCCAATGCGGGCCAAACCTGCGTCGCCCCGGATTACGCGCTCGTGAGCGAAGCCGACATCGACGCCTTCGTCGCCGCCTATGGCGCGGCGGTAGCCGCGCAGTATCCGGATGGCCCTTCGAGCGATGATTACACCTCCATCGTCAACGACCGACACTATGCGCGTTTGACCGGCTTGATCGATGACGCCCGCGCCAAAGGCGCGCGCATCATGGAGGTCGGACCGAGGCCGAACGAGGCGCGTAGCCGTCCGCACACTATGCCGCCGACGGTTGTCGTCGGCGCGACGGACGACATGGCGATCATGCAGGAGGAGATATTCGGCCCCATCCTGCCGGTGCTGCCCTATCGCGACATCGACGAGGCCGTCGCATACGTCAATGCTCGGCCGCGACCGCTGGCGCTCTACTATTTTGGCGGCGACGGCGAGGACCGCCGTAAGGCGTTGACGCGCACCACCTCCGGCAACGTCACGATCAACGGCGCTCTGATGCACTACGCGCAGGACGATCTGCCCTTCGGCGGCGTCGGGCCCAGCGGCATGGGCGCTTATCATGGCATAGAGGGCTTCCGTTCCCTCAGCCATGCCAAAGGCGTTTTCGACCAGGGTCGATGGAACGCGAGCACGCTTCTCCGCGCGCCCTTCGGACGAATCGCCGACAATATCCTCAGGCTGATGCTCCGTTAGGTCGTCCCGAAACGGCGCTGTCGGCGCGCGGGGGCGACGATCTACTGCAAAACTCTGCCGCCGTCCTGGCCGGGCTTGTCCCGGCCATCCACGCCGAGCGGCTGAGAAACCTTAGGAAAGTGTACCCGCTATCGATGGATTCGACCCGCTGTCGGAGGCCGCCGGAGCTTCGGCGCTGCGCCAAACTTCCACCATGCCTCGCGCGTGTTGGCGTGGATGGCCGGGACAAGCCCGGCCAGGACGCCGTGGGGCGAGGAGAATATGCGCATTCGATCGCCCTCGAGCCGGATAAGGAGAGGCGTTGGCGTCCGGCCACCACGGGTCTTCCATTCTCGGCCCTTGACATATCCTGAAAATATTCCTATCTCTCCCTCGCTCCCGCTGACGCAAGGGCGCGTTTCTCGGGTCAGGGAACGCGGGCGGGGGCCGGCTCCATCCGGGACGGCGACCCCCGTCCATGGACAGGCGGCG